>NZ_CP121166.1:3147500-4685000 GCF_035905475.1 Clostridium intestinale
TCGATTTAGTTGATGGAACTTACTCATTAGCTTTAGCTAAGGAGTTTCCTTGAGTTTAATCTTACTCTAAGAATTACGTTGACTTTAAGTAGTTGTTTCAAACTTTACATTTGTTACAATTACTTACTCACAACTTTCGTTGTGTAAGTTTTATTCAAAACTTCTTAAGTTTCCTCTGTTTAATTTTCAAAGATCTAATAAAACTTGCTTTCACAGTTTAACACTATCAACATCTTTATGTCAACATGTTTTTTTCAACTGTTCTTTGTCTTAGCGACGAATAAAATAGTAACACGATATTTATATTGTAACTCTCTATAATTATATTATTATTCTATTTTAACTTTATATTTCTTAATCTTTCTTTTAATTTCTTAATTTTCCTATTAAAGATACACTAGGTAATGTTTATATTAATCTATTTGTTATTTGCTCAATAATTAACTATAATATAATCATAATAATTACATAACTTACTGGAGGTATTTACTTTGATAAAAAAACTTATGCTCTTTTTATTATGTTCTTTTTCTATTACTTTGTTATCTTGCAGTAATAAATCAACCAATTCAGATAATACTACTCAAAATAACAGTAATACTATAACCATAAAGTCTCCACAATCAAATCAAAACAGTATAGTATTTTTAGGAGACACTTCTTTATCGCCAAATATATTTTATCCTTTTTTAGATAAAAATATATTTGTTGATTGGAGAGATGGAAATAAATTAGCAACTTTTCCTAAAGTTCTTACTAAAGATATGTTTCCTAATTTAAAAAATGAAAATACATATAACATAACATCTTCTTCATCTTCAATAGCTGTTTATGGTGATAAAATAATTTACAGCGATAATATTGGAAGTCTACATACTACATCTCAGGATTTAAAAAGTTCCACTAAATTATCTGATGATTATGCTTATAATCTTATTTTATCTGGTGATGATTTATATTACATAAATAAAAATAATAACAATGTAATTACTAAATATAATCTTAAAAACAATACAAAAACAGCTTTAACTCAAGATAATGCTGGTAAATTCATTATAGTTGGGGATTGGATATTGTATCAAAACCTATCTGATTACTCTAAAATATACGGAGTAAAGTCAGATGGAACTTCCAGAACTAAATTGTCTAATTCATCTGTAGAATCTTTTGCTTTATATAAAAATAATATTATATTTGTAAATTCCTCAGATAACGATAATCTATATTTACTTCTTATAGATAAGTCAGAAGAAAAAAAGATTCTTGATGTAACAGCTCAAGATCTACATTCAATCAATAATACTGTTTTCTTTATAAACAAAAATGACCTTAATTATCTTTACAGTTTAAGTGAAACTGGCGAGCTGAAATTCTCCTCAACTAAGATATCCAAAGATTCAGTAGTAGATTATTATCTTTTTGAAAACTCTATTTTTTATAAGAGAAGTCTTTCTACTGATTCTGAAATACATAGGATAGAGAATGCTTATAAATAAAAGTTTTATTAGCTTTAAATATAAACACCTCAAAGTTCAATATTAAAGAACTTTGGGGTGTTTTACTTTATATACTATTAACAATATCCCTAAACTTATTACCTCTTATTTCAAAGTTAGTAAACATATCAAAACTTGCACAAGCAGGTGATAACGTTACTATATCTCCATCCTTAGCTATATCTTTAGCCTTTTTTACTGCCTCTTCTAAGGATTCTACTATATTTACTGGAACATTTATTCCTTTATCCTCTTTTATCTTATCAAAAACTTCTTTTATTTTATATTTTGTTGCTCCTAATAATATCAATTCCTTGATATACTCATGTCCCTCTTGCGCAAGTGGTTCAAATGGTATATGTTTATCATACCCACCTGCAATTAATATTACTTTTTCGTCAAAAGCCTTTAATCCGGCTAATGTTCTAGTTGGGCTAGATGCTATTGAGTCATTATAGTATTTAACACCTTCAACTTCTCTTATTAGCTCACACCTATGTGCTACTCCCTTGAAGTTTCTTGCTACATTTACCATGCTTTCAATAGATACCTCATCTTCAGTCACTAAAAAAGCTGCAAGATAGTTTTCTATATTATGAGTTCCCTTTATTACAATTTCATCTTTATTTATGATTTTTTTATCCCTTATATAAAGATATCCAGCTTTTAAATACGCTCCATCTTTTAATTCTTCTTTAGAAGAAAATGTTTTTACATGCCCTTTAGCTTCACCTATAAAGCTTTTTGTAATTTCATTATCTATATTTAATACTAATAAATCTTCTTTTTCCTGGTATTTAAATATATTCTTTTTAGCATCAACATACTCATCCATACCCTTATGCATATCTAAATGGTTAGGAGTTATATTAGTTACTATTACTTTATCTATCTTTTCTTTCATTGTCATAAGCTGAAAAGAAGAAAGTTCTAATACTACTCTATCTTTAGTAGTAATCTCTTCTATATTAGAAAAAAGCGGAGAACCTATATTACCACCTACCCATGTCTTAAAACCTTCCTCAATTAGAAGTTTAGATACAATAGTTGTTGTTGTAGTTTTTCCATCGCTTCCTGTTATTCCATAAATCTTAGCAGGACAATATTTTACGAACTCTTCCATTTCTGATGTTATGTGAGCACCCTCATTCTTTGCATTTACAAGTTCAGGTAAGTCTATTCTCATACCTGGTGTTTTAAATATAACATCAAAACCTTTCAGTCTACTTAAATAGTCTTCTCCCAAAGAAAGCTTAACCCCTTTATTTATGAAATCTTTCCCTATATCCCCTAATTGTGTTTCATCTTTTTTATCAAAAGCCGTTACTTCAGCCCCTAATTCTAGCAAAAAATTTATTAATGGTATATTACTAACACCTATTCCTAAAACTCCTACTTTTTTACCCTTTATAAAAACTTTAAATTCATTAAAATCACTTTTCATTAAATATGCCTCCAAAACTATACTCTACTTTAAATCTTTGCCCATTTGCTTTTAATTATAACATTGGTTATATTATAATTCTACTTAGGACGATACTAATTTAAAAAGGAGATTTTACATGTATTATTATGATTTCTTAGAAAGCCCCATGGGTTTAATCAAAATAACTGCTTCTGAGTCAGCTCTTGTTTCTCTTTCTCTTATAATTCAAGCTGACATCATAGCCACTCCTAACATCATAACTGATTTATGCAAAACTCAACTCAATGAATATTTTATGAATCAGAGAAGAGAATTTACACTACCTTTAGAATTTAATGGTACAAAATTTCAAAAAAGTGTATGGAATGAACTATTAAAAATCCCTTATGGTAAAACTGCTAGTTATAAAGATGTTGCTGTCTCTCTTGGAAATCCTAATGCATCCAGAGCAGTTGGCGGTGCTGTAAATAAGAATCCATTATTTATAATTGTTCCTTGTCATAGAGTTATTGGTTCTAATGGTGCACTAGTAGGTTTTGCTTTGGGAATTGATAAAAAAACTTATTTACTAGATATAGAAAAAAATCACCCGGGTAAATAAATCCCAGGTGATTTTTATTAAAATTCTAATTTTTTGCTTATATATGCTTCTAGTTCATCTATCTTAATTCTGATTTGATTCATTGTATCTCTATCTCTAACAGTTACTGATTCATCTTCCATAGTATCAAAATCAACTGTTATACATAATGGAGTACCTATTTCATCTTGTCTTCTATATCTCTTTCCTATACTTCCAGCTTCATCATATTCTATATTAAAGTTTTTAGCAAGTTTTGCATATACTTCATCTGCTTTTTCTGATAACTTTTTAGATAATGGAAGTACAGCAGCTTTAAATGGTGCTAGTGCTGGATGTAATCTTAATACTGATCTTACATCTCCACCATCTAATTCCTCCTCATCATATGCATCGATTAAAAATGCTAATGCAACTCTATCTGCTCCTAATGAAGGTTCTATACAATATGGTACGTATTTTTCATTAGTAATTGGATCTAAATAATTCATATCTTGACCAGAATGTTCTTGGTGTTTTTTAAGGTCATAGTCAGTTCTATCAGCTATTCCCCATAATTCTCCCCATCCAAATGGGAATAAGTATTCTATATCAGAAGTTGCATTTGAGTAGAAAGAAAGTTCTTCCGCTTCATGATCTCTCATTCTTAAATTACTTTCATTTACACCTAAGTTTAATAAGAATTTCCAACAATATTCTCTCCAGTAACTAAACCATTCTAAATCTGTTCCTGGCTTACAGAAGAATTCTAACTCCATTTGTTCGAATTCTCTTGTTCTAAATACGAAGTTTCCTGGTGTTATTTCATTTCTGAAAGATTTACCTATTTGAGCTATTCCAAAAGGTACTTTCTTTCTTGAAGATCTTTGAACAGCTTTAAAGTTTACAAATATACCTTGAGCTGTTTCTGGTCTTAAGAATATTTCTGATTTAGCATCTTCTGTTACACCTTGGAAGGTTTTAAACATAAGATTAAATTTTCTTATATCAGTAAAGTTTTTCTTTCCACATTTAGGACAAACTATATTGTTTTTATCTATATAATCTTTAAGTTCTTCATTGCTCCATCCATCAGCTGTAGCAACTTCTGCTCCATTTTCAGTCATATGATCTTCTATTATTTTATCTGCTCTGAATCTTGATTTACAATCTTTGCAATCCATTAAAGGATCTGAGAATCCACCAACGTGTCCTGATGCAACCCAAACTTCTCTATTCATTAAAATTGCACAGTCTACTCCTACATTGTATGGACTTTCTTGAACGAATTTTTTCCACCATGCTTTTTTTACATTGTTTTTAAATTCAACTCCTAAAGGACCGTAATCCCATGAATTCGCAAGTCCTCCATATATATCAGAGCCTGGGAATATAAATCCTCTATTTTTACAAAGAGCCACTATTTTATCCATAGTCTTTTCTACTGCCATTTTAATACCTCCAAATATTTTTTTATAATAAAAAAAGACCTCTTACCATAAAGGGACGAAAATATCTTTCCGCGGTTCCACCCTTCTTGGCAATAGCCCTACTTTCAAAGTTTAAGCACTCAAAAGCTCCCTTCATCTTAACCACATAATAGCTTTCACCATCCGCTATCTCTCTAAAACATAATTAAGAATACTCCTCTTTATCATCATGCATATTTAATTATATAATAATTTTATCAGATAATACTTTATTGTCAATTTAAATCTGAAATAAAAAAAAGCAGCCTATAGCTACTATTTAGAAAATTTGGCTCCGTGGAGAGGGCTCGAACCTCCAACCTATCGGTTAACAGCCGAGTGCTCCACCATTGAGCTACCACGGAACATTAATCACAAGTATTATTATATCAAGTTATTTGTAAAAATCAATAGCTTTTTTGAAAAATTTTAATGTTTTTTAATAAATTTAATTAAAAAACCGCCGTTAATACGGCGATTTATTAATTTACGATTTATTGTAGTGGCTTCATTGTTGGGAATAAGATTACGTCTCTTATAGACGCTGAATCTGTTAAGAACATTATAAGTCTATCTATACCTATTCCTAAGCCACCAGTTGGAGGCATACCTGTTTCTAAAGCACTCATGAACTCTTCATCTATCATGTATGCTTCGTCATCTCCAAGCTCTCTTTCTTGTTCTTGTTGTTTAAATCTATCTCTTTGAACGATAGGATCGTTTAATTCAGAGTATGCATTACATATCTCTCTTCCAAATACAAATCCTTCAAATCTTTCAGTAAATTCATCATTTCCTCTCTTCTTTTTAGTAAGAGGAGAATTTTCGACTGGATAATCTATAACAAAAGTTGGTTGTATTAATTTTTCTTCACAGAATTCTTCATAAAGAGCATTAAGAACTTCACCCTTAGTAACTTTATCTAACGGTTTCTTAAACTCTAAGTGTTTTTCTTTAGCTATAGCTTGAGCTTCTTCATTTGTAGCTACAGCATTATAGTCAAAGCCAGTATGCTCTTTTACTATATCAACCATAGTTACTCTTCTCCAAGGTGGCATAAATTCTATTTCTGTTCCTTGGTAATTTACCTTAGTTGTTCCATTAACCTTTTGACAAACGTAAGCAACTAAGTTTTCAGTTAGTTCCATCATGTCGTTATAGTCAGCATAAGCTTCATATAATTCTATAGTTGTGAACTCTGGATTATGTTTTACTGACATACCCTCATTTCTGAAGATTCTTCCCATATCATAAACTTTTTCAAAGCCACCTACTATACATCTTTTTAAATGTAGTTCTGTAGCTATTCTTAGATACATGTCTATATCTAAAGTATTATGATGAGTTGTGAATGGTCTAGCAGCTGCTCCACCTGCACTTGTTTGTAACATTGGAGTATCTACCTCTAAATAGCCCTTTTGATCTAAGAATTCTCTTATTCCAGAAACTATTTTTGATCTTTTTATAAAAGTTTCTCTTACTTCTTGATTCGTAATTAAGTCAAGTTCTCTTTGTCTATATCTTAAATCTGGATCTTTTAATCCATGCCATTTTTCTGGAAGTGGTTTTAATGACTTAGATATAAGTTGGAATGCATTAACCTTAACAGAAATTTCTCCAGCCTTAGTTCTAAATACTTCACCTTCTGCTGCTATCCAATCTCCTAAATCATAAGTTTTAAACTCTTTAAGATTTTCTTCTCCAACAGCATCTAATTTAATAAATAATTGCATTTTCCCATCTCTATCATGGATATCTGCAAAAACAACTTTTCCTTGCCCTCTTTTAGACATTAAACGTCCAGCTATAGTTACAGTTTTTCCTTCAAGAGTCTCAAATTCATCCTTTACTTGAACTGAAGTATGAGTTCTTTCAACTTTATATACATCAAAAGGATCTTTTCCTGCCTCTTGTAGTTCTACAAGTTTCTGTCTTCTTAATCTTTCCTGCTCATTAAATTGAGCTTCCAACTGGTTTATACTTATCTCTTCATTTGACATTGGTGGTCCTCCATTAATCTCTTCTAATTCCTAATACTTCAAACTTATTTACCCCTTCAGGTACTGTGATTTCAACAACATCTCCAACTTTTTTACCTAAAAGCCCAGCTCCTACAGGAGATTCATTTGAAATTTTATAATTTATTGGATCTGCTTCAGCTGATCCTACTATTACATACTCAACTTCTTCATCAAATTCATAGTCTTTTATTTTAACTTTAGATCCTATTGATACTCTATCTGTTGATATTTCAGACTCATCTACAACAACTGCATTTTTTAACATGTTTTCTAATTGAAGAATTCTTCCTTCTGTAAAAGCCTGCTCATTTTTAGCTTCATCGTATTCTGAATTCTCACTTAGATCCCCATATCCTAGTGCAACTTTTATTTTTTCAGTTATTTCTTTTCTTTTTACAGTTTTAAGGAACTCTAGTTCCTCTTCTAATTTTTTTACACCTTCATAAGTTAATATAACTTTTTTTTGTTCGCTCATGTCTTTCTCCCCTTCTATATGGTTCATCATATAATATATCATATTTTATCTTTAATTTAATAGTTTTTCCTATATGATTATTTAAAATATTATAAAGCTTACGCTATTACATGTCAATAAGAGTTGATATCAATTTCTTTTTTGCCAAATCTAATCTCTTCTATATTAACTTTATTACTATCAAAAAAATCTTCTACTCTCTTACTAATATTAATATCTGATTTAAGCAAGGCTCCTAGAAGTTCAGGTGAAACCCTTTCTTCATAATCATTTATTGATAATAACACATCATTAACCACTAAATTACCGAATTGTTCTGGCTCATAAAAACTATCTAAATACCAAACTCCTATATCACCATAACTTTTAGCTTTATCACTTATAATAAAGTCTATCCCTTTAGTATCATTAATATTAGTTGTGAATTCAGGTGAAACTCCGTAATTAAGCAGTATGTGACTTCTTATATTATTGACATTTTTAAAATTCCTAGTAACTAACACTATTCTCTTGGTATATTTTGCACATTCCTCAATAAGTGATAGATTATTAGTATTTCCACCATCTTCGATTGCTATAACGGAATTTTTTACAGTTTTTTTATTATTAATTAGTATTATAGACATAGATCTAACAATACAAAATGAAAGTACATTTTTTTGAAAACTATCTAAATAGTCTAAATCGTATAATCTATTACCTCTAACACTAACTGAGCTCCATGTTGCTCTTCCTATAGCTCTCAATATATTATAAGAGTAAGCATCCTTATTATAATTAGGCGGAATACTTACTCGAGTTATTTCTTTATCTAATAAACCTAACTTTTTAGGAATATATGTTTTTGTTTTTAATTTATCTAGTATTTTATTTATAGAGTTATACTTAAAGTATGGATCTCCTTCTCTAAGTCTTATGTCTAAGATAGATTTCATAAATGAACGCCACCCTCAATTACAAATACTCTTAAAGTATATTATTCTAAACTTTTACTTTAAATACCTGCAATTTCGAGTATTTTTATATAATCTTCTAATATAGCTATAGCTTCATTGGAACTTTCCACAGTATTTATTTTGTCTTTTATGTCCGTACAATGAGGCAAACCTTTTATATACCATGCTGAATGTTTTCTCATTTCGCGTATAGCTTTATATTCACCTTCATATTTTAACGCTATCTTATAGTGCCTAATGCACATTTCTATCTTCTCACTAGCTTTAGGGTAAGTTACATCCTCTCCTTTTAGCTTTTGAGAAATAAGCTTAAATATCCATGGATTCCCCATGCTTCCTCTTGCGATCATTATACCATCACAGTTACTTATCTTTTTAATGTTCATTGCATCTTCCGGAGTAAATACATCCCCATTTCCTATAACAGGAATAGATACTGCTTTTTTCACCTTAGATATTATATCCCAATCAGCCTTACCTTCATACATTTGAGTTCTTGTCCTACCATGAACTGCTATAGTATCTGCACCTGCATCCTCCATCCATTTAGCGAACTCAACGGCATTAACATTCTCATCATCAAAGCCTTTTCTAAACTTAACTGTAACAGGGTGCTTGGAACTTTTTTTAACTGCCTTTACTATCTCAGCTGCTAGTTTAGGTTCTTTCATAAGTGCTGAGCCCTCTCCATTTTTAACTATCTTGGGAGCCGGACATCCCATATTTATATCTATTATACATATGTCATCTCTATTATTTAAATACTTGTCTACTACTTCTGCCATTATATTTGGTTCTCTTCCAAATATCTGTACTGCTGCAGGCATTTCTTCTTCTGCTATTCTCAAAAGTTTCTTCGTATTTTCACTACCATAATAAAGAGCTTTAGCGCTTATCATTTCTGTATAAACAAGTTCGCAACCCATCTCTTTACACAGGCCCCTAAAGGATATATCTGTTACCCCTGCCATCGGTGCTAAAAATACAGGATTTTCGAAACTCATTTTTCCTATATTCACTATTATCTACTCCTTATTTTTTTCATAGATTATCTTTAGTCCTTCAAGAGTAAGTTGAGATTCTATTTTATCTATAATATTTGTTCCTTCTGAAATAAGTGAAGCTAGTCCTCCTGTTGCTATAACAAATGGCTCTTCTTCATCTAGTTCTTTCATTTCATTTTTCATCATATTTACTATATATTCAACTTGACCTATGTATCCATAGATTATTCCCGCTTGCATACTTGTAATTGTGTTCTTACAAATTATACTTTTAGGTTTCTCAAGCTCAACTCTAGGTAATTTAGCTGCTCTTTCAAACAAAGCCTCTGAGGATATTTTTATTCCTGGAACAATATTCCCACCTAAATAATTTCCTCGTTTAGTTATAGCACAAAAAGTGGTTGCTGTTCCAAAGTCTATAATTATTAAAGGTCTTTTATACTTTTCATGTGCTGCTACAGCATTTACTATTCTATCTGCACCAACTTCTTTTGGATTATCATACTTGATATTAATACCTGTTTTTATGCCAGGACCTACAACAAGTGCTTCAGTATTAAAACACTTTCTTATCATATGCTCCAAAGAATACATTATATTAGGAACTACAGAAGATATAATTATTCCGCTTACTTCTTTAGGATCTAAAGAGTTTTGATTAAATAGCTGCATAACTTGTATTCCATATTCATCTGAGGTTTTATTAGCATCTGTAGATATCCTCCAGCTAGCTATAAATTTTTCCTCTTTACTAACCCCTAATACAATGTTGGTATTCCCCACATCTATTAATAGTATCATAATTGCACCGCCTTAATATAATTAAAAGTAGCTTTGAAGCTACTAAGATTCTTAAATACTTTTACAATTTAACAATTTAATTTTAGCAATTAATTTTGATTTGTCAAGTTTTTAACATTGTTTTTATATTAACAAAGAATTACATTTTAAAAACTTTTTAATAAAAGAATAATAAAAAAATTAACTTCTCAAATTAATCGAGAAGTTAATTTTTTAGATTATATTTATACATCCAAATATCTGAGTACTTGAGTACTTGAGTGATCAGGTACTCAAGTACTCAGGTTTTTCTTCTTTTATTTTTTAAAACAATCCTAATATTTCTCCATTTTCTAATATATCCATTCTAGCAGCTGCTGGAACTTTAGGTAATCCCGGCATTGTCATTATATCACCAGTTAAAGCTACTATAAATCCCGCACCTTTAGAAACTTTAATTTCTCTAACTGTAATATCAAAATTACTTGCTCTTCCAAGTAATTTAGGATTATCAGATAATGAATATTGAGTTTTCGCCATACATATAGGAAGTTTATCGCATCCTATTCTTTCCAATTCTCTAATTTGATTTAAAGCTTGAGTTGTAAAATTAACACTATTTGCTCCATATATCTCTTTAGCTATTTTAGATATTTTATCTTCAATTGAATCTTCCACATCATATAATACATCAAATTTAGATTCTTCTTTTTCTATTATATCTAGAACTTCATTCCCAAGTTCCATGGCTCCATCTCCACCTTTTGCCCATACTTCTGAAAGTGATACCTTAACGCCAATGGAATGGCAATAATCTTTTATTGCCTTTATTTCATCTTCAGTATCAGTTACAAATTTATTTATAGCAACAATCATAGGAACACCATATTTTTTTATATTTTCTATGTGTTTCCCTAAATTTTCCATACCTTTATCTAATGCTTCTATATCTTCTATATTTAATTTATCCTTAGCTACTCCACCATGATGTTTTAATGCTCTAATAGTCGCAACTAAAACTACACAGTTAGGTTTAAGTTCACCATATCTACATTTTATATCGAAGAATTTTTCAGCTCCAAGGTCAGCTCCAAATCCTGCTTCAGTAACAACTATATCTCCTAATTTTAACGCAGTTTTAGTAGCTATTATAGAATTACATCCATGTGCGATATTAGCAAAAGGTCCTCCATGAATTATTGCTGGAGTATTTTCTAGAGTTTGCACTAGATTAGGTTTAATAGCATCCTTCATTAATAATGTCATAGCTCCATGTACATTTAGATCTTTAGCATAAACAGCATCGCCATCTAAATTATAAGCTACTAATATATTTCCCATTCTTTCTTTAAGATCAGCTAAATCCTTAGCTAAACATAATATAGCCATAATTTCTGAGGCAACAGTTATCATAAAACCATCTTCACGTACAAAACCATTGGCTTTTCCGCCCATACCAACAACTATATCCCTTAAAGCTCTATCATTCATGTCCATGACTCTTTTGAATAATATCCTTCTTGAATCTATTCTTAAATCATTACCTTGGTGTATATGATTATCTATAGCCGCTGATAGTAAATTATTAGCTGAAGTTATAGCATGCATATCTCCAGTGAAGTGAAGATTTATATCTTCCATAGGAACTACTTGAGCATATCCACCACCAGCTGCCCCGCCTTTTATTCCAAAAACTGGTCCTAAAGAAGGTTCTCTTAATGCTATTACAGCTTTTTTCCCTAATTTACAAAGCCCTTGACCTAATCCTACTGTAACAGTAGACTTCCCTTCCCCTGCTGGAGTTGGATTTATCGCTGTTACTAAAACAAGCTTTCCATCTTTATTATCTGATTTATTTAATATATCTAAGGAAATTTTGCATTTATATTTGCCGTATAACTCTATATCATCCTCACTTAAATTTAAATCCTGAGCTATTTTAACTATTGGTAGCATTTTTGCTTCTTGTGCTATTTCAATATCACTTTTCATAAGTAAACACCTCTTTCTTATATTAATAAACACTCTGTAATTCATCTATATTATATCATTAAATATATTTTTTTGAAGCTTTATTGCAATTTTAAAGATATTTTTCGCCTCATAACGAATTAATAATAAAAAAAGCCGTATATAATACGGCTTTTTAATACTAATTATGCATTAACAAATACTTCTTGGAATTCATTTGCTTCAAGTCTTTCTTTTTCAAGAAGAGCTAAAGCTACTGCATGAAGCTTATGAATGTTTTCTGTTAATAACTTTTCTGTTCTCTTATATGCTTCATCTACTAATTCTTTTATTTCTCTATCTATTCTAGAACCAATTTCTTCACTAAAGTTTCTAGATCTCCCTAAATCTCTTCCTAAGAAGACTTCATTTTGATCTGTTCCATAGGTTATAGGTCCTAAGTTATCACTCATACCATATTCCATAACCATTGCTCTTGCTATGTTAGAAACTCTATCAATATCATTTTTAGCTCCAGTACTTATATCTCCAAGAATTAACTTTTCAGCTACTCTTCCTCCTAAAAGACTTACCATATCATCTTTTAACTTTGATTTTGATGTATATGATCTATCTTCCTTAGGTAAATGCATTGTATATCCACCTGCCATACCTCTTGGTATTATACTTATTTGGTGAACTGGGTCTGAATTTTCTAAATACATAGCTACTACTGCATGACCTGCTTCATGATAAGCTGTAAGTTTTTTATCATGTTCACTAATAACTCTGCTCTTCTTTTCAGGACCAGCAATTACTCTTGTTATAGCCTCTTCCATTTCTTCCATAGTGATTCTCTTTTTAGATTTTCTTACTGAAAGCAGTGCAGCTTCATTAGTAAGATTTTCTATATCAGCTCCAGTAAATCCAGGAGTTCTTTTTGCTAAAACATCTAATTTTATATCATCTGATAATGGTTTATTTCTTGTATGAACTTTTAATATATCTTCTCTTCCCTTAACATCAGGTGCTCCAACCATGATTTGTCTATCAAATCTACCTGGTCTTAATAATGCTGGATCTAATATGTCTGGTCTGTTAGTAGCAGCTATCATTATTATTCCTTCATTAAGTCCGAAACCATCCATTTCAACTAATAATTGATTAAGTGTTTGTTCTCTTTCATCATGACCTCCGCCAAGACCTGCTCCTCTTTGTCTACCTACAGCATCTATTTCATCAATAAATATTATACATGCTGGATACTTTTTTGCTTGTTCAAATAAGTCTCTAACTCTAGATGCACCTACTCCTACAAACATTTCAACAAAGTCAGATCCCGATATGCTTAAGAAAGGTACTCCAGCTTCACCAGCAATAGCTCTTGCTAATAAAGTTTTACCTGTTCCTGGAGGTCCAACTAACAAGACTCCCTTTGGAATCCTAGCGCCCATATCTGTATATTTTTTAGGATCTTTTAAGAAATCAACTATTTCTGCTAATTCCTCTTTTTCTTCTTCAGCTCCTGCCACATCTTTAAACGTAACCTTCTTTTTATCTGGAGCTGCCATTTTAGCTTTACTTTTGCCAAAATTCATTACTCCTCTATTTCCGCCTCCGCTTTGTGATTGCTGCATTATTATGAATAAGAAAATTAAAAATACTACTATAAGTAATACTGTAGGGATTAATTGAACCCACTCTTTTGTACTTGTTGGCTGATCAAATAATATATCTACATTTTGCTTAGGATTTTCTGTAAGTAATCCATTAAGAATAGTTAATGGCGCGTATACAACAAACGCCTTTCCATCATTTAAAGTACCTTCTATTGTTATATTATCTTGTTTAACTCTTATTGATTTTACTTCATCTTTAATATAACTTTGTTTAAAATCACTATAGTGAATTGTATCCTTATTTTTACCGCCTTCCCATAGGGCAAATGAGGTTATCATGACCATAACAGTTATTATTAACCAAGTTGCAGTGCCAGAAAATTTTTTCATTCAAGGCCCCCCTCTCTTTCTAGTTATTAAAAATTTTATCACATTTAATTGTATCTAATCAATAGTATTATGGTATATATGCTTATATTACTTTCTATATACCTTTGGATCAAGAATGCCTATGAACGGAAGATTCCTATACTTCTCAGCATAATCTATACCATATCCCACTATAAATTCATCTGGAACTATAAAACCTTCATACTTAACATCCACGTCAACTGCTCTTCTAGCTGGTTTATTAAGAAGTGTCGCTATGCTTATACTATTAGCTCCTCTCCCTTGTAAATACTTAGACAAGTAATTTAAAGTTATTCCTGTATCTACTATATCTTCAACTATTAAGATGTTTTTTCCTTCAATTCCATGGTCTAAATCCTTTAATATTCTAACAACACCAGATGTTTCAGTGGAATTGCCATAGGATGAAACTGCCATAAAGTCTATTTCACATGGTATTTCAATGTTTTTTATAAGCTCTGATGCAAATAAAACTGAACCTTTTAAAACTCCTACCACAACTAATTCTTTTCCCTTATAATCTTTATTTATCTCATCAGCAAGTTCCTTTACTCTTTTAGTGATAGCCTCCTCACTAAACAAAATCTCTTTTACATCGTCCCTCATTCTTACTGTTCCTTTCTAATCAATTTAATTTTTAATATTTTTTTTGTACTTTTATTAATTTTAAATTCTTCAGAAGTTTTGATTCCAACAACCCATGCTATTTCATCATCAAAACAAACTATAGGAATAAAATCTCTATTATCTTTAGGTATCTTAAAATCTATAAAAATATCTTTTATTTTTTTTCTTCCGCTCATTCCTAATGGCTTCATTCTATCCCCATCTTTTCTGAGCCTCACTTCTATATTTTTAGATATTTTATCATAATCAAAATATTTTACAAGGGAATCATCTGAAAACATCAAATTTCCTTCATTACTAGAAACAGTAAATTCCATATCATATTCATTAAATCTTATGATATTATTATTCAACTCTTCCTTTTTCAACAATATATTTGCTTTTTTACTTTTCTCTTCATTATAAGTATTTACAAATCTAATTATTACATTCTTATATACATTTACAGCTTCCAAATTATGCGGAAGTGATAATCTTGTTCCAGTTTTATTTCTTTGTAATGTTATAATATCATAAATATGTTTCATTTCAAAATCAAAATGTTTTTTTGAAAATACTACTAATGCTGATTTTAGTGTCCTTGTAAGTAATGCTTCCTTTTCTAAAAATAGTTTTTCACCTATTTTTAGTTCATCTTTAAAATCACAATATTTATCCAAGCTCTTTTCAACATATTCATTTATAAATTCTTCATCCTTGCTTAAAAGTATACCTAATCTATTAATAGTATTTATAATATCAGAATTAAAATTCTCCTTAATATATGGTATCAATTCTAATCTTACCTTATTCCTAGAATATATATTTTCTAAATTAGTTTTATCAACTCTTGGCTTTAATTTTTTTTCTAAGCAATATTTCTCTATCTCATTTCTTTCTATACACAATATAGGTCTTATGTAAATATCATCACGTTTAGCTTTTATACCAACTAAACCTTCTAACCCAGTTCCTCTCATAAGCCTCATTAAAATAGTCTCTGCCTGATCATTTAAATTATGGGCTAAGGCTATTTTATCATAAGAGTGTTCTTTTTTTAATTCCTCAAAGAATTTATACCTTTCTTCTCTGCCAGCCATCTCAGAGCTTATTCCTCGCTCTTTAACAATCCTATTAATATCAACTCTTTTTACAAAACAATCTATACCAGCTTTTTCACAAAAACTTCTAACATAAGCTTCATCCTCATCTGCTTCTTTTCCTCTAAGCATATGATTTATGTGTGCAGCTGCTATCTTAAGATTATAGTTTTCACTAATCTCTATTAAAATATTAGTCAAAAAAATTGAGTCGGGACCGCCAGAAAGAGCAACTAAAATCCTATCACCAGATTTAATAAGCTCTTTATCTTCAATATATTTAATTATCTTATCTTTCAAATTCAAATCCACCTCAATGTATTAATCAATCTTATTATACTTCTACAATTTAACATTTACAATTATTAAAATCAACTATATATAATAATGTGAAAGAACTAATTTATACTGTTTTTTTAGGTGCAGGAACTAGTATGTCCTGTTTTTTAATGTGAAGGAACCAATTTGTTCTTTCATTAATGTGCATAAATAAAAAACCTGGTGTTAGCCAAGTTTTTTATTCAATAACTTAATATAAAGAATATACTTTTGAAGCCACAACTGTCATATCATCTTTACTTTTGCCTCCAGATAGTTCTTTTGCCTTTTCTAATATATCATGAACCATCTCTTTAGGATTAGTAGACTTACACTCTCTTAGATAGTTTACAAGCCATCCAGTGCTTCCACTCTGATCCTTATTTATTTCTAATATACCATCACTTAAGGTTATTATTATATCTCCGCTCTTAACCTTTCTATTTATAATATCAACATCAACCTTATCTAGCACTCCAAAGGGTAACGTTTTAGAACTTATTTCTTCTACACTATCTCCACTCTTTATAAAACTAGCAACAGCTCCTATCTTCATAAAACTTATATCTCCAGAGTATAAATCAACAGTATTCATATCTAATGTCGCATATTTCTCATCTTCTGCGAATTTCATATTCATTATAGAGTTAACAGCATTTATTGCTGTCATATTGTTAAATCCTGCTTCAGTAAATTTCTCTATAAGTTCCACAGCTGCCTTTGATTCCTCTCCTGCACCTGGTCCTGATCCCATCCCGTCACTAACTAAGGTCATATAACAACCGTCTTTTGTTTTATTGAAAGAATGGCTATCCCCTGTGTACTTTTCTCCCTCCTTACAACTTAAAGCTACATAACTTGCTATATGATATTTAGGTGTTTCTTCTATCAGCACCTTACATTGATTACTCTTTGGGTCAATACTACATCCATCCCCTCCTATACTCATCGGTCTTCCTATTACCTTATTTATTATTGGTAAAGCTTCTTTAACACAATACTGTGCTCCATGACAATTCTCTAAAGTGATTTTTATGTTAATTCTTCCTTTTTTATCTTCATAGCAAAACAAATCTAGGTATTTAAAGTTATTTCTGTTAAGAGTCCTTTTTAAACTTCTTTCGAATTCACCACAGAGTTCCATATCTCTATCTAAGTCTGTTAAAATCTCATCAACAGTATCCGCCATATTTCCTATATGATTTGCTAAAAGCATCCTTCCTTCCTCTAATCTTTTTTTCCACATTTCATTTAATATATGCTTTTCTACTATTTCTTCAGTACTTTTAATAAGTGCATGTTTTTTTACACATTTCTTTTCTAATTCTTCTGGAAATACTAAAACACCTTCTTCTGATGACTTAATTAATTCTGAGAAACTTCCATAGGTACTATATAGTTCCCTTTTCCAACACATGTATTTCATGTCACAATTACTGCAAACTCTATCTGCTAAATTTTCTATTAATGCAGCACTTTTATTTTTTAATAACAGTTTATTATTATCACCAAAACCCTGCATCACCTCTGACATATCTCCTAATAGTTGCGTAAAATCTCTAAATCTTCTTGTAAATTCCTCCTTTATTTTTGACAAGTGAAACTCTGTATACTTATCTTCTTTTTTCTCTGCATCTATTTCTAACATCAATTTATTTATAAAAGTATTTGGTATAGCTAAAAATATGAAAACAGAGATTAAAGCCTCCACAATCATATATACATCAAATACTTGAGCATAGAGATTTAATATAGAATACATTATCACAAAACATACTGCCGAAAATATTTTTCCTATATCCTTAAATACTCCAACCACCAATCCACATACTCCATATAGTGTTACATAAAGCAGCATCTTATCCATGGTTATTCCTATTACAAGTCCCATACTTATACCCATTGCTGCCCCCAAGGCTCCCTGAGATGTATAGGCTATAATTAAAATAAATACAAGGGCAATTATATTTCTTATACTTATGTTAAGTATAGACATTCCCCCTATTCCAGCAACAGATAAAGAAATTAATATACTTATGCTTATAAGTTCCTCTGAAATAAATATATGATTTGTATTAAATTCTTCCAAGCAGCTTACGCTATACTTTACTATATACGATATACCTTCGATTATTATTGTTAATACTCCTGATAAAACAATTGAACTTATTATCCCATTTCCGTCAATAAAATAATTAAAGATCATCATTGAAAGAAATAAAACAACCCCTCTTCTTATCCCCTCACTTTTACCACCTATCTTTATATTAACTAAATCAGTGGATACCAATATACATGATGTTATTATATACATCGAAACATCTTCAACCCTATATACTAAAGTTAGGTACCCTAATATAACTCCTGAAGACCCTAATAATTTATACATTTTATCTTTACTACTTTGTAGTGCTAATATATATGCAATTCCAAAAGGAGCTATACTTTCTAACGTAGAGAGATTTAACACCAAGGATATTCTACTAAGTAATATCCCAACCGAAAAAAATATCCCTAACTTTAAGGGAGAATATACAACTCTTAAATCTTTTTTGTTTTTATTCTTGTTCTCTATTCTTTTATAAGTATCTACTTCTAGTCCATACTGCACGTCTACCCCTCCATCCTATTTTTCCAATAAATGTAATTAGATTATAGCAAGGTTTTTTTGCAATTTGTGTCATTATGTGTTCTACTTAATGATTTTCGTTGGACAAAATTACTTATAATTCACATTATTTATATAAACTCAGCAAAAATCTGTGGATAATATTTAAAGACTTGTGGATTGTTTTATTCCTTAGAAAGACTGGCTTTTCAAAGATTATTTTATCTTTTGAAAGGATTTAATTTTTTGTCGTGTTTTTATTATATTTGAATATTTATATCATACGAATTTAGGAATAAGTCATATTTGTGCAAATAAGAGGAATCTAATTAATTAAGTTTCTATAGTAACACAAACAAAAAAACCTACAATATATTGTAGGTTTTTGGTGCTGAAGACCGGAATCGAACCGGTACGGTGTTTAAGCACCGCAGGATTTTAAGTCCTGTGCGTCTGCCAGTTCCGCCACTTCAGCATGTTATATAATTTTGCGTGGTAGCGGGAACAGGAGTCGAACCTGCGACACTTCGGGTATGAACCGAATGCTCTAGCCAACTGAGCTATCCCGCCACATTATGGTTGCGGGGGCAGGACTTGAACCTACGACCTTCGGGTTATGAGCCCGACGAGCTACCAACTGCTCCACCCCGCGATATTATATTCAGTTTACTCAAAACTATCCCATTACTCATTATATAAATTAAATGGTTGCGGGGACAGGACTTGAACCTATGACCTTCGGGTTATGAGCCCGACGAGCTACCAACTGCTCCACCCCGCGATATTGGTGCTGAAGACCGGAATCGAACCGGTACGGTGTTTAAGCACCGCA
Organism: Clostridium intestinale; assembly: GCF_035905475.1. Taxonomy (NCBI): domain Bacteria; kingdom Bacillati; phylum Bacillota; class Clostridia; order Eubacteriales; family Clostridiaceae; genus Clostridium; species Clostridium intestinale. Next base: position 3,167,131 of record NZ_CP121166.1, read on the forward strand.
GGATTTTAAGTCCTGTGCGTCTGCCAGTTCCGCCACTTCAGCATTTTCTTTTATATAGTTTGTATGGTAGCGGGAACAGGAGTCGAACCTGCGACACTTCGGGTATGAACCGAATGCTCTAGCCAACTGAGCTATCCCGCCGTATTATGGTTGCGGGGGCAGGACTTGAACCTACGACCTTCGGGTTATGAGCCCGACGAGCTACCAACTGCTCCACCCCGCGATATTGGTGCTGAAGACCGGAATCGAACCGGTACGGTGTTTAAGCACCGCAGGATTTTAAGTCCTGTGCGTCTGCCAGTTCCGCCACTTCAGCCTATATTGTCCTATGCCATTCAGCCGGGACAACAAAATTAATTATAATCTAGGATATGATTTATGTCAACACTTTTCGCAAAAAATTTAATTCACATGTTATTATGGCGTAAACAAAGGCTTCTAGTGCACCTAGAAGCCTAATTTAAACAATACTATTTAACCTGAATTTTTTCTTCCTCTACCTTTAAATTCTTGATTTTTCTTAACGTCTTGAAGCCTTTCTTCGCTATCCTTTAAAAACTTTGACATAATATCTTCAAAGTTTTCAGTAGATTGAGATGGCTTCTTTTTATCTGACACCCAATCAATTTCTACTGGTTTTACACTTTTCTTTTGAGGATTAGCTTGTTTAATAGATAAGCTAATTTTTCCATTATCATCAATTGAAATAACTTTAACTTTAACTTTATCTTGTTCTTTTAGATGTTGTCTAATGTCTTTTACAAAAGAATCAGCTACTTCTGATATATGAACTAATCCTGTTTTTCCCTCCACCTCAACAAATGCGCCAAAGTTTGTGATGTTTACTACTGTACCTTCTAAAATGTTTCCTGCCACTAAGGTCATGTTTAAAAGACTCCTCCTTAAAATTATATATATGTTATAAAATAATAACCTTTATTTTGAGCTTGAACTTCCATTACTATTATTGACAACTTTTTCTCCATCTTTAACTAATCCTAGTCTTTCTCGTGCCAATTTTTCTGCAAATTCATCTGTATTTATACTATCCACTTTTTGTTGAAGTAATTCATTCTCTTTTTCTAAAGCTTCAAGCTTATTCTGTCTTTCAGATACCTGCTTACTTAGTTTTTTAATAGCATTTTCTTGTCTTACTACACTAAAACAAAATATAGCAAGCAAAAAAACTATTACTATGTTTTTAAGGGTAATTCGTTTTGCCATACATATTCCCCCGATTTAAAATAATAATGAATCTTATACTCTATTTTAAATACAATGAGGTATATATTCAAGCTATTTTTAAATTTATTTACTTTTTTCAAATATTTTATAAATAATTATCTTACAAATATATATGAAATTTTTTATAATTACTCTCGAGCCTTTACCTGCTTTTCTTGCGCTACTTCTCTCAACTTTCAATATATAGGAGCTTAAGGTTTTCATATACACTATAAACCCCAATACAATACCTATATATACATATAATCCTAGGAAGGCATAATTTGTATATAACAAAAAGGTGAATACTATTAATCCACAAAGCCCTCCAAAAAGCACATCTTCTATAATCACAATAGCCCTAGGAGCCCCAACTCCTCTTATCAGCCTATATCCATCAAATAATACTCCAGTTAAAATTCCGCCCAATATACTAAATAAAACTATATTATATTGGATACTAGTAGGTAATAACATGATCTCCTCCTACTTAAAAAGCCTTTTTAATAAGGCTTCCTTTTCTTTTTTTGCCTCTTTACTTGAATATACTATACTATAAACTAACCCTATTATCATTACATCTCCATTTTGTACATCAAGTTTATTCATTTTAAGCCCTTGTCCTTTTATAATTAACATTCCCCCGTTTGTATTTAGCTCTATTTTTTCTTCATCAAAGCTTAATACTTCCATTACCCCTGTCAAATCTAATCTTTTTCTATTTTCAAGATGTATAGAATTCTTATTTTCTTCAAGATTTAAATCTTTTCTACTTTCCATAATTTCTCCTCTTCATAATATTTCTATAAGAATATATGACTTTCATCTAGTGTATATTCTATTATAGTCATCTTTTATATGTGAAAATTTATAAAAAATAAAAAAATGACCGAATACTAACTTTATATTAAGTCAGCACTCAGTCTATAATTTTATTCTTTATCTTCTTCACCTTCTAATATCTCATACAAATCTCTTGCTTCATCTTTTTTTACATGTTCAGAAACATTCAATATTTTAGCTTTTAACTTTTTATTTGCAAAAGTTATTTCTATAATATCTCCTTCTTTTATGTCAGTAGATGGTTTAGCTACTTTTCCATTAATAGAAACTCTTCCACTTTCACAAGCTTCCTTTGCAACTGTTCTTCTTTTAATTATTCTAGAAACCTTTAAATATTTGTCTAATCTCAAAATTAAATTCCTCCTATAATACAAAAACCCGAGAAATTCTCGGGTTCACAAACTACTATTTGCTAACTGTATCTTTAAATTCTTTTCCAGCTTTGAAAACAGGAACTGTAGAAGCTGGAATTTGGATAGTTTCCTTAGTTCTAGGATTTCTTCCTTCTCTTGCAGCTCTTTCTCTTGTTTCAAAAGTTCCAAATCCAACTAATTGGACTTTTTCTCCGTTAGCTAATGCTTCTTGAACACTTTCTATGAATCCCTTTAAAGCTGCTTCTGCATCTTTCTTAGTTAGTTTGCTTTTTTCTGAAATACTAGTGATTAATTCTGCTTTATTCACGATTACATCCTCCTTAAACATAGAGATATTTAATTATTACTGTAGTCTTTTTTATGTACAATACTACATTATCATATTATATACCTAGTTTTATACCTAGTCTATAGAATAATAGATATTTAATACAAAAAAGGCATATTTATGATTAAGTAGCAATACATTTATTTATTTTAATATATATATTCTCCTTAAAAGGCGGTTTTCCTTCACTATTATACTACTTTTTTAGTTTTTTTGCATCTTCCCACAACTTATTCATTTCATCTAAAGACATTTCTTTCATATCTTTGTTGAGTTCTTTAGCTTTTTCTTCTATAAAAGAGAATCTTTTAATGAACTTTTCTGTGGTTTTATTTAATGCAAGTTCTCCGTCTATATCAAGGAATCTACATATATTTACACAAGCAAATATTAAATCTCCCACTTCTTCTGTTATTATTTCCTTATTTTGCCCATTATATACTTCTTTTATTTCATTTAATTCTTCAATTACTTTATCCATTGCTTCTTCAACTTCATCCCAGTCAAAACCAACTTTTTTAGCTTTCTTTTGAACTTTATTAGCTCTAATTAATGCTGGTAGACTTCTGGCTATAGCTCTCATCTCTTCTGTAATACTATCTATTCCTTTTTCTTTCTTCTTTAGTTCATCCCAATTCTCTAAAACCTTGCTAGAAGTATTTATACTTTCTCCTCCAAATACATGAGGGTGTCTGTATATCATTTTATTACAAATTCCTTCTATAACATCATTTATAGAGAAAAACTCTTCTTCCTTTCCTATACTTGCGTGAAAAACTACTTGAAGAAGCACATCTCCTAATTCTTCTATAATAGCATCATCATCTTCGCTTTCTATTGCATCTATAACTTCATAACTTTCCTCTATTAGTGCAGATTTTAGACTATCATGAGTTTGTTCTCTATCCCAAGGGCATCCATCCACACCTCTTAAAGTTTCTATTATGTTTACTAAATCATAAAAATCTTTTTTGTTGCCTAAATCTTTTGGTATATATATTGAAGTCAAATAGTCTATATCTTCCTGCCTATCTAATTCGTATAAAGGTATTTTTCTTATACTCTCCATACCCTTAATTCCAGCTGCTCTTACAAAGAATATCTGAGTATCATCATTATAATACTCAGAAAGTTTTAATTTAACCTCTGAAGCTATAAACGGGTTATATACTTGAGTTATTATGGTCCCTATTCTCTTGTCAAGAATTTGGCTATCAAGTTCAAAGGCATCAAGAATTTTTAAGCCTTCTATTGGATCTATCTTTAATGCTTCCATCATAACGTCAACAAAGCTTACTGCTGGTATAATCTTGTATTCAATATTTCTTTCTTCACAAATATTTATAATATTAAATACGGACTTTTCTGCAACTAATGGATGCCCTGGCACTGCATAAACTAAATCTCCAATTTTATCATGCTCTTCTATTAAATCTTTAGCTATATTTTCGTATACTTCATCAAAAGATGATCCTTCTTCATATTTTGAATCATAGGTTTCAAACAAAAAATTTCTTTTACTTAAGTATTCTACTGTAGGATGCTTTTCCGTCCTTAGAAATATTCTATTACCATTTTCTAGCACATCTAATGTCCCTAATGTTAAGGCTTCTGGTGCTCCAGGCCCTAATCCAACTATTGTTATCATTAAATAATCTCCTCTTTTCCCTGTATATATTAAATTATAACTTAGGTATTTCTATTTAATCTACTCCTAATAATATCATAATTAAATACTCCAAAAATAATTATTAGTGTTATATATATAATAATACCTAAAAATATTGAAATTAAGCAAGCGAGAGAAGAACTCTTTAAAATATATGCTAAAGGGATATAACTTCCCATTACTCCAACACTCATTATGATGGTTGCAAATGCTGGTTTTACCAATATCTCATAGAATGGAATTTTGACTGACATACTTGTCTTTAATGTAATTAAGTTTAATATAGAGGATATTAAATATGCAGATACACTTGCAATAACCGCTCCATATATATTTATTTCATTTATAGAAACCAAGGTATTGGTTATTACTATTTTAATAACACATCCTATGAATAAATTAATTACAGGCAATATATATCTCCCTATCCCTTGTAATATGGCTGTTGTTGTCTGTGCTAAAATAATAAATGGTATTGATATAGAAAGATATTTTAATATCTCATAACCTTCATATTTTCCTGGAAACAAGATCTGCATTATTGGCTGCGCTAAAAAAAATAATCCTGCAAAACACGGTAGTCCAATTGCAAAAGATAGCTTTAATGACATGTTTACTTTTGATTCAACTTCTCTCTTGTTTTTAAGAATAAAATTTTCTGCTATTATTGGGACTAAAGAGGCACATAAGGCTACAGATAAGGTTAATGGTATATTTGTTAATACAGCAGCCTTGCCCGTTAACTGTGCATATAATATGGTAGCACCCTTTTTATCAAATCCTGCCTCTAATAACCTCTGTGGCACTAATACAGAGTCTATTAAGCCCATCACGCTTCCTACAGTTGCCCCAAGAGATATAGGAATAGATATCTTTAGTAGTCTTGTTAGTATCTCTGGATTAAAGTTAACCTTTTTTACTCCACTTTCTTTCCTAATCTTTCTATATTTGAAGAATAAGTATCCTCCCCCTAAAATCCCTCCAGCTGTGGCTCCAAATGCTGCTCCACCTGCAGAGTATTCTATTCCTCTAGGAAGTAACAATATAGCTAGTCCAACTCCAACTAAGATTCTAGTGATTTGTTCTATTAATTGTGATATTGCTGATGGGGTCATATTCTGAAGTCCTTGGAAAAATCCTCTGTATATTGTCATAAAAGACATAGCCATAGGTGCAAATGCTATTCCCATTAAGGAGTAGTAGGCATTATCTTCCCATTTTAATAATGTTATAAGAGGTTTCGCTCCAAAGAATAAAAACAAGCTAGTACCAACCCCTAAAATTATCATTAACAAAAAGGCTTCCTTTATAATCTCAAAGGCTGCCTTATCATTTCCAAGTGCATTATTCTCAGAAACCATTTTAGATATAGCAACAGGCACACCAGATGCTACTGCTATAAAAAACATATATAAAGGATATGACATTTGATAATATCCTACACCTTCGTCTCCAATTAACATAATTAATGGCCATCTAAAAAATATCCCTAAAAACTTTGCTAATATTCCTGCCATGCCTAAAATAATACTTCCTTTAATAAGGGATTGTTTCTTCATATAAAAACCTCCACATTGATACTATTACTAATAATTTTTATTTCAATGGTGGAGGTATTATTCTACTTTAACATAAATAAAATTAATTTTTCTATTGTTCCATTTGTTTTCCTAAAAACGATGCAGCTGTTTCTGCTATTTTCATTTCTAAATCTCCTAGTTTTTCAGAACTATCTTTAGAAAGAATGATTACGGCCCCAATAGCATCTCCCTCAGCAATTATAGGAGATATAACTTGATAATTATATTTACCTTCTTCTTCGTCATTGTAAAGCGGTATTACCTTACCTCCTTCTCCTAATAGCACTGGCTTTCTATCTTCCATGATTTTTTCTAAATCATTAGATATTTTCTTTTCTACATATTCTTTCTTTGAACTACCACTAACTGATATAAAAGCATCTTTGTCAGCGATAAGTATTATATGACCTATAGATTGTTGTAGTGATTCTGCGTATTCCTTTGAGAAGTCTGTTAATTCCCCAATAGGAGAATATTTTTTTAATATTACCCCACCTTCTCTATCTGTGAAAATTTCAAGAGGGTCTCCCTCTCTTATTCTCAAAGTCCTTCTTATTTCTTTTGGAATAACTACTCTACCTAAATCGTCAATTCTTCTAACTATGCCTGTAGCTTTCATCCTTAGCGTCCCTCCTATTTATATTTATATTTTTTATTTACAATACTATTATTTTTCTAAATGAGATTTTTATACGTAAAAATGGTTATATTTATTTTTATTTACAGTGCTCATTGAAATTTGTCAATTATGGAATATAAAAAAAGGCATAATTAAAGAGCCCATGCAAATAATTACAATGAGCTCTTGATTATTAATTTTATAGTTTATCTTCATAAGTTTTAACGTTAAGTTCTTTTTTCCACTCTTCTAACTTACTATTGTATGCTTCAGTCTGTTTTTGTTGAGTTAATGTTTGGGTTATCTTATCTTTCACTGCATCAAATTCTTGAACTTTATCTTCACTTTGAACATTAGTTACTTTTATTATATGATATCCAAATTGACTCTTAACAGGAGCTGATACCTCTCCTTCTTTTAAGTTCTTAAACCCTTCCATAAATTCTTTAACATATTGAGTTGAAGAATAATCAATATGACCTAAACTTCCTCCTGAAGTTGCTGAGCCAGTGTCATCTGATTCAGTTTTTGCAAGCTCCTCAAAATTTGCACCACCATTAAGCTTAGCCTTTATTTCATCTGCCTTAGCCTTAGCTTTAGCATCTTCTTCTGCAGTTGCTTCCGCATTGGTATCATTAAACTTAGCTAATATATGAGCCACAGTAGCTCCAGCACCTTGTGTATAAGTTGCTTTATTTGCTTCATAGTATACTTTAGCATCGTCTTCAGTTACTTTTACATCTTTAGTTATCTCATCATAAACCTTATTCATTGTTTCATTTTCTTTAATCATCTTCTTAAGAGCATCCATATCTAGTCCATAAGCTTTAAGGGCTTCATTTAATTTATCTTCTCCACCATAAACTTCTTTATATTGTTCTAATTGCTCATCTACCGCTTTACTTAATTCATCTTCTGTTGGAGCGACACCTAGTTCATTAGCCTTATTTAATAGAATTTTTTGTTGAACTAATTGCTCTAATGCACTTTTTCTTTGTTCAGTTAAAGTACTTTTAGCAGTTTCATTGTTCTCATAATCATCCCCATACTGTTCTTTAAGTTGAGTGATTACAGATTGAATTTGCTGATCTACATCCCCTAGTGTTATCTTTTCACTTCCTACTTTTGCTACAACTGTCTTCTTTATAGCCTCTGGTGTTTTCTGTATCATGCTACATCCAGCTACAGATACACCTATAACTCCTACTATTAAAAGTCCTAATATTTTTCTGAATTTTTTCAACTTCTCCCTCACCTTTCATTATATAAGTTAAAGTAAACATAACCTTAGTATAACAATATTATGTGTCAAATTCAAAACAATAAGAAAATATTTCTTTATCCTAAATCTTCAGTTAATGAATTTAATAACTCTTTTATATCTAACAACATGTTTTCATTTTTAGCTTCATTAACTTTATACACAAAAGATGGTTTTTCTCCTAAGCGTATATAAACTTCTTTTTTGTAATTATCAAGTATTCTTTTGTAAACTGAGCTTTTAATCCTATCTCTGTTTTGGAACATGAAATGAATATCTTCATTTTTTTCCTTAACTTCTTCAACCCCTAAAGATTTAGCTTTGCTTTTTATATATGCTATATCCATTAAATTATATACAGGTTGTGGAATAGCTGAATATCTATCCTCTAATTCTTCTTTAATATCATCATAATCCTCTTGATTTTCTATAGCTGCTATTTTCTTATATATAGATATCTTTTGTATCTCATCCTCTATATATTCTCCTGATATAAAAGCATCCACCTTCACATCTACGGTTGTTTCAATAGGCTCTTGTTCTATATCGCCCTTAATTAACTTTATAGTATCTTCAAGCATTCTGCAATATAAATCATATCCAACTGATGCCATATGACCATGCTGAGCTGATCCCATCATGTTTCCAGCTCCTCTTATCTCTAAATCTCTCATTGCAATCTTAAAGCCTGAACCTAATTCTGTAAAGTCTTTTAGCGCTTTTAATCTCTTTTCTGCCACCTCAGTTAATACTTTATCCTTTTTATAAGTAAAATAAGCATAAGCTATTCTATTACTTCTTCCAACTCTTCCTCTTAACTGATAAAGCTGCGATAAACCCATTTTATCTGAATCATATACTATCATGGTATTTACATTTGGGATATCAATTCCTGTTTCAATAATTGTAGTACACAAAAGTATATCATATTCTCTATTCATGAAAGCAACCATTTCTTTTTCTAATTCTTTCTCTGTCATCTGTCCATGAATTATTGTCACCTTGCCTTCCGGCACAAGATCAGCTATATATTTAGCCATTTTTGATATATCTTCAACTCTATTATAAACAAAGAAAACTTGCCCTTCTCTATTTATTTCTCTAAGTATAGCATCTCTGATTAACTGATCATTTTGTTCAACTACATAAGTCTGAATAGGATATCTCTCCTCAGGAGGTGTCTCTATAACAGATATATCTCTTACTCCAGTTAAAGACATGTGAAGTGTTCTTGGAATTGGAGTTGCACTTAAAGTTAATACATCAACATTTTTTTTCACATTTTTAATTTTTTCTTTTTGGGTAACACCAAATCTCTGTTCTTCATCTACTATTAATAAACCTAAGTCTTTAAACTCTATATCTTTAGAAACAAGTCTGTGTGTACCTATTAATATATCTACATTTCCTTCTTTTAAAGCTTTTAAGGTTTCCTTCTGCTGCTTAGTAGTTCTAAATCTGCTTACCATATCAATCTTTATAGGAAAATCCGAAAACCTTCTCTTCATATTATTATAATGTTGATCTGCTAAAATTGTTGTAGGAACCAAAAAAGCAACTTGTTTCCCATCCATAACCGCTTTAAACGCTGCTCTTATAGCTACTTCTGTTTTCCCATATCCAACATCTCCGCAAAGAAGTCTGTCCATAGGTTTATCTGATTCCATATCCTTCTTTATCTCCTGTAATGATGTTAATTGGTCAGGTGTTTCCTCATATGGAAATTCTTCTTCAAATTGATTTTGCCACTGTGTATCCTTAGAATACTTGTATCCCTTAAGGGTAGATCTTGCAGCATAAAGTTTTACTAATTCTTGTGCTATATCATTAATTGAATTTTTAACCTTAGCTTTAGCTTTTTGCCACTCATTTCCCCCTAACTTATTTACCTTAGGAGATTTACCTTCACTACCGATATACTTTTGTATCATATCTAATTGATCTACAGGAACATATAACTTGTCACCTTTGTCATAAAGTATATCTAAGTAATCCCTTTTATGCCCACCTACTTCTATTTGTTTGATTCCCTTATATACACCAATACCATGATTTACGTGAACTACATAATCTCCTGGTTTTAAATCAGCAAAACTTTTTATTTTGCCTATACCTTTCTGTTTAGAAGGTCTTTTGGTAAGTTTTCTTTTAGCCTCTCCAAATACTTCTTTATCAGATATAACACATATTCTAAGGTCGGGATATTCAAATCCTTTTATAAGGTTTCCAAAGGTTATAACAACTTCACCAAATTCTATAGAAGATATATCATCTTTATACACACTCTCTATTCCTCTATCTCTAAGAGTTTGTACCAAACGTTCTCCTCTACTTCTTGTGCCTGATAAAATAACTGTTTTATATCCCTTTTGTTTTTTATCTTTTATATCTTCAATTAAAAAATCTAATTGCCCTTGATAATTGTGAAGTGTAATTTGTGAAATATTTTTTATATCTAAAGGCGCCAAAAATGTTCTTCCTTTAGTTAAAGCATCTATAGTAACAACCTTACTATTTTCAATCATACTATTAAGGATATCTTTTCCTAACAGTAAATTCCCTTGTGATGGTAATATATCTCCTCTATACAAGAACCCCTCATAATTCTCTTTAAACTCAAAATATAAACTTTCTAATTTGCCTTCACACCTCTGAGTATCATCCATAATAATTAAATAATCTTCAGCATATTGGAATAGATTCCACGGTTTTTCATATAAAAAAGGCAAATAACTCTCGATAGTCTCAAAGCTATACGATTCCTTTAAACTCTCAAGATTACTTCTAATTATTCCTGTTAATTTCTTTACTATATCCTTTTCTTCTTTTCTATTTCCTACAACACTTTTAAACTCTGTCTCAATAGCCTCAACAGCACTATTTAAGACCTCTGAATTCACAATTATCTCTTTAGCAGGAAACACTTCTATCTCTTTAACCTTAGAAATACTTCTTTGTGTTTCTATATTAAAACTTCTTATAGATTCTATCTCATCTCCAAAAAACTCTACTCTATAGGGGATTCCATATTGAGGTGGAAATATATCTAATATTCCTCCTCTTAATGAGAACTGCCCTTTTCCTTCTACTATATCTACTCTTTCATAACCACTTTCAATTAAAAGGTTTACTAGTTCATCTGTATTTACTTCCTCTGAGGTTTTTAGTTTAATAAAATGTTTTAAATATAGTTCCTTTGGAGTATACAAAGCAGCAAGACTATCCACAGATGTTACTATGATTTTCTTTTTGCTATCTAACATCTCTTTTATAACCTTGAGCCTTGCCCACCTTAAGTCACCTGAAATAGCATCTATATTATAAAAAACTACTTCTTTTGCAGGCAAATAGAACACATCCAGTTGAAAAAGATTCAAATCTTCATATAAGTTTCTAGCTTCAATATCGGAATGTGTTACCACTAATAGTGGCTTATCTTGAGTTTCATATATTCCATTGATAAAATAACTTTTTCCTGATTCTCCTAATCCATATACTCCTATAGGGTAAATATCTTTCTCTATACTTTTTATAATACCTTGAAAATCCTTATAGGATTTCAGAGGTTCCATTAACCCCCCTAATCGCATGTCACTACACCACCATTCAAATACTTCTATATAGAAAAACTATTATATTTGTTCATAGCTTCAACTTCGTCGTTTTTAATTATCTCTTCAGTTGCTAAAGCTGATACTTCTATGACTTTTTGTAATTTCTCCATCTCTTCTTGAGAGAACTTTCCTAATACATGAGATACTAAGTCTCCTTTAGGTTGTCCTACACCTATTTTAATTCTTGGGAATACATCGCTATTTAAGTGTGCAACTATGCTCTTTATCCCATTATGCCCACCAGCGCTACCTTTTCCTCTTATTCTGACTCTTCCAACTTCAAGACTTATATCATCATATATCACTATTACCTGTTCATTAGATATCTTATAAAAATCTACTACTTCTCTAATACTCTCTCCACTTAAATTCATGTAAGTACTAGGTTTTAAAAGTATAACCTTTTCTCCGGATATCCTACCTTCCCCATACTCACCTTTAAATTTTTTCCTATTAATCTCTATATTATACTTTTCTCCTAAATAATCTATAGCATTAAATCCAATATTATGTCTTGTATTTCTATATTCTGCTCCTGGATTACCTAATCCAACTATTAAATACATGTAAATATCCTCCAAAATAAAAAATCAACTATATCTATAATATAATATTCATAGATAATAATAAAGAGACTTCATTCAAAGTCTCTCATAAAACTAATTTGTATTTTACAAGTGTGAGTACTAAATCTATGTTCTCAGCACCTCTTAATACTCTACAGCTAATATTATCTCCAATATTATGTTTTTTTATTATATTGTCTATATCATCAATACTTCTTATTTTTTGATTATCTAGCTCTATTATTATATCAGTTGGTCTTATACCAGCATTAGCAACACTACTTTCGGGATATACCCATTCAACATATATTCCATTAATTCCTTCTTCATTTAATGAACTAGTTGCTCCTCCAATAAAGCCTAAATCCATTTTCTCAGCGTTACCAGTATCAATTATAGATCTTACTATAGATTCTAGCTCGCTTCCTCCAACTACAACACTTAATCCATACTTTGAATGTTTATCTATAAAGTCCAAAGAATTAATCCCTATTATGTCACCATTTAAGTTACAAAGGGGACCTCCATTATTCTCTTCATTTACAATTGTGTTATTTTGGATGCTTTTAAATATCTTTTGTTCTTTGCTACTGCTTGACGTATCTAGAGTTAAGCTGGTTGAATTAATTATTCCAGAGCTAACAAATCCTACATAATCATTTGCACTAGCATTTCCAAGAGAAACTACCCTGTCTCCTGCTCTTATATCCTTATCATTTGCAAATTTACTAACTGGATAATTACCGCCTTCAATTTTAATAACAGCTATATCTAATTGTTCATAAGAACCAATTAACTTAGCCACTTGTGTGCTAGAAGCCACTGAAGAAAGCTTAACATATATGTTACTAAAACTTTTTATAGAACTATAGCTTGTGACTATATACCCCTCATTATCTATAATAACTCCAGTAATATTTTGTTGATTATAGCCATTTTTCTTCAATTTATCAGTATCGTCTGATATGCTAACTAAAGATGGTCCAACCTTAGATATTATTTCAGATAAATAGACATAATTTAAGTTTTGTTCTTCTACTGTAATATCCTTTTTAATTGAACTAGTTAATCCTAATTCCTCAATTTTTTTATCAACTATCACATTCGATGTAATAATTCCTGTTGCTATAGAAACAGCTACAAGAGCTGCACTTTTAGAAAGTAATTGTATTGTATGCTTCTTTTTATTTCTTTTGAAACTTATAGGTGCTTCATCATTCTTATTAGCATAAGTATGTGAATATTTTTCATCTTTAGACATTTAGCACCTCACTTTAATTAGATTTTGATAGTGTAAAAGTAAAAACTACACCAGAATTATCTTTTTCGTTTTCCACCCATATATCTTGACCATGTTGAGTGATTATTTCTCTTACTATAGATAATCCAAGCCCTGTACTCATTTTGTTAGTTCTAGATTTATCAGCCTTATAAAATCTATTCCATATATTATGTATCTCTGAATCTTTTAATACAATACCTTCATTCCCTACACTTATATAGATTTTATTTCCTTTACTTCTAGTAGTAATTTTAATATTTCCACCTTCATTAGCATACTTTATTGCATTATCAACAATATTAGTTATAACTTGAATTATCCTATCTAAATCACCTAAAACGAAATCTCTTTTTCCTTCAAAAACAACTTCAACTTTAACCTTCTTCTCCAAAATCTTACTTTCAAGATTCATGACTACAGTTTTTATAATATCATTAATCTCAATTTCTCGTATTTTAAGTTCCATCTTTCCAGCTTCCATTGCTGATAAATCTAATAGCTCATTTACTAATCTTGTAAGTCTTTGTATTTCATCATAAACAATCCTAAGATAATAGTTTTCTTTATCTTTAGGTATTACTCCGTCTAAAATCCCAGCTATAAATCCCTTTATTGAGGTTATAGGTGATCTAAGTTCATGGGAAACATTAGATATAAATTCTCTTCTATTATTATCAACCTTTTCTAAAGACTCAGCCATAAAATTGAAAGATTCGGCAAGTTCCTGCATCTCATCTTTAGACCTTATATCAACTCGCTGTCCAACCTCTCCTTTTGCTAGTCTTTTTGCTGCTCTATTTATTTCATCCAATGGATCTATTAATATTTTCTGTGCTAACATATTTATGACAATTGCTGATACGGTTACTGCTATTATTGCAGATAGCCAAATTATAAAATAGAACCTATTTAGTGGAGCTTTTATTTTCTCCAAAGGTGTTACCATTGCAATAAATCCATAATAATAGTTATTACTTATTATTGGCTTATAATAAATATAATCTGAAACATCGAGAAACTTGTTAGAATTAGTTCTATCCTCAATAGAATTTCCTTGCTTTAATTGTTCAATCTCTTCTGATGATAAATACATCTGTTGATACTTCATATTGATATAATTATCGTTTGAAACCTTATAAATATATCCTAAACTATCAACTAAAATTATGTCTATTGACAAAGTATCTGAAACATTAGTAATAGCATAATTTAAACTGTTCACAGAATCTGTTTTATTATTTGCATAATAATCTGTAACAGCTGAAGAAATACGTTGAGCTTGCTTATCTAATAAGTCCTTTCGTTGATCAAAATAATATCCTTTAAACCAAAAGGATAAAACTGCCGCAATTATTGTAAAGGATAATGCTACAATTAGAGTTACTGTCACAAGTAGTTTAGATACTAAACTATTTTTCTTCATCAATTATTTCACCTCGAATTTATAGCCAACCCCCCAAACAGTTTCTATCTGCCAATTAATACCCTCTGGAAGTTTTTCTCTTAATCTTTTTATATGAACATCTACAGTTCTAGAATCTCCTGGATAATCATATCCCCAAACTTCACACAATAACTGTTCTCTTGTAAAAACCTTATTTTTATTTGATGCTAAATAATATAATAATTCAAATTCCTTAGGAGGCATTTTTATCTCTTCTCCTCTATAAAGAACATTATAAGAATTAGCGTCAACATTTAAATCACTATAATCAATTACCTCTTTATTAGTTGAGTCAGTATTGTACCTTCTCATTACAGCCTTTACCCTCGCTAATAATTCCTTAGGTTCAAATGGCTTAACTATGTAATCATCTGCTCCAAGTTCTAAAGCCAAAACTTTATCAAAAGTATCACCTTTTGCTGTAAGCATTATTACTGGTACTTCACTTTCTTTTCTTATCCACTTAAGAACATCTATACCATCTATATTAGGTAGCATAATATCTAGTAGTACTAAATCTGGCTTATACTCTATAAAAACATTCTCTACATCTTTCCCATTGTTTACTATTCTATTATCATAATTTGAACTATTTAAATACATTCTTATAACTTCGCAAATATTCTCATCATCATCGACAATTAAAATTTTACCTATTGTTCCTTCCATTAAAAACACTCCTTTCATATTATTAATTTACCACAAGCTAAAATAATTAAATATAGATTTTAATAAAAGTTACAATTATTTAATGATGTTAGAAAAAATCCCCTTAGAAATTTTCTTCTAAGGGGATTAATTTTATACTTCAAATAATTTACTTAATGGCTCTTCATCGTATATTCTCTTTATTGCTTCTGCAAATAAAGCAGCTACTGATAAAGACTTGAATTTATGTAAGTCATCTCTTTCAGGTAATTCTATTGTATTTAGCATTACTAATTCTTCAATTGCACTAGAATTAATTCTATCTAAAGCTGGTCCTGAAAGAACTCCATGTGTACAGCATGCATATACATTTTTAGCACCTAAATCTTTTAATGCATTTGCAGCATTAGCTATAGTTCCAGCTGTATCAATCATGTCATCGATAAGTATGCAAACTTTACCTTCAACATCACCTATTATGTTCATGATTTCTGAAACATTTGCTTTAGGTCTTCTTTTGTCAATTATAGCTATTGGTGCATGTAATCTATCTGCAAATTTTCTTGCTCTAGTTACACTACCTAAATCTGGAGATACTACCACTACGTCTTCTCTCTCATCAAAGCCTTGTTCAACAAAATAGTTTGCTAAAATAGGTGCACCTAATAAATGATCAACTGGGATATCGAAGTATCCTTGTATTTGTGCTGCATGTAGGTCCATTGTTAATACCCTATCAGCTCCTGCTGTAGTTAAAATATCAGCAACAAGTTTTGCAGTTATTGGATCTCTAGATTTTGCTTTTCTATCTTGTCTTGCATATCCATAGTAAGGAATAACAGCTGTTATTCTACCTGCTGAAGCTCTTTTTAAAGCATCAATCATTATTAATAATTCCATAAGGTTATTATTAACTGGAGAATTAGTTGATTGAATAATAAAAACCTCTTGTCCTCTTACTGTTTCATTAATATCTACTGATATTTCTCCATCACTGAAGGTTCCTACCTTCGCACTACCCACTGGGACCCCTAATATGTCTGCTATTTCTTTGGCTAATTTTGGATGCGAGTTTCCAGTGAAAATTTTAATATTTCTTCCATGGGTAATCATTTTTTAGAAAACCTCCTTATTTAATTAGAATACCTCAATTTATTTCAAAAAGTGCTGTTATATGTTACTTTTTTAAGCCCTTTTTATTGACCCAACCTTCGATATTTACTTGTTTTGCTCTTGCAATAGCCAAGCTACCTTCTGGAACTTCTTTAGTTATAGTAGATCCAGCCGCTATGTAAGTATTGTCTTTCACCTCAACAGGTGATACTAGATTTGTATTACAGCCTATAAATGAATTATCTCCAATTATAGTTTTATTCTTATTTTTTCCATCATAATTAACCACAACTGTTCCACAACCAAAGTTGCAGTTTTCACCAACTTCAGCATCTCCTATATATGTTAGGTGAGATACCTTAGTATTGTTTCCAATTGTAGATTTCTTTATTTCAACAAAGTCACCTATTCTAACTTTATCACCGATATTTGATTCAGGTCTTACATAGGCAAAAGGTCCTACAGTAGTATTGTCTCCTATTTTACTTTGTAAAATAACTGAACTTTGAATTTCTACCTCATTACCAATAACTGAAGAATCTATTCTAGAATTCGGGTAAAGTACACAATCAGTACCTATTTCGGACTTTCCTTCTAAAACATTGCCTGGATATATTATTGTATCCTGTCCAATAACAACGTCTACTCCTATATATGTATTACTAGGGTCTATTATAGTAACTCCATTATCTAAATGTTTTTTATTAATTACTTTTCTCATAATTACTTCTGCTTGAGCTAACTCAGCTCTTGAATTAACTCCAAGAGTCTCGTCGAATTCAGTAATAACTGCTCCAAGTTTTTTACCTTCAGACTTTAATATTGAGATTACATCTGTTAAATAATATTCCCCTTGAGCATTATTATTAGATAACTTTTCTAAAGCTCCTAAAAGGGCTTTAATATCGAAACAATACATACCTGCATTTATCTCATTTATCTTAATCTCATCTTCGTTACAATCCTTATGTTCAACTATTCTCTCAATTTCATTTCCATTTCTTATTATTCTTCCATATCCTGTTGGATCTTGTATTAATGAAGTTAATAAGGTTCCAGTATTCCCATTTTCTATGTGATTATCTAAAAGTTTTTTTACTGTTTCTTTTCTTATTAGAGGTGCGTCTCCAGTAAATATTGCAACTACGCCATCCTTGTCCTTCAAGAATTCTTTAGCACACTTTACCGCATGACCTGTACCTAATTGTTCTTCTTGTAGTGAATACGATACATTTCTACTTTCAGTAGCTTTTTGTACTAATTCAGCACCTTTACCTATAATTATATTTACATCTTCAATGTTTGCTTCTCTCATGGTGTCTATAACGTGATTAATCATTTCCTTACCACATACTTTATGAAGTACTTTAGGAAGATTTGATTTTATTCGCTTTCCTTGTCCTGCTGCTAATATTAAAGCACTTTTAAACATCCATTCCACCTCAACAATTTTTGCATATTAAAATAAAATTTTAATAATTTCTAAATGCATCTATTACATTATAGGGTATTAAAACTACTATTTCAACCTAATAAATATAATTAGAATTATCCCTAATTTTCTGAATTTTCAATAACAAACCACACAGTAAAAAAAGGAAGCACTGCCTCCTTTTTTACACGTAATTATTCCTCTACGATTTCTTCTACTTTAGCTTTTTCATATTCATCTAAAATAGCGTTTTGGATCTTTTCTCTGGTATCTGTATTTATTGGATGCGCTATATCCTTAAATTCTCCATCCGGAGTCTTTCTACTAGGCATTGCAATAAATAGACCATTTTGGCCTTCAATAACTTTAATGTCATGTACAACAAACTCATTATCAAAGGTCACAGAAACTATAGCTTTCATTTTGCCTTCAGCAGCTATTTTTCTTATTCTTACGTCTGTGATTTGCACTTCACTACACCTCCAGTTGTTTATTGTAGTTAATATTCTATAAAAGTTAGTAAAATCCTCTTTTTTGTAGAAAAATTAATATTTTTTTAACATTAATTTTAATTTTTCTATTTATATATTTTTATTAGTCGAGGGTTGTAAATCAACCACGCCATTTTTGTCTACATTTTTTAAATCTATAATCGAATAATAGTTTTCTACAAGCTTTGTTTCAGCACCAGTATGATCAACTAGTACCCCAATACCAACAAGCTCACAGTCAAACTCCTTAAGCAAATCATTAATTCCTTTTGCAGTTCCTCCACCTTTTAGAAAATCGTCTACAAAAATACATTTACTTTCTTTCTTTAACGACTTTTTAGAAAGAGACATTTGTTGAATTTTGCCACTGCTTCCAGAAACATAATTTATGGTAACTGTTGGTCCTTCTGTGACTTTATTGTTATCTCTTCTAGCTATTACTAGCTCAACCCCTAAATTTTTAGCAACTTCATATGCTAAAGGAATCCCCTTAGTTTCAACAGTAACAACATAATCAACTTTTTCTTTTCCTAAATACTCTGATAATATAACCCCAGCCTTACCTATAATCTGTGGATTATACATAAGATCTGTCATGTATATAAAATTACCTGGAACAATTCTAGATGGATCTCTTAAAAGTTCACATAATTGTTCTCCAAAGTTGTCCTTATTTTCTTCACTGATTCCATTTATAAATCTTATTCCACCAGCTGCTCCTGAAATAGTCTCAACTCTACCCATGTGTAACTTTTCTAAAACTTCTCTAACTATTACTATATCTTCACTAATAGTCGACTTAGCAGCATTTAATAAATCCGAAAATTTATTAAGTCCTATCACTTTATTAGGATTTTCTATTAACGATTTAGTAATAGCTACAACTCTACTATTTCTACTTAATTTTTCCACTCTAATCACCTACAATTTTTAATATAATTAACGAATTTTCTCTCTCTTAAACACTCTTAATATTCATATTTTATTCCATATTATATCCTTTATCAATACAATTTAATCAATTATTATGGATATTTCATAATTTATATAAAATTTCTTTTAATGTGATTATTTTTCATAGGTATATGTTAATACTTTCTCATATAAGAATTTATTCCAAATAACGAAAAAGAACACTCTTACGAAACATAGACGAACTTTTTTCATGGATTTTGCATATAAATACATGTAAAGGTGTGTTCAATTCTGTAAAAATGTATATAATTAAATAATGTAGTTAACAAAAGGAGTTGATATTAGTGTCTTTTGATTTTTTAAAGGATAAGCATATGAAAGTGCATTTTATAGGTATAGGCGGAATAAGTATGAGTGGTTTAGCTGCAGTACTTTTAAACGGAGGATATAGAGTATCTGGTTCTGATGCAAAAGCATCTAAGATAACTGAGTCATTAAAGAGTAAAGGCGCAGAAGTATACATAGGCCACAATAGTGATAACATTAAAGATGCTGACCTAGTTGTTTATACAGCTGCTATCCCAAAGGATAACCCTGAATTACTAGAGAGCATATCAAAAAATATACCTTTAATGGATAGAGCTGAGTTCTTAGGGCATATAATGAATGGTCATAAATATAATGTAGCTGTAGCTGGAACACACGGTAAGACTACAACTACATCTATGATATCTCACATTACATTAGAAGGTAACTTGGATCCAACAATTTTAGTCGGCGGAGAATTGGACATCATAAATGGTAATTATAAAGTGGGAAATTCCGAATATTTCATCACAGAAGCCTGTGAATACAAGGAATCATTTTTAAGTTTTTATCCTTATATAGGAATAATATTAAATATTGATGCTGACCATCTAGATTACTATAGAGATATAAATCACATTCAAGAAACTTTCGAAAAATTTATAGATATTATACCAAATGACGGTTATGTAATTGGTAATGCAGATGATGAGAGAGTTAGAAAGGCAATGTCTAAAGCTGAATGTAATGTTATAGGTTACGGAATTGACAATGGAGATATTTTGGCTAAAAATATCAGCTATGATAATAAAGGTTGTGGAACATTTGATGTTTATAAAAATGATACTAAATTATTCACTTTATCTTTAAGTGCTCCTGGTAGACACAATGTATTAAATGCCCTTTCAACAGTAGCTGTAGGTCTAATATTTAACTTATCAGATGATGCAATCATAAATGGTTTAAAAGCCTTTGGGGGTGCCCATAAGAGATTTGAATATAAAGGTGTTAAAGATGGAGTTACTGTAATAGATGACTATGCTCATCACCCAGTAGAAATACAAGCTACCTTAAGCACAGCAACTAAAATTCCTCATAATAAAACCTATTGTGTTTTCCAACCACATACTTATACTAGAACAAAAACATTATTTAAGGAATTCACAGAATGCTTCGACCATGCTGACGAAGTAATATTAATGGATATCTATGCTGCTAGAGAAAAAGACCTAGGAGAAATAAGTTCTAAAATCCTTGGTGATGCTTTAAGAGAAAAAGGTATAAAATGTACCAATGTATCTTCTCATAAAGAAGCTTTAGATTACGTTAAAACTATAGTAAAAGATAAAGATCTTCTTTTAACTGTAGGTGCAGGAGATGTAGTTCAAGTTGGAGAAATGTTTTTAAATGAATAACCCTTAAATAATAAAACAGCTGTTTTTATACAGCTGTTTTATTATTTAAAAATATCTTTCATTAAACCTAATATTTCTCTCAATCCACCATAAATTTCAGTATACCACTTATCTTTTACAAAAATGCCTGAGAAACTTGCTTTCAAACCTAATTTATCACTAATTAACTTTGCTCTTCTAAGATGGAACTTGTTAGATACAATAAGAACATCTTTAAAATTTTTATCCTCTACTATCTTCTTTGAATTAACCAAATTTTCATAAGTATTTGTAGATTTATCTTCTAGTATAAGTTTTTCACCATCTATTCCTTCATTTATAAGTATTCTTCTCATACATTCAGCTTCTGATATATTCTCACCCTGCCCTTTACCACCAGAAAGGATTATATACTCTGAGTATCCCTCTTTATAAAGCCTACTTGCTAACATAGTTCTTTCATATAAAAATCTAGTAGGATTTTCTCCATTAACCTTACAACCTAAAACTATAATAGCATCGCTCTTTTGTGGTTTATTAAAATAGTCTGTTGAGAATATAAAGGTTTCAGTTAAAATCAATAGAACTATTAAAGATCCAATCATTTTAAAAATTCTCTTCCTCATAAAGTTCTCCTCAATAAATATTATTTTTTATGCTGGTTAATTGTTACCATTTAATTATACTTAATTTTTAAGGAATATCATAATATCTATTGATTTTTACATAGAACTATTGTAAATTGAACTTAAAATAAAACCATTTTTCCATGGTCAAAACTTAGGAGGAGTTTAGATGGCAGCAACAATTAGTGATATAGCTAAGGCAGCAGGAGTTTCTTTAGCTACCGTATCAAGGGTTTTGAACAATTCTGGATATGTAAAAGAGGAAACGAAAGAAAAAATACTTAAAGCCATTAAAGATTACAACTATACACCATCTGCTATAGCTAGAAGTTTATCAAAAAAACAAACTAATACTATAGGAGTAATTGTTCCTGATATCACTAATCCCTTTTATGGCGAGATGATACGTGGAATTACAAAAGTGGCAGAAGAGCACGGATTAAATATACTTTTATGGGATTCTCATGAATCAGTAGAGAGAGAAATTAAAAGCATTCAAGCCCTTAGAGAACATAGAATTAGAGGAATATTAATTACACCAACTTCTTCTGAAGATGATAGAAATGCTGAATGCATTAAAAATCTAGAAAACTTAGGGATTCCAGTAGTTTTAATAGATGGTCATTTAAAATATTCTAACTTTAGCGGTATATTTGTGGACAACATTCAAGGAAGCTACGATGCTGTAAATGCTTTAATTAAAGAAAATCATAAAAAAATAGCCATAATTACAGGTAGAATGAATTCTAAAACAGCTCAAGAAAGACTTGAAGGTTATGAAAGAGCCCTTTTAGAAAACAATATTTCTGTAAACAAAAATTACATATTATATGGTGACTATAGCCTAGAGTCTGGTTATAATTTAACTAAGGATATACTTTCAATGAAAGATAAACCTACAGCTATATTTACTTCATCAAATCAAATGACAGTAGGTGCTCTTAAAGCCTTGTCGGAACATAATCTTAAAACCCCTGAAGATATTTCTTTAATTGCTTTTGATAAAGTTGATATTTTTAATATATTGGGGTTAAATATTAGTTATGTAGATGGGCCAAGCACTGAATTAGGTGAAATTGGTATGAGTTTACTATTAGAATTTCTAAATTCTGAATATAATAATAAAGAAGAGAAAAAAATCACTCTAACACCCACTTTAATTTTAAAAGGATCAGAGAAGCTAATAAAAAAATAGAGATTTATTCTCTTTTCTTTTTAGAAAAACAGTAAAGCGTTTCCATAAAAAAATAAAAACTTACGGAGGTATTTTATGATAAAAAGAGTTATTCTAATAATCCTAGACAGCGTAGGAATGGGAGCACTTCCAGATGCTGATAAATACGGAGATGTAGGTGCAGATACCATAGGTCATGTTGCTAAATTTAATGGTGGTTTAAAACTTCCTAACATGGAATCTATAGGACTAGGCTCAATTGAAGGAATACAAAATATAAATAAAGTTAGTAATCCTTTAGGCTGCTATGGTAAATTCTATGAAGCATCTAATGGTAAAGATACTGTAACAGGTCATTGGGAAATGGTTGGAGTAAAATCTGAAATCCCACTACCTACTTATCCAAATGGATTTCCAGCTGAAATCATTAAAGAATTTGAAGAAAAAACAGGTAGAAAAGTAATAGGTAATAAACCTGCTTCTGGTACAGAAATATTAGATGAATTAGGAGAAGAGCAATTAAAAACTGGCTCACTAATAGTTTATACTTCTGCTGACTCTGTTTTTCAAATAGCTGCTCATGAAGATATAATTCCTATTGAGGAACTATATAAATATTGTGAAATCGCTAGAGAAATGCTTACTGGTGATAATGCTGTAGCTCGTGTTATTGCTAGACCATATCTAGGCGAACCTGGAAACTTTATCAGAACTTCAAACAGAAAAGACTATGCTTTACTACCACCTCATGCTACTGCTTTAGATAAGTTACAAGAAGCTGGCGTTAAAGTAATGGCTGTAGGTAAAATTGAAGATATCTTCTCTGGTAAAGGTATCTACTCTGCTGTTCATACCAAAGACAATATGGATGGCGTAGATAAAACCCTTGATTATATGAAAACTGAAAAAGAGGGTCTTATTTTCACTAACTTAGTTGATTTTGATATGAAATGGGGACATAGAAATGACCCTAAGTCTTATGGTAAAGGTCTAGAAGATTTCGATGTTAGACTTAAGGAAATCATGCAAAACATGGAATCTGATGATATACTATTTATAACAGCAGACCATGGATGTGACCCCACATATCCTGGAACAGACCACACCAGAGAATATGTACCTTTCTTAGCTTATGGAGAACCACTTAAAAAAGGCTATAATTTAGGAACTAAAGTAGGATTCTTCAATATGGGGCAAACTATTTGTGATATCTTTAATAGTGAAACAATAATAAACGGGGATAGTTTCCTTGGTGAAATTTTAAAATAATAGGGAGATGTTAAGATGGATTTAGATTTAAGAATAAAGGAAGCCGCTGAATATATATTATCAAAAAGTAAATATAAACCTGAAATTGGTCTTATTCTTGGTTCAGGACTCGGTGCAATAGCTGACGATATAGAAGATGCTGAATACTATGACTACAATGATATACCTCACTTTCCTGTTTCAACAGTAGAAGGTCATGCTGGAAGATTAGTAATAGGAAAACTTCAAGGTAAAGACGTATTAGCTATGCAAGGAAGATTTCACTTTTATGAAGGCTATAAGATGCACGATGTTACCTTTCCAGTAAGAGTAATGCATTTATTATCAGTAAAAAAATTAATTGTTACAAATGCTGCTGGTGCTGTTAATACATCCTTTACTCCTGGAGATTTAATGTTAATCACAGATCACATTAATCTATCTGGAGATAATCCTTTAATAGGAAAAAATCTTAAAGATTTCGGAACTAGATTCCCAGATATGTCGACTGCCTACGATGTTGACTTAAGAAATACAGTTAAACAAATAGCTACTGACTTAGGAATAGATCTTAAAGAAGGAGTTTATTGTATGATGAGTGGTCCAACTTATGAAACTCCTGCTGAAATTAGAATGATTAGAATAATTGGTGGAGATGCTGCTGGAATGTCAACAGCGCCTGAGGTTATAGTTGCTAAACATCAAGGTATGAAGGTTTTAGGAATATCATGTATGACTAATATGGCTGCTGGTATATTAGATCAACCATTAAGTCATGAAGAAGTTATGGAAACATCTGAAAATGTAAAAAGTAAATTTATAACTTTAATGAATAATATAATAAAAACAATTTAAAACATTTGCAATTTTCCACATATGAATTTATAATATTTTTATGTGGAAATTTAATGCCAGATCGTCTAAGGGTAGGACAGCAGACTCTGACTCTGCACGTGTGGGTTCGAATCCTACTCTGGCAGCCAATTATAAGCTATTACAGTTTTGTAGTAGCTTTTTTATTTATACAAACTATAATTAAAAATACAGCGGCTCGTAGAGCCGCCTGTATTTTTATAGAAAAGTCATAAAGTCATACAATCTAATCCTGTTAGTCTCAACAGGACAGAGGTCTATAAAACTATTAACTCCTTAGTAACTTTATTTAAAACTTCTACTCCATCTTCAGTTACTAAAACTAAATCTTCTATTCTCACGCCTACATCTCCAGATAAATATATACCTGGTTCTACTGAAAATATATTTCCTACTTGTAACTTATCATTGTTCACAGAGCTAACATCACCGTAATCATGAACTTCTATACCTATTGAGTGCCCTGTTCTGTGGGTAAAATATTGTCCATATCCATAAGATTCAATTGTACTTCTAGCACCTCTGTCTACCTCACTGAAAAGTGCTCCTGGCTTTACAGCCTTTATTCCTTTTTCATTTGCCTCTTTTACTATGTTATATACTTCTCTTCCCTTAACGCTTGGTTCTCCATAAAATACTGTTCTAGTCATGTCAGAACAATAATGGTTATATAAGCACCCTATATCTATTACAACCCCTTCCCCTTTCTTTAAAAAGGATCTATCAGGTTCATGGTGAGGGTCAGCAGCGTTAGCTCCATAAGCTATAATTGGAGAAAAAGAAAAACCATCTGCTCCTTCCTTTTCATAAAGTTCTCCTAAAAGACTACACATTTCTTTTTCTGTTTTTACTTCCCCGACACTTCTCCATATTTCTTTCATAGCTCTATCATTAAGTTCACTTGCTTTTCTCATTAATTCAATTTCTTCTAAGTCCTTAACTGCTCTAGCCTTATCTATGATTACGGAGCCATTAACAAATGCTTTACCTCCACCTAACTCCATAAGCTTAATTAAAAAATGAGCTGGCCAATTTTTATCTATTCCAACTGCGCTATTTTTGTTGATAAATTTACTTAATAGAAGTACAGGATTTTCTATATCCTTATACCAAACTATATCTAAACCTAAATCCTCATTAACTGGAAACAATTCATTTATAATAAGTTTAGGTGATGATTTTGTACTAATATAAAGAGCAATCATTCGCTCTCCTGGCTCAAACCACTTACCAGTTAAATAAAATATTGCCGCTGGTGATGAAATTACCATCTGCTCTAAACCTTCAGCATTCATCTCTATAAGAATCTTTTTTAATCTACTATCTTTCATGGATTTTCCTCCTTAAATATTTACTACCTCAATATTACTACTACATGAAATAAAAATCAAAAACACATAATATTTTGTCATTATAAGCCTGACTGGGTGTTATAATAATATTATTAGCTAGATTAGGAGGATTAATATAAATGAGAATAGCAGTTATATCCGATATACATGGGAATATTTATGCACTAATGAAAGTTTTAGAAGAAATTGATAGCGAAAATATAGATTTTATAATGTGTTTAGGAGATCTTGTGGGGTATGGTCCTCATCCTAACGAGGTTATAGCTTTAATGAAAAGAAAAAGAATTCCTTGTCTAAAAGGAAACTATGATGCTTCTGTAGTAGACAATGAATATAGTTATATAAGAAACACCTCAATAAATTCATTTTCACTCCCTTGGACTGTAGATGAACTTAGGGCCTCCAATAGGCACTATTTAAATAATCTACCTTTATCTATGAGTATGGAATTTGAAGGCAAGAAAATAACTTTTGTACATGGAAGTCCAAGAAAAATAAATGAATATCTATTACAAGATGGTGAAAACACCAAAGAGATTATGGAAACTTTTGATGGAGACATTCTAGTGTGTGCTCATACTCACATCCCATCCTATAAAGAGTTTGGAGATAAGTTATTTATAAATGGTGGTTCTGTTGGAAAACCTAAAATAGGCAATCCTAATGCAACTTATGCAATACTTGAACTTGAAAATGGCAGTAAACCTACAGTAAAGTTTAAAGAAGTTCCTTATGAATATAAGCGTATTATTAAAGATATGGAAATATTAAAATTCCCTTCTCAGCTTATATATACTTTTGAAACGGGAAATGAATAAGTGGATTATAGAGAATTGATACCTTATATCAATTCTCTATTTTTTATCTATATTTTATTCTTCATTTCTTCAAGATCATTTAATCTCATTTCTAGTAACTCCATGATTACCTCCCTAGAATCAGGAGCAACCATTAGCATTGCTTTTATAAGTTCTACTTCCTTTAATAACTCCTGTACAATATCTTGATTCGTCAATATCCTCTCCCTCCTTAAAATAACTGTATGTCCATATACATTATTATGAGATAATGTTTGCAAATATTAAATTTTTGCGGTAGAATCATTATGAGTTTATTATAATTTGGAAATTATTCTTTCATCATTTTTGATGAAGGCTTTTTTTATTTTAAAATATTAAGGAGGTTCCTTATGAATAAAGATGTTTTAGTGAAATCTTTATATAGAGATTCACATGAATTTATTAACAAGCAAGTTACAGTAAGTGGATGGGTAAGAACCCTTAGATCTTCTAATGCATTTGGCTTTATTGAACTTAATGATGGTTCTTTTTTTAAAAACTTACAAGTAGTTTTAGATGCTACTAAACTTGAGAACTTTAAAGAAATAGCAAAACTACCTATAAGTTCATCAATATCCGTTACCGGTACCTTAATAGAAACACCAGAGGCTAAACAACCTTTTGAAATTCAAGCTGAAGTGATAACGATTGAGGGTATGAGTTCTTCTGATTATCCACTACAAAAGAAAAGACACACGTTTGAGTACCTAAGAACTATAGCTCATTTAAGACCTAGAAGTAATGCTTTTTCTGCTGTATTTAGAGTTCGTTCTGTAGCAGCTTATGCTATACACAAGTTCTTCCAAGAAAGAAACTTTGTATATACACACACACCAATAATAACTGGTTCTGACGCTGAAGGTGCTGGAGAAATGTTTAAAGTTACTACTTTAGATTTACATAACATACCTAAGACAGAAGAAGGTAAAATAGATTACTCTGATGACTTCTTCGGAAAAGAATCTAATCTTACAGTATCAGGTCAATTAAATGGCGAAGCTTACGCTTTAGCTTTTAGAAATATATATACCTTTGGACCAACTTTTAGAGCAGAAAACTCTAACACTGCAAGACATGCAGCAGAGTTCTGGATGATTGAACCAGAAATATCTTTTGCAGACCTTAAAGATGATATGGAACTTGCTGAAGATATGCTTAAGTATGTTATTAGCTACGTAATGAATGAATGTCCAGAAGAAATTGAATTCTTCAATCAATTTATAGATAAAGGTTTATTAGAGAGATTAAATCATGTTGTAAATTCTGATTTTGGTAAAGTGACTTACACAGAAGCTGTAGAATTACTACAAAAATCTGATAAGAAATTTGAATACCCAGTTAAATGGGGAATAGATCTTCAAACTGAACATGAGAGATATTTAACTGAAGAAATCTTCAAAAGACCTGTATTTGTAACAGATTATCCTAAAGAAATAAAAGCCTTCTACATGAGACTTAATGATGATGGAAAAACTGTTGCAGCTATGGACTGTTTAGTTCCTGGAATAGGAGAAATAATAGGTGGTTCTCAAAGAGAAGAAAGATTAGAAGCTCTTAAGAACAGAATGTCTGAACTTAATCTACGCGAGGAAGATTACTGGTGGTATTTAGAACTTAGAAAATACGGAGAAACTCCTCATGCTGGATTTGGTTTAGGTTTCGAAAGACTTATAATGTATATAACAGGAATGTCCAACATAAGAGACGTAATACCATTCCCAAGAACTACAGGGCAAGCAGACTTTTAATAGGCTAATGGCTTAGAAGTGGCTTATTTTAAGGATATATTAATTAATCTATCTTTAAATTTTAGTAAAATAACATAACCTGAAAATAATAAGAGGAATAGCTTTATATTTTGGCTATTTCTCTTTTTTTACTTCATTTATTACATTCCTTTTAGGTAAGATAAATACAATTTGTTTCCTTTCCTATTTCTTAGGTTTAAAATTACTCTTATATAAAGCATAAGCAAGTGCAACTAAATTTAAGCCAATAAAAAATATTATAATTATTGATAAAAATAAAGGTTTATATCTACTTGCAACTTCTGGATATTGACCATCTACTTGTACAAACATAATAATAGTTCCTAATAATAAAGTTGTCATAATTACCAATCCATATAGGTACGATATCTCCTTTTTACTTCCTTTATATTTTTTAACAATTATAAAACCTATTATCATGCATAACCCTATTATTCCCGTAATAACAGGCAATGGTATTCCTTCTATTCCTATTGTTCTAATAGCGAATAATGCTATTGATATTAGAACAACTGCCCAAGCATTTTTATTTTTCATTATTTCTCCTTTATTTTTATACTACTTCATCCAAATACTTCTGAGTAACTATATTACTATTAAAGCTATTATATCACCTAGTAAGCTTCTTATATAGTTAAAAGCATCCTAATGAAATTCTTCGAATTTCTATAAAGCATAGGTGTACTATTTTTCGACTTTATGGTTAATCTACTATACAGCTAGTCGACTTTATGGTTGTTCTACTATATGGTTAGTCGACTTTATGGCTTTCCTTTTTCTCAACTAAATGATTAGACTGGCGCTGAAAGACACGCCTACCGATTAGGAGTGTATGGTTTTTCTACTATACAGCCTAAAGTTTAGCAGGATTCTAATGAAGTTCTATAGGACAACTCTCCAATGAATTTATGGATAAAAAATAGCACTGACGCCATTTAATAGCTCAGTGCTTATATACTATTTGCTATATTAACTCAAAAGCCTTCATAGCATTATAAATTCCATCATCAAATATATTTGAAGTTATGTAGTCAGCTACTTCCTTAAGTTCTTCTACTGCATTTCCCATTGCTATTCCTGTGTTTACCTTCTTTATCATTTCTACGTCATTATGTCCATCTCCAAAGGCATAGGTGTTTTCCATAGGTATCTCTAAATGTTTGGTTATATACTCTATAGCTTCTGCTTTTCCCCAGTCCTTAAGGGATACGTCTGCTGACATATCTGCTCCATGTGCATTGAAGATGAGCATGTCCTTAAAATATTCACGGCATTTTTCTAATACTGAATCATCCTTATAAAATATATCTAAAGAACTTGCTTCTACATCTTCTAACTTCCACTCTTCTAAAATATATGCTTCTCCTGGGAATTGTGAATTATATCTATCAATTCTTCTTCTATCCATCTTATAAGAATATCCTTTATAGCCTCCAGCAAAATTACAAGAAACACCTAGCTCATCAAAGGATTTTATAAGAGATGTTAACATATTCTGAGATAAATTTCTCCCATAAACCTTCTCCCCTTTAAAAAATATCTCTGTTCCATTTCCAGATATATAGCCATCAAACATATCTGTTCCAAATTTATCATTTATAAATCTTATTTGTCTTCCACTGCATATAAAAGCTAAATTTCCTTTTTCTCTAAATTTTTTTATAGCTAGTTTTGTACTTTCTGGCATTATTAAAACATTTTCTTTATGTTCAACTAATGTTCCATCTATATCAAAAAATGCTATTTTGTTTCTCATAAGTTCTCCTCCTCTTATATAATTAAAATCTTCTCTACCTATAAAGTATATCATAGTTAAATACAGCCTTAAATTCCTTAATAAATACTTTGACATAAAGCAATATTTTCTTTAAAGTATAAGTAATAATAATTCTTAATTGGGAGGTATTAATGAAAAATCAAGCGCAACAGCTTACATTAATTGCTATAACCATAGCCCTACTCATAGTTGGGGGTGGGGTTATCTACTCAGCTAGCTACCTTTTAGGTGGTTCACAAATAATCAAAATACTTCTAATGTCGCTTTATTTTAGTGTTCTTTTATATTTACTTATTCTTAGATGTAGTGATATTGGAACTTTAACTACTTTATCAATAGTATTAGGCCTTATTCTATCTGTATTTAGTCCATTAATGACTTTAGCAATAATTCTTTCTGGAGTTTTTACTGATTTGACTAGCTATTTAATATTTAAGGGATATGGAAAAGGCAAGCAAAAAATTATAAGTATCGGTTTTTACCCTTTATACTCTGTAGTATTTTCCTTATTAGCTACTTCTGCTTTAACAATTAGATTTCATAACACTATGATCGTTTTTATAGTCTATGTCTTAGGTGGACTAGCTGCATTTATACTAGGGATTATTGGTGGCTACTTAGGCTATTATTTAAATAATAAATATATACATGTTGAAAAACAATTTAACATACAAAAATAAAAAGAGGCTAAGCCTCTTTTTTTATTAAAACATATCTTTTTTCTTTAAGTATAAAGTTGAACCTACACATAGAAGAACAATAAACAACACTACAGATAAAAGACCATATGGACTTTCTAGAAGAGGGTTCCCCCCTACGTTCATTCCAAATATTCCTGATATCATATTAGGAATAGACATTACTATTGTTACAGATGCTAACACCTTCATAACTATGTTAAGATTATTAGCAATTACTGATGCAAATGCATCCATAGTCCCTGCTAATATATCACTATATATCCCTGACATCTCTATGGCCTGTTTATTTTCTATAATAACATCCTCTAAAACATCATTGTCTTCAGGATACTTTTGCATGATCTGCATCTTAAGCATTTTTTCTAGAGTTATTTCATTAGACTTTAATGAAGTTGAGAAATAAACCAATGACTTCTCTAAAGATAATAACTGAATAAGTTCTTTATTTTTCATGGATTTATGAAGTTTCTTTTCAACCATTACACTCTTTTTATCTATTTGTCTTAAGTAAAGTAAATAATATGTTGATATTCTATTTAATATTTGAAGTATAAATCTAGATCTCTTAAAGGTATAAAAACTTCTAATATCACCTTTCGCAAAATCAGTTAATATTTTTGAATTCTTTAAACAAACTGTTATAATTTCTTTTTCTGTATGAATTATTCCTAATGGATAAGTATCATATGTTAGCGAATTATCTTCCATCTCCGTAAAAGGTATATCCACTATAACTAAAATATTATTATCTATTATATCAATTCTTGAAGTCTCCTCATCATCTAGAGGCGCCTTTAAAAATTCAAGAGGTACCCCAGTTTTCTTAGACAATAGTATTATTTCCTGTTCCGTGGGAGCTACCACATTAATCCAGCATCCTGGTTCTATATTTTCTAAGGCTCTTAGGGTTGTATTAGTTTCATTAGTAGTTCTATATATGTTTATCATAATAACTACCTCCTCTCTTTTTTCCACATTCATTATAACAGGTAATAATTAAAAAGAACATGATAACTATAAAAAAGCTATCATGTTCATAAAAATTTATTTTTTCTCTGTACTTCTTCTCTTAACTAATTCATATATTGTTCTTACTGGTTCTCCAGTACCACCTTTTGGAGAATATTCTCTAGGGGAATCACACCATGCTGTTCCAGCTATATCCATGTGTAACCAAGGTTTATCTTCCACAAATTCTCCTATAAATAATCCAGCTGTTATAGTGCCAGCCATTCTTCCACCAGTGTTCTTTAAATCCGCTATATCTGATTTTATAAGTTTCTTATATTCTGGGAAGCTTGGTAAGTTCCATACTCTTTCACCAGTATATTTAGATGCCTCTTCTAACTCTTTATAAAACTCTTCATTGTTAGTGATTACAGCTGTAGTTGTTCCACCTAATGCTACTAAAGCAGCTCCAGTTAAAGTTGCTAAATCTATAACTTCTTTAGCTTTTTCTTCTCTTATAATATAAGTTACTGCATCAGCTAAAGTTAATCTTCCTTCTGCATCTGTGTTTAATACCTCAATTTTCTTTCCAGCCATAGAACCTATTATTTCTCCTGGCTTATAGGCATCTCCAGATATTAAGTTTTCGCAGGCTGCAACTACTCCAACTACATTTATTTTAAGCTTGCTTTTTGAAATAGCAGCTAAAGCTCCTATAACAGCTGCTGAACCACCCATATCTGATTTCATAGTTACCATTCCATCATTTGGTTTAATAGAATATCCGCCTGAATCATAAGTTAATCCCTTACCTACAAGTCCGAATATCTTATCCTTATCTTCTTTGTTTCCAAAGTATCTCATAACTATTAATCTTGGTTTATTTGCTGATGCTTTAGCAACTTGTAAAAATGCTTCCATACCTAAAGCTTTTATTTCTTTTTCTTCTTTAACTTCAACCTCAAATCCATACTTTTCTCCAACTTCTTTAGCAGCCTTTGCTAAAGTTTCAGGATATATAACATTTGATGGTTCATTAACTAAATCTCTAGCGATAATAGTAGCTTCAACTAAAAGCGATCCTTCTTCTAAAGCTTCTTTAATCTGACTTGAATTTTCTTCATTTATTAAAGCGCCCCCTATAGAAAATGTTAAACATTCAGTTTTGCAATCACTTTTATATTTATCAAAAGAATAACAACCTAATCCTAGACCTTCTACTACTGCTCTAGTAGTATCATATGGACTGATTTCCTCATTTAATGGCAATCTTACAAATATCTTTTTGCATTTTAATTCCTTTGCCTTTTTAACCCCACTAGCTAAAGCTACTCTTACAACTTCTTCGTTTAACTCTTTTTCTTTTCCTAGCCCCACAATAACAGCATCTTGAAGACTGCTATTAGTTTTTCTAATAAAACTGAAAATCTCGCCTTTAGCACCTTTAAATTGCCCTTTAGATTTCATACTTTGTATATAATTATTAGTTTCTTCATGATGTACCTCTGCCTTTTCTTC
This sequence comes from Clostridium intestinale, assembly GCF_035905475.1. Classification (NCBI taxonomy): domain Bacteria; kingdom Bacillati; phylum Bacillota; class Clostridia; order Eubacteriales; family Clostridiaceae; genus Clostridium; species Clostridium intestinale. Next base: position 3,201,059 of record NZ_CP121166.1, read on the forward strand.
AAAAAGTGGTATTATAACTAAATCTGCTTCTTGGCAGGTAAATCCTTTTAATGTTATATCCATTTTATCACCTCGTTATTTTTAATACTTCTATAATTTTCCCCAATTAATACTTACAATATAGCACATTTCTTAATTAAATACTAATTGCTACCCAAATTAAAATAAACAGTTATAAATTTGTATAACTGTTTATTTATAAAGTTATATAATTATAAAAAGTTATAAAGTTATAAAAGTTGAGAACTTACTAAAGATTTTGTATATTCTTCCTTAGGATTATTTAAAATCTTTGAGGTTTCCTCAATTTCCATTAAGCTTCCCTTATACATAACTCCAATTCTATCACATATATGTTTAACAACTTTAAGATCATGAGATATAAATAGATATGTGAGATTCAATTCTTTTCTTAAATACATTAAAAGATTTAATATTTGACCTTGAATAGAAACATCTAGGGCAGAAACAGGTTCATCACAAACTATGAAGCTTGGCCTTGTTGAGATTGCTCTAGCAATACCTATTCTTTGTCTTTGACCTCCACTTAACTCATGGGGAAGTTTTTTCTTAGTACTTTCAGTCATTTCTACTAAACCTAAAAGTCTTTTAACTTCCTGATCCAATTTGCTGTTATCAACAACTTTATGAAGTTTCAGTGGTTCTTTTAGTAGTTCTTCTATTGTCCTCTTTGGATCTAAAGCTCCTTGATTATGTTGAAAAATTATTTGAAGTTCTTTTCTTAAATTTCTCATCTCATATTCTTTTAGGTCTATTAGATTTTTTTCTTTATAAAATATACTTCCTTCATCAGCTTTTACAAGATTTAGAATTAAAGAAGCTGTAGTAGTTTTTCCACATCCACTTTCTCCTATTAATCCTAAAGCCTCCCCTTTATTGATATTAAAGCTTATATTATCAACAGCTTTAATTACAGTGCTTTTAGAGAAAATATTTTTCTTTACCACATAATGCTTAGAAAGATTTTTAACTTCTATAAGTACATCTTTATTCAAAATCTTCACCAACCTTCTCTAAAACACATCTGAATTTTCTATTCCCTACTATTTTAAAATCTGGTATCTTTTCTAAGCACTTATCATTTCCATACTTGCATCTATCATAAAAAGGACATTTATTCTTAAATTCCTCTGGAGATGGAGCTTTACCATCAAGAGAGTATAACTCTTTCTCATTTTTATTTAGCGACTCTACACACTTAATTAATTCCTTAGTATAAGGATGTTTAGGAGATTTTAAAACCTCTTCTGTTTCTCCTTCTTCCATAACCAATCCCCCATACATTATAACTACTTTACTACATGTATATTTAACCACATCAAAATCATGGGTTATTATTATAATAGAAGTATTATTCTTTTTGTGTATATCTTTAAATAAATCTAATACCTTTTTTTGAAGAGAAGCATCAATAGCTGCCGTAGGTTCATCTGCAATAATTATTTCTGGAGAACATAAGGTACTCATGGCTATAACAACTCTTTGACAAAGACCTCCGCTTAACTGCCATGGATACATATTATAGATAACTTCTCCATTATCAATTCCAACTTTTTTTAATCCTTGGATAATTTTCTCCTTACTAAAACTTTCTCCATGAACTTTTAGCACCTCTTTTAACTGCTTTCCTATACTCTTATAAGGATTTAATGCGCCAGTTGGGTCTTGAAAAACATAAGATATTTTTCTTCCTCTTATATCTCTCATCTCTTTATCATTTAACCCAATAAGTTCTTTATTATTAAATACTATGCTTCCTGAATCTATTCTATAGGTATCATCTTCTATTAACCTTAATATAGTAGAAGCAGTTACTGTCTTTCCACTACCTGATTCTCCTAATATTCCAAGTATTTCTCCTTCATTAAGTTCTATATCTACACCTCTTATTACTTGAAGAAATCCTCCATTATTTCTAAAGGATACCTTTAAATCTTTTATATTAAGTGCTGAATTATTCTCCATATTCTCACCCCCAACTAATAATTTGTTTTCGAAATTGAAGATACTAATACATCTACAAATTTTTTCTCTATAAGATTCTTGTTTGTATTATTCTCTTCACTGCCTAACATTGATATTGTAGGTACTGCCCCCACATAATACATTACCTGCTGAGAATTAGGATTTTTAACAATTTCAGCTACCTTTTTCTTATTGACATATTGATTAATATTAAATCCTTTTTCCTTAAGATTTAATTGGAATTGATGGTTAAATCCCCATGAAGAATACTTAGTTACTGGAACCTGAGCTTCATCAAAGGTTAGTGTATCTCCTTTTACATCCATATTGGTTAAATCAACATTAATATTTGCAAATCCTAATGATTGAGCTGGCTTCGCTACATACTTCTTTACTCCAGAATATTCTTCTGTTAAATTACCATCCCAAAAGGCAAACATTATACTTCTTCCTTGATTCTCTTTATTATCATATAATCTTTTAGCTATCTCTAGCATCATGTCCATCTTTTTAGCTGAGGACTCCTTATCAGAAGCTAAATAATTATAACCCATGCTAATAATTATTACCTGCTCAGAAAGATTTTTATTACTGCCTGGAATCATTGCTAAAACATTTTTTCCAGAGCCTTCTAAAGTTTTAGTTTTTATAGATATAGAAACATTCCTATCATGTTTTAACTTTTCTCCTGAGTCCTTAGTTAAATATATTACGTTATCCTTACTTTCTTCACCAGTAATAGAATTCGGTAATTTTTCATTTTTTGATATTACATCTATTACCCCTAGTGCCTTTGACTTCTCTTTAATTATGTTTGAAAAATCTGCTATAGTTTCTCTCGAATAAACATCCTCATCTAAAACTAATAGCTTTCCATCAAATATGCTAAAATCTTTTATAGTAAATAAGTCTAGAGCCTCATCTTTATAAACTTTTCCTTCTATTGAAAAGTCTTTATTGGAAATGACAGAAAAATCTTTTCCTAATACAAAACTATCTGAATCTACTTTAAAAGAGTAACTATCTATAACTTTTAACTTATCAATATCATATTTACTTATATACTCTTCACCCACCGGACTTAATCCTATTTCTTGTAGGGAATTTTTAAGATTATTAGCTGTATACTCCGCTTCTTCACTTCCTATAACTACCTGATCCTTAAACTCCCAATCCATAATAGATGAAAGTTGTTTTTTAACCTTTCCAGTTTTATAAGTATTAACTCCAAAATTAAATATACCTACTATTAATATTGCTGCCATAAATGCTGCTATAGGTTTATAAACTTTCTTAGGAATATTTCTTATCCCAACTTTAGAATTTTTTCCTTGAAGTTTTTCCCTAAGACCCTCTCCAAAGAGATTAAATCCAAATATACTTATAAAGAATGTTAATGCTGGTGAAATTACCATCCAAGGGAATTTAGTTATATATGGTAAAGAAGTTGATAGCATGCTTGCCCATTCTGGCTCAAAGCTTATATTTATAGGTACATTTGTATCCTGAAATACTCTTAAGTTACCTACATATATTCCAAAGTAACCAAGCTCCATTATCATTGATAGGGCTAATGCCATTTCCATAAATACTAGGACCATTATCTCTGCTGAAAGATGGGGTAAAACATTTTTCATAGCTATAGCTAAATTGCTTTTACCTATAGCTTTTTCTCCATCTATAAATGATTTTGACAATATTCCTTGTACTCTTTCTCTTATAAGTTCAGCTAACTTACCAAAACCAACAATAGTAAGAACTACTACAAAGGCTAATATTGACTGATTTTTATCTAAAGATTTAAAGAAACTTATATTAAGGACAAAAAGACTTATAATTAATGCCGGTATAGCACTAAATATTAAGCTAAAGAAATTTATTATGGATTTGCATAAGTTATTGCCAAATCCAGCTGCTATACCTAATGGTATTGCTACTAAAAATCTTCCTAATACTATAAAAAATCCTAATTCTAAAGTTAGTCTTGTCCCATAGATTATAAGACTAAGTATGTCCCTTCCAAGCTGATCTGTTCCTAATAGATTTTCTTTAGATGGTGCAAAAGGTGCTCCTTGTAATGATAATCCAACATTTTTTTGTATAGTAGCCCTAACTCCTTCCATTACATAAGGATTGTCACTTGTAAACCATCTTGGAAATACTACTACTACTGCTAAAATTACTATTATAAAACCTCCAAATATAAGAGGTAGATTACGCTTTTTCATTTTGCTTACCTCCAATCATAGCACGTCTTTTAAATGGATTAATTAATATGGATAAACCTTTAAATATAGCAGTTAGAATAAAATAGACAACTCCTATTCCAATTATTAATCCAACACAAGTCCTAATATCATAATCCTTAAAATAACTAAATAACTGATATACTATTCCTGGATATGAAAATACATACTCAACAATTATTACATTTGATACTATGATATTTAATACTGAAGGTAAAGTCTCAACAACCTTTATAGCTACACTTATTAACAAATGATCCTTTAGAATATTAAAAGTTGATAGTCCTTTGGCCCTAGCTGCCATTATATAATCTTTAGTTATTTCTTCCTTTACTGCAATCTGAGCAATTCTCGATATATATGCTGTTGGAATTATTGCTAAAGATATAAATGGAAGTAAAAATTTGGTTATCTCACTACTACCTGAGTGCAGTATGTTGTTCTGACGAAGTATTATAAATAAAAGCTGAACAGATATAGCTATTAAAACATCAGGTAAAGACAACATTGCTATTGGACCTATAAAACTTATATTTCCTCTTTTTTTGTTTTTAAAAGAACTTATTATCCCTATGGAAGTTCCAACTATAAAAGCTAATATTACCGAACTTAATATTAAGCCTATACTTTTTATTATTGAAAAGCTGATGATAAATGCTACAGAAAAACCACTATCTGTTTTTCCTAAACCTTTTTCAAAGAAATTTCTTATATATTCAATAGTACTTTCAAAAGAAAAATATATAGAATGATTTGATATATAGCTCCCATTGTATTTAACCAAATCAAAGCTACTTGGAATATAAACAATAAATGCAGTTATAAATATTATTACCCCTACTAGAGCAGCCCCATTTACTATTTTATCTATAACATTAAATATACTCGAATAATAAATATTCTCTGCGCTTATTCCTAATAACTTGATTGAGGGCTTAGTTTTATATACAGATTTAAATAGGTACATTATTAAAAATACTATTACAAATGTTATTATATAGCTTTTTTCTTTGCTTTGAATCATTCCCTGTGACCAATCTTTATATATATCTCTTTGAATATAGTTTAAAAGTACTTGTCCTGCATCCGCAAAGTCTCCTTGCTGAAAAAATTCATAACTACTAACTTGTCCACCTGATCTATCTCCATTTATAAGAACAGCTGGAGTATCTTTTAATAAAAAAGTCTTGCTATCATTATATAATATGTCATTTGTCACATTGGGTCTAATCCCCCTATGCATTGCATAATCTGATAATTTGTTCATTATGAATTGTCCGGCTTTCCCATAAGTAGAGATATTCATTACTCTACTGTTAAGTGAAGCAACATCATCTAAAACAAATACTTCTGTTTCCTTTAATGGATATATTGGATTTTCTACATAATAATTAGAGCCTTTCATTCCTTCATCAAAGCTATTCCAAACAGCAAAAACAATAGTTTTCTCAGGAGTATTATCCTGCATCTTAAGTACTCTTGCATATTCCATTAATAATGCTATCCCTGAATTATCATCAGATATATGAGCTGATATTATACTATACCCAGCACTTTTGCTCTTTCCTTGGATTTTAGAGAGAATATTAGGAGTACTCTCCATCTTAAAAGAAACATCAACCTTTAAGTGAGCATCTAAATTATTTATATAGTTACTACTAAGCTCACTAAATAATCTTTGTGATACTCTATAAATAATAGTAGACTTGGCTTGCTTTAACCTTGTATCTACACTCTCTTTTTTACTTACATCTGGATCTATCATCATTATTGCCTTACATCCATTATTAACAGCATAATCTATATCTTCATCTGTTAGCGCTCTACTACTAAGGATTATGTTATTTTTTAATATATCTTTAGACAATGAAGACATATTATCTTCAAGTAAATATATTTTCCCACTAACATCTCCATTTCCACCAAAACCTAATAAAGATTCCCTGAAATCCTCACCATACACAAAACTTCTAACTACAGAATCATTATTTTTTATATAAAGTGATGGTGTAGAATTATATACTGGAATCATTGTATTAAAATTCTGAACATAACTCCCTTCCTCACCACCAGGAGATGTACCTAACTTCTCAAAATAATTTTCTATATATTTAACCTTATCTTCATTAGTTTCTAATTTTGATAACTCTTCTGTATTTTTAGCTACATTATTTACTTCAAATGCATTATTAAACTTATGTATATTTATTTGAACCAGCACTACCGCAACAATAATTATACATGCAAAAAATCCTGCTAGCCCTCTGCCCCACTTTAACACAATATCTCCTCCTAATTAGTCCTATATTTCTATCTCTATTATCTCACCTATCTTTAAGCTTTTTTTCACATCTATTATCCTTTGATTTGATGACCCTTTAAATCGCAATCCATCTTTCTTATTCTCAAGTTCAAACCTTCCATCTACAAGCACATCTAAACTGTTAATTAAATCTCTCCACCCTTCTCTCCTATCTAAGCGGGCTAATATGTATTCAAATTTATAGCCCGTATAAGACCATATATTTAATCCTAAATCTCTGAATTCCTTAGCCATATATGAAAATTTATCTGCTTGCTCAAAAGGATCTCCCCCTGAGAATGTAATTCCTTTTATCATAGGGTTCTCTTTTACATCTTGTATAAGTTCATCCATATCTCTAAGTTCTCCACCTGTGAAAGGATGAGTATCTGGGTTAAAACACCCCTTACAATTATGTATGCACCCCTGTGAAAAGAATACTCTTCTAATCCCAGGACCATTAACTAATGACTCGTAGGCTATGCCTGATAATCTTATGTTTTTATCCATTTTCTTCACTCCATGCTCTAAATTGTATTATTTAATTTTAGCATAAATTTAAATAGAAAAGAGAATACCCTAGAAATTTTAGTTTTGGCATTCCCTTAATTATCTTAAAGTTTTTTATCTATATGCTTATCTAACTCTACGGTTTGTATATCCTCTTTTTCTACGCCGTCTATGGTGTAATTAAATTTTACTTGAATTTCTTTGGCTTTAGTTATTTTTTCTTTTGTTGATGATAATTTATCGCTAAACAATTCATAATAATCGTCTCCACGTTTTATATCAGTCATCACTACATTTTCTTTTTGGAAACTAAAACCTGAACTCATTAATACTTCAGTATCTCGATATATCTCTAAAACACAATTATTTATTTCACTTTTTGACACACTTCTCTTCTCTATTCTAGTATCACTCGTAATATAATACTTATTTTCAAATGTAACTAAGGTAAAGTTCCTAAGTATTAAATCTTCTCCTATTACATCAAAATTATAAGTAACTACCTCATTATTCCTTGCTCCAATATAACTTCCTACAATTATACCCGTAATAAATACTAATATAATTACACATATCAACCGCATTCTTTTACCCACTAAAAATCCCCCTCATAATTATATTCCCCTCTAAATACAACACTACCAATATTATACTATATTTCAAAACAAAAGAACCTAGATTTCTCTAAGTTCTTCTTAAATATTAAAGCAGCGCTTCTAATCTAGCTCTTACTTCTTTTATAAATTCTTCTGTGTTTACTGTTTTTATGTTTTCTATAGAAGATAATGATGCTAAATCCTTAGTCATTACTCCTTCTTCTATCGTTTTTATTGAAGCTTCCTCAAGTTTATCTGCAAAACTTATTAACTCTGGAATATTATCAAGCTCTCCTCTTTTTCTTAAAGCTCCAGTCCATGCATATAATGTAGCCATGGAGTTTGTTGATGTTTGTTGCCCTTTTAAGTGGTTGTAGTAATGTCTTTGAACAGTTCCATGGGCTGCTTCATATTCATAATAGCCTTCTGGTGATAATAAAACTGAAGTCATCATAGCTAAAGAACCAAAGGCTGTAGCTACCATATCACTCATAACATCTCCATCATAGTTTTTACAAGCCCATATAAATCCGCCTTCTGATTTCATTACTCTTGCAACTGCATCATCTATTAGAGTATAGAAATATTCTATCCCTGTTTCTTCAAATTTAGCTTTATACTCTGCTTCATAAATCTCTTCAAATATATCTTTAAAAGTATGGTCATATTTTTTAGATATAGTGTCTTTACTTGCAAACCACAAATCTTCTTTTCTATCTAAAGCATAGTTAAAACATGCTCTAGCAAAGCTTTCTATAGATTCATTAGTATTGTGCATTCCTTGAAGAACTCCAGGTCCTTTGAAGGTATGAATTACTTCTTTAGTCACCTTTCCATCTTCAGATGTAAATACCAGCTCAGCTGTTCCTTTTCCTTCTGCCTTTATTTCAACACTTTTATAAACATCTCCATAAGCATGTCTAGCTATAGTTATAGGTTTTTCCCAAGTTCTTACGAAAGGTTTTATAGAATCAACTATTATAGGACTTCTAAATACTGTTCCGTCTAAAATAGCTCTTATAGTTCCATTAGGACTCTTCCACATTTCCTTTAAGTTATATTCCTTAACTCTAGCTGCATTAGGAGTTATTGTTGCACATTTAACCCCTACACCATATTTTTTTATAGCTTCAGCAGCATCTACTGTTACCTTATCATCAGTTTCATTTCTATATTCTAAACCTAAATCATAGTATTCTGTCTTTAAATCTATAAATGGAAGTAAAAGTTCATCCTTTATCATCTTCCATATGATTCTTGTCATTTCATCTCCATCCATCTCAACTAATGGAGTTATCATAGCTATCTTTGTCATTAATTTATCCCCCACTTCTATGAACTCATTTTTACGTAGTTAAGTCTTCCGCCTGCTTCAATTACTTCTATTTCTTTTGGAGTTAATTCTACATTAACCTTAAAGCTGTAATCTCCAGTCTTATTAGTGATTTCTAGTACTCCGGATTTTAATCCTTCTTTAACATTTTGTATAACAAATTCATCAAAGTGGTTTATTTTATCATAATCCTCTTCATTAATAAAAGTCATAGGAACTATTCCGTTATTTATTAAGTTAGCTTTATGAATTCTAGCAAAACTCTTAACTAAAACTCCTTTTACCCCTAGATAAAGTGGTGCTAACGCAGCATGTTCTCTAGAAGAACCTTGACCATAGTTACTTCCACCTACTATAAATCCACCATTATTTTCTTTCGCATACTTAGGGAAATTTTCATCTACTGTATTAAAGCAGTAGTCTGCTAAATATGGAATATTAGATCTATATGGAAGTAGTTTAGAGTTTGATGGCATAATATGATCAGTTGTGATATTATCTTCAACCTTTAATATAGCCTTTCCTTCTAAAGCTTCTCCTAATGGTTTGTTAACTGGGAATGGTTTAATATTAGGTCCTCTTAAAATCTCAACCTTACTTCCATCCACTGCGGGTGGGATTATCATACTGTCATCTATTAAAAATCTTTCTGGTAATTCTACATTTATATCAACATCATAGGTTGAAGGATCTGTTAAATATCCCTCTATAGCTGATACAGCAGCCGTTTCAGGTGATACTAGATATACTTTTGCTGTTAAGGTTCCACTTCTTCCGTAGAAGTTTCTGTTAAAGGTTCTTAAAGAAACCCCATTAGTTCCTGGCGCTTGACCCATACCTATACATGGTCCACAAGAATTTTCAAGAATTCTAGCTCCTGCACTTATTATATCTCCTAAAGCACCATTTCTAGCAAGCATCTCCATAACTTGTCTTGAACCTGGAGCTATTACTAAACTAACCTCTGGATGAACTTTTTTGCCTTTAAGAATCTTAGCTACTTTCATTAAGTCTTCATAAGAAGAGTTTGTACAGCTTCCTATAGCTACTTGATCTACTTTTATCTTACCTATAGTTTCAACTTCTTCAACATTATCTGGTGAATGAGGTTTAGCTGCAAGTGGCTTAAGTTCATCTAAATTAATAGTTACTTCTTCATCATAAACGGCATCCTCGTCTGGTTTAAATTCTATCCAATCTTCTTCTCTTCCTTGAGCTTTGAAATACTCTAAAGTTCTCTCATCACTTGGGAATATAGAAGTAGTTGCTCCAAGTTCAGCTCCCATATTAGTTATAGTTGCTCTTTCTGGAACAGATAGATTTTTAACCCCTTCTCCAGCATATTCAAACACTCTTCCAACTCCACCTTTTACAGTAAGTTTTCTAAGTACTTCTAGTATGATATCTTTAGCAGCAACCATTGGGTTTCTCTTTCCAACTAAATTTATCTTACATACTTTAGGAGTGTTTATATAATAAGCTCCGCCGCCCATAGCTAAAGCTACATCTAATCCACCAGCACCCATAGCAAGCATTCCTACTCCCCCTGCTGTTGGTGTATGAGAATCTGATCCTGTTAGAGTTTCTCCTGGTGTTGAAAATCTTTCTAAAAATACTTGATGGCATATACCATTACCTGGTTTTGAAAAATGAACCCCATATTTTGAAGCTACTGTTTGAATAAATGCATGATCATCTGCATTTTCAAAACCTTGTTGAAGCATGTTATGGTCTATAAAAGCAACACTTCTTTTAGTTTTTACTTTATCAATACCCATAGCTTCTAGTTGAAGATATGCCATAGTTCCTGTTGAGTCTTGAGTTAATGTTTGATCTATTTTAAGACCTATCGGTTCACCTACTACTAAATTTCCTTCTACTAAATGTGATTTTAGGATTTTATAAACTAAATTGTCCCCCATTTTCATTCCTCCTTGCTTATTGCTATTTTGTGACTTTTTTGTATTCTCTATAAAGCTGAACTAACTCCTTATCAAAAAGACTTCTCTTAAGATTAACAGAAGTTTCTCTTACCTTTTCTAAAAGCCAATCAGCAGCTTTATTGTCAAGCTCTTCACCATACTCTTCAAACTTCTTTAATATGCTAGCTCTACCTGAATGTTTACCTATTACTAATTGTCTTGCAAGACCTACTTCATCTGGTGAAAAAGCTTCATAGTTCTTAGGATTCTTTATAGCTCCATCTGCATGTATTCCTGATTCATGAGCAAACATATTAGTCCCAACTATAGCCTTCCATGATGGAAGTTCTCTTCCTGAAGCTCTTGATACATACTCTGAAAGTTCTCTAAATCTCTTAGTATCTACATCTAATTCATATCCATAAACATGTTTAAGTGCCATAAACACTTCTTCTAATGCAGCATTACCAGCCCTTTCCCCAAGTCCATTAACAGTAACCCCTACATGAGTAGCGCCTCCAAGAATTCCTGCAATAGCATTAGCAGTTGCCATACCAAAGTCATTATGAGTATGCATTTCTATATCAAAGTTTGTAGTTTCTCTTAAGTCTTTTATTACATTATTTATTTTAAATGGCTCCATTATTCCTACAGTATCACAATATCTAAATCTATCTGCTCCCGCCTTTTTAGCCTCAGTTATAAATTGAACCAAAAAGTCTCTGTCTGCTCTTGAAGCGTCTTCTCCATTTACGGATACATATACACCATTTTTCTTTGCATATTCTACAGATTTAAGCATACTTTCTAAAACCCATTCTCTAGAGGTTTTAAGCTTATGCTCAATATGAATATCTGAAACTGAGATAGAAATTGCTACTGCATCAGCTCCACAATCAATTGATTGCTCTATATCTGATATTACAGCTCTATTCCAAGCCATAATAGAAGCTTTTAAGCCTCTTTGTGCTATTTTCTTTATGGCAGCTTTTTCATCTCCACCCATAGTAGGAATTCCTACTTCTAACTGATCTACTCCGATTTCATCTAATAAATCGGCAATAGCTATCTTTTCATGATTAGAAAAAACCACTCCTGCTGTTTGCTCTCCATCACGTAATGTAGTATCAACAACAATAATCTCTTTTCCTGTCCTTGGATCTTTAATAGGCATTTTAATCCCCCTCTTTTAAATAATTACTAAACCCCAAATTTGTAAATAATGTAATTTCCAGTTCCCCAAATGCAATAAATATACTTTTTCTTTCATTATATTCAATTCTATCATAACTAATAATCAATAACAAGATTTTTTATTTTCGCCCTAAGGCCTTTGTTTTCAACGTTTTCAAGCATTGTTTATAGTTTTTTAATAATAAACAACTCCATTTTTTTTGCAAGTTTTCATTTATTTCTTTCAGTCATTAGAATTTTTATGTGCACAAATTTTAATTTTTTTATAATAATATACTTAACTTATTATAATAACAAAAGGCTAAATCTACATAAATGTACATTTAGCCTTTTAAATCCACTATACTCGATGATAGTTCTTGTTATGTTTTTCTGTATGGGTTATTCTGTCTTCTCTTTCATCATATTTTCCAGGACCAAATCTTTCATCTAGGCTCAAGTAACCTGTAACTCTAGATACTCCTTGAATATCAGTTGAACCACATTTAGTACATGCTCCCTCATTACTATGAAGATAAGTTCCACAGCTCTTACAATATCTTATATGAAAGTTAATTCCTAGATAACTTATATTAGTGTTTTTATAAGCATAATCAAGTATATCCATAATAGCTTCTCCAGTCGGACAATCATCAACTTCAAGATAACTTATATGTCCCCCATTACAAAGCTTATGGTATGGAGCTTCTATATCTATTTTAGATTTTATAGAAATAGGATGATAAACAGGTACATGATAACTGTTAGTATAATAATCCTTATCTGTAACACCCTTTATCTTACCAAATACTTTTTGATCTTGTTTTATAAATTTACCACTTAGTCCCTCAGCAGGTGTTGCATAAGCACTCCAGTTTAATTTATATTCTTCACAATATCTATCTACAGTTTCTCTTAAGTGAGTTATTATTTTAACTCCAAGCTCTCTAGCTTCTTCACTTTCTCCATGATGTTTTCCTGTTAATGCTATAAGTGTCTCAGCTAAACCTATAAATCCAATTCCCCAAGTTCCTTGTTTTAGTATAGGTTCTATAGAATCATCTGGCGCTAATCCTTCTGCACCTTTCATTAGGTTTTGACCAGCTACAAAAGGTAGATCTTTAACCTTTAGGTGTTTTAATACATTATATCTATGAAGAAGAGATTCCTTAGCTAATTCCATACGTGCATCGAATATTTCAAAGAATTTATCAATATCACCTTTAGCAAGAATTCCTATTCTAGGAAGATTAATTGTAGTAGGTGCTATATTTCCTCTTCCTTTACAACCTGGTTCTCCATTTACATTCTTCATTAGATAAGTTCTACATCCCATAGTAGCAGGCATATGTCCTTTATCATAATATTCTTTATTAAAGTCTGCATCTATATTCATAAAAGTAGGATTCATTCTCTTAGCTGCAACTCTACAAGCTACTTCATATAAATAATGATAAGGATCATTTTTCTCCCTATTTACGCCCTCTTTAACTCTAAATATTATATTAGGGAATATAGGTTGTTCTCCCTTACCTAATCCTTTTTCATATTCTAATAAGAATATTTCACAAACTAATGCTGCATCATGATTAGCAGGTATTCCTAAGTTTATAGATGAGAAAGGTACTTGTGAACCAGCTCTTGAATGCATTGTATTTAAGTTATATACAACACCTTGCATAGCCTGATGTACTCTTTCCTTAAGTTTCTCTTCAGTAACCTCTGCTAACTTATCCCCTTCTAAACCATATCCCATCAACTCTTCTTTAATTTCTTGTCTTGTAGGGTCGACAAAAATAGACATATCGTTGTCAAAGTCTGGATGTGATTGGCCTCCAAACATATCATTTTGAGTTGATTGTAATAATATACATGAAAGTTCTGCAGCTGTCTCAATTCTTCTAGGTTTATTTATAGTTCCATATCCAGTATTGAAACCATTTTCAAGCATTTCCCTAGTAGGAATATGAAGACAGTTTGTAGTTAAATTATATGAATCTAAATCATGATAATAAACATCTCCATTTTCATGAGCCTTAGCTAAATGCTTAGGCATGTTTGAAAGATTATGCCACTTGTTAGATTCTGAAGCAATCCTAAGAAGCTTAGAGGAAAAGTTATTACCAACATTGGCGTTATCTCTATCAGTTTCTATTCCTATTCTTTTTATAGCATTCATTAAATCTGATTTTATTTCTCTAACTTTAGTTCTTTCATTTCTATAAGTTGAATAAATACTTGCTATATCTTGAAGTCCACTATCCTTTAGTGCTCTTTCCACAAGATTTTGAATTTCTTCAACAGTTACCTTCTCTTGTTGTGACATTTCTATGTAAGTTATAACCTTTTGAATAAGATCTATAACTTGACCTTCCCTTAATGGGCTTCCTAGTTCTTCAGCCGCTCTCTTAATCGCATTAGATATCTTCTCAGTATTGAATTTCACTTCTCTACCGTCTCTTTTCACAACATCTAGCATTCTTTATACCCCCGTTACACTATATCTTGTACCTGGTTTATTATATATTAGGAAAAATTTATTTACAATTTTAAAATTTACCCTTTTTAGGTTATAGCATTTACTATATTCTATTTACTCTCTTTTTTAAGTTTTTTTATAGTTTTTCACACATTGACATTTTAAAATTATGAGAGTAAATGCTAGCAAAAAAATGAAACATTTTTCTTTTATACCACACTACATATACTCGAAAAGTATCGTATAAAATTAAATTCTCCACTCTACCTATGCATAAATAAATATAATTACAATATTATTGTAATATAGATTATGTAAATGCATTGTTATAAGGAGAGTACTATGATTAAGAAATTGTTACCACTAATACTACTAGTCATTATTCCACTTACAGCGTGTTCCAATTCATCACCTAAAAAAGTTGAAGAAGAAAATACTTCTACTGACCCTGTAGTTGCTGAACAAAAATACTATTCTCCATATACAGGTGAAGAAGTATCTGAACAAGTTTTAAATAATAAACCCTATATGGTTATCGTAGAAAATTCATCTTCCTCAAGACCCCAAAGTGGATTAAGTGGTGCTGATATAATATACGAAACCATGGCAGAAGGGGGAATCCCTAGATTCATAGCCCTATTCCATAAAAATTCTGTTGAAAAAATAGGTCCAGTAAGAAGTGCAAGACCTTATTTTATTTCTATTGCAAAAGATATTAATCTCCCATTTGCTCATTGTGGAGGAAGTCAAGAAGCACTAGATACCATAGCGAAAGACTCCACCTATATGAGCATAAACGAAATGGCTCAAGGCTCTTATTTCAGTAGAGACAACAAGAGAAAAGCACCTCACAATTTATATACCTCCTCAGAAAAACTTTTGAAATATATAAATGATAAAAAGTTGTCCTACACTCCAAATAATAGTCTTGTTTTTAGCAACGAATATTGGGATAACTCCCTTTTAGACCCACTTGATAGGATAATTTTGAAATTAAATAAATACTATTCCACATCTTATGTTTTTAAAGATGGCTACTATGTAAAATCAATGGATGGAACAGAAGCCATAGATACAAATACAAATCAAGCTTTAAAATTTACTAATATAGTGATACAAAAAACAAATATAGTAACTAGAGAAGATGGTCGCTTAAATATAAAATTAGATGGCTCAGGTGAAGCTTATGTACTTTCTAAAGGGAAAATAGTAAAGGGTACTTGGAGGAAAGATTCTTCTAAAACTATGCTTTTAGATTCAAACAATACAGAGATTCCTCTTTCAAAAGGTAATACTATATGGCATATAATTTCTAACGATGTCACTATCCCAATTGAATAATTTTTTATTATAAACTCCTTAATTATTAGGAGTTTATTTAGTTTACTATAAAGAATTCCATAATTTTTAACAATTATCAATGCAGAATTTATAAATAACTTTCACCTCTATAAGAGCTTATACATATAAAGATTTTCTATATAGGTTAGACATTTTCCTATAATATCTATATAATATTATTAAAAAAGAATTGCAGAAAACGTATTTTACATATCTAAAACTTTCAACTATCAGACCTGGTCTTATAGGAATAACTTTGGAAAAGGAATAATTTAATGAAAAATTCAAGCTTTAATACTAAAGAAGATATTAGAGCAGAAGAAAAGCGGCTCTATAATGAGTATAAACAAAAGCTATCTGAATTAAAAAAAGTGCATAAAGAAAATAATGCTGTTGGGCAAGTTTTTACTAAAGGCCTTTTACCTATCTATGTACTATACATCTTAAGTGAATCTCCTTCTAACGGAAATGATATATCTCATAAGATTGGTGACAAAACAAAAGGTTTATGGGTTCCATCAACCGGAGGAATATATCCAATATTAAAAAAATTCGAAAAAGAAGGTCTTATAGAGGGTCAATGGGATGATCCAAAAAAGAAATTTCAAAAGATATATACCCTTACCCCTTTAGGCGAATCAGAGTTTTTAGAAAGAAAAGAATTGCTTAAGCCCAAAATTCAAGAAGCTTTAAAAGTATTTAAAATAATTTACTCAGATTTATATTAAATGTATATAAAAGTCTCCTAAGATAAAGAATATTAAATGTATATTCTTATTTTAGGAGGCTTTTATTATGAAAGGTAAAATTATTGATATGAGTTCCAATGATGCTGTAATTCTACTTGAAGATGGCACAAGCGTTAATGTATCCATTTCTCATCTTCCTTACGGAAGCAGAGTTGGTTCTGAAGTTAACCTAAATCCATCAAACATTTACGGCATAGAGGAAAGTACTGTATCTCAAAATAAAATAAGTAATGATAAGTTAGTTGATTTTTTCTAATTTCTATTATATTATAAGCATATAATAAAATAATATGTGCTAGGGGTGCCTTAATGGCTGAGAGATGTCTTACATTAACCCTTTTACCTGATCTGGTTAATACCAGCGTAGGGAAGCGATAGTATCTAAAGTATAATATGCCGCAACCTTATTAGGTTGCGGTTTTTTGCTTCTTCGCTTTAAGCACAAAAAGAAGGAGGTTTTTATGAATTATTTATCTGATGCTTTAACTTATGTTAAAGATATATTTACAGAATTTTTTCAAAGCTTGGCAGAAATTTTTATTAATCTACCAGCAAATACTAGCGAGATAGTTAAACATCCGCTATCTTTAGTTGCACTTATAGGGTGTGTAATTATTTTAATAGTACTTATAAAGGCTAAAAAAATCGAAATAACTACACAATTAATAACGAGGATTGGAATAGCCTTGGCTCTTGCAACTGTTCTTAAGGTATTTAGGCTTTATCACTTCCCTCAAGGAGGTAGCGTAACCTTAGGAAGTATGGTTCCAATATTAATAATAGCCTTTATGTATGGTCCTTTAGTAGGATTTTTGACTGGATTCTTATATGGAATAATAACCTTGTTTATGGATCCATATATCCTACATCCTGTACAAGTCCTATTTGACTATCCACTTCCATTTTTAGCTCTAGGACTAGCTGGATTCTTTAAGCAAAATAAGCTACTCGGAACTTCTGTCGCCATATTTGGCAGATTTTTATGCCACTTTATATCTGGCGTTGCTTTCTTTGGAAGCTTTGCTCCAGAGGGAATGTCTCCAATAGTCTATTCACTTTTTGTAAATGGACTACTAGTAGGGGTAGAAGGTATCATATGTTTAGTTATAATAAAATTTTTACCTATAGACAGAATAGTAAAAGCAACTAACAAAAACTACCTAGCATAAAATAGCAAAAAAGCAACCTTACGGTTGCTTTTTTATTATTCTATGCTAATTGCATTAACTGGACAACTTTCTTCAGCTTCTTTTGCGCTATCTTCTGCACCTTCTGGAACTGGATCTGAGATAACTCCTGCCTTTCCATCATCCTCCATATCAAAAACTTCTGGACAAATTGATGGACATAATCCACAACCTATACAAGTATCTTTATCTACTATAGCATTCATATTTTTCCCTCCTGTGATATTACTAACAAAATTAGTATGTCATCATAAAGGAAATATTATTCAATAATTTTAATATAATCCTTGGAATACCGATGTATAAAGTGGATCTTCCTTAACATACTCTTCAGCTGTACCATTCTCCAAAGCCTCTGTTAAATCTAAATTAATAGGAAGCTCAGCTAAAAGTGGTAGCCCTAAATATTCTGCATGTTCTTCAGCAGACTTTTTGCTAAATATTTTTATTTTATGATCACAACTATCACAATTAATATAAGACATATTCTCTACTACTCCCCTTATGCTAATTCCCATCTTTTGTGCCATAATAACTACCTTCTTAACTATCATAGAAACCATATCCTGAGGCGTAGATACGATTATAATTTCTTTTAATGGGAAACTTTGCATTACAGTTAATGCTATATCCCCTGTTCCTGGAGGCATATCTATAAGTAAATAATCTAAATCCCCCCACTCTGTATCAGTATACATTTGGTTTAATACTCCCGTTATAACAGGCCCCCTCCAAATAACTGGTTGATCTTCTACTGGAGTAAGTAAATTCATAGATATAACCTTTATTCCTAATTTACTCTCTACAGGCTTAAACTTAAAGTTTGAATTATTATCCAGCGGAATCATCTCTGCTCTTTTATCATTTATACCAAAAAATCTTGGCATAGATGGCCCTGTTATATCTCCATCTAAAACACCAACCTTATATCCTCTATTAGCTAACTGAGTTGCAATAAGTCCTGTAACCGTAGATTTACCTACTCCACCCTTACCACTTATCACTCCGATAATATTCTTTACTTCTCCATATTTAGGTAATACTTTCATACTCACTGTATTTGTTCCACATCCTTTGTCTTTTGTATTGCAACTATCCTTGCTTGCACAACTTGAACAACTTGACATAAAAAAACTCCTCCTTAGTCTATATACTACCAATCTTTCGGTTTTGTAGTGCTTGTTTGAATGCTCCATGCTTTAAGGTCATAATCTCCCCAAACATAATAAATCTCATAGCTATGGTCATTCTTATTTTCAATAGTTATGTTAGTTTTGAATTTTTTTGATGTATACCCTTGATTTCTAACGGTTATTATCACATCAAAATCCTGCTTATTCCCATTTATTATTTTAACATTATTAGTTATCTTAGCCATATCGCTATTAAAAGACTCTATATCCCTAGATAATATGTATTTAGTACACTCTACATCTCCCAATATATCTATACCTATTTTTTTGTTGCCATCATTTAAATAACTCTTCTTCTCTTCAAGAACTTTCAATATGCTTCCATAATATATGGTGCTAAAATCTCTTGGTTTTCTTACAAAAGATAGATTTTGAATTATGTCATTATCGATTCTACTAGAAACATAATATACTTTATTCTCATCATAAAAATTCCCTTTAGATTTTTCATCTACCCCTACCACATAGTTAAACTTTTTTACCTCTTCACCTACATATACTTCAAAAATGTAATCTGATTCAAGGTCCACCTTTTCACTCATCTCTTTTGCAGAAGAAAGTAGATTATATACATCCTTAATAGTTTTATCATCTGTTACTACAAATCTAAAACCCTTATCTCTAGTACTTTGTATTACTATTTTATCAACCTCATAATTTTTTATATACTCGAAGTCCTCATTTTTAAGTCCTAATTTAAGTTTCCCTTTATCTACTATAGAACACCCCGTAAATAGGGTTAATATTACTAACATTAACAAACTAAACTTCGTGATAGACTTTCCCATACCTAAACTTTCTCCCTCTTAACTTATTTAATTATGTTAATAATAACAATAAACATAATTCTAAATAAGGAGAAGCTAAGCTTCCCCTTATCATAAATAAATTATAATACTTAATACTTTTTATATCAAATTTATTTCACTGAATCCACCAAAACCTTAAAAATATCTTGATAATTAGTTTTGTAATACTTGCCATCTACCATAAAGCTAAGCTTAACTAATTTTTCACCTTTTATCTTTAAATAATATACATCATAAAATGTCTCTCTTTTATTTTCACCCGTAACTATAAAAGAAGTCTTATAACCTTTATAGTTTTTACTTTGATAACTATCTAAACTATAGTTCCCTATCTCCCCTTCTATATATTCCTTATCTTTTTCTATAAGAGCTTTATCATCCCCCTTATAGTTTATTAACTGCACATATCCTGTAATACCTAAAGAGCTGTCAGAAAAACTCTTATAATATGTTATATAATTCCCTGGTAAGCTTCTATCACTGTTTTCCCATTGACTAGGTAACTTAAAAGAAATTTCCTTATCCTTGTCTGTATACTCTGTGAAATCTGTTATATTATTATTCATTAATGAAATCGACTGAAATCTTTCATTGAATATCCTTTGTCCTACAAACAATAGCCCCATTAAACATATAAGTACTATAGTAACGCCTAACTGCTTTCTATTCATAAAAACCTCCTAGATAATCCTTAATAATTTATTTATACTCTCTTTAACATAAATCTATGATTAAAGATTTATAAATAAATTATGATCCTAGAAATAAATACATACTTCTAGGATCGTATCTTATCTTTCTGCTGGTATTACAATAACAGAGTTTCTGAAATCATAGAACATTAACCAATAACCCATTCCATCTCCTAGGGTTTCATCTTCCATCCATGTTACAAAACCTGTCTTTCCTCCATATGGTTGATCTCCCTTATCCTTTTTACCTGGAATTCCATATACTATATATTTCATCTTTCCTTTATCATTACATTTATAGCCTATACAATAATGTTTATGTTTTTTAAAGTAAGGATAATAATTTATCATTGGATAGTATATTACTGTGTACTTATTATAATCAGCTATATTACACATCTCATCTAGATTATCTACAGGTACTTTATACCATTTACAATGTTTTATATCCTTCTTTTTGTTCTTGTGTCTATCAAGTTCGAAGTCTTCAGCCAAAGATTCAAAAAATTCTCCAACAGATCCTCTAATCTTGAAGTTTTCTTCACTATAATCATCTACTATCTTGTTTTCATATTCGTCAAACTCACTTCTTACCTCAATAGTATCCTCTTCAACTATCGGCGGCTTAGCCCCTCCAATATTTCTTCCTATTGTGGTATAAGAACTATCATATAAAGGTTTATTATCAATTTCTACATTTCGTGGTGAAGTAGTGTTATACATATTTCCACCTTGAGTTCCTGGTGTACTATATATTGGCTGATTTTGCATATTTCCTGTGCCATTCATCATACCACCTTGGTTTCCCATAGTACCTACTTGCCCAGTTGTCATTCCTCCTTGGCCTCCCATGGTGCTTCCTGGACCATTCATTGTAGTTCCTGCTCCCATGGTAGGAACTGCATCTTCATATAAAGGTGCCTCTCCCATACCATCATATGGAGTTTCATAAATACCATTTCCTACTTCAGGTGTTGTTCCATTTTCTTCAGTCATTGTTCCTGGTGATTGCATTGCTCCTGGTGTTTGTGTAGGAGCTTGTGCAGCTGTTGGTGATGTAATTTGTGAATATAGGGTTGAACCTGTAAACTTACCTAAATCAACACTATTAACCACAGGGTACTGTTTCCAATCATCCTTTGGCATTTCATTACTCATAAAGCCACTTATTAAAAATTCTAACTTATCCCCAACTTTTTTTACTATAGCTGCCCCTGATATTTTGTCATAACCTAGTCCCATACCTCCAATGTTATTAACGCTAAATTCTTTATAACCATCTACCTTTCCTATATCAGTTATGTTCACTTCTCCTAAATTCATAAGCTGTCTCATGTCTTTTTTTGCACTCACTATCATCATGAAGTGTTTATGTTCATCTTTTTTAAGATTCTGTGCGTAAAAAGATATTTTACATTTATCGTCTTTAGCCTCAACCTTTGCATAGCCTGATAGAGGTTTATCTTGAGCTGTTGAGTGTCCCCTTTCATCCTCTTGTAATATTATAAAGTTTCTATATAATTTTCCATGCGCCAACTCTACGGTCCCTCCACTTATATTTATTCGTTACATTATATGATTAAATAGTTAAAATATGTTCAAAAGAATTTCCTTTAGACGAAATAAAAAAGTGGCCTAAGCCACTTTTTACTTGAAATAATTATCTATTAAGTTTTTCATACAGAGAATTTGCCAAAGCACCAAACTCTTCTATGCTTAAGGTTTCTCCTCTTCTCTTTTGATCTATACCAGCCTCTTTAAAGACACCTTCCATACTTTCCTTATCTAATCCAAAAGATTTTAAAGCATTCCATAAGGTTTTTCTTCTCATATTAAAAGAATTTCTAACTATATCAAAAAATAGTTTTTCGTCTTTTAGTTCAACTCTAGGTTGCTCTAATCTATCTAGTCTTATAACTATAGAATCAACCTTAGGTCTAGGCATAAAACTTGAAGGTGCTACTTTTCTTATAATTTTAGTTGTGCAGAAATATTGAACTAAAACAGATATTGAACCATACTCCTTGCAGTTTGGCTCAGAGTTCATCCTTTCTGCAACTTCTTTTTGAATCATTATAGTAAGAGACTTAAATTTATAACCTCCATTTAAAAGCTTAGCTATAATAGGTGTAGTAACATAATAAGGTAAGTTTGCTACTAGTTTAACACTTTTCTCTCCAGCCATTATTTCATCAAAATTTACTTTTAGTGCATCATTATGTATAAGAGAAAACTTCTCTTCATTTCCGAGCTCTTCAGTAAGTATAGGTATTAAATTTGAATCTAATTCTATAGCTACTACTCTCTTTGCCTTCTTAATGAGCTCTCTAGTTAACGTCCCTACCCCTGGACCTATTTCTATTACTAAGTCCTCCTCAGATACCTCTGCACCTTCCACTATATCTTCAAGTACGCTATCATCTATTAAAAAGTTCTGACCTAAACTTTTAGAAAACCTAAAATTATATTTTTTTACTAACTCCTGTGTTTTTACATCCATAATATTATTCTTCACTCTCCATGATTTTCTCTACATTTTTTACAGCATGTATAAATTCTTCTCTAGATATTCCATAATTATTCAACCTTGATATTAATTGATTTGTGTTACCATAACCTACTCCTAATTCTTTCCCTAAAAGATGTCTTCTCTCTTTAGACTTTATATCTGCTGTAAGTTTAAAAAAGAGCATATCTTCTACATTAAAAAAGTCTCTTCTCTCTGTAACTGTTGCCTTAGCCCTGTTTAATGCTCTTAATATAGACTCTGGTGTAGCATTTTCAACCCCTATGTCCCCGTCTTTTGTACCTTCATCTCGTCCTATATAAGCATGTTTTATCCCTGGAACTCTTTTAGCTATTATATTTCTTATACGCTCTCCAGCAAAATCAGGGTCAGTTAATACTATAACCCCTTGTCTCTTTTGAGCCTCTTTAATTCTTTTTATTACTTTATTATTAATTCCAAAACCTCCAACAGGTATTACCTCTGAATCCACTGCTTTCTTAACAGCAGTAACATCATCTCTACCCTCAACTACAATAACTTCCTTTATCACAAACTTTTCTTCCTTTCACATTATACTCATATATGTAATCTAAATAATACTCTTCCCTAAACGATAAAAAGATGACTCATTATCTGAGTCACCTTCTTATTTTACCACTGTCCTGGATACGCTACAACATAAAGATTAACTGTTCTTACTCCCCATTGATAACACTCTTTTGTGGAATTCATAAAAATATCTATTTTGTTATTCTTTATTGCACCGCCTGTATCCTCTGCAACTGCGTAACCATAGCCTTCAACATAAACCTTTGTTCCTAAAGGAATGACCCTTGGGTCAACAGCTATAGTACTCAATCCAGATGGATTTCTCTTAGGCACTGTTCCTGTTGCAGTTATACCATCACCAGCATAAGCACTCGCTTTAACAGAAAGAGCTTGTTTGTAGTAAAGTTTAGAATCTCCACCTCTGGAGAGAGCAACGTAGCTAAGAGTTCCCTGATGAACCACTTTACTAGTAGGTTCCTTAGTTATCTTTTCACCAACAACTTTTCTCTCAACTTCTACGCCATCTTCATATATCACCTTTACTGTAACTTCTTTTTCTCCTTGAGTACCCTCCTGAACAACTTTTGACATCCCCTTATCCATACTATCATCATTTTTAACAACAGTTTGATAATCTAATGCCTGAGTTTCAACAATATCTTTTGTTTCTACTCTTGTTACTTTAAGTTTTAAATCTTCTGTTATTAGGGTATCTGCTGAAATGCTTAACTTGTCATCCTCATTAAGAGTGATGTTTTCAGCTTCTAGCATATCCTCTATGTTGCTCTCTGCAGTTTGTATCTCTAGGGTCTCACCATCTACATAGACCTCAATAGGCACAGCTCTTTTAATTGAAATGATATCATCATCATTAATTCTATCTTCTAATTGAGGGGATACCTTATCCTTTTCACCTAGAGTTATGTCGTTACTTTGCAACGCCCCTTTAACAGTCCCTTTGTATGTCACTATTCTTTGTTCTTCATTATCTATTCGAACAATCACTGTCGTTCTCATGTTGTAAATTGTAAGTATTAGCACTGATGTTACTATTGAACACAACACGATTTTTGCCTTAGGACCATTAGAAAAAACTCTTTTAAAATGCTGTTTGAATTTTTCTACCATTTTATTCCCTCCTTTGGCAAGAGTGTCTTTTGCATTATAAACAAAATATTAAAGCTTGTCAAATTGACATCTCCTGCATTTATTGTAACTGTTACGAAATGCTCACTTGGCATAAGTTAAAATTATATTGAATGATAGCTTTAATCCATTAACAGTCACTACTGGGAATATGTTTTCTGACTCCTATCCTAATTCTTAACTATCCTTTGTTGTATACCACCAAATTAAACTTGCAAGAACTATTTTACCTTATTTTTCCATTTTAAACAACCTTACAATATTATCATTAATCTTCTTA
This sequence comes from Clostridium intestinale, assembly GCF_035905475.1. Lineage (NCBI taxonomy): Bacteria > Bacillati > Bacillota > Clostridia > Eubacteriales > Clostridiaceae > Clostridium > Clostridium intestinale. The sequence goes on from NZ_CP121166.1 coordinate 3,226,061, forward strand.
TTTGCCTCAAAAGGGTCGATTTCCTTGATTTCTGCCAATTTTTCTATTATATATTCTATATAGTCTGATTTGTTTCGTTTTCCTCTATAAGGTGTTGGTGCCATGTATGGGCAATCAGTTTCTACTAACATTCTATCTAAAGGTACATCTTTTGCTACTTCAAGAATCTTTTTTGCATTTTTGAAGGTTACTACTCCAGTAAAACCTATGTAATATCCTAATTTTAAACATTCTCTTGCAAATTCCACACTACCAGAAAAACAATGTACTACCCCTGTAACCTTTGGAAATTCTTTTAGTATATCTAAAGTATCTCCATGTGCATCTCTGTCATGAATTACTACAGGTAAATTCAGTTCTTCAGCTAACTTCAGCTGTTGTCTGAACACCTTTTTTTGAACTTCTCTAGGCGGATTTTCCTCCCAATAATAATCCAGTCCTATTTCGCCTATTGCCTTAACTTTAGGATTTTTGCTTTTCTCTCTTATGAAGTCTATTACCTCATCAGTTAGCTCATTAGCATTAGATGGATGGATTCCTAAAGCTGCATAGAAAAACTCATATTTATTGGCTAATTCATAGGAGCCAACTAACCCCTCATAAGAAGAGCCACAATTCAAAACTCCCGTTACTCCATTTTCTTGTATCTGTTTTATTACTGTATCTCTATCCTCATTAAAAGACTCATCATCATAATGAGCATGAGAATCTATTATGTTATATTTGTTACCCAATACGTCCACCTCTTATCTATAAATTATTGCATATTTTTTACATTTTATTCACATAATGTAATATTATTTAAACAAGCTTGATAATACAGGGGTTAGAATCCCCATAATTCCACCTAATAAAGCACCGAGCCAAGTAATAGCTTTAAGTTCTTTATTTGCAATTTCTATAATTAATTCCTCTGCATATTCAACAGGGAAAGACATTATTTGCTTCTCAACTATTTTAGCTATATTTAGCTTCTCTATAAAATCTCCTCCACTGCTTTTTAAAAGGTTTCCTGCTAACTCTTGAAGTTTGTTAAATACGGCATCTAAGCTCTCATTATTACCCTCTGGTATTACTTCTTTTAATCTTTTATTTTCTACAGAAACCACCAATTCATCTATAATTTCTTGTATTTTTTCCTTTAAGGATTCACTATTTACTAAAGTCTTAATTGCGCCTTTAACTTCTATGGATATTTTTAATTCATAATCTGGATTAAAGAAGGTTAATAACTCATCTATAGTAGTGAATTTTTCTAACTTTCCATTTGTAAAGTTTATTATTTTATTAGTAAACTCTTCTCCATTTAATAAATCTACTATTTTTTTCTGTAAATCTTTTATTATTTCATCTTTAGCATGCTGAGGTATTCCTTGAACTATAGAACTTATCTCTTTGTTGCCAAAGTTTTTTATCATATTTCCAATCATCATAGCTATTTCTTGTTTATTTTCTTCTTTATTTAAATAATCATCTACTATAGTAGTAAATTTTGCATAAAGCGACTCAGTACTCATAAACATAGAAACTAAGGGATTCATATTACTAATAACATTTTTCTCTATTATGTCTTTTATTTTATTAGCAGCTTCTTCTTGTCTTAATAAACGTCTTAAATAAAAAGAAATTTCATTTCTTTCATTATATGTATAAACTTCAATCCCTTGAAAAAATCCTTTTGGTATTACGTCATTTAATGTTTTACCTTCTTGTCCTAAACTATCTATACCATAGTTTAATACATTACCTATATCATTTTTCAAAGCTTCAGACTTCAAAGTTTTATCTAATATATCTTTTATAGGAAGTTTATTAAAAACATCCACTGGACTTTTTTTGAGCATATCTTTTAATACTAGTTGTATTTCTTTAGTTACTTTATCAATCATATCTTCGCTTGAAATTTTATCAATTAAATATGTGGATGATTTTTCTTTTATAGAATATGTAAAAATTTCATATTTTCCTTCTAATAATTCTTGTCCTAATGTTTTTATATTTTTATTAGATTCTCTAGCAGTCTTAACTTTTTTTATAAATATATCATGTAAATAGCTTTTCATCTCTTGAGATTCCATAGCTTCCATCATATTTTCTCCAGTCACAAGATGACGCCCAACAGTATCTCCAACACTTTTTGCTATTCTATCTCTTTCCTTTGGTATAAGTCCTGGTGTAAAAGGTAATTTAATCCCACCAATTCTTTTTTCAGTATGTGGTTTAAAAAGCATCTTTATAGCTAACCAGTTTGTTATATATCCTATTACAGCTCCTATTAATATACTTATGGATAAATTCATTTTATCTCCTCCTGATAATATATGTAGTCTATACTAAATCTCATTATAAATTTACCATATTGCTTTTTCAATAAATATTAAGGATAATAATTTAAAGGCGGTGTTTTTTTATGAATAATTCTCATGCTCTTGAAGGAATAAGAATGTGTAAGTTATTTAAATCTTTTTCTGATGATGAAGCCTCTGAATTGTTTAATGCTAAAAATAATTCAACTAAAACTTATTCAGCTGGAGATATTTTATTTATGCAGGATGAATCTTGTGATTATCTTAGTGTGGTGTTAGATGGTGTTATAGAAATCCAGAAGCTTGATGCTGATGGCAATATATTAATAGTTGCCAGTTTAGAGAAGGGAAATGTTTTTGGAGAAAATCTTCTTTTTGGAGATAGGCAATTTTATCCCATGTCAGTTGTTTGCAAAAATTCATCCACAGTTTTACATATACATAAATCTTATGTGGAGACCTTGCTTCAAAAAAATCATGAGTTTCTTGTAATTTTTTTAAGAATCTTATCTAATAAAGCAATGGCTTTAAGTTCCAAACTTAAGCAAGTAAGTATGAAGTCCTTAAGGCAAATGATATGTAATTATATTTTATCATTATATAAAAAAGATAAGTCTTTAGAGATAAACCTAAATATGTCTAAAAAAGATTGGGCTGATAAGTTAGGGGTTCAACGTCCATCTTTATCTCGCGAGCTTATTAATATGAAGAAAGATGGATTAATTGATTATGACAGGTCTAAAATAATTATTTTAGATTTAGAAGAAATAAAAGATAATGCTTAATTAATTTCTTTTTAATAATGTTTATAATTTGTTTCGTATTTTGTCATAGAACTGACATATTGGTTCTATATACTTAATCTTGTAAAGTTGTTAAAGCATTATTATTTACCCCTAAAAACCATCATGTAAAAGGCCCTTGTTGTTATCTCGTCCCCCTTTGACTAAGATAAACAAGGGCCTTTTCTATTTATATTTTTTCTTCTTTAAGTTTAACAACCTCTTCTACAGCCTTTTTCTTATCAATTCTTTCAAAAAGTATTTCTAAGTCTCCTATTTTAGGATTTTTAATCTCAATAAAACTCCAAGTTCTCTCCTCAATTCCTAAAAAAACCTTTATCTTATCACAAGAGTATGGAATAAAAGGTTCTAGTAGGTTAGATAAATTAGCTATTATTTGAACACAAGTGTATAAAGTTTCTATGCACTTATTTTTATCTTTCTCTACTGTAATCCAAGGTTTTTCATCATCAAAAAACTTATTTACTTTTTTGATAAATATAAATATATCCTCTAAGGCATCCTTAAATTCTCCTGACTCTATTTTATCTCCAACCTCTACATATAAATCAAAGAAATCCTTCTTCCATCTAGGATTTAATCCACAATTAGGCAGACTTCCATCAAAGTATTTGTGGATAAAAACTAAAGACCTGTTGACAAAATTCCCAAAACTTCCGAGAAGATCATTATTAGTTGAATTTATAAATCCCCTCCATGAAAAATCAGAATCTTTTTTCTCTGGCCCATTTATAGTTAAATAATATCTTATAGCATCAGGGTTATAATTTTCTATCATATAAGGCATCCATACTGCCCAATTTTTTGTAGTTGAAAACTTTTTACCTTCAAGGTTCATGTACTCTGAAGAAATCATTCTTAAGTTAGGGTTTTTAATGCCTATTCCACTTAATAAGGCAGGAAATATTACAGTGTGGAAAGGAATATTATCTTTTCCATGGATAAAGTATACTCTCGAATCTTCATCTTCCCAGTACTCTCTCCAATCTTCTCCTCTTTCTTCACAAACTTTAATGCTAGCTGTAATATAAGACATAACAGCCTCTATCCAAACATATATCCTCTTATCCTCATATCCCTCTAAAGGAACATCAACTCCCCAAGAAATATTTCTAGTTACTGCCCTATCTCTAAGACCTTCATCTAAATATCTCTTAGTTAACTTTATAGCATTATCTCTCCAACCATCTTGCTTTATCCATATCCTTCTTACATCATTTTCAAACTTTGATAAAGAGAAAAATAAATGCTTAATCTCCTTAACTTCTGGTTCCTTGCCACAGTTTTTACACTTCTTATCTATTAAATCCTCTGGATCTAATATTTCTGCACACTCTTCACATTGATCTCCCCTAGCTGCTCCATGACAATGTGGACATGTACCTTCAATAAGCTTATCTATTAAAAATTCCCCACATTCCTCACAATAATATTGAGTAACTAATTTCTCATAGATATATTTATTATTATAAAGTTCTAAAATAAACTTCTTAACAGTTTCATGATGATGTTCTGAACTAGTCTTTCCAAACAAATCATAAGAAAAACCTAACTTCTCAAAACATTCCTTAAATTCTTTATGATACTTTTCAGATATTACCTCTGGGGTTGTTCCCTCTTCTTTAGCCTTAATTAATATAGGGGTGCCGTTACAGTCACTTCCAGATACAAAAATAACTTCGTCACCCATTAGTCTATGGTATCTTGCCAAAATATCACCTGGCATTAAAGAAGATAATCTCCCAACATGTAATGATCCATTTGCATAAGGCCATGCATTACCTATTACTACTTTCATATTGCCCCTCGCTTCCTGAAATTTAAAGCTAGTAATAAATTAAATTATCACTAGCTCTAAATCACTAAAAATTATCTAACTTCACTTCCAGTTGGTAGTTCACCTGGGTTTACTAAAAATAATTGAGCATCATCATCACTTGAAGCAGCTAAAAGCATACCTTGTGATAATTCTCCTCTTAATTTAACAGGTTTTAAATTAGCAACAAGTACTACATACTTTCCAACTAAATCTTCTGGTTTATAGTACTTAGCTATTCCTGAAACTACCTGTCTTTCCTCACCATTTAAATCTACCTTAAGCTTTAATAACTTCTTAGCTCCCTTTATAGCCTCGGCACTTAATACCTTAACTACTCTTAAATCCACTTTTTCGAAGTCTTCTATAGTTATTTCCTCTTTAATAGGTTTCATAGTTTCTTTAACTTCTTCTACAACTGGTTGTGGTTTTAAAGCTTCAAGCTCTTTAAGCTTAGCTTCAACATCTATTCTTGGGAATAAATTATTTCCCTTAACTACCTTAGTTCCAGCAGCAGTTCCATCAAAAGCTGATAAAGAATTCCAAGTAGTTATCTCTGTATTAATCTGCTCATTTATCTTGCTAGCTGTATCAGGTAAAAATGGTGATATAAGTACAGCTATAAATCTTAAACTTTCAGATAAGTTATATAATACGGTACCTAATCTATCCTTCTTACTTTCATCCTTAGCTAATATCCATGGAGTTGTTTCATCTATATATTTATTAGCTCTACCTACAAGTTCCCATACTTCTTCTAAAGCTTCTGGAATCTTAAGATTATCTATGGCTCTCTCAACTTTTACAGGAGTTTCTAAAGCTAATTTAATAAGCTCATCATCAACATCCTCTTTATCAAGAGGTGCTGGAATCATTCCTCCAAAATATTTTTCAATCATAGCTACAGTTCTAGATAAAAGATTTCCTAGATCATTACAAAGGTCTGAATTTATCTTCTTTATAAATATTTCATTATTAAATAATCCGTCAGCTCCAAAAGGAATCTCTCTTAATAAGTAGTATCTAACAGCATCAACCCCAAATTCGTTAACTAAAACTACTGGGTCTACTACATTTCCTTTAGATTTAGACATCTTACCACCATCAACTAAAAGCCATCCATGCCCAAATACTTGTTTAGGTAGTGGAACATCTAAAGCCATAAGCATAATTGGCCAATAAATAGTGTGGAATCTTAATATATCCTTACCTATTAAATGAACATCTGCTGGCCAATATTTTTTATAAAGCTCTGTGTCTTCACTTCCATAACCTAAAGCTGTAATATAGTTAGATAAAGCATCAATCCAAACATAAACTACATGTTTTTCGTCAAAAGTAACTGGAATTCCCCAGTTAAAGCTTGTTCTTGATACACATAAATCTTGAAGCCCTGGTTTTAAGAAATTATTTAACATTTCATTTTTTCTTGATTCAGGTTGAATGAAATGTGGATTATCCTCTATGTGTTTTATTAATCTATCTGCATATTTACTCATTTTAAAGAAATATGCTTCTTCCTTAGCCTTTTCAACTGGTCTTCCGCAGTCTGGACAATTTCCATTAACTAGTTGAGTTTCAGTCCAAAAGGATTCACAAGGTGTACAATACCAACCTTCATAAGAATCTTTATATATGTCTCCTTGATCGTAAAGTTTTTTAAATATATCCTGTACAGCCTTTATGTGATAATCATCAGTAGTTCTTATAAATTTATCATAGCTTATATTCATAAGCTCCCAAAGATCCTTTATTCCAGCCACTATTTCATCTACAAATTCCTTTGGAGTTACACCCTTCTCCTCTGCCTTAAGCTGAATCTTTTGTCCATGTTCATCTGTACCAGTTAAGAACATAACATCATAATCAGTTAATCTCTTAAATCTTGCTAATGCATCTGCTGCTACTGTTGTATAAGTATTACCTATATGTAAATTAGCAGATGGATAATATATTGGTGTAGTGATATAATATGGTTTTTTCTCGCACATAAAAATCTTCCTCCTAAAATAAAAAAAGCCTCTACATAGGGTATCCCCTATATAGAGACGTATTATACGTGTTACCACTCTATTTTATGCCATTGTTACCAAATAGCACCTCATTAAGTACTTAATATACTTTGCAATATAACGGTTGCCACCGTATTCTCCTAACCCTAAGGCTCAGAAAACCCGCTCCAAGACCATCTTCATAACACTTTCAGTTACTGGCTTTCACCTATCCCAGCTCTCTATAAACTTTCCATATTATTACTCTTCTTTTCCTCGCATTTAATTATAATATTATTCCAAAATCAATTTTCTGTCAATATTTATTAATAGTTTCCTAGATTTGATCATTTTCTTTTAAAATCTTTTCTATAAATGTGTTTGTAATATTAATATCAAATTTCTTGCCACGATACATCTTTAACTTTTCAATTGCTTCCTCTTTACTGTAGACTTTTTCTCCATTACGTGGATTTATTAGATTATCATAATAATCTACTATACTAAGTATTCTTGATTGAATAGGAATACTTTCACCTATTAAACCTTTGGGATATCCGTTACCATCTACACATTCATGATGATACAATATGTATTCAGCTATATTACTAAACTCATCAGAAGATTTTAGTATCTTATATCCGATTTCAGAATGTCTCTTATATTCATTATTTTCTGCTTGAGTCAACTTTTCAGACTTAGAAAATGCCTTTTCTCCAACAGCTATTTTACCTATATCATGAAGCAATCCAGCAGTTATAATCTCATTAACTTCATTAACATTCATATCAAGTAAATCTGCAACTTCCCCACAAAGTTTACTTACTCTTTTACAATGACCTTCTTCTTGATTATTTTTTTCATATAAGGTTTTAATTATAAATTTTACTGTTTTACTTCTATTACTTCTACTATCTATTAACTTATTTTTATACATATAATTTTCAGCTTCAATAAAAAGATCAATAATATTTTGGTCTAAATGGCTTTTCACTGCATATCCAAAAGAAGTTGATAACTCCATATTTCCTATCTTTTTAGCGGATAATTTCTTTTTAATATCATCAATAATTTTTTTTGCTTTTCTATTATCGGTTTTAGCAAGTAAAAGTACGAATTCATCTCCACCAATTCTAGCCACAATATCATTTTCCTTAGTTACGCTATTTAAAACCTCAGCTGTATAAATAAGAAGTTTATCTCCAACTAAATGTCCAAAAGCATCATTAGTAAGCTTAAGTCCGTTTACATCTGCTACTACCAAAGTCATGGGCATATTTTCAGCTTTATCTATTTCTGTGATTTTTTCTTCATAATATCTTCTATTATAAATTCCTGTTAGCTGATCATGGTAACTTAGATAAATTATCTTTTCCTCTGCTTTTTTTCTCTCACTTATATTTCGTGACACTCCTACAATTTCTATTTCATTTCTATTGTTTAATCTATATTTTCCAGCGGTTTCTACCCATACTAAATCCCCATTTTTATGAATGCTTTTCATTTCTAAGATATATGATACATCTTGTTTTGAATCTTCTAGAAAAACTTCTATCCTTTTATTAAAGCGCTCATCTAAATCACCTAAAAAATCTTTAGTTAAAAATTCTTCTAAAGTAATATCCAAAGCTTCTTCTTGAGTATATCCTAATAAATTTTTAATAGATGGACTCACATATGTAAAACAATATTTAGTATAATTAAAAACCCATATTACATCGGATGTTGATTCAGTAATCAATCTATATTTTTCTTCACTTGCTTTTAATGCATTTTCTACTTCTTTTTGTTTACTTATATCTAAAAAATTTACTGCAAAGTAATATTTTTTGTCAGAGTAAACTTGAATCCTATACCATTTATCTAAAGCCTTAGAATATTCTTCATACTCTACTATGCCACCATTTAAAGCTACCGATCCATAAGAAGAGATATAGTTTAAATTGTCTTCTTTTATATTAGGAATAACTTCTGTTAAAGATTTACCTATGATGTCCCTACTTTTTAAACCAGTCATTTCTTCAAAAGCTAAATTAACTTCTATAAATATATAGTCGCAAGGTAACCCTTTATCATCTAATATTATTTTATGATATGCAAACCCAACTGGAACATTTTTAAGTATTGATTCATAAGAAATATTTGTCATAAGTTATAAAACCCCATTCTCTAAAATTACTTTATATATTCTACTATAACAAATAGAATAACTTTATTAAAATAATATTACACTATCTAAATATATTATCCCAAAAATAATTTTAAAAAACTTGAACAATAATTCCCCTTTAAATTATTACTATAATATTTATGCTCTAATATTTTATACTCCTCTAAATATTTATCTATAAGCTCCTGAGAAATTTTTTCTGACTTAGTTTCATTATATAAAAACCTCTCTTTTAATATTGCTATATATAAACCACTCTCTTCGTAAAAATCACTCATCTTCACTAAATCAGTATGGAAATCATAAGAGGTCATTATTTTAATGTTATTATTACTTAAATATCTCTTTTTATATCTCAACAAATTATCTTTAACTTGCTCATAATAACAATCCTCTTCATCCAAAGCAACATAAACCTCGACATTTGTAGTTATAACAGCATCTACTACACTATCTGTTAGTAGAACACCATTACCCATAATATTAAATTCAATATTACTACCTTTAGGATTAAATCTATTTATTATCTTAATGATATCTTCAATATGATTTAATGCATCTTCACCACAAAAAGTAATTACTTGCTTTTGAAACCTATTTTTATATTTATCTAAAATTTTATTTAGTCTATAGAATATTTCATCGCTATTTATATTGTAACCTTCGTTAATACTATTAAATATTATATGTATTGTGTCTCTACTGCTTATGATATTAATATCCCTATCATCTGTTTCTGAAAAACAAACTTCATCTTCATTTTTCATGATTAAATTTATAAAATCATCCATATATTCATAAATAAAATAACTATCTTTATCAGCCTCTGTTTTTAATACTTCAATACTTAAATTCATTTTTACCTAAATAGTAAATTTTTGTGATAGTTCATTTAAGTTTTGAGATATCTCAGCTTGTCTTTGAGAAGCTTTGGCTGCATCTACTATCGCTTCTGTTACTTCATTTATACTTACTGTTATATCTTCTGAATTTTGAGCTGATTCTTCTGCAGTAGAAGATAAATTTTGTATGGCACTTCCTATCTGATCTATAACTTGACTTATTTGCGTCGATGATTTTAATACATCCTCAGCCATTTCATTTATAATTTCTGAATCCTTCTCATACTGAATTCCTGTATTCATAAGTAATTCGTAATTAGGTTTAACGCTATTTTCGATATATCCTAAAATATCTTGTCCACTTTTAGATAAATCTTTAAAAGCATTTTGAACCTGCTGAACCATTGATTGAATGTCATTAACTGCATTAGAAGAATCCTCTGCAAGTTTTCTTACCTCTTCAGCTACTACAGCAAATCCCTTTCCAGCTTCTCCTGCTCTTGCAGCTTCTATAGCAGCATTAAGTGCTAATAGGTTGGTTTGTTCAGCAATTGATCCTATTGAGTCAGCCATGATTTTAACATCTTCAACTACTCTACCATTCTCTATTGCTACTAAAATATTACGCTTATTCTCCTCATATATACTATTTCCCTCTCTTATACTATTATCAGCCTTTTCTTTTACTTCTATTGCTCTGCTCTTTATTTTACTAACAGCTTGTAAGCTTATACCACTTCTATTAGCTAATTCTGTTGTAGATGCTCCTATCTCTTGAGTTGATGCACTTACTTGTTCACTTGTTGCACTCAAGTCTTGAACTGCCCTATCTATCTGCTCAATTGCAGCATTAACAACTTCAATCTTCCCAGATATTTCTTCCATAACAGCAGATAATTCTTCACTTCCAGAACTAATCTCCTCAGAGCCATTCATTATTTCAGAAATTAGTAGCTTAGTACTATCCTTTGCTTTATTTAAAGATTCACCCATTTCTCCTATTTCATCTTGTGAACTTACAATTATCTCATTGGTTAAATCTCCATTTTCCAAAGCCTTAGCAAAGTTAACCACCTTGGTTAATCTCTTTGCAATAGATAAGGATATACTTATACCTATTATTATAGCTGCTATAAACCCAATTACAGTTACACCTATACTCATATTCGTAGCATATGTAAATTGATCCATATTTTTATCATTAGCTTCTTTTGCCTCTTCAACGTTATGGTTTACAAGTTCATCTATATTACTATATGTTCTCTCTCTTATAGCCCCTAACTCTCCCATTGATTTAGTTGCGTCTTCCTTATTTCCTTCTTTATTATATTTTATAACCTTCTTTAAACCATCATAATATGTACTAGTATCTTTTTGGATATTACTAAAAAAATCTCTTTCATCTTGATTATCTAAAAAACTTTTTTCATATTCACCTGAAATTTCATTACTTTCATCTATTAACTTAATAATTTTATTTTCAAGTTCCACATCAGTTTCTACTTTATCATCTTGATATACTAATATTATAGTATTAGCTCTTAAATCAGCTATCTTTTCTTTTAGATCTTCTATCATTTCAACAGATTTAAGATTCTTATTATACATAGCTATAGCATTGTCATTTATCCCTCTCATACTATTGATTCCTATAAATCCTACAATAATTATGAACATAGCCACAGTGATAAATAATGCTACTATTTTAGGTGCCATTTTTAGATTGTTAAAAAATTTCATAAAATTACCCCTTTCAAGTATGATTTTTAAAATATCCTACAAAATGAATATTTTGTTGTATATTGTCATAGATAACAAGTATTTTATTTAATCAAAATCCTTAATAATTATATTTATCATTATTTTTACACATAATAAGTGCTAAAAAATGAAATAATTTGTAATTTAATTGGAAACATGATAGAATAAATGAAACAAAATATTCATATTGTTTTATTTTATATATTTAACTCTCGCAATACACATGCCAAAACACTAATAATGCCTATATTGGCTTTTTTAGCCAGTATATTTGCTTAGTGTTTAACAAATATATTAAGTGTTTAAATATATTAAACGCTCACTATAATTGTTATAAGTATTTAAAAGAAAAAAACAGAGCACGACCAAAACTTATCATACTCTGCTTTTTAAAAATATTATTTATTCTATCCTTTAAAATATTCTTCTATTTTAAGGTCTAACTCACCATTTTCCTTAATGTCTAATATCTCTTTATCAAGGGATTTTATTTAATGCTTCCTTTATCTTATTATGATTTGATATCTTTCTCTTAATATCTATAGCTTTATATTTAGTTATAGAAACAATCCAAGATTTTAGGCTTCCCTTTTTATCATCAAAACAATCCATATTAAACCATAGAGATATAAAAACATCATCATAACACTCATCTAAATATCTTTTCTCATGTGACTCAGTAAGTATACTATTAGCTACATAATAAACTAACTTTCCATATAAGCTTATAAGTTCATCTAGTCTCTCTTTATCCCCTTTTAAAATTCCCTCTATAATTTCCTTTTCATTTATCTCATTTACCATATCTCCTCCATAATAATTTCAAAATTGAAGCTTCTATCTATAGTTCGTTCTAATCCCTCAATAACTGTCACTTATTTTTTGTTTTTTATACACAATAATCTAATTATGTAAATTAACATAAAAAAAAATTATATTAAAGAAAATTTCCTATCATAAGTTTACTTTATGGTGAATAACTTTATTACGTGTATAAAACTTAACTAGAATAATTTTAATTGGTACAAAAAGAGAATAAAAAAATAGCACTAATTAAAGTATATGGAAATAATACATAATTTTCATAAGAATAAGGGGGAAAAATAATGTCATTATCAAAAAAAATTTTAAGCTTTCTATTACCATTACTCATGCTGATCTCATTTATAAAATTACCAGCAAGTGCAACAGAAGTATCAGCTAATTGTCTGCCACCAGAACCAACAACAAGGGTTACAATTCATAAAGTTGTAGGTACATCAGAATTTACTTTGAGAGATCACAATGGATCACAACTTAGTACTCAGCAGATAGCTGCTTTAGGTACAAATGCTGTTGAAAATAATACAGGAGTTGAATTCACTATTTGGAAAGTTCCAGCTGGAACACTAGTAACTGACCTTAATGGCAAGGAAATTAATGAATTAAATAGTATTTACACAACAGCACGTCCACAAGTAGTTCAAGCAGGTAGAGAATATTCTATTGTAAATGGAACTTATTATGTAAGAGAAACCAAGCACCCAGCTACACTTAAATCCTCATCTGGTGTTCCATTTATCATGGAACTTCCAGCACTTAATGTTAATAGTAATGGATATCTTTCCGATTTACATCTATACCCTAAAAATGTAATAGAAAATGATATGCCTGAGATTGATAAAGATGTGCAAACAAAAGATAACGATCATGCTAGTTACGATGTTGGTGCTAGCTTTGATTACTTGATTTATCCTAAGGTACCAAAAGGAATAGAAAGTTATACTAAATTTGAAATCAGAGATACTTTAGATTCTAAATTAGATTATTTAGACAGTATAACAGTAACTTACAATAATATTACTCTCTCTAAAGGAAGTGATTATACCCTTACACAAAGCAATAGCGGTACTGCAGGTGGCAACTTCACTTTAACATTTACGGCCACAGGATTACAAAAATTAGCTAAAAATAGACCAGGCACCGAAACCTTAAAAGACTTAGAAATTAAATATAGAGCAAGAATAAATAATACTGCAACTATGGGTGAAAATATCTATAATAACGCTACGTTGATATATAACAATGGATATAATTCTTGTGAAAAAGATGTTCCTGATATTAAACGTCCAGAAGTTCATACAGGTGGACGTCAATTTATTAAGGTTGATAATATAACACAAACTTATCTCGAAGATTTAAAAACTGCAACCTTTGTCGTTAAGAATTCTGAAAATAAGTATATGAAAGTATATCAAGGCAAGGTAAGCTGGGTACCAAACATTTCAGATGCAGCTAAAATCTCACTTAATCCCACTGATGGTAGCTTTGAAGTAACAGGACTTGCTTATGGTAACAATGGTGAAGAGTTTACTTATTCACTAGTGGAAGTAGACGTACCTGTTGGTTATATCAAAATGAATGATTTTAGTTTTAAAATCAGCGCAAGCTCATATGGTGATGGGACAAGCATTTATGATAACACTAAGGTTACTAATACTAAAAAACCTAATATACCTCAAACAGGCGGTATTGGATCAATTATTTTCTTAGCAGCAGGTTTACTAATAATGGGAAGTGCTGTAGTAGCTTTAAAGAGAAAAAAGAAACTTGAAAATTAACTTTACCTAAACAGTGTAAAGGGTGAGAATAATCTCGCCCTTTTATTCCTTGAAAAATACATAAAACTTAGCTTAACCATATCAAATTATGTCCTATCTTTCGTTAAAGGAGTAGATAAAATTATGGATAAGAACGATAAACATGTCAGTACCATTAATAATTGCAAAAAAAATGGTGTGTTCAAAACTATAATTATTTCAATAGTCTTTATTCTAGGTCTAGGGATTTTTTCCTTTCCTATTGTAAGTAATTTAATATATAAAAATGCTGCTAAAAGGGTTGTTCAGAATTTTGATGAAGAAGTTAATCAAATTGAAGATACTGAAATCAGTAAAAAACTAAATCTAGCCTACTCCTATAATGAATACCTATTTGGAGCAAATAATATTAGCTCATTAGAAGACCCCTATACTCAAGAAAATTTAAGTGCTGGAGTAGAAGAATATGCTAAAATGCTTAAAGTCAATGAGCAGATAGGTTCTATTATTATTCCTAAAATATCTATAAACGACCCTATTTATGCAGGAACATCTGAAGTTGTTCTTCAGAACGGAATAGGACACTTAGAAGGAACTTCTCTACCTGTTGGTGGTAAAAATACTCATACTGTTTTAACTGGTCATAGGGGATTGCCTACTGCTAAGTTCTTTACTGAACTAGACAAGCTAGTGGTTGGAGATAAATTTTATATCAAAAATATAGGAGGTACTATAGCTTATGAAGTAGATCAAATTAAGGTAGTAGAGCCAACAGACTTTAATGACTTAGTAATAACTCCTAATGAAGACTACTGTACGCTTTTAACTTGTACCCCCTACATGATTAATTCTCATAGACTTTTAGTTAGGGGCCATCGCATAGAATATAAGGAAGAAGTGCTGAATACAGAAATAGAAGTTAGTAATACTACAAACAAAAATAATAAAATACTCTTTATATCTATTACTTTAGTTATCATTGTTTTGATCTATACATCATCTAAATATATTAAAAAGCGAAAAAGTTTGAAGGAGAAGATAGTTTTCACCGAAGATATTAATCAAGAAAAAGAGGGGTTTGATTAAAATGAAATCTAATAAACTCTTAGGGAAAAAGAGATATATCTTCATATTTATATTGGGTATGATTATATTTCTATACCCAACCTTATCAAATCTCTACTATAACTATACAGCTGTTAGTTATACTTATATGGAGTATTCTTTAAATAATCAAACCTCTAAAAATGAAGATTTGAAAGATGCTCCTAAATCAGAGCTTTATTTAGAAAATAATGATGATACAATATTTGCTTATATTAATATAGATAAAATCCACCAAACCCTTCCCATTTATTTAGGAGTCACTGAGGAACATTTAAATAATGGAGTAGCTGTAATTAAAGGAACAAGCATACCAGTTGGTGGGGAGAATACTAATTCTGTTATAGCAGGTCACACTGGACAGGTGAAAAAGCTTTTCACTGATTTACCTGAACTTGAACCTGGAGATGAGATCACAATTACAAATAAAATAGAAACACTTTATTATAAAGTTACAGGAAATAAGCTAATAATGCCTGATCAAGAGGAATATCTTTCAATAATTGAAGGCAAGGATATGATAACTCTTCTTACCTGTTATCATGGTACCCTTGCAAATGATCGTCTTTTAGTATTTGCTGAAAGATATAATCCAGACAACAAAACAGATTCTATAAAAGAATCCATAATTAATCAGGATAAATACTCCTACCTGTCAAAAGTAGAGCTGGAGGAAAAACCAATACACAAAATGGTAGATCCAGTTGTTATAGCTTGTGCTATAATACTTATCATACTTTTTGTTTATACCTTTAGTAAAAAGAAAGATAATAGCAAGTGAGTCTTAAGGAAACTCACTTGCTATTCTTTAATTCCACCACTTTCTTTTGTTGCTTCATAATAATGTCTTATAGCGTTATCTACTATTTCACTAGCACTTACACTAACATTGGGATGCATTAATTTAATCTCATTAAGAATTCTTGCTGTAGAAATTTTTATCTTATAAGTTTTAGTTATCTTCTCTTCACTTATTTTTTTCATATATACTAATCCTCCAAATAATCATTTTTATATTTCCTCCTCTTGTGAGGCCCCATCTTCAATAATATGTTTATAATAATACCTTATCGCCCGGTCTATTATCGTATTTGCTCTTATATTTACATTCGGATGTACAAGTTTTAATCTAACAAGCAGTCTAGCTGTTGATTTTCTCATAGTAAATGTCTTTCTTATAGAAAAATCTTCTTCTTTTTTAAAGACTTCGCTGTAGGTAAAGGTATCTACTATCTTCTGACCTTCTACTTCGTCTTCTGAATAAACTCTAATATTTCTTTCCTTTAAATCTTCAACAATATCAAATTCCTTAATTACAACCTCATCTAATACATCTCCATCTGTCCAAATTGCACCCTTAGGATATTCTTCCTTCTTTCTCCTTGTTATCTCTTCATTTTCTTCCATTTTACTCATATAAAAACCTCATAATTTTATCTTATGCATAATTATATGAATCTGTTTCTTCACAAATGCATATTTGCTCAAATGTTTAATTGATTACCTGCTTAATTGTTTATTTGCTTATTTGCACATTTAAATACTTATTTATATATTTAAATATTTATTTTAACTTTTAGGTTATTCTTCAGTATTAAAGAATAAACAACCATTTTTTCAACAAATATCATCACAATTCTTGGTTGTTTTGTATATTCTAAATAACATAGGTGCAAGCAAAAAGTTCTTAGAATGAGCGTGTCTACCTATAATAAATTTAGGAGGAAAATCACATGGCTGTCATTAAAAACTTGCGGACAAAATCCCTAATTGTAGAGATGGAGTCCGGAGTAGATAAAAACGGTAAAACCACTTTTAGAAAAAAGACTTTTTCTAATATAAAGCTCGATGCTACTGATGAAAGCATATATGCTGTAGCTAATGCCATTTCTAAGATTTTAGCTCCAGAAACAAATGAGTATCTATTAGACGAACTGTCAGTATTATCAAAGAGTGAATAGCATGAAAAATCTTTTAGCAAAGGTGGTGAAAATATGGATTATTCCCTTAGCCTTTCTTTTATAACTGAAAGTGGGGCTAAAACCAATATAACAATTGCAGATGTTAGAAGCGATGTAACTAAGGAGGAAATAACAGAGTTGGTTACAGAAATATTGAGACAAAATATATTTACCAGTAAAAATGGATCTTTAGTTTCCTTCTACTCTGCTAAACTCACAGAGAAAAATGTCAAAGAATTTGACATTACCTTAGAATAAAATATTAGGGCTCAGCATTTTTTGCTGAACCCTTTTGTAATCTTATCAATTCTCTTCATAACCCAATAGTAAACTATTAAAGACTTCTCTATCTAAATTATCCCTTATAGTCCTTAATCTTAAAGATTTCCTTCGCATAGTTTCTATATAAGGAAGCATAAACAGTATACCAATAAAGGTTACTAGAGAATATAACTCTTGAGTCATAGGAACAAATGAAAAGATCAAACATATTAAATATCCTATAGATACAAATATAATATCCCTTTTAAAGATTCTTTTACCTTCTTCTTTATCTAGAAAATAAGCCTCGTAATTTTTGTGAGCGGTTTTTATAAACCATCTAAATACTAATAACGAAATAATAACAGGTACAAAACTCAACTTTGTTGTTCCTTCCATGTTTTTAGTAATAGGTACAGACAAAGCTCCACCTGAAAATGCCAATATAGAAAACATTCCCGAATTTATTGCTAAAGTAAAATTCCTAAGATTTTTCTTCTCTTCACCACTCAAAACAAGTTCTTCTTTAACAAACTCTTGATGAGTGTTCATTAATTTCTTATTCATTTTGTATTCAATAATAATATTGACTACTAGTGCTATTAGTACTAAAAATTTCATGTAATGCTTGTCCATATTCATTAATGTAATTCCAAAGGCTGCTATTCTTACGACCCAATCCACTATAGCTTCCTTCTTAATAATTTTAAACTCTTTAAAAATATCAGTTACAAGTATAAATGATGTACCCGCAATTAATACTAAAGGCATATTTCCTAAAACAAATTTAAATCCATTATCTAAGTATCTAACCAAATCAGTAATCCTTATGTAGGTTAATAATCCCATTACTACATAGCTGATTATATTCAATATAGCTAATATCTTTATCTTCTTATTCATATTTTCTCCTTTTCTACTTACTGAGCTCATACTCAACTTATCCCTGCAAAAATTAATTTCACTATCATAATAACTATGGTAATTGAATTCCAATATAAATGACTAAGTATAGCTCCTAATATGGATTTTGTATAAATATATGACATTCCGAAAGAAAAACCTAAAACTACAAATACAATAAAGTATACAAATGATCCAAGCCCAAACTCATATCCTTTAACATGTCCTATACTAAAAATTACCGATATAATTAAAAGAGAGAGGTACTTGTTTTTAAATTTCATTACATTTAACATAGCACCACGAAAAACCAATTCTTCAACTACAGGCGCATACACAATTGCTGAAAATATAGTTAAAAATATATTTCTCGCTTCATATTTCTCCATCATGTTTAAAGATATTTTTATATCTAATACCCAAAATATAAAGAAAATTATTCCTATTACCATTCCTGCAACTAATAAGATTGAATACGCGTCTTTAAAATGCTCTTTCTTAAAATTATAAAAACCTTCTTTAATCAAGGGATACATTCCCCATACTGAAATAGCTATAATGACACAATATAAAAGATCTGTATAAAAGGATTAATATAAGTTCCTCCACTATCCTCTAGCTTAATGGTCAAATATATACCTAACTTTTTATATCCCCCAAGAACTGCAATTAAATAATTTATCAGTACAATTCCAACCTTTATGCTGGATAAATTCTGCTCCTCCAAATACTCAGTGTCCATTTTTCTCAACCTCATGATTTATTTCAAACTTTAATATATTTTATCACGTTCTTTATATTTTCAGTTACTTATGTAGTGAACGTATTAAATTTACGATTAATCGTTAAAAAAGAAAAACAGAAATAGCTTCATACAAAATCCATGAAGCTACTTCAAACGCTCAACCTTTTGGTTGAACCCTTAACATATTATTTCTATTTAAAATTAAATTCATCTTCCCAGTTAAAGAATGCTGATTCTTCTAAACTCTTTGGCCAGTGTGAGCACCACTTAGGTACTTCTGGAGATTCCACTCTATCAAGGCTTGGAGTATAAGGTTTTATATCTATAACTGGAGTTTCATCATAGGCATCAATATATGGAATTCTAATAATTCCTTTTTCATAGTCAATGCTTAAAATACTAACTACAGTTAATGCAATTGGATTAGGTCTAAGTGGGGATCTAGTTGAGAATACTCCCATAATATCTGGTGATTTTTTATAAGGTTTTTGTGTTTCAATTGTTTCCCTTGCTTCTTTATTATCAAAATCACTAAACCACCATATAACATCAATATGGCTAAATCCCTCTAAGGCTTTCAGCCCTTCGCCATACTGTTTGTCAAGTTCTATAAACGTTCCTTCTTCTCCTACTTTAACCTTCCCAATAGAATTCACTTCAAATAATTTCATAATACATACCTCCCAAATAATGTTTATTTATATCACAAGTTCAGTGTATAACCTACCATTATGTGAGAGTCAATAAAAAACACTTATATTTTTTCTTCTAATGCAATTTGAATTTCTATTAAGTAATCCTTAGGATTTTCTTCATTCCATGGACCTCTATGAACTATTTGTCTACTTTCTCCTGTCATTTTATATTTTTTATGCTCTTGAAGCCAATTCCCAAAAGAAAGGTATGCTTTGCCAATGTTTTTAAAATCTCCATATACCATGGTAGAAGCCATTAATGGAACTGCTTCGGTATGTCTATATACAAATCCATCTTTATCTTCTCTAAAATTTTCAACAACTGCACAAAGTTCAATATCTACTTCTTTTTCTTTATATTCAGTATCATGATAAATTGAAAAAGTGTTCTCAGATATTGATATATTATTTTCTTTTGCAAAGTTACTCATCTCAATCCACATATCGCCTTCTGAATAATAGTTTGGGACAACTTTTCTTAAGGAGAGTACCTTATAACTAGGGATGTTCTTAATTAAAACACTATAGTTAATATGGATTTTTTCTCTTTTTATATCTTCCATTGCTATTTCAATTTTGGACAGTTTATCCCTCTCTGCCTCAATGATGTCCATTATTTCTTTTTGTTTCTGTTGCAGCTCATTAGCTATAAAATTATCATCCCATTTATTAATAGCCGTTGTGATCTCAGCGATACTAAAACCTAAGTCTCTTAGAAATATTATCTTATTAACTTTAGGTATCTGATCTATTGAGTATAATCTATAAGAAGAAAACCTATCTATTTCTGCTGGTTTTAATATACCTATTTCATCATAATATCTAAGCATTCTTATGGAAACCTGTGTTAGTTTTGAAAACTCACCTATTTTAAACATCAATATCCCCTCTTTAACTCCCAATAATTTCATTAAGTATATTATAACATTATGTTTTCACTTTAGTCCCAAGGGTGTATTTTAATATGGATTTATAGTATTATTTAACTATAACTTTGTAACTAATGATTTTCTTTTTTAGGAGGTAAATATGAACTTTAAGATAAATAAATTGCCTAAAATAGGACTTAGAAATCTTAAAACTGCTCTATCTGTATTAGCATGTATTTTATTATTTGAGATTTTAAATAGAGAACTTCCTTTTTATGCTTGTATAGCTGCTGTTATTTGTACAGGAGATTCTGTTAAGAATTCTGTACTCGCAGGAAAAAATAGATTAATTGGAACTTTGATTGGTGGTTTACACGGAATACTTTTCATTTTTATTGAACCGTATATTCCTATTCCCACTTCTGTTTTAATAAGCCTTGGAATAGTAATTGTAATATATACGGGAGTGATATTAAAAAAACAGCCTTCTATATCTATTAGTTGTGTTGTTTTTCTAGCTATAATGATAAATATTAGAGGTGGTGTAACCTATCTTTATGCAATAAATAGAATTATAGATACCGCTATAGGAATCGTTATAGCTGTTTTGGTTAATAAATATTTTAATCCAACCTTAGATACGGATGGGGATTTGGATGAAGATAATTAAAAAAGAACTATTGTACATTTTAATCTTAAATTAATCTATTATAAAATATAAACTAAAAAAGAGACTATCATTAACAGAATTTTAATCTGCTAATTCAATAGTCTCTTTTTATTTCGCTCATATTCTTTTAAGCTTCAATATCTGCAATAACTCTAAAAAATTTATCTCTAGCCCATAAGGTCTCAATTACCTTGTAATCAAAATTCTGTTCATATTTATCTAGTTCTATGGTTATCTTACCTGTTAATTGATTATATATCATCCTTCCATAATCATATATACTTAAATCCATAGCTTCATCTTTGCTTAACTCTAACCCCTTATTTATGTGATATAAATTTTCTTTGTCTATCCTATAGTGTAAGTACATTTTAGTTTCTATCCCATTTACTTCTACATCTTCTCCTGAAAAATAAATTACATTTTTCATCTACTAATCCCTCTTTTCAACCTTAATACTTCTTGGTGATGCATCTATTCTAGATATATACCCTTTTTTCTCTAGTCTCTTAATATATTCGTGGATAGTAGAAGTAGACTTTAGTCCAACTAGCTCTTGAATCTCTCTAATTGTAGGTGAAATTTTATTTTTCTCTATATACTCATTTATTATATCTAAGACTTTTTTCTGCTTTATAGTTAACATTAGTATCTTTTCCTTTCTATGACATATGCTATTATAAGCATAGCAAACATATGTTCTTTTTTCAAGAAAAATAAACTCCTAAACTAATCTATGAATATTTC
Organism: Clostridium intestinale; assembly: GCF_035905475.1. Taxonomy (NCBI): domain Bacteria; kingdom Bacillati; phylum Bacillota; class Clostridia; order Eubacteriales; family Clostridiaceae; genus Clostridium; species Clostridium intestinale. Next base: position 3,248,284 of record NZ_CP121166.1, read on the forward strand.
CGTCTAAACTTAAAGAAACTATATAAAGTGAGGTGCATATGATGAAACTAACTTTATTAATACCAATTATTTTATCAACTTTTATGAATTTTACTGAAACACCAAAAATAATTTCTGAATCAAATACTTACAAAGAGGGTGTATATGATATTACAAATGCTATACAAGTTAAGGCTAGTGCTACACTTGTGAGCCAAAACACCTCTGTAAGTCTAGCTATAATTGATGCTAATGGTAACCAAACCTTCTTTAAAAAATTTGATAACATAAACGATACAGTAAACTTAGGAACTATTCTAGATGATGACCGTGTTGCAGTAGTTGGTGCTGGGGAAATAGCTTTAATTATTGATAATTCATAGATATAAGTACTTCTTATATTATAATATATAAATAAAAACACCTTTTTATTTAACTAATAAAAGGTGTTTTTTCTGAAATATTCAGAGTAAGGCTTAATATTTATAATTTTTTATTTAGTTTATAACGATAATACAATCCGTAAGCAATAATAAACAAATATGCAAAAACTAAAAGAAGAATAGCTATCATATCAATTCTCATCAAAGCAAAAGTAAGCATTAAAGCTCCAAATATAAATACCATCATGTCATATGCTTTTGCTTTTGCACGACTTGTAATTAAAATATTTCGTTCATCTAATTTTTCAATGTTTATTTGTTTTCTAATATCAGGGGAATTTTTTAATGCCTTATAACTTATAATCTCGCCTATACCATGACCTAATATTCCACAGCCTAATCCTATGCATACATATGGTAATGCTCTCATAATTCCCTCTGCTTCAATAATTGTTTTACTTAAATATAACCCTAAACCCAATAATATAAATCCAAATACTGATAAATAATAATACTTCGCTTCTTTTTTCATTTTACTTATTCCTCCTCATAAATAAAAATTTCTTCTATACTCATATTAAAGTACTTAGCAATCTTAAAAGCTAATATAATCGAAGGATTATATCTGCCATTCTCTAAGGAACCAATAGTTTGTCTTGATACTTCGAGTATAGTAGCCAAATCCTCTTGCTTTATCCCCCGCTTTTTTCGTATTTCCTCTAAACGATTTTTCACCCTACCACTCCTCTTAATGTTAAGTTTACTTTCCATATCTAAATACTAACACTCTCTTTCATCAATATCAAGCTTACTTTCCATTTTGTAAAATTCTATATTTACTTAAAAAATAAAATAACCATATAAATAGAGAAACACCTCTTATTAACTCAATTAATAAGAGGTGTTTCTCTTAATATACTTAACAATGTTTATTAGTTTTTTAATCTAGTTGCATTTATTTACATACAAAATACAACTATAATCTAAATATCTTATTAACCCATACTTCCTCTTAATTTACCCATTCTTATAATCCACTCATTTAGAATCTTAAGTTCTTCTGTTTTATTTTCTAATAAATCTTCTTCTGAACCTATTAGGTGCATTATGATTGGACGTGTTGTTTTAAGTAATGTATGGTAGAATTCATTATCATTTAGGTATTCAAAATCAATACCTAAGTCTAATATTTCATTTACTAATTCTAAATCCTCTGCATATTCTAATCTTGCAGATTCATCTATTATTCTTTTTGAAACTTTAGGATTAGCAAATAAAGCTGCAAATCTAAAGTCTTTTTTTATTTGAGGATAGAATTCTTTTAGTTTATCTATCCCTTCTTGTCCATACTTTTCTTTTATTTCTCTAAGACCTCTACCCATTCCTACGAATTCTGGTGGTATTCCTAGGGTATACATAGCTCCAGTGTAAGAAATAGCTCTTGGCACTGAATATTCTACGTTTAGGTCTATTGATAATAATTCATTTTTTAATTTCTCATCTTTAACCCAGTTTGCTATTTTATCTATTTCTGGAAGATCCCTTGTATAATCTAAACCAGTTTTACTCTTAGTAAGTCTATCTCTGTTTTTAGGGATAAAGTCTGATACAAAGCTTACTGTGTTTATTATTTTTAAGAAGGTTTGAAGATAATATTTTGAAAATATTCCTATGAATTCTTTCATAAGTTCTATATCTTCTTGATTAAAGTTTCTATGAACTGATTTATCTATATTATCATTTAATTTATTTACTACTTCTTTTGCTTTATCTCTTCCATGGTCATATCTTAAAGCTGATTGTAGTGTAAAAGTCTTAATACCTGAGTAAGTTTTAATCATGCTTTCAACATTATCATTAGTGAAATGTCCTCTAAATGGAAGTGAGCCGCAACCTAGGATTGGATATACTTCTACTCCATGGTCTTTTCCCCACTTATAAGCTGTATCTATTGCAAGTATTACAGATAATACTCCTGATATTAATCCATAAGACATAGCAGAATCTGAACGTGCTAGCATAAATCTTAAAGATTCAAGCTTATCTCCTTTATCTTCTGAGGTATGATAAAACTCATCAAATATTGTATCTATATTTACTAATGAAGGAACCCCTTCTACTAGTGGAATTATTCTTATACTATTTAAATCGAATTTAACATCATAGTTTTTGTTTCCAAGTTCAATAACAGAGTTTACTCTATCTTGAAATTGACAAACTTCTGCTCCAGTCTCAACCATAGGTACTACAACCTCTTTTATAGCCTGCACACCTGTGTTTTGATAAGCTTGAACATTGGTTTCTACTATTGACATTATACTCATTAATTGTCTAAATACTGATTCCTTATTCGCATTAGGAATTCTTGGCGTTATAGCTACATCCTTTCCTGGAATTATACCATTGGAGATTAATCCTAAAGCCACCTGAGAAGTTTGATGATATGGTGTTAACTTACCTTCAAAGTCAATCATTATCTCATTTATTCCGAGTCCACCTTTCTCCTGAAATGTAAGACCGTCAATTGCTTCTTGTGGTTCTTGTTGTATAGATACATAAGTATCTACGTTGTCTGGATGTTGCGTCATCATAGAACTAGGAATTTTATACATTAAATATACCCCCAAATGAATTTTTATTTACCGCCTAATTTCAATTCTAACATAAAATGTTGTAATGTAAATATATTTCTATTTACAAATGCAAGTTTTTTATTTTTCACTTGCACATCTTTTCTTTTATGTTTATTAATTAAGGCTGTTATTATCTAAAAGTGTTCCCCAATACTCTAAAGAAAAAAGAGCCTTGGAGTAATCCAAGGCTCTGTATGTACTGAATAAATATCAATAACAGTTTCCATTGAATAGCTCTCCACAAACATTATTTGTGACAATCTTATATATATTCTATATAAGACCAGTTGTATAGTCTTAAAGCATTAACTACACACTTCGGCAATGTTTCCTTTCTCTTCACTTCTCTGTGCTTAGCTCCATGAAGATACTTTTAAACCTTGCGCCTCTATCTCTAAAATATTCACTTTTATTGAATTATACATTGTAGCAAAATTTTTATCAAGAATTATTTTAGATATTTCCAGATCTTATTATGCTTATAACAAGCCAAACTCCTAATATAGCAGCTATAAAAAATCCAAATAAACCTATTACTGAGACCCCATGAAATTGCGGAGCACCATTATAATCTATTATTAGTGATGAACCTACTATCATAGCTGAGATTATCATGGAAAACACCATTCTATTCACCATTTTACTGAATCTATCCATTGATTTATCTAACTCATTTATCTGTAGGTTAATTTTTGCCCTTCCGCCTTTTACGCTATCCATAAAACTAACAGCTTTTTCAGGAAGCTCCATAGAACTTTCAATGAATTTATAAAGTTTTAATGCTATGTCTTCTTTGCTTAAATCATTTAAGAAAAATAATTTACTATCATTTCCCATTATAGCTATAACCATAGTTAATATGTCTAAATCAGGAGATAACTCTGCAATCACCCCTTCAAATATTACCATGCTTTTAGCTAATATTACTAAGTCTGTTGGCATTAAAATATTGTTTTTAGATGATATAGCCATTATTTCTTGAAGCATCCTAGATATTTTTATATTTTTTAATGAAGTACCTAAATAAACATCTAAAAACCCTTCTATATCTTCATACAAGTTACTTTTATTTATAGTTCCATTTTTTATTCCTATTGCTAATATGAAGTCAACTAGCTTATTTATATCTTTTTTAGCTAAAGCTATTATTACCTTATTAAACCATTCTCTTAGGTAAGGGCTTATTTCTCCCATTATCCCAAAATCTATAAAGCAAATTTTGTTGTCAGATACTAGAATATTACCTGGATGAGGATCCCCGTGGAAAAAACCATCCTTAAAAATATGCTTAAAATATATAGATACCAATTTTTTAGATATGTCTTCTAGTTCATAGTTATCTTGAATTAAGCTATATTTATCTGTTATCTTATACCCTTCTATTTTCTCCATAATTAAAATTCTAGCAGTTGAATATTCATCATAAACTTCTGGAACATGAAGTGGTACTACATCTCTATTATTTCTCTCAAATCTCTTTAAATTGTCTTTTTCTATCCTAAAATCTAATTCTTTTTCTGTAATGTTCTGTATTTCTTTTAAAGCTTCCATTGGATCAATTAAAGTTTCTTTAAACTTTCCTTTTGCCATTCTAGCAAGCCTCATTAAAATCCTCATGTCTTGGCTCATAAGTTCTTTTATGTTTGGTCTTTGAACTTTTATTACAACCTTTACTCCGCTTTTTAAAACTCCTTCATGAACTTGAGAAACAGATGCAGAAGCTATAGGTTCTTCATTAAATTCTAAAAAACATTCATTTATATCTCTTCCTAGTTCCTCTTGAAAAGTTCTTTTAATATCCTCTATAGGAACCTTAACCACATCATTTTGAAGCTTTTTTAATTCTTCAATATATTCTTCTGAAATAATATCTGGTCTAGTACTAAGTATCTGCCCTATTTTTATGAAAGTTGGTCCTAAATCTTCAAAAGCTTTTCTAAAGTTTTCAACCTTCTGTTTTTTATTTAGTATTTTTTCTTCAACAAAATACCCAAAACCATAATAGGTAAGTACTCTAATTATCTCTCTAAACCTATTAAAAGTACTTCTATTCAAATAAATCACTCCTGTTTCCCTGTCACTAAGCAATAATTAATAAATAGACTAAAGGGAAACCCTTTAGTCTACATTTGATCTAGTTTATTTTCTAAAAACTCTATTCTTACTTTTAGTTTATCTATCTCTTCTTTTTTAACATATCCAAGTTCTGAAATAACCTTTTCTAAACTCTCTTTATTTACTGATTTTATTTCATTAATTTTTTCTGTAGCTTTTGTAGTGAAGTTTCTTTTTAATTCTTCTGAAAGCTCTTTACCTTCATCTACAGTTAATCTGCCTTTTTCAACTAACTCATCTACAACCTCAGATGCTTTTTCATAAGTTGTAGCTACGGCACCCACTCCAGCTAACAACAATTTCTTAAGATCATTTATCATTTAAATCATCTCCCATACATTCTTATTAATATTATTATACCATTTAATTCTAATATTACTCTAATATTAATAAACACTTAATAATTAACGATTTCTGAAGAATTCTTCTATTTCACTAACTTCTTTAATCATTGCCTTAGTTAATATTTCATTTCCATCTTCAGTAACTAATATATCGTCTTCTATTCTTACGCCTATCCCCTCTTCTGCTATATAAATTCCAGGTTCTACTGTATATACCATTCCAGGTCTTAGCTCAACATTTCTTTTACCCACATCATGAGTATCTAATCCCAGGCTGTGACCTATAGAATGCCAATAGTATTTTCTTACATCTTTTTTATCGTCTATTAATCCTAAAGCTATACATTCTTCTGCAACCCAATCTGTAGCTTTAGTGTTTATGTCTCCCCAATTAACTCCTGGTTTAATCTCATCTATTACCTTTTTGTTTACTCTAAGTACAGCTTCATAAACTTGTTTTTGTCTTTCTGTAAACTTACCATTTGCAGGGAAAGTTCTTGTTATATCTGCATTATAATATTCATATTGTGAACCTAAATCAAATAATATTAAGTCTCCATCATTAATTATAGAATTATTATCAACATAGTGAAGTATTGTAGCATTAACTCCAACAGCTGCTATTGTCTTAAATGCAACGTCTGTTGCTCCTCTTCTCTTACAACTAAAATCATAATAAGCTTCAAGTTCATATTCCATCATACCCGGTTTAGAATTCTTCATTAAAGCTTCTACCCCTTCAATGGTAATATCTATAGCTTTTTGCATGTTTTCTACTTCTTCACTAGACTTTACAAGTCTAAGTTCTGCTATACTGTTGTATATATTTTTTACTGAAACTTGAGGATATTTATTCTTTAGATTTCTTGCAAACTCTTCAACTAAAGTTTCTCTTTCAGAAAAACCATCTTTTTCTAAATCAAAATATACTTTCTCTATTTCTTCTTTAAATATAAGTCCATGTATAGTTCCTTCAAATTCTTTAGTATATAGAACTTCTGTAAATCCACCTTTTTCTTTTGCTTCATTCGCTCTTATACTTTTCCCAACCCATTTTTCCATTTCTAAGTCTGGTTCTTTTACAAATAATATTGTTCTTTGCTCATCCTTCTTTTTTACCAATATTAAAGTTATTTCTTCTTCATCTATTCCAGTTAAATAATAAAAATTTCTATTAGGTGTAAAACTATATGCTTCATCAGCTGTTTTTTTAGGTGCTTTTCCTGCAAATAATATTACCGCACTATTTTCTTCCACAGCTTTAAATAAATTCTCTCTATTTTTTATAAAAACTTCTGCCTTCATAACTTATCTCCTTTGCTTCTTTAATACTTAACTTAATTATATCATACTATTCTACAAACAAAACTCTGGTTTTAACAACATTAGGAAGCGCATCTATACTTTCAAGTAAGGTTTTTGCTTTTATAGTTATATTGGATACATCCACAGTTATTGTTACATTGGCAGTTAAATTTATAGGTATATCTTGATTTATCGTAAGTATATTTCCCTTATATTCAGCTATAAGATCTAATACTCTAGATAAGGCTCCTGCTTCATGAGAAAGCAATATATTTAATATAACTTTTCTGCTATTAATAGGCTCATTCATTGGGTATATTGCATCCCTATATTTATAATAAGCACTTCTACTTATCCCAACTTTCTTAACTCCCTCAGTAATATCTTTTACTTGTTCACTGTATATAAGCTCTTTAACCTTCATAACCTTTATAAATATATCAGGCAATATCTTTCCATTTACTATATAAAACTTCTCTTCATTCACTTTATCACTCCTTTGTGTTTCTCAGAGAAATACATTTGTCCTCAATTTGTGTTTCTGCATAAATTATAACATTTGAATAATAATAATAATAGGCTAAATTAGGCCACTTTATGAAAATATACTTGTTTTTATATGGCATTCTTTGTTTTTCTTGATATCTTGTCTACTTTTTAAGTTTGAAGATGAGTTAGTATATTTTTGTGATACAATACATTCATGCCTTAGGCATTTAAGGGGGCTATTATACATAATTTCTAAAAGCATCTCAGGCATGGGGCTAAGCCCTGAGAAAAAGCTTTTAGAACCCTTATACCCATAAAACAAACAATTAATTAGTCTCTAAATAAAATTTAAGATAGAGAAAATATCCCAATGATTTTAGGATTTTCCTTATGGAATTTCCTTATTTTTTTGCCTTTTTATTAGGTTAGTATATAATAGTTAATGTTGGTTTAGAAACTGTTTTGAAAGGAGTTTTTATGAACATTAATAAAAATACTATTGGTGAAGTATTAAGACTTGCCTTACCTGCTGTAGGCGAAATGATACTTTACATGATGATATGGGTTTTCGATACCATGATGGTAGGAAGATATGGAGGAAATCTTGCTGTAAGCACTGTTGGTCTTGGTTCAGAAATAATCTCAACCTTTTCTAACATACTTATAGCTTCTGGTATATCTATAGGTATAACTTCCTTAGTTGCTAGAAATATTGGAGCAAATAAAAAAGACAAGGCTGAAGAATATGCTACCCTAGGATTTGCTTCTGGGTTAGTTATAGCTCTTATATTATCCTTAACCTTTTTCTTGTTCTCTGAGAATATTTTAAAGTTAGCCGGTGCTGATAATGAGGTTATAAATTTAGGAAAAGCTTATTTAAAGATTGCTTCTATAGGAATATTTTTCTCTATGCTTATGAACGCTTTAAATGGTGCTTTAAGAGGTTCTGGTAATACTAAAATTCCTCTTTTAGCTTCTATAATAATAAATCTTATTAATATACCTTTTGATTATCTGCTTATATTCGGAAAGTTTGGATTTCCTGAGTTAGGAGTTAAAGGAGCTGCTATTGCTACCTCTTTTGCTCAAATTGTAGGCTTTATATTCATCCTAATTTATATTTCTAAATACTCAACTATTAAACCTAGATTAAAATATATAACAGAATTTAAGTTTGAAAGATTTTCTTCACTTATAAGATTATCTATCCCATCTTCCCTTCAAGAAGGTGCTTTCAGTATAAGCAGACTTTTGAGTAATGTTTTTATAATTTCTCTTGGAACCATAGCTTTTGCTTCTAATCAAATTACAACCACTATTGAATCTATAAGTTTTATGCCGGGTTGGGGGTTTGCTGTTGCTGCTACAACTTTAGTAGGTCATAAGGTAGGACAAGGCGATTATAAAAAAGCTAGAGAATATGCTAATACCTCTATTTTTCTAGGTGTTATAGTTATGCTATTTTGCTCAATTTTATTTTTAGTAATCCCAAATCTATTAATACGACTTTTTATAACTCCTTCTGAAACCGAGGTTATAAAATTAGGTACTTATTGTTTAATGATAGCAGCTATAGAACAACCTTTTATGGCAATATCTATGATTGTTGGTGGTAGCTTAAAAGGGCTTGGAGATACAAAAACTCCCTTTAAGGTTGCATTGTTCTCTTCATGGATAATACGACTTCCTTTAATGTTTATAGTTATTTATACACTTAAACTATCAGTTGTTTATGTTTGGATTATAACAACTCTTCAATGGATAATAGACGGATCATTGGTTTACTTATTATATAGGAAAAAATTTAAAAAAGTGGCTCAAAAATAAATAGGCAGCTTTAAGATTTTTATTCTTAAAGCTGCTTCTTTATATTAATAATCATTACTCTTTGCCTTTTTTACTTTTTACTACAAAGTTATATACAATGGATATTAGGATACCGCTGACCCCTCCTAATGAAAATCCTAGAGGAACATTGCTTATAACTGCTCCTAATACTACTCCTATACCTGATCCAAAGGCTATTCCATAACTTATTCTTGTGATATCATCATCTGTAGAGTTCAACTTATCCCTTTCCATTTCCCTCTCCTCTTTTTTTATTCCTTCATATATATAGACGATTAAAGTCTCATAAAAGTTCTCTTTTTATTCAAGTTTTTCAACTTTTTTTGTAGCCTTGCTTATTAGAAGTTTATAACTTACCCCTATTAATATTATTAAGTATATTAAAATACCTAATATACCAATCACATTAGAAATTAAATTACAAGCAACAAAAATTACTAAGCCTAAAATTCCTATAACAATACCTATTCCCATAACCTTTAAGGAATTTAAGTTGTTTTTAACTGCCTGCTGCTCATTTTCCCAATAAAGTTTAGGACTATAGCTGTCTACTATAACTCCAATAATACTTATTAAAGTTATTACAACCTCACCCATTAATAGTGATAATAGAATTACATACACATCTACTTTAAACACTACTAGCGCTACACTACATATTATATTTGTAACACTGCTTAAAAGTATGCCTACAATAACCTTAGCAAACAACTTAACTCTTGTATCTGTAGGTAGATATTTTATTATAAGAAGTTCTCTACCCTCTCTAGATATTGAAGTTGCAGCTATTGAATTTGCACTTACTGAAAAAGCTAAAAACGCCATGTATATTCCTACTATTATAATTTTGTTATCTAAGCTATTTATAAAGTTAGAAACTTGGTATATTCCTTCAGAGCCTGTACTTAACATTGGAATAACGAATATAATTATAGGTAGTATCAATGTTGATATACAATTAACTACATAGGACGGAGTTCTAAATAATATTTTTATTTCTCTCATAATCCAAGCTTTAAGAGCAGAGTTTTGTTTTATAAGACTTTTTTGCTCCTCATTAGTTAACTTCTTTTTAGTTGAAGAGGATTCTGATAATCCAACTACTCCCTTTATATAAACTTTTTCTGCTAAAACATATAGTACTATCATTACTAAAGAAACAATTAAAATCAGTAGTCCTAAATTAATAAATCCTTTAGATGTTCCACTTTCACTTAAAGCATAAGCAGAAACTTTAGTGTTTATAAATACTGTATTCATTTTGTCTAAAAGAGACCCTTGCCCAAATATTTCTTGAATATCTTGAGCATTATCTATAGTCATTGCACCATTTCCTATCCTCTGACCTAAGAAATTAATTCCAAGACCTAAAAACAATCCAATTAAACCTGTAACTACCTTAAATGCATCCTTATATTTAGAAAGATTCGTAAATCTCATCAATATAAAACTCAATATAACTCCATAAGCTATAGGAATAACTGGAATAGTAATATAGACTATTAATGCGGTTATGTAATAAAATATACCGCTACCAGATAATACACCATAAGCTATAAGTGCTGGAATTATAACTGACAATATTATATATTCATAAACTAGTAAGGTTAGAAATTTTCCTATGACTATATGAGATGCTTTTATGGGTAATGGAAGTATCCATTCTATATCATTATTAAAATAAAATATGCTCATTACTCCAGCTATCCCAAATAAAAATATAATTGTGGAAGCTCCATTAAACAAGGTTCCTAAAATTAGCTCACTTTGATTAAAGTGGTCTAATACTCCATAGCTTACTGTTACAAAAAGAGTAATTGGAACAGCAAGCATTATAAGAATAAATCCCATGGCTACTATAGTTAATGCCTTTTGTCCACCTGACTTTACATTAGATGTTAAACTCTCATAGAAACTTCTTAAAAAAAACTTGGTTATAGTAACTAATTTATTCATTTTCAGTCATCTCCAAGAACATTTTTTCTAAGGATTCATCTACCTTAAATTGATTTTTTATTTCTTCGAGAGTTCCACAAAATAATAATTTTCCTTTATTTATAATAGCTACTCTATCACATAATTTTTCTGCTACATCTAAAACATGAGTTGAAAAGAATACTGTTTTTCCCTCTTCAACATGTTCCTTCATCATTTCCTTAAGTATATATGCTGATTTTGGATCTAAACCAGTCATAGGCTCATCTAATATCCAAACATCTGGTTTATGAAGAAGTGCTCCCATTAACACTATTTTTTGTCTCATTCCATGAGAGTAACTTTGTATCTTATCCCTTAAAGCAGTTTCCATAGAAAACCTTGTTGCTAATTCAGAAATTACTTTTTTTCTCTCATCTGCAGAAACATCATAAACATCTCCAATAAAGTTTAGATATTCTATTCCCTTCATTCTTAAAAACATATCTGGATTATCTGGAACATATCCAAACTGTTTTTTATAAAGTATAGGATCTTTAGTTATGCTTATTCCATTTATTAAAATCTCACCTTTTGTAGCCTCAGCTATGCCTGTAAGCATCTTTATCGTAGTTGTTTTTCCTGCTCCATTTGGTCCTAAGAAACCAAATATTTCTCCATTGTTAATGGTAAGTGATATGTCATCCACGGCATTAACTCTACCATTATAACTTTTAGTTGCATTGATTATTTCTATCACCCTAATCACCTCATAATTATAAAATTATTAAATATTATCCGTAATCTTATAATAAGGTAATCTATACCTTTTGTCAATAATTTTACAGTATTATTTTTACAACTATTAAAGCCATAATTATAGCAGTCATATCTGCCATAACCGCTGCCCATAGAGTATGTCTTATCTTTTTTATTTTTACAGCTCCAAAATATACTGTAATTGTATAGAAAATTGTCTCTGTTGTTCCCATAATTACAGAAGAGACCAAACCTATATAATTGTCTACACCATAGGTTTTAAGAATATCTGTAAATACTCCTATAGCTCCACTTCCTGAAAGAGGCTTAATTAGGATTAAAGGGAGTATCTCTTTAGGTAATCCTATTAATACTGTTATCGGAGATAATAAAAAATTCAATATATCTATTAGTCCTGCTTCTCTAAATATTTTTACTCCTACTACCATAGCTAAAAGGTATGGAAATATCCTAATACATACACTTAAGCCATCCTTTGCCCCTTCTACAAACCACTCGTAAACTTTTCTATCTTTAATCATTCCATAAGTTATTATAATAAATAATATTATAGGTATTATACTCAAACTTAAATATCTCAGCATGACTCCTCCTAAAAATATCTCTGTAATATTTTACAGCATATTATTCCTACCAATGCTGCGCTGCCAGTTGCTATCATTGCAGGAATTATTATAATTGCTGGGTTCTCTGAATTAAGTGATGCCCTTATTGATATGATTGTTGATGGTACTAACTGTATACAAGCAGCATTTAATACTAAAAACAATGCCATATCATTGGAGGCTCTACTTTTATCTTTATTTAATCTTTGCATTTCCTCCATAGCTTTTATTCCAAAAGGAGTAGCTGCATTAGATAACCCAAACATATTTGCAGTAATATTCATAACAATAGCTCCAAGAGCTTTTTCATCTTTGGAGGCTTCCTTAAAAATTATTCTCAAAAATGGTTTCATAACTTTAGCTAATTTTTCTGTTAATCCACTTTTTTCGGCAACTTTCATTACTCCACACCAAAAACACATCATTCCTACTAGTCCAACAACTATTTCTACTGAGGATGCTGATGAGTCCACTATCCCCTTACTTATATCTGCACCTTTTCCTGTCACCATTCCAACTATTATTCCTAAGGCTATCATAAAGAACCATATATAATTTATCATTTTGTACTCCTTTCTACTAATTCTGGACATAATAATCTATATGCACCTTAGTTGTTTTATAGAATAATTTCTTGAAGCACTTATTAATACGTGATAGGATAAAATTGCAGATATATTTAATTATTAATATTAACCCAAAGAAAAAAAGGAGATTTCAAATGGAAGAAAGCAAACTAAAATTAGCTCAACATGAAGTTGACGAAGCTTTAAGAACTGTAGAAGATATAGAAAAAGTTATTGATGACAATAACTCAAAAGATGTACTAAAAGAAAAGTTTATGACTCTTTCCCAAAAAGTTCAAGAACTTGAGGATATATTAAAAACTGAAGGAATTCTTTAGTTTAGTTGAGAGTTGAAAATTGACAATTTACAGTGAATAACAAATTCAGTAAAATTGAATTTGTTATAATATTGTTCCTCAATTGTCAATTGCACTTTGTCAATTTTCAATCATCTTAAACTTCATAATTGTGTCCAAACTTTTTTAGATGTTCTAAATAAACTTTATAATTAGGTATTATATTGGAGACCTCTCTCCAAAATTTTTCTGAATGATTCATTTCTTTTAAATGACATAATTCATGAACAATCACATACCCTATAACCTCCTTAGGTGCCATGATAAGTTTATAACTCAAATTAATATTTCTTTTTGAGGAACAGCTTCCCCATCTAGTTTTTACATCTTTAACTCTTACACTGTTTACTGTAAAGTTGTATTTCTCAGCCATTTCAATTGTCAGCCTTATTAGATACTCTTTGGCTATTTTTTTATACCATTTTTTATTAATTCTCTTACTTCATCTTGATTGTGATTAGGATTCATAGATAAATAGACTCTTTCCCCATCATATTTTAAACTTATTTCCTCTTCTTTTTTCTCAATTATAGTTATAGGAACTTTTTCACCTAAAATATACAACCAACCTCTTTCTAGTATGGATGGTCCCCTAAGCTTTGCTAGTTTGTCTATAAGTTTTTCTATTTGTTTTATATTTGAATTAATTATAGCTTCTGCTTCCTTATTGCTAATTCTATAAGGAGAATATATGATTACTTCTTTTTCTGAGGCTATTTTTACTCTTACTGTTTTTCTTCTCTTACTTACAATTACCTTATAATTAAAATTCATTTTAAAATTTCTCTCCAAAATATTTTTATAAAAAAATCGCTAAGGCGACTATGAGCCGTCGATTTTTTTTGCGCATCTGCCTTTCCAAACGCATGTGAGGAAAGCTGGCAGGCGCTCAATTTTCTTGTTTTTTATTCTTTAGGAGTAGTTCATTTATAGTAAATGAATTTCATGAAGCTGTAAAAAGCTTCTACAGCAATAATGTGTATAATTTCCTAAAGAATAAAAAGGAGCCCCAAACTTTTGGAACTCCTAAATGCTATTTACAGCTATCTCTTTCAATTAACTCATGTTCTAAAACATAATGTCCTTGTTCTAGTTCTTTTTGATTTATAAGCTTAATAAGCATTCTCATAGCTACTGATCCCATATCATACATAGGTTGAGCTATTGTTGTTATCTTAGGATAGAAAACAGCTGATGAGTAGATATTATTAAAGCCCATAACTTTAACGTCTTCTGGAACGCTTATTCCCTTATCTCTTAAAGCATTTATAGCACCCATAGCTACTTCATCTGAACCACATATTATTCCATCTATAGATTCACCAGAAGAAACTATAGCCTCTACGCCTTCACTACCAGTTTTAACTTTTAATGGACCAAAGAATGTTCTCTTAGGATCTATTTCAAATCCTGATTCTTTCATAGCTTTTTCATAACCATTAAATCTCTCTGCCCAAGCATTTAATTCTTCTTTTTCTATTCCTATATAAGCTATCTTTTTTAACCCTTTATCTAATAGATATCTAGTCGCTTCATAAGTTGCCTTTTCGTTATCTATAGTAACACTTGGTAACTTACTTTCCTTATCTTTAGTTTCAATTAACACTGTTTTTACGTCTAATTCATTTATTAATCCTAAAATTTCATCTTGTAGAGAAGAGCTCATGTATAAAACTCCATCTACCATTTTTTCTTTTAGAACTCTTAAATATTCTTTTTCTTTTTCTACATCAAAGTCAGAATTACATAACATAACATTATAATCATAAATATTAGCTACATCTTCTGCTCCTCTAACCACTTCAGGATAGAACTGATTAGATATATCTGGTATAAGTATACCTATTGTCTTTGTTCTTTGAGTTTTTAAACTTCTTGCAACTATATTAGGTCTATAGCCTAATTTCTTAATCGCATCTACAACTTTCTTTTTTGTTTCCTCATTTACAACATCGATGTCATTCAAAACTCTTGAAACTGTTGCTATTGAAACTCCCGCTTCTCTTGCAACGTCTTTAATAGAAGTCGCCATAACTAAATCACTCCCGCTTATCACAATATTTTTTATATTTATTTCCACTTGGTACTTTACTAAGTTCAGCTCTTATTATATTTTAAACACTTTTATTAAATTAATCCGTACTAAACGTTTTCCTCCCTTAATTATACGAAAGTTTAATAAAGTTTTCAATTATTTTCATAAGCTAATTACCATTTTATCAATTATAAAATTAAAATCAACCCTAAATGACAAATTTAGGGCTGATTTCTACTATTTTTTATATAATTTAACAAATTAATTAAATACACCTATACTATTTAAGAAAATAACTGTAATTAATATAGGAATTATATATCTTAAACATACTCTAAGGTATGGTAGATACTTAACATTTTTATTTAGCTGTCCGTAATTTGTAAGTTCTTGTTTAAAGCTGTCTTTTTTAATAAAGTATCCTATAAATATCGCTGTTAATAATGCAGCAAACGGCATCATAACATTATCTGTTAGGAAACCAAATAAATCAAAGAAATTTTTGTTTCCAATAAGTACAGCTCCAAATATACTCTTAGGATGTACTGTAATAGCACCTATTATAAATATTATTGTTGAAGTTATTCCTACAGATTTAATTCTGCTCATATTAAATTCTTCCATGAACATTCTTACAGGTGCTTCTACTAGAGAAATCATAGCTGTAGTTGCTGCTATAGCTGTCAATAAGAAGAAAATAGCCAAGAGTCCATTCCCAAAAGGTAATTGTGCAAATGCTAGTGGTATACTTTTAAATAATAAACTTGGACCTGAACTTGGACTTATCCCAAATTCAAAAACTACTGGAAATATAGCTACTCCTGCCATTAATGATATTACCGTATCAGATATTGCTACTTTAACTGAGTTACCCATTAAGTTTGTATCTTTTTTATAATAGTTTGAGTAAACAATTAATATTCCCATAGCTAAAGCTAGCTTAAAAAATGCTAACCCTAAAGCTGTAAGTAACGTTCCAGCTGTTACTTTAGAAAAGTCTGGAGTAAACAGAAAACTTAATCCTTCTCCAGCTTTAGATAAAGTTAATGATCTTATATCACAAAGAAGTATAAGAAGTAGAAATAATGGCATTAATACTTTTGTGACCTTCTCTATTCCATTTTTAACTCCCGCTACTAATACTATAGATACGACAACTAAAACAACTAATTGCCATATCATAGGAGTATATGTACCATTAACACTATTGTTAAATGTGTCTGAAGTAAACCTTACAGCTTCTTCTCCCGTAAGATTTTTAAGTGGTGAGAAGTCACCCTTTATTGCCTTAAATAAATATTCATAAACCCATCCAGCAACTGCTGAATAATAAAACATTATAAATGCTGCTGTTGTAACTCCCAGCCATCCTATAAGTTTAAAGATTCCACTTTTTCTTATCTTATTTAGAAAGTTAAACTTAAAATTATGATAATTACTTTCTTCTATGGCCCCAATTGATCCAAAAGGATTTCTTTTAGTACTTCTTCCAATATAAAACTCACTTAACATCAAAGGAATTCCTAATAATAATACAAATATAAAATATATAAGTATAAATGCCGCTCCCCCATTAGCCCCAGTTACATAAGGAAACTTCCATATATTCCCCAATCCAATAGCCCCACTTAGTGTAGCAAAGAAAACTCCTAAAGACGAGGAGAATCCTTCCTTTTTACCTTTGTTTTCCATAATTTCACCTCAGCGCAAAATATTATATACATTCAATAAGCAATATACCCTTAAGGCATATTGCTTATTTATATTTAACTTAATTTTTCTACTAACATACTAAGCTTTTCACCATTGATATTAGCTTCTACATAGTTTTTATCTTCGTTATAGAAAATATTATCAGTCAAAGTATCTGTCTTAATATTTGCTTGGAATTTATTAACTACTTTTTCTAATAACTCATTTCCAGAAACATATAAGTTTATTCTATCTGCAACCTCAAAACCACTTTCTTTTCTCATGTTTTGGATCTTAGATATTATTTCTCTTAAATGTCCTTCTTCTTTTAGTTCTTCAGTTATTGTAGTATCTAAAACTACTCCTATAGAACCTTCTCCAGAGAAAGCATAACCTTCTAATCCTTGCATAGTTACTAATAGGCTTTCCTTATTTAATTCTATCTCAGTTCCATTTACATTAATAACTTCTACTTCTCCGTTTTGTATCTTTTGAGCTAAATCCATTTGATTTCTAGCAGCGATTTCTTTCCTTATGCCAGGAATCATCTTTCCATAAGCCTTACCTAAAACAGGAAGGTTAGGTTTTATTTCAAAATTAACATACTTTGAAAGGTCAGCTCCAAATTCAACAACTTTAATATTAAGCTCATCTTTTATGATGTCTCCATAATAATCTGGAAGAGAATCTGTTGATACTAACATTTCTGAAAGCGGCTGTCTGTTCTTGATGTTAGCTGTATTTCTAGCACTTCTTCCCATTTTAACTATAGAATAAGCTAAATCCATTTCTTTTTCTAAATCTTCATTAACAGCTGAAGCATCATATTCTGGCCACATAGTTAAATGTACACTTTCAGGTGCATTTTTATCTAAAGAAACAACTAAACTTTGGTATATAGCTTCTGTCATAAATGGTACAAATGGTGCACCTATCTTTGATAAAGTAACTAAAACTTTATATAAAGTTGTATATGCTCCTATCTTATCTTCACTCAATTCTGTAGTCCAGTATCTAGCTCTATTTCTTCTTACATACCAGTTAGATAATTCATCTACAAATTCTTCAATAGATAATGCAGCTTGAGTTATCTTGTAACCTTCTAAATTGTCTTCAACCACTTTTATAAGTGTGTTTAACTTAGATAATATCCATTTATCCATTACATTAGATGATTTAAAATCTGAGTATTTAGTTGCATCAAATTTATCTAAATCAGCATATAGAACGTAGAATGAGTATACATTCCATAAAGTGCTTAGGAACTTTCTTTGAGTGTCTGCAACATCATCTTTTGAGAATCTTGTAGGTAACCATGGTGCACTTGCAGTATAGAAATGCCATCTAGTAGCATCTGCTCCTACTGTGTCTAAAACATCATTAGGTGCAACAACGTTACCCTTAGATTTAGACATCTTTAAACCCTTTTTATCTAATACGTGACCTAAAACTATACAATTTTCAAAAGAATTTGTATCAAATATAGCTGTAGATATCGCTAGTAGAGTATAGAACCATCCTCTAGTTTGGTCTACTGCTTCTGATATAAATTGTGCTGGGAAGTTAGCTTCAAAAGCTTCCTTATTTTCAAATGGATAATGTAATTGTGCAAATGGCATAGATCCTGAATCAAACCAGCAGTCTATAACTTCTGAATATCTCTTCATTTTCTTTCCACACTTTTCACAATTTAAGTGAACATTATCTATATAAGGTTTGTGTAATTCTATATCTTCTGGAACGTTAATTCCTTTTTGTTTTAATTCTTCAATACTTCCTATACATTCTTGGTGTCCACATTCACATTCCCAAACAGGAAGTGGAGTACCCCAGTATCTATTTCTTGATATTCCCCAGTCTATAACATTTTCTAAGAACTTACCAAATCTTCCTGTTCTAATGTTATCTGGATACCAATTTATTTTATTGTTATTTTCAAGAAGTTTATCTCTTAAAGATGTAGTCTTTACAAACCAGCTATCTGTTGGATAATATAATAATGGAGTATCACATCTCCAGCAGTGAGGATATGAATGAAGATGCTTTTCTGCCCTTAGAAGCTTGTTATGCTCATCTAAATACTTAACTATATCATCATCACATTTCTTAACAAACTTTCCAGCCCAAGGAGTAACTTCTGGCTCAAATTCTCCTTTTCCATTAACTAAATTAACAAAAGGAAGGTTATACTTTCTTCCTATTAAACTATCATCTTCACCATAAGCAGGTGCTATATGAACTATACCAGTACCATCTGATAAAGTAACATAGTCTCCATGAACTATATAGAAACCTTTACCTTCAACTTTAGCGAAAGGTAATAATTGTTCATATTCTAAGCCTAATAACTCTTCACCTTTAAACTCTTTTATGATTTCAACTTCTTCTCCTAATACTTTGCCAACTAAATCTTTAGCAAGTATATATACTTCTTCCTCTTTTTTAACCTCAACATAGGTATAAGCTTTATTTATACATAAAGCAACATTTGAAGGTAATGTCCAAGGAGTTGTTGTCCATGCTAATATATATTTATTTTCTTCTCCTCTAACCTTAAACTTAGCTATAGCAGTTAAGTCTTTAACATCTTTATATCCTTGAGAAACTTCATGAGAAGATAAGGCAGTTCCGCATCTTGGGCAATATGGCATTATTTTATGACCTTTATATAAAAGATCCTTATTCCACATTTGTTTTAAAGCCCACCATACTGACTCTATATAAGTGTTGTGATAAGTTACATATGGGTTCTCCATATCTACCCAGTAACCTATTTTATTAGTCATTTCTTCCCACATACTAACGTAAGTAAATACGCTTTCTTTACAATCTTGAACAAATTTTTCAACGCCGTACTCTTCTATTTGTTCTTTTCCTGATATACCTAGCTTCTTTTCTATTTCAAGCTCTACTGGAAGTCCGTGAGTATCCCACCCAGCTTTTCTAACTACCTTAAAACCTTTCATTACCTTGAATCTAGGGATTATATCTTTCATAACCCTTGTTAAAACGTGACCTACGTGAGGTTTTCCATTTGCAGTTGGAGGACCATCATAGAAGGTAAAAAACTCTCCATCTTCGTTCATATTGAAATTTTTCTTAATTACATCTTTATCTTTCCAAAAACTTGCTATTTGTTTCTCCATATCCAAAAAGCCATTAGATGTGTCTATCTTTTTATACATTTGTATTCTCCTTTCTTTAATAAAAAGCAATAAAAAAAACCTCATCCTAACGGACGAAGTTATATTCGCAATCCCACCTTTAGGTTCGAACTACTTCTAAATTTCAACGACTTTATGCGAAGTAGTATTAAATCAAGTACTAACATACTTTATCCTTTAACGCAAGAACACGGGAAAAGCTTACTATATTATTAATTTCAGCCTCCAACTCCCAGGTGATTTTCCTTAATTCTTGTTGTAACTTTCCACCAACCAGTTACTCTCTAAAAACAAAGAAAACTAAGTACTTGCCCTGTTCATAGTCTTTAAATGAATTATATAATAGTGATTTTAAAAAGTCAATGTGATACTTTATCATAAAGTAAAACTTTTCATGTGAAGGTTTAAACTTAACTTTAATTTATTTAACGAATAATTTCTATTAATTAGTATTGACTTTTATATAGCAATATGTTTTAATATAGGTACAAGGAAATAACCACTTTCCAAATACCTATTTATCCCCTTAACCAATAATGATTGGAGGTTATAGTCTTATGGACAACAACTTAAATCAGGAGATACTTGATAAACTGACTAAGGTTTGTTTATGTAAGGCTATTCCTAGATCAAAAATTAAATATGCTATAAAAAACGGTGCACACACCGTTCAGGAAGTACAAAAAGCAACAGGCGCTGGTTCCGGTGGTTGTTGTGGAAGAAGATGTACTCCTAAGATTCAAGAGTTAATTAATAGCCAGTTATCTCTTGAATAGTATTCCCCTTATTCGTATTAGTAAACATTTTATATCTCCCTATTATGATACCCCTGTGAAATCACAGGGGTATCTGTTTTATCTTATGTTTTAGTATACTTTAACAGCATCTCTAAAACTCCAAGCTAAAGGATGTTTAGGATATCCTTTTACACTAAGATCTCCTATTGTATATATATTTTTTTCTTCATTAGACTCTATTAAACAGTCTCTTAATATCTTCAATACCTTTTCTATTCTTTCATTATAAAGACTTTCTATTCCCTTTATAGGTTCACCCCATGCTAATATAATTTCGCTTGATTCTTCTATTGCCTGTTTTATTACTTCATCATTTTTTATACGCTTCCCATCTATTTCAAAGTTGTCTTCATTTCCACATATAAAATTTCTATAGCCTTTATTGTATTGAACTTCTTCGAAATCATAAACCACAAAAAGGTTAACCATCTCTACAGTACTTATATAATTACCATACTCTTCTTTGGCTCTCAAAAATTTTACTATTCTTTTAGTTACATTATTACAACTATCATCCTCTAGCCTTTTGGGATTTCTCCCTATAATTAGAACCTTATTTTTTTTAACTCTTGATAAGCTAATACTTAATTTAAAACATCTATCGCCTTTAATATCAAATAAACTTCTAGATAAGTCTCTTTGAGTATATTTAGGGTATCTTATAACTCCCATTATTAGTCTCCCTTTTCACTATATTCAGTGTTCATATAAAATTAATATTGAGAAGAACTTTTTTATATTCCAATTTTTTATTTTACAAACAAGTTCTTCTGCTAATATTTTATTTAATATTACTTTTTTTGTGCTTTTAAAAACAAAAAAAGATGTTGCTAATTAAATTTATAGCAACATCTTTTTTATTATAATTTTCCTAAAAGTTCCTTTATTATCTCAACTTGATTAGTAGTTAGACCCATTTCTTCTCCTAACGATCTAGAATCATATCCTTGATGAATATAATCTTTAAAAGTTTGCAATTTTTCTGGGTCGGTTATATACTCTTCAATTTTGCTTGAGTCCACACTAGGAATATTTTTCACCTCATCCTTTAGTTTATCAAACAAGTTCATTTCTCTTATTTTATCCCAAGACATAAAAACACTCCTCCTTTCTTACTATAATAGTATTAGAAATGAAGAGCATTTTTATTATGCAAACTATTGGGTTTTTATTTTATCTAATAGGCTTTTTGCAATAGCCACTACTATAATCATTTTAACTATGTACGATACAATTATGGATGCACTAGGTTGAAACATTATTCCTGTAATTGAAGATATGGCATTAATTACAACATACAAATAAATAGAACCACTATACCACCTAAATACTCCAACAATAGCTATTAAAGTTATTAATGAAACTATCGTATTTATTACAACTTCCGTACTTGACAATACCTGATATGTATCTGCAAGCAGCGAATTAGACTTTGCCATATTATAAGCCCATTTATTAGTATAATAAACAAACATTCCATAAAAGGCACCAATTCCTTGAAGCACTAAAAATATAGTTATAAGTATACCTCTTTTTCTTTCTTTCATATAATTACCCTCCAGTTTATCTGAATCAAGATTTACTTCACATTATAATAGTAATAACTTATCAGATATTTTTCAATAGAAATAATGCCCTCTAGTAAATCAAATCTTTTATGCTATAATTTATATTAGTTTAAGGCATCTGAAAATAAATACCAAGTCAAAGATGCGAAGTATATTTTGAGTTATACAAGGAAACAGATTCCGAAGATAGTAGTGCTATCTAAGGATTCTGTTGACGCAGTAGAACACAAAATAGGCGAGCATACTGACTTATTTATTTTTTGAAGATGCCTAATTTAAGGAGTGAAATTATGGATTGTAAATTCTATTTACATAAAGGTTTAACCAAAAAGTTTCTACACGGACGTCCTTGGATATATATCAATGAAATAAATGAATACGATGGAGACTATGTTAATGGTGACATAGTTGAAGTTTATGACTTTAAGGGTATATTTTTAGGCAAGGGTTATGTTAATGATAAATCAAAGATTACTATAAGAATAATGACTAAAAACATTGAGGAAGAAATAGACGAAGATTTCTTTAAAGAAAGATTTTCTATGGCTTGGCAGTATAGAGAAAAAATAATAGATACTTCTTCTTGTAGATTTATTTTTGGAGAAGCGGATTTTCTTCCTGGTCTTACTGTAGATAAGTTTGAAGATTATTATGTAATTCAAATATCTACTTTAGGTATGGATAAATACAGAGATACTGTTGTTAAAATTTTAAAAGAAGATTTTAATGCAAAAGGAATCTACGAAAGAAGTGATATTTCAACTAGAGAAATTGAAGGACTAGAACAAAAGAAAGGATTCTTAACAGAACCTTTTGATACCATGGTTCAAATAGTTGAAAATGGAGTTAAGTATTATGTAGATATTGAAAATGGTCAAAAGACAGGCTTCTTTTTAGATCAAAAAGAAAATAGAAAAGCTATCCACAGAATATGTAAGGATGCAGATGTATTAGACTGCTTTACTCACACTGGATCTTTTGCTTTAAACGCTGGAATAGCTGGTGCTAAATCTGTATTAGGAATAGATATATCTCAACATGCTGTTGATTTTGCAACTAGAAATGCAACGCTTAATAATTTATCTGATACAGTTAAGTTTGAATGTCATAATGCTTTTGATGTTTTAGCTGACTGGTCTAAAGAAGGTAAACAATATGATGTTGTTATTTTAGATCCTCCAGCCTTTACAAAAAGCAGAGATACTATAAAAGGTGCTAAAAGAGGTTACAAGGAAATAAACCTTAGAGGCCTTAAGATGGTTAAAAAAGGCGGTTATTTAATTACTTGTTCTTGTTCTCATTATATGAGTGAGGAGCTGCTTTCTGAGACAATTATGGATGCTGCAAAAGATGCTAAAAGACAACTTCGTCAAGTGGAATTTAGAACTCAATCTTCAGACCATCCTATACTTTGGGGATCAGATGAATCATATTATTTAAAATTCTACATATTCCAAGTTATTTAATTCTAAAAAGAGAGCTCCTTACCCACAGGAACTCTCTTTTCTACATATACCAATTCTCTTTTATATCATAAATTATATTATTAAGGGTTATCCCTTTCATAATACCTTTCATTGCTATATCTTTGCTTTTATCATAATGATTAAATATCCTAGTAGCTTTTTCTTTATCACCATACACCTTCCAATATCCACACATTAAGCAATTTTCTCTAGTACACTCCATAAATGCTTTTACATCTTCAAGTGGAATACCTAAAAATATACCTAATTCGTGAGGACAATGAACCTCTTTATATCTAGATATCAAGCCACTTAATAAATTATCTATATCATCCTCTCTACAATACCCTATGTCTTCAAGAAAAGTTAAATTACATTCTTGAGACAATGTATCTTCTAGAGCATTTTCATTATAAACAAGAGCAACTAATGACTTGTCATCCTCTCTTAAATTTATAGACTTTAATCCTATTTCATCTAAAAAATTTTTACCCATGGACTGCCATAGATTGTATAAACCTTTTGCTCCTCTTGTTAACGTAATAGTAGAAGATGGTTTAATACCAGCTATGACTGGAGATAACAGATAAGTAAAAAAGTTTTTTAGATACTCTTCTTCACCCATTTTACTAAGTATTTCAAAAAAAAGTTTATTCTCTTTTTCCATTCTTCTACCTCTCTCTAAAAAATACTTTATGATTATTATTTCACTATTTTCTTTCCATATTCAACGCATTTATCAGCTTCTTCCCCTTGTGGGAATTCATTTACTATTAATCCTTCTTCTATAACATTTGCACCATAATCATTCATTCTAGCAACCCAGCTAACCATCCAATCTCCTGAACCCCAGCCGTATGATCCAAATAAACCTACAGGTTTTCCTGTTATAACACCACTTATAGATTCAACAAATGGTTCCATTTCGCCTTCTTCAATTACTTCATCCCCCATAGCTGGTGAACCTAAAGCAACTACATCAGCATCTTTAACATCTTCAAGTGTTGCATCTGAAACTAAAAGAACTTTAACTTCTGCACCTTCTTCTGTAGCTCCTTTTGCTATTAAATTAGCCATTTCTTCAGTATTACCTGAACCACTCCAATAAATTACTGCTACCTTTTTCATAATTCCCTCCTGATGATAATGATTTTCATTAATATTTATGTTTTTATTTTAACAACTTTTTCTTGGTTAATCAATAGCAATATTGTTTTATTTTTCCTCATTAACCATTAAGAATATATGAAATATATCATTAATCTTGCAAATACTAATAAAGCTAATATATTTCAAGAAAGGATTGTGATTATATGACTAAGAAAAATATTAATGAAAAAGAAAAGGATATGTCTTTACCTATAGAAAAGCATGAAACTGCCGCTTGGGCAAACATAGAAGATTTAAAACCTGTATCAAAGGTATCTATACCTAATGTGTCTGAAGTACGTAATGCAAAGGATTGGGTAGATGCTAACGAGAAGTAAAAAAAGAGGCGTCTCAAAAAGTGAGATGCCTCTTTTTATGCTACTAATAATCTATTGGTGTATAAATAATTAGATAATTAGGTAATTAAGTAATCAGGTAATTAGATAATCAGATACTTAAATAATTAGATACTTAGATAATTAAGTATGCAATTACGTATCTAATTATTTACTTAGATACATATCTACTTAGCTAAAACTATTCACTAAAATTCATTTCTGATAATCTCTTGTAGTTTCCATATCTCTCTTTTGCATCTTTTTCAGCTGCGTCAAACATCTTATCTGCAATTTCTGGGAATACAGTCATTAGTGATGAGAAACGAATTTCTCCATTTAAGAAGTCCTTATAACTTTCCTTAGGCTCTTTTGAGTCAAGCATAAATGGATTCTTTCCTTCATCCTTAAGTTGTGGATTGTATCTATATAGATGCCAGTATCCTGAGTCTACTGCTTTCTTTTCTTCTTTTATGCTACTTCCCATACCGATCTTGATACCATGACTTATACAAGGAGCATAAGCTATAATTATTGATGGTCCTTTATAGCTTTCAGCTTCTTTTATAGCTTTTATTGTTTGATTCATGTTAGCACCCATAGCAATCTGTGCAACATACACATAGCCATAACTCATAGCCATCATTCCAAGGTCTTTCTTTCTTACTTTTTTACCACTCGCTGCAAATTTAGCTATAGCAGCTATTTGAGTTGATTTAGAAGATTGACCACCAGTGTTGGAATATATTTCTGTATCCATTACGAATATATTTACATCTTCCCCTGAAGCTAATACATGGTCTAAGCCCCCAAATCCAATATCGTAAGCCCAACCATCTCCTCCAATTATCCATTGAGATTGTTTTACTAAATAGTCTTTTCTCTTTAAGATTTCTTGAAGCTTTTCATCACTAGAATATTTTCCATCTTTTAATAAGCTAAGAATCTTTTTGCTTGCAAGCTTTGATTCTTCTCCACTATCCATTCCTGTTAACCATGAGTTAAAGGCTTCTTTTAATTCTTCATCAATATCAGAGTTAGCAGCTTCTTCTATAAGACTTGCTAATTTAGCTCTTATTTGCTTTGTTCCTAAATACATACCATATCCAAACTCTGCATTATCCTCAAATAGAGAATTTGCCCAAGCTGGACCTTTTCCTTCTGCATTAGTTGTATAAGCAATTGATGGAGCACTAGCTCCCCAAATAGAAGAACATCCAGTTGCATTTGCAATCATCATTCTTTCACCAAATAATTGAGTTAATAGTCTTATGTATGGAGTTTCTCCACATCCAGGACATGCTCCATTAAATTCTAATAACGGTCTTATTAATTGACTTCCTTTTAATGTATTTCTATCCATTAAATCTTCTTTAGGTTTAAGGGTCATAACAAATTCCCAGTGATCTTTGTGAAGTTCTATTTGTTCTTCTGCTGATTTCATAATTAAGGCTTTTCCTGGAGCTGGACATACATCTGCACAGTTACCACAACCAGTACAGTCTAATGGACTTATTGCAATACGATATTGATACTTCTCTAACCCTTTTCCTGTTGCTTGTTTTGTTACTAGAGTTTCAGGTTTATTATTAGCCTCTTCTTCATCTAATAAAAATTGCCTAATAGTTGCATGAGGACACACATACGCACATTGACCACATTGAATACACTTTTCCATCTGCCACTCTGGAACCATTACAGCTATTCCTCTCTTCTCATATGCAGTGGTTCCAAGTGGATATGTTCCATCCTCAAATCCCACAAATGCGCTAACAGGTAGATCATCGCCTTCATTTTTAGCCATTACTCTTTGAATTTTCTTTACAAATTCAGGTTCATCTTTTTCTTTTACAGCTTCATCTTTTGCATTTTTCCAAGTTTCAGGTATATTAACTTTTATTAAGGCTTCTGTTCCTTGGTCTATAGCTGCTTTGTTCATATCAACTATTTTTTGACCCTTTTTGCCATAAGTTTTTTCTACTGAGGTTTTAAGATAATTAACGGCATCTTCTACTGGGATAACTTTTGCAAGCTTAAAGAAGGCACTTTGCATTATCATATTGATTCTACCGCCAAGTCCTATATTTCTAGCTATTCCTACTGCATCTATTGTATAAAAATTAATATTATTTTCTGCTATGTATCTACGAAGTGATGCTGGCAGTTTTTCATCTAATTCAGCTTCACTCCAAGGACAATTAAGTACAAATGTACCGTTTTTCTTTAATCCCTTTATTACATCAAAGTTATACACATAAGACCTATTATGACAAGCTATATAATCTGCTTCATAAACTAGATAAGGGGATCTTATTCTTTCCTTTCCAAATCTTAAATGAGATATGGTACTTCCTCCAGATTTTTTACTGTCATAAGCAAAATAAGCTTGTGCATATAGTTCTGTATTATCTCCAATTATTTTAACTGCTGATTTGTTTGCTCCAACAGTTCCATCTGAACCTAAGCCCCAGAACTTGCAACTTATAGTTCCTTCTGCTGTGGTTTCTACACTTGGTCCTTCTTTTAACGAAGTATTAGTAACATCATCTATTATACCTATAGTAAAGTTATCTTTAGGATTTTGTTGTTTTAAATTATCAAACACAGCTAAAATCTGTGATGGCCTTGTGTCTTTAGACGCTAAACCATATCTTCCTCCAATAATTACTGGTTTTTCACTTTCATTATAAAAAAGTTTAGTTACGTCTAGATAAAGTGGTTCTCCTATTGACCCTGGTTCTTTAGTTCTATCTAAAACGGCTATTTTCTTAACTGTTTTAGGTAACACATCAAAGAAGTATTTAGTTGAAAATGGTCTATATAAATGAACTTTAATTACTCCGACTTTTTCTCCTTTTCCTCTTAAATAATCTATAGATTCCTCTATGGTATCACATACAGAACCCATAGCTACTATTATGTTCTCAGCATTTGGATCTCCATAATAATCAAAAGGATGATATCTTCTTCCTGTTATATTTTCTATCTTTACCATGTATTCTTCTACGATATCAGGTATTGCATTATAGAATGGATTTGAAACTTCTCTACCTTGAAAATATACATCTGGATTTTGAGCTGTACCTCTAGCTACTGGATGTTCTGGACTTAACGCTCTATCTCTAAATGCTTGAATGGCATCATGATCCACTATTTTATATAAATCTTCATAGTCAATAACCTCAATCTTTTGGTATTCATGAGAGGTTCTAAATCCATCAAAGAAATGTGCAAAAGGAACTCTTCCTTTTATTGCTGAAAGATGTGCTACACATCCAAGATCCATTGCTTCTTGAACATTTGAGGACGCTAATAAAGCAAAACCTGTTTGTCTGCATGCCATAACATCTTGATGGTCTCCAAATATAGAGAGAGCATGAGTTGCAATAGCACGAGCACTTACATGAAACACTGCTGGCAATAACTCTCCAGCCATTTTATACATATTAGGAATCATTAATAATAATCCTTGAGATGCTGTGTAAGTAGTTGTTAATGCTCCTGCTTGAAGTGATCCATGTACTGAACCTGCTGCACCTGCTTCTGACTGCATCTCAGCAACCTTTACGGTTTGACCAAACATATTCTTTTTACCATGAGCCGCCCATTCATCTACCCCCTCAGCCATAGGTGTTGATGGAGTTATAGGATATATTGCTGCTACATCTGTAAATGCATAGGATGCATAAGCTGCTGCTTCATTCCCATCCATAGTTTTCATTATTTTTTTCATTAGGTTTAACCCTCCTCTAAAAAACTTTTGCTAAACTATTTTTTTACTAATCTTAAAATATTATTCCAATTGCCTACTGTTCCCATACACAAAACTTTAGTAAATAAAAAAAACAGGGTTGATAAAAATATCTACTCTGTTTTTCCTTCTAACTATTTTTTAAATTTCCCTTGATAATAATCATTATCTTCCATTGTTTTATCTATTTCATTTAATATTTCCCACTTTTTTAAGCTCCACATTGGTCCTATTAATAGCTCTCTTGGAGAATCTCCTGTTAGCCTATGTACAACTACATTTTGTGGTAACATGCAAATTGATTGACATATTAAATCTATATAATCTTCCTTAGATAGAAACTCTATCATTCCTTTTTCATATAGTTTTACCATTGGTGTATCTTTCATCAAATGAAGAAGATGAAATTTTATTCCCTGAATATCTTTATCAGCTAAATATCTTATGGTATTAAGCATATCTTCTTTATTTTCCTTAGGCAATCCAAATATAGTATGTACAACAACATCTATATTTCTTTTTCTTAAATCCTCTAAAGCTTTTTCAAAAACATCTAATGTGTAACCTCTATTGATAAGTCTCGCTGTTTCATCACTTACCGTTTGAAAACCTAGCTCTATCCAAACATATACCTTTTTATTTATCTCTTCTAATAAGTCTAAAACCTCTTCTGATAAACAATCTGGTCTTGTTGCTATAGCTAAGCCTACAACATCCTTTTGTTTAAGAGCCTCATCATATTTTTCCTTTAAGATATCTATTGGTGCATATGTATTAGTATACGCTTGAAAATAAGCTATATATTTTCCATTTTTCCATTTGTTAGCCATCATATTTTTTATATCAACAAACTGATTTTCTATTGAAAAATTCCTATCTCCAGCAAAATCACCTGAACCTCTTTCACTGCAAAATAAACATCCGCCTTTACTTATCTTTCCGTCTCTATTGGGGCAAGAAAATCCAGCATCTAAGGATATCTTAAATATCTTTTCTCCAAACTTCTCTCTTAAAAAATAATTTAAGCTTAGATATCTTTTATTCCCCCAAAGTTTATTATCCATGTTCTCACCTTTTTCTATAATATTATCTTATATAAGTATTATATTATAGTTTGGTTATATTTAAATCCCTTAAATTTATGGAATATTCCCCTATGACATCTTCTCTTATTCCTTTTACTCCTTCTAATGGAGTTATTTTTACGTATAAATCTTTTTCATTTAATTTATTTATCAAAACATTATATTTTTCTCTAGGGAACATGTCATCAAGCCTTACATCTTGAAGCTCACCACTATTTGATTTATATATATTTATACCCTTTCCCTTATTAGCCTCAGAATACTGAACTACTAGTGAATCTTCATCTTTAGAAAAGATAAGCTGTTCTACATTTTTATCATATATTAAATCCAAAGGTATTATCTTTTTACCTATAGGTCTTTCCAAAAGTTCTAATTGCTCTGTCATCTCTGAATTTCCTGTATCAGCTGTTGATTTCTTTTTTTCTTCTGAATCTATTTCAACTATCCCTATAAAGGTCTTAGTTTTATCTTTTGATGTTATAGCTATCTTTTTGCCTTCATAAGCAAGATTTATACTCCCAAATTCTTCTGTTGGTATTGTTTCTTTATATATAGGAGCTTTATTTATCTTAGGGTAAGTTTCTTTTGGTAAATTATTTATTCTTAAGAGCAAGTAATTTCTAACCTCATCTTTATATTTTACACGTAGAGATGAAGCTGTTGAAAATACTTCTATTTCTGTTGAAGCTGTTACATCTGATACTAGATAGCCATTTTCACTTCTCTCAACTTGGATGATTATATCATCTAAATCAGTTCTTGGAGATCCTTCTTTGCATCTATTAACTCTATATCTGTAGTACATACTCTTTCCTGTTTCTTTAGTATCCATCTTTTTATAAGATATAATTTTTTCGCCTTTTTCTGTTATTAACTTATTACTATTGCTTAGGTCTGGCGTACTTAAATCTTCTAACAATTGAAACTGTCCTTTAGCTAGATTTTCTATGTATTGATCAGCTATCTTTTGTCCCTTTTCGTAATCAAAAGCATCTTGTATAGTTTCTTCAGTATCTTTCTCCTTTTGTGAGCATCCCCCAAAAAATGTACTCATTATAACTATTATAAAAAAAGCCAGAAATCTCTTCACCTTTATCCCTCCAAATTTTAATTTATATTATTAGCTTTTCCAAAATAATTTAAAGTATTTATTCTGCTAATACTGGAATAAACGGTTAAGTAAATATATATATTTATCATAGGTGAGTTAACATATTTAGACCAAGGAGGGATATATTTGAGTAAAGAAATCCAAAAAATCTTTCAAGTCGCTGCCGTATTTATAGGAACCATAGTAGGTGCTGGCTTAGCTTCTGGTAAAGAGATAACACAATTTTTTACTTCTTACGGTATTAAAAGTTTTATTGGAATAATTATATGTGGAATATTTTATATAATTATGGGCTCTATAATATCTAAAATTAGTGTAGATTATAATTTAAATTCTTATTCTCATGTTATAAATAAAGTAAGTCCTAATATTTTAGGCAAAATATTAGGTTCAATTACAACTTTATATATAATATCAAGTGCCTCAATAATCTTAGCTGGTTCTGGTGCTTTACTTAATCAATTTTTTGGAATTCCAAAATTAGTAGGAACCTTAATTATGGCAGTATTCGCAATATTAACATTACTCAGAGGAACTAAAGGACTTATTGAAATAAATTCTTTTATAGTCCCATCATTAATAACGGTCATAGTTACTATTATGCTTCTTTACGTATTTTTTTATAGAGATGCAATAAATATAAAGACATTAGTCTCATTCCCAGTTCAGAAAAGCAATTGGATTTTATCTACTATTTTATACTCAGGTTATAATATCCTTTGCTGTAGTGGTGTACTAGCTCCTCTTAGCAAAGAAATTAAAAAGAAAAGCACCTTAATCTGGGGAATTACATTAGGTGCTATAGGATTAACTGTTATATGTATATTAATTAATATTATGCTAATGCTTAATCAGCCTTATATATACAGATATGAGATTCCATTATTATATATAGCTAATCGTTTTGGTAAAGTTATTCAAGTTATGCTTCTTATAATAATATTATTAGAAATGTTCTCTACAGAGGTATCAGATGTATATTCGATAAGTAAGAGCTTAGAGGAGAGTTTTAATATTTCTTTTAAGAAAGGAATATTTATAGTTATTTTATTTGCTTTACCTATTTCTCAAATAGGTTTCACTAATTTAATTTCTGTATTGTATCCTGTATTTGGTGTACTTAGTCTACTATTTATTTTCCAATGTGTATTTTTCTACGTAAAGCAGTATTGGTTAAAATCCCATTAGGATGTATAATCTTTCTGAGGTGTTATTATGAACTATATGAATGAATTAGATAGTTGTATATTATGTTTCAGAAAGTGTAGAGTTAACAGAACAAAAGGAATGTTAGGATACTGTAAAGCAGGAGTAGATTTAAAGGTAGCAAGAGCTGAACTTCATTTCTGGGAAGAGCCTTGTATCTCTGGTGAAAATGGTTCTGGAACAGTATTCTTTTCTCACTGTAATCTTTCTTGTGTGTTTTGTCAAAATCATGAAATAAGTCAAGATTATAACGGTAAGATAGTTTCTATAGATAGACTTAGTAAAATATTTTTAGAACTTCAAGCAAAAAAAGCTAATAATATAAATCTAGTTACACCAACTCACTATGTTCCTCAAATAATTGAAGCTATAAAGATAGCTAAAAATAATGGTTTATCTATCCCTATAGTATATAATTCTAATGGGTATGATTCTATAGAAACCATTAAGCTTTTAGAAGGTTATATTGATGTTTATCTTCCTGATTTTAAATATTTTAATGATAAATATGCACTTAAATATTCCGACTCTAATAATTATCATGATAATGTTATTTCTATTTTGAAAGAAATGTTTAAACAGGTTGGAGCAGTTGAGTTTGATGGTAATGGAATTGTAAAAAAAGGGTTAATAATAAGGCATTTAATGCTTCCTGGTCTTTTATTTGATTCTAAGAAAGTATTAGATGAGATATATTCATTATTTAGTGATTCTGTTTATATAAGCTTAATGAATCAATATACTCCTCTTAACAAGGCCTTTAAGTTCCCTGAAATAAATAAATCACTAAACCCTAAACATTATGATTCTTTAATTGATTATGCAGTTTCTATAGGTATAACTAAAGGTTTTATCCAAGAGAGCGGCACAGATTCTAATACCTTTGTTCCTAAATTTAATAATGAAGGTGTTTAAAAGCAAAAGAACTAGGATACCCTAGCTCTTTTACTTTTACATATTTATAATAAATCATCTGAATATACAAATGAAGGTGTTACTGGATTATAAAAATCCGTAATTCCTTTAGGTGGTACAAATATTCTATTCCTATCATCATCAGTGCCTCTTAATTCTGCTATCTTAGTAACTCCTACGTAAATATTAGACAACTGATACCATGTAGCATAATCTACATTCCCTGTTTGTGGAAGAGAGAATATACTTTGAAATACTCTTACTGATTCAGCAGTTTTAGCTCCATACTGTCCGTCAACACTTACCTTAGGTATAAGTGGGTAATTCTGAGATATTCTATTTAAATATCCTTGAATTGTTCTTACAGGAGTACCAGATGAACCAATTGTCAAAGTATATCCTGGATATGATTTAGGAATTCCTTGTACTTGCTCAGCTGTAGTAAGCTCAACATCACTTCCATAAAAGTTAGTTATTATTTGATAAGGAGTTCTTCCTTGATCGCCTAAATATTTGCTTCCCCATTGAGTTAGCCATCCTGGACATTGAACCTTAACTCCGTCACAGTATTGAGCTAAAAGAGGTTGTCTAGCCCCTTGTCTCTTTATATAAGTTGAAAAAATTTCATCTACAATTACACTTATGTTCTCATATACATTTCTTCCATAATTAAATGCATGATCAAAAGCTGTTGAGTTTGTTATATCAAATGGCTTTCCTTTTCCTCTATACCATTCAGTATAGATTCTATTTAATGTAAAAGATATTATGCAAAATATATTCGCTCTTATAGTTGTTTCAGGCCATGTTGAATAAATCTCACATGATGCTACGTTTTTTATATAGTCGTTATACCTTACTGTATAGTCTGTACCTGCAGAATTTGGTCCTCCTTGATGAACTATTATAAATTCTGGTACTACTGGCTGAGATAATACTACTCCGCTAGATGGTGGTGGAAGTGGTTTAACTGGATCCTCAGGTATCTTAGGAGGAAAGTTTCCAAAAAGAGTATTAGCCTCTATATTTATTATCTCTGCCCTTTCAGCTCTTTGCATATTTTCATCTAGATTAACTTCCTGAATAGCTGTATTCTCAGGGAATATTTGACATCCCCTTATAAAAACAGGATTAAATCCAATTCTTTCTACTGCGATATCACATAAACTATATGGCATTAATTCCATAGGTTGTTGAGAATATTCTAAAGGAGGTGCTGTGATATCTATCTCTGGAGTCAATCCAGAGCTATCAGTTGAAAGTGTATAGGTTTGTGCCTCACCATTTTGAGGCGTAATTGTTATCTTACAATTATCAACAGGTATATATCTTCCTTTTAAAAGACATTGCATTTTTAATCTACCAATTGCCAAAACATAAAACTCCTTTATCATAATTACTATTATCCATTATATGGTTTTAAATTTCATATTGTGCTAAAAGATGTTCAATTATAACGATGACCACCCCTCAAACACTATATATAACATTTTATGTTTTTGGAAATAAATATATAATAAAAAAGATAAGAAGTCAGGAAATTTCTCCATAACTTCTTATCTTTTTATAACTTAATTTCTAATAAATCTAATTTAGCTAAAAGCTTAATTTCTTTACTATTAACTGTCTCAGTACTTATAGATCCCTTATTACTTATTAATAGAATTTTATTTCCATCTAATTTCTTTATTTGTCTTATCACTCTACTATTTTGGTGTTCAATTAAGTATATACCATTAGATTCAATTTCTTTTACAGAATGTACTAAGGCTATATCACCTTTTACTATTCTAAAGCCCATCATATCATTTTCTTCAATTGATATATAAAAAACTTTATCTACTGAATATCCATTTATTTTGTTTGAATGAATAGGCAGTTCCCTGTAACCATACTCTTTATCAAAATTATAGTTGTAAATAGGTACTTTTTTTAATACAGAACTAAATGCACTGCTCCAATCTTCATTTACTTCTGATAAATTCATCTTAGGCGTTGAAACAGAAGAATTTTTTTTCTTTGGAGCTTCAATATGTTGTTCCTTTTTCAGATCTTCATCTGTAACAACCATGCTGATATCATTTAAATCTGTGTTTAGAACTTTCCCTATTTTAGCTATTAAAGCTTCGCTTATAACTTTTCTACCTAGCTCAACTTCATTAACATACTTCTCTGCTAATCCAAGTTTTTTAGCTAATGCTTTTTGTGATAATCCACTACTTTCTCTAGCTATCTTTATCCTATCTCCGACTCTACTCAACTAAGCTCTTCCTTTCTGCTGACTTCTGTACCACTCTCTTTCTTCCATCAAATGCTCAACTAAATATGCAAATGTCCAATCTATTGATGTTGGCGTAACTACTGCAAGTATACAGCCTGGTGCTACAGCTCTAATTAGTTTTATCATTCCTTGAAGTTCTTCATCAGTGAAGTTGTTAAATATAACTACTTTTTCTTCTGGAAGTTCCTTATCATTGCTCTCAAACTTATAACCATCTATAATCTCTTTAAGTTTCATATTAGCCATTTCTTTTGAGATAACAATAGTACTATAATTAGGCGCTATCAATGCCTGCTGTCCCTCTTTATCAAGACCATAAATTAATATAGATTTATGATTGTTTAACATACTATTTTCTCCTTGATTTATAGAGTTTGTGGTTCGTCGTATTTTTCTTCAAAAATATCTACTTTAACTTCTTTCATAACTTGATCTTCATATGGTTTATCACTGAAATCAGTTTTTGCGCTTACTATTTCATCAACCACATCTAATCCTTCTATAACTTTTCCAAATCCAGCATATTGTCCATCTAAATGTGGAGAGTTTGCTACCATAATAAAAAATTGGCTTCCTGCTGAATCTGGGTGCATAGCTCTAGCCATTGAAAGAACTCCCTTAGTATGCTTTAAATCATTTTTAAAGCCATTAGCTGAAAACTCACCTTTAATTGAATATCCAGGTCCACCAGTTCCAACGCCTTCTGGGCATCCTCCTTGTATCATAAATCCTGGTATAACTCTGTGAAATACCAATCCATTGTAAAATCCTTTATTAATTAAGCTTATAAAATTCTTTACTGTATTTGGAGCTATCTCTGGATATAGCTCTGCTTTTATTTCTTTTCCATTTGCCATAGTTATTGTTACTAAAGGTTTAGTCATTTTTAATCTCCTTCCAAATATAAAAAATTAATAAATTACTTAGGTTTATTTAGTTTCATAATATATTATTATATTTTTCTCACCAAATAATTCCTGTCATTTATTAATGATTATATACTATTTTATAAAAATATAAAAGCTATCCAAATGGATAGCTTCATATGGGCAAATTCTATTAATTAAATGTTGTTCCTTTTACTACTCTTGAATAGTCAGCATAATTTGATAAGTTTTTCACATTAATGTGGTTAATAATGAAGTCTCTTCCTTGGGCATATATCAAGTCATTGAACAAGCAGCATAGGAATGTAGAAGGAATTCTATCAACTCCATCAAAGTCTAGAACTATATCACTTCCAATATTGTCTGATATAACGCTTCTTAGTAATATTGCGTCCTCTATTGCAAAGTTTTCTCCTAAATAATCCATTACTCTTATTTCCATAACAACGCACCCCTTAATATTTTTAATATATTTTAATCTTAATTCATTGCTTTTTTTAAATTTTCTGAATATTTACTTTATATTATTATAATATCAGCTTGCTAGTTTTTTGTCAATATTTTAACAAAGTTTTTTATAAAAAAATTTAAGGATTTTAGAATTCCTTAAATTTTTAAAACTTTATTTTACATTTATTAATGAAAACGATAAATCTATTTTGTCTTTTCCCAAAGTATTAAAAATTTCAATATTCCCTCTGCTTTTTCTATCACTTACTAATTTCATCTCCATTAATTGTCTTTTTAATTCTCTAGAAGTACCCTTACTACCATCAACAATAGCTACTTCATCTCCTACTATATTAGAGATTGCTTTTTTAATGAATGGATAATGGGTGCAGCCTAATACAATTGATCCTATTTTACTGCCAATATGTTCCTTTAATAAATTCCTTAAAAAATCATCAATTTCTGTACCTTCTAAAATGCCGTTTTCTATATATTCCACTAATCCAGGACATGGGAGAGGTACTATTACATTATCCTGTGCATATTTTCCCATTAATTTCTCAAATTTCTTTTCCTTTAATGTAGCATTGGTGGCCATTATAATTATTTTTCCATCTCTCTTTAATTCTACAGCTGGCTTTAAGGCAGGTTCTATTCCTATTACAGGAATGTCCTTGTACTTCATTCTTAAATCTTCTATAGCAACAGATGTAGCAGTATTGCAAGCTACTACTATCCCCTTTACTCCTTTATCTATAAGAAACTCTATACCATTTAGAGTTAACCTTTTTATCTCTATATTTTCTTTAATTCCATATGGAGCATTTATAGAATCTCCTAAATATATAAATTCTTCTTCTGGCATATCTTCTATTGCTTTCTTCATAACACTTAAGCCACCTAATCCAGAATCAAAAAAACCTATAGGCCTATCTTTCATATTTTCGCTCATATCATATCACTCCATCAACTTATGTTCTTCTACCAATTATTTTATACCTTTATATACTATAAATAAATACATTTTTCATTATGATTATTTTACATCATTATGTCTTAATTTTTTCATGTCTAATTATAACTAATTACCTTTCAAATTATGGCTTATTACGATAATTTATAGTATAATTATACATATTCTTAACTTATGAGGTGTTAAAATGAGGCTTATCCCTATTGAATGTGTAAAAGAAGGGTGTTATCTAGCTAAAACTATTTTTGATGAAAACGGTAGAATACTACTGAGAGAAGGGGTTAGATTAACTGATAACCTTGTAAAAAGAATAAGAAGCATAAATATATTTTCTTTATATATAACAGATGAATACAGTAATGGAGAAATTGAAGATATAATTCAGCCAGAACTAAGACAAAAATCTATTAGAGTTGTTCGTGAGACTTTTTCAAGTGTAGAAAGAATATTAACCTCGTTGGACACACAAAATTTATCTTCTAGAAATAAAAACCTTTTAATAAAACAGAGAGAAGAATATTTTGATGACATATTAAATGTTGCAACTGAGTTAATAGAAAATATTTTATCTAATAAACAAATGTTAGTAAATTTAGTAGATATAAAAAGTATGGATGCCTATACCTACCAACATTGTGTTAACGTAGCTGTACTTTCCTTAGTTATGGGAATGTCCTTAAATTTATCTAAAAATGATCTTAAAGATCTCTGTGTAGGTGCTCTTATTCATGATATCGGAAAAGTATTTGTTCCTAAAGAAATTATTATTAAAAACTCATCCTTAACTAACGAGGAGTTTGCTTTAATGAAAACCCATCCATCAAAAGGATATGAGTATCTATCAAATGCTATTAATCTTACTTCTAATTCAAAACTCGTTATACTTCAACATCATGAAAAAGAAGATGGCTCTGGTTACCCAATGTCTTTAAAAGGTGATCAGATAAGTTTACTTGCAAAAATAGTGGCCATTACAGATGTATACGATGCTTTGACTTCAGACAGACCATATCGTAAGGCACTTTCGCCATGTGAAGCTTTAGAATTCATAATGGCTGGCTCAGGGACTCACTTTGACCCAGATTTGGTTGAGGCCTTCACTAAAGTCATAGTTCCTTTTCCTACTGGAACTATTGTTAAACTTAGCAATGGTGAAATAGCTATGGTTGAAGAAACTCCACCTAACTATCCACTTAGGCCAACAATTAAAATACTTAAAAGTTCTATAGATAATGATAGAGTTGGTATTAACATAAATCTATTAACTGAGCTTTCTTTAGTAATTTCTTCAATACAATATGAAATATAATGAGTATCGCAAAACTACCTCGTACGTAGTTAGCGGTACTCTTTTGTGTTTAAATACTATTAATTTTAATTATATAAGTTTATATAATTTTTACTTAAAATCTCATAAGAATAAAAACTAGCAATTTTAAAAGGATTATTGTTTATTATCTCTTCAGCTTCTCTTAAATCCTCAACTTGGAATATCATAGTTCCTCCATCTTTATTATACTTTCCACCGCATAACAAATACTTACTGAAGGCATTAGATTTACTATTAGATCTGTTATCTTTTATATACCTCTTATTTTCCTTATCTAATTTGTAATTAATTTTAACAAATACCCCACTAGTTTTTTTCATTGTGATTTCCCCCTTATATAATCTCAATCTATTTACATAATAAATCATATGCTTAAACTTTATATATATTCCTAAAAATTTTCTCGAACGTATATTCGATATTTATATTTTAGCGAACACACGTTTTGTTGTCAACAAAAAAATCGAGAGTTCTGCATTTTTTTACAAAACTCTCGATGATAATTAATGTGCTATATCAAATACCTCTAAATCTCTATCACATACTTTTTTTCTTTTTATATCTACTAATGCGCTGAAAGTATCTAAAGCTGTTATTACGCCTATATTTCTTTCTACAGCTGCTCTTCTAAGGATAAATCCATCTCTCTTAGAATCATTTCCTTTAGTAGGAGTATTAATAACTAAATCCACTTCTTTATTCCTTATAACATCCATTATATTAGGTTCTTCTTCATTTAATTTTCTAACCACTTCTGCATCTATTCCAATAGTTCTTAAAATACTTGCAGTTCCTTTTGTAGCTATAAATTTATACCCTAATTTGTCTAGTTGTTTAGCAATTTCTAAGAACTCCTTTTTATCATGTTCTTTAATAGTTGCTAAAATCTTACCAGTATTCTTTTTAGCATACATTCCTGCAGCTACCATACCTTTATAAAGTGCCTCTTCTAAATTTCTACCTATACCTAATACTTCCCCTGTAGATTTCATTTCAGGTCCTAAAGATACTTCAACATTTGGTAACTTTTGAGTTGAGAATACAGGAACCTTAACTGAAACTAATTCTGGTTCTTTATATACATCTACTCCATAACCTAAATCTTTAAGCTTTTCTCCAAGCATTATTCTAGTTGCTATATCAACTATTGGAACTCCACTAACCTTTGATATATATGGAACCGTTCTTGAAGCTCTAGGGTTAACCTCAATTACATATAAAGCACCCTCAAACTCTATAAACTGTATATTTATCATTCCTTTTATACCAATTTCTTTAGCTATCTTTTTAGTATAGTTTAGAACCTCATCTTTTATATAGCTGCTTAGATTTTGACTTGGATACATTGTTATAGAATCTCCTGAATGCACTCCAGCTCTCTCTAAGTGTTCCATTATTCCTGGTATAAGTATGTCATCTCCATCTGAAATAGCGTCTACCTCTATCTCCCTTCCCATTAGATACTTATCTATAAGGATTGGATTTTTTTTATCTTTTTCAAAGGCATTTTTTAAATAGTATTTTAATTCCTCTTCATCATGAGTAATTTCCATACCCTGACCACCTAAAACATATGATGGTCTAACTAAAACTGGGTATCCAAGTTTCGAAGCTTCAGAAATACCTTCTTCAACACCCCAAACACCTTTTCCTTTAGGTCTTACTATTCCTAATTTCTCTAACATCTCATCAAACTTTTCTCTATCTTCTGCCATATCTATTTGATCTGCTGTAGTTCCTAATGTCTTTATATTTTTCTCTTTTAGAAAATTCGCTAGCTTTATAGCTGTTTGACCACCAAATTGAAGTATAACTCCATCTGGATTTTCTTTTTCTATTATATTTAATACATCTTCCTCAGTTAATGGTTCAAAATACAGCTTATCTGACATGTTGAAATCTGTACTTACTGTTTCTGGGTTATTATTTACTATTATAGTCTCTATGCCTAATTTTCTAAGAGCAATTACACAATGAACTGATGCATAATCAAATTCAATTCCTTGCCCAATTCTTATAGGTCCAGATCCAATAACCATCACTTTCTTCTTATCTGATACTTCAACTTCATCGTATTGTTCATAAGTTGAATAATAATATGGAGATAACGCTTCAAACTCTCCTCCACAAGTATCTACCATCTTGTAGCTCGGTTTTATATTCCAGATACTTCTTAATTTATTTATTTCTTCTGGAACTACAGATAACATATCAGCTATACCTTTATCTGAAAATCCCCTTTTCTTTAAATTATGAAGCCATTCTTTGTCTAAATCTTCTAGAGTGCTTGCTCTTAATTTCTCTTCTTCCTGTACAATCCACTTTAATTTATCAATGAAGAAAGGATCTATGCCTGTTATTCTAGCAACATGTTCCCCTCTGTAATCTCTTCTTAACATTTCTGCAAGTGCAAATATCCTCTCATCATCTGGAGCCATAACCCATGCTCTTAATTCTTCCATACTTGAATTCACAAATTTCTTATGAAACATAGAATATTTACCTATTTCTAAGCTCCTTATTCCTTTTAAAAATGCAGCCTCGAAATTAGCTCCTATTGCCATAATTTCACCTGTTGCCATCATCTTAGTTCCTAATGTTCTATTAGCTGCAAAGAACTTATCAAAAGGCCATTTAGGTATTTTTACAACCACATAATCTAATGTTGGTTCAAAACAAGCATAAGTTTTTTTAGTAACGGCATTTTCTATTTCATCTAGTCCATAACCTAAAGCTATTTTAGCTGCCATTTTTGCTATAGGATACCCGGTAGCTTTTGAAGCTAATGCAGATGAACGAGACACTCTAGGATTTATTTCTATTACTGCATATTCAAAAGAGTTAGGATTTAATGCAAACTGTACATTACATCCACCTTCTATTCCTACAGCATTTATTATATCTATAGATGCTGTTCTAAGCATTTGATATTCTTTATCTGATAAAGTTTGTGATGGTGCTACAACTATTGAATCTCCTGTGTGTATTCCAACTGGATCTATATTTTCCATGTTACACACTGTTATGCAGTTTCCATAAGAATCTCTCATAACTTCGTATTCAACCTCTTTCCATCCTTTTACACTTTTCTCTACTAAACATTGATGGATGGAACTTAA
This sequence comes from Clostridium intestinale, assembly GCF_035905475.1. Classification (NCBI taxonomy): domain Bacteria; kingdom Bacillati; phylum Bacillota; class Clostridia; order Eubacteriales; family Clostridiaceae; genus Clostridium; species Clostridium intestinale. The sequence continues at coordinate 3,290,918 of NZ_CP121166.1, forward strand.
TTGCAGTCCTGATTCTAGAGTTTCGTTAAGTTCTTCTTCATTATTTACTATTCCTCCACCAGTTCCACCAAGAGTATATGCTGGTCTTACAACAACAGGATAACCTATTTCTCTAGCAACTTTTCTTCCTTCTTCAAGAGTAGTTACTATTTCACTCTGAATTACAGGTTCATTTATTCTTTGCATCATAGATCTGAATAATTCCCTGTCTTCACCCTCTTTTATAGATTCTACTGATGTTCCTATAACCTTGACATTATACTTTTCTAATACTCCTTGATCATATAACTCAACAGCTAAGTTTAAACCTGTTTGTCCTCCCATTCCTGCTAAAAGGGAATCTGGTCTCTCTTTTGCTATTACTTTCTCTACAAATTTAACCGTTAATGGTTCAATATATACCTTATCCGCTATCTCTTTATCTGTCATAATAGTTGCTGGATTAGAGTTAACTAAAACAACTTCTATACCTTCTTCTTTTAAAGCCTGACAAGCTTGAGTTCCTGAATAGTCAAACTCTGCCGCTTGCCCTATTATAATAGGACCTGACCCTATAACTAGTACTTTTTTTATATCATTTTTTAATGGCATTTTGCTACCCCCTACTATAGTGCATATTTCATGAATTTATCAAATATATATTCAGAATCTTTAGGCCCTGGACACGCTTCTGGATGGAATTGTACTGAATATATAGGCAATGTTTTATGCTTCATTCCTTCTATTGTTCCATCATTTAAATTCACATGTGTAACCTCAAATTCTTCTGGAAGTTGTTCAACTACATACCCATGATTTTGTGAAGTTATATGCACTCTATTTTCTTCTAAATCTTTAACCGGATGATTACTTCCTCTATGACCAAATTTTAGCTTACTAGTTTTTCCACCTAAGCTTAAAGCTAGAAGTTGGTGGCCTAAGCAAATTCCTACTATTGGTTTCATACCTATCAAACTCTTAATGTTTTCTATTGACTCTGGTAAATCCTCTGGATTTCCTGGACCATTTGATAAAAATATTAAGTCAGGATTTACAGCTAACACTTCATCTGAAGATGCGTCATAAGGAAACACACTAACTTTACAGCCTCTTTTTACGAAATTTCTTACTATATTTTGTTTTATTCCAAAATCTAATATAGCTACATGTTTGCCAGCACCCTCTACTTGTTTTACCGCACCTGTTGACACTGACTTTACAGCATATTCATTAGAGAAGCTTTGAAGTTTTTCCTTAACATCTTCTAAGCCTAACTCTTCTAAGGTTATTATTCCTTTCATTGTTCCATTATTTCTTAACATCTTAGTTAAAGCTCTTGTGTCAATTCCCTCTAACCCTATTATTTTATTTTGCTTTAGGTAATCTTCTAATTGAAACTCACATCTAAAATTACTAGGTGATGAGCATTTTTCTCTAACTATAAAGCCTTTAACTTTAATTGATTTTGATTCTGTATCTTCTATATTTATCCCATAATTACCTATGAGAGGATAAGTCATAGTAACTATCTGTCCATAGTAAGATGGGTCTGTTAAAACCTCTTGATATCCTGTCATTCCAGTATTGAAAACTACCTCTCCAACACTTTCTTCTAGATAACCAAAAGCTGTACCTTCAAATATTGTTCCGTTTTCTAATATTAGCTTTGCTTTCATAATAGCCCTCCTAAATAAACTATTAAAGCCAAAAATACACCTTATATTTTATAAAGTCTTTTGTTTTTGCGAAAAGAAAAGGATAATAAAGAGATTAATTAAGTTATAATCTCTCTACTATCCTCCATATATCTAACCACAAAAATGGGTATAAAGACAAAGCTGTTAAGTTATTAATTTTTAATGATACCATAACAACATACTCCTTTCTGGCCTCACAGGACCAATTTAAAGTGTATTCAAACTTTATTTTTAAACCTATTGTATTTGATATGACATACTTTGTCAAGAAGCCAATCAAAACCAAACTATTGGTACAATACCCATTCCTAAACTTAGAGGATACCTTAAGACTTAATAAAATATACATCTTTTATACATAAATGTAGTATTAAGATGTATAGCCCCAATTATGTTTTATAGCTATATTATATATTTTCCTCTTCATTTATTCAAGCTTTTAATTATATTTATGCTATTATTATGCATAAATATTCTATTTTATAATTTTATTATTATATCTAAAACAATACTATTTTTCATAAAATGTTTTCCCATGAATCATTGATACTTAGATTTTTAAATTAATAATTAAATTTCAATAAAAAAATGGTTACTTCCTTGTTTATAGAAGTAACCATTTTTTGCCTTTAGTCTTAATAAAGGTCTTGTCTTAATTTAAAGCCATCTTTATTATTATCTATTCCACCAATTATGTCAAATAAATTTTAACTATATCACCATATCAACTTTTTCATTTCCTCTTTTTGTAACATATTAAGGTATATAACATATATTGTTTATGAGATTAATTCATAAGGAAGCATTTATGTACATTTCAAAAGACAATTGTAATTTTGATTCTGCAAGTGTAAGATATTTCTCTTTAGACGAGGAAGTTGATGAAGTAGGCGAATTTGAAATGGATGTTAATTATGTAATTCCAGCACTTTTTAGCATTGTTGATTCTGAAGAAGAATTTGGCGGAGATTTTAGAGAACAACAAGCTCCTCCTCCTTTTCTAGGGAATCCTATTTCTCAAGCTCCTTTTGACGCTCAAAATCCTCAAGGTGTTCAAGGTCCGATGAGTAAACCACCTAATTTTATTCCATCCAAAAATGATAAAAAAGCCGTTAGTTTAACAAGTTCTGCTCAAACTAAAGCCGTAGATCCAGGGTCTATGAAACCTTGTATACGAAAATTTGTTTATATTTGGCAAAAAAACGACTACTCCTATTGGTCTTACTTAACTTATGTAGGACCTAAATCTATTGCTGGGTGGAGATGGGCTGGCTGGAGATGGGTCTATTTCGGTTTAGATTTAAATAGGATAGATAGTTTTATCTGCTATTAGACATGTACATTAATAGATTTAGATGATTAACATTTCTATAACTTAAAATGTTAATCATCTTTTTCTATTTACCTAATATCTACTTTTTGGATACATAAATATTGTTTTTCACATAAAATCTCCATGGAAAGTCAACAGCCTCTTCTGCATAGTCAATTCCAATCCTAGTTGTTTCAACTATATCAGATGAATTAATTATATCTCCATCCTCTATATACAGTTCTTTGGATATTACTAAATCCATAAAATTATGCGCCTTCTTATTTATATCAAGAGCTATACACAATTTAGAGGGTCCATTTGTAAGATTTTTCATTTCTTTAGCAGTAAGAGTATCATAGGATTTACGAAATCTATTTTGAGCTATTTTCTCAAGTCCATCTATGGGTTCAACTGCCCTTATAAGTATCCCTTCTGGAGATCCTTTTTCTTTTGAAATGACATTAAAGCATTCATACATTCCATATATTGAAAAAACATAGCTGATCCCAGGCTCTCCATATAAGGGCTCCACCCTAGGAGTCTTTTTACCTCCATAGGCATGAGAAGCTTTATCTATAGATCCTATATATCCTTCTGTTTCTACTATTTTCCCAGATAATCTTACACCATCTATTTCTCTAACTATAACTTTTCCTAATAACTCTTTTGCAACAATCAAAGTATCTCTTGCAAAAAAATCTCTTTCTAGTCTCATAATTGCTCCTTAACTTTAGATTAAGATCTAAAAACAACCTCTTCCTTTGAAAACATATATTTGGCAAACAATACTGCTGCTATTATATATATAACATGCCACACCAAGACTAATCCTATGTGCATAGGATCAAATATTCCTGCCATAGCTTCTTTCATAACAACCACAGAATTAACTATAGGTATATTGAAAAACATAAAACCTATACTTTTTGCATCCATCATAAATGGAATATAAGTTAAAATCATTACTGGTAATAATAGACCACCTAGATAAGTATTGGCCTCTTTCATAGAACGAGCAAATATACTTATGGCTATTTCTAAGGAACTCAAAGCTATTAAAACAAATATAGCTACTATTCCTATAACACCAAATGCACCTATTGGAATGGTCATCTTACCACCACTTGAGAACATATATATAGTGGTTCCAATCATAGTTGCTAAGCTAGTTATCAATGTTATTAATGCTATGGAGGCTATAGCTATAAGCTTACCCCAAAATATAGAGGTTCTTCCCACAGAAGTAGATAATAAAGGTTCAAAAGTTCCTCTTTCTTTTTCTCCAGCAACTAAATCAGCAGCTATTCCTACAGTAGGGCTTATCATAAGTATGATTATTAAAGTTGGAAGCATACTCAAAATAGCATATGCCATGGCATTTTGTTCTTGCTTGCTTAAAGTTTCTTCTTTTATTTCAAACGGAGTCAAGATTTCGCTGTCTATACCCTTTTGTTGTAACCTTGTATTTACTATATTTTTACTGTACTCATTAAATACTTCTCTTATCATTGATGAAGCTATTTTAGACTTATTTGAATCATCATCATAAATTATTTTAACATCACTCTTTTTCTCATTTACGACTTGGTTATCAAAATCCTTTGGAACATCTATTATAAGAGATATGTCTCCTTTTTTTAATTTATCTTCTTCATTTCCACTTTCATCTATAGTTATGTTATCCATACTGTCAATAATCTTGTATAGCGAAGACTCTTTGTCTCCTTTATAGGCTAATGTAACATTTTTTTCTACAGAACTAACTGTATCCTTCATTGTTACATCTAATATTTTAAACATTGCTGGATATATTATTACTGGAAGTAATATAGTGAATATCAAAGTTTTCCTATCTCTGAATATGTCTTTTAATTCTTTCTTTAAAATAACCCAAAAATTATTCATTATTTTTACCTCCTATCAGCCCTACAAACACTTCTTCTAAGTCTTCATTTTTATATCTTGCTTTTAACTCATTTACAGTTCCTTGTTCTACAAGTTTTCCTTTATTAATTATTACTACTCTATCACAAAGTTTTTCAACTTCCCTCATAGAATGAGATGATAAGAGAATTGTTTTATTTTCTCCCTTACACTTAATTATAAAGTCATGTATAACTCTAGCAGCGGAAACATCTAAGCCTGTACTAGGTTCATCAAACAACATTACCTTTGGTGAATGTACTATTGTTCTTGCTATTGAAACCTTTTGTTTCATACCTCTAGAAAACTTACCAGCTCTCCTATCTATATATTCTTTCATATCTAAATCTTTAGATAGCTCCTCTATTCTTCTATTTATTTCATCATCAGCCATTCCATATAATCTGCCAAAATACTGAATATTCTCTTTAGCAGTTAATCTATCATATATACCTACATCTCCTCCAAATAAGATTCCTATTTCATTCCTAACCTTATCTGACTGTTTTATAACATCATATCCATTAACCACCACACTACCTTCTGTTGGTTTTAGCATAGTAGATATCATTCTTAAAGTTGTAGTTTTACCTGCACCATTTTCACCAAGCAGTCCTACTATTTCTCCTTCATTGACTGTAAACGAAAGTTTATCTACTACATTTACACTCTTAAATCTTTTACTTAATTCCTTTATTTCTAACATTATTTCACCTCTTATCAATTATTTATTAAGTTTAGTCTATCAATATTTACCATTTATATCAATGACCAAAAGATTTTTCTCTTATTTATATATTTAATTTTTTATTTAACACAGCCATTATTATACATATTATATGGTATATCATGGATATACTAATAGTGTTATATATTTTTAATAATAAAAGGGTGATATTATGGGTAAGTTGAAATTAATTTTAGGTGATATAACTAAAGAAAACTATACAGCCATCATAAATAACGCAAACTCTTCTTTATTAGGGGGAGGTGGGATAGACGGAGTAATTCATAGAACCTGTGGTGATAGCTTATTGAAAGAGTGTAAATCTCTTGAGGGATGTAAATCTGGATATGCTAAGATAACTAAATCCTATAATTTAGCTGATAATGGTATCTACTGGATTATTCATATGGTCAATCCTATTTGGCAGGGAGGTACACATAATGAACATACCATTTTAAGAAATGCTTATAAAAATGCTTTAGGTTTATGTATTGATTACAAAGATATATATCTAAAACAAACACTAGAGGCAATTGAAAGACAACAAAGAAGGTTACACGAAAATAGATTTTCTCATTTAGTAAAGGACTTAACTCTTTCGACTCAAGATTATATTGATAAACATCCAATAAAAAATATAGCTATTCCTTTTATGAATAGTGGAGTATACTGCTTTCCTGTGGAGGAAATGGCCTTCATAGCTTTAGAGGACGTTAAGATTTTTTTAGATTCTCATATAGGAATTGAAGAAATTGCAATCGTTTGTCCTGATCAAAAGAATTTTTCTATTTTACAAGATATATCAAAAGAAATCTTCCAATCAGTAAAAATATAACTTTATGTTTATGACGTTAAGAACTATATAGTATCTTAACGTCATATTATTATGATTTGATAACAACACTTAAAAGTTAACCTTTATTTACTTTTTTTATAATTTTTCTAGTAACCCATCTAGGCATAAATCTCACTGCTTGAACTAACAATTTATTTTTAAAACCAGGTACTAATAAAACACTTTTTTTATAAGTAAATTCTTCATAAGCTTTCTTTACTACATAAGCAGCATCCATTAGATTATTTTTCGAAACATCCGACTTTTCTACTTTAGCTATTTCCTGAAACTCTGTCTTTACTGCCCCTGGACATAAAGCCATAATTTTTACATTATAACCTAAACACTCTTCATATAACGCTTCTGTTAAGGATAAAACATATGCCTTAGTTGCATAATAAACACTCATATTAACTCCTGGTGCAAAAGCTGCTGTAGAAGCTACATTAAGAATCCCGCCTTTATTTTTTTCAATCATACTCGGAAGGAATTTTTTTATTAATTTAGTTAATGCATAAATATTCACATCGATCATCTCTAAATCTTTTGCTTCTTCAACTTTATAAAATGCTCCATAAGATCCAAAACCAGCATTATTTATTAAATTATCCACAAAGATATTTTTTTTATTCACAAAATCATATATGTAATCCACAGATTCCTTTTTAGATAAATCTACAGAAATAATTTCTATCTTTATGTTGTTTAGATTTTCTAACTCTTTTTTTATCTCTTGAAGCTTTTCCAATCTTCTTCCTATAAGTATAAGATTATTTCCGTTTTGAGCAAAAATTTTTGAAAATTCATAGCCTAAACCTGAAGTAGCACCTGTAATTAAAGTATAATCTTTCATAATTTCGTTTCCCTTCAATATGTATACAAAATATTCTATCACAATATTACGGGTAAAATAACTGATAAATGAAAACAATATTTTATGTAAGTGTTAGAAAGGAGTGATTCTGATTGGTTAGAAAAGGAATGCATGAAAAACAAATGGAACAAGCAAGAGATATGCTTGAAAAAAACATAGGTTTAGCTCAAATAGTTGAAGAAACTGGATTAAGTGAATCCGATGTTCTTAAAAAGCAGGAAAAGATAAGAAAAAAAATTAATGACTAACTGCTTTGGGTTTAGTCTATTGACTAAACCTTCTTGTTATATTTAAAGTAAAATTATATATATTGACATTTTAAATTATATATGATAACTTTATAAGGTAATTAAAACTTGATTAAAAGGGAGTAGTTCCAAACACACCATCAACAGTACGACTATTTTTAGTCTGGTGTTGTGTACCTAATAATTTAGGTTACGAGACTTTTAATATAATTCTTTGTAAATTAGGAATTATATTAAAGGTCTTTTTTATTACAAAAAAGGGGGATTCAATATGAAAAATCATTTCAACAAGACCAGCAATGAATTATTTAACGAATTTAATACGTCTAATGACGGACTTGATTCAAGCTCTTTGGACTCATTAAGAAATAAACATGGTTTTAACGAACTTATTGAAAGCGAAAGAAAAAGTCTAATAGTAATTTTCCTAGAACAATTTAAGGATTTTATAGTTGGGGTATTACTAGCTGCTTCAATAGTATCTTTTGCTGTAGGAAACAAAGAAAGTACCATAGTAATTCTAATAGTACTTATTGTTAATGCCTTACTTGGTACAATCCAGCATGTAAAAGCGGAAGCCTCACTAAAAAGTTTAAAAGCTCTCTCGGCTCCTAATTCTAAAGTAATCAGAAATGGAGTAAAAATAGAAATACCATCTAGAGAGGTTTTACCTGGAGATATTGTTCTTCTAGAATCTGGAGATTTTATAGCTGCTGATGGTAGAGTTATAGAAAACTTTTCACTACAAGTTAATGAAAGTTCACTAACTGGTGAATCTTTAAACATTGATAAACATTCTGAAATAATAACCGATGAAAACATACCTTTAGCTGATAGAAAAAACATGGTTTTCTCAGGATCTCTTGTAACTTATGGAAGAGCAACTGTATTAATAACTGGAACTGGTATGGATACAGAAATAGGTAAAATAGCTCAATTACTTAAAAATACTCAAGAAAAGAAAACACCTTTACAAATAAGCTTAGATGATTTTGGTAAAAAACTTACAATCGGTATACTTGCAATCTGTTTGGTTATTTTCTTAGTAGATATTTATAGAGGCTTACCAATAATAGACTCATTAATGTTCTCTGTTGCTCTTGCTGTTGCTGCTGTTCCAGAGGCATTAAGTTCTATAGTAACTATTGTTTTAGCTTTAGGAACTCAAAAAATGGCTCACGAAGGTGCTATTGTTAAAAAGCTGAAATCTGTTGAAAGTTTAGGTTCTGTTTCAATAATCTGTTCTGATAAAACCGGAACATTAACTCAAAACAAGATGAAAGTTAAAGAGTTGTATATAGATAATTCTACTTTAAAAAGCAATGAATTAAATTTATCAAATGACTTACATAGCTTTTTCCTTAATTCTTTAACACTTTGTAATGATTCTTCTATAAAGTCTGGTAATGAAATAGGTGACCCTACAGAGATTGCTCTTGTAAAACTTGCTTCTGAATATTCAAAGACTGAAGAAGAAATTAGAGATTCTTATAAGAGATTAAGTGAAATACCATTTGATTCTGACAGAAAACTTATGAGTACAACCCATAAATTTAATTCTTCTTATAGATTAATAACTAAGGGCGCAGTAGATATACTACTTAATAGAATAAATCACATAGAAACATCTGAAGGTATAAGGGATTTAACTCCTGAAGATAGAACTATAATCGAAACTGCTAATGAGAACTTCTCAAAAAGAGGTCTAAGAGTTTTAGCATTAGTTTATAAAAATCTTCCTGCTGAAACAGACATATCTTTAGAAGATGAATTTGACTATACTTTTGTAGGATTAGTGGCTATGATAGATCCTCCTAGAGAAGAATCATCAAAAGCAGTTGCAGACTGTAAATCAGCTGGAATTAAACCTGTTATGATTACTGGTGACCATAAGATTACAGCCTCTGCTATAGCTAAAGAGATAGGAATTCTTCAAAATGATTCTGAAGCCATAGAAGGAATAGAAATAGACAAAATATCTGATGAACAACTTAAAGAGTTAGTTCCTAAGATTTCTGTTTATGCAAGAGTTACTCCTGAACATAAAATAAGAATAGTTCGTGCATGGCAAGATTTAGGAATGATAGTAGCTATGACTGGAGATGGTGTTAATGATGCTCCTGCTCTTAAGCAAGCAGATATAGGTATTGCTATGGGTATAACAGGAACTGAGGTATCTAAAGATGCATCTTCTATGATATTAACAGATGATAACTTCGCGACTATAGTAAAGGCTATTGCTAATGGAAGAAATATATATGCTAACATCAAGAACGCAATAAAGTTCTTGTTATCTGGAAATACTGCTGGTATTTTATCAGTATTATATTCTTCAGTTATGGGTTTACCACTTCCTTTTGAACCAGTTCACTTACTATTTATAAACCTGGTAACTGATAGTTTACCAGCTATAGCTATAGGTGTAGATAAACCAAAAGGTGATTTATTAAAAGAAAAGCCAAGAAAAGCCAATGCTTCTATATTAACTAAAGATTTTATGAAAAGCATCTTAAGTGAAGGTGTGTTAATAACAATATCTACAATGATTGCTTACTATATAGGATTAAATACAGGGGATAGACACTTAGCAAGCACTCTTGCATTCTCAACTTTATGCTTAGCTAGATTATTCCACAGCTTTAACTGCAGAGGAAAAGAATCTATACTTAAGACAGGGTTATTTACTAACCAATATATTTGGTATGCTATACTTACAGGTTTAGCTCTATTATTAGCTATATTGTTTATAACTCCACTTAGTTCTTTATTCTTAGTTTCTACTATAACATTAACTAACTTAGCACAAATATTTGGACTTGCACTAGCTCCAACTATATTAATTCAATGCTATAGAATTATAAAAAACTAATTTAATTCAAAAGAACTGTTGCACTAAATAATCAGTGCAACAGTTCTTTTTTATAGATTTATTTATTTTTTTAAATTTAATATTACATTTTCCCTTTTAGCTTTTTAACTTCTTAATAAGCATAATTAATTTAATTAAATCAAAATGACTTTAATGAGGCTTGAGAAGAAGCCTCTACATTAATAAGGTTTATCTAATCTGGCCTTCGCCGTAGATTATATATTTAATAGTTGTTAATTCTTTTAATCCCATAGGTCCTCTTGCATGAAGTTTTTGAGTACTTATTCCTATCTCAGCTCCAAATCCGAACTCAAAACCATCTGTGAATCTTGTTGATGCATTAACATATACAGCTGCTGCATCAATTTCTTTTAAGAATTTTTGAGAATTAAAATAATTGTTAGTTACAATAGCCTCTGAATGTTTTGTTCCATGAGTATTAATGTGTTCTATAGCTTTCTCTAAAGAATCTATAACGTTCACCGCAAGTATATAATCATGGAATTCTGTATCCCAATCTTCTTCCGTTGCTTTTACTACATCAGGTAATATCTTTAGAGTTCTTTCGCATCCTCTAACTTCAACATCGTATTCCTTTAAGTCTTCATAAACTAATGGTAAAAATTCTTCGGCTAAGTTTTCATGTACTAGTAAAGTTTCACAGGCATTACATACTGATGGTCTACTACATTTTGCATTTATAAGTATTTTTTTAGCCATATCTAAGTCTGCATCCCCATCAACATACACATGACAATTACCTATTCCTGTTTCTATTACTGGAACTGTTGCATTTTCAACCACTGTTTTTATTAATCCTGCTCCACCTCTTGGTATTAATACGTCTATATACTTATTTAATTTCATCATTTCTTTAGCTACTTCTCTGCTAGTATCTCCAACTAACTGAACTGAGTTTCTTGGGAAACCAGCTTCTTCTAAGGCATCGCCTATAACCTTAACTATTGCCTTATTAGAGTTAATAGCTTCACTTCCACCTCTTAATATAGTAGCATTACCAGTCTTTAAGCAAAGTACTGCTGCATCCAATGTAACATTAGGTCTAGCTTCATATATTATTCCTATAACTCCTAGAGGAACTCTCTGCTGACCTATTTGTAAGTTCGCATGATTTTTCCACATACTCACTACTTCTCCTATTGGATCTGGTAGTGAAACCACTTGACCTACTCCTACTGCCATTTCTTCTACTCTAGCTTCTGTTAGCCTTAATCTATCAAGCATAGCTTTTGATGTTCCTTTTGCTTCTGCAACTTCTAAATCTTTTTCATTTTCAGCTATTATTTCATGTTTTCTTAAAAGAATGAACTCTTCAATCTTTTTTAACGCCTTATTTTTCTCTTCTGTAGATGAATTCCCCAAAAATCTTGAAGCTTTTTTAGCTTCTTTTCCCATTTCAATTAAATTACTCATTAATTAGCCCCCTTTTATTTATAAATAGCGTACCTACGTCTTGCCCTTCAAGAATATCAAACAATATCTCTGGATCTTTACCATTTGTTAATATCATATTAACTCCTGCTCCTAAAGCTACTTTAGCCGCAGCAAGTTTTGTTTTCATTCCACCAGTTCCTTGAGACGATCCTGCACCACCTGCAAATTCTTCTAGTTCTTTGTTTACCTCATATATTTCTTTAATCATTTTTGAATCTTCGTTATGTCTAGGATCAGAATCATAAAACCCATCTATATCAGATAATATAATAAGTAAGTCTGCTTTAATAAGTTTTGCTACAATTGCAGATAGATTATCATTGTCCCCAAAATTACATATGTTTTCTATCTCATCTATAGCCACCGTATCATTTTCATTAACTATAGGAATTACTCCTTTTTCTAATAGTGTTTCAAAGGTATTAATAACATTGTTTCTTATATGGTCATCTTCAACTACATCTCTTGTTAAAAGAACTTGTCCAACCAAGTTTCCATATTCACCAAAAAACTTACTATAGATATGCATAAGTTCACACTGTCCAACAGCTGCTACTGCCTGTTTTTCTCTAATAGTACTAGGTCTTTCTTCTAGATTAAGTTTACTACACCCAACCCCAATTGATCCAGAAGATACTAATACCACTTCTTTCCCTTGATTTCTTAAATCTGCTAACACCATAGCCAGCTTATCAATTCTCTTTAAATTTATTTTACCATTATCATAAGTTAAGGTAGATGTTCCTACCTTAACTACTATTCTTTTACTTTCTTTTACTATATTTCTTCCCCAATTCAATTTAAAGCCCCCTTGCTTTTCCTAAACAAAATATTTTATATATTATAACATATAACCATTAAATAAATATATAATTATTCTGCTTTATGACATCACCATATCTCCACCATTAACATGTATAGTAGTTCCTGTTATAAAGGATGCTTCTTGAGATGCTAGAAACACATAAGCACCTGCCAATTCCACAGGTTGAGCAGCCCTTCCCTGCTTATTATCTGTTCCAAAATTCCCAACCTTTTTTTCATCAAATGAGGCGGGAATAAGTGGAGTCCAAACTGGTCCTGGTGATACCGCATTAACTCTAATTCCTTTAGATACAAGGTTCATTGCTAATGATCTAGTAAAACTAGTTAACGCACCTTTTGTTGAAGAATAATCAATTAAAGTTTCATGCCCTCTATATGCTGTAATTGATGTGGTATTTATTATAGAATCTCCTTTTTGAAGATGAGCTATAGTTGCTTGAGTCATAAAAAAGGTTCCAAAAATATTAATTTCAAAAGTCTTTTTTAGTTGTTCCTCTGTTATATCTTCTATATTTTGTTGTTCATATTGAACAGCTGCATTATTTATTAGTATATTTATCTTTCCTAAAGAACTTATTACTTTCTCGATAGCTTTATTGCAGAAATCTTTAATTTTGATATCTCCAGCTATTAAAATACATTTACGTCCTATTTTTTCGATTTCTTTTTTAGTTTCTTCTGCATCTTCATTTTCATTATTATATATTATAGCTATATCTGCTCCTTCATTGGCTAAAGCTATAGCTGCAGCTTTTCCTATTCCGCTATCTCCACCTGTAATTACTGCAACCTTATCTTTTAATTTTCGATTTATAATTCCATAACCCTCTGATTTAAAAATTGGTGTAGGGTTCATTTCCTTTTCTATTCCTGGCTGTATATTTTGATGTTGCTCTGGAAACTTTTTTGGAAAGTTCGCTGTAAAATCCATACTATTTTCCTCCTTAGTACTCTAATCATAAGTGTAGTATTTTCATAAGCATCTATTTTTAATCACCAATTATTCCAAGGTATACGTCCAAGCTTTTTATCTAAAAATATATAAGAAAGGTTGGTGATTGTTTTGGAGAGAAGAATTATTAATCCTGGAGATTTGAAAGCTAGAATAGAAAACACTTTTAAAGATTTTTACTGGGTAAATAAATATGAGATCAATGCAAAAAATGATCCATTTTGGGCTAAGGTATTTATTAGTCCTGATTTAATTCCTTTCTATGAGATAGAAGGTTTTTTAAACTTTTTAGATGACAACGTAGATAAGGCTACTTGTACTATTGTTTCAAGTAATAAAGTAGCTCCTATTGGAGATGGATATGGTTCAGGTGAAGAGTTTATTTATTTTTTAGGAACAGATGAAATTAAAGCATTACTTACTAAGTCCTATGACCTATCTTTCTCAAAATATATAGATGCTATAACTAAAGTTAATGAAGATATCCACATAATAATTAAAGAAAAGCAGCCTTTAAAAGTATAAATATAAGCCTAGGATTTTATCCTAGGCTTATATTTAAAATTATTATATACATTAATGTAGTTTTACGATTTAATATATATAGTATAGACTTTAAATACCTATAAGCAGGAGTGTGGATTTTAGATCTTCGTAAGCAGAAGAGTAGATTTTAAATCTTCATATGCAGAGGTGCATATCTTTTTATCCTTAACCATTTCACCTATTATATCTAGAGCCTTACTTTTTTCCATTCCTTTTCTATATGGCCTGTCTTCTGTAAGGGCTTGATATATATCACAAACTGCTAATAGTCTTTGTTCTTCTCCTAATTGCTCTGCTAAAAGTTTTCTTGAATAACCACTTCCATCAAGTTTTTCATGGTGACTTATTGCCCATTCTATTACTTCGCTAATGCTTGTCAATGGTTTAAGAACACTATAAGTATAATCAACATGACTTTTAACTATGGTAAATTCATCTTCAGTAAGTTTCCCATTTTTATTTATAAACTCTTTAGGAACTGCTAGTTTTCCTATATCGTGTAATAAACCAGCTATTTTAAGTTTTATACATTTAGTTTCATCGTATCCTTTGTATCGACCTATACGATAAGCCATTTCAGCTATACCTCTAGAATGTCTTGCAGTAAAAGAACTTCTAGAGTCTATTATTTCAGCATACACTTCAGCTACTTCTTGAAATTCATCATCATTCAAGACATCATTAATTAAGGGCTTATTTTGTTCTAGCCATAAATCTCTAGCATTTTCATTATTTAATACATTCCAAAATTCTTCATCTGAGGTAATACTATTCACTGCTTTTATGACTTCATCAGAAATAAAATTCTCTAAGTTACTTGCTAGCAATTTAAATAACTCTTTATGTTCTCTTTTATCAATCAAATGATTGTGAGTTTCTATTAAATCACTTGCTCTAATTATTTGACTAATTAAGGGGATATCTTTACCTACTTTTCCAAAAGGGCCTGTTCCATCAACATTTTCATGATGAAATTTTATATACTCTTCTAAATGTTTTATGTGAGGAATTCCTCCAATTAATTTCGAACCGTCCTCGCAATGATTCATTAAGATTTTTTCTTCGTTAGCTTCTCTAAATGCAACTTTAGCTAATCCTAAATCATGGAGATATGAAGATATATATGCATCCTTCTTCAAACTTAATTGTAAATTCATTTCGTTTGAAATTTTTAATGCTATGAAAGCCGTTCCCTTAGCATGACTTATATAATCGCCTTTAACCCTATCTGTTTTTACTCCATTTATGTATTCTCTAATTGTAGTGTTTGTAGCTATCTCGCTTAAGCTTACAGTTATAACTAATGATTCCATTATTTCTTCTAGTTTTACTCGCATTTATTTCATCCCCTAATTCTACACAGTCACACTATCATATATTATATTTTAAAGTAATTCTTTAATTATTCAATAAATATCTGCTAAAAACTTTAATTTTTTGTAAACTGTAACTTTTTGTTTTCGCCTATCTATATTTAAGCTTTATTGAAATCATGATTTTACTATGTTAAAATCTATCTTAAACAATATAATCTTAGGAGGAGTTAGAATGAAAAAAGAAATTATATCTACTTCCAAAGCTCCTGGAGCTATAGGCCCTTACTCTCAAGGAGTAAAGATAGGAAACTTAGTATACACATCTGGACAGATTCCTTTAAATCCTATAGATGGATCAATGCCTTCATCTATAGAAGATCAAACTAAACAATCTTTAGAAAACTGTAAAGCAATATTAGAAGAAGCTGGTACAAGCTTAGATAATGTTATTAAAACAACTGTATTTTTAGCGGATATGAATGATTTCGTTAAAATGAATGAAGTTTATTCAACATACTTCTCAGCAAATCCACCTGCTAGAAGTGCAGTACAAGTAGCCAAGCTTCCAAAAGACGCACAAATTGAAATAGAAATGATAGCAACTATATAATAAATTCGGAGGAATAACAAATGAAATATACAACTTCAGGTGTATGCGCAAGGGAAATATCTTTTGATGTTGAGGATAATAAACTAAAAAATGTTTCTTACGTTGCTGGCTGTAATGGAAATTTACAAGCTTTAAGTGCTTTAGTAGAAGGTCTCGACATTGATACAGTTATATCTAAACTTCAAGGAATTGATTGTAAGCAAAAAGGAACATCCTGTGCTGATCAATTAGCAAAAGCATTAATAGAATATAAAGTGAAACTTGATTCAGATGCTGTTTAATCTGAATCTTAGTTGAACTTATCTAGGGTCGTGCCACTGTTATCGCCCATATTAATAATGTATGGGCGTGTTATAGTGGCTAGACATCAGATAAAACTTCAACTGTAAATTAACATATTAAAACAGATGATTCTAGGAAAGAATCATCTGTTTTTCTATTCTAACAACATACTTTTAAGTTTTATTTTCTTTTCCTTAGTAAGACCAAATTCAGTTTCTAGATACTCGTCTATACTTTCATACCGTTCTTTTATTGCTGATAAAAAGCCCTCAATATACTCTCTCCTTACCCCCATAAGATCATCTAAGAGATATTCTACCTCTGGATACTTTTCTATATCCCTTATACTTTTTTTATAAGCTTCATTTGACTCATAGAAATATTCTTGAGACAAAAGATAATCTTCAATTATAGTTTCTTCTGGTACATCTATTGCAAGCAATAACAAAGCTGCTCCTATACCTGTTCTATCTTTACCAGCGGCACAATGTTGAAGTATGGGATATTTATCCTCATCTAAAGCATAATTTATTAGCTTCTTATAGGCTTCATTTCCGAAGGCCATTTGTATATATCTTTTGCCAAGTATATCTAATGGATTTTTTATAGCTCTTATTTGTTCTAGGTTTTTAGCTAGATCCTTCATATCTAGATTAACTTCATTGCCATCTTCTAAAGTCATGGCAGATATATTTACATATTCTGTTCCATCAAGGATAGGATCTGGCTTCTTATCCACCTCATCTTTAGTTCTATAATCAAATATGCTCTTAATTCCTAGGTTAAGAAAGGATACCTTATCCTCTTCAGTTAGTGAATTTAAACCATCAGACCTGTATAATCTGCCCCATTTTACAGTTTTTCCGTCCTTTGTTTTGTATCCACCTAAATCTCTAAAGTTAACTAATCCGCTAAATTTAAGTCTTCTCTCATTACTCAAAGGCTTCCCTCCTTCTAAAATAATTTTTCTTTTAGTATTTTATCCTCTTATTTCTTTAAAGATACCAGTATACTAAAACCTATAATTTAATTTTATAATAAAATCCTTTACTTTTATATAATTAATATTAATAAAATTTGGTTAGACTATATATTGAGGTGATTAATATGTACAGTAGTTTTGGTGTTAACTTAGATAAACAATACTCTTCTTTATCTAGAAGAACAAAAATTCCTAAAATAAGATATAGAGAATGCGAAGATGATTGCGAATGCCATATGAGTGAAAAATATTTTAAAGAAATGAATGGTGCTGTAGATTATCTTAAAGATAAGTTAAAAGATTTCAAAAATTCTGTTTCTATGGAAATGGGAATGGATGAAGATAATATTAACATATCTTGTTGCTCCCATGATTATTGCATTAGCAAAAAACATTTGGCTTTAATAGGAGTAGGTACTCTCGCTTTTGTTTTAGGTGTTAAAGCCATGAAAAATCATAGATAAACTAAAACTGCTCAATATTTCTATTGGGCAGTTTTTTATTTTCTATTTAATTAGGTTTTCTAAATGATTAAATGTACTTTCTGTAGATCTTATTTGAGATTCATTGCCCACCACAACTATACAATTATCTTTTAAACTTTCTTCTATAAGATTGCCATAAGCTTTAATGTCTTCTAATGTAGTATTTATCACTTCTTCTCGTTCTCTTATTAAATCTTCTTCTGTGTATCCTGCATAATATTCCACTACAGCTTTATCTGCTTTACTATCTGGATTAGAAGGAACATCTAATTTACTTACAGTTCCTATGATATATTTCACCATTTCTTCTTTAGTAGCATTAAAGTTCTTTAAATACTCTACAGTGCCTTTATATGCATCAAATGTTTTTATAATATTAGGATCTCTATATGAGCTAAAATACAAGAATCCGTCTTTACTTAAATTGACCCTTACCCCATAAGCTCCACCTTCAACTCTTACTTTACTCCATAGATAATCAAAATTAAGTATTGTATTTAATACTCTCATATTTCCTGAATACTTAAATCCTTTATCTAAATAACATCCGCCTAAAGTAACATAGTTTATGTTTGCTTGAGTTAAGAATCCTTCATTCATTTTTGCAAGTTTATAATTAAAATCTTGATTTTTAACTTGTTTATCAATCAGACCTTTCTTTAATATCTGTACATTATCTTCTATTAAAGAAATATTTTCATCTTCTTCAGTAAAGGATATAGTTAAATTATTAATATTGAAAACTGTATCTGCTATTTCTCTTAACTTATTAGTAACGCTCTCTGGATCACTCTCTAGTATCTTTTCTATATTACATATAAATTTATATAATCCTATACCTCCAATAGAGTCTTCAAAATATCCTCTAGGTGACATATAACTTAACACTCTTAAACTACCAAGAACATTTCCTGAAGCCACCATAGCACCTTCATATCTAGACTTTATCTCTCTTACTATTTGAAGTATTCTTGTATTGTCTTCGAATGAAGTTTCAGTTACTACTTCGGTCATAAGTTCAAGTAAGCTAGAAACCTTAGAGCTTAACGCCTTACCATTTACTACAAATGCTGGTACGAAGTCTTGTTTATTATCTTTTTTATAAAAACTTCTTGCGGAATAACTTATTCCTCCTGTACTCATATTTATAGCATTTGTAAGCTCTTCATAGCTTCTATTTTGAGTATTTATTCTTCCTAATAAAAATGAAAGTAAAGCTAGATATTGACCTTCTTCTTTATTTATTACTCTTCCATCAAAGATTAACTTTATATATGAAATCTTATTTGTAAACATAGGAGTAAATAAAGTTTTAATTCCTTCAATATTCTTTTCAACTAAAGTTATCTTCTCTACATCCTTAGATATATCCTCTAAAGTAAGCTTAGGCAATGTATCTAACTGTTCTTTAGTATCTGGGGTCATTTGTCTTTTTCTTAATTTCTCTTCATCTCTTTTAATATTTTCTATATAATCCTCTGTAAAAGTAGCCTTTATATCCTTAAGCTTCTCTTTGAGTTCTATTTCAGTTTTTTCAGTTAATCCCTTTTCTGGAGTCATGCTTATTATGGTTTTGTGATTATTACTTAAAATGTATTTATTAATTAATCCTTCAAAGTATCCTTTTGATGATTTATCTCTTATAGATTTGATTATGTCTGTATATTCTAAGTTTAAAAAAGGTTCTCCTCCATAAAGCATGCTTTCTAGAACTGTAATTCCATATATAAGACCTTTTGGATATCCTCCAAAGTTAGCTTCTCTTAATTCAAATTCTTTTCTATTCACAGCTCCAGTTATAAAATCCTCTGGAATTCCATTTTTACTTATATCAGTTAAAATTTCATCTATTTTATTTATTATACTTGCTTTATTTTCTTCATCTGTATTTTTAATAGTTATATTAAGATATGGTTGTTTTATTCCACCTTCAAACCTTCCTGTAACTACCTTAACTATACCACTATTTATTAATTTATTTTTTAGGAGCGCATTATTAGCAGTAAGTAATATATATTCTAAAATTTCAAAGGATAAAACTAATTCTCTATCTAATGCTCTGCCTATTGAATAGTTAAGAGAAAGATAGGATTTATTATTAACTTCATCATCGTTTGAAATTCCATATGACATTTTTATTTCCTTAGGTTTTTCAAAAGCTTCTTGAACACCTAAGTTAGGTGGGATATTTTGATAAGAATATTCATTTAGATAATTATCATTTATAAATGCTAATTCTTCATCAGTGTCGCCGTCTCCATATAAAAATATAATGCTATTAGATGGATGATAATATCTTTTATGAAAGTTAACAAAATAATCATAAGTTAAATTTGGGATAACTGCTGGGCTACCACCTGAATCATTACCATAAGTAGTATCTGGATAAAGTGACCTTGAACTCGCTCTGGAAATAATGGAATCTGGGGATGAATATACTCCCTTCATTTCATTATAAACTACTCCATTTATATGAAGTTCATCAGTTTCTTTATCTATCTCATAATGCCAACCTTCTTGCATGAATATTTCTTTTTCTTTGTATATATTAGGATTTAATACTGCATCTAAATATACATCCATTAAATTAAAGAAGTCCTTTTTATTTTTACTAGCAATTGGATACATTGTTTTGTCAGCAAAGGTCATGGCATTTAAAAATGTATTTAAAGAACTTTTTAATAATTCTACAAATGGCTCTTTACTTGGAAATTTTTTAGATCCACATAAAACTGAATGTTCTAATATATGAGCAACTCCTGTACTATCTTCTGGTGGTGTCTTAAAAGTAATAGCAAATACTTTATTATCTTCATCATTACTTATTTTTATTAATTTAGCTCCTGTTTTTTCATGTGTAAACACTAACCCTTTGGAGTTTATCTCATTTAAATCTTTAATGTTTTCTAATTTAAATCCACTATATATAGTTCCTTCTTTATAATTCATCTCACTCATCCTTTCTTACTTTTAAATTCTCCATAGTTCTCATAATTTATGTTATTAAGATTATTCTAATTTTTCTTTTGCTATATGTCTATAATATGATGAAAAAAAAGAGGGTATTCACTGAATAACCTCTTATCAAATCCTTGCGACCAATGGATTTTATTTTTTCGAATTAGCGATTTCAATATTTACTTTTCTTCCTCTAACTCTCTTACCTATACAATTTTTCATTATGTCTCTTGCTACTTCTTCAGTTGCATCGATAAATGAGTATTTATCAAATATATCTATATCGCCTATATCTTCTTTCTTTAATCTTAAGCCTTCACCTAAAAATGCTATAAAGCTCTTAGGATTCATTCCATCTTTTCTACCTAAGTTAACAAATAATCTTTCATATCTTCCTTTAGAAGTAGTAGATCCTATATTATTTTCAGAATAATCGTAAGAAACTTCTTTATTGTAGATTATGTGCATAAGTGAAGCTGCAACCTGTACTAAATTGAATTCTTCATCTATTTGTTCTGCTAAAGGTATAAATTTACTATAGTCTTCACCTTCAATAGTTTCTTTGATTCTTGAGTATATGTTATTGTATTTAGCTTCAAATATATCATCTATTGTTGGTATATTTTTTCTCTTTATCTTACTATTTGTAATTCTTTCTATTTGCTTTAACGCTCTATACTCTCTTGGAGTAACTAAAGTGTATGCAACACCTTCTCTATTAGCTCTACCAGTTCTTCCTATTCTATGTACGTAGGATTCTGTATCTTGTGGTAAATCATAGTTAATTACATGAGTTACATTTTCAACGTCTATTCCTCTAGCTGCAACATCTGTAGCTACTAAGAATTCTAAGTTTCCTTCTTTAAATTTCTTTAAAGTATTCATTCTGTAGTTTTGGCTTAAATCACCGTGCATACCTTCAACACTATATCCTCTTGCTTGCATAGATGCTACTAATTCATCAACACCTTTTTTAGTCTTACAGAAAATTATTGCTGCTGTAGGTGCATCCACGTCTAGGATTCTACATAAAGATTCAACTCTATCACTATGTTTTACTTCATAATAGTATTGGCTTACAGTAGATACTGTCATAGCATTTTTTATGATAGATATATGTTGAGCGTCATCTTTCATATAGTTCTTAGCTAATTTCTTTATTTCTTGAGGCATAGTAGCTGAGAATAATAAAGTTTGTCTTTCGTCGTTAGTATTCTTTATTATTTCTTCTATATCTTCAACAAATCCCATATTAAGCATTTCATCTGCTTCATCTAAAACTAGGAACTCTATGTTTCTTAGATCAACTACTCTTCTTCTCATAAGATCTAAAACTCTTCCTGGTGTTCCAACTATGATGTCTATACCTCTTGATAATGCCTTAATTTGTCTATCTATAGGTTGACCGCCATATACAGGTAATATTCTAGTCCTTGTATGTTTAGCTATTCTAACTAATTCTTCATTTACTTGTATTGCAAGTTCTCTAGTTGGTGCTAAAACTAAACACTTAACTTTATTTCCTGCTGAAGTAATATTATTAAGTACTGGTGCCCCAAATGCCAAAGTCTTTCCAGTTCCTGTTTGTGCTTGCCCTATAACGTCAAATCCATCTAATAATACAGGTATTACCTGTGCTTGTATTTTAGAAGGTTCTTCAAATCCCATATCATCTATGGCTTTTAAAACATCCTCTTTTAATCCTAATTCTCTAAAATTTATTTCGCTCATTCAGTTTCCTTCCTTCTCGTTTATATTTCAATTTTTTTCTTTATATAAACAGTTTTTGTTTTTTATTTAATAAATATTCTCTTTTGCAGATTGCCAACAAAAAACCCCATAAGAAATACTTCTTATAGGGCTATAACTTACTATCTTCTGAAGTTTCTGTTATTATTGCTTTGAGCTTTTCTTGCTTTTCTACAGTCTGCACATCTTACTGGATCATTTTCAAATCCTTTTTCTTTGTAGAATTCTTGTTCACCTTCAGTGAATACGAAATCTTTTCCACAGTCTTTACATACTAAAGTTCTATCAGCCATTCTTACATTCCTCCTTTTAATCTCAAGATCTTAAACACACACAACTTGTTCTTAAAAGAAGAAATGTTGTTAATAGTATTTAAATCTTTAATTTACCTTGGCTATTGTAGTATATCATAAACCACTAAAAATTGCAACTACATCCCATTGCGCCTCCTTAGTAAAGCCCTGATTACACACTATTTCTATTATATACAACTAATGTAATATTTATACTAAAACAATAAATTTTATGTTAACAATTTCTATTTTATCATTATAAAAATTGACAAGCCTCCTTTTTATAGTTATTATTTCTATATAGTTTAGCTTAAAGGGGGAGATTTTCATTAGCGCGAATTTGAAAAAACTAATGAATTTTAGTAACAAAAAGCCTGTAGCTATAATAATATCTGCAATACTAATCATAGCTTTAATCGTAGTAATTAAAATGAAGCAAAAAAACATAACAATAGTTATAGGAGATGATACTCAGACTATAACTACTTACGGGAAAACAGTTGAAAAGGTTTTAAGTTCCAATAATATTACTCTTGGAGAAAAAGATAAAATTGAACCAGCCTTGGATTCTCTACTTAATAAAAATGACACTATAACAATTAAAAGAGCAAAAAACATTACTGTTTATTTAGATGGTAAAAATCTAACCCTCCTATCTGCTGAAGATAATATCGCTTCAATGATACAAGCAGAAGGTATTTCAATCCAACCAGAGGATAAGGTTGAACCTATCAGAGAATCTACTCTTACAGAAGACATGCACATCAATATAGTCAGAGTTGAAACTAAAGAAATAACTGAAAACATAGCTCTTGATTATTCTACTGAAATTCAAAGTGACAATAATATATTAGATATATTTAAGAAAACTGTACAATATGGCGAAAAAGGAAGCAAAGATATAACATATAGAGTTGTATATGAAGACGGAAAAGAAGTTTCTAGAAGTGTTGTTAAAGAAAACATAACTAAACAACCTGTTAACGAAATAGTGGTTAAAGGAACTCAAAGTGCTGTTGCTCTTAGTAGAGGTGGAGACCCTATGTCTTATTCTAGAAAAGTCAGCGTAAAGTCTACAGCTTATTGGGCAGTAAATGGAGTAGGTAGTACCTATACTTCAAGTGGAAAATTAGCTCAAAGAAATAGTGAAGGTTATAGCACAATAGCAGTTGATACTTCTGTATTTCCTTATGGAACTAAGATGTATATCCCTGGTTATGGCTTTGCTATAGCTGCTGATACGGGTTCCAGTATACTAGGCAACAAAATAGACGTGTATTTTAACACAAAACAAGAAGCTCTTAACTGGGCAGTAAAAAATGTAACTGTTTATGTTTTAGAATAAAATAGTATAAAAAAGCGGCTCAAATGTTTGAGTCGCTTTTTTGCTACAATATGAATTTTGTTATAGCTAAAGTCAAAGCATAACTTATAACTCTAGCTCCATTAATTATTATAAAATTTTTAACTGAAAGTATAAAAGTCTTGCTCTTAACATGCTCTTTTTCAAATACTTTTATATTCCTGTTAACAATAATAAATGTAGCTAGTGACAATATAGATAATAATGGTTCAATGCCTAATATGATTAATATAAATAAGTCTATATATGCAATGTAGTATGTCCACTTAAATACTTTTAAAGCATTATCATTTCCTACATATACTGGCATAGTATATCTTTTATTTTCTATATCATCTTCTCTATCACATATGTTATTAGCTAACATTATATTAGCTATTCCTGCTATAGCTGGTATCGCCAAAAGGAATATATATAGTACTTCTTTTATGTTTAAGTTCAGGGATAATGTCGCCTCATTTAAACTCACACCTATAATTCCACTACTAGAAATATGTATGTATATTGATAAGAATAGTATTATTCCTCCCATAAAAAAACCTGAAAGTATCTCTCCAAACGGAGTCCTAGATATAGGAATAGGCCCAAAAGAATAGCAAACCCCTATAACAAAGGAAACAGCTCCTAATATGAGTACTATGATATTTGTATTTAGAAACAATATAAATCCAAAAATAACCGCTGTAATTAATAGTCCTAATATAACTATTATTACATTACTTTCCTTGAGATTATCTTTAACTATAGCATTATGTACTTCATAACCATAGCCATACTTTCTAACAGCTTTTTTGTAATCCATATAATTATTTATGGCTGTAGTAGCCATATCTATACATAATAGAGATATAAACATCAATAAGAAATTCATCAAGTTAAATTCACCAAATCTATATATAGCTATTAATGTTCCTAAAGCAAATGGAGTAACACTAGCAGCTTTAGTCTGAATTTCTACTAATTTCAAAAAACTTTTTATATTCATTAACTCCCTCCTCTTTTGTATTCAATTTAATATATTATATAAAATTCTCTTCACAAATTTCAAATGTTTTTAATATCCATTTCAGCTATTATCCCCAAAATAAAAAGAGAGTCAAATAAACTCTCTTACTATTTTACAAAATTTTTAGTTTTCTCTTTTTTAGGATTATTAAAAATTTCTTCTACTGAACCTTCTTCTATTATTTCTCCATCAGCCATAAATAAAACCTTGTGAGCTACTCTTTTTGCAAAAGCCATATCATGAGTTATGATTAATATACCCATACCTTTTTTGCTTAACCCATCTATAACTGTAGCTATTCCCTCTGTAAGCTCTGGATCTAAAGCTGATGTTGGTTCATCAAAACACATTATCTTAGGGTTTAATGCACAAGCTCTAGCTATTGCAACTCTCTGCTTCTGACCACCAGAAAGTTCAAAAGGATATGCATTTTCTTTATCCTCTAATCCTATTTGATTAAGTAGTTCATTAGCATCCCTCTTTGCCTCATCTTTTGATATCTTAAATACATTTACAGGAGCTTCAATTATATTTTCTAAAACAGACATATGTGGAAACAAATTATAGTTTTGAAAAACCATCCCCAGATTTTTTCTGACTTCCTTCATGGTATCTTTTGAACAATAAACAACTCTTCCATTCTTTTCTTCAAACAAAGGAATATCGCTTATCTCTATACTTCCACCATCAGCTTTCTCTAGCCCATTTATACATCTTAAAACCGTGGTTTTTCCTGCACCAGATTGTCCTAATAGAGCAACTATTTCTCCTTCTTTTACCTGAAAGCTTACATTTTTCAAAACTTGTTTACCTTTAAAAGATTTATTTAATTCACTAACCTTTAATGTCATGGTGAGTCCTCCCTATTGATAATAAGAATACTTTTTCTCAAGTACTTGGAATACCTTTGTCAGTACAGCTGTAAGTAATAAATAAAATACTGCAACTACTACTAAAGGAACCAATGATGCATCTCTATTTGAAGCTGTTTTAGCAACTTTTAAAAGTTCATCTAACCCAACTACATATACAAGTGCAGTATCCTTAACAAGTGTAATCACTTCATTTGCTACTGGAGGTAATACTCTTTTAATCATCTGAGGAAATATTATTCTAAAAAACGTTTGAGAATTAGACATTCCCAAAACTTCCGAAGCCTCATATTGTCCCTTATCTATAGACTGTATTCCAGCTCTGAATATTTCCCCATAATATGCAGCATAGTTTAAAACAAATGCTATTATAGCTGCTGGAAATCTATCAAAACTTATTCCTATTAACGGTAGTCCAAAAAATACAAACACTATTTGCAATAATAATGGAGTTCCCCTCATAAGCCATATATAACCTTCAGTTATTACACTTATTATCTTTACTTTTGATAGTCTTCCTAATGCAATTACAATCCCTAAAGGTATTGAAAGGACTAATGTTACTATAAATATTTTAAGAGTACTTACAAGACCTTCTGTTAGCGAAGGTAATAAACTTACCACATAATCCATATTATATTTCTCCTGTAATATTATTTAATCAGCCTATTTAACTATATCTTCTCCAAACCACTTTTCTGAGATAGCTTTTGAAGTTCCATCTGCCTTCATTTCATCAAGTGCTTTTTGAACTGCATCTAATAAATCTGTATCAGCTTTTCTTAAACCTACACCATACTCTTCATCACCAAAGTTGTCTTCTAGAACCTTGTATTTACTTTCTCCTCTTTGGTTAGTATAGTATCTTATAAGTATTTCATCACCTACTACAGCATCAACTCTACCAGCTTCTAAATCCATTAGTGCATCATTATTAGTTTCAAAAGTCACAAGCTTTCCATTTTTAAAGCTCTTAACTAAATCAGCTTCCTTTTCTACTGCATCAACTGCACTAGAACCATTTTGTGCTGCAACAGCTTTTCCATTTAAGTCAGCCTTTGTTTTTATTGGTGAATTTGCTAAAGTTATTATAACTTGTCTATTTTCTAAATAAGGTTTTGTAAATGCAACCTTCTCTTTTCTTTCGGCTGTTATTGTGTAACCATTCCATATAAAATCTATATTTCCATTATTAAGTTCTGTTTCTTTCATTGACCAATCTATAGGTTGGAATTTAACTTCAACACCTATTTTCTTTCCAACTTCCTTTGCCAATTCAGCATCAAATCCAGTTATTTCGCCTTTATCGTTCTTAAACCCCATTGGAACGAATGTATCATCTAATCCCACTATCATTTCGCCTTTATCTTTTATTTTAGCTAGCCCCGTTTTTTCTTCTTTTTTACCACATCCTACTACTGTAAGTGCAGCCATAGCTACTAATAATAATGATGTTATCTTCTTTTTCATATTTATAATCCCCCTTAAAATAATCACTTTATTACTTTATCATTCTAAAGCATTAAAGAGTTGGTGTCAATATGTATTTTCTCTTTTTATTGTTTTATACTTAAAAATCCCAAAAATGATATTGATTCATACAATATATTATTAGCAATAATGTATGGCGGAGGATATGTCCAAAAAAAATAAAAAAAATAAAAAAAATAAAACCTGTTTTGATCTTCTTTATAATAATCCAGACTTACCACCATGCAGTAAATACTTAGGGAATGCTCATCCTATCTTAACAGAAAGTTTTGCAATATTTAAAAATGATAATAGAGCATATTACTTTTTAAGTACACTTCCTACGGGTAGCAACACTATAGGGACAAACTTGATTTATACAAATCTACAGATATCTTTAACAACCTACTTAGTTGGTGTTTATATATTTAATGTTCAATCTGGAAAATGTACATTTGATAGTAATTCTCCAATTCATAATAATAAACAAGCTAATGATTTTATTGTAAACACCCTAAATACTCCACCAAATATCACTTTAAATTATGTACCTTCTTTGAATTTAGTAATTGGTAATAGTAATAGCATTCTTTCACTATATACAAATACAATAATTATAACCCCTTTAAACTACTATATCTCTCTTGGTCTTCACGCACTAGAAAATGATCCATCTCTATTCTACGGAAACAACGCAGATGCATTAGCAGATCCTATAAACATAGATTTAGCAAGTTACGCCTTAAGATTTCAAAAATAATATAATATTTTCATATTTTGAAAATATTTATAAGAATTATGTATTATAATAAACTTATGATTTTATTTATCATAAGTTTTGTCGATAAGTTTTTTTCATATAAACCCAAACAAAATCCCAAAAGAGGTTGGATTATTTTAATCCAACCTCTTTACTTATTGATTTCTCTTCTTTATGTAAATATAAACAGGTATCCCTATCAAGGTAACCCCTATTCCATATATTGCATTTGTTGTATCAGTTAAAAGTGTACTAATTATTATATATAATCCTCCACCAATTCCCACCAAAGGAATTATAGGATACAATGGCACGCTATATGGTCTTTCTAAATCTTTGTGCTTCTTACGTAATATAAATATTCCAGCTACAGTCATTACAAAGAATATCCACATTACAAATACAGCTAAGTTTGTAAGTGTATTAAATGAGCCACTTAAAACATATAAAATTGCTAATATAATTTCAAATACAAACGTATTTAAAGGTGTTTCAAATCTATCATTAACTTTTCCCAAAATCTTAGAAAATGGAAGTAAATTATCTTGAGCCATTGCAAAAGGAACTCTAACTCCTGTTAGTATGTATCCATTTAATGCTCCAAATATAGATATAATTATACCTATTGATATTAAACCAGCTCCACCATTACCAAATAATATAACTGCAGCATCTGATGCAACTTTTTCTGAAGCAATGACTTGATCTACAGGCATTATATTTACAATTGCAACATTTATTAGTACGTATACAAGCATAGTAAAGGCTAGTCCAAAAACTATAGATCTAGGAAGATCTTTTTTAGGATTTTTAAGCTCACCAGCCATATTTCCTACTCCTACCCAACCATCATAAGCCCATAAAGTTCCGAGTACAGCTGCTCCAAAACCTGCCACTCCAACAGTGCTTCCCTCTGGCATTACAAAGGTTGAAAAGCTGTTAGCTTCACCTTTTAATATTCCAAAAACTATAATTACAAAAATAGGAATTAGCTTTGCAACAGTAGATATAAATTGAACCTTACTGCCCAATTTTGTAGAAATAATATTTATAGTACTTATAAATATTATCATAAATATAGCTAATAATTTTTGTTGCATTGAACTCAAATCCACAAAATATGTAGCCTGTGTTACTAATACTATAGATAAAGCTGCTATTATTCCAGGTACATATATAAGGGTTTGTACCCAACCAAATAGAAATGCATACTTTTCTCCATATAATTCTTTTAAATAAACAAATACTCCGCCTGTTTTAGGAATTGCAGCTGCTATTTCCGCTACAGTTAGTGCGGATGCTATAGTTATTACTCCACCTACAACCCATGCTAAAACGCCTAATGTAGGAGTCTTTGCACTACTAAAAACAACTGAAGCCTTGAAGAATATTCCTGAACCTATTACTACACCAATTACCATACTAATAGCTTCAAATAGTCCAATTTCTCTCTTTAAAGTCTTTACCTCAACCTTAGAACCACTTTCTTGACTTTTTAATTCCATAATTATCTCCTTTGATAATAATATAAGAGTAGAAAGGTAACGTAAAGGTTATCTACTACTCTTACTTCTTTTAGAATATAATATAAATTTTAATATTTCTATAAAATAATTTTAAAAAGAATTCTTCATAATGTCAATTAGTAAAGTTTCACACTAGCATTTTGTAAAAATATATCTAAACATCCATTTTATCTATATAGGGCTCTATTACAATTTTCACTTCTTTAAGCATCTTTATAAGTTCCTTGAAATAGCTAGAAAATACTTTGCTTTGATAAATCAAATTATTTGTTAATATAGGGTATTCCTTTGCTGACATTTTAAAATACTTTTCTTTTATATTAAATAAAAACTCCTCTAGATACCCTTTAAAAAATAAGCTGTTTGGGTTCTTCACAAATCTATCTATTACTTCCAAAGTCTCAGCAAATTTTTTAACTGTATTTTCATCTATAATTTCTTCAGTTATTTCTTCACATATATTAGCTGCTTTAGTAGCTTCAAGTATTGTATTTTCTATATGATTAAAAACTTCTATTTTTATTTTATCTACATCTATTTTACTTTTTTCTTCAATCTTTAATGTTTTCTTTAAATTATTATAATTATACTCATTTAGTATCTCACTAAACTCTTTAAATTCTGCTCCTTCTATATCGGCTCCATAGGATACATTTAAAAAGCTTTTTCCACTAAATTTAGTAAAATATTTTATATAAAATTCCATATTCTTTCTATATAAGTTCAGTAGCCTATCAGTTAATATTTCGTTTCCAAAAACATCTTTTGTTTTGATAACATTTAAATTATTTATTTCTTTATCTATATCTAATTTCGCTATTTCTGCATGATGCTTATCGTAAGTATAACCAAAATCCTGCCCCGCAAATATTATAGGATTGCAACCTATCTTAACCGCAATATCTGTACAACAATGAGCAACTGATCCTCCTGAAAAGCATATTGACATATTTTCCAGACCCTTTATACAAGTAAAAAGTCCTTGTGTTGTAAAGATTTTATCTCCCTCATACTCTGCTACAAGTTTTGAATTACTTTGCTCATAAAACACCAAAGGAATTTTCACATTTAATATTTCTTTTAACATATTGTAAGTTACTTCTTGAGGGTCAATTGAAACAATTATATCTGGTATTATTCCATTGTCAAGGAGGGGCTTCAAGGTCCTATTACCTGCCACTATAAAAAAGTTTTTTAACTTTTCCTTGAACTTTATCATATCTTTAATATTTCTATCTAATGATGGTCCTGCCGACACTATTATTGCTGGAATATTCTTATTATAATCCATAAATAAATCTAGAGATGTAGATTCGTTTATGCAATCTATATTCGAAAATATATTATCTATAAATATATTTTTAAAACTTTTATTTGTATATAAAAATGTTGCTACACTATAATAGCTTGTATCAATCAAATTTATAAACTTATTGTATTCATCCTTATATCTTTCGTCATAATTTCCATACTTATCTACAAAAAGATTAACAAAGTTTCTTGAGTTTATTGTGCTTCTAAGCAATATCTCTAGTTTCTCCTCATCATAAGCTATTAAAAACACATTTTTTTTATCTATATTATTTTTATATTTATAAACATCTTCTAAACTTGGTTCAATTATATAAATTATATTTCTTTCACAGCAACAACTTAAAAGTGCATCTAAATATTCTCCATCTCCAAATCCAAATATAAATATTAATGAATCAAATCTTAAGTCTTCAAAAGTTTTCATAAGTTTTTCAATTCTTTCATTCATTATTAACCTCTCAACTAAGGATTATCATTTGGAAGGGGGCTATAGACTTTAAGCATGTAATCCACATTCGGTCTATAATTTACAGTAAATCCAAAGTTTCCATTCTTATTTGTAAATACATATCCTAATGTAATTTTAGTAAAATTGAGTTCTATCACTTCCACACAAGCTCCCGCTGATGGGGAGTTGTCTGGATTAAAAACTGTTCCTTTTATAAGAACCTCTGTAAAAGGTCTTAATCTTCTACTTACACAATAAATTCCACCAGGTTTAAGACAGCTACCACTTATTATTATTGTTGAGATCTCATTTGCACCCATATTATTCTTTACTTTCTTCTTCCTTGCTAACTACTATATCAACTACTATACTTTGCTGGTTTTTTATATCCTCTGCTTTTATGATCTTACCTGATTCTTTACCGTTTATGGTCATTGATTTAACCTTTAACTTCACATATTTTTTCTCATCAAATTTTTCTAACTCTTTCATAATTACCCTCCTAAAATAAAACTCTACTTATAAACCTTTATAAGCACTTATTTTATAAGAAATATTTTTATCTTCAATTAAAAATATATAATCTCCATCATCATTTGATAACGTAAAGTCCAATACCTTCCTACTTTTTTCATCAATTATTTGTTCAACTATAATTAACGCCTTACTTGCTGGAAGTCCATTATTATAAAACACTCTACCACTTAAAAGAAATTCATTAGAATCCTCTATTTTTATCTCTTCCATACTTACCTCATTTAGGATAAGACCACATTAAATGTGATCTTACCTTTATTAAATTTCCTATGATACTGGTGAATAAGCATCAAATCTGTAGACTTGAGGTGCTGTCAAAATTGGTAATGATACTCCATATTCTCCTAAAGTATCAGTAAAAGTTACACCTAAAGTTGTTGAAGCTCCAGTTGCTGATGCTAATCTTACTACACGTACAGCTACATTAGTTTGTGGATTTCCGTTTGAGTCTTCTATTAATCCTAATGCTAAAGTCCTATTCCATGCATCTAATGATGCAGTAGCAGCTGCTGTTATACTTCCATTATTAGTTGTAGTTATTGTTACGGTCCCCGGTCTATATGAAGGCATTTTCTTCATCTCCTTAAATAGTAAGTTTGAGAAGTTAATCTCAATATTATGATATTATTTTTTTCTCCAAGTGTTACTATTTATCGACAAAAAATATTATTATTTAACGGTCTATAAACCTCTAGACTGTAACTTATATTATCATTTTTTTCAACTAACACAGCAAAACTGCCATTTTTATCGGTTTCTGTAAATCCCATAAGCTCTCTATGACTTATGCCACCTGTGATAAACTGCTTGTATACAATTATTGCAACATTTTCTACTGGTGTAGAATCATAGTTTGTTATAGTTCCAAGAATTAAAGATTTTTCACTTGCTGGTATACATATATTTTTATATATTACTTTCTCATCTTTTAAATCTTCAGGTGTTAAAATAAAAGTATTATCAATATCCATAAAATCCCTCGCTTTTATAAAGGTAATGGGCTATATATATTTAATATATATTCAAAGTCTTCTTTTACTTCCACAGAAACTGCATAAACTCCATCTGCTTCTGAGAAAACAGCACCAAGAACAGTTAATACTGGTATAATCGATGACCTATCTATTTGTATTACCTCTACACCGACTCCATCTAAAGGGTTACCATTAATATCATAAACTGTTCCTTTTATTAAGGTTCTATCACTATCTCTAAATTTTACATTTTGGACATATGCCTTACCTTTTACTAATGATGAACCTTTTATTATTTCTGTAGATGTAGGATAAGTAGGCATTTAAACCACTTCCTTATATTTGTACTTAATCATTATAATAATATTCTAAAGCTCTGATTTTGCTACAAAAAATATTGAATTATTTTTTGTACTATATTTTTAACTCCATCTATATTAATTATTTTTTTTGAATCAGCACTTAATTTCAATCTTATCCCTTGATTATCAATAATATTAGTTATTTCATCTAGTAATGCTTTTTCCTTTAAGTTATAGTACCAGCCTAAATTTATCATTATTTGGTTTTTCTCCATATACTCTGCAAGTCTTAACTGATTATCAGCTTGTATAACAAATAAAGTTGGAACTCCTAAACTAGCTAGTTCATATAACGTAGATCCACTTGAAGATATACATACGTCTGCATTTTCCATTAATATTCTCATATCCTTAGGATTATAAATTAACTTTATATTTTGCCCATTTTTACAACTTTCCTCAATTAACTCTCTATTTTCAAAACCTTTTCCAACAATGATATTTATATTTAATCCATGTATTTTCTTAATCGCTTTAATAATAAAAGGAGTAACATTATTTACATCTGTCCCTCCCATAGTTATCAATATATTTTCTGCTTTAACTTTTATATTCTTATGACTGCTTTCCCTAAACTCATCCCTTAATATACAATACTGCCCTCCTAGTAAATACTTAGAAGCCTTTTTATTATATTTTTTCCTTTCAGCATAAACATTAGGATTTACAACTATATCACTAGGATAATCAAATAAATAATTGTCATCTATTGATACTAAATACCTACTTAATGATTTTAAAAACAACAAATACTCTTCATTCATATTATAAGAATCTGTGATAATTACATCTGTATTGTAATTTTTTATAATATTTTTGATTTCTATTTTTTCTCCATATAGCTCCATTGCTTCCATTAAGATATATCTTACTTTTTTATCTTTAAAATAACCTTCTACCACTTTATCTTTTCTAGATACAAATATACACTCAACATTATTTTTTATTAGTTCATCATAAAGGGCCATACATCTAATTATATGACCCATTCCAATATTGAATCCCCCATCAGCTCTTATTAATGCCTTCATTCTAATGCCTCCAAACACTTTTTTAAAGCCTTAATATTTAGCCATTCTGTATTAGTTCCTGAATTATATTCAAAACCATCTTTTATTAAAGTTCCTCCTTCAGTAAAATGAGTTTTTAAATCCCACCAATCAAAGCTCGGATAAATAATATAATGATTTTTATATTCGTAAGTGTTTCTAGAATCGTCTTTACTTATCATAACTTCATGAAGTTTTTCTCC
Source organism: Clostridium intestinale (assembly GCF_035905475.1). Taxonomy (NCBI): domain Bacteria; kingdom Bacillati; phylum Bacillota; class Clostridia; order Eubacteriales; family Clostridiaceae; genus Clostridium; species Clostridium intestinale. The sequence continues at coordinate 3,325,722 of NZ_CP121166.1, forward strand.
TTCTCGTATTCCTATAAACTCAAGTTTACAGTCATTAAGCATAGCCTTTGCTAAGTCTACTATTTTAAAAGAAGGAATTTTAGATATATAGATTTCTCCTCCCTTACTTTCTTTAAGTGCCTTTATTACTAAATCAATTCCCTGATCTAAAGTTATCCAGAATCTAGTCATTCTTTCATCTGTTATTGGAAATACTTTTTCTCCTTTATCTTTTAACGTTCTGAAAATTGGTATAATTGACCCTCTGCTCCCCGCTACATTTCCATACCTAACTACAGAAAAAACTGTACCTGATTTTCCTGAATATGAGTTAGCTGCGGTAAACAATTTATCTGATACTAGTTTCGTTCCTCCATATAAATTAATCGGATTTACAGCTTTATCTGTAGATAAAGCTACTACTTTTTTTACTTTTTTATCAATAGCTGCCTCAATAACATTCTCTGCACCATATATATTTGTTTTAACAGCCTCAAAAGGATTATATTCGCATATGGGTACTTGTTTCATAGCTGCTGCATGAATTACATAATCAACATTTTCAAAAGCTCTATTAAGTCTATTTTTGTCCCTAACATCTCCTATAAAAAATCTAAGTCTGTCCTTTTTACTCGGAAACATCTCTTCTAATTCTTTTCTTAATATATATTGCTTAAATTCATCTCTTGAATATATTATTATCTTCTTGGGGTCATGTTCTTTTAACAATCTTTTAGTAAAATGTTTTCCAAAAGAACCTGTTCCCCCTGTTATCAATATACTTTCATTAGTTATCATATATCTCTCCTACCTTTGTAAAAAATGGCTAGTAAAATTCCTTAGCTACTATTATTAAATGCTATTGTTTTGTTTTTAGTGCAAATAAAAACACTTTAGATTTTCTCTTATAAAAATCTAAAGTGTTTACTTATTCACTCTTTAATACCTTCAATTAGGTCCATACTTAAGGGAGTTCCTTTTTCTATATCTTTTTTAAAATTTTTACCTAATACATCTTTAAAATATCTTGGATGTAGTCCATATCCAGGTCTTACACTTCTAATATTTTTTTCACTTAATATTTCACCAGCTTTTACATCTTTTGATACAAATAAAGATCTACAAAACTCTCTATTTTTTTTCTTCTTTTCATTTATAGAATAATCAATCTTACCTATAGCTTTCTCAACATTTCTTATTTTATAAACCATATCCTTAAGTTCACCCATTTCCATTGAGAAAGCAGAATCCGGCCCACCTTCCGCTCGATTTAGTATAATATGTTTTTCAATAACTTTAGCACCCAATGCTACAGCAGCTATTGAAACCTCTGATCCTAAAGTATGGTCTGATAATCCCACTATACAATTAAACCTGTTCTCCATATCACCTATTGTAATTAAATTCATATCCTCATATGGTGCTGGATATGAAGATGTACATTTTAATAATATAACTTGATTATTATTCATTCTTTTACATGCACATATTGCCTCTTCAATATCTTTAATATCTGCAATACCTGTAGAAATAATTATAGGTTTACCTTTAGATGCTATATACTCTATAAGTGGTATATCAGTTATTTCAAAAGAAGCGATTTTATATGCAGGAACATTAAATTTCTCTAATAAATCAACTGCTGTTTTATCAAATGGTGAGGAAAAACAAATTATATCCTCTTCCTTTGCAACTGTAAACAGTTCTTCATGCCATTCCCATGGCATATATGCCTCTTTATATAAATCATACAAGGTAACACCATCCCATAAAGTCCCTTGTTTTATCTTAAAATACTCATTTTCACAATCTAGTGTTATCGTGTCAGCAGTATAAGTTTGTAGCTTTATAGCATCTACTCCTGCTTTTTTGGCCTCTCTTATTAGCTTTATTGCATTTTCAATTTTACCATTATGATTGGCCGATATTTCCCCAATTATAAAAACAGGTGATCCATTATTAATTTTTCTATTCCCAATACTTAAATCTTTTTGCACGTATTCCCCCTAATCACTTATTTCTATATTTTCATAATTATATTTATTCTTAATTAGCTTCCACTTATCCTTTGTAATCCCCATCAATACAACATTATATTTTTCATTTCCTTTAATGATATGCTCCTTCAAAATTCCTTCTACTTCACTTCCAAACTTTTTGTGAATGGATACAACCTTGTCATTAAATTCAAACACTTCACAACATAATTTGTTTAAACTTAATTTATAAAAAACATAATCATATATATTACATTCTAATAAAGTTGCTATTCCTCTTCCTCTAAAGGATGTATCAGCTATATAATATGCCCAATAACATTTTTTATTTTTATTATCTATATTTGATATACTTAATAAACCTATAGATGTTCCATCCATTTCAATAATCCAATATCTTGATGCATTATCCTTACTTATCTTGTCAAACCATTCTTTTTGTTTTTCTAAACTTAATATTGGATCTGTGTACATGTATTTAGTAACCTCAGGATTCATTCTCCATTCCATTATCCTTAATAGGTCTTCTTCTTTTATTTTTCTTAAAGTTAATGACACTTTTATTCACCTCTTTTTAGGTACAAGCACCTGTGCTTCACCATCTATAACTACTTTACCTTCTGCATTTCTGCATATGGTACTTAAGTTTATTTTAGAATTTTCATCATCTATTGAGATTATCTCAACTGCTGCTGTTATTTTGTCATTTAATCTAACTGGTTTTATAAACTTCAAAGATTGAGTTAAATATATAGCCCCTTCTCCTGGTAATTTATTTGCTATAACTGCTGATATTAATCCAGATACCAATATTCCATGGGCTATTCTCCCTTTAAAAATTGTATTTTTTGCATAGTTATCATCTAGATGTAATGGATTTATATCTCCACTAATCTCTGAAAAGGTTTCTACCATTTCCTTAGTAATCACTTTACTATATTCAGCTTTTTGGCCAATGTATAATTCCTGTAAAACCATAAAATATCCTCCCTATATTTCTTTTTGATTTATATCTTTATTAATAGCTAGTAAATCTGGCCTTCTATTTAGGAGGTTTAAAATATCATTCATATCAAAATATTTATTTTTTTTGTATAACTCATTATATATACAACTTATAAAATTAAAGTCTTCCTCGGTATCTAATGTCCACCTATGATTTGAGTAATCCTTACTAAACCTATAGCTTCCAAGTGAAAATTTATCTTTATTTGTATATATATATGACGTTACATGTTCTCTATCTCTATCTAATATAGCCTCATTAAAAGCCTTTTCCAGAATACTAAAGCTAAACACTTCCGTATCTAGCCCTCTTGGTAAAGTTCTCTCTAATGTATTACTAACATAGTCATAACTATTCTCTAGGTAGTAATCAATTGTGTTTTCTGTAATCCTACAGTCTAATAAAGGGCAATCGCTTGTAATTCTTACAATAATATCTGCATTGTTTTTCTTAGCTGCATAATAATACCTAGAAAGAACATCCTTCTCAGAACCTCTAAAACATGTTATTCCTAGTCTATTTGCCTCATTTACTATTTCTATATCTTTCTCCTCTGTAGTTGTAGCAATTACAATCTTATCTATGTTTTTAACTCTCTTTAATCTATCTATGTCATGTTCTAAAATAGTTTTTCCGCATATCTTTTTTAGTACTTTCCTTGGAAGTCTAGTTGATCCCACCCTCGCTTGAACTATACACACTACATTCATTAGGCTCACCTACTTTCTACACTTCTTAACTACTATCATTAAATGCAAATGAATTCATTTTAGTGCAAATTAAAACACCATAAATTTTTATTTCAAAATCTATGGTGTTAGCACTAATAAATTATTTATGTAATTATTTTTTCTCTCTTCATCATTATAAAATTACATTCTACTTTAGGTTGATTCCCCCATCTAGCATCCACTTGATCAAGCACATGGACTAATTCCCATCCTTCTTCTCCAAGTTTATTTAGCCTTTCTTCAATCTCAACAGCATGTCTAGTCTCTAAGGCATTATCTAGACCTATGACTTTATATTCCCATTTTTTACTCATAATATCCCCCTGTGTTATTTTATATCTTTATTTTATACCAGTTGTGCAATCGTTTCAACTCAAAAACTCCTGCCTTAGTTTTAATCACCTAAGGCAGGAGTTTATTACATGTCTTTAACTCTATTGTTTATTATCTTTATATTATCGTGAAATTCCTTTTGAATTCCATCCGTATTGTATTTTATAGAAATTTTTAATATGGAGTCTTTATCTATGTTACTCTTTATGAATTTAGTAGTATTAAGGTAATATCTTTCTTCTGTAAATTCTTTTTCAGCAGGAAATTCAATGTTATTCCCATCAATCTCAGCTACTATAAGAATATCTGAAATGTTTTTATTAATTTCTTTTTTCTCTAAATAACTTCCCTTGTCTAAATATAAATATTTATTAAAAGAAACCAAAGTCAAATCATTCAATACTAAGTCTTCAGTTACAACAGTCATATTATATACTTTAGGCTTTCTTGTTAAAGTCACATAAGTAAAAACATTTATAGCTAATAATAAAGAAATAACTATACCAATTGATATACTTAAGGTTTTTCTTTGCATACACATTACCACCTTAAAACATTTTATTGAATATAGTTATTCCCTGGATTTATTTTTTAATTCTATTGTTTACTCATCATATAATTTTTTAACCTCATTTAATCCATCTACTATCTCTTCCTTAGAAAAATTGCACTTACTAAGTTTTTCATCATCCCATTTACTTATTGTTTCATAGAAAAACACTGCAAGTTCTAAATTTCTAGAGGACTTTCGATCTTCAATTGCTTCAAAGAGCATATCTTCTGCTTTATTTATCTGTCCTTCACTTATGTACTTTTTTATCATTATTTCTAATAGCTGATCTTCCTTCAAAATTACCGAATCATTTTCAATGCTATTTTCTATAGAATTTTTATTTTTAAATATTGATACTAAACCATTTATAACGGTTTTAATCATTCGCTCAAAATAATCATTTTCAAACATATTCTGCTACCCCATTTTCTTCAATTATTGTATTTGCTCTTCAAGTACACTTCCCACTTATTTTGAAATTCATCTTGAGATAATCCTAATATTTTTTCAAAATCCTTAGGTGACTTTATTAAATTTACTAAATCGTCATATCCATACTGGTTTATTATAAATTCTACAATGCTATAAGAGTAGGCATATCCACCATTATCTCCAAATCTTTGAGCACTCATATTTTCTAAATCCATAATTTTAGGAACTTGATTACTTTTTATAAACTTTTTATAGAATCATCCATTTGGTTTGCTTCAAAAGTAGCTATACCTTCATTTAAACAATTAGGTACAACCTCTTTATTAATGTTCCTCACTAATACATGAGTAAACTCATGTATTGCTACCTTAATCATATAATCTTCTTTAGATTTATCTATATATGGAGAAACCATCTTCATAACGTTATTCCCCATCTCTGCACCAACCATCCACTCAGAAGCATTAGGTTGTCCAATAGCTTCATGAAAAGAATCTAAATCAGAATAAACATAAATATTAATTTTTTCATCAGATTGAATTTTTAAGTTATCAGTAATTTTTTTATGATTTTTTTCTAAAACCTCAGAAAGTTTCTTGCAATGATCTTTATACTTATTCTCTGAATAAAAATTAAAATGTTCACTTGCAAATTCTAATTTCATTTCTTCTTTATCTAGCTGCTTTGATTTATTAGAGCAACTAGCAAACACATTTACTACTGCTATAACCATTATAAGTAAAACTAACTTCCTCATCCTATAACCCCTTTTATTTTGTACCTTTATTTTACAATAATAACAATATTAATTCAAAATTTTTTATAGGAATTTTTGTTCTTTTGTTTTTGTTGAAACTAAAAAGAAGAGCTATCTGCAACTTGTGCAATAACTCTTCTTTTTATCTTCTATTTATCTTTATCAAACAAGGACATAAGATCTCCAAAAGGATTATTTATAACTTCTGCTTCCTTTTTCATCTTCTTCATATAATTTTGTACATCTCTCTTACTGTTTTTATTTTCTTTATTATCAAATCTCTTATTAAATACTGCTGCCTTTTCTCTAAAGTTACAAGTTGGACTTGCACATACGTAGATTTGACCTTCGCCTTGTCCTCTAAGTTCTAGTTTCTTTTTACATTCAGGACATCTTGCGTTTGTAAATCTACTTACATTTTCTCTGTGACCGCAAGCTCTATCTTGACATACATGCATAACTCCATGTTTTCCTTTAACTTCAAGCATGTATTTCCCACATTCAGGACACTTTTTACCTGTAAGATTATCATGTCTAAACTTATCGCTGCTGCCCTTTACTTCTTGAACTAATTCTTCTGCGTAACTTCTCATTCTTTCAGTAAAGTCTTTTGGATTTTTCTTACCCTTACTTATTAGCTCTAATTCCATTTCCCATTCTGCTGTTAGAAGTGGAGATTTCAATTCTTCTGGAACTAATTCTATAAGCTGTTTTCCTTTTCCTGTAGGGATTATTTCTTTTCCGCTTTTCTCTATATAAAACATGTTAAATAGTTTTTCTATAATATCTGCTCTAGTTGCAACTGTTCCTATTCCGCCAGTTTCACCTAGAGTTTTTGCGTGAGCTTTATCTATTTTTACATATTTATGAGGTTTCTCCATAGCTGAAAGAAGAGTTCCTTCATTAAATCTTGCTGGTGGTTTGGTTTTTAATTTTTTACTCTCAACATTAGATATAGAAACCTTATCACCTTTTTTAAGTACAGGTAGTTCTTGGCTTTCTTTATCCTCTTCATCTTCTGCTAAATCATCAGCCTTATCATACACTCTTTTCCAACCCTTAGATTTTGTTACATTTCCTTTAGCTATAAAAGTTTCTCCATTTATATCTGCTGTTATAGTAGTTTGAAGATATTCATAAGGTGGTAACATAACTGCTAAAAATCTTTTTACAACTAAATCATAAATACGTCTTTCCTCACTACTTAAAAGCGCTAAATTTCCTCTTTCCTCTGTTGGTATTATAGCGTGGTGATCACTAACTTTGCTGTTATCTACAAAACCTTTATGCGCATTTATTTTTCCTCTTAGGAGTTCATTCGCTATGCCGCTGTAAATTCCTACAGCTATTGCCTTTAATCTATCAGGGATTGTCGAAACTATGTCCTGGGAAATATATCTCGAATCTGTTCTTGGATAAGTTAAAACTTTATAGTTTTCATATAACCTTTGCATTATGGATAAAGTTTGTTTTGCTGAATATCCAAATATTCTATTAGCATCCCTTTGAAGTTCAGTTAAATCATATAAACTTGGAGCATAGTTCTTTTTATAGCTTTCTTTTACATCAACTATTTCGGCTTCTCTTCCTTTGGTTAAAGAAAGTATTTTATTAACCTTTTCTTCATCAAATATATTTCCATTGTTATTTTTATCTCTCCAAGCTAAGGTAAAACCTTTTGCTTTTGCATTAATTACATAGTAATCCTGTGGTTTGAAGTTTCTGATTTCTTCTTCTCTACTTACTATCATGGCTAAGGTCGCTGATTGAACACGTCCTGCTGTTAATTGTGCATTGTATTTACAAGTTAATGCTCTTGTTATGTTTAGCCCTACTACCCAGTCCGCTTCTGATCTACAGGCTGCTGCCTTATATAAATTATCATATTGGGATGCAGGTTTTAAATTCTTAAACCCATCTAATATTGCCTTATCTGTTTGAGAGGATATCCATAACCTTTTAGTTGGTTTATTTACTCTAGCCTTTTCAATAATCCATCTAGCAACGAGTTCCCCTTCTCTTCCAGCATCTGTTGCTATAACTATTTCGGTTACATCTTTTCTATTTAATTGTTCTTTAACGGCATTAAATTGTTTACCACTTTGCTTTATAACAACAAGCTTTAAGTGTTTTGGAAGCATAGGTAAATCTTCCATCTTCCAAGTTTTATATTTATCATCATACGCTTCTGGATCAGCTAAAGTAACTAAATGACCTAGTGCCCATGTCACTATGTATTTATCCCCTTCTATAAATCCATTGCCTTTTTTATTACATCTTAAAACTCTTGCAAGTTCTCTACCAACTGAAGGTTTTTCAGCTAAAACTAATATTTTACTCATATGTTGTTTCCTTTCAAACTTTGACTTTGTATCAACTAAGTTCATTATAACATTAATTATGCCAAAATAGTAAAAACTAGAGGTGTTATCCCACCCCTAGTTAATCATCTCTATTTTAATTTCAATATTATCAAAAAAACATCCTATTTCTTTTCTTAAATCTATTGTGCTATTAGCTAAAGTTTTTTCCTTTACTTTGGATATTATATCCCTAATCTGCTCCTCATTTATACAAGAATAATTAGCCTTCTCTTTTAATTTACTTAGCTTATCTGAAACTCTAATAATCAAAATCAAATATAAGAGTTCTTTTTTATATTTTTTGAGCTTTGCTCCAAGCTTATGTTTACTTATTAATTTACGAATATATTTTTTACTTTCTTCATCTATATCCAAATATTCATCTATATTTTCCATAAACCATTTAGCTCCAGCTTTATTATGCTTTTCATCAAACTTTTTAATATCATGTAGTAGGCTGGCTAAATAAAGTATATCTTCTGCTTGCTCCACTTTTTGTAGGTCAAGGATAACATATGAATTTAAATATAAAATTTCTAAAGCTATGTCAGAAACTAATTTCGAGTGATATTTCCTATATTGCATAGCATTTTTATATAAATCTCTTTCTGCATCTGAACCTAATATCTCCATATACTCATCTATACTTTTATCCCAAAGTTTATTACTAACTTCCTTCAGCTCTTCTTTTTTAGCACCTATAAATTTAAGTTTCTCTTCTATAACTAATCACCTCTATTTATCTTGATTGGTTACATATTCATCTATAGCTTCAGCAACTTTTTTAGATACTCTAACAGCTTCTACAACAGTTTTTGCTCCCGTAACTACGTCTCCAGATGCAAAAACACCTTCTCTTGTAGTTCCACCAACTTCGTTAGTGTGAATAAGCCCCTTATTAGTAACTTCTATTCCTCTAGTAGAACTAATTACATTATCCTTTGGCTCCTGACCTATAGCTAATATTATTGAGTCTGCTTTAAATATATCTTCTGAACCTTCTATATCTCTTACCTTTTCTTTTCCGCTATCATCTACTTCAATTACTTCTGTTTTTATGTACTTAACGCCTTCATCTAAAAATTCTAATGGTGCTTTATAGAATTCAAACTTAACCCCATCCATCTTAGAATATTCTATTTCTGCTTTTTCAGCATCCATACTTTGAGCGCCTCTTCTATACATTACATAAACTTCTTTTGCCCCTTGTCTTACTGCTGTTCTAGCGGCATCCATAGCTACATTCCCAGCTCCTATTACACATACCTTATTGCCTAAATTATAAACTTCAGGGCTTTTTAAATAATCTATAGCATAATGAACATGACCTAAAGCTTCCCCTTTTATGCCTAATCTCTTAGGTTTCCATACTCCTGTACCTATAAATACAGCTTTGTATCCATCCCTAAATAAATCATCTATTGTTATGGATGGACCTATTAAAGTATTAGGTCTTATCTTAACTCCCATACTTATTAGCTTATCTTTAAGTTTATCTAAATTATCCTTAGGAAGTCTAAACTCTGGTATACCATATCTTAAAACTCCACCTATCTTATCATGAGCTTCAAATATAGTTATATCATATCCTTTATATACTAAAAGTATAGCCATTGTTATTCCTGCTGGTCCAGAACCTATTATAGCTATCTTTTTATTTCCTTTTTTAGCTTTTTCTGAAGATATAAAGTTTAAATAATAATCTGATATGTAATTTTCAACCATTCCAACTCTAATTGGTGTACCTTTTCTACCCAATACACAACTACCTTGACATTGTTTTTCATGAGGACAAACTATGGAACATATTACTGAAAGAGGATTGTTACTAAAAAGTTTCTCTCCAGCTTCCATAATATTGCCTTCTAAAAGCATGCCTACAACTTCATTAAATGGTGTATTAACAGGACAACCTTCCTTACAAAAAGGTCTCTTACACTGTAGACATCTTTTAGCTTCATCTAATACAAAGTTTGACATAAATACTCCCCTTTTCTCTTTTGATTGTTTAAATATCATTTTAATGTATTTTCTTATAAATATAAACACTAAATATATTTTTAACAAAGAGCATCCCGAAGGATACTCTTTGCTTAAGTTCTAACCTTAAAATGGATTATCAGTTAGTCCATATTCTTTATCTATATTTATAAATGATCCATGCACTGTTCCAGAACCATTCACTATTGCAAGTTTTCTAGAGCGTACATCCTCTATCCATCTTGTGTTAGAATCATTTGCAACAGCATTAGCTATAAGAGCCATTCTATCTTTTTCTGATACATCACTTGATGCTCTATAGGCTATTCTTAAATCTGTTTTTGCTTTCACTCCACCATTTTGTACCCCTATATCAAAAGCTAAGGCAAATGCTCTCTCCGATTTTAGGTTATATTTATTACATATACTTAAGGCTAAATCTCCGATAGTCTTTGCATGATTAAGTTGAATAGCTCTAAATTCTGGTGAATTTGCAAGAGCTATTAGCCTAGATTTCCAAGGTTCTCTTATAACCTTTTGGCTATTATTTATTGATTTTGCCCATGTAAGCTGCTCTGTTGGAGTTTTGCTTAGCATAGTATTAAAAGTATTATAATAATCTAATAAAATACTTCTAGTTGCCATATTATGATTTAGATTCATCTCCCTCAGTAAAGGCTGCAAAGTTCCCTGCCCTATATTCCACTGGAGTATTCCTAGAGACAATCCTTGTCCATCAAAATCACCTGTTATATTCCCATAACCATTACCTTCAAACCTTCCTGTTATAGCTATAGCCTTTTCTAAGGTTGAAAGTTTATAGGAAACGCTCGGCTTAATAGGTGCTACTACTTCTGAAAACAAGGCATTCCAAGTAATTCTCCCAATTATGCCATCCTTAGTTAAACCCCTACTTCTTTGAAATTCTATAGTAGCTTGTTTTGTATTAAATCCAAATACCCCATCCTCAGTTCCTGCATTAAAGCCTAGTTCATTGAGTTTTTTCTGTATAAGTTTTATGGTTTCCCCTCTATCTCCCTGTTTAAATGCAACGCCTGGATAATCCATAATAGACTACCTCCCTTTTATTATTTACACCGATAGTTCTATATAGTAGGTATTCACTTATAATATTCTATTTTATTTTCTAATTAATGGTTACAATAATTAGAAGGTACTTCATTAAACCTAAATGAAGTACCTTCCATATAACTAAGTAAATAATTCTAATAACTCTTTTTCTGTTAAACTTTTTAAAATCTGACCACTGTCTAGTCCATTTTCTAACACCTTATTTATTAACTCTTTTTTATTCTCCTGAAGTCTTACTATCTTCTCCTCAACAGAATCTTTAGCAATAAGCTTTATTACCTCTACTATATTCTTTTGCCCAAATCTATGAGCTCTATCTGTAGCTTGATCTTCAACAGCAGGATTCCACCAAGGGTCAAAGTGTATTACTAAGTCTGCACCTGTTAGGTTCAGCCCTGTCCCCCCTGCTTTTAGAGATATAAGAAATACTGGTGTGTCATCTTCATTAAACTTATTTACTGTATCTATTCTGTCTTTAGCTTTCATGGACCCATCTAAATAATAATGATTTATCTTATTATCTTTTAGCTCTTTACTTATTATTTTAAGCATGGAAGTAAATTGAGAAAATACAAGTATTTTATGACCTTCCTCTATACTTTGTTGAACTATCTCAAGAAGAGCCTCAAGTTTACCGCTTCCTCCATCATAGTCTGCCATTATTAATGAAGGATCTAAAGAAATCTGCCTTATTCTAGTTAGATAAGATAAAAGCTTCACACTTATTCCTGATCTATCTATTTCCTCTTCCATCTTTTCTCTTACATCATCAACATAAGCTTTATACACTTTCTTTTGTTCATCTTTCATATCAACAATTATATTTTTTTCTATCTTATCTGGAAGTTCTAATATAACGTCCTTTTTCTTTCTTCTTAATATAAAAGGTTTTATATACATGCTTAACTTTTTAATACTTTCCTCATCCTTATCAAAAAGCTCCTTAAATTTTTCCTCGCTATATAAATATCCAGGCATCAAAAAGTCGAATATAGACCACAATTCCACCAAAGAGTTCTCCATAGGTGTTCCTGTTAATGCAAATCTTAAGTCTGCCTTTATCTCCTTTACACATTTAGCACTTAAGGAAGATGCGTTTTTTATATTTTGAGCCTCATCTATAATGAAATAATTAAACTTCTTTTCTTTATATAGTTGTATATCTCTTCTTAAGGTTCCATAGGAGGTTATTATAACATCTACGTCCCCAATATTATTAAGCTTACTCTCCCTCTCCTCAGGAAGACCACTTAATATCTCAAGTTTTAACTGAGGAGCAAATTTATTAAACTCATCTCTCCAGTTATATATAAGTGAGGTTGGTGCAACTATTAGAGTTTTAGTATTTTTATTAGATAAAATAAAGGTTATAGCTTGAAGGGTTTTACCTAATCCCATCTCATCTCCTAATACTCCTCCAAAACTCAAATACTCTAAAGACTTCATCCATCTATAGCCCACTTTTTGATATTCTCTTAAAGTGGCATTTAATCCCTCTGGAATTTCAACTTTATAATCCTTTAAGGCGGTTATTTTACCTTTCATATCTTCTATAAAATTTAAACCTTCTATAAATTCAACCCTATTATCTTTAACTAAGGCATCTATTATTAAGGCTTTATTTTTAGGTATTTCTATTAATTCGTCAATACTCCCGCCCATTCCTATTCCATCTAACAGTCTTAAAAGTTTATTTAATTCCTGGTTCTCTAAATCAATAAACTCGCCTTGAGCCATTTTATAAAACTTTTTGCCTTTTCTTATGGCATCAAGTATTCTTTTTATTTCCTTACGAGACAAATTTCCTACAGAATAGTTAAACTCGAAATAATTTATTTTCTCTTTTATATCTGCCTTTATATTAAACTCTTTTATTATTCCTTTGTTTTTTATATTATCTGAATAATAAACATCCCCATAAGTTAATAGTGTGTTGGTTCCAAACTTCAAGAAATTAAATTCCTTCTCTTCATCTCCTTGTAAATAAAAGCTTCTATCTTTAGCTCTTAAGTCCATACTTGATAAGACCTCAAGAACCTCTTTTTCCTTTAAACTATCTCTTTTTATAAATTTATTATATTCCTTAGGGTCTATTGGATTTATTATATATTCACCATATCTAAATAAAACCTCTACAGTTATATACTTATCTCTATCCAAATAAAAATCTACCTTAAGATCTTCCTCTATTATGTCTCTTCTAATGTCTTCTTGAATCTCTACCCTAGAAGTAACCCTAGTTAAAAATGGTGCTATATTTTCTAAAACCTTTAGTTTATGTTTTTTATCTATCTCTATAGATTTATCTATCTTTTTTCTTAAATACTTGTAATCAGTTCTCTGTTTATAAGGAGGTAAATAAAAATCATCTTCATAAACCATAACCTGAAAACTCGAACCCAGCACTTTAGGATAAGTCTTGTCTTCTATTATTAAATTTTCATCACTTTCTATAATAGAAAATTTCAAGGGTACTTCCTTAGAAAATATATTTCTCAACTTATAATAATCACTTACTCTACTAAAAACCTTAACACCTTCTAATATTTCTAGTACCTCATGGAGTTTAGATATAGGTAATATTATATGTTTGCCTCTAATTATGCTATTTCTAAAAGAGCTTTGTTCCCTCATTAATGAAGTTTCACTTCGAACCTCTGTTATTAAAAATTCTAAAAACCTTAAATACTCTTCACTAAAAATATGTTTTTTTCCATCAAAGGTGAATTCTTTTCCAAAATTCATTTCTCCTTGATTCTCAAATACATTAAAAAACTCCCTAATTTCTTTCAATACGTATAATTTTTCTCTACCAATCTTAAAGCAAATAGTAAAGTAATCTGAATCAATATCAAACTCTGGAACTAGGTTAACTACTTCTTTAATATTCCGCCCTATCCCCTCTGAAAAAGCTAATAAAAATTCTTCTTGGGTCGAGGACTTTTCCTTTAGATACCTTTCATAGTTTTCCTCTGGATCTTCTAAATTTCCTTCTTCATCACACTCAAATAAAGCAGATAAAAGAAGTGCATTTATGTGCTTACATCTATAACTTTTTTTAGATGAATTTTTCTCAAAATCTTTACAAGTACAACTAGTATCTCTAACTGACCATATTACACTATTTAATGTAATGGAGCTTTTATATGTGCTTATTAAATCCTGTGATAATATCTCTCCACGCAATAAATAACCATCATCAATACTTTCAAAAGCACTATTCACAATATATCCTTCATTATAAACCACAGTTGCTTTTTTTATAGAATATGTTGGAGTCCTATCTATTAAAATCCCTATTAATTCGCCTACACTCATACTCCACCTCATAAATTAAAAATTCAATACTTACATTATAACCTATTTATTCCTAAAATAAAAAACCTCCGAAGAAAATCCCTTTTAAAAACTTCTGTACAGATGTACAGCTGTACACTTGTACAATCTTACGATTGTAAATTTAATTTTTTGTACAATTGTACATTTGTTTTTGAAAAAAGCTGTACACCTGTACAATTGTACAAGTGTACAAATATTCTTATATATATATAGATTTAAAAGACTAAAAACATGAGATTATAATTAAAAACAAAAAACTATGAGAAAGTCCCATAGTTTTTAATTCTAAAACACAATATTACTTTATTAATTTATTTAAAATACACAAAGTACCTTTAAAGCCCACATAAGGATTGTCAACTTGTTCACCTCTTGAATAAACCAAATTAGGCAAATCAATTTGAAGTTTATTGCAGTTTTCTTTACCTATATTAATTACTACTCCATTCCCCATAAGGATATCATAATCCCCTTTAAGGATTATTTCTTCCCATATTTTTTCTTCATAAAAGGGTACATCTTCTGTGGATAAAGAAGGTAATGAACACCATATATTGTTAATATTTATCCCTATTTCATCTCTCAGGAAATCTCTAATACCTCTTACAACATCATAATGACCACTTAGACAAATAGATTTATTTTTTAAAACTAGTGAAACTTCATCTATTTCTTCTTTTAATAAACTCTCTTCATTTTCTACAAACTCTTTATTAATAGAGATTTTAGCTGCTTCCTCTATTTTTTTAATCCACTCCAAAGTTCCTTTAAGTCCATAAGGCCTACCTATTACATATGGAGTGCCAAAGTTTCTTTCCAATACTTTTGCTGCTTCTTCTCCTTCACTTCTCATGACAATATTAAGATGAGCGGCTCCCATATTTTCTATATCTTTTATGCTTGTATTTGAAGTAAGGGTACATATATTTTCTCCATTAAAGCCCTCTTTCATTATTCTATCTACTTCCATGCAGTCGACTTCATAATTGTAGTCATCAGCACAGGCTCCAATAATGTTATAGGTGAAGTTTTCACTTTTATTAACCTCTTTAGGTATGTGAGCTACTAAGGTTTCAAGTGTATTTTTTACACCTAAAGTCCAATCGCCTTTAAATCCATCATTAGAAATATAAATAAAATTAATCTGAGGATATTTTTCTCTGTAGATATAACAATAAGCTTCTAAATCAATTCCTATTACAGAAGATACAGTTGAAGACATTAAGAATATATTCGTTGCAAGACCTTCATTTACTATATCATCAACAGCCTTGTCCATTCTACTTACATCACCCATGGCAATATCATTTTCATCTAAGTGAGTGGTGTATAATTGACTATTTTGTACACCCTTCATTTTATGAAAATTGTTTAAAGCAAACCGTGTTGTTCCTGCTGTACCAAATTCCAATATACAAGCACCTCTTATAGACAACAATGTCCATAAGGCTCCCATTCTGTCTGAAGGTATAGAATAATATTTATATAATCCCATTTATATCTCCTCCTTCATAGCCTTAAGTAAAGTCAGTGGAGCCTCAAATCCTAATTTTCCTACAAGCACCATATAGGGCGTTATAATTTTTGTATTTCCTATGTTTTTATTATCTAAAATTGCTCCAATGAAATAATCTAATTCTTTATCCTTTAGGAGATTTTTTAAAGTTAAATAATCAAAACTTCTACCTACAAAGGGATTATTACCTGATTCTAGTATTTTATTTTTTAAAAACTCATTTTCTTCAAAATAGTATTCTATCTCCATGTATTCTAGCTTCATTCCTAAAGATGTAAGAAGGTGATTAAGCCTAAAACTATCTATTCCTAAGTATCCTGTCCCAAAACTTTTCCCTCTAAAATCATGTTCATAGGTTTTAGCAGCATGCTCATATAGCCCTTGAACTTCTTTAGATATATCTATATCTAAAGCTTCACCTATCTCTAAATAAGCTTTCTTTATACATTCAAACTCTAAGCTATAATTGAATATTATATATTGTATCCCATAATCCTCCTGCATCCTTTTGGCTATAGGTAGGTAAGTTAGTTCAGTGACAATATTAAGCTTCACCTTTGATGCAGTTTTTAGTTTATCTACTGATAAATCAAATGGAATACAACTATTAATATTTATTTCCTTGCTTTCTAAAAGCTTTATAAGCTCACTATTTTTTATTAAAGAATACTTGCTCCCAATAATATTTACGCTTTTCTCTTCTATAGCTTGTTTTTCCATTAAGTCACATAAAGCTAAAACAGTATTTTTTTCAGCTGGCATAGCACTATAGCACTTAAAGTGGGCTCCATTAATATATATAACTTTTAAATCCAACTCTAAAGCAGCTTCATCTATAATGCTTTCAAAGTCTTCTCCTATCATCTCAGGAACACAGGCAGAAACTAAAAAAATCACTTTTGTCTCTACTGATTCCTTAATTGTCTTTAATGCTTCATAAACACCATCTCTACAGCCAAAAACCACTTCATTTGAATTCATAGAATAAGACCATACCTTATTTTGTCTTAATGTTTTTTCTTCCTGTATTGATATATTTTTATTATAATAAGTACATTCTGCAGTACCTACTACAAGCATATATGCATCCTCAATTTCATTAACAATACTGGTAACTGGAGCTATAGGACAACGTGTTCCTGGATAAATTGCAGTTGTCCCTGACTTTATTGCTTTATCACTATCTATATCTGAAAGTCTATTTAATCGACTTAAATAATCCTCTGTAATCATATTTCACCTCAATCTTAACTTATTAACAACCCTGCAAGTTTTTTATAAGCATTTGCCATATCACTATCAGGAAAGGCTTGTACAACAGTCATTCCCATTCCCTCTGCTTTTTGCACTGCTCCATTTCTTTCTACATGAAACAAAACATCTGCACCGATTTCTTCTGCCGCTTTTTCTACTAGCTCTTTTTCACCTTCAAAATTCTTAGCATTAAAAATTAACCCTTTAAGCTTTGCATATCCTATCTTCCCAAAGTTTTTTACTGCATGTGATATGTTTGTTGCTGCATATAAAGACATCATCTCTCCAGATGTAACTATGCAAACTTCATCAGCATATCCACCTCTTATAGGCATTGCAAAACCGCCACACACAACATCACCTAAAACATCATATATTACAACATCGGGATTATAAGTTTCGTAAGCTTTTAATTCCTTAAGTTTTTCAAAGGCAGTTATTATCCCTCTTCCAGCGCAACCTATGCCTGGAGTTGGACCACCTGCTTCAACACATAAAACCCCCGAACTACTTTCAAAAACTAAATCCTCCAAAGTTAAGGGTTTATTTCCTAATGTTCTTAGGGTCTCTAAAACAGTAGGTATAGACTCGCCATTAGTTAAATTTCTTGTGGAATCCGCCTTAGGATCGCACCCTATCTGCATAACCCTATAACCCATAGCTGCCAAAGCAGCAGATATATTAGAAACAGTAGTGGATTTTCCTATTCCACCTTTACCATATATAGCTATTCTCTTCATTTTCTCCTCCATTAATGATACAATTAGATATCGATAATTATTTTCAATTAGTTTCTTAAATTATATCAATAGAGCTTCTTTTATGAAAATGGATTAATATTAAATATATGATGGACTATTATTTAAACCCATATAATAAGCTCTTATACTTTTAAAGCATACTCTATTCTCATGTATAAAAAGAAAGCCATAGCAAAAACGCTATGACTCACATATTCTATGCTATATCTAATTTTTTATCAATTATCTTAGCTACATAAAAAAATGCTCCTAATAACAATCCTAATTTGACTATTATTGAAAATATATTTATATGTATTTCTAATCCAAATACCGATTGTCCTGCATTTAATAAATTAGCACTCCAAGTTACTAATCTCTGGGCATCAAATACAAAAGTTCCTATAGGTCTAACTGTAGTTATATAATTATTGCTAAGAAGGGATATAAAAAATAATAAAAATGTTATTCCTACACCTAAAATGAATATTATATTTCTATTCCTTATCCTACTCTTTAAAAATACAATTGTAAAAACTACTATCATATAAATGATTATACTATATATAAGCAGACTAAATAGATTACTATAATCAAGAAACACTCCATGGAATCCAGTTTTTATTAGTGCCTTCAATAATATAAATACATACCCAACTAAAGTAAAGGACATTTGCACTAATATAAACTCAATTATTTTTGCACATAAAAACTTCCTTCCTGATATCCCACTTGATAATATTAGTTTTCCTTCTCTATTTATTAATACATTTCCTATAGAAACAAAGTGAATGAATGTATTTACAATTAGAATTATTTTTATTAATCCTGATGCTGTTTCATCAAAAATCATCCAATTACCTATGGATGTAACTACAAATACACCTAAGTATACTATTAGCTCTATTAAATATATAAATCTTAACTCTCTAATACTAAACTTTATTATGTTTCTCATATCCTTCTCCTAAACCACATCAAGTTTTTTGTCTATTGCTTTTGAGGCTAAAATAAAAGTACCTGCTAAGATTCCTAATTTAGGTAAAGCTGAGAATACGTTTATTTTTATTCTCCAACCAAATATGCCTTGTCCCATATTAAGCATTTTTCCTACGCTATATACAAACTTCTCCATCTTAATTGAAATAGTTCCAAAATTCAAATCTTGTAGTATATGAAAATTAAACTTAAAAAGTACATACATTGTTAGTATAGTTATTCCAATTCCCAGTAAAGATGAACTTAGAACGCCATTTAGCTTAGTTCTTATTAATATGATAGAGATTAGTAATACTATATATATTATAAGACTATAATCAAATAGGCTTATATAATTTAAGACTTCAGATAAAACCCTCCATAACTCATTTGATATTACAATTAATCTTAAGGAAATTATTAATCCTAGTATGCTAGTTAGTAATTGAACTATAGAAAACTCAATTATTTTAGATAAAATAAATTTCTTACCTGAAATGTCAGTTAAAAATAACAGTTTACTTTTTCTATCAGATAATTGAATATTGGTAATTACTATATTAAACCCCAAATGAATAATCATAATGTAGGTTGAAAATAACACTAGCATATTTCTGTACTCGTTCACACCCATCCCAACTTTGTAACTCACTCCATTTTCATTTATAGTACCTTTACTATTCCATATCATAAATGAAGCCATTAATGTTACTATAACTATCTCCCAAAAATAAAACCATCTAACCTCTTTAAAATTATATTTCAATAGCTTTAACATACCTTCTCCCCCTTATAAATCCCTTTATATACATCATCTAGTGAAGCGCTATTTTTAGCTCTTAAGGTTTCAACTTCCTCTTTTAAAAATATGCTGCCATCTTTTAAAAAGGCTACCTCATCTAGTATTCTCTCAAGTTCATATATTTGGTGGGTAGTTATTATCATAGAAACTTCACCGTCTAAATTGTCTATAATAATATCAAGTATTTCTTCTCTAGCTAAAGGATCTACCCCTGATAAAGGTTCATCTAATATAAATAGTTTTGCCTTTCTACTTAAGGTAAGTGCAAGCGCAAACTTCTCATAAGTTCCTTTAGATAAGTTATTAATTTTATCCTTCTCTTCAATTCCTAGAGTTTTTAGTAGGTTTTTAACTTTTATTTCATCAAAATCCTCAAAAAAATCTTTATAAAACTCAACTCCGTCTTTTACCCTCATCCATCTACTGAATATATTTTTATCTTGAAGCATTGCAACTAAGTTTTTTGTCTCTACACCAGCTTCTATTTCATCAATTAATATTTTTCCTTGGGTTGGTTTTAAAAAACTTTCTATAAGATTAAGTAAAGTTGTTTTTCCACATCCATTGGGTCCTAATAACCCTAATACTTTCCCTTTTTCTAAAGATAAGTTAATATCTTTAAGTATTAGCTTCTGACCATATGACTTTGATAATCCCATTATCTCTAAAATATTACTCATAAATTCTCCCCCTAAAACTTCTCATTAATTAGATTCACTACTTCTTCTTTGTTTAAGCCAAGTTCCTTCATATTAGTTATAAAGGATTCTAAAAGTTCTTTTGCGTTCTCTTTCTTTAATTTATCTATTATCTCTCTATCTTCAGTTACATACTTACCTAACCCTCTTTGAGTATATATAAGTCTTTCAAGTTCAAGCTCTCCATATACCCTTTGTATAGTATTAGGATTAACCTTTAATCTACTGGCTAGCTCTCTTACAGATTCTAGCTTTTCCCCCATCTCTAGTTCCTCTGAGATTATCTTCTTTTTTATATAATTAACTATTTGAAGGTATATTGGTTCTCTATTATTAAATTCAAAATCTATTTCTTTCACCTCCACGACTACTGTATTAATTAAATAGTACAGTAGTCGTGGATAAATTGTCAAGTATTTCAAAAATAAAAACCACAGAAAAAATTCTGCGGCCTTTAAATATATTATTACTCCCCTTTTTCAATCGCCTTTATAGATTCAGCAAATTGTGGTAGGTGCTTTTTATGTGCTAATAACATTTCATTTAATAATTCTCTAGCTACTTTTCCACTTGGGACTAATGGATTAATTGTGAAAGCGTGAAGTGCTGTTCCATAATTTCCTGTTACAGCTGCCTCTATAGTTGTAAGTTCCATTGCCTTCATTATTTGAAGCATTCCTGATGCCGCTGGTTTGAAATCTCCCCATGCTATTGGTTGAGGACCTGCTGCTGTAATTATAGAAGATACTTCAACTACACAATCATCTGGTAAATCTTTTATAGCTCCATTATTTTTTGTACTAACAACCATATCTGTTCTTTTATCATTATAAATAGAATTGATTACTTCGCAAGCAGCATCACTATAATATGCTCCTCCACGTTTCATAAGTTGTTCTGGTTTATAGTCAAGCTTTGGATCTTTATAAAGTTCAAATAATTCAGCTTCAGTACGCTTAACAACCTCAGCTCTTGTACCGTTATCTTTAAAGTCCTCTAATTCTTCTTTTAACATATCATCAGTTATATAGTAATAACGATGATACGAACATGGTAATATTCCAAGATCTCTTATTTGTTGAGACATAAAGGATATATTTTTAATATTAGCAACCCCTAATTTTTCTTGCTCTTTAACATGTTCTGGTTTATACATTTGCATAAAGTCTTTTTCTGTTCCATATAAACCTTCAATAGCTTCAGCTGTTAGCTCGTTACCTTGTCTATCCCAAACTCTATGCCAGTGGAAATGATTTAGTCCAGCAAATTTAAAGTATAAATCTTCTTCTTTCTTTTCTAAAGCATTTGAAGCAAGCTTTCTAGCTGATATAGGAACATTACATAAACCTACAACTTTGTCCCAATTACCATATCTAATAACTGCTTCTGTAATCATTCCTGATGGATTAGTAAAGTTTATAAGCCAAGCATTAGGGCATAATTCTTTCATGTCTTCTACTATATCTAGAATTACAGGTACAGTTCTGAACGCTTTAAACATTCCACCTGCTCCATTGGTTTCTTGTCCTATTATTCCATGACTTAGTGGAATTCTCTCATCCTTTATTCTTGCATCTAATAGACCTACACGGAATTGCGTTGATACAAAATCTGCATCTTTTAAAGCTTCTCTTCTATCTAATGTTAAATAAACCTTCCAATCAAGACCTGCTGCTTTAACCATTCTTTGAGCCATTGATCCTACTATTTCTAGTTTTTCTTTTCCCTCTTCAATATCAACAAGCCAAATCTCCCCTATAGGAAGTTCATCCTTTCTTTTAATATATCCTTCAATTAATTCTGGAGTATAACTTGATCCTCCACCTATTGTAACTATTTTAATTTTACCTTTTCCCATTGTTATTCCTCCTTCTTATTTATGAAAATGACAAGCTATTTAAGCTTGTCATTAAAATACATATATAATTTTACATTTCTACAGAATCAGAAACTGCTGTTTCTTCTGCTGCTTCTTGTTCTTGTTTAAGATTTATAGCATCTTGTTTCTTAAAGAACGGGAAGTATATAACTGTTGAAATTACCATAATAATTGCTTGCAATAATGCACCTCTCCATCCTAAAACCAATAAACCTGATATTATAGGTGGAGTTGTCCAAGGAACTGTTACACCTGAGAATGGAGGTACCATTCCTGTCTTTATAGCTAAATAACAAATAATAGCTGTTACTGTTGGTGCCGCAACAAAAGGTACAAACATTAATGGATTCATTACTATTGGGAAACCGAATATAACTGGTTCGTTAATATTAAATAATCCAGGTACTAAAGCTATTTTACCTAATGACTTCGATTGTGCTGATTTTCCTGCAATTAACATTGCAAACACTAATCCTAAAGTTAATCCTGAACCACCAAATTGTAAGAATAACGATCTAAATTGCTCAGTAACTACTGTTGCTCCATTTGCTATTGTTAATTCTTGTCCTGCTTCTATTATTGATTGGTTAGTTGCCATATTAGCAGTTGTTAATGCTGTAAATACGCTTCCAACTATTTGTGATCCATGAACTCCAAACCACCAGAAGAATGGTACAAGGAATCCTAATACAAGAGCTCCTACAAATGAGTCTGAGAAACCTTGAAGTGGAGTTTGAAGTACTTTATATATCCATTCGATTAAAGTAGTATTTAAAGCAACTTTAAAGAATTGGTAAACTACAGTTGCTCCAACAATTATAACTAATCCTGGTATTAAAGCTGCAAATTGGTTTGAAACCCCTGCTGGAACACCATCTGGTAGTTTTATTGTTATCTTCTTTCTTAAGAACCAAGTATATACCCAACCTACAATTAAACCAATTATGATAGCGGCAACCATACCCTTACCACCTAGCCAAGTTCTAGGTATAACCCCTGTAACTGTTGTTACAGCCTTAGTAGTAGGATCTGTTACACTTGAAAATTGATCTAAAGTTAAGAAAAATACAACTTCTGCTATTATTCCTGCTGCTACAGGTTCGTAATCTTCATTTTTAACATATATATATGCTATACCAAATACAGCAAACACTGCTAAAATATTAAAGCTTGAATTATATGCTTGTAATAATGGAGCTGTCCAATTCTTTCCGAATTGAGCTGCCATCCAATTATTGAATGCTGGTATAGGAAGTTGAGCAAGTAATAAGAAAACTGATCCTATTAAAGTAAGAGGCAACGTATACATTATACCGTCTTTTACTGCTACTACACCTTTTAAACTAACAAATTTCATTACACCTTCTATTATCTTTTCTGAGAAATTTGAAGATTTGTCCATTTTTAAATCCTCCTTGAGTAAATAAATTTTTTAAAATAATTAAGTTTCTATAATTGCTGATTTTTATTTTTCTAACATTTTTAATGCGAAATCTAAGACCTTGTCTCCTTTCATCATTCCATAATCAACAGAATTAATCACATCAATTGGAACTCCTTTTGCAGAGCAAAGTTTCTTAGCTGCTGGTAATTTATATCTAACCTGCGGACCTAACAAAGCCACATCTATACCTTCTTCTAATTTCTTAGACATAGTTGATTCTGGAAATGCTTCTATCCTTGCTTCGACACCCTTATTTTTTGCTGCTTCTTGCATTTTTGCAACTAAAACGCTTGTTGACATTCCTGCAGCGCAAAATAATGTTATTTTAATCATATCTATCACCTCACCTTCCAAAACTTATTTTAGATAAATACTTATATATAAACTAATAAAAATTAGTTTTTAACTAATGTGTTAACAATCTTTCTTAATTCAATGATCTGCCCAATAAGATTTTTTTCACTTATAGCAGTCATTAAATGATCTTGAGCATGTACAAATAATACGCCTATCTCTGTTTTCTCTCCAGCAGCTTCTTTTTGTAATAAGCTTGTCTGAGCATTATGTGCAACCTCTAGAGCCTCGTCTGCTTTTTCCATTAGTTCATTTGCTTCTTCGTATTTACCTTCATTTACTTTTTCAAGAGCTTCATATGCACTTGCTTTTGCATCTCCAGCATTTATTATTAAATTCATTACTACCATTTCTAATTCAGTCATTAATTACTTCCTCCATTTCTTTTCAAATTTACATTAATTCAATTCATCAACATCATTCTAATAAATCTTTTATCTTATGACAACCTTTTCACCACCTTTAGGTTTGAAGTTTCAGATTATTCAATTTTTTATAGTAAAACTTGAAATTTTAATCCAAACTTATACTTATAGGTTCTAATACCCTATTTTTCACATAGGCTATTACTTAATATTTTTTAACATAAAAATAGGATTGGAACTTTTTTTGTTCCAATCCTAAAAATATTAATTTTCTAATATAAACTTTTCTATTAATTGTGCTACTCCATCTTCTTCATTAGATAATGTAACATACTGAGCTATAGATTTAATTTCTTCTGTTGCATTCCCCATAGCTACCCCTAATCCAGCAAACTCAATCATATGTTTATCATTGCCTTCATCTCCAACACAGATAACCTCGCTTTTATCTATTCCTAGATAATCTGCTAAAGCTTTTACTCCAGCACCTTTATTGCAATCTTTATGCACAAATTCTAAAAAAGCAACATTACTTCTAAGTATACTATATTGTTCATATAACTCTTTAGGCAGTAACTCTATAGCCTTGTTTAAAACTTCTGGCTCATCAATCATCATAAACTTTCCTATTTCATCATCCTCGTCCACTTCATCTAACTCTTTTACTGTTAGCTTTAGGCAATTTCTATCAGCTACTTGCTGAGTATATCTTGTATTCTTAGGAGTAAATAAACCATTTTTTAATGATATTCCTAATATATTAACTCCCACATCTCTACTAACCTTACGAAGTATCTTTCCATCTTTTCCTGATAGAGCTTTAAAGTTTATTATTTCTTTTGTCTCAGTATTTTGAATTAATGCTCCGTTATAACTTAATACATAATTTCCATCAGATATTAAATCTAAATCCTTAAGGTATCCATATATTCCATCTATAGATCTACCTGAGGCTAATACTACTTTTACACCTTTTGCCTTGGCTTTTTTTATTGCATTTTTTGTTCTTTCAGATATGCTTTTATCATCTCTTAGAAGAGTTCCATCCATATCCATCGCTATTAATTTATACATAAATTACCTCCCCATATACTATAGAAACTAGTTTTATTATCACATAGCTCTTTAAAAATACCAAGTAGTTTTCATATGATGAAATTTTATTCTACCATTAATTATTTGATGAAAATTTTCAATTATTATGTTATACTATTGCGGATAGCGTAAATATAAATGAAAAGGAATGAGAAGTATTGATTACAGTAACTAATGTAAGCTTAAGATATGGCGACAAAAAACTATTTGAAGATGTAAATATCAAATTTACTCCTGGAAACTGTTATGGAGTTATAGGTGCTAATGGAGCAGGTAAAAGTACCTTTTTAAAGGTTTTATCTGGTGATGTTCAACCTAACACAGGAGATGTATCTATTCCAAAGGATATTAGAATGTCCGTTTTAAAACAGGACCATTATGAATATGATGAATACCCTGTTCTTGAAACTGTTATAAGAGGAAATGAAAGACTTTATGAAATAATGAGAGAAAAAGATGAGCTTTATGCAAAACCAGATTTCTCAGACGAAGATGGTATAAAAGCCTCTGAACTTGAAGGTGAATTTGCTGACCTAAATGGTTGGGAAGCAGAATCTGATGCTTCATCTTTATTACAAGGTTTAGGAATTACTACAGATCTTCACGATAAGAAAGTTTCAGAACTTACTGGTGGAGATAAGATTAAGGTTTTACTAGCTCAAGCTTTATTCGGAAACCCAGGTATACTTATCCTAGATGAGCCTACTAACCACTTAGACATTAAATCAATTAACTGGTTAGAAGAGTTCTTAATAAACTTTGAAGGAACAGTTATAGTTGTATCCCATGATAGACACTTCTTAAACAAAGTATGTACTCACATGGCTGACGTTGACTTTGGTAAGATTAAATTATATGTAGGTAACTATGATTTCTGGTATGAATCAAGCCAACTTGCATTACAAATGTCTAAGGATCAAAACAAGAAGAAAGAAGAAAAAATAAAAGAATTACAAGAATTTATAGCTAGATTTAGTGCTAATGCTTCTAAATCTAAACAAGCTACTTCTCGTAAGAAACTTCTTGATAAAATAACCTTAGATGACATTCAACCATCTAGCAGAAGATATCCTTTCGTTGGTTTTAAACCAGAAAGAGAAGTTGGTAATGATATTCTTAGAATTGAAGGACTAACTAAATCTATAGATGGAGTTAAAGTATTAGATAATGTAAACCTCTTTGTAAACAAAGGAGATAAAATAGCTTTCGTAGGTGATGAAATAGGTATAACAACCTTATTTAAAATCCTTATGGATGAATTAGAAGCAGATGCTGGAGAATTCAAATGGGGAGTAACTATAACAAAAGCATATTTCCCTAAAGACAACTCTCAGTTCTTTAATGATGTAAATCTAAACTTAGTTGATTGGTTAAGACAATATTCTGATGAAAAATCCGAAAGTTATTTAAGAGGATTTTTAGGAAGAATGTTATTCTCTGGAGACGAAGCTCTTAAAGAAGCTAAAGTTTTATCTGGAGGAGAAAAGGTTAGATGTATGTTATCTAAAATGATGCTATCAAGTGCTAATGTACTTATTTTAGACCAACCTACAAACCACTTGGACCTTGAATCTATAACTGCTGTAAATAATGGTTTAAGAGACTATAAGAGTAATTTATTATTCACATCTCATGACCATCAATTTATAGAAACTATAGCTAACAGAATCATTGAAGTAACTCCTGAAGGAACTATCATAGATAAGCAAATGTCTTACGATGAATACTTAGAGTGGAAAAAATAATATAATATAAAGATAAGCGAGCAGTAATCTGCTCGCTTAATTTTATGCTATAATCTAATTGGGGAAAGATTTGTTTTAATTCATTTGTATTGTTTAAGAAATTTTCCGTTTCTTTTTAACCTTTTGCCGAAGGTTATTTATATAAAGTTTAAACTCGAACATTTTCTTTTCCCTTTTAAATGATTTAATAACTAATCATTTAAAATTATCCTCTTGATTTTCCACCTGATATATTTACAGTTGTACCTGTTATATAATCAGCTCTATCTGATATTAGATAAGTAACTAAATTACCTATATCATCTAACTTTCCCGCTCTTCCTAGTGGAATCACTTTACTGTAGTCAGTATTTAACTGATCTGGTTTTACTCCTCTTGTATAAGCTAAGGCCTCATTATATGCTGGTGAAGTAAGCCCTGTAGGTTCATTAATTCCCGGTGCAACACCAACTACTCTGATGTTATATGCTCCAAGCTCTTTTGCCCATGACCTAGTAAATCCATTTACGGCTCCCTTTGTAGCTGAATAACAACTTTGCCCTGCTGATCCTTCCATACCAGCTTCTGATGTTATATTTATTATTGTTCCTTTATTCTGTTTAAGCATTTGTTTTACAACAGCTTGGGTACAGAAAAACAATCCTTTTTGATTAACTGCAACCATAAAATCAAAATCTTTTTCATTCAATTCATATTCTGGTTTCTGTCCCTTCAAATCTACCAATAGCCTTGGTAAATTAACTCCTGCATTATTTACGAGAGCATCTATTTTCCCGTATTTATCAAGGATGGTTTTAACCATTTTCTCTACACTATCTTTTTTAGTTATATCACACTTTACATTAAAGACCCCATCTTCACTGTCTCCTGTCTCTACACTTAAGTCACTTATAGCAACTTTTGCTCCTGCATCAATAAGCTGTTTAGCAATATGTTTGCCTATGCCTGATGCGCCTCCAGTCACTATTACTACATTATCTTCAATACCTAACCATGTTCTGTTAGTTTCCATCTATAATTCCCCCTTATTATGCTCTTACTATTTCTATAACTGATCCTATCTCTATAGAAGGAATATCACTACTTTCAATAAACAACGTGCCTGCAACATTTGCTTCATCTTCACCAGTGAATTTGAGAGTAATATGCCCTAACTCTTTTAAATTAGGATTAACAGCCTCTCCTACTGCAGTTATCTTAAAAGCTTTTCCATCAATCTTTAAAATATCTTTTTTATGAATATCAGTGTATAGCACATTTTCATCATGAATAAAACAATAATCTATAAGCTCCTCTGGAGCATCTCCTTTAAAAGTAATGAACATATTATGAGAGAAAAATTCCTTAGCATTTTTTCCGATATTTGTTATAACTGTTTTATATACTAACTCCATAATATTAATTCCTTTCGATTTTATAATTTATGCAGAATATAATCCAAAACTTGCTAACCACGCTACTATAACTGTAGGAGCACCAGTTAAAAATCTTGAGTATAGCACAGAGGGAACACCTACTTGAACTGTCTCTGGTTCTGCTTCTGCTAAGCCTAAACCTACTGGTATAAAGTCAGCTGCACATTGTGCATTTATTGCAAATAACGCTGGCAATGCTAAATGAGGTGGTATATTTCCTTTCCCTATTTCAACTCCGATTAAAACTCCTATTATTTGTGCTATAACAGCTCCTGGTCCTAAAAATGGAGAAAGTAACGGAAATGAGCATATAAGTGATAATATTATTAATCCCCAAATAGTTCCCGCTAGTGGAGTAAGTAATGATGCAAAAGCATTTCCTAATCCAGATGCGTTAATTATTCCTATCAACGTTGCAACAAAGGCCATGAAAGGTAATATCGTATGAATAACAGTATCTATTGTATCTCTTCCAGCTTGAAAGAATATTGATGTTATTTTTCCTATACCTATTCCTATTTTAGCTACAAGTCCATCACTCTGTTCACTTATCTTTTTGTCAGTATCAAAACCCATTTTATTTGCCTCCCTTTATAATACTTCTATATTTTTTTCCTTAACGTCAGAAACATATATATCTTCTTTTATAAACATTGCCAAAGGACCACTTTTACCTGTTGCCATAATGTTTACTGTGGGAATCTTTTTTTGTGGATATATGCCGCATCTTAAAGTTCCACCACAATTTATTACAACACAAGCAATTTCTTTATCCTTAACTCCTGTTTTAAATCCATCTACCAATTCACAGCCAGACAACTCTGCTATTTTAACGGCTTCTTTTGGTCTCGATCCCCCAGTTATATATACAACCTTATTTCTTGTCTCATTAGGTTCAACATATATAGGACCGCCCCATCCAGCAGAGCCTTTTGTTATTTTTAATTTCTTATAAGTCATTGTTCCTTCCCCTTTCGATTAATTATTATGCTAACTCAACTGTTTCAGATAACTGAACTCCTTGTTGCTTTTGAACAAACTTAGTTGTAAAGTCTGTAACCCATCCTCTAAAGAAGTTAGTAACCATTCCAACCAAGAAGTATCTAACAGCCAAGTCCGTTGAGGATAATCCTAAGGTTGTTATTCCATTTGCTATTCCTAAGAAAATGAATAATTCACCTGGATTTATATGTGGGAATAATCCGTTCATTGAATGACAAGAAAAAGATGCTGCCGCATAATAGCTTGGCTTATATTTTTCAGGTAAAAACTTTCCTAATGATAATGTCATAGGATTTGCAAAAATAAAAGTTCCAAGTACAGGTAATATCAGATATCTTGTTATTGGGTTTGCAGATGATTTGCTCGCCAACCTATCTATTCTCTCAGTACCTATTAATTTTATTAAAGCATTCATAATTAGTAATAAAGATACTAGTACTGGAACTATACCTGTAACAAAACTTACAAAGGTCTCTCCCCCTGCTCTAAATAATCCCATAAACTTATCAGCAAATTGTGCTAATGCTTGCATTTATAATACCTCCCTAAAATTTTTAATAAATAGTTTTTTCAATTAGTTCTATGTTTTCTTTTTTAACTTCTGTTTGAATTTCTTTTTCCTCCACTCCTTTCTTAAACTGATTAAAGTTATCTATAGCATTTAAAATAGCTACCCTTATTAATTTTTTGTACTGCTTCAAATCTACTTCTGCTAAATCTCCTATTCTCTTTCCTTCCAATCCAGTAAAACCTTTTACTTTGGCTAGAACAGAAATTCCTTGCATTATCTTGCAGTCAAATATCCTATCTTCTTCATCTATATTAATAAGAACTATGGTTCCAGCTTGAAGATATCCTCTTTTTCTTCCTATAGCTACTCTTCCTTTTCTTCTCATATCTATATAATTTTGATTAAAATTTTTAATTTGCATAAACCCAAAAGCAAAATTTAGTATCCAACATATTATTCCTATAAAAATTAACATAACTACATTATTCATTAAAACTTCTCCTTTCTGTTTAAATCTAAGAATTCCTTATAACTTCTTACTTTACAGAGTTCTTCTATAAACTTTTTGTTTTGGCAGATTTTTAAGATCTCTTCGTATACACTTATGACCATATCTGGATCTATGTTGTTTTCATCTGGAACTATAAGCATTATTATCAACCTTACTTCATTTTTCCCCCAAACTATAGGTTCTTCTAATATTCCCATTGAAATGCTGAACTTATCATTTCCGTAGTTTACTGCATGAGGTAATCCCACGTAGTTATCGAAAGCTGTTGGTGATTTATTTTCTCTTTCAATAAGCCTCTTCTTAAAATCTTTATCTAAAGTCAATACTTCTGATAAATTAGTAACCATATAATCTATAGCACCTACATAATCTTTTCTATTAATTATAAAAAACTGCTCCTGTGGTATACTCAGATGTATAAATGGTTTGTCGTAACCTTCATAGCTTGTATTACTATTTTTCAAATTATATTTTCTCTCTATTTCTTTCACTATCTGAGAGTCACTAAATATGGCATTTAGCTTTATAACTATAGGTTTTAGTTCATAATGAATATCAACAGTGGTAAAAATAATGTCATAATTATTTAAAAGCTCTTCTGATACTTCTAAATCAGAGTAGGTATCTATTTTCTTATTGTCTCCTAGTAATTTTCTTAACTTAATATCCAATAATTTTGCAGTACCAATGCCTGTCCCACATATTAAGGCTATATTTTTAATTGAATAATACTTATTATTTCTTCTTTCTACATAGCTTCCAAAATGGAGAGCTATATATCCAACTTCGTCTTCTATTACCTTAACACCATAAAAATCTTCTATTATTTTTGCTGCTACTTTAGCCAAAGTATATGGGAATGGGTAATATCTCTTTATATCTTCAATTAATGGGTTATGGATTGGTAAATTAAAGATAATTCTATTTATTGCAAAGTTTAAATGGTATTTTAAATTTTCACACATATCCGTATCTTCACTTATATCTAAACCCATCTGATTATATATTTCATCTCGTATTTCACCTACAAGTCTCTTGATTGCTGGTGTTATTTTTATCTCAGAATCTGTATTTTTTACTGGAGAATACCTTCCCATTAGAGGTAGTGTTAAATATATGACTTCATTTTCAGATAAACCTATACTCATCTTTTTAGAGATTAAATCTCCAATTTTTTGTGCTAGCTTAAAGTCATCTGTGTATATTAATTCCTTATGTTTTTCATCTAGTTTCTTTATATATTTTTGTTGTTTAATTCTAACTAAAAGAATCATTATAAAACTTAGTATATTTCTTAATACCTCATCTGAGATTTTATAATTATTATTCTTGAATAGGTTTATTAATTGACTTTCTAAGTCCTTATAGATATCTTCTGATATAAAAGTCCAATTATTACTATGCATAGATTCTTTTTCAAAACCTTTACATAAGAAATAAATAAAAAACAATCTCTTATTTATTTCATTCCCTTGAAGAGAAATTCCATCATTAGTTTTACCTTTTATTTGTATATTAAAATTAGTTAGTATGTGAGCTATTTTCTTCAAATCATTTATTAACGTAGTTCTACTCACATTTAACTCTTCAGCTAAATCATCTGTTTTAAAAGTATTTTCCTCGCTTATAAACTTTTTGATAATGTATGAACTTCTATCAGTGGATGTAATTAAGAACTTACAGTTGATTTTATCGTTTATATGCTTTTTTCTAATTTCCTCAAACTTCTCTTTATCATATTTTAATAACCTATACCCCCTATACTTATTATTCTCAACTTGAGCAATATCTTCTGCTAATATTTCATTTAATTGCTTTATATAATTTCTTATAGTTCTGGTGCTTACTTCAAGATATTGGGCAAGTTCTTCTAGCTTAAAATATTCTTTATCCTCCAATTTCATAAGAAGAATCATTAGTTTACTATCTATAGTTACTAGATTCATTACTCTCTTCCTTTCTCCCTCACCTGATAATCTAATCTTAGAATATTTTCTCAAATTAATTAATACATACTTTTTCATTTAACATGTGAAAATTATTTACTAATCTAATTACTTAAATTAATCAAGTTTATTTTTATATAAATTTAAAGACTACATAGGTTTTATTAGTACCCACATAGTCTTTGTATTTAAGTGTTTAACTTATATTTGGCAACTTACTCTCTATTATATTTTTAACCTTTTTAGGCAATCCATCTAATTCTTCCTTTGACAAGTCTTTTGTCTCTATCATTGGATGTACATATAACTCTACATCAGCTGGTTTAATTTTATTTCCGTTCTGCTCCATTAATTTATAAGAACCGCTTATTGTAACTGGCACGATTGCAACCTTTGCCTTAGTAGCTAATTTAAAACTTCCTGCTTTAAAGTCTCCTAACTTATCTCCTTTACTTCTAGTTCCTTCTGGAAATATTACTAAAGAGTGTCCTGATTTTAATATATTAACACCTTGAACTATTGCTTCTGCTGATTTTCTTATATTACTTCTATCCATAAATACGCAATCTATAAATTCCATCCAAGTGTGTACAAGTGGCCATGATTTCATTTCTGCCTTTGCTATGTATCCTTTCGGCTTTTTTATATAACTTAAAAATAATGCTATATCAAAGTTACTTTGATGATTACCTATAAATAATACAGGTACATCTTTAGGTATATTCTCTTCACCATATATCTTTACTCTTGCTCCACTTAATTTCATTTGAGATAAGGCCCATCTTCTAGTAGTTTTTTCAATATACTCAATTTCTTCTGGATTTTTTCCATCCTTTATCATTTTTTTAACCATAAACATCTCTGGGGTTTTTAGTAACAAGCTTACTGCAAAATGAGTATACCAAGCTATTGTTCTTAACATAAATATTCCTCCATACTTAGTGTATTATATCTATTATACATTTTTTGCGCATAAAGAAAAAGCTATTGGATTAACCAATAGCCTTTTTAATAAAATATTACATTGCTTCTTCGTCAAAATTACCATCTTTAAATTGGCTGTTATAAAGATCTGCATAAAAACCATTTTGTTCTAATAATTGTTTATGATTTCCTTGTTCTATAACAGTTCCTTGATTCATAACAAGTATCAAATCTGCATCCTTAATTGTAGATAATCTATGAGCTATTACGAAGCTTGTTCTTCCTTCCATAAGCTTATTCATAGCTTTTTGGATATAAACTTCTGTTCTTGTATCTACGCTACTTGTTGCTTCATCAAGTATTAATATTGATGGATCTGCTAATATTGCTCTAGCAATTGTTAATAATTGTTTTTGTCCTTGAGATATATTTGAAGCTTCTTCATTTAACACTGTATCATAACCCTCTGTAAGAGTTCTTATGAAGTGATCTGCATGGGCTGCTTTAGCTGCTTCTATTACTTCTTCATCAGTAGCACCCTTTCTTCCATAAGCTATATTTTCTTTTATAGTTCCTTGGAAGGACCAAGTATCTTGAAGTACCATACCAAATATATTTCTTAAATTTTCACGTCTTAAATCTCTTAGGTCTACTCCATCAACAGTTATCTTACCACCATTTATTTCATAGAATCTCATAAGAAGATTTACTAATGTAGTTTTACCTGCTCCAGTAGGTCCTACTATAGCTATGGTTTGACCCTTCTTAACATCAATATTCATATTTTCTATAAGCTTAGAATCTTCTTTGTAGCTAAAGTCAACATTTTCGAATTTAACTTCACCTTTTACATTATCTAAAGTAACTGCATCTTTTGAATCTGGTATTTCTTCAACTTCATCTAAAACTTCAAATACACGTTCTGCTGCTGCAACTGTAGATTGAATTATATTAGCTATATTTGCAGTTTGGTTTATAGGTTGAGAGAACTGTCTCATGTATTGTATGAAAGCTTGAATATCTCCTACGCTTATTGAACCTTTAGTAGCTAAATATCCACCTGTTACTGATACTGCAACATAACCAATGTTATTAACAAAACCCATCAAAGGCATTATTAACCCAGATATAAATTGAGCTTTCCAACCTGATTTATATAAATCTTCATTTACATCATTAAATTTCTTTAGAGATGCTTTTTCTCTTCCGAATGCTTTAACTATATTATGTCCTGAATACATTTCTTCTATATGACCATTTAACTCGCCTAAATGCTTTTGTTGAGCTGCAAAATATTTTTGAGATTTTCCTAATATAGGTCTTATAACAAAAATACTCACTGGAAGCACAACTATAGCTATAAGTGTCATTTTCCAACTTATTGAGAGCATCATACCAAGTATACCTACTATAGTAACTATAGATGTTATAAGTTGAGTTAATGATTGTTGAAGTGTTGCCGCTACAGTATCTAAGTCATTTGTAAAACGGCTTAATACGTCTCCCTTTGTTCTAGCATCAAAATATTTTAAAGGTAATCTTTCTAACTTATTATTTAAATCATTTCTCATATCATAAACAGTATTTTGAGCTACTCCTGACATTATCCAACCTTGGATAAATGTAAATACTGAACTTATAGCATAAAAGAGGATAAGTAATAATAATATATTTCTAACATACTCAAAGTCTATTTCTGGTTTATAACTTCCAAATACAGCTTTTATTGTATCTACATCTCCAGATTGCATAGCGGTATTAATTTTTGAGATATCCTCATCTGAAAGATATTTTTCTAATATTTCTTGAACCTTTTCTGACTGTTCTTTTGCTTCAGGAGTTTGCTGAGCTTCTAAAGCCTTCTTCATTTGTTCTGCTGCTTGTGCTTGTATTTGAGGAGCTAATTTAGGATTAGCTTTTATCTGCTCTTCAATTTGCTTCTTTTGAGCATCCATTTGCTCCTTCATAGTAGTTACTGCTTCAGTAACCCCTTTACTCACTGCGCTATATTCATATTTTGCTACTATACCTTCAAATAATCTTGTAGTAGCCTTTCCCATTATCTTAGGACTAACTATAGAAAATATTGTAGCTAATATTGCTACTAAAAATACTGATATTATATGAACGGCTCTTGGTTTTAAATATCCTATTAATCTCCTTAAGGTTCCTTTAAAGTCCTTTGCTTTTTCCCCTGACATTACCACTCCGCCCATTGGGCCTCCACCCATTGGACCACCGCCTCTTTTTGGCGCATTGTTTTTCATTTCACTCATGATATCTCCTCCTCTGAAAGTTGTGAAGATACAATCTCACGATATATTTCACAGTTATTTAGAAGCTCTTTATGAGTTCCCATTCCTGCAATCTCACCTTGTTCTAATACTATTATTCTATCTGCATCCATTACTGTACTTACTCTTTGGGCAACTATTATTACTGTAGAGTCTCCTGTTTCTTTCTTAAGAGCAGCTCTTAACTTAGCATCTGTCTTTAAATCTAATGCTGAGAAACTATCATCAAAAACATATATTTCAGGTCTTCTAATCAAAGCTCTTGCTATAGCCAAACGTTGTTTTTGTCCACCTGATACATTATTACCACCTTGAGCAATAAAAGAATCAAACCCATCTTTCATATTAGTTACAAAATCCAATGCTTGAGCAACCTCAGCTGCATGTTTAACTTCCTCATCTGAAGCATCTTCTTTACCATATCTTATATTATCTGAAACACTTCCTGAAAATAATACTGCCTTTTGAGGAACTATTCCAATTTTATTTCTTAAATCTTCTTGAAGTATATCTTTTATATCTACACCATCTACTAATATACTTCCTTTTTCCACATCATAAAAACGTGGTATTAAATTAATAAGTGCTGATTTACCTGAACCAGTACTACCAATTATAGCTGTAGTTTCACCTGGTTTTGCATCAAACGAAATATTGCTAAGTACAGGTTCTTCTGCTCCTGGGTATCTAAAATATACATTTTTAAATTCTACATGCCCACGTTCAACTTTTTTATTATTAGGGTTCTTAGGGTCTAGTATTTCTGGCTTTAAATCTAAAACTTCATTTATTCTTACTGCCGATGCTGATGCTCTTGGTATTAATATAAACATCATGGCAACCATAATAACAGACATCATTATTTGCATAGCATATTGGATAAATGCCATCAAATCACCAACTGCCATTTCTCCTAAATCTATACGATTTGCTCCAAACCAAAGGATACCTATAGTCAGTAAGTTGAATACAAACATCATAAGTGGCATTAAAGTTGCTAATAATTTATTAACTTTAATAGCTGTGTCAGTTAAATCTTTATTTGCTGCTTTAAATCTATCTTTTTCAAAATCAGTTCTATTAAAAGCACGTATAACCCTTATTCCTGTTAATCCTTCTCTAACTACTAGATTTAGTTTATCAACTTTTGTTTGCATGCTTTTAAATAGTGGCATTCCTTTTACAGCTACAAATATCATCATACCTAAAACTAAAGGAATAGCTGCTGCAATAACTCTAGCTAGATACGTATCTTTAGAAAGAGCCATTATAAGCGCCCCAACAAACATTATAGGTGCCATAACTAATATTCTAAGTCCCATTACCATTACTGTTTGAACTTGTGTTATATCATTTGTTGTTCTTGTAATAAGAGAAGATGTTGGGATTTTGTTAAACTCATTAAGAGAAAATCCTTCTACATGAGTAAATACTTCTCTTCTAACATCTCTTGAAAATGCCATAGCAACTTTGGACGCAAACAATGCTGCTACAACTGAACATAATGTTCCTCCTAAAGCCACAAGTAGCATCTTTCCACCCGTTTGTAATATATAATCAATATCACTATTTACTATTCCAGTATCAACTATATCCGACATCAAATTGGGTAAATTTAATTCTGCCATAACTTGAAAATATATTAATACTAATATAACTACGACCGAAATCCAATACTTTTTCAAAAACCTAAATAATTTGATCATTCATTTCATCTCCATTCACATAGTCTTACATTAATCATTGCAGTTATCTAAATTTTTATTTGTAATTTCTTCTAAATTACTTTTCATCTGCATTAATAATCTTCTGAAAATTACTAGCTCATCTTCAGTAAAATTTTTAAAACATTCCTTTTTGATTCCATTATAATAACTTTTAAGCTCTAAGCTTAATTCCTTGCCAATTTCTGTTGTATAAACTCTCATAACTCTTTGATCTGCTTCATCAACTTTTCTTTTAATAAATCCTGCCTTTTCTAATTTCTTTATCATCCCTGTAACTGTAGCAGGTTTTATATTAAGAACTTTTGCAAGTTGATTCTGACTAATTCCTTCTTCATGCCCTATTACCCCTAGCAAATGAGCTTGACCAGGATGAAGACCTATCTTTTCCAACAATTGATGCGCTCTATGAAAGTTGAGTTTTATAACTTGATGAAAAATTCCATATAATGATTCTCCATAATTCTGTTCTATTTCTCTCACCTCCAATTAGTTAGGCAACTAAACTATTTATTATATTACCACCATAAATATTTTTAGTCAATATCTTTATAATTCCAATTTATTAATAAAACATTAATATCATTTCAGATTATATAAATAGGGTATTTACTTGCTTTATCCATATAATATTTATAGTTTGTTGTGTTTACATTAACTAATGTAAATATTTTCACATGGTTTTGTTCACAAAAATTTTAGTTAGCTACCTAATTAATTTTCACCCTGAAATTATATTCGTACTAATTGTTTATTGCTACAATAACAATTGATATTTACTATAATAATTCATAACCTAAGGTCAAGGTCAACAGTATATATCATATTTATAAACTGAATTTAAACTACTTAATAAACTTACTAGATAAATAAATAGTAAATGTACTTCCATTACCTAACTCACTTTGAACCTCTATTGAACCTTTGTGAACTTCAATAATTCTTTTTACTATTGAAAGACCTAATCCATTACCCCCAATTGATCTAGCTCTAGCTTTATCAGCTTTATAAAAACGTTCAAAAATGTGCAGTTGTTCTTCTTCATCAATACCTATTCCAGTATCTATTATCTTAAACTCAACTTTATCTTGAAGTTTGCTTAAATATATCTTTATTTGTCCATTTTCTTCTGTGAACTTTATACTATTATGAATTAAATTAGTCCATACTTGATTAAGCATTCCTTCATCTCCTATTATCTCTACTTCATCCATAAATATTTCAAATTTAATATTTTTTCTTTCCCAATGAGGTTCAAGAGACAATATGGTGCTTCTTATCTGCTTATCTAATCTATAGCTTTTAAGTTGAAGCTCAACTTGATCTGAATCTAAAGTAGCTAGTTTAAGCAAATTATCCCCAAGTTTAGATAATCTAGTACTTTCAGTTTCAATAATATTTAAGTAATGAACCCTCTCGTCTTCACTCAAATTATTATTTCTCAATACTTGAGCAAAGCCTTTTATGGAAGTTAGAGGCGATTGAATCTCGTGGGAAACATTAGAAACAAATTCTTGTCTCATTTTTTCCATTGTGCTCAATTCTAAAGCCATACTATTAACCCCTTTTACTAACGCCACAAATGGTTTAATTTTATCATGATCATACTCTAGCTTTACATTAAAATCTCCTTTTGACATTTGTTCCATTGCTTCTACTATAGATTTAAACATGTTGATTTGATACTCCCTATAGTTTTTGCTGCCAAAATTAATTGTTGAAAATATTGTTGTAACTAGAAAAAATATTCCTAAAAGGGAATTTATCATCTGAGTAATCAGTATATTAGGAGTTTTCCCTATAGTCTTATAAATAAAACTAGTTATAAAGAAAGCTAACATAATAAATGCACTTAATACAATTAATCCTAAGAGAACTCCAAAGATATTATGGATTTTACCTTTTCTAAATCTCATAATTTCACCTCTATCCTATATCCAAGCCCTCTAATTGTCTTTATCTTAAAGGAATATTTGTTTTCTGGAAATCTTTCTCTAAGCCTATTAACATGAACATCTAGAGTTCTTTCATTTCCTTCAAAATCATAACCCCATATATCTTCAATTAATTCATCCCTTGAAAAGGTTCTTCCTGGATAACTGCCAAGCTTAAACAAAAGTTCAAATTCTTTTAAAGGTAAGTTTAAATTTTCACCTCTATCTGTTACCTCATAAGTTTTGTGATTAATTGATAACTCTCCAACCTCTATTATTTCAGAAGCAGTTATAAGATATCTTTTAAGCAAAGCTTTTACTCTAGCTACTAATTCTAATGGTTCAAAAGGTTTAACCATATAGTCATCAGTTCCCAACTCAAAGCCCTTTACTTTCTGTGTTATATCACCTTTAGCTGTAAGCATAAGTATAGGGATATCATAGTATTTTCTAATTTCCTTACATAAATCCCAACCATCCATATTAGGCATCATTATATCAATAACCGCAATATTAACCTTTTCTTTTTGAATTTCTACAAGTGCCTCTACTCCATCAGAAGCCTCTAGTATATCAAATCCCTCATTTTTCAAAAGCACCTTTACTAGTTCTCTAATATATGGATCATCATCAACTATAAGTATTTTGCTCATATTGATTTCACCTCTCTTTATTTATTATAATTCTACACAACTTTTTTAAACTGAATTTAAATAAAAATAAGGTTATTTCCATCAATTGAAAACAACCTTATTTTTATTATTAAATTTTAAAATGTTTTACTGCTTCAATCATATCTCTAGCTGTTTCATGAAGCCTATCAGATAATCCTGATAAATCTACAATTGTAGCTGACTGTTCTTCTACTGATTGAGTGACCTCTTCTACAGAAGCTGACAATTCTTCTGATTCTAAACTTATATTCTGAACATTATTCATCACTTTATCTTTTATTGTATTAGTATTTTTTATTATCGTTGATACATTATTTATTTTAGGAATTACTACATTTATTTGATTAACGATAGTATCAAATGCAACAATTGTATTAGATATTATTTCTGACTGTTCTTCAAATTTATCTATAGATTTCATAGCTGTATCTGATACCATTTTTGAATTATTTGATATATTTTTTATAAGTTTTGCTATAATTTCTGAAGATTCTAATGTTTGTTCTGCTAATTTTTTCACTTCGTTTGCAACAACTGCAAAACCATTTCCGGCTTCATTTGCTCTTGATGCTTCAATTGCTGCGTTTAAAGAAAGTAGGTTTGTTTGCTTTGCAACATTATTTATGGTTTCACTTATTGAATTAATTTCAATTATGTTATCATCTAGAACCTTTATTCCACTTGACATTTCCTCAAAAGATTCTCGCATATCCTCCATGCTTTTTACTACATAATTAATTTTTTCTGTTCCATCGTCAGCCATAGACCTAATTGATGTACTTTCTTTCTCCATTGTATTAATTTCTAAACTAATTTCCTCTAAAGAATTAGCTAATTCTTTAAGCTTATTCATAGCTTCAGATAGATTATCATTTTGTACTGAAGTACTATCAGCTACGCTATTCATTGTACTGCTTATTTCTTCACTAGCACTAGCTACCCCTTCTGAAGATAATTTAAGTTCTTTTGAATATTCCTCTATATCCTTAGAAACCACCTTTATATCAGAAATCATTTTTCTCAAACTTCCATTTGTACTACTGATATTTAAACTTAAATCTTTAAGCTCATCTTTTGACCTTATATTTATTTCTTGGGTTAAATCTCCTAATGCCATTTCCTTTAAGTAATCTCGTATCTTTACTAAAGGTTTTGTTATACTTAAAGATATGATTACAGCTATACCTATAGATACTAAAAACACTATAATCGATATTATTGATATATCAACTATCTTTTCTTTTAGCCCTTGAAGCATTGCTTCATTATCCATCTTCACGATAACTAATCCAGATATATTAACCTTTGCACTTGCTGCTGCTACTCCATCAGTCCCACTTTCCTCTGAAGTTGTAGCAGATGATACTGCATCTGTTGCCCCTGCAAAACTTGTTGAAGAACCTGTTTTGTATAGAGGAACTGCCGAATAGTAATTTGCTTCTGAGTTTTCCTCTAATGAAAAACTTAATGCTTTATTATTTGAAATTAAATCTTTAGTATATTCATTATTAAATGATTGTCCCACTAATCCCTTATTAGTATTTGCAACATATACTAATTTATCATTAACTATTCCTACAGAATCAACTAATGGATATTGCTCAAGTAATTCTTTTATTTTCTCTTGTAATTTTTCAGTTTGCTCTATTCCTATAGGTGATACTACCTTTTCAATATGTTCTGCATAAGCATAACTTTTATCTAATGCTTCTTCCTTCATTTGCTTATAGGAATTGAAAATTTCAAGCCCTAAAAAAGCTATAAGGTTTATTAATATCACCGACAAAAAGCCTAAAATCATTTTTTTCTTTATGGAATTAAGACTAAATATACTACCTTGTTTACTACTGTTCACTCTAACCTCTCCCTGTATTTTAATTCAATTGAAATTCATTATCTCTATGCTTAGTTTAAAGAATAACAATCTCAAATTCTATTGTCAACATATATTTCCTATTATACCAAATTAATTTACTTCTTTCTTTACTTTTCCTCAACTAAGTTTTTTCTTTAATTTCACTATTGCAAATGTCAATTTATTATCTTATAATATTAACTAACAAATAGTAAGTCAATAATTTTTTATAAGGATGTGTTCCTATGAATCAAAGTATTTTTGTAGCCCACGGGGCTCCAACTCTAGTATTCGAAAATAATAAATATACTGAATATTTAAAGCAATATGCTAAAACTATAAATAAACCTAAAGCCATAATAATCTTCTCAGCTCACTGGGAATCAGATATACAATTAATAGGTGCAATGAAACCTTATGATATGATATATGATTTTTATGGATTCCCAAGAGAGTTATATGAGGTAAATTATCCAGCTAGTTCCGATTCAATCTTAGCCAAAAAAATTCAAAGTATCCTAAAGCAAAATAATATTAATAGTAAGTTAGATTTTTCTAGGGGTATTGATCACGGGGCTTGGTCAGTGTTAAAACTTATGTTCCCTGACATAGATATTCCTGTAATAACAATGTCTGTTAACCCAAATCTACCAAATAAGTCCCAATATGAAATAGGTAAAGCTCTATCTCCACTAAAAGATGAAGACATATTAATTATTGCTA
Source organism: Clostridium intestinale (assembly GCF_035905475.1). Lineage (NCBI taxonomy): Bacteria > Bacillati > Bacillota > Clostridia > Eubacteriales > Clostridiaceae > Clostridium > Clostridium intestinale. The sequence goes on from NZ_CP121166.1 coordinate 3,368,667, forward strand.
GTGGTGGTATAGTTCACAATCTTGGAATGGTTGATTTCTATAAAGAAAATTCTATAGATTCTTGGGCTTTAGATTTCAATAATTGGATTAAGAAAGCTATAGAAGAATGGGATACTGATAAACTTTTTAAATATGAAAGTTTAGCTCCAAGTGCATCTTTAGCGGTTCCTAGAAATGAACATTTTATCCCTCTACTCATTGCTATGGGTGCAGGTGATCACTCTAAAGATGGTGAATCTTTGATAAGCACCTTCCAATATGGTAATTTAGCCTTAGATTTATTCAGATTTAGTTAATTATGAGGCCTCCTTTATGATAAAATATATTTAGAAAAAGGAGGCTATTTTATGAATAAAACTATTGGATTTATTGGGTGTGGAAATATGGCTCAAGCCATTATAGGAGGTATAATAACATCTAACTTTATTTCTAAAGAAAATGTTATTGCATCAAACCCATCTAAAAATAAACTTGATATTTGCCGTGATAAATACGGAATAGAAATCTATCCTGGGGATAATATATCAGTTGCTAAAAAGTCAGATATATTAGTTTTAGCTGTTAAACCACACTTTTATAGTGATGTAATTAAAGAAATTAAGGACTATATAAAAGAAGATGTTTTAATAGTAACCATAGCAGCTGGAGTAAGCATAGATTTCGTTGAGAAAAATTTCTTTTCAAACATAAAAGTAATTAGAACTATGCCAAATACGGCTGCACTTGTTAATGAAAGCATAACTTTATTATGTAAAAATTCAGCTGTTACCCATGATGAATTTGCCTTAATAACAGATATGTTTAATAGTATAGGTAAAACAGAGATTATTCCTGAAGCAATGATAGATAAAACTCTTGCTATAGGCGGCTCTTCTCCTGCACTTGTTTATATGTTTATTGAAGCTATGGCAGATGGAGCAGTTCTTCAAGGTGTTCCAAGAGAAAAAGCTTACAAAATAGCAGCTCAAGCAGTTTTAGGTTCAGCTAAAATGGTTTTAGAAACAAACCTTCATCCTGGAGTCTTAAAGGATATGGTATGTTCTCCTGGTGGAACAACAATAGAAGCCGTTTATACTCTTGAGAAAAATAATTTTAGAGGTTCTGTCATAGAAGCCGTAGATAGCTGCACTAAAAAAGCTATAAAAATGAATAGTCAAAATTCAAAATAAAAAAGGCAATTGCACCAGTAGTTTTTAGCTACTATTGCAGTTGCTTTTTTTGCTCAAATGTGCAAATGATTAAATGTTCAGATATGCAGATAAGCATTTGCACATTTAAATATATAAATATTTAAATATAAATTTACGAATTTATGTACTCACATAGGTTTTTACAAAACTCACTAGTTCTGAAAAATCGTAAAATACTTTAGGATACTTAATTCTTTCTTTATCTATTACAAAGACCTCTACCTCTTCTTTAAGTGCCGCCATTATCTTTTCTCTAGTTCCGCCTTCTTTTCCTGAGTCTTTCATCAATATTCCCTTGCAATTAAATTCCTTTAGACACGCTCTATTAAATTCTTCTGAGTGAGATCCTTTAAGGGCTATTATATCATCGGGGCTAACTCCAAGTTCTATCAGCTTTTTCATTACCTCTATAGATGGCAGTACTCTATGCATAAATCTATTTTTTAAGTTCATTTTAAGTATTTTTTCAACACTTTTACTTCCTGTGGTATTTAAAATATTTCCATCAAATACTTTTAGTTTTTCTTCCAATTCTTCAAAATTAGAAACTATATTAACCTTGGAATGTTCTTTAAATTCCTCTAATATACCTTTTCTTTCATATCTTAAATAAACAATATCTAATATACTACATACCTCTATTACATTTTTAGAAACTTCTACTGCGTAAGGATGTGATGCATCTATTAACAAATTAATATCTAAATCTTTAAACTTCTCTTCAAGTTCTTCTTTTTTTAAAGGTTTTGTATTAAGAATTTTATACTTATATTCTTTTAATAATTCTCCACCATAGCTAGTAGCTGTAGATACAAATATATCCTCAGTAAACTCGTTTAATCTCTTAAGTAATTCTCTTCCCTCTGAAGTTCCAACAATTATTCCAATCATTTCTTTTGCTCCAGTTTATAACCTCTAGGTGTAATAAAGAAACCATCTTTTATATAACTTTGAGAATTTCCTATTATAACTATACTCATCATATCTACATTTTCATCAGTAAACTCACCTATCGTTGTTAGATAAGCTTCTTGTCCATCCCTTAAAGCATTTTTAACTATCCCAATAGGTGTAGAATCATCTCTAAATTCTTTTATTATTTCTATAGCTTCTCTTAAATAGTCTGGTCTTCCTTTAGATTTAGGATTATATAAAGAAATAATAAAATCACCTTCTGCAGCCAATTTTATTCTCTTTTTAATAAGCTCATAATCCGTCATAAGGTCAGAAAGTGAAATGTTACAGTTATCATGCATAAGTGGCGCTCCAAGTACTGATCCCGCTGCTGAAGATGCTGTTATTCCTGGAATAACTTCTACATCATGATTATTTTCTTTAAGTTCTAATATAAGCCCAGCCATTCCATAAATCCCTGAATCTCCAGTACTTATAACTGCTACATCCTTATCCTCTGAAAGTTTCAAAGCCTCTATACATCTAGCTTCTTCACCTTTCATTCCATTTGAATATATTTCTTTATCCTTTATTAAGGGTTTTACCATATCTATGTATTTAACATATCCTACTATTACGTCAACCTTTTCCAAAACCTCTTTTGCTTTTATAGACATTTGATCTAATCCACCAGGTCCTATACCTATTACATATAATTTACCCATCTATTATCTCCCTTCTCCTATGCAAAGAGTCATTCCTTCTTTTGATATTCTCTCAACAACAATTTCTCCACCGCTTAAATAAACACAGGGTTCTGCTACTGCTCCAACACCTATAGATTTTCTAACAAAATCGCTACACTTAAATAAATGCTCTATTTTCCTAACCTCATCCCTAGAATGAATCTCTAAAGGAACGCTAAAAACTTGAGAAATATTTAAGATAGCCTCTTCCTTAGACTTTAAATCTATGGTGGATATTTTTAATATGGAATCTTCTCTATATCCGTACTCTTTTAAACTTTCGCTTATAAAATCTAACATTTTTTCTTTAGGTACATCTTTCCTACAACCGATTCCTAAGATGAGATTTTTCCTTACTAAAACTAAAGCTTCTGAACCACTTATTTTATTAGTAGCTTTAACTTTAGGTAAGTTCTCACTACATTCAGTACATTCAATATATCCTTTAGGAATATCTATAATTTTATCTTCATCTTCAAATACAACTTTTTTCCCTTCTATTAAAAAAGCTGATATCTCCTTAACCTTTTTAATATCCGATATTAATAAATTATTTTCCTTAGCTATCATATCAGGTGCTTTTACACCTAAAGAATCTGTAGCTGTGGTTATAATTGGCATAGCCTTTAGAATTTCACTAACTTTTATAGCAAGTTCATTTCCTCCACCTAAATGACCACTTAAAAGAGATATGGCATATTCTCCTTTAGCATCAACAACAACAACTCCAGGATCTATTGTTTTTCCTTTTAAATAGGTTGCAATAGCCCTTACAGCTATTCCTGTAGATGAGATAAATATTATTCCTTTTGCTTTTTCCATAGCTTCTTTTGTTATTTCATTTAGACCAACTGCTTTAATCTTATCTTTAGAGAAATATATGCTGCTGAAACGCCTACTTAGCTTTTCTCCCAAAATATCGCCTAGGCTCGAAACACTAAGGATATAAATCATCTATTTTACTCCTTTTCTAAATTCATGAGTAAATGTCTTATCATATAGTAGAGATTTTTCATATTCACTGTCTATAAAATCTCCAACCAATATTTGAGCAAACTTCTTAATTCCAGCTTCCTTTACCTTTACTGCTATATCCTCTAGTGTACCTATAATTATTCTCTCATCCTCCCAAGTAGCTCTCTCTATAACAGCTACAGGAACATCTTCTCTTCCATAGCCCTTTTTAAGCTTCTCAACAACCTTATCAATCATTCCTACTGAAAGAAATAAAGCCATAGATGCCTTATGTGAAGCTAAACTTTCTAAAGATTCATTTTCTGGTACTGGCGTTCTACCTTCTACTCTTGTTAATATAACAGTTTGACTTACTGATGGAAGAGTAAACTCTCTTTTAATACTAGAAGCCGCTGCTGTAAATGAGCTTACTCCCGGAACAACTGTATATTCTATATTTAGATTTTCAAGCTCATCCATCTGTTCTTTTATAGCCCCATAAATAGAAGGGTCACCTGTATGAAGTCTAACTATTATAGAATCTCCTTGAGAATTTTCTTTCATCACTTCTATAACCTCTTCTAAGGTCATGCTAGCAGAATCATATATTTTGCAACCTTCTTTGCAAAAGTCCAAGTGCTTAGGACTAACTAAAGAACCTGCATAAATAATCACATCACAAGTTTTTATAAGTTCTCTTCCCTTTACGGTTATTAAATCTACATCCCCAGGTCCTGCCCCTACAAAGTAAACCATGCTATTTCCTCCTATCTATTAGCTATTATTAAAGACATATACTCACATTCTGATAATATTTCTTCTCTACTAGATGTAATTACTTGACCTTCTCTCCCTGCTTTTCTAACCATAACATAGTTAAAGCCCTTTTCTTCAAGTACATCTAATACTTCTTTTTCTCTTTTATAAACCTTCATTATTACAACATACTTTTCATCTTTTATATCATTAATTCTTCTTGCTGGAAGTACTAAAAGAGGTTCATTTCCCATAACTACTGGCGTTCCAGTTAGTGCAGCAGATGCACAGAAAGAGGTTATTCCTGGTATAGTTTCAACCTTAAATCCGCTTTCTTGTATGTATCTTAACAAATGAACATAAGTGGAATATACTAAAGGGTCTCCAATAGTTAAAAAACTTACTATTTTTCCTTCTTGAAGCCTATTTTTTATAATTTCATAAGCTTCTAGTACCTTTCCATCAGTATTTTTTTTACCCATTGGAAAATGAGCTATTATAACTTCCGTTCCTTCTTTTATAAATTCCTTTGTAGTTTCGTAGGCTATGCTGTCTCCCTCTTCTTCTGAAGATGGTGCTACTATTACTTGAGATTCGCCTATAGCTCTTACTGCTTTTAAAGTTAATAGTTCTGAATCTCCAGGGCCTACCCCTATCCCATATAGTTTACTCATGTATTTTTTCCTTTCTTCCATTCACAATATATATTCCATTATTGCTCATCATCATGTAACTATTATTTCTATTTTTACTTACGTGAACCTCTGTTATGTCAACTTCATAATTAAGTCTTTTTAAAGTTTCACAAGCTTTATAGCAGTTATCCAAAGTAATAAAATTTAAAACTATTCTTCCACCTTGCCTTAATATTCTGTGGGATTCTTCAATTATCTTCTCTAAATTGCCACCTGTTCCACCTATAAATATTCCAGCAAAACTTTCTGAAGAAAGCTTTTGTAATTCTTCTAAAGCTTCTCCTTTAATTATATCTAAGTTATTACAACTAAATTTAGCTTTATTTTGAAGAATTAACTCGTACGCTTCCGCATCTCTTTCAATAGAAGTTACTTCTCTACAGAATTTACTCATTTGAATAGATATAGAGCCTGTTCCTGCCCCAACATCTAACACCTTATCATCTTTTTCTAATTCTAATTTAGCTATGGAAAGAATTCTTACTTCTTCTTTAGTCATAGGAACCTTTCCTCTTATAAACTCTTCATCTTTTATGAATTTCACGTTCTCTCCACCACCATTATGTTTAATTCACTAAACTCTTTTGCCTCTATTTCTTTTGGACTTCCTATAGTTATCTTCTCATCCTCATAAGAAAGATTTTCTCCTACATAAATGGTACATTCTATATTTTCATCATGTAGTTGTTTTGCAAGCTTAGTAGGATTATTTATCTTATCCGTCAGCCATATAGATAAGTTAACTTCTCTAACTTCCTTTATAAAATCTCCCTCCCGTCCATGGAGAGAAGATAGTTTTGCCTCTTGCCAAGGCTTCCCTAGTTTACTCATAAGATACTGAAAAGAACTTATTCCAGGAATTACAGTGATTTCTTCATTAATATTTCTTTTAAGATAATTAAGTACACCATAAAAACATGGATCTCCAGAAGCTACTATACTTATATTTTCAGAAGGATTATTTTCTATAAACTCTATTATACCTTTTAAATTATTCACCGCTACCTTAGGTATAGATATAAAATCCAAACTTTCTATAGCTCTAGAAAACCCTATAACTATAGAACTATTATTTAAGGTTTCAATAGCTTTAAGTAACATGTATTCTTTACTTCCTGGCCCAAGTCCAACTAAAGTAATCAAGTTCCTTCCTCCTCACTATTAAATAGAAGTTTAGCTTCTTTTCCTCCCCAATATAAAACAACCTCTGTGTTTAACTCATTCATCACATACTGCTCCATTTTTGCTTTTGCTTTTAGAGCTATGGTTTTATATATAGACTTATATTCATCTGGAATTATTCTAACAGCACCTTCTGTAGTTTTTTCATCATAAACAGCTGTCACTAATTCTATGGGTGCTCCTATTAAAGCTAGTTCTAATGCTATAACTTCAAGTCTCATATCACAAACTTTTGAATGTGTATTAAAAGCACCAGCTGCTACTTTTCCAAGTTTCCCTATATGCCCTATTATAGTAACTTTCTTAACAGAATAGTATCTCGCTGCTTCTAAAGCAAATCCTACATAGTTAGATATAGTAACCATCTTATTTTTATCATAACCTAGGGTTTCTCCAAATTTTTCTCCCATATTGCCAAATATAAATATTAATTCATCATAGTAGGCAGCTTTAGCCTTCATCTCTATTTCAATTGTTTCCTTTAAAGCTTCTTCTGACATTGGGTAAACTATTCCTGAAGTTCCAAGTATACTTATTCCACCTAATATATTAAGTCTAGGATTAAAGGTCCTTTTAGCTACTTCTTCTCCTTCTGGAACAAAAATAGTTATCTCTACTCCTTTATCTTCTGGAAGAACTTTAGTTACTTCTTTTTCTATCATAAGTCTTGGAACTGGATTTATTGCAGCATCTCCCTTTTTTACATAAAGGCCTTCTCCACAAACTACTCCTACACCTTTTCCACCTTTTAGAGAATATCTATCCTTCGATTTCTTAGCTGTTGCCCATATTTCTATTCCGTGGGTTACATCTGGGTCATCTCCCCCATCTTTTACTACACAACAAGAAACAAAGTTTTCTCCTCTTTCTATAGTTTTTATAGGAAGCTTAAGTGGTATTCCTGCTGGAGTATCAATATCTATAAACTCTAAATTAATGTCTTTATAAAGCATTACTGTAGCGGCTTTCGCAGCTCCAGTTGCACAAGAACCAGTAGTATAACCACATCTTAGCTTTTTCCCTCCAGCATTAACATACATGTCTAACATTATTCTCTCTCCACCAGCATATACATAAGAGCATTTACTATAGCTGCAGCTATATTACTTCCACCTTTTCTCCCTCTTATAGTTATCATAGGAATATCAAGTTTTTCTATTTCTTCTTTAGACTCCCTAGCCCCTACAAACCCTACAGGTGCTCCAATTATAAACTTAGGATTAGCTTTTCCCTCTTCATATAAGCTCTTTAGATTAAACATTGCTGTAGGTGCATTTCCAAATACGTAAAACTCTACTCCTTCTTCTGATGCTTTAGCTACAGCTGCCATTGAACGAGTTATTTTTTCTTCCTTAGCTTTTTTAGCTACTTCTTCAAGAGATACATAAGTTATGACCTCACACCCTAACTGTTTTAGAGCTTTTTTATTTATACCAGCTGCAATCATGTTTGTATCTGTATATATTTTCACTCCACTTTTAAGAAGTTTTTTAGCTTCCTCTATAGCACCGTCTCTTATATAAACTAAATCTTTATATTCAAAATCTGCTGATGTATGGATAACTCTTTTTACTATAGAAAGTTCTTCCTCAGTAAAGTTATGAGTTCCCATCTCACTCCCTATTATTTCAAAACTTCTTTGCTCTATTTCCATTGGATTCTTAATGTACTCCACGACTCTTCTCCTTACAACTGTTAATTATTTCTTTAAGAAACTCTATATTTGAGAAAAAATGAATATGAGCATATGCTCCTAAAGTATTTTTCTTAATATATCCACATTTCCAACTTTTCAAGCTTCCATCATAAGCTCTTTTCTCTAAAGTATAAACCTTCTCTTCATCAGAATTTATAGTTGATTTATGAAACTCATGTGCTCTTACTTTTAATGCTCTTCTTATTAAGGAGTTTTCTTTAACATCTATAAAGGTGTATCCAAAGTTATTTAGTTTATCAGTCATAACTGATTCTCCTTTAAATACTCCAACCATTTTCTCCCCTTCTATTTCTTCCATAAGGTACATAAGGCCTCCACACTCTGCATAACAAGGCAGTCCGTCTTCAAGCTTATCTTTAAGACTTCGTATGAAGCTTGTATTTTTAGATAACTCTTCTCTAAAAACCTCTGGATAACCTCCACCTATATATATGAAGTCAAGTTTATCAGGCAACTTTTCATCCTCTAAAGGTGAAAAATACTTAATCTCTCCTATTTCCTCTAAAAGTTCTATATTCTCCTTATAATAAAATGAAAAAGCCTTATCCCTAGCTATTCCTATTTTTAGTCCCCTTTTTCTTAGGTGAAAATTATCATTAAATCTTTCTGTTTCTACTAAACAGTTAAGTAATCTATCAACATCAACATTATCCTCTATAAGCTCTGCTATTGTGGATATTTTTTCATCTAAATCATCTACTTCTGAACTTTGAACTAATCCTAAATGCCTTGATTTTAATGATATTCTTTCATCTTTAGGTACATATCCTAAAAGCGGTACATCTATCTTTTTATCGAATATAGTTTTTAATAATGAATAATGACTTTCAGTTATATTATTGAGTATTATTCCTGCAAAGTCTGTTCCTGAAAACTCTAATATTCCACTAACTTCAGAAACAAAGGTAACACTTGAAGCTCTAGGGGTAAGCACTAAAATCACAGGTATATCTAAAAGCTGAGATACATGTGCTGTTGATGCTTCTGAGGTGCATCCCATACCATCATATATTCCCATTACACCTTCTATTATTCCGATTTCTCCTCTGCCTCTTGAATAAACTGCTTTAAGCCCATATTCTCCTTGCAAAAAATAATCAAGATTTCTAGAAGGATTTCCTGTTACCTTTTCATGAAAAGCTGGGTCTATATAGTCTGGTCCAATTTTGTAAGGTGCAATATCATATCCTTTATCTTTAAGTAATCTCATAAGACCTAAAGTAAATGTGGTTTTTCCTCCACCTGAACAGTTAGATGCAATTATTATTGATTTCATAAGGACCTCCTTATTTTAATTCATAATTCCCTTTTTACTTTCACCCATTCCCTCATATTTACCATTTATAGCTTCTTCTAGATGCCTTAAATATATATTTCTAATTTCTTTATATTCTCCTAAACCTTTAAATATCTTTTTAACCTCTATGCCTTCCTCTTTGAGTCTTAGATACCAAGATTCCTCTTCCTCAGAAAATATATCATTTTTAGCATGGTCTCCTGCTACCAAAAGGAATGGTGTTAAATTTATTTCTTTAACATTATATTTTTTTAAAGTCTTAATTACCCCTTCTATAGATGGATAACCTTCAACAGTTCCTACAAATGCATTATCATAATCTAGTTCTCTAAACCTATTTTGAAGACAACCATAACAGGAGCTTGCTGGATGATTGGTTCCGTGTCCTACTAATAGAACATTCTCTCCCTTTGGCATAACTTTTTTAAGCTCATCAATTAAATCATCGTAATCTAAATTAACTTCTTCTGATTGGAAGTATAACAAAGGTCGTCCTATAATCAAATTCTTAAAGCTCTCTTTATAGCTATTTACAACTCTCTTTATATAGTCATATTCTTCTCCTGGAATTATATGAAGCGGTTGTACAACAACTTCATCATATCCACATAACTTGAGACTCTTTAAGGCTTCTTCTGGTGTCATTACATTCATATCATATTTATCTTTTAAACTTTTTATTATCATATGTGAGGTAAACGCCCTAAAAATATCATATTCATTTCTATATTTTTCCTCTACTTCTTTTTCAATAACCACTATGGTTTTATCTAAGGTATCTAAGTGGGATGTTCCAAAACTTGTAATTAAGATTGCTTTTTTCATTACTTCAACTCCTATAAAAAAACCTCTATCCATTTGGATAGAGGTAAAAGTGCAAGACAAATATAATGGTAATATAATTCCACCTATTCTTATATCACTTTCCTTCCCTCCGAAGGATTAGCTATAAAAAATTAGGCAGGTCTCCTGACTTAGGGTTCATCCTCCTTCTTCCTTCCCAGTAAAACCAGTGGATCATTAGAATTCGTCACCCTTTACAGTAGCGGGGGCTGTAGAGGCTTTTAACCTCTTTCCCTTTTAAATTTATTTCCCAGGAAATAAATACCATAACTTCTCTTGTTATTCTGTTAATGAAATTATATCTCAAAAAGCAAACTTATACAAATACTTTCCTACACTAAAAATTTATTTAACACTTGCTTAAATTCATCTTCACTTTCTGTAATAAAGGCTTCAAATTCTGCTCCATTAAGCTTAACAGCCTTATCTAATTCTAATAAAAATTCCGGTACCTTATCTTGAAGTATGTCACCATAATAGTCACCTATTCTAGTTTTACCTTCACCTAGATCACCTTTAATATGAAGTTCAAAAACATTTTTAGGTCCATCTCCAACTCTTTTCATCTTTCCGCAAAAACCTATATTCCCAACTTCATGAACCCCACAAGAATTAGGGCATCCTGAAATATGTACTCTTGGAAGTAAATCTTCCTTTACACCCTCAGCCCTAAACATCTCTATCATCTCATTTAAAGTTTTTTGTCCATTTAAAACTCCCATTTGGCAGATAGGTGTACCAATGCAAGCAACAGATTGTTCTAATCTTGTTTCTCCACCTAACCCCTCTGTAAGACTAACTATTTTTTCTGCTTCTTCCCCATTTAAGTTTCTTATATATAAACCTTCCTCCATAGTAAGTCTTATTTCAACATCATCCATATTTTCTATTTCATCTATAAGAGTTTTTAACACAGATAATTTTAGTTGTCCTCCTACTGGATGGAAGTATACGCTATATAAGCCTTTTTGTTTTTGAGCTATAATTCTCTTATTATTTATTGTAATTTCCTTACCTTCTTTTGTTAAATCTTTTATCTCCAAGTCTAAAGGCAAGTTCTCAGCTTTCTTAACTTCTTCTAAATGTTTTTTATAACATTTTATAAAATCATCTTTACCCATTCTGTCTAAAATATATCTGACACGGGCTTTTCCATGATTTTTATAATCTCCTTCAGCCATAAATAAATTAGTTATAGCCTCAACATGATATAAAATATCTTTTGGTTCTATTAGTTCTCCAAGTTCTACTCCAAGCTTTGGATTTCTTCCTAATCCTCCACCTATATACACCTTAAAATATTCCTTACCATCTACTTTAACTGCCAAAAACCCTTGATCTGTCACAGTTGCATGTGAGGCATCTTTATCATTGCTTGAAAAAGCAACCTTAAGCTTTCTAGGCAATTTATAGCTAGTAATCTTCTTCATAAAATGTTTATTAACAGCCATAGCATAAGGCGTTACATCAAAAGCCTCGTCTATATCTACCCCAGATAAAGGAGAAATAGCTACATTTCTTGGAAAACTTCCCCCAGCTCCTCTTGTATAAATTCCATTCTTTAAAGCCTCAACCATTACTTCACATATACCATCTATATCAAGTCCATGTAATTGTATAGCTTGCCTAGTTGTAAGGTGAATCCCTTCTAAATCATATTTGTTTGCAAAATCATAAACTAACTTAAGCTGCTCTTTAGAGGCTATCCCCGACATAATTCTAAGCCTAATCATAAATTCCTTTCCACTTCTATGGGCGTAAACCCCCATACCACCTGAAGCCTTTTTAAAATCTGCTTTATTCATTTCTCCATTTAAAAACTTATATCCTAACTCTTTAAAAACCTTAATCTCTTCTAATAAATCACTATTTAAATTATCCATATAATCCACCTCTTAATACTGTTTACAATACAAACAAAGTATACTCTTTACCCTTTTATAAGTAAAATAGGATTTATTAATGATGTGGATAAAAATTTCTAATGCTTATTGTCCTCTTCTATTTTCATCACAATCTTTTCACATATCTCATGAGTTATTAACGAATCTTGTATAGATGGACTCGGGATCTTATTATTTTTCACACAATCTATAAAATGAGCTGCTATTTGATAAAATCCTCTTTTATATAACGTTGGTTCCCAATCACCAAATTTAGATAGGCTTTTATTCTTATCATGTAAATGCCAAGTCTCTACAAAATTATCTACTATATATTTATTCCCAGCAGTCATGTATTCTACTATTTCTTCAGTAATTCCATTGTTTCTATTCATTATTCCGATAGCTGTACATCCATCTCCAATCAATTGAATTACTACATTGTGAAGCATTCCTTCTTTCTTTAAATATCTAACCTCTAGTTCCTTAACTTCTCTATCTAATAAAAACCTTAAGGTATCCACAACGTGAACAAAATCCTCCACAATAAATCTTCTAGTATTATCAGGAAGACAAAACCTATTTTTTTGAATTATTATTATATCTGCTTTGCCGTGTTCCTTTAACTTACTAAACATAGGAGAAAATCTTCTATTAAAGCCTACCATAGCTATAACTCTATTTTTCTCGGCTAACTTAGCTATCTCCTCTGTTTCTTTAAAATTTAAAGAAATAGGTTTATCTATATAAACATTTATTCCATTTTCAATAAGCTTTTTAGCTACTTCAAAATGAGCTTCCGTAGCAGTGCTAACAAAAACAGCTTGAACTTTTTTATTTATAAGTTCATCAACTGTCTGTACATACTCATTTATTCTATATTTAGTTGAAAGATTTTCTAAAGTATCTTTATTTCTAGTACAAAGAACTAGTTCTATATCCTCTTTTTCACTAAGCACTGGTAGATACGCTTTTTTAGCTATATCTCCTAATCCAACAATTCCAATCCTCATAAACTTTCTCTCCTTACAATACAGATTTAGTTTTCTTCATAAACCTAGATATAAATTCACCTGCTAAAATAACCAATAATATATACATCTCGTATCTATATCTAGTTTGAGTTTCTATAAAAATATGCACTGATGTAAATCCAATAAATAAAAGACATATAATATCTATTTCTTTATTATTTCTTTTAAATTTACCTAAAAGAGCTCCAAGTGTACCTATTATCAGAAATAAATATTGTAGATTACCTATTTCTGAAAGCCTAAAGGTATTATCAGTAATTTTTTCTTCAGAGAGAGAAAAAGAATACTGATTGTCCCTCTTTCCTAAGAAGTCATACATTTTAGTTTTTATGAATGGAAAAGTTTCTTTATAATTTGTTATAGAATTTTTTATTACCTTAAGACATTCCTTATTATAAGCATCATAATCAAAATTTAATCTCTCTAAATCAAAGTAAACTTGTGTTTTCCTAGCACTTTCTGTAGGGATTTTATATACACCTTCATCTGTAAGCCCTAATACAAATTTAAAATACTTTGCATTACTTTGACTTATAGCCTTTGGTGCTATCTCTGTCTTAACAAAAGCAAAATCAACTAATTTAACCACCATAGTAAAACAAAGTATATAGATTACCAAAATACCTAGTATTTCTAAATACATAGTTTTACTAAATACTTTGCATACATAGGTAATAGCCACTCCAATGATAATAATTATAGCTATAGGCCTAAATATCTGCATTAATCCTAAAAATACTCCTCCAATTGCTGCTGACTTTTTATCATTTTTTAGAATAAAATATAAAGATGTTACCATTAATGCGCCACTTATATGCTGGTTGTTTATAACCGAAGACCCCATTATATTAGGAAGATATAATGAATATAGTGTAGCCGCTATAGCTCCAATATCTTTTGTATATCTATCTTCGCAAATCTTATAAATCATTATGGAAGTTACTATAAGATATATCCATTCTAATATTTTAAAAAATATAAGTTTGCCTCCAAATATTTTGGTTATTAATGCAAGATAGGAAGTATATCCAATTTGAAAATTATAAAAATAAAAATAATTGGTTTTATCGAAACTTTCCTGTTTAAAAGTTCCATCAATAATCTTATTTGCACCTTCCAAAAGTATTTGATAATCACTAATAGGAGTAGTCTTTGCATAGAAGTTCCAAAGTGCATAAATAATTAATGAAATTACTGACAAACCTATCAAAAAGTATTTTGTGTTTTTTCTATTTACTCTAACAGCTGTTATAACAGAAGCTAAAGTTATAAATAATATAATTACTGTTGTATTAATGCTTAACTTTTCTTTAGTTAATTCGTAATATGCATGTCCTGATATTAGGAGTATTATTATACCCAAAATCGCAAATAAAAAGTTTAATTTACTTACCATAGATTTTATCTTCATCTTAAATCTTCTCCTATAAAAAATTCAGAGTCCAAGGAGATACTTTTTCTATGTTTCTAACTAAATCCTTATGGTCTAATCCATCAAAAATTTTAAATTTAATATTATTCTCTTTAATAGCTTTTTCATTTTTCTCTAGATTTTCTAAAACTCTTGGATTATCATTACTTCCTGAGTAAATAGCCAGAGCTGTTTTTCCCTCATTTGGATCAACCTTAGTCCAACTATTCCAAGCCTTAAGTTGAGCAAGTATTAAATTTATGTCAGTTTTTTTAATCCATTCCCTATCATCTTCTGATAAATCTTCTACCTCATTATTCTCTTTTTTATGGGATAATTCTTTATATTCTATAATCCATTCAGGAACTACCTGTTTAAAAAACTCATCCCCAAATGTAGTCCCTCCACAAATAACCTTTCTTATATTACTATCATATTTCCAAAGTTGTAGTCCTATAGTTGCTCCATAAGAATGTCCAAAATAGTTATATTCACTAAATCCACACTGGCTAACTACAGATTTAATATCATTTAAAATGTTTTTTAAGGAGTAAAACTCTGGTTCATATGATTTATCACTTTCTCCATTACCTCTTAGGTCTATGCAAATAGTAGTAAACTTATCTTGTAAGACATCTACCCATCCATATTCCTTCCACATTTCTTTTTTAGCACCCATTCCATGAGCTAAAACAAGAGCTGGTCCATTTCCATAAATACTATATGCTATTTTAGCTCCATCATTTGAAGTAATATATTTCACTACCTAGTCCCCCTTATCCTAAATTATTGCTGTTATTATGTTAATTTGATATATACATTATATATTAATTTCAATTTAATTCCAATTTATAAAAGAACCCTCTCAATTTATTTTTGAGATGGCTCTATATTAATTATTTTAATTTCTCTGAATTACCTAAGCTCACACTGAAAGTTTCACCATTTTTCATTAATATGTGACCTGAACTGTAAGGTTTATCTTCTATAGTTATATAAACTTTATCTACTCCATAATATGCTCCTAAAGTATTGGTTATCCCTTGAAGTATATTTAGTTCATAACTTGACCCTGCATTCATTTCTTTAACAAGATTTTCTGAAAAATCAACATAAACAACTCCATTATTTAAATATAAGCTCTTTATATTTACATTTGGGCCTAGTAAACTGCCTACGTTATCTTTAGGTACTTCTTTAAACAGTTTTTCTAAAGTTAATCTTGTTATATCATTTGTTTTAAAGCTTAATTGTTTCTCCACATAATAAAGCTTCATTTCATCTCCACTAGGATAATATATTCTAACATTTTGAACTAATGGAGTATCCTTTTTAATCTCATCTAAAGTTGAAGTTACTTCCGAACCTTGCGAAGTATATACAGTTTTAACTAATCCATTTTTAGCTGCATAATAATCTAACTTCTTATAGTTTTTACCTTCAGTTGTTACTTCCAATGCTTTAAATTTACCTACATTAGTTGTTATCTCAACTTCTGTATTAGATATATATCTCTTACTTCCATCTGGTGCTGTCCAAGAGGTCCCTTTAACTAAAGGTTCTTTTAAGAAAATCTCCTCTACTTTGCCTTGTTTTGTTGTAAAGTTTTCTCTAAAATAAGTTTCTTCTCGAGATAATACTGATCTAAGCTCTCCATCTTTATTTTCTAATACAGTTACAAGCTCTGTCCCTCCATTATTTTTTCTGATTTGAGCTCTATTATTGTCTATATAATCTACCCATATTGTATATTTAGCATATTCATTTCCGCTTCCTGCATACTCATATACTACATTATCATTAAAAGGATATATATCCTTTATGCTATAAGCAGTACCCCCATTGTCCTTTGTTTCTTCATTATCGGGATTCTCAGTATCAGGTTTAACAGTGTCATTTTTGCTACTATTATCTTTATCAGCTGAACTTATGTTATTACATCCAAACATAAATAATACAGAAAGAGATAACATAATGGCACAAATAATCTTTTTCATCTTTCATCCCTCTTTTCTTTAATTTATAGTAAATTACTCTATACTATAATATTAATATATAGGGGGATTTTGGTCAAATTTCCTCAGTAATCATTTACACAAAAACAGGCCATAACCATCTAGTTATGACATATCAATACTTCTTTTAAATTCTGTAGTTTTTTTAGATTTTCTATTCTGTATTCAACTTTTTCTATATTCCCAAAACCGTATTCTGCATAAATGAAGGGTATTTTATTCTTTTTAGCAGCCTCATAATCACCTAAGATATCACCTACGTAAACTGGATTTTTTAAGGAGTTTCTTTGTATTACTAATTTTATATTTTCAGCTTTAGATTTACCTGTGGCTCCTGAACACTCAAAATCTAAAAATAAATCTTTTAAGTTATGATACTCAAGAAAGGCTTCTATATATCCAGCCTGGCAGTTGCTAACTATAAATAACTTATACTCATCTTTAAGTTTATTTATAGTTTCTTCTAAATCCTCATATAGAGCCCCACCTTGTTTTGCTATTAATTTTATTTCCTCTTTATAACATAACTCTATGACTTCTTCTCTCTGTTCTTTTGATAAATAAGGAAATAATTTTTCTCCTATTAAATCGTGCTGTAACCCAAATACTCCTCTTAAATCTTCAGCTGTTATTGGCTCTTTAATATACTCAAAAGCATTTAAAGCTTCTTCCCAAGCCACTAAACAAGTTTCTAGTGAATCCCATAAAGTACCATCTAAATCAAAAATAATGCTATCAACCTTTAACAAAAATAATCACCTCCTAATTTTGTATATATTATATTATAAAATATATCTTTAGTGAACTTCTCACATATTAATTTATATATTATCAAATAGTTAGAACCTGCATAATTATTTAAGATAAATTAAAGAGCCGTTAAAAACAGCTCTTTAATTTATCTAGTAAGTTTTTTTACATCTGTCTCTTTATCCTTCTTAAATATATCATTAATTAGTAAGCCCCAGTCTGATACTCCACTAAATAATGCAAAAACTATTATAAATGGAACAGATAAAATCATTAATAACTTAGACCACACACTTCTTTTCATAAAATCTCTCCCTTTTGCATAAATCACACTTCTTTTTACTTATTATACCATCTCATGCAGTATTAAATACTATTATTTGGGAGATTTAATAATATTTTAAGATTATTCTGCACTCTTTAAGGATTCTACCATGTCTATCTTCTTTAGTCTTCTGTACATTACTATGTTTACTAGTCCTGAAAATACTATTGTTAGTATGGCTGAGTAAACAAAATCTATAGCTTTAATTGTACGGACAAACATTACCATATCTATCTCTGCCGTTACTACAACATACCTATGTAGACCTATTCCTAAAAACAATCCTAAGATTGTTCCTATTACAGATAAAACCACATTTTCTCTATAAACGTAAGTAGCTACCTCACTATCATAAAATCCTAAAACCTTTATGGTTGCTAATTCTCTTATTCTTTCGCTTATGTTTATATTAGTTAAATTATACATAACTACAAATGCTAATGCAGCAGCGGATACTATTAAAACCACCACCACTGAATCTATGCTTCCCATAGTCTGCTTAAAATGTTCACTGGTGTTTGTAATGAAATTAACAGAACCTATATCAGTATTCTTCATAAGGTCTTTAGATAAAAAATCTTCTCCATCTTTACTCTTATCTGTAGTGGTTCCTACAAATCCATTATATTTAACTGGGACATCAAATAGCTCCTTATAATATTCTGGAGACATGTATATATAGTTCATTACATAGTGCTCCGTAATCCCACTTATCTTTACTTTAACTTTTTTATTATTTAAATTTATCTCAATATTATCTCCTTTAGACACTTCTAAAAGTTTAGAGAGCTTTTCAGTAATTACTACTCCGTCTGAGGGAAGTTCAATGTCTTCATTATTATGAGCTAACTTAATGAAGTTCTTAATTTCACTCTTATTTTCTGGTATAAATAAATAACTGTCTACTTCCTTATCTTTCTCATTAGTTGTTTCAATATTCTTTTGGAAAATCATCAAAGTATTATCTATGGTTTTATAATCCTTTAAGTCTTCTTTAAAATCAAGAAATTTACTTTCCTCAATCTCCGATTTTAACTGGACAATCATGTCATATTTATATATATCATTAAATTGTTTGTCTGTTATTGACATAATTGAATTTTTAAGTCCAAAACCTGTTACTAATAATGCAGTACATCCTGATATGCCTATTATTGTCATAAAAAATCTTTTCTTATATCTAAGTATATTTCTCGCTGTAACCTTACTGGTGAAAGACATTCTTCCCCATATAAAACCTACTCGCTCTAATAGTATTCTCTTCCCAGCCTTAGGAGTTCTAGGTCTCATAAGTACTGCTGGAACTGCTATTAACTCCTTGGCACAGGCAAAAATAGCCGCAAGTGTAGTACATAAAACTGCAACTATTGTAGAAGTAACAGCTAACTCTACATTAAAAGGTGATATAATGTCAGGAATCTCATACATAATTCTATAAGCATTAAAAATTACATTAGGAAAAAGTCTAAATCCTACTAATACTCCTAAAACACTCCCTCCTATACTTGCTAGAAAAGAATATATGAAGTAATGAAAGATTATAGATCCCTTTCCATAACCTAATGCCTTAAATGTTCCTATTTGGGTTCTTTGCTCCTCAACCATTCTAGTCATACTAGTTAAACAGACAAGGGTTGCAACTAAAAAGAAAATTAATGGGAATACATTACCTATTGCTCCTATTCTTTCTGAATCATCGCTAAACCCTCTTATTCCTATATTGGTATCTCTTCCAAGTACGTGCCAATCCTTATTTATATCCTTAATTTTTTCTTTTACCGGATTAACTATATTATTATATTTATCTGTAAAATAGTTTTCATCTTTAGCATCTTTAACTATTACTGATAATTCATTATATATTTTTTCTACTTCTAATCCATGAATGTTAGGCCTCTTAGGAATAGCTAATTCATAGGCTGACTCTTCACCAATCTGAAAAAAAGCTTTAGTAGTTCCATTTCCTAAAGAATTATTTCCCCTTTGACTCTTATTCATATACAAAGATGAATTAACAGTCCCTACTATTTTAAATTTCTTAACTTCATTTTTTGTTTTAAGTTCTATTGAACTTCCTATTTCTAAACCTTCTTTTTCAAGAAATCTTTTCTCTGTTACTGCTTCCTCATTATTCTCTGGAAGTTTTCCATCTACTAATATAGGATTATTTACAGTTTCCTCTCCTATCTTTAAGGAATGTACTTTTATAGGTATTTCACTTTCCCCATTAACAGCTAAAGCATCAAAAGTATAACCTGCAAAAACCTTCTCAACTCCATCTGTATTTTCTACCTTCTCTATGTCAGACTTCTTGAAACCAGTAGCCGAATAAATATCTAAATCTGATGCATTGCTATCATCTAAATACTTATCTGCAGTAATTTTCATGTCAGGGCTAGTTGCTCTAACCCCTGCAAAAAAGGACACCCCTATAGCTACAATAATGAATATAGATAAAAATCTTGATTTACTCGTAGTTATATCCTTTAATATATTTTTTCTATATGCTCTTTTCATTCCTACCATTCAATCCTTTCTACAGGTATTGGATTGTCATTTGTTGTTACGCTATGAACTTTTCCATTTCTCACCTTTATTACTTTATCAGCCATTGGTGCAATAGCTGAGTTATGAGTAATAACAATAACAGTCATTCCATGATTCCTACAAGTATCTTGAAGAAGTTTTAATATAGATTTTCCAGTATTATAATCTAATGCTCCTGTAGGCTCATCACATAACAAAAGTTTAGGATTTTTAGCTAATGCCCTAGCTATAGCAACTCTTTGCTGCTCTCCACCTGATAATTGAGCCGGAAAATTAAATTTTCTCTCCTTAAGCCCCACTTGATCTAATACTTTTTCTGGATCTAATGGATTTTTACATATTTGAGAAGCTAATTCCACATTTTCAATAGCTGTAAGATTTTGAACTAAGTTATAAAATTGAAACACAAAACCTATATCATGTCTTCTATAGGTAGTTAACTGCCTAGAATTATATCTTTCTATTTCACTACCATCTACAGTTATTTCTCCACTTGTTGGGAAATCCATTCCCCCTAAAATATTAAGTACAGTTGTCTTCCCTGCTCCACTTGGCCCTACAACTATTACAAATTCACCTTTATCTATAGAAAAGTTAACACCGTCAACTGCTTTTATCTCTACTTCTCCCATTTTATAGCTTTTCTTAACATCTTTTAATTCTATATACTTTTCCAATTTTACTCCTCCCATAAGACAGATATTAATAAACACGTAATCACTTTATTCATATTATACTCTTAAGCAAACATATTAGCCGCTAATTTAATACAAATTTAATAAAATAAAGGGGCAGCTATTTAAAGCTAACCCTCATATTAAAACATATACTCTTAATTATTTATTACATCGGTTCTTATGATGTTCCTAACCTATTTCTTTTAATAAATTAGCCATCTCAATTGCTGAAACTGCTGAATCATATCCCTTGTTTCCAGCCTTAGTTCCTGCTCTCTCTATAGCTTGTTCTATACTATCTGTTGTAAGCACTCCAAATATTACAGGAATACCTGAGTTTAAAGAAACATTGGCTATTCCTTTAGAAGTTTCTGCACATACATAATCAAAATGTGGTGTAGCTCCTCTTATTACAGCTCCTAAACATATAACTCCATCATATTTATTTTTTTCAACCATCTTTTTAGCTACTAATGGTATTTCAAAAGCTCCTGGAACCCAAGCTATTTCAATATCTTCCTCTTTTACACCATGTCTTTTAAGTCCATCTATAGCTCCACCTAAAAGTTTAGATACTATAAACTCATTAAATCTTCCTACAACTATACTAAATTTTAATCCCTCTGCTACTAAATTTCCTTCATAATTTATCATTTTTATTCTCTCCTTATATTTAAATATTTAATAAGTGACCCATTTTTTCTTTTTTTGTTTCTAAGTAATATTTATTTTTTTCATTATGGTTCATTTGAATTGGTACTCTCTCAACTACCTCTAAGTCATAGCCGTTAAGTGCTGATATTTTTCTTGGGTTGTTAGTCATTAATCTTAACTTTGTTGCTCCAAGTTCTTTAAGTATTTGAGCTCCTATACCATAGTCCCTCATATCTTCAGGAAATCCTAATGCTAAGTTTGCCTCTACTGTATCTAATCCTTCATCTTGAAGCTTGTACGCTTTTAATTTATTAATAAGTCCTATCCCTCTTCCTTCTTGTCTCATATAAAGAAGAATTCCCTTACCTTCCTCAGATATTTTTTTCATTGCAGCATCATATTGCTCCCCACAGTCACATCTTTTTGAACCTAAGGCATCTCCTGTTAAACACTCAGAATGAACCCTAACCAAAATAGGCTCACCTTCTTTTACGTCTCCCATAACTAGTGCTACATGGTGTTCCCCATTTAACTTATTTATAAATCCTACTATCTTAAAATCTCCATACTTTGTAGGCATTGAAGTTTCCACAACCTTATCTATAAGGTTGTCTCTATGTCTTCTATACTCTACTAAATCAGCAATGGTTATTATCTTTAGATTATGCTTTGAGGAGAACTCCATTAAGTCTGGAACCCTTGCCATGGTTCCGTCATCCTTCATTATTTCACATATAACCCCAGCGCCTTTAAATCCTGCTAACTTTGCTAAATCCACCGCTGCCTCTGTATGTCCTATTCTTTTTAGAACTCCACCTTTTTTTGATATCAATGGAAATATGTGTCCAGGTCTTCTGAAATCCTCTGCCTTTGATTCTTTATTTAATAAATGTTTTATAGTATCTGCTCTTTCAAATGCAGAAATACCAGTTGTTGTATCTTTATGGTCTATTGAAACCGTAAAAGCAGTTTCATGATTATCAGTATTTTTTTCAACCATCTCATTAATATCTAATTTTCTTAATAAAGCTTCTTCTGCTGGCACACATATAAGTCCTTTTCCAAAGGTTGCCATAAAATTAATATGCTCACCTTCTACTTTTTCAGCAGCCATAAGTAAGTCCCCTTCATTTTCTCTATCTTCATCATCAACAACTATTATTATCTTACCCTCTTTAATATCCTGTATTGCTTCTTCAATAGTATTAAATTTGTACATATATAACCCTCCCTTAGAATCCATTATTTATTAGAAAATCCATGGTTATAGATTTCTTTTCATCATTCTTTTTGTTAAATCCAAGTAACTTTTCTACATACTTTCCTATAACATCACACTCAAGATTTACTTCTTCACCTATTTTCTTTTTAAGTAAAGTAGTCTCTTCGCTTGTATGAGGTATTATAGATACCTTAAACTTCTTTTCATCAACATAGGCTACAGTTAAACTTATTCCGTCTATTGCTATCGAACCTTTCTCAACAATATATTTTAAAACTTCTTTCCCCGTATCTATAGTAATCCAAACAGCATTTCCTTCTTTCTCATAGGATGTTATCTTTCCTTTTCCATCTATATGCCCACTTACTATGTGTCCTCCAAACCTGCTATTTGCAGCCATGGCTCTTTCAAGATTAACTTTATCTCCTTTTTTAAGAGTTCCTAAATTACTTCTTCTAACAGTTTCACCCATAACATCTGCATAAAAATGATTTTTTCCTATGCCTGTAACAGTGAGACAAACCCCATTAGTACTTATACTATCGCCTAAATAAGTTTCCTCAAGTACCTTGGATGCTTGTACTTTTATTCTCAAAATATTCTGTGAGGCTTCAAAATCTACAACAGTTCCTATTTCTTCAACTATTCCTGTAAACATACCTTCACCCCCTTAAATATCCCTCAATCAATAAATCTTCGCCTAAAAACTTTGTTGATATATTCTTAATATTAAAAGCTTCACTTAAGGCTCCAATTCCAACCCCTTCAACCGGTGTTTTAGCCTTGTCTCCACCTATTATTTTAGGAGCTATATAAAACTCTACCTTGTCTACTAATCCTGCTTCTAGAAAGGAAAAGTTTAATGTTCCTCCCCCCTCCAACAAAACACCATCTATTTTTAATCTTCCAAGCTCTTCTATAAGTTTCCTTATATCAACTTGCTCATCTTTATCCTGTAATATTAATACCTCTATTCCTCTATCTTTTAATTGTTTTATTTTATCTTTTGGAGCTTTTTCTGTAGTTGCTATCAAACATCTGGATTCATTACTAATATCTAAAACCCTACTATCTAGTGGAATTCTAAGCTTACTATCAACTATTATTCTTATTGGATTTCTACCATTAGGCACTCTACATGTTAGTGAAGGATTATCTTTAATAACTGTATTTACTCCAACCATAATGGCTGAATATTTATTTCTAAGTTTATGCACATTTTCTCTTGCAATTTCTCCAGTTATCCACATAGATTCCCCAGAAGTTGTGGCTATCTTTCCATCTAAACTCATAGCTGCTTTAAGTAGCACATAAGGCTCATTACTTAAAATGTATTTATTAAACACCTCATTAAGTTTTATGCATTCCTCTTGTAAAACCCCAACCTTAACCTCTATTCCAGCTTTCTTAAGCTTTTCTATACTTTTTCCTGCAACTAATGGATTAGGATCCATTTGTCCTATAACAACTTTAGAAAATCCATGTTCTATAATGGAATCAACACATGGAGGTGTCTTGCCGTAGTGATGACAAGGCTCTAATGTTACGTATATAGTTGTACCTTTAAGGGATTCCTTAGAATCTTTTATTGCATTTATCTCTGCGTGATTTCCACCATAAAACTCATGGTATCCTTCTCCAATTACTTTGTTATTCTTTACTATTACTGCACCAACTTGAGGATTAGGATTTACCTTTCCTTCTCCTTCCTTAGCTAACTCTAGTGCTCTTTTCATAAACTTTTCATCCATAACATTCCTCCTAACAAAAATCTCAAGGCAAGTAATGATTCAGACAATAAAAAATACCCCAAGCAAACGCTCAGGGCACAACAAACCAAAAGTAAATAAAGCCTATTACAACAAATAAAAAAGCTCTGAAATCCTAAAATTTCAGAGCTTATAAATGCGAAATAGCCATATTATTAAGTAAGCTTAATAATACCTTTTACTCATCTTCTTCCATCCAGACTTTACTGTCGGCCTCGGAATTTCACCGAATCATGCTAAAAATTAGCTCGTGGGCTTTACCACCGGTAGGGAATTTCACCCTGCCCTGAAGACCTTATATAATTATGAGTAAATTATATAGTTAAAGTTTTATCATGTCAACCTTTTAAAAGTTAGGAGTAAATCCACAATATCCCACTTCATCACACTTTTCCTTCATATTTGTCCATCTTGCTTCATCTTTTATTGCTTCTAAAGCTGATGGATATAATATATAATTTTCTTTAAATATATGATCTCTTAAGTTAAATATAATGTATTTAGCTGTTTCATCTAAATCTGCTTTAAATGCCTCAAAATTAATATACTTTATATTTTCTCCTAAAGATTTTAACCTTCTCTTTTTAGCTCTTAAATCCTCATGTTCCATCTTCATAATTCTAGTAGGTCCAGTTATGCCTTCCTTCTCCATCTCTAAAAACAATACATTTTCTTCTCTTTGATGGTGATTTTCTGCATCTAATATATTATCTGCTAAAGTTATAATTTTTGAGAATTCTTCCTTAGTAGAATCATAGTCCTTAAACCCTTGTATGACTTTATTTAAGTCTTCTAATTCTGTTAAAAATCCTAATATAACATCATGTTCTTCCACCATAGTATTAACTACGTGTCCTGGATATATTTTTGTTTTTAACTTCTCAAGTTCATCCTTTAACACTTCCATGTGAATCTCACATAGTCCTCTTAAATCCTCTGGTTTCATTCCTTCTTCAATTAAGTTTTGTTCTGCTACAGATAATTCCATAGGAGTGATTTCTTTTACTATTTTTAAAGCTTCCCCTCTAACTTCTTCTGTGGCACCTTCTGTATTTAATCGCTTTAATATATGCGATAAGTTTTCTACCCTCTCTTTATTCATCTCAAACCCCTCCTAATTAAATCATTTCAAATAAAACACTGTTTTCTTTGTAGATATGCATAAACAAGTTTTTTTCTAATTCATGTAACTTATGATATGCAAGTTTAAAAGTTGTGCAAGCACCTGCTGGTGGAGTAAAGTCTCTTGTAAGCTCTTCCATTTCCTTAAGAATGTCCCCAGCTCCATCATGTTCTGATTCTGTTTCCTCAATATATTTAATTAATTCTGCTTTTTTAACTTCATCTTTACTGTAAAAATACTCTTCCATAAGTGGAAATAAATTTTCTTCCTCTTTAATTAAATGTTCCTCTAGCTCAGTTTTTAAACTTCCAAATAGTTTGTGAAGTTTTAGAAGTTCTTCTCCATTATGGTTAAAATGTACTTTTAAAATTTTCAATAATAGTCCATCAATTTCTTTTATTTCTCTATAAGTATATTGATGATGTGTATCTACTATATGCTTTATTAAGTCTAATGGCTTTTCTTTTCTCCAATCCTTATACTCTTTATTGCTTTCTAAAAATTTCTCATATTCATCATTTAACTTATCAACAAACAAATCAACATTTAGTCCTTTATCTTTAAGTGCAGCACCTAAACTATCATGTCCTCCGCAGCAATAATCTATCTTTACTTCGTTAAATATCTTACTAGAATCAGGAAATATTGAAACAACCTCTCCAAGTTTTTGATTCGCATTTATAACTCTACTCATTTTTAACACCCTCCAAAAATTCTTGTTTTCTATGAACTAATAATAACTTGTATTAAAATATTAAAATATGATTCAAGTCACACTTTTAAAAAAGCTACAAAATTTAAATTCTTTTGCTCTTTTGCGCAATTGCGCAATTGATGTTTTGATGTTTTGCGCAATTGCGCAATTATACACCTCTGACCTGTAGGAGCTTCTTCCCAAGCTCCATTAAATTCCTTTTAACTTTATTACTGTAGAGACCTCTCCTCAAATCTCACTAAATCCTTTTAACTCCATTGATTAAACTGTGGCTAAAAAACGCGTCTACCGCAACAATGTGCACTTCTATTCTGTAGGAGCGTTCTTCAGCTCCATTAAATTTCTTTTAGCTTTATTCCCTGTAGAAACTCTTCTTCTCAAGAGTTTCATTAGAATCATAAAAAAAATAACCAGCAAATTTTGCTGGTTACTTAAATTTAGAATTTATTTTATTCAATTACTTTATATACACCCGTTGTTTCTTCGATGGTTACTTTACTTTCAGCTATAACTTTATCATTTTTCTTTGCTTTTAAAGTAACTTCAACTAAACTTGATTTTTCTTTTTTTGTATCTAAAGTAGGACTCCATAATACGGGTTCGCCTGTATTAGTTATTTCTTTTTGAGATTCATTTTTTATTGTATTTATAAACCCACCTTCTGTGGTACTCCAGGTGTATTCTATATCTTTAATTTATTTTTTTGCTTCTAGTTCTGGAGTCATTGTAATTCCCTGTACTGAAGATAATTCTAACATGTAGGTTTTTATGTCCGTTTTTATAGATAATTTAGGTTCTTTTGAGCTGCATGAAGTCAAAATTAAAGGTATTATTAAAACAATTAATAAATAAAACCCTCTCTTCACTGTTCTCCTCCTTAATAATTATTCTACGTAATCCCTAAGTCCTTCTTCATCCTTTATAAAGATTATTTTGTTTCCAACCATCTTAATTACTTCTAATTCCTCAAGCTTAGATAGCTTTCTACTTATAGTTTCTCTTGTAAGTCCTGTATAGTTAGCCATCTCTTCTCTATTTATCGGAAGTCTTATTTCTATACCATCTTCTTTTTTTACTCCATAGTCTTTAGAAAATTCCAGAAGCATATGAGCTATTCTTATCTCAGCATCATTTGTAGCTAAGGTTTGAGCTAAATTTTCTGTCTGAGCTAGCTTTTTTGTAACCTCAGTAAGGATTTTTAAAGAAATCTCAGGATTCTTCAGTATAATTTGGTGCATATCTTCTTTAGTTAAGGTACATATTTTCACCTTACTTATAGCAAATGCAGAGAAGTTATGGGTTTCTCCTTCATTAAAAAGGCTTAATTCACCAAAGAAGTCTCCACTAGATAAAATATGTATTATCTGCTCTTTACCATCTTTAGTTATTTTAGAAAGTTTGACTTTTCCGTCATTTATTATAAATAAAGTTTCTGATTTTTCACCTTCATGACAAAGAGCTTCACCATTTTTATATTCTCTATGTCCTGTCAAATTTTTTATGGCAAGTAGTTCCTCATCTGAAAGAAATGAAAATATAGGAACCTTCCTTACGCATAATTCATTTTTACAATTTCCACAATTACATTCTCTCATTGTAGTCACCTCAAATTTTTACTATGATATAATTAGATTATATATTTTATGGGAGGTATTTTCTATGGAAATAAACACGGAAATTTTAAAAGGATTTATAGGAACATATACTAAAGGTGATAGCAAGGGTATTTATAATTTTTCTTTTAATGCAAATTTAGGAGAAGTAAATAATATAAATGTAGCTGGAGAGCTTAGTAATCCAACTTATATAGCTATATCATCAAACAAAAAATATTTATATTCAGTAATGAAAGATGGAGATATGGGTGGAGTTGCTGCTTATTTAATAAATAAAGATGATTTAAGCCTATCTCTTCTAAACTATAAACTTTTCCCTGGATCTTCCCCTTGTCATCTAATTACTAATAAAGATGATTCTTATTTATTTTCTGCTAATTATCACACTGGTGAGATAAACTGCTATCCATTAAATGAGGATGGTTCTTTATGTGATCCTTCATCTAGAGTTTTTCATGAAGGAACTGGTCCAAACAAGGATAGACAAGAGAAAGCTCATGCTCATTTTGTAGGTCTTACTCCTAATGAAGAAAAACTTCTTGCCATAGATTTAGGTATTGATAAAATGGTAGTTTATGATTATAAAGATGGGAATCTTGTTGAGGATTCTTCTCTTACTGTAAAGTTTGAAGGTGGCTCTGGCCCAAGACACATGACCTTCCATCCTAATAAAAACTTTGCTTTTTTACTTAGTGAGCTAACTTCTGAAGTATTTGTACTAAAGTATAATCCTTCTAATAATGTTTTTGAAATTGTTCAAAAGATATCTGCTTTACCTGAAAACTTTAATGGTAAAAGCAAAGCATCTGCTATACATATTTCATCTGACGGAAGATTTTTATATACTTCCAATCGTGGATATGATTCTATAGCTGTATTTGCTGTAGATTCTGAAACTTCTCTTTTATCTTTAGTAGAAATAACAGAAACTAAAGGTAAATACCCTAGAGATTTCGTCATAGATCCTACAGGAAATTATGTTATTGTTCCTCATGAAGGTAGCGATAATATGACTATATTCTCTAGAGACAAAAATACTGGAAAAATGACTAAACTTGATCAAGAATACACTGTTCCAAGTGGTGTTTGCATAAAATTTCTTTAATGGAGGTATCATATGTCAAAATTATTTAACTCAATACAAATAGGTTCTTTAAATTTAAACAGTAGATTAGTTATGCCACCTATGGCAACTGGAAAAGCTCCGGACGGAAATGTTACTGAAGATATATTAAAATACTATGATGATAAATCTCAAGGAGGTTATATAGGCCTAATTGTAATAGAACATAGCTATATTAGCCCTGAAGGAAAAGCTCACAAAAATCAACTTTCGGTAAGTGAAGGCGTTGATATAGATAAACTAAAAGCCTTAGCTGATATCATCCATAAAAATGGTTCAAAGGCTGTTATGCAGATTAACCATGCAGGAATTCAAGCCTCAGAGGAAGTTACTGGCTTCCCTTCAGTAGGGCCTTCTTCTGTTGCTAACTCTAAAGGTGTTGTAGCTAAAGAGCTTTCTGTAGATGAAATAAAAGGTATAGTTAAAGCTTTTGGAGAAGCTGCTTCTAGAGTAAAAGCGGCTGGATTCGATGGGGTAGAAATTCATGCAGCTCATGGATATTTACTACATCAATTCTTTACACCATTAACTAATAAAAGAACTGATTCTTATGGTGGAGATGTAAAAAATAGAATAAGAATTCATCTTGAAGTTATTGAGGCTGTTAGAAAAGCTGTGGGGGAAAACTTCCCTATATTATTAAGATTAGGTGCTTCGGACTATACAGAAGGTGGAGTTACTATTGAAGACAGCTTAGTAGCTGGAGTTGAGTTTGAAAAGGCAGGAATAAACATTCTAGATGTTTCAGGTGGAGTTAGAGGATTTGTTGTTCCTGGAGCTAATGAAGAAGGTTATTTCTGGCCACTTACTGAAGCTCTTAAAGAAGCATTATCTATTCCAGTAGTTCTTACAGGTGGTATAGTTACCCCTGAAGCAGCAGAGAAACTTTTACAAGAAGAGAAAGCTGATCTTATTGGTGTGGGAAGAGCTATATATAAAGACTCTGAATGGGCTAAAAAGGCCGCTGAAAGCTTAAAATAGAAAACTTTGCATTAGTAGTTTAAAGCTGCTGATGCAAAGCTTTTTTTACATACTTTTAAATTAGATAACTTATGACTACAATTAATATTCCTCCAAGTGGAATAGTTAGTCCATTAAAGGTAGTACTAATAATACCCTGCTTAGTAAAGTTCTCATAAAATTTAGTTGTACTTCGTTCTTTTTCTGTAGCTCTTAAGTTCATATAGGATGAGTATTGAGATCCTTGAGATCCTAAGGATGTCATGTCTAATCCTGAGGAGTTACCTCCCATAACTAAGAAAAAGCCTATTACAGTTACTATTAATCCTTCTATTAAAAGAACATCTTGTATCCTATAAGGATATCTTGATGAAATACCCATTGCAACTAATATTCCTACGGTCATTAATATAAAACCTAACCCAAAGGATGCTATTAACTTTCTTATATTAAGTTTTAAATCATGATGTCTGCCTTGAGGATTAATCCTTTTATAAGATTCAGGATGAAGATGAGTACTTATAGCATTTTTTAATATATCAAATATTAGAGCTATATTTATATTTCCTGACTCTTTAATTACGTCCTTAATCTCCTCTCCATACCTCTCTCTCCATTCCTTAGGATAAAGAAGAATTAAGAGGTCTATAAGCCTCATGTTAACCTCAATCTACTTTTTCCAGTAGATATTATCTTATTTATATGCTCTAGCTGAAAGCTTAAAAGCTTCTTTCCTTCTTCGGTTATTGTATAAGGAATTTTCCTATCCTCGGTTATCACAGGCTTTATAAGATTATTTTTTTCTAATCTTGATATAGCTCCATATAATGTCCCTGCCCCTAGCTCGATAGAGAAATTATTTTTTAGATCTTCCATAATGGCATAACCATGCTTATCCTCTTCTGCTAGGCTAATTAGTATTAATAAAGAAATATCCTTGAACTTACCCATTTCTTCTAAATTCATAAATCCACCACCCTATTACGTTATACTTTATATCGTATAACGTAATAGTAACAGTTTATTATTTGTATGTCAATATTATCCACTAAAATTCTATATTTTTCTCTATATCTCTAAAATGATAGCGGTGCATATTTTTTATTGCTAATATGTCTATTAATTTACTCGAATAGAAATCTATCTTATAATTACACACTCCCATTTTTCTTTGGAAATAGTTTGTTGTTTCTGTTATTGATTGAACACTATTCATCTTAATTATTATGGAGGTTTTGCTAAAGGCTCCAAAACTTCCATAAAATATCCTTTCATCATATCCCATTGTGTTGTTTCTATATTCCATATAACAACTAAATATTATTATTGGCATAAACATAAATATAAAAACTGCTTTGTGGAAAATGAAACTTATTACTAGAAAAATCACAATACTAAAGATTACTGGAAATATAAAGAATCTTTTCATCGCATTTTTAGGCGGATATTTTAGCTCAATATTTTTAAAATTAAAATTTGGAATCAAAGTATCTATCAATATGTTTAACTTCCCCTTATCAGTTAGAGGATAAAAAATTGCTTCTTCTTTTTCTTCATCTCCATAACCTGCTGTAACAACTTCAACCTTATATTGCTTAAACCACTGATTTATAAGCGTTTGCTTTAATTTTATAGCTTGTATATTTTTAATAGGTAATGTATATTTTTTTAAACTTATTAAACCATATTGGATGTTTAGTTTATTATCTTGTTCATATATTATAAAATTGTAGTATCTAATAAATGTTACTATAACAGATACTATAAATGAGAGGATATAAATTACTGTAAATAATTGAATTGAAAATACAACTAATTCTCCCATAGACTTTTTAATTACATCTTCTATGTTAAAGTACTTGTCTACATATTTGCTTATATCTAGTTTTAGTGTATCTAATAAATCATCTAAAAAAGTAAAGGAAGATACAATAAGTGTTACTATTAAGCCAAGCTTATTTTTTGTTAAAGCCAATATAAATAGTTCTCTATTAGTGCATTTAAATTCCTTTGATTTCTCTTTGTCTGTTACAGTGTTAGCTTTCTGAATTTTTGAATCTGTAGTTGTTTCTATTACACTTTTTATATAATCTATTCGCTCTTTATTTAATACTATATCTACTTCGGCTTTTCCTAAAGTAGTACTTCCACTATCAACCTTAAGCCTGTAAATACCTATGATTCTCTGAAGAAAACTTTGTCCTATATCTATGGTTGAAATATTGTTTTTAGATAAAGTTAATACTTTTTTACTGATTATTCCGGTTTGATAATATAGCATATTATCTTTTAAATAGAATTTTTTAGTATACCAAACTAATATACTGTATATTGCCATTAGCATACATATGCCTGCTCCAATAGCAATACTAACTAAAATTTCATTATTTAAAACCATGGGTATAAAAATAAAAAAGTTACCTTTTATGTATTTAAAAGTCTGAGATATTATTGTTGATGGGTGATTTCTTTGAGGTTTATCCATTATTATCTACTCCCGTTTCCTGGGGTTCTAATAGAGTCTCTTCATCTAGTACTTGCTCTTGCTCATTTGCTCTATCCTTGAGTTTTTTAATTACCCTATTATTTATGTAATCACAAATTTCATCTGCTGTCTCTTTTGGAAGTCCTACTAATCCAAATACTCCACCTGCTGTTGATATACTTACAGTAGCTATTTTATAAAGCTTATTTATAGGACCTTGATTAACGGTTATGTGTTGAATTCTAAGCATTGGTATAATAGTGTGTTGCACAAAAAATATTCCATGATAAAACTCAATTTTATCTTCTGTAATATTATATTTCCACTGCCTGTACTCTATTTTAGGATATAAAAAAGCATTTAGAGCAAGTAAGAGTAGTATAACCCCTTGAATTATAGTAGCTATTAAAACAAAAGTCTCATCCCAGTTTTTTATAAATATTCTTACCCCTATAAATATTGCTAAAAATATTAGGAATGTTATAACTCTTGCTGTCCTCCAGGACTTTACTGCTTTTTTATCTACATTTTTAAATTCATTAACTTCTTTATCCTTTTCAATATACTCGTATGACTCTCTTTCTTCCATCTTCATCCCCCTAAGAATTATATTTATTTCCTTATATTTCATTATTATAACTTAAAATAGACAATAATTATCCTTAAATAATTATTAAAAAATATATGACAATCAATAATTTTATGATAATATATTAACTAATCTTATCACTAATAAGGAGTTTTATATGAAACAATTAAAAACAAAAGGCTTTTTAGTAGTACTTGGAGCTGTTTTGCTTCAATTGTGTATTGGCTCTATTTATTCATGGAGTCTTTTTAATGAACCTATTGCTACCTATCTTGATATTTCAAAAAGCAAGGTGGTCCTTACTTTTTCTATAACGGTATTTGTATTTGCTTTTGTGACTATATTTTCTGGAAAACTTCAAGACAAAATTGGTCCTAAGCCTGTAGCAATGATTGGTGGAGCTTTTTATTCTATTGGTTTGTTTTTATGTTCAAAATCCACATCTCTTTTAGATTTCTATATATACTACGGCTTTGTTGCTGGTATAGGTATTGGCTTCGTTTATGTATGCCCTTTATCAACTTGCATAAAATGGTTCCCAAATCATAAAGGATTAGTTACTGGAATTTCTGTTGGAGCTTTTGGCCTTGGAAGTTTAGTTTTCAACCCATTAATTCAAGCTTTATTAGCTTCTCTGGGAATCTCTAAAACGTTTTTGTTTTTATCTATAATAAATTTAGTTTTGATTTTTATAGGCTCTAACTTATTATCTTTACCTGATGAGTCATTAGCTATTAAAAACAAGGTTGTAGCCATTAATAAAAACTATACACCTATGGAAATGGTGAAAACTAAGAATTTCCCGCTTCTATGGATAGCTTATTTATTTGGAACTATGAGTGGTCTTTTAGTAATTGGGTTAGCTAGAGACATAGGTATTGAGCTAGCTGGTCTTTCTCCTAAAGCAGCTGCAACTGCTGTATCTGCTGTAGCTATATTTAATGCTACTGGAAGACTTTTTTGGGGAACTCTCTCAGATAAAATAGGAAGAATAAAGGTAGTAACCATGTTATTTGGAATCACTACAGTATGCATGATACTTAAGAGTATTTTAACCCTTAATATAATAAGTTATTTCTTAACTTTGGGAGGAGTAACCTTCTGCTTTGGAGGTTTTTTATCTGTGTATCCTACTATAACAGGGGACTTTTTTGGGCTTAAAAACCTAGGTTCAAACTATGGCTTAATGTATCAAGCTTATGGTATAGCAGCCTTAGTTGGTCCGCTTATATCAGCTGCTGCTGGAAACTTAAAATTAACCTTTATTATCTCAGCTATTTTATCTTTAATAGGTCTAATAATATCTCTTTTTATAAAATCTCCTTTTAGAAAAGCAGATTCCATTTAAAATTTAACTAGAAAAAAGGAGTTGTTGCTATTCTAGAAATCTAGATTTGCAATAACTCCTTTTCATATTTTAAATACTATTCATTCTAATAATGCACTCTCACTAACCAAAATTTTATTTTCTTATCACTCCATCCAAGATCCCATGGTACATTGTTTCTATCTGTATTATGACATGTAACTAAGGAATATCCTTTTGAATCTGCTCCAGTTACTGTTGAAATATGAGTTATATCACCCTTCTTCTCATAAGCTACAAAATCTCCTGGCAGTAATTTATAAGAAGCTTTATAAACCTTCTCATAACTACCTTTAGCTATTATTGAAGCTCTACCGCTATTTATCATATAAGATGTAAATTTATCTGCATTTACCCAAGGACCAGTAGCACTTCCTTTATCATAATTCCAAGTACCATTCTTTTTAAATTTTCCACCTTCACTTAATATCTGAGAAGCAAAATTTGCACAATCTCCGCCCTCAGGATTAAAATCTCTGTATTTCTTATTATACTTAAATCCATATTCAGGAGCTGTAGCTGCACCACAGTATTGCATAGCATAAGCTGCTGCATTTTTTCTTCTCTCATTTATTTCTGACATGTCTCTCGCTGGTTGAGCTGCTATATACTCTTTAATATCTTGAGCTTTTATATTTTCTAAACTTAGTGAATCAGCAAAAGGATCTGTATACCACTCTTTTGTTATTATCCATTGACCATCCCTATTTGTTAATGTCATTGAATGATATGTTCCTATCCTAGAACTATTCACTTCATCAGGTTTATCTTCATACACATATTTATATTCTGTATTACAAAGTATGTTAAAATAACATTTTTCAGTTCCATTTTTTTTAGAACTTCTCACAACTATTTTAGGTATTATATCTACAAATTTTATTCCTTGTTTTTCTGCCCAGTTATTTATATACTTAACCTTTCTCTCCTCGTACTCATATGCCCATTGACCGTATTTTGTATCAGTTGCATATAAGGTATCTATAAGCTCTAAATCTTTTTCTAAAACAGCCTTATTTTTACTTACAAATATGGTTTCCACAAAGTCTAAAACTTCTTGGTCTACACTTTCTGCATTTGCTACCTGTGGAATATTTAATTTAATTAGAGAAAGAAATAATGTGAAAACTATAAACTTATTTACTGCTTTCCTGTATCGTTTTATAGGCAAGCTCATAGATACTTCTCCTTTCTAAACCTGTTTATTTTAAATTATTATTGATAATTTCTATAAATTCCTTAGCGGCTTCATCTTCTGGAGCTCCCTTATGCCAACTTTCCTCTTCTCCACTCCAACTACCAAAATATTTAGCTTTTAATATAATTTCAGGTCTATATTCAAAATGTAAAATATCAAAATGTCCCCATTTTCCTCCCCAAACAAAATTATTTTTTTCAAAAGCTTCAACTAACTCTTTAGGATATTGTAGAAGCCTAGAGTTACCATCTTTTTCTGAACTCCATTTCCAATAATCTCTTTTATCACTTTTTAAATCTATTGCTATTCCATAAGAATGAGGACTTAATCGTCCTGTACCTGATATAACTCTATAGTTAAAGGTTCCACTTGCAGGATATAGTATACTTCCTATATCTCCTCTGCTTTTTGCTAGGGGCATAACTTCTTTTAGCGCTGTTTCTAAAGAAGTTTTTGCACCATTTTTACTATTAAATTGATAATTGGTATACCCATATTGAAGCGCTATTAGATTAGTTTCTATAGCCTTTTTAGAATCTCCATATACTTCATTAAAAATCTCATAAGACCTAGCTCTTCCTGGATCAAAATCCTTTTTCATTATTTCTTTAGGCATTTCTAAAGGATATATTTGTTCCATCATATCTTGTAAATCTGGATCTTGAAGTTTGTCATCATGGTTTTTATTTCTTTTATCATCATATAAGACCTTTTTTCCTGATTTCATAATTAAATAAACTTTATCACCATTTTTTTCTACGGACTTTACATGTTCAGGATATGCAAGCTTTAATGTAAGTAAATCTTGTTTCATTGTTATTAAATAATCTCGATCTTCCGTAGCTGATGTAATTTTAGGAATATTTATAACTATTAAAATTAAAAATAATAACCTACATAAGTTTTTTTTCATTTTTTTCACCTCTTAAATCCATATAAATATATCCTGTCCTGAGTTTTAGCATAGTATGTGTTATAGATTTTTTTAAATTTACAAATTAATTTATCTTATAGTATAATTTACCGAAATAGCGAAATATTTAAGGGGCTGATATTTATGAACGTAATTGATATATGTATGGGTATTCAAGCTGATATAGTTAAATGGAGAAGAGATCTTCATGAAATACCTGAACTAGGAATGGAGTTAGAAAAAACACACAAATATGTAACTGACGAACTTAGCAAAATGAACATTTCCTACAAAACCATAAGTAAAACTGGAATTGTAGCTATAATAGAAGGAATTTCAGATGGACCAACTATAGGAATAAGAGCTGATATGGATGGACTTCCTATTAAAGAAAAAACTAAATTACCTTTTTCATCTAAAAATAATTGTATGCATGCCTGTGGTCATGATGCTCATACTTCCATGCTTTTAGCAACAGCAAAAATTTTATCTGAAAATAAAAATTTATTAAAAGGAAATGTAAAACTTATATTTCAACCAGCTGAAGAAATTTCTTCTGGAGCAGAAGCTATGATAAAGGAAGGAGTATTAGAAAATCCTAAGGTTGATTTTATATTAGGTCTTCATATAGGCGCCTTATTCCCTGAGGTTAAACTTGGTATGATTGGGGTTAAATCTGGTTATATAACTTCAGCTGTAGATAAAATATCTGTAACTGTAAAAGGAAAAGGTGGTCATGGTGCTATGCCTCACCTCTCTGTAGATCCTATCTTAATTGCATCTGAAATAATATCTTCATTACAAAAAATAGTAAGTAGAGAGACAAATCCACATCATCCTGTTGTTGTAACTATAGGCTCAATAAATGGTGGCTCTAGCTGGAACATCATACCTGAAAAAGTAACTTTTGAAGGTACTATAAGAAGCATATATCCTGAAGATAGAGATATGTTAGAAAAAAGAGTAGTGGAGATTTGTGAAGGAGTCGGTAAGGCAAATGGTGCAGAAGTTAACGCCCTATATGAAAGAATCTGTCCATCTGTAAATAATAACCCTTATACTACCGAGGTACTAATTAAATCTTCTGAAAAAATAGTTGGGAAAGATAACTTGATTATATTAGAAAATCCTACAATGGTATCTGAAGATATGGCCTATTACCTTAAAGAAATACCTGGGACCTTCTTTTTCTTAGGTTCAAATAATCCACAAAAGAAAATTATTTATCCACATCATCACCCGAAATTTACTGTGGATGAAGATGTTTTGTGGATAGGTCCAGCTGTATTTATTCAAAGTGTATTTGATTTTTTTGATTTAACTTAAGATATTTATTTTAATAAAAACAGCCCCTATCAATTATAGAGGCTGTTTAACTTATTTATATATAATTTTCTTACTTCTTCTATTTCACCTAATGATTTGTCAATTTTTTCAACTTCAAAACCATTATTAATAAGGAGTTCTTCCCAAGCATCTAAATCCTTAGTTCCATGTTTACCTCTCATTAAAAGCAGTGGTTGTAGGACTAGTTTATTTATATTCCTAGACTTAAGCATATGTATAATGTCTTCTAAGGTAGGAGTACCTTCTAAAGTTCCTATAAGAACTTTTCCATACCCTTTATTAATAAACTCCTGTTGAAGTTTTAAATAGCTGCTATTTCCCTCATGATTGGTTCCATGAGCCATATAGACATAATTAAGTTCCGTTGATGGATCAAGTGAGTTTATTAGATTCATATAATCCTCATCCTCACTTAATAAAGGTGTAGCTACTACTGCTGTAATTCTATTTCTATAGGTTTCTACAACATCTAATAAATCAAGATATTCTTTTCCTGGTATAAGATGAAGCGGAAGTATAAAGACTTCTGTGCATCCCAGTTCAATTAAAGCTTCAAGCTCTTCCTCAAGGTTATTTACCTTTATCCCTGATTGTTTAAAAAGTTTATTAATAATAAATTTCGAAGTAAAAACAAGTCTAACTTCATCCTCTGAAAACTCTTTTTTAATCTCTTTAATCAATGGCTTTAAAGAAGCATTTACTCCATCTAGATTAGCGGTTCCATGAGTTACTACTAATACAGCTTTCATGGTTTTATCCTCTAAAAGATTTAAAGGCTTCAATAAACTTATCTATATGAGCTTCTTCATGTTTTACAGATAAAAATAAAGCTTCAAACTGTGATGGTGGAAGATAGATACCATGTTCTAGCATATGTTTAAAGTATCTTACAAATCTTTCTTTATCACACTTTTTAACATCTTCATAGGTTTCAACTTTTTCTCCTTCTGTAAAGAACAAAGTAAGCATCCCTCCAGCTCTATTTATAACTACTGGAACTCCATTTTCCTTTGAAGCTTCTTTAATTCCTTTTTCCAATCTCTCACCTAAGGCATTTATATGATTATAGTACTCCAGATTGTCATTAAGCTTCTTTAAAGTTGCTAAACCTGCTGCCATAACTATAGGGTTTCCAGACATTGTTCCTGCCTGATATACTGGTCCCATTGGGGAAAGCATCTCCATTATCTCTTTTCTTCCTGTGTAAGCGCCACAAGGAAGTCCTCCACCCATTATCTTTGCATAAGTTACAAGGTCAGGCTTTACCTTAAATAGGCTTTGTGCACCCTTATAAGCTACCCTAAATCCACTCATTACTTCATCAAATATTAATAGAGTTCCGTATTCATCACAAAGACTTCTAAGTTCAACCATAAAATCATCATTAGCCTTTATAACGCCCATATTTCCTGCTACAGGTTCTATAATAACAGCCCCAATATCTTTTCCCTTTTCCTTAAATATAGTTCTTATACTGCCTATATTGTTATATTCAGCTACCAAAGTATTCTCTATATTTTCTCTTGGAATACCTGCACTTCCTGCAATACCAGTTGTAAGTACTCCAGAACCTGCCTCCACTAAAAAGCCTTCAAAATGTCCATGATAACAGCCTGAGAACTTAAGTATCTTATCTCTTTTTGTGTATCCTCTAGCAAGCTTAACAGCGCTCATGGTTGCCTCTGTACCTGAGTTAACCATTCTCACCATTTCTACATTATCTAGGGTTTCACACATAAACTTAGCTAAGTCTAATTCTATTTTTGTAGGTGCACCAAAAGCTATAGCACTTTTCGAAGTGTTATTAATAGCTTCAACTACATCTTCATCGCAATGACCTAAAAACATAGGGCCCCAAGCTAGAACAAAATCTAAATATTCTTTTCCATCTTCATCATATATGTAGACACCTTTTCCCTCTTTTATTATAGGAGGATTCATTCCAACATTATTAAAAGCTCTAACTGGACTGTTAACTCCACCAGGCATATATTCTTTTGAAGTTTCAAATATTTCCTTGTTATTCACAATACCACTCCTTTATTCGCAAGATTACATTTCTTTAAGCCATTTAGCTGCTTCTAGAGAATAATAGGTTATTATTATATCTGCTCCCGCTCTTTTCATTGATAAAAGCATCTCTAAAGCTATCTTCTTTTCATCTATCCATCCCATTTTAGCGCCTGCTTTAACCATAGCATATTCACCACTTACATTATAAGCTGCTATAGGATAGTCAAAATTATCTCTAGCCTTTCTTATAACATCTAAATAAGACAAAGCGGGCTTAACCATTATTATGTCTGCCCCCTCTTCAATATCCTGCTCCATTTCTCTTATAGCTTCTCTTAAATTTGCAGGATCCATTTGATAGGTTTTTCTATCTCCAAATTGAGGCGCAGAATTTGCAGCTTCTCTAAATGGTCCATAAAAAGCTGAACAATATTTAGCTGAGTAAGCCATTATAGGTATATGTTTAAAGTTATTTTTATCTAATACCTCTCTTATCTTACCTATTCTTCCATCCATCATATCAGAAGGTGCAACCATATCAGCACCAGCTTCAACATGGGATAAAGCTATTTTTCCTAAATACTCAATAGTTTCATCATTATCAACATCAGTTTCATGTATTATTCCACAATGCCCATGATCTGTATACTCGCACATACAAACATCTGTTATAACTAATATATCTTTATCTAATTCTTTTATTTTTCTTATAGCTTTTTGAACAATTCCTTCCTCATTATAAGCTTCTGAACCACAAGCATCCTTATGCTCTGGTATTCCAAATAACATCAAGCCCCTTACTTTAGCTTCCTTAACTTCTTTAACTACCTCTTCTAATCTATCTATAGAGTAATGATAATTTCCAGGAAGAGAGCTTATTTCATTTTTTATATTTTCTCCTTCTACTACAAATATAGGATATATAAAATCATCTGAGCTTAAGCTGTTTTCTCTAACTAGTGCTCTAGTAGCTTCATTTACTCTTAATCTTCTTCCTCTCTTTATCACTTTAACTTCCTCCATATTTCTTTTATCTCTTCTATAAGACCTTCATCACTATGTTCCTTGCATACTACAGCATCCATCTTATTTTCAATAAGTGTTTTTAAAGTTATTGGTCCTATAGCTACAACCTTTTTATCTTTTAAAGCCTCTATTCCTACCATTTCTATCATGCTGTTTACTGTACTAGGACTTGTAAATAGTACCATATCAACTTCCTCAAATGCTCTAGGATTTTTAACGTCTCCTTTTATTGTTTCATACATAGAAACTTTATCTACTTCTAATCCAAGCTTTCTTATCTCTTCTGATAAGTAATCCCTAGCTTGAAGAGAACATGGTATTAATACCTTCTCACCTTTATTTAATTTAGGCTCTAAAACCTTAAATAATCCTTCGCCTAGAAATTCTCTAGCCATAAGGTCTGGTATTATTCCCCTATCTGTTAACGCCTTTGAAGTTGCTTTTCCTACAACACTAAAGCTAGCTTTTAGTTTTCTAACATCAAATTTTATATTTCTTAAATAATCAAAAAAGAAGTTTACCCCATTTACAGAAGTAAAAACTATATGATTGTAATCTTCTAATTTATCCATATAAGGATTTAAATTATCTGAAGTATCCTTAAATCTTATGGAGTTTATTTCAGTAACCTCTGCACCTAAATCCTTTAAAGTTTCTCTAAGCTTAGATGCTTGATTTCTAGAACGTGTAACACAAATATTAGCTCCAAATAAAGGTTTATTTCCATACCAGTCTAAACTTTCATTAAGATCTACAACATCCCCTACTACAATTATACATGGGGACTTTAGTCCAGCTTCTACACTTTTAGAGTGTATATCTTCTAAGGTTCCAACTACCTTCCTTTGTTTAGAAGATGTTCCTCTCATAATTATAGCTACTTTAGAGTCCTTGCTTTTTCCATTCTCCAATAATCTTTCAACTATATCTTCTAGATTTTCTAACCCCATTAAAAATACTAAGGTTCCGTTTTCCTTAGCTAAAGCTTCCCAATTAACTTTTAGTGAACTTGCTGACATTCCGGTAACTACATGAAAACTTTGAGACATTGCTCTTTGAGTTATAGGAATCCCCCCATAATTAAGTACAGAAATAGCAGAGGTAACACCAGGAATTACTTCAAAGTCTATATTTTCTTTAACCAACTCTAAAGCTTCCTCTCCACCTCTTCCAAAAACATAAGGGTCTCCCCCTTTAACTCTTCCAACTATATGTCCCTCTTTAGCTAACTTAACTAAAGTTTGATTTATTTCATCTTGAGTTTTATAATGTGAACCTGGCTCTTTGCCACAATAGTAAACTTCACAATCATCATTTATATAATTTAAAACATTATTTCCTACTAATCTATCATAAAGAACAGCTGTACATTCTTTTAACTTTCTTACCGCTTTCACAGTTATAAGTTCCTCATCTCCTGGACCTGCCCCAATTAAATAAACTTTACTCATGTTCTCCTCCTTAAGCTTTTAATATAAGATTAGCCAATCTTTTTCCTAAGTCTATGTTATCTTCTTTATTTCCTAATATATCTTTTTTAATTATCTGTCCATCAATATCATAGGTTCCAATCATATAAAGATCAGCCCCTTTAACTTCGCTGTATACACCTATTAAAGTGTGGCAATCCCCATTTAATGTCCTCATAAAGCTTCTTTCAGCCTCTAAAACACATCTAACTTCCTTATTATCTAAAGCCTCAAACAAGACTCTCTTATCACTATTTTTAAGAACTTCTATTCCTAAAGCACCTTGCCCCACCGCTGGAAGCATCTCTTTAGGGTCAAAATAAGTAGTTATAATATCCTCTAAACCTAATCTCTTTAATCCAGCAGCTGCTAATATTATTCCATCTAAGTTTTGAGTCTTCATTTTCTCTAATCTTGTTTGAACATTCCCTCTAATAGGAACTATATCTAGATCATTACGTAAGTTTTTAAGCTGACCTGCTCTTCTTATACTACTGGTTCCTATTTTAGCTCCTGTTTTAAGCTCTTTAAAATCTATTCCTTCTCTTGATATAAAAACATCTCTTACATCTTCTCTCTCCGGAACAGCTGCAATCATAAAGGCATCATCTAGTGCATAAGGAACATCCTTCATACTATGAACAGCTCCATGAGCTCTCTCTTCTAATAAAGCCAATTCTATATCCTTAACAAAAACTCCTTTTCCACCAATCTTATCTAAAGTTACATCTAGTCTTCTATCTCCTTCTGTAACTATAAGAAGTTTTTCGCTATTAATTCCATGAGTTTTATTCAATAATTCCATAACTAGCTCCGTCTGGGCTTGAGCTAGCTTACTTTTTCTAGTAGCAATAATTAAACTCATAATCTCCTCCACTTAATTAAATAATCTATGTACTAACTCTTCTTTAAAAAATAAAAGTAAACATTCTTTTTCTTTTCTTTTTTCCCACATAAACTTATAATCTTCTGTAGCAATAAAGCTTATTATTTCCTGTTTATATTCATTAAATTCTTTAGCCTTACTCCTAAGTTTATTTATAAATCCTATAAATTCATCATATTCTTTAAGGTTATTTTTTATTTCCTCTTTTATCATAAGAGAAGCTTTAGGATTTCCACCTTTAGTATTTAAGGCAAAATTAATATTTCCCAGGCAATCTTGAATAGCCATGGCAGCATTTCCATGTCTGTAATTGCCTGCATTTATAAATATTTTAGCCTGCTCTTCGCATTGGGAAATTATTTCCTTAACAACCTTCTCATCATCTATAGCTATTACTATTATATGTTTATCTTTAATAAAATCAGATTGATATGAACCTACTATAAGCTCAACTTCATTAAAATTTTCAAAACTATCAACAAAATCTTTTGCTAAAACCTCAACATTACATCCACGTTCTAAAAAACTAGCTGTCTTTATAGCCGCAGCTCTTCCTCCCCCTATAATCCCTACTTTAATTTTTTTAGGAATCAGGGAAAGAAACATAAACTCTAACTCATGAATATCTTCTCTATTATCCTTAGACATTCCTCATCACTTCCCTTTAAACGCTCTTCTTTAAGAACTTCAATAGCTCTATTTACATA
This sequence comes from Clostridium intestinale, assembly GCF_035905475.1. Classification (NCBI taxonomy): domain Bacteria; kingdom Bacillati; phylum Bacillota; class Clostridia; order Eubacteriales; family Clostridiaceae; genus Clostridium; species Clostridium intestinale. The sequence goes on from NZ_CP121166.1 coordinate 3,412,764, forward strand.
GTAATGTGAAGTACTTTTTATAAGATTATCTGCTAACTTTTTAGGATCTTTAGATGAAAGCTTATTATTAAAAGACTCTATTCTCTCTTCAGCTACCTTATTAGCATTTTCCTTCATCTTTTTTATGTAAGGAGTTATTTCCCTAATGTCTTTCCAAGTTTCAAAACTTTCTATATATCTATCTATTATGAATCTATTTTTATTCATCTTTTCTTTTCTAAGTTTTTTATTTTCTTCATCTATAAGAGCTATACTGTCTATGTCATAAACCTCAGCATCATCTCTTAAAGCTATACTCTCTTCAATATCTCTAGGCATGGCAAGGTCAAATATTAAATATCTTTCCCCTTTTGGTAATTCTCTATTTTTTAATACTGTATGGGGAGCAGATGTGCACCCTATTATACACTTAACATCCCTCAACACTTCATTTTTCTCCTCAAAAGTTATAACTTTGACCCTGCTGTCATCTATGTTTTTTACTGAGCTTTTATTTCTGACTACTATATATAAACTATCTATATTATGAGTTAGTATATACTTTACAGCCAAGCTTCCCATGTCTCCATAGCCTATTACCATGAAGTCTCTAATTCCTTCTTTAACAGCCTTATTTACGGCTATAGATGGATAAGATACTGGTATTTCATATAACTTAGCCTCATTTCTAAATTCCTTACCGCAAGTTATTGCCTCTTGAAATAAACGCTGAAGATTTCCATGAAGTCCTTTTACATTTAGAGAATTATCATAGGCTTCTTTAATCTGAGAAAGAATCTGATCTTCCCCTAAAATCTTAGAGTGAAGGCCACATGCAAGCTCCATTATATGCCTAACAACCTTCTCCTCTTTAATATGAAATATGTACTCTCTTAATTCTTTATCCCATTCTAAAACTTCAAATATTTTATATAAAATTTCATTCCCTGAATCATCAGAGTCAAAGTATATTTCTGTTCTATTACATGTATTTATTATCAATACTTCATTACAGAATTCCTTAATATTAATAACTTTATCTAATATATATTTATCTCTAATAACAAACTTTTCCCTTATATCTACACTTGTTCCTTTTAATATTCCGATTAGCTGAATCATTTTTTTCTCTCCTTTTAAGGAAACTCACTATACTCATTTTATACCAACCTCTTCTATATTTAAAGGTTTGTTTTCATAGTTTAAGTATCCCTCTAGGAAATATGGGATTAAAAAAGTCATCCTTCTCAAAATTTTCTTCTCTGAATTAATTAACTTGATCAATTGTGGTTTTGCGCAATTGCGCAATTGCGTAATTGCGCACAAATAATCTGTAGAAACTCTTTGCCTCAAGAGTTTCATCAAATTCTTACTTACCTGCATCGCTGTCAATAAAGGATTAGACTGAAGCTGAGGAACGCTTCTACAAAATAGAGGTGCACAAATAATCTGTAGAAACTCTTTGCCTCAAGAGTTTCATCAAATTCTTACTTACCTGCATCGCTGTCAATAAAGGATTAGATTGAAGCTGAGGAACGCTTCTACAAAATAGAGGTGCACAAATAATCTGTAGAAACTCTTCGCCTCAAGAATTTCATCAAATTCTTACTTACCTGCATCGCTGTCAATAAAGGATTAGATTTAAGCTGAGGAATGCTTCTAGCGAATAGCGGTGCACTTCTATCCTGTGGAGACTTCTCCGCAAGTCTCATTAAATTCCTTGTACGACACAACAACATAATGACAGTTTGACACTTTGACATAGGGTAGTCTACTTTTCCTTCTCACTCATTATTCCTCCTTTATAAAAAACAAAAAGGAGCTGAGCCCTAATTAACTTAAAGCTACAACTCCTTAATATATAAATTATTATTTTTAATTCTTAGAAATAATTAATCAAGCTCTTCTCCATTAGATGAAATCACTTTTTTATACCAATAAAATGAATCTTTACGTAGTCTATTCAATGTTCCTTTTCCCTCATTATCTTTATCTACATAAATAAACCCATATCTTTTTTTCATTTCCCCTGTTGATATACTAACTAAATCAATACATCCCCAAGGAGTAAATCCAACTAATTCCACTCCATCATTGATTGCTTCCTTCATTTGATTTATATGATTACGTAAGTAATCAATTCTGTAACTATCATGAATAGACCCATCTGATTCAACTTTATCGATTGCTCCTAGACCATTTTCTACTACCATAATTGGTATTTGATATCTACCATATAACTCATTTAATAAATATCTTAGTCCTTTAGGATCGATTTGCCATCCCCAATCACTTGATTTTAAATATGGATTTTTAACTCCCATAACAACATTTCCTGAAGTTTTTAATGTGTTTTCATCAACAGTACTACAAGTACTCATATAATAACTAAGACTATAGAAATCTACCTTTCCACTCTTTAGAATATCTCTATCGCCTTCTTCTTCAAGAATTGAAATATCTAAATCCTCAAACATACGTTTTGTAAAATGTGGATATTCTCCTCTTACTTGTACATCTCCACAAAAATAGTTCATCCTCATTTCCTTTTGAGCTAATAATACATCATCAGGATTACAACTATATGGATATATACAACCCCCTGCAATCATACACCCTATTTTAAATTCAGGATTAATTTCATGACCTAACTTTACTGCCTTTGCACTAGCTATAAATTGATGATGCAACGCCTGATATCTTTTTGCAACCTGCTCTTTTGTATCAGGAAGCCCCATTACCTGCGCAGGACCATCTTCACACTTAAACCCACCAGATAATATATCTCCTATACTCATTGTAAGACAATTTATTTCATTAAAAGTAAGCCAATACTTAACCAAATCTTTATACTCTGTAAATAGTGTATTACAATATCTAATATAAAAGTCAATACACTTACGATTTAGCCATCCATCATATTTTTTCATTAAATTATAAGGTAATTCATAATGTGAAATAGTTACTAGTGGTTCAATTCCATACTTTTTGCATTCCTCAAAAACAGATCTATAAAAATCTATCCCTTTTTGATTAGGCACTTCATCATCTCCATTTGGAAATATTCGTGTCCAGTTTATGGACATACGAAACATACGAAATCCCATCTCAGCAAATAATGCTATGTCCTCTTTATATCTATGATAAAAATCTATCGCTTCATGTGATGGATAATGTGTGTCGCTCTTTATTTCATTAGTAAAATAACGATGTTTGTCTACAGTACCACCTGTCATATGATCGCAGACACTATCTCCCTTTCCATCTTCATTCCATCCACCTTCAAATTGGTTAGCAGCTGTAGCTCCACCCCAAAAAAATTCCTTTGGAAAACTCATTTTTCTTTCCTCCATCTATTTAATATATATCTTCACCTTTGTAGATAAATAAGGTTACAATAAATGTTACAACAAATCCAATTAAAACACTTATTCCCATATAAATCACATTCATTTTTGTTGGTCCTATAAAACCTGCAACTCCAAAAATTCCCGCACTTCCTGCAAATGCATATGTGTATACTTTCATTAACCCTGCAAAAGCTGCTCCACAGAAATTTCCTATCATTGCTGCATATAATGGTTTCTTTAATCTCATATTAATACCAAACATTGCAGGCTCTGTTACTCCACCTACAACTGCTGTAATGGCACTAGATGCTGCTGTTGATTTTGTACTTTTATTTTTACACTTTACTGCTACAGCGGCAGCTGCTGCTCCTTGATTAATGTTAGAAAGCACACCTGCAACACAAACAATCGGCTCATACCCAAATGATGCAAATGATTGGAACATATAAGGAACTAACGCTCCATGCATACCTGTTATAACTAAAACTGGATATACAGCTGCTAAAAGCGCAACTCCAAAGAAACCTGTTGTATTATATAACCACATAATTGCTTTTGCTAAGTAAGTTCCTAAAAAAGCACCCGCTGGTCCAATTAGGCATAGTGTTAGTGGTAACATTATTAAAATAGTTCCTAATGGTACTACTATTGCTTTGACTGAATCTGGTGATATTTTTTGAAAGAATTTTTCAACATATGACATTACAAATACAGCCATAATTATAGGGAAAATAGTACTTGCATAGGTTGCTCCATAAACGGGAATACCGAATATAGACATTCCTACTCCACCTGCAACATTAGCTACAATCGTAGGATGTATTAAGATTGCACCTAATAACATTCCTAGACCCATATTAGTTTTAAACTTATTTGCAGCTGTTGCTCCTAAAAATATAGGAAGAAAATAAAATCCTGCATCAGCAGCAAAGGCTAGCACATTATAAGTAGGCATATCTTTAGTTAAAAATCCAGCCATCTCACCTAAAATGATAATAACTTTTAACATACCAGCACCAATTAACGCTGGTATTAATGGCATCAAGCTTCCAGAAATACCATCTATAACTGCTCCGAATCCAAACTTCTTTTTAGTATCTAAATTTTCATCTATAGCTTTTTCAGCTGATATTCCAGCTTTTAAGCAGACTAATTTATAAGCATCTCCAACCGATTGTCCTATAATAATTTGTAATTGATCATTAGACCATTGTGCTCCAATTACCCCGTTTATTTTTTGAATCTCGTTCAAGTCAACAACACTAGTATCTTTTAAACTAAATCTTAAGCGTGTCATACAATGACCCAAATGACTTATATTATCCTTTCCGCCCACTAACTCTAAAACCTTTGTTGCAAGTTCTTCATATCTTTCTCTCTTCGCCATGTTTCTTCTCCTCTTTTTATTTATATTTTACAAACAATAATTATTTTGACGTAAAATAAAAACCGAAATGACACAATTATTTTTCGTGTCAAATTCGGTAATGCCTCCGCTAGAGTTACAATCCTCAAATTATTGTGTTGTTTTTTATAATACGATTAATATGCATCATTAAATACAATGTTTCATCTTCAGTAATTTTTGAATTCAGTCTTTTATCAATAACTGTACTGATCTTAACTGCACATTCATATATCTTAGGGAGTTCTTCTTTCATAGTTCTAAAAAGTACCCCATTATCATCTATAAATTGTTTCTTTTCTTCGATTCGTTTTAAATAATATCTTAAATGTATTACAAATCTATTGTAATTAAACCCTTTCCGATTAATCTTGGTATCAAATTCACCTTCAATAATTTCTGTTATCTGTTCAATTAATTGCTCTGCATCTAAAGTCGCCTTCTCATTAACACTTTCTTCTTCCGCATTTACAAAATGCATTGCTATATTAGTTATTTCACTCTCAGGTAATTTCACTGACAATTTTTCTTGAACTAGTTTAACTGCATATCTTCCTAGAGATGTCTCTAATGGATATAACTTTTCTACATCATAAGAAAATAACATCTTCATCTCTTTAAACTTTTCCATACGCTTTAATGCAAAATTTATGTGATCTGCAAGCCCAGGTAATAGATTAGGATTTAAATTACAATCAAGAGTCATCTGAGCTTTTTTAGCAATTATAGCTGATACTTCAAATATTTCTTCCGGTATTTCTTGTAGTAGCTTATAATAACTTTTATCCATTTTATAAAATGTCATAGAAATAGAGCTGAGATCTGTTATATGATAAGGCATTGAGGGAAATCCTATTCCTTTTCCAAAGGCAATTAGTTCATGACCTTTCTTATCCAAGCAAACAGCTACATTATTATTGATTTTTTTGATAACCTTCATGAATAATCCTCCTATTATTTAAAGTGAATCACCTTGCTCTCTCCAGCTATAACTTGTTTATCCCCTTCTTCAATATCAAAATTGAAATTGTCACTATTTGTTATAATCATAGGTGTAATTAAGTTAATATTATTTTGTTCCATAAACTCTCTATCTATTTCAATAATAGGGGTTCCCTTTTTAACCTTCTTACCAGCTTCTGATATTACTTTAAATCCTTTTCCATTTAACTCCACTGTATCAAGACCAATATGTACTAAAATCTCTGCTCCATTTGTAGTAGTAATTCCAAAAGCATGTAAAGTATTCGCAATCATTGAAATTTCTCCATCACAAGGTGCACACACTATATTTCCATCAAATCTAAATCCTATACCTTCTCCCATAAGCTTACCTGCAAACATTTTATCTGGTACATTTTCTAGTGCAATAGTTTCTCCTGTTACTGGTGCGTATAAATCATTTTCTTTTTTCTTTTTAAATATATCAAACATATTTTTCTCCTTTACAAACAAAAAAACTCTCCTAGGTATTCCAAATAAGACAAAATAATTGTCGTTTTGGTAATGCCTCTAAGAGAGTAACAATCCTGATATTTACTTTAATAATATTACTAAATAGTATTAATAAAACGTTTAAATAAATATTAGCATTCACTAATAAACTTGTCAATACTATTATACTAAATTTATATCATCTCCATTATATTCCTGTTAAATTCCAAGGATGATATTCAACCATTCAACCATTCAACCATTCAACCATTCAACCATTCAACCATTCAACCATTCAACCATTCAACCATTCAATAGGTAGTCTATTTTTTCTTCTCACTCATTATTCTCTTTTCCATATAAAAAGTCAGTCCCTAAAGAGACTGACCTTAAATTAATATCTTATTCCACTCCAGTATATATTCTCTTTCATTACAGCTTTTTCATTAAGCTCTACATCTTTTAGAGCCCACTTCTTGTATTCTTCAAAGCCTGTTCTATCGATAATATATCCTATATGCTCTTTTCCACCTGGAGCATCTTTATCTATATATTCAGTAACATAAGCATAAGTATTTAAAATTATTTTTCTTATGCTATCTTCATCAGCCCATATTATAAAGTCTTCAGCTAATCTAGGATTCTTTTTACCTGTCCTTCCCATGATAGCAAGTCTATAATACTTACTTTCGCTTCTTGTCCATGCTCCTGTTGGGCATTTACCTACACATTCTCCGCAACCAATACATTTTTCATGGTCTCTTACAACCTTGAAGTTTTCAAATTTTAAAGCACCAGTAGCTCTCTTCTTACAATTGGTTACACAAGCTTGGCAGCCTATACATCTATAGGAATCATATTGTGGTTCCGTCATTCCTATTATTCCGAAGTCATGCATTCTAACTTTCATACAATCATTAGGACATCCTGTTAAAGCAACTTTAAAGTGAAGATCATTTGGGAATATATCTTTTTCTATTCTTTTAGCAAATCCTGAAGTATCATAATTAGCAAAAGGGCAAACTCTATTCCCTATACATGCGGATACGTTTCTTGTTCCAGCTGCTGTATATCCCTTTCCTGGTACTTCTTGATTTATTTCTAAACCTTCAATTATTGGTTGAAGAAGTTCATTTACTTCTGGAATATCTTCCATATCTATATCTGGTATTTCGAAACCTTGTCTTGTAGTTAAATGCACAGTTCCGTTACCATATTTATCTGCAATCTCTTGGATTAGGCCTAAGTATTCAGCCTTTAAATGTCCACCTGGAACTCTTACTCTTGAGGCAGTTAATCCTCTTTTTTTAGTAACTCTAAATGCATTCTTTTTTAAAGCTTTTGTATTTATATCTATCATAACTTCCCCTCCTTAATCTATTAAAGATTTACCTTTTGAATAATTAAATACTGGTCCATCAAGGCATATGTAAGTGTCATCAATTTTACAGTGTCCACACTTACCTACTCCACAGCACATTTTTCTTTCTTGAGAAATCCAAATGTTTTCTTCTTTAATTCCAAGTTTTAAAAATTCTGCTACGGTAAACTTCATCATCATAGGAGGTCCTACTACTATAACTTGTACAGAATCTAAATCCTTTATATCAAGTTCAGGTACGTATTTTGTAACTAGTCCTACCTTACCTTCATAACCTTCTTCTGCTCCATCTACAGTAATGATTAAGTTTATATTCTTTTCCCATTCTTTTATATCATCTTTAAATAGTATATCTTTAGGAGACTTAAAACCTGATACTAAGGTAAAGTTCTTAGCTTCACTAGTATTTTTAGAGAAGTAATCCACTATTCCTTTAACAGGGGATAGTCCGGTTCCTCCAGCTACTACTACTATTTCTTTTTGTGCATAGTTTTCTACCTCAAATCCGTTACCATAAGGTCCTCTCATAAATAGATTTTGACCTACATGGTATTTGAAGATTTCGTCTGTAACTACTCCAACTCTTCTTATGGTTAACTCTACATAACCGTCCCCAATTCCTGATACAGATATAGGCGCTTCTCCGTATTTTGGAAGTGATAATTCAAAAAATTGTCCTGGTTTAACATCACCAGTAAAAGATAATCTAAAAGTATATTCTATATCAGTATGTTGTTTTATATCTAATATCTCTGTTTTAAAAGGCATATACACATTGTTTTCCATTTAGCGCACCTCTTCCATAGCTTTTTCTAGTTTGTTTACACAGTTTGAGAAAGAAATGTATTCTGGGCAAATATCATCACATCTTCCACAGCCTACGCACATATGGTATCCCCATCTCTTTTTATAGTCATAGACCTTGTGTAAAACCTTAAATCTCATTCTTTGACCTTTATCTAGTCTAAAGCTATGGCCTCCAGCCATATTTGTAAATCCATCTACATGACAAGAAGCCCAAACTCTTCTTCTTTCCCCTGCCTTTGAATTATCCTTATAAAATATATCTTGTGTCGTGTTACATGTACATGTTGGGCAAACAAAATTACATCTTCCACAAGCTATACATCTAGCTGAATACTCTTTCCATACTGATGAATTCATTACTTTAAGGTCTAAATCATCTGGAATATTCACTTTAGTATCATTTTCTTCTACAAAGTCTGGAGTTACTTCTATTTCTTCTATTTCAAGGTTTTCTAAATACTGTTCTAACTCCCCATCATTTGTATCAAATATAACCATATCTCCATCAAGTTTTATGTAAGCATCTTGTTCATCAGTCTTATTTGTGTTCATACTTACACAAAAGCAGTTGTCAAAACTTTTTTCACATCCTATTAATACGAATTTAGCTTTATCTCTTAATCTCTTATAGTAAGGATCTACTGCTCCATTTCTTAAATATATGTCATCAATTCTTTTTACTGAGTGCATATCACAGCTTCTTAAGAAAATTATTGCTCCTTTTTCCTCTTCTTTTGGTTCTATCCACTGATCTTCAGTGAAGTAGAACATAGTTTGAGTTATAGGTAATAAGGTTTCTTTATAAGAAAAAGCTGATTTTTTTTCGAACTCAACATCTCTTATATCTTTTATTTGGGCATATCTTACTATATCAGTATCTGAAAAAGTCCCTTTCCCTTTAAGTACTGTTGGCGCAAACACATTATACTTTCCTGAAATTTTCTCTAAAAACATATTAAATCCATCAATGTTCATTTTAAATCCCATAAGTTACTCCTCCTAAGGCTTTTATTCTTTTGATATTAGATAATAAGGTATAGCTAGTACCAGCGCACCACCTATCATATTTCCTAAAGTAACAAAAGAAAGATTATATATAAATCCACTTAAACTAACTGCTGTTGTATGTGGAATAAATAGACCTATTGATAAAAGCGTCATATTTGCTACACTATGCTCAAATCCTGTAGTTATAAATGCAAATAAACACCAGAATATCATTATTAATTTTCCTGTCTCTTCTTTCATCTTAAAAGAACACCAAATAGCTAAACAAACTAAGATATTACATAGGATTCCTCTAAAAATTAGTTCATGAATAGGTAAAGCCATCTTTGTTGCTGAAGCACTAAGTATAAATTGTCCTACAGGTCCTCTAGCTAGTCCTGCTGCATAAAAGGCATAAGCACCAATAATTGATCCTAAAAGATTTCCTATAAAACTGAAAATCCAGATTTTAATAGTATCTAATAATGTTACAGTCTTCTTTAAACTTCCAATCATCATAATAAAATTGTTTCCAGTAAATAGTTCTGAACCTGCCATTATTACTAAACTAAGTGCTACTCCAAAACTTAATCCCATAACTATTTTAGTAAATGGTGATTCCGCTGAAGCTAACATTCCTCCAATTGAGAAAATCAGCATTATACCTAGTCCAACGTATAGACCTGCAAGCATTGATGATAATAAATATTTCACCTTTCCACTTTTCAATAAATTACTTTTTACTTTAGCCGCTTGGGCAACTTTGTTAATTTCTTCACTAAACATTTTTCATCTCCCCTTCTTAATTTTAATTTTAAAAGAGAGCACAAAAAAGGACTGTGATTTTTATCACAATCCCTTAAAAAAATATGAAAGTTTATCTTTATCTATTATTACTATTTTTTTATTGATGAATTTTATGAGTTTTAAATCTTCTAATTGACCTAATGCTCTAGATATTGTTTCTCTCTGACTTCCAAATAAATCAGCTAAATATGTTATTGTTATATTAAGATCTATTAAAATTCCATCCTCAGTAGTTACTCCGTAGTCTTTAGCTAACTTCCATAACTTAGCTGCAACTTTTTTTTCTATCTTTAATGGAGTTGTATTCTTAAGCTGTCTATATAGTCTTCTTACCTTTATAGATAATGAATTAACCACTGATATTGTAAGTTCAAAATCTTCTTTCATTAACTCTAAAAAATCCAATCTATTAATTGTTAAAAGCTCTCCCGCTTCAAAAACTTCACAATTAATTGAAGAAGGTAAATCATCTAGGATCACTTCATTTATTATCTTATCTCTACCTAAAATAAATATTACCTTCTTATTTGAGTTCTCTGATAATTTATATAAAGATATTTTTCCCTTTAAAACTATGTATACTGTATTTACTTCCTCTTTATCTCTAAAAATATGTTGCCCTTTTCTAGCAGCTACTTTTATTCCTATAGTGCTAAGCTTTAAAAGAGTTTCTGTCTTAAGATTTTTAAATAGCTCTAATTCTCTAAGTTCTTCCACACTTATCTTATTCACTATAATCATTCCCATCAAATTTAATAAGATTTATTATATCATATTAAATCTTACGGTTGTTACTTTTCTTTTGATACAATGTAATAAGGTACTGCTAAGATTATAGCTCCGCCTATAAAATTTCCCAAGGTTACAAATCCAAGATTATATATAGCTCCACCTAAACTTACTATGTCTCCATGAGGAATAAATAAAGCTATTGAAAATAAGGTCATATTTGCTATACTATGTTCAAATCCTGCTGTTATAAAGGTGAATAGACACCAAAATATCATAATTAATTTTGCAGTTTCTTCTTTTAATTTATATGTAAACCAAGTAGCTAAGCAAACTAATATATTACATAAGACTCCCCTAACAAATAATTCATGCACTGGTAGAGACATCTTAACTTCTGATGTATGTACAATAAACTCTCCTATAGATCCTTTAGCTAGTCCAGCTGAGTAAAAAGCAAAAGCTCCAATTATAGATCCCATAAGATTTCCTAAATAACTAAATAATAATATCTTTAATCCGTCTAAGATGCTTGTACTCTTTTTTAAGTACCCTATCATCATAACAAAGCTGTTTCCTGTAAATAATTCTGACCCAGCCATAATTACTAAACTTAACGCTACGCCAAAACTTACTCCCATAACTATTTTAGTTGCTGGTGAGTTTGCAGCACTTAAATATCCTCCAATAGTATATATAAGCATAATTCCTAATCCAACATATAAGCCTGCAAGCATAGCTAATAGCAGATATCCAAACTTCCCCTTTTTTAAAAACTCAGCTTTTTTTATTGACGTCTCTGCTACCTTGTTGACTTCTTCCCCGTACATATCACTTTACCTCCTAAGTATTAATTCTTATTAATGGGAATTTTTGATAATCATTTTCATTTAAGCATATATATTGTATCATATGTTAGTGAAACATTTAACCTCAATTTATATAAATTTATCTATTAACTTATAGTAAATAAAAACTGCTGATATACTACTATATCAACAGTTCTATATTTTTATTTCTTCTCTGCTTTTATTATAAATGGAACAGTTATAACTGCTATATTTGGTCTCTTAAGAAGAGTTTGCTTTAAAAATACCGCAGTTTGATTATGCAATATTTCTCCCCACCAATTTTGTGAAGTAAATTGAGGAATTACCACTGTTACTATATCCTTATCTGTTGTACAGAATTCATCTGATTCTATAAAGCCAACTAATGGTTCAACAACTTCTCTGTACTCATGTTTTTTAATAACCAAAGGAATATCTTTATAATATTTTTCCCATTTAGTTTTTAATTTTTCTGTTTCTGTATCATCTACAGATATATGAAATGCAGTTATATCACTAGATAAACACTTAGCAAAATTTACAGTCTTTACAACACTTTCATTCAATGCACCTACTGGCACTATAAATCTTTTTGCAACTTTTTCATTAAATTCTGGGAAATAGTTATTATCTAAACTTAACTGCTTAGCAACTTTTTTATAATGCCTCTTTATTCTCTTCATTAAAAGTATAAATGTTGGCACTAATATAAATATAAGCCAAGCTCCATGAACAAATTTATTAACTGAAATTACTACAGCAGTTATAAAAGTTATTGCAGCACCAAATCCATTAATAAAAGCTTTATGCCTCCATCCATTTGATTTAGTTCTAAACCACCTCATAACCATACCACTTTGTGATAAAGTAAATGATACAAATACACCTACCGCATATAATGGCAATAATAAATGGTTCTCTCCTTTAAATATTATAACTAATATTGCAGCAGATACTGCAAGAAGTATTATCCCATTAGAATAACTTAATCTATCCCCTCTTTTAGCAAATTGTCTAGGCGCATACCCATCTCTTGCTATAAAAGAAAGTAGTAATGGAAAATCTGAAAAAGCAGTATTCGCAGCCATTATAAGAATTAAAGTCGTTGTAAATTGCATTACAAAAAATAAAAATGTATTTTGTCCAAAAACTTGAGCTGCTATCTGAGATATTACAGTTCTATCAAAGTTTGGAACCGCATGATATATACTTGATAAATAGGACATTCCACCAAATATAAGTACAACTATTATAAATAATAGATATAATACTTTCTTAGCATTTTTAGTTGCAGGCTCTTTAAAGTTTGGAACTCCATCACTAACGGCCTCTATACCTGTTAAAGCTGTACACCCTGCTGAAAAGGCTTTTAAAAATAATATTAAAGTTAAATCACCCATTTGAGATGCTACAACATCTACATTTCTAGGTTCTATATGTAATACAAAGTATTTGAAAAGTCCTACAGCTATCATAAGAAATGTCATTCCTATAAATAAGTATGCTGGTAGACTAAATATTTTAGCTGATTCTCTTATTCCTCTTAAATTACCTACAGTCATTAATATTATTATAATTATAGTAAGTTCAATTTTAATAGGAAGTAGACTTGGAATTGCTGATGTAATTGCTGCAACACCAGCAGTAGCACTTACTGCAACTGTCAATATATAATCTATTGTTAAAGATGCTCCTGCTATTAAACTTGGAATCTCTCCTAGATTTTCTTTTGAAACAATGTAAGATCCTCCACCTTTAGGATAGCTATCTATAGTCTGTCTATATGAAAAAACTAATATGCTAAGCAAAGCTATTATTGCAAAAGCTACATAAGTTAGATATTGAAAGGATGCTAGTCCTAATACAGGAACCATTACCCACAATATTTCTTCACAGGCATAAGATACAGATGATATTGCGTCAGATGATAATATCGGTAACCCCTTAAAAACTGTGAACTTTTCATGATGGAGCTGCGATGATTTAAGTGGTTCACCGATAAGATATCTTTTTAGTTTGAACATATTAATATAACCCCCGTTAGTAGTTAATATTTAAATTTATGAGATTATCAAATTTTAGCACCTATTGTTTATTCCTTCAAAATCATCTCATTAATCTAAAACGACGAAAATCAATATATCATTGAGCATCTTAACTATAAATGCCTTAGCTCTACCCTATTACCATAAAAAGACTTTAATATCATCATCTATATATCAAATATTTTTAAAAATATTTTTTAACAAAAGTATTTCTAAAATATTGAACTTATAAATTAAAAAATCTGTGAAACAAAGCTAATAAAAGCCTTATTTCACAGATTAAATTACAAAATATTATCTCTTTCCTTTTTCATATGGAACACCACTTGCTTCTGGTGCTCTTGTTTTACCAACAAATCCTGCTAAAGCTATCATTGTTAATACATATGGGAAAGCAGAGTATAGTTCAGTAGGAAGATTTAATCCTAATAGTTGTGATTTTAGTTGTAATGCATTTGCAAAGCTGAATAGTAAACATGCCCATAGAGTTCCAACAGGTTTCCAGTTACCAAAGATTAAAGCTGCTAATGCTATAAACCCTCTTCCTGCAACCATTCCATCTCTATATAAAGGAGTACTTCCTAAGGATAAAGCTGCTCCTCCTAAACCTGCTAACATACCAGATATCATTACACATATATATCTAACTTTAAATACATTTATACCTAAAGTATCAGCTGCTTGTGGATGTTCTCCAACAGATCTTATTCTTAATCCCCATGGAGTTTTATACATTATAAAATGAGTTGCTATAACTGCAATTATAGCTAAATAAACAAACCAGTTTAACTCAGATATAAACTTTCCTATTATAGGTATGTCTCTAACCGTGGAAGAGACTTGGTATATTAGTCCATTAACAGACTCTGTTTGACCACCTTTGCCAAACAACTTAAATATTAAAAATGCTGCTAATGCCTGAGAAAATAAATTTATAGCTGTACCTGAAATAACCTGATCTGCTTTTAAAGTTATACTTAAAAACGCATGAATCAGAGCAACAATGCCACCTGCTATAACAGCAATTACAACACCTACAAGTGCGTTTCCAGTAATATGGGAACCATATACACCAAAAAAAGCTCCTATTATCATCATACCTTCAAGTCCTATGTTAACAACTCCAGATTTTTCTGAAAAAACTCCTCCGAGTCCAGCAAATATAAGTGGAGTTCCTAACGCTAAAGTGGAGGCTAAAAGTTCTAAAACAACATTAACACTAGCCATTTGTCATTGCCTCCTTCTTCTTTTTCTTTTCTGAATAATATTTAACTATATAATCTGTAGCAACAAATATTATTACTATTGCTTGTATTAAATAAACTATTTCTTTTGGAATACCATTTAATTGAAGTGTTTTTGAACTAGCATCAAGAGCTCCAAATAAAACTGCTGCAAATATACAACCTATAGGATTACTCTTTGCAAGTAGTGCTACTGCCATTCCTGTGAATCCATATCCAGGAAGCACACTAAAGTCATCCATATAATACTTTCCACCAGCCAAATGAGTAGCTCCTCCAAGTCCAGCTATAGCTCCTGAAATAACCATAGCTAACACCATGTTCTTAGATATATTTATTCCGCCATATTCAGCGCCTGATGGATTTAAACCAACAGCTCTTAATTCATATCCAGTAGTTGTTTTCCATAAAAACCAAGTTATAAATATAGCCACTACAATACCAATTATTATACCGAAATTAGCTTGATATTTGTCAACAAATCTAGCTATTTTTGCACTATCTTGAATTAGTGGTGATGAGTTTTTTCCTGGAACACCAAAAGGAGTTCTAAGTATAACAAAGTTAACAAGATAAAGGCCTATATAGTTCATCATAATTGAATTAATTACTTCATTAGTTCCAATTTTAGCTTTTAAGAATCCAGGCACAGATCCCCATATGGCTCCACCTAAAATACCAGCTAATATTACTAAAGGTACATGTATGATTGCAGGCAATCCTGGAATTACTCCTACTAAAGCTGCTGCTAGCATCCCTACTAAGAATTGTCCTTCTACCCCTATATTAAATAGTCCTGTTTTAAATGCAACTGCATTTGCTACCCCTGTAAAAACTAAAGGAGTAAGATAAAATATTGTATTTAATGTATTCATCTGACTTCCGAAACTACCTTTCCAAACAGTTCCGAATAAATCAGTAAATGCTTGAAAATAGTTTAATATAGAATATCCCTTTGCCCACATTACAAACAGAGTAGCCACAAACATAGATACTACTATAGCAAAAAGAGGGAAAAGTACAGGTTTTATAAATTGAAATATTTTATTTTGATTATCTGATTTATTACTCAAGAGTTTCCACCTCTTTCTCATTATCCTTTAAACTACCACCTGCCATAAGTACCCCTAGCTTCTGTTCTGTGGCATCTTCTCTATCTAACACATCTACTATATGTCCATCGTACATTACAGCTATTCTATCGGAAAGTGATAATATTTCATCTAATTCTAAAGAAACTAAAAGAACAGCTTTTCCGTTATCTCTTTCTTGAATTATTCTCTTGTGTATGTATTCTATTGCACCAACATCTAGACCTCTTGTAGGCTGACATACAATTAATAGATCTGGTTCTTTAGATATTTCTCTAGCAACTATTAATTTTTGTTGATTTCCACCAGATAATGATGCAGCTGTAACTTCTTCATTAGGTGTTCTAACATCAAATTCCTCAATTAATTTTCTAGAATGTTTTTTAACTTCTGGATAATCCATAACAATACCCTTAGAAAAAGGTGCTTTTGTATGAAGTCCTAATATTGAATTCTCGAATAATGAATATTTTAGTATTAGTCCCCTTTTATGTCTATCTTCTGGAACATGACCTACGCCTGCTTCCATAATTACTTTAGCATTTTTATTAAATATATCTTTTCCATTAACTAAAACGCTACCTGATGTTGCCTTTCTTAACCCTGTAACAGCTTCTATAAATTCAGACTGTCCATTTCCATCAACTCCAGCTACACCAACAACTTCTCCTGCACGTACGCTTAAACTTAAACTTTTAACTGCAGGTACTCCTCTATGATCGTTAACTTTTAAATCTTTTACGTTAAAAATCTCTTTTCCTGCTTCTGCTTTTTTCTTTTCAACTACCAAATTTACTTTTCTTCCAACCATTAATTCTGCAAGTTCATCTATATTAGTTTCTTTTGTATTAACAGTACCAGTAACTTTTCCTCTTCTTATTATAGTTACCCTATCACTCATGCTCATAACTTCTTTAAGTTTATGAGTTATAAGTATTACTGATTTCCCTTGCTTCTTTAAATTATCTATAATAACACCTAACTCCTCTATTTCCTGTGGAGTTAGCACTGCTGTAGGCTCATCTAATATTAGTATTTCAGCTCCTCTATAAAGAGCTTTTATTATTTCAACTTTTTGCTGTTGACCAACAGTTATATCTTCTATAACATCATTAGGATTTATCTTAAATCCATATTTTTTAGAAACTTCCTTAACGTCTTCTATGGCTTTATTCATATCTATTTTCAAGCCTTTTTTAGGTTCAGTTCCTAAAACTATATTTTCTGCAACTGTAAAATTATTAACAAGCATGAAATGCTGATGTACCATACCTATACCTAAGCTTATTGCATCATTAGGGTTGTTTATTTTTACAGCATTCCCATTGACATAAATATCACCTTTTTCTTGTTGATAAAGGCCATATAAAATGTTCATTAAAGTGGTTTTTCCTGCACCATTCTCTCCCAATAACACATGAGTTTCGCCCTTATTTAAATCAAAATTAACACTATCATTTGCAACGGTACCTGGGAATATCTTAGTAATGTTTTTCATCTCTACCACTTTTGCCAATTTAAATCTCTCCCATTCATAAAAACTTTTTGAGGCTCATAAGAGCTAGACAACCGCTTATCTAGCTCTTACAAAATAAACCAATTATTTAACTTCTACTGGTTTGAAACTCTTTAATTCCTCTAATGTAGAAGGAACAGTTATTTTTCCATCTTTTATAGCTGTTTTATATTTTTCAACTAAATCTAAAACATCTTTAGGAGTGTTTTTGCTTGAAGTTTCAGCTATATCAATAGCTCCTTCTTTAATTCCTAAGCTAACACTAGTGCCACCTTTGAAATTACCATCTACAACACTCTTAGTACCTTCATAAGTTGCTGTATCAACTCTCTTAATCATTGAAGAAAGTATTATGTTTGCATACTCTGGAAGAGTCTTAGCTTGATCCATGTCAACTCCGATTCCCCAAACTTCTTTACCTGCATTTTTTGCTTCTTGGATTGCTTGGAACATTCCTACTCCAACACCACCTGCTGCATGATATATAACATCGCAACCTTTGTTCATAAGGTTTTTAGCAGCTTCTTTACCTAACGTAGTATCTCCAAAACTTTCAGCATAAACTACAGTTCCTCTGTTCTTTAATTCAGCAGCAGCAGCTGGATTAACAGATTCAACTCCAGCTGCAAAACCAACTTCGAATCTATTTATAAGAACTTGGTCTTTTCCGCCTATAAATCCTATTTTATTTGTTTTAGTCATCTTTCCTGCGATTACTCCCATTAAGAAAGATCCTTCTTGTTCCTTAAAGTTATAAGAAACAACGTTTTTCTTATCAACAACTGTATCAATTATAGCAAATTTTGTATCTGGATACTTATCTGCAACAGCTGTCATTGCTTGCTCCATTTGATATCCAATTGCAAATACTATGTCTGATCCATCTGCTACTAGAGCATCAAGATTTGATTCATAGTCATCTTTTGTTTTAGCTTCTATTGGTTTATATCCAACCTTAAATTCATCAACAGCTTTCTTTATACCTGTATCAGCTGATTGGTTGAAGGATTTATCGTTTAAACCACCTTCATCTGTTGTTAAACCTACTTTAATAGTTTTAGTGTCTCCACCTTTAGCAGCTCCATTATCTGTTTTAGCGCAGCCTGCAAATAATGTAGTCGCTACAACTAACGCTGAAATGGAAGAAATTAGTTTTTTATTCATATTCCATACCTCCAATGTGTTATCGCTTACGCCTTAAATATATTACAGTAATTGGTTGTAGTCAATGATAATTTATTGTAAATTACCATTAATTTTAATTTTTATTTAAAAAATTTGTACACTTCAATCCTAATGTTCGTATTTTTTAATAAAATACGTAGGTTTTCACATATATTTTCATATGAAAATTAATTAAATCTTAACATAAAGCAATTATTATTAATATAATAGGCTATTTACGTACGTCTTTTTATTATTTTAATAATTCTTTAAAAAACTACATTTTTTTAAAAAAATTTTTAGATTTTTTTATATAAATTTCATTTATCCATTAATATTTATACCCTAAAATTTAATAATTATTTATTCCAAATTTATTAAATTTTTCACAACTATTTTACTTTATAAGTTCATTAAATTTTTCAGAATTTCTTACTGGATTAAAATCATGTTCTGTCTTAGCATATTCTATAACAGCCTTATCTACTTCTATGGCTTTGCTTAGATATAAAACAGTATTTTCTACATCCCCTCTTCTTCCATAAATACTAGCTATCCCGTAGTAAGTCCAAGCCCCTTGTTCAACTTCAAGTGCTTTATCGTACCACACCAATGCTTCTTCAAAACGCTCATACAACTCATAATTTAAAGCCTTATTAAATCTAGCATACCCAAAGTCAGGTTTTATCTCTAAAGCTTTATCTATATCTTTCATACCATCATCAAAGCTTCCATTATAAGCCTTTGTTATCCCTCTTATATTATAGGCAGAATACATCTTTGGATTTTCATTTATAACTTCAGTGGCTATCTCTATAGCATTCTTATAATTTTTAGAAAAAAATTCATCCTTAGCTTTTTGAACTTTTTCTTCTAACTTCTGTTCTTGTTCCTTTTCTTTTGCAAGCTTTTCCTCTTCTTCTTTTTGAATTTTTTCTTGCTTTTCCTTTTCTTCTTTTTCAACCTGTTCTTTGATTTCTTGTTGTTCTTTTATTAACTTTTTATTTTCAATGCTTTGATTCACTAACACTCCTACAGCTATTAGTATTAAAACAAGTAATATTACCATTTTTACCTTTTTATTTCCCGGCAGATTTATTCTAAACATACTTCCTCCAAAATCTATCTATAATTTATTCACATAATTATTTTATCATTTACCTTATAAAAAAAGAAGAGACTCGGTTTCTGCATAACCAAGTCTTTGAGTGTAGTATACTAAATATAGGTTTGGAGGTTTCTTAACTAGCAAGATATACTGTTATCTAAATAATATATTCTTAGTTGCCAATAAAAATATATTACTTAGAATAGAATTCAACTATAAGTTGTTCGTTGATAACTATTGGAAGTTCAGTTCTGCTTGGAAGTCTTAGAAAAACTCCTTTGAAGTTTTCTTCTTCCTTAGAAATGTATGGATATGAATTTAATATATTACTACTAAATATATCTGTGAACATTTCTGTTTTTCTAGATTTTTCTCTTAATACAACTTCATCTCCAGGGCTTAATCTGTAAGATGGTATATCAACTTTGTTTCCATTCACAAGAAAATGACCATGATTAACCATTTGTCTTGCTTGCCTTATGGAGTTCGCAAATCCCATTCTATAAACCATATTATCTAATCTTGATTCAAGAATAAATAAAAGTGTTTCACCTGGAACTCCTTTACTAGAGAATGCTTCATTAACATATCTAGCAAATTGTTTTTCCATTACTCCATAATAGGCTCTTAATCTTTGTTTCTCAAGTAATTGAACCCCATAGTCTGAGAGCTTTTTGTCAGCTCTTCCTGTACCTTTTGTTGCTCGCTTCATTGCTTTAGGATGACCGATTACGTTTAAGCCTAGTCTCCTACAAGTTTTAAAACGAGGTCCCATCATTTTTGCCATAGTTACCTCCAAGAATATATTTGATATGTAGCTATTTTATCACACTAATTTACATATTGATAATGAATATCAATATCTTTTTGCTTCTGTTTGTTAAATTAGCTTTCATTATCCTCAGATTTCTTTATCTTACTCATCCAGGCTACTTTTATTAAAAAAGTACTGATATAAAGTAATTCTAAATTTTATAAATTTAACTACTTTTCTACTTTTCTATTTAAGTACTTAACTTCTTAATAAACATAATAATCCATTAACATGACTTTAATGAAGCTGAGATACGCTTCCACAGTGCTAATGGGCTTAACTTCTTAATAAACATAATTACTAACAAAATGATTTTAATGAGATTTGAGGAGAAGACTTATAAACAACTTATTCAGAAGTTTTTCTCCTAAAAAAAGTTATCGAGAAGCTGATTATTTAAATCTTTTCTCGATAACCTTAATTAATATTTAATCTTCTAATGTAAAACTCTTATCATTAAGTTTAAAATTGCCTTTTAATCCATCTGTTAAGTATACCTTTGAGTCTTTAGTTACGAAAATAGCTTCAGCTCCTTGTGATTTAACAAATTCCTTACCTTTATCTATTCCCATACAGAAGGATTTTGCCAAAGCATCTCCATCTATCGACTTATCTGTAACTATTGTAACGCTAGCTAAATTATTATCTACTGGATATCCTGTTGAAGTATCTAAAATATGATGATATCTTTTTCCATCTTGTTCAAAATATCTTTCATAAATACCAGATGTAACTATTGTTTTGTTAACAACTTCTATAGTTGCTAGGTATTGACCTCTTTCGGTATTAGGATTTTGTATTCCTATCTTCCAGTTATCACCGTTCACCTTTGACCCAAGTGTTAATATGTTTCCACCTAAATCTATTATTGCATGTTCTACTCCATTGGCTCTTAAAGTTTCTGCAACAGCATCTGCAGCATAACCTTTAGCTATTCCTCCAAGATCTAATTCCATTCCAGGATTTTTAAGCATAACTTCTTTTGTATCTTCTTTTAATAATACATTTTCATAATTTACTAGCGGACGCTTACCATCAATCTCTAACTTTGCAGGTACCCTTGCATGATCTGTATTGATTCCCCAAAGCTTTACTAATGGTCCTATGCTTATATCAAATACGCCTTTCGTAAGCTCACCATAAGACTTACCTTTTTGTATTACATAAAAAGTATCATCTGATACCTTAACATACCCTTTTCCTGAATTTCTATTTACCTCAGATATCTCACTTGTTTCGCTACTAGCATTCATCCTGCTATCAACTTCTTTTAATACATCAAAGGCTTTATCTAGTACCGTTTCTGGAACATCATCATATATTGTTACCTTACATGGTGTATCTAGTAATATATCACTTTTAGATATTGGTTGAAAATCTGCTTTTTTATTACCACAAGATATTAAACCCAAGCTCATAATTAAACTTAATCCAAGTATAAAAAAGGACTTTGTTTTTCTATTCTTAATCATTTTATTCCTCCGTATAATAATAACTTTAGTTATTTATCTTTTGTTATTTTAACACAACCAATTCAAATTTAGAATTGGTTATCTATAATTAATATGTTACAATATATTAAATTTGGCATGAGGAGGATTTATTATGCTTCTAACAAAAATTCATCATATTGCTATAATATGTTCAAATTATGAAGTTTCTAAAAAGTTTTATACTGAAATATTAGGACTTAAGGTTATTCGAGAAGTTTATAGGGAAGCTCGTGATTCTTATAAGCTTGATTTGTCAATTGGTGATAGCCAAATAGAACTATTTTCTTTTCAAACCTCTCCTGATAGACCAAGTTATCCTGAAGCCTTGGGTTTAAGACATTTAGCATTTGAAGTAGATAATATTGATGAGGTTGTTTCTGAACTTAAATTCCATAACATAGATGTTGAACCTATACGTATTGATGAGCTTACAGGAAAAAGGTTTACCTTCTTTAGTGATCCAGATAAACTACCTATTGAATTATATGAAAATAAATTGTCTGAATATTCTTGACTTCTTGTTTTATAAACTATACAATAGAATAAATATAAATAATTAAAGACTGTGATGAGGAGGAGTATATATACTCTGGAAATAAAGAAAGGGAATGTTGATGAAAATTTCCCATGAAGGATATATAGAAGGTAGCCTCGGAGTTGTTAATGGAAATGTAAAGAGTAGAGTTAAACGGAGTCCCACTGTTAAAAGGGAAGTAGTATCGGTAATAGATTTATTAACCTGTACTATATTAAGTGTGTATTTTTATATACAAATCAAGGTGGTACCGCGGAGATATAATCCTTCGTCCTTATTATTAAATAATTAGGACAAGGGATTTTTTATTTTATTATAAAGGAGATTTTGATATGAAATTAAATGGGGCACAAATAACTATCAAACTTTTAGAATTACATGGTATAAAAACCATAGCAGGAATTCCCGGAGGAGCAAATCTTCCTCTATATGATGCTTTATATGACAGTAATATTACGCATATACTCGCAAGACATGAGCAAGGAGCTGCATTTATAGCTCAGGGCATGACACGATCTACAGGAGAAGTTGCTGTGTGTTTTGCTACTTCTGGACCAGGGGCTACTAATTTATTAACTGCTATAGCAGATGCAAAGCTAGACTCTATACCAATAATTGCAATAACAGGTCAGGTTCCTTATTCTGCTATAGGAACTGATTCATTTCAAGAGGTTGATACCTATGGTTTAACTATTCCTATAACCAAACACAATTTTCTTATAAGATCTATTGATGAACTATTTTCTATAATACCAGAGGCCTTCAGACTTGCTAAGGATGGAAGACCAGGGCCTATAGTTATTGATATACCTAAAAATATTCAAACTCAGGTAATAGAATTTGACTATTTTCCTGATTTAGAAGTTAAAATAGCAGATGACAAAGCTACTACCCATGGTGTTACAGAAGCAGTTGATTTAATTCAAGCTTCTAAAAAACCTATTTTATATATAGGAGGAGGTATTGCTAATTCAAATTCTTGCTCTGAAATATATGAGCTTTCAAAGAAAAACTCAATACCTGTTACCACAACGCTTATGGCCTTAGGGTGTTTTCCTTGTGATGATCCTCTTTATCTTGGAATGCTTGGAATGCACGGAGCTAGATACACCAATATGTTGTTAAATCAAGCCGACTTAATAATAGCCTTAGGTGTAAGATTTGATGATAGAGCTGTTGGTAATGTAACTAAATTCTGTCCTAACGCTAAAATAATTCACATCGATATTGATGAATCAGAAATAAATAAATTGAAACAAGCTGATTTATCTTTAGTAGGAGATATAAATTCTTTCATAAAGGCTTTAACTACTGTTATACCTAATAATTCAAGAGAAGAGTGGTTAAATACCATTGAAGATTTTAAACTTAAGTTTCCACTAGTATTACCAAAAAAAGAAGATATATTTCATCCCATGAATATAATAAAATATGTTTCATCAGTAGTAGCTAAAGAGGCTATAATATCCACTGATGTAGGTCAACATCAGATGTGGGTAGCTCAAACTTATCCTTTTAACAAACCAAACACCTTGCTTACTTCTGGTGGGTTAGGTACCATGGGGTTTGGGTTACCAGCTGCTATAGGTGCTGCTTTAGCTAATGATGACAAAGAAGTTATCTGCTTCTCTGGAGACGGCTCAATACTTATGAATATTCAGGAGTTAGCTACCTTAAAAGACTTAAATCTAAATGTTAAAATAATAATCCTTAATAATGGAAGATTAGGTTTAGTAAAACAACAGCAACAACTTTTTTATAAAGAACATTATATTGCCTCTAAATTTATATCTAATCCTGATTTTACTTTAATATCTAAGGGGTTTGGAATAAATTCTTGTGACTTAAGTAAAGAAGATAACCCTAGGGGTAAACTCAAAGAAGTATTGTTAGAAACAGGTCCTTATTTAATAAATATACCAATTGACCCAACTTCAAATGTATATCCTATGGTTCCACCAGGAGAATCAATTGACAAAATGGTTGGAGGTGAAAATTATGCACAATAATAATAATGATAATAATGATATTGAATCCCTACACAATAATAATAATCACATTGTTATAGAATTGTTAGTTAATAATCATCCTGGAGTTATGTCTCATATAACTGGCTTATTTTCAAGACGTGCATTTAACCTAGAAGGAATATTGTGTGGCTCTATTGGTGATGGTTCTAAGAGCAAGATGTATCTATTAGTGAAAAATGATACATTTTTAGAACAGATAATTAAGCAGGTAAGAAAACTTCATGATGTATTAGATATTGAGGTTTATGAAGACTATGATGAGAGTATTTTTAGAAATCCTGAAAGATTTTTAAATATTGAGTGAAAATATTAAAGTTTCAACTAGGTAGCTAGGCCATATTTTTCAATGGCTAGCCACCTTTTTTTATATTTCGACACACACGTACCTTTAAGATTAAACTATTGATAATATTCTTGTAATTTGATAATATGATAAAGTTGTTCGATATTTTTATAAAGGAGATCTTAAAAAATGTTAGAAACTTATTTCAAATTTAAAGAAAATAAAACAAATTTTAAAACTGAAGTATTAGCTGGAATAACTACTTTTATGACTATGGCATATATATTAGTTGTTAATCCAGGCGTATTGTCACAAGCTGGTATGGATTTTGGCGCTGTATTTACAGCTACTGCTATATCCTCAATTATTGCAACTTTACTAATAGGTGTTTATGCAAAATTACCATTTGCTGCTGCTCCAGGTATGGGACTTAATGCTTTTATAGCCTTTACAGTAGTAAAAACTATGGGATACTCATGGCAATTTGCTATGACTGCAGTATTTATCGAAGGTATTATTTTTATATTATTAACTGTTTTTAATATTCGTGAAGCTATAATAACTAGTCTTCCTTTAAATATCAAGAAAGCAATTTCTGTTGGTATAGGTCTATTTATAGCACTATTAGGTTTAAGTAATTCCAATATAATTGCTCACGTAGATGGTGGCACAATAGTAACCCTTGGTAACTTAAAAGATCCATCTGTTCAATTAGCTATTTTAGGAATTGTTATAACTGGAATATTAGTTGCTAGAAATGTTAAAGGCGCTTTATTGATAGGTATCCTTGCTACAACAATAATAGGAATACCTATGGGAATTACAAAAATCCCAACATCTTTTATAAGTATGCCTCCATCACTAGCACCAACTTTCTTGCAATTTGAATGGACTCACGTATTTAGTTTTGATATGGTAATTGTGTTATTCACATTATTATTTATGGATATGTTTGATACTATAGGAACACTCGTTGGTGTTGCTACTAAAGCAAATATGCTAGATGAAAAAGGAAATGTTCCAAGAGCAAAACAAGCCCTACTTGCAGATGCTATAGGTACTACAATAGGTGGATGTTTAGGTACTAGTGCTTTAACAGCTTATGTTGAAAGTGCTTCAGGAGTTTCAGAAGGTGGTAGAACAGGGCTTACTGCTGTATCAACAGCATTTATGTTCATCATTGCACTATTTTTATCACCATTATTTTTAATGATTCCATCTCCAGCAACTGCACCTGCTTTAGTTCTTGTAGGATTATTTATGCTTGAACCTATAAAGGAAATAGAGTTAGCTGAATTTTCAGAGGCAATCCCTGCTTTTATAACTATAATCATGATTCCTATGACTTACAGCATAGCAGATGGTATAGCTTTTGGTATGATATCTTATGTAGTCATAAAATTATTTACAGGCAAACATAAAGATTTACATATAGCTACATGTATAATAGCGATGTTGTTTTTAGTAAAATTTGTTATTTAATAAAAGAAGCCATATTCTTTATGGCTTCTTTCATATTTTTAACCTGCACTTTCCTCAAAGTATATGTTAGAAAACTCAACATTCATTGTCTCTACCAATCTATTCTCCATTAAATTTCCAACGTCTACATTTTGTTCTTCCGTTTGTATATCAGGAAGTGAAACAATAAACCTACTGCCTTCCCCTTCTTTACTTATTACATTTATATCTCCACCTAATGCATTAACTAATAACTTAACTAGGCACAGTCCTATTCCTGTCCCCTCAGAATTTCTCGTAAGCTTATTATCTGCTTGACCAAACCTATCAAAAATTATCTTTTGTTTGTCCTTCGCTATACCTACGCCTTCATCTCTAACTTCTAAAACAATCCTATCTTTTTTTTGATATATTTTTATATATATTTGTTTACCAGATTCAGTAAACTTAATGGCATTCGATAATAAATTTAGAAGTATTCTTTCATATTTTTCGTCATCGAGAGCTATTATTTTTTCATTAAAATCTGATGAAAAAGATAGTTTTATATCCTTTTTCTCCGCAAATAAATTTACAGACTCAGAAATAACTTTAGTAACTGAAACGATATCTAGATTTGTTCTATTGAGTTTAAGATAGCCAGAATCAGCTTTAGTTATATCTAAAAGGTTATTAACTAATCTTAATTGCTGCAAAGCTGACTTATTTATCTTGTTTATATATTTAATAGAAGTGGGTGTTAACTCATTTTTACATATAGCTTTTATCAACTGAATTGCTGAGGTTATTACCGTAAGTGGAGTTCTAAACTCATGGGATATAAAAGAAAAGAAATCCTTCTGCATAATTAATATCTTCTCTAACTCCTTTTTCTTAGCTATCTCTGGGGTAACGTCTACTAATACCAATATTATCTCTTCTATTTCGCCCTCTTCATTAAGTATAGGATTATATATAATATTCTCATAGTAAGTTTTATTCCCTTTAACTATTTCACTATTTTTAATAAACACTGCTTTTCCTGTGTCTTTTATATCATCTATTAATAGCAGATGTTCTTTTAGTATCTCCTCTGGAGTTATTCCAGTCTTAACTAAATACTCTGATGCTGTTTTATTATATCCTATTACCTCATAGTATGGATAAGATATTCTCCATATAGGTAACTGAAGATTATCAATCAAATTCAGGAAATTATCTCTTTGTTGTTTTAATTTCTCTTCGTAATATATACTATCTGAATACTCTCCTGATTCGCTTATTGATTTAAAATTATTATAAAACTCTTTTGCTTTCTTATTTAAAAAAGTAATATTATTATTGCTATCTAAAAAAACTAACCCTTTCGAAACGTCTTTAATAATATCTGTTAATCTATTTAACTTATCTTTATCGGCTTTATCTTCGTTACTGTTTATTTCCTTAAAAAAATAAATAATTTCATTCTTAGGCAACTCAATTTTACTAATTTCAATTTGTTTTAACTCGTTATTTTTACTTGTTAATTTAACCTCATTGCAACCATATTCTTCATAAATCTCTAACATTTCAGCTACTCTCTCTATACTGTTCCCAATTAATTCATCCATATTATAGCCAGTTAATTTTTCGAAAGAACCATTACATCCGATTATATTATTATGGTAAGTAATCAAATATGGAGAATTTGTATTGCTAGCCTTTAAAATACCATTCAAAATAAACATCTCCTATCTCATAAATTGTTCTATATATGTTTTTCATTCAACTTGCTTAAGATAAAAATGCTTTATCCTTAATTAAAACAAATTTGATTTTATCAAAAACCAATAACAGCTATTTAGTAAAAAATTGTATTAAATAAATCAACTATTCTAATATTACCATAATTATCATATTAATTTAATTATATCCTTAAATTAATTTAAGAAATATAAAAACTGCTTTAAAATAGCTCTTATATCTATTTTAAAGCAGTTTATTGTAATAGTTTTAACCTTTAATGTCATATCCAGTATTTTCTATACATATTTTTATTTGTTGTCTAGTTGCAGGTTCATTAAACTCTACTTCTACTGTACCTCTATTAATATCTACTTCAACTTCTTGAACTCCAGTTATTTTATCTAAAGAATTACGAAGCTTAGTTCTGCTCTCAGAGTTTACAAGTCCTGAAACATCATAGTGAACTTTTTTCATAACTATTCTCCTTTCTATAATACTGATATCTATAGTATTATAGAAAAAACTTCTTTTATCCTAGTATATTATTGTTAACTTTTTCTTTTTCTAGTTTATATAATTTTAAAAATGCTAAACTTGATATAAATAATACTACTCCACTTAATGTCCATCCAATTGATATTGAATATTGTCTCGAAATATATCCTATACCTATAGAACCTACCATTCCTCCAAACTTCATAAATAGTGATTCTAAAGATAATAGCGTTGCTCTATTGTCACTTTTGACTTCATTATTAAAGAGCGTATAATAAGGAGATTCTGACATTCCATTCACTGAATAAAGAACCAAATAACCTATGGCAAATCCTATAATATTATTTTGAAATGCCAAAATTATAAATAATATTCCTAAAATACTTCTTAGTATTATAAGAAGCTTTGCTAGATTGTTATCTACAAGTTTACATATATGACTGGATGCATAGCTTCCTAAAGCTCCCGCTAGAAAATATCCGCTACTTAAAACCCCTAATATTAAGTCACCACTCTCTAAACCTACAATAGTTTTTACCTTCGGTTGCCAAAAAGCTTCTAGTCCTGAAAAACCTATTCCCCAGGCAACGGCGGTTAGTAATAGTAAAAATATATATTTATTTTTCACGCCCTCCTTTACTGAGTTTTTTAATATAATAGGAAATGTTTTAAAGCTTTTTAAAATATCTTGTTTTCTATTTTCATATTCATTTTCTTTTATTAATACTATTGTGAGTAGTATATGGATTAGTAGTAGTAATATTTGAACAATAAAATTCCCTGCGTATATACTTAACCCCCATTTTGTATTGACTATACTACCTAAAGTCATAGGTAATATTCCTCCAACGATAGAACTTAGAGCTAAAAATATAAAGGTGAAGATTTGAACTATAGATAATGCCTTTTGTAGATTTTCATCAGGATATTTTTCTTTAAATTCATCTACAAACCAAGCATCTATTGTCCCTGAAGACAATGCCTGAACAACTCCATTAATTGCGGCAACTAAAGCTAACAACGCAAATCCGCTTACAAACATAAATAGAAAACCACATATTAGTGAAGCTGTCATTGCTATCATATATACACGTTTCCTACCTATAGCATCTGACATAGCTCCCGAAGGCAGTTCCATTATGATTACCATAGCAGATTGAATAGAGATTAATAGTCCTACTTCTAAAAAATCCAGACCTTTATCTAAAAGAATCATTGTAATTACTGGTATAGTTAATCCCATTATGAGCCAATGGAAAACTCTATTAACAATATAAATTTTAATAAGTTTATTGTTTTTCATCTTAATTATTTCCCCCTTTGTTTTGATGTTTTTATTATATAATGTAGCCTTAACACCATATCAATAGGGTATTTTTTAAGTTTATAAACAAAAAAAGTGCAAACCATTGGGTCTACACTATCTTTTTCCATGAAATATATAGAAGTAAACTTTTTCTCCTTCTTGGAAGTAAGGTTCATATATTCCACCTTCATCAACTAAGTCAGATACAAATTCATTCCTCTTTTTATATCCAAGGCTGTTAATACTATCTTTAATGAAACTTTTACTAAAGTTTTTTCTATAGCACTCCTTAACATCACTGTTTTTATTAAAATTTTTAAATACTATATAAGAACCTATTAGTTCAGATTTCTCTTTGATATATCTCTCTAAAGAATTAAGCAAAAAATTCTCATGTTCAAAACCATAGTTGCTACTACCAGAAATATCAAATAGTACATCTATTTGATTCTCTTTAATAGGTAAATTTAAAAAATCTGAACATATAAAAACAATATTTTTCTTTTCATCTGCCTTTTCTAAAGCTGATTTTAAAAATCTATGTCTATTTATATCATGATCTACTGCTATATAAATAGATGTAGAAGGAATATGTTCATACATTCTTCTTAAAAAAAATCCTAAACCTGAACCTAATTCCAACATTGTTCTATTTTCATATGTCTCAAGGTTTATATTTTTATATAATATTTCATGACCTTTATACATATTATCTAAATAATTAGAGTTTGTGTTATTTATATAGTCAATAATTCTTGTTTGCTTAATCTCTTCAAATTCTTGTTGAATTGTATCTACTATTAATATTCCGTCGTCTATTAGATATTCTTCTCCACAATCACATTTAAGCTTTCCATTGATGACTTGGTTATTTTCTATGTTTCCATCAACTAATGAAAGATCTCCCCTACACTTTGCACAGCATAGATTAGATAGCAATTTTATATCAATACCTATCTTTCTTTTAGCCATAGTGTTTTTGCTAGATATCTCAGATATTTTTTCTTCTAGCACAGCTTTATTTTTCAAAAGTAGCTCTATTTCAGAATCAATTTCTTCATATTTATTCTCAAATATTTCTTTATAGTATTCATTTTCTTCATATTGAGTTAAACTTGCAAGCCTCTTATAGTAGAATATAGACTTAATTTCTTTTAGCTCAAAACCCATAGACTTAAATATGAGTATATCTTCTAAATCCTTTTGACAAGCTTCATCAAACTCATATTGAGTTCCATTTTTGTTAGGCAATATCAAGTCTAAGTTCATGTAATGTCTAATAGTATCTATACTTAACTTATTTATCTCTGAAAATTTCCCTATTTTCATCCTAAATCACTTCTCTATTTTTTTATTTTTTATTATTTGCTTAACCATATATATTATAAGTCTTATTATTACATATATTATAAAAATATATATAAATCCCAAAACACCTGCAACAACATCTGCAAATTCCATATTACCTCTTTTAGTAATCTTTTGTCCTATCTCAATCCCAAATACTATAACAAGTAATACTGTAAATGTATATATAAATGATATAACTGTTATACTATATTTCGCTATCCATTTAAATAGAGCATGAGTTATTGCAAATATAATTATGCCTATCACTCCTATAATTATAAAATGTAACTGTTTATCATTAAACCCCCATTTTAGTTTATCAGTTATTACTTCTAAAAAATCATGTATATTATTTACCATTTCCATTAGAAGCTTAATTATATCTGTCATTTATTCTCACTTCCATATCACACTATAATTTTTAATCTAAAGTACATTCCGTCCTAAACCTTTCAATAATTTAGCATTATAATAATTATAAAGTCTTGTCTCCATAGCGTCAATAAGAGTAATTTCTGTAACTTTTATAATATAATTTTGAAGTCTTTTGCCAATACTAATGTTATTTAAATAATAATTAGTAAAGGTGGATTTTGAAAAATGAATATATTCTCACTTCAAGAATTAATTTTCTACTTTTTTGTATACTCCTTCTTGGGTTGGACTTTAGAAAATGTGCATAGTTTGATAATTACTAGTAAGTTTTTTAAAAATAGCTTTTTAAATGGGCCTTTCAAGCCAATGTATGGATTTACCTCTGTATTTTTAATAATTTACTATTATAAGTATCATATCATGCTACTATTCTGCATATTAGCATTAATAATCCCAACAAGTATTGAGTATTTTACAGGATTCTCCTTAAAAAAACTTCTCAATAAACAATATTGGGATTATTCAGATTTTAAATTTCAATTAAATAGTTACATATGTCTTAGATTTTGTCTATATTGGATGCTCCTAAGTATTATAGGAATAATGCTCCTTCATCCAATTATTAATTATATTTATCATCTTATATATATTTTATGGGATTTTACATATTTAATATTTCTTTTTTACATATTTGTTGATTTCTACACAAGTATACTTGCATATAGAACTAATAAATAACTTATATTAATTTTTTTCATTATTAAATATGATGACATATTGAATTTACCATTTTATCATAAGGTGTGTTGATTTACCATTTTATAATATAGTGTACTGAATTTAACACTTTATAATAAGGTGTAATGATTTAACACTTTATTTCAATGTGCATATAATTTTATATAGTCATATTTATTTTGGGAGGATTTACTTTGAATTTTTCTAATCCATATCAAGTGCGTCAAGATGCTAGTGCTTATGGAACTTCTTTTCCAAGTTCTTTTCCACCCCAACATCAACCTATTCAACCTGGCATAGAGGCTTTAATGACCCCAAGACCTATATTTGATAATCCTAACTATAAAGGAAGTGGTAAGTTAAAGGATAAGGTAGCTATTATAACTGGAGGAGATAGTGGTATAGGTAGAGCCGTTTCTTTAGCATTTGCAAAGGAAGGAGCTGATATAGTTATAGTTTACCTCTATGAGCATGAAGATGCTGAAGAGACAAAAAATTTGGTAGAAGCTCAGGGAAGGCGTTGTCTTTTAATTGCTGGGGATTTAAAAAAGGAAGACTTCTGTAAAAAAATAGTCGATGATACCATCAAAACCTTTGGTAAACTAGATATTCTAGTAAATAATGCTGCAATTCAATTCTATAAACCAAATTTATTAGATATTACAGCAAAACAGCTTGAAGATACATTTAGAACAAATGTGTTTCCTCTCTTCTTCGTAACTCAAGCTGCACTACCCTATTTAAAACCAGGAAGTTCCATAATAAACACAGCCTCAGTAACCGCTTATAGAGGTAATAAGGACTTAATAGATTACTCTTCTACAAAAGGGGCTGTAGTATCTTTTACTAGAGCTTTAGCTATAAACTTAGTTTCTCAAGGTATAAGAGTAAACGGGGTTGCTCCAGGTCCTGTTTGGACTCCACTTATTCCTTCAAGTTATCCAGCTGAGGAAGTTGAGAAATTCGGTAAGGATAGTCCTATGCATAGAGCTGCTCAACCTGTAGAATTAGCACCTGCATATGTTTATCTTGCTTCTGAAGATTCTAGTTACGTTACCGGAGAAATAATTCATGTAAATGGTGGCGGTTTTGTTGCAACATAAGTAAAAAAATAAATGCTGATTTAATTTTCAGCATTTATTTTTTATATTTATTTATTTTTTAAAAGTATACTACTTACATATTCTATAGATCTTTCTACTCTTTTTTCTTCTTGTTCATTGTTTAGTGAAAATCTTACTCTTATAGGAAACTCAATATCTATTCTTCCTGTTGATTTTATTAAATCTGATGTACTTAATACCTTCATATTAGTAGCTTTTAAGTAATCTTGAATTATTTCTATAGATTCACCGCTCCATCCGTAAGAGCCAAATGCAACCCCTACTTTGCCCTCTAAATCTATATTTTTTAATTCTTTAAGAGTATCCTCTATATTTCCTATCATATCTCCATATCTTGTAGATGACCCAAGAAATATTGCATCTGCATCTTTAATAGCTTCTATAGCCTCTTCTTTAGAAACTTTACTTGTATCCATAATATCAGTAGCTATATCTAAATTTTCAAGATATTCTTTAATCTTACCAGCAAATTTTTTGGTATTTGAAGTCATTGTTGAATATAACACCAAAGCTTTTTTGCCTAGATCTGTGTTTTTACTTAAAACATCGTACATTTGTATATACTTCTTAGCATCTTTTCTTAATATATAACCATGTGAAGGAGCTATAATATCTATATCAATATCTTTTATCTTATTTATCATTTTTTGTACATAGGTTCTATGTGGATGCATTATTAATGAATAATATACTGAAAAATCTTCATCTATATCTTCTTTTGCTAGATCATTGAAATACTCATAATTAGCTATGTGAGTACTAAATATATCACATGGATATAATATCTTATCCTCTTCGCAGTAAGTTATCATAGTCTCTTCTGTATGAAGATATGGTGTTTCAAAAAATCTTAGAGTTTTTCCACCTATATCAAGTTTATCTCCATCTTTAACTATCAAGAAATTTCTTTTATGAAGCTTATACATCTCTTTTAACTCATATTCTGCTGGCTCTGTACAAACTATAGTTGCATTTTTAGCTTGAGCTGCAAGGCTACCTAATCCCCCTGAATGATCTGGCTCTGAATGATTTATTACTATATATTCTATTTCCATAGGATCAATCAAAGTCTTTAAGTTTTCCACATACTCTCTTCCAAAACTTATATCTACTGTATCTATTACTGTAGGTTTTTTAGTCTTAAGTAAGTAACTATTATAAGTTGTTCCTTTTGTTAATACTAATCTATGAAATGGAACATCCCTATCATCTACTTTTCCTATCCAGTAAGTATTTTCATTAAGTTTAATATTATTATTCATATTTAATTCCTCCATATTCATTTACTTATCTT
Organism: Clostridium intestinale; assembly: GCF_035905475.1. Classification (NCBI taxonomy): domain Bacteria; kingdom Bacillati; phylum Bacillota; class Clostridia; order Eubacteriales; family Clostridiaceae; genus Clostridium; species Clostridium intestinale. The sequence goes on from NZ_CP121166.1 coordinate 3,447,643, forward strand.
ATGAACTAATCTTATATCCTTGGAGGTTTTAAAAATATGATTCAAATCAAATTTTAAATTTTTCTTCTATAATAATCAAAAGCGACTTCAATATCAAAACCCATTTTCTTATAAAGTTCAAATGCCACCTCATTATTACTATCAACATCTATTAGTATTTCATCTACATTCTTATGTCTTAATTCTATTAATATTAGTTTTAAAACTTGTTTTCCAAGTCCACTTCCCCTATATTCAGGTAATATTCCAAATCCAAATATAGTGGCTTCTGTCTCTTCAATATATACTCCAGCTAGTCCTATACACTCCCTTTTATATATAACCTTGTATTGAATTCTATTATCAGCTTTTAAAGACTTCATTATATAACCCTTGGCTTCCTCTTCACTTTCCCCAAAGGACCTTTTGCTGATTTCTACTAATTCTTCTAAATCTTCATCTATTGCCTCTAAAATTTTTATATCGCTATGTTCTGTAGACTCTATCTCATTTAAATTTCCTACATACTCCATACTGTACTCTGTGAATTCATATTCAGCGTCTATTCCAGCCAAACTATCCTTAGCGGATTCTGGATTAAACTCTAATACAAATAATATTTCGTCTACATCATATTGTCTAAGTTCACTTTCTGCCTCTTTAAGCAGTTCCTTAAAGTAACCTTTTCCCCTATATTTAGGTAGTATATATCCTTGAATTTCTGCTTCCTCTGAAGTTGGTACAAACATGTATAAGAAACCAATGAGTGTTTTATTATCACTGTAATATAAAAAAGTATGGTTCATCTTATTATTAAAGTTCAATGAACTATCTAGATTTATATCTCTTATTATATTGTCATTTTTCTTACATACTTTCTCTATTTTTCTTATCTCCTTGATCAGTTTTTTTTCTAATATTCCTGATTTTTTTTCTATCATAACGCTTATGCTCCTAATACCCTAATACAATTCTTTTAATCCATTATCCGAATTATACTTATTTAAACTTTATTATTAGTATATAATAAAGTTGGGTAAAATAAAAATTATTGATGAAAAGAGGGTAAGCTATGAAGAAAATTTTTTATGAAATTCCTGAAGGTTTCAAAATAGGAGCCTCCTCTTCTGCTTGGCAATCGGAAGGATGGAAAGGAAAAAAAGAAAATCAAGTTAGTTGGGCAGATGCTTTTTATAAAAGTGCTCCTAGCAAATGGTACGAAGGTTATGGACCAACCATTGCTACAGATTTCTATAGCAGGTATAAAGAGGACATTAAATTAATGAATAGTTTAAATCTCCAAAGTTATCGTACTTCTATAGATTGGTCCAGATTTATTGAAGACTATGATAATGTAATAGTAAGTGAAGATGCTTTAAACTATTATAATGATATGATTAATGAACTTATCGCAAACAATGTTCAGCCTATTATTTGTTTAGAACATTGGGAACTTCCTGATTACTTAATACAAAAATATGGTGGTTGGGGAAGTAGAAAGGTAGTTGATCTCTATTTAAGATATGCTGAAAAAGCCTTTGAGGCCTTTTCTGATAGAGTAAAGATATGGTTTACTTTCAATGAACCTGGTGTAGTGCCTAACCTAGGTGTAGCTGAAGCCATATGGTATCCTTATAAAGTTAACTTTAAAGAATCTGTTCAGTGGAATTATCACAAAGTATTAGCTACAGCACTAACTGTTAAGCTCTTTAAAGAAAAGGGATATAACAAAGATGGGGGTAAAATTGGTATAATACAAAATGTTGCTCAAGTTTATCCTAGAAGTAATAGCGAAGAAGATATTAAAGCTGCACATATGGCTGAGTTGTTTGCAGATAAAACATACTTAGATCCTTGTATAAAAGGGGAGTTTCCATCCCTTTTATTTGAAACTTTAGAAAAACATAATTGTTTACCTAGTTATACAGATGAAAACTTGGAAATAATAAAAAATAATACTGTGGATATACTTGGAGTAAATTTTTATGGACCAAATAGAGCTAAAGCTAAAGCTACAAAATGGAATGATGAAAATCCATTTAATCCTTCATATTATTTTGATAGCTGGTCTATGCCTGGAGCTACTATGAATCAATCTAGAGGATGGGAAATATATGCTAAAGCTTTCTATGATATAGCTATAAATATAAAAACTAACTATAGAAATATTGAGTGGATGATAATGGAGAACGGAATGGGAGTCCACGATGAATATAAACATAAAGATTTAAAAGGACAGATACAAGATGATTACAGAATAGACTATATTTCTGACCACCTTAGATGGTTATTTAAAGCTATAAAAGATGAAAATGCTAATTGCACTGCCTATCATATGTGGAACTTTACAGATAATGTATCTCCTATGAATGCTTTTAGAAATAGATATGGTTTTGTTGAGATAGATTTAAGTAATAATAGAAGTAGAAGAGTAAAAAAATCAGGTGAATGGATTAAAAAAGTTATTGATAGAGGCGGATTTGAATACAAATCCTTTGAAGACGAATTAAAGTAATTCTAAATTAAGAGAGCATTTCTACTAAATGCTCTCTCTTTATTTTCTATCTAATACTCTTTATAAAACTCATTATTCTTATAAACTATTAGCTATGCATTTTTGCATTAATAATAGCGCCCAATATGTTTGCGTCATTATTATATTTACATCTCTTTATTTCTGTTGTTAAAAATGGAGTTCCGAATTCTTCTAGTACTCTTCTAAAGTTTTTTTGTATCAATTCAAGGAACCATTCTTCTTCTGATATTCCCCCACCAACACAAATTACCTCTGGGTTATAAAAGGTTGTTATAGTCACAAGTTGAGTACTCATATTATTAATCCATTCATCTACTGACTCTTTTGCAATACTATCTCCCTTTAAGTATATTTCAGTAACTTCATGTCCATACTTTAGGCTTTTTATTTCTTCAACCTTATCGTTATAAATTTTAATTAAAGCAGTCATAGAGCAATAATCTCCCTGCCTATCTATTTTATTTGTTTTAAAATTTATAAAAGGCATATGATGAAACTCTGCTGCAAATCCATCTTTTCCATAAATAACATCCTCTGAATTACATATACATCCGCCAGTTCCTGTTCCTATTATAAGAAATGCTGAACTTTTACTTCCTTTAGCATTACCTATTTTAAGTTCACAAAGCCCTGCTGATTTAGCATCATTAATTGTCGCAACTCTTTTATTAGTTCTTGTAGCAACTTCATTATTAACATTTGTTCCGTACATAATTCTTACATTAGGAGCAGCATAGGATTTTACATTGGAGTAAGCATCAATTAGACCTGGTGCACTTATTCCTATAAAGTCAATATTTTGTAATTCTTTGCAATTAGAACATAGGTAATCATAAAATTCATCTTTAGTATCAAATTTAATGGCTGGCACTTTCCATTTTTCAACTATATGATAGTCTTCGTCTACTAAAGCATACTTTATAAAAGTTCCTCCTATGTCTATTCCTAGTTGATATTTGCTCATTTTTACCCATCCCTTCAACATTAATATTTTCTTTTTTATTATATCATTTCCTTATCCTTACTTCTATTAATTCTAGAAATACTCAGTTTCATTTATATGCAAATTAATAAAGACTCAACAGCCGTTGAGTCTTTATTATTATTTTTATTAAATTCTAATCTTAAGCTTGAGCTTCTTGCTCACTCTTAACATTCATAGAATCCACTTTTCTAAAGAATGGGAAATATACTACTACAGATATAGCTATACATACTACTTGAAGTAAAGCCATTCTCCATCCACCCATTATTAAACCTGATATTACTGGTGGTGTAGTCCAAGGAACTGTTACACCTGTAAATAGTGGAACTAATTCTACTCTCATAGCAAAATATGCTACTACTGCTGAAATTGTTGGTGCTAATACGAATGGTATAAACATTAATGGGTTCATAACCATTGGGAAACCAAATATTATTGGTTCATTTATGTTGAATATTCCAGGCCCTATAGATAATCCACCTAATGCTTTGTTTTGGTCAGATTTAGAGAACCATACCATTAGTATTGCAAGACCTAAAGTTAATCCTGATCCTCCAACTGTTACAAAGCTAGCCATAAATGTATCTGTAACTATATGGCCACCGTTTGCTATTGTAAGAGCTTTTCCTGAATCTATAATTGCTTGGTTATCAAGTCTGTTTGCTATTTGCATTCCTTGCATAACTCCACCAACTATATTGTTTCCATGAACACCAAACCACCATAAGAATGGTACTAGTGCAGTTGTTATAATTAATCCTATTAAAGAGTCTGTAAATCCTTGTAATGGTGTTTGTAATACTTTAAATATGTATCCTATTAAAGTTGTACCTAATGCATATTTAAAGAACATGTATATGAACATTGTTGCTGTTATTATAACAAGTCCTGGTATAAGTGCTGAGAATTGGTTAGATACCCCTTGTGGTACTCCAGCTGGCATCTTTATAGTTATTTTCTTATTTAAGAACCAAGAATAAACTGCTCCAACTGTTAATCCTATGATTATTGAAGCTACCATACCTTGTCCGCCAAGCCATGTTCTTGGTATAACTCCTCCCACAACTTCTCCACCTGTAGATGTTGCAAATTGATCTAATGTTATTAAAAATACTGCAAATGCTATAATTCCTGCTCCCAATGGTTCATGACCTTCATTTTTAGCATACATGTATGCTATACCGATTACAGCTACTACAGCCATAATTGCCATTGTTGAGTTATAAACTTGGAATAATGGTTCTGTCCATCCTGCTCCAAATATTCCTGCCATCCAATCATTAAATGGTTGATATGGGATTTGAGCAAGCAATAGGAATACTGATCCTATTAATGACATTGGTAAGGTATAAATAATTCCGTCTTTTAATGCAACTATTCCTTTAAGTTCAACAAACTTCATTACTATGTTTATCAACTTTTCACTACGTGTTTCTGACATAATATAATTCCTCCTTAGATTAAATGTATTGTTTGCTACAAATATTAAAAATATTTGTAGCAAAACTTAACACCTTATTGATTATTTTCCTAACATCTTTAAAGCAAAATCTAAAACTTTATCACCTTTCATCATTCCATAATCAACTGAGTTGATTACATCTACTGGAACTCCTTTTGCAGAGCAAAGCTTTTTAGCTGCTGGTAATTTATATCTAACTTGTGGCCCAAGTAAAGCTACATCTATTCCTTCTTCTAATTTCTTACCCATAGTTGATTCTGGGAAGGCTTCTATATCAGCTTCTACTCCCTTAGCTTTAGCTGCCTCTTGCATTTTTGCTACTAATACACTTGTTGACATTCCTGCTGCACAAAATAATCTGATCTTTATCATCTTTTTTTCCTCCTTAAATATCTATACTATTTAACTAGTTTATTAACTATTTTTCTTAGTTCCATAATTTGTTCTATAAGATTCTTTTCTGTTATTGTTGTCATTAAGTGGTCTTGTGCATGTACAAACAGTACTGACACTTCTGTTTTTTCTCCTGCAGCTTCCTTTTGTAATAAATCTGTTTGAGCATTGTGTGCTACTTCTAGTGCTTCGTTTGCTTTTTCGATTAATTGATCTGCCTCTTCATAGTTTCCCTCATTTACTGCATTTAGAGCTTCATAGGAATATCCCTTAGCATCTCCTGAGTTTATTATTATATTCATTATTACCTGTTCTAACTCACTCATTTTATTACCTCCGTATTTTTAAACACCTTATCTTTATGCTTTTTATATTCGCAAGTTTCGTGCCAAAACACTATGAATGCTTTTATATATCGTTTTCACAAAAAATAACTATGTAGTGTTTGAATATAGTATGATTTTCTGCTTAGAGTTTAGATTTTCAATACTTAGTGTTTAATTGTTTTGACACATAATCATAATTCTGCAATCAGTGTTTATTTATTTATTATTAGTGTTTAATATTTATTTATTCGTATATATATTTTCCCCTAAATTTTTAATAAAAATCTTAATGTATACTTTTACTTAATAGAAATTTTTATTAAACTGTTTAATTTTTTACATTTTTTATGTAGTGTTTGTTTTTTAAACTCTATATAGTACTGTGTGTTCTTATGGTGTATAATATATATTAATTATATTGTTTTCAAGGAGGTCTTTAATTTGAATAAACGAGAGCTTATATTTAATAAGTTATTAGAAGTTAGTGAGGGTGAAGGCATAGATGCAGGAACATTATCTTCTATACTTAATATGTCTAGAGCAAATGTTAGTCATGAACTTAATTCACTATATAAGGAAGGTAAAATACATAAATCTTCTGGAAGGCCTGTTCTATTTTTTCCACTTTCCACAAAAACTTCTGTTAGCAAATTGGACTTACTCATTAAAAATAATATAAGCTTGAAACAAGCTATTGAGCAAGTCAAGGCAGCTATATTATATCCACCTAAAGGAATCCCTTCTTTATTATTAGGGGATACTGGCGTAGGTAAATCTATGATCGCTTCATTAATGTATGAATATGCTGTTGAAATGGGAGTTAAAGAATCTAACTCTCAGTTTATTGTTTTCAACTGCGCTGATTATAGTAACAATCCTCAGCTTCTTACCTCTCAATTGTTTGGTGTAAAAAAAGGTACTTATACAGGAGCAGAAGCAGATAAAGAAGGTTTAATGGAGAAAGCCAACGGAGGAGTGTTATTTCTAGATGAAATTCACAGGCTTCCCCCTGAAGGTCAAGAAGCTCTATTTACATTTTTAGATACAGGCACCTTTAGAAGAATGGGAGATTATGAAATAAGGAAATCTGATGTGCTTATAATATCTGCTACAACTGAAGACCCCCAATCAGCATTATTGAAAACTTTTACTAGAAGAATTCCCATGATTATAAGAATTCCATCGCTTAGCGAGAGATCACTAGAAGAACGTTTAAACCTAGTTAAACAGTTTTTTAAACAAGAAAGCATAAAATTAAATAGAGATATTTATGTTTCCTTAAACACAGTACGAGCTTTATTATCCTATGATTGCCCTAATAATATAGGCCAACTTAAAAGTGATATCCAATTAATTTGTGCTAAAGCTTACTCTGAATTTTTAACAAATATAAGGCATGATGTAAGAATAAATAGCGGAAGTCTCCCTCCTTTTATTAAAGAAGGCTTATATAAAGAAATAGATCATAGAGTTCTATGGAATAAGTTAGCTGGACTTGAAATAGAATTTTTTAAATTCTCCTATCAGGTATCTGATGAAGAAGAAGAATTTAATAACGATGATAATAGCATTTACCAAATAATAGAACAAAAACTTGAAAAACTAAAATCTCAAGGTATATCTAATATCGCCATAGAGAATATACTTGAAAAAGATATAACAAAGCACTTTCAAAAACACATCGTTGGAATCTCTGAAGAAATAAATAGAAAAAGTTTATTAACCATTATAGATGAAGATACTTTAGATTGTATTGATAAGGTTTTATATTATATTGTAAAAGCATCTAAGATAAAATTTAATAACAATATTTCAACAGCCTTAGCCTTGCACATAAATACACTAATAAAAAGGGTTAATACAAATAAAACAATAACTAATCCTGAATTATCTAAAATAAAAGAACTATATCCTAAAGAGTTTGAAATTGCCCTTAATGCTAAGAAAATAATAGAAAAACATATCCATCACGATATAACAGAAGATGAGGCTGGCTACTTAGCAATATTCTTATTACCAGAAGACACATTTACAAATAAAGATAATAAAGTTGGAATAATATTAATTGCTCATGGAGATTCTACTGCTACCTCAATGGCAAATGTAGCTAATAAACTTTTGGGTGAAAATCATGTTATAGGTATTAATGCACCACTAGACATAAGCCCATTTAAAGTTTTAGAAGAACTTAAAGAAGTTGTGAAGAAAGATAAAGATTCAAATTCTTTAAAAGAATACTTACTTCTTGTAGATATGGGATCTCTAACCACATTTTCAGAAGCTATAACTAAAGAGTTTGACGTTTCTACAAAGGTAATACCGTTAGTATCTACACTACATGTTTTGGAAGCTGCAAGAAAGGCACTTTTAGGATTTTCACTAAACGATATTTATAAGGAAGTATTGTCCGTAAATCAATATTTTGAGGTAGATAGGTCGAAAGAGCCGGTTAAAACAAATCTAAATAAAATAGCAATAATAACTGCATGTTTAACTGGTGAAGGTGGCTCTATAGCTCTTAAAAGCTTTTTAAATAAAAATCTTAGATATGATAAAGATGTATTTGAAATAATACCACTTAACTGTTTAGACAGAAATTATTTCAAGCAAAAATTACTTAAAATCCAAGAAGAAAAGGAAATTCTATTTATAGTATCATCCCTTCCTGTTGATCTAGATATAAAACAATACAGTATGTATGATGTTATAAATATGAAGGTAATGAATGAACTTCAAGAAAATGTTGATATTAAAACTACCTTATTAAAAATGCCTTTAATAATTAAAGAAAATGTTGATAATCTAGAAGGTAGTGAACTATATAATGATATTCTTACATTATTAGAAAAACTCCAAGTTAGCTTATCTATAAAACTTAAGGAAGAAAGCTTAGTTGGAATAATTCTTCATTTAGCATTTATGATAAGTAGATTAATAAAAGGGGATAACTCTATTGAGTATCCTGAAAAAGAGGAGTTCATAAGAGAAAATAAAAATTCTTACGATAAGATATATGAAAACCTTATGTTCCTCCAAGAAAAGTATTCTATTGAAATACCAGATAATGAAATGTGTTATATAACTAATTTCTTCTTAGAAAAGTAATATAAAAAAACTCCTACTATATTAATTACGCTTTAATATAGTAGGAGTTTTTATACTTTCTACATACTTTCCATAGTCTTATATCTTTCACACTCTTTCTTTTCTTTAGAAGGTTTTACTATTAAAAATATGTATGATAACAAAGCGAGCCCTATACATATAGCTGATCCTATATACACATGCGAAAAGCTTCCTTTTTCAATCAAAATACCCCAAATAGTTGCTCCTATAAAAAATCCTATGTCCATAGCTGAGAAAAAGGTTGCATTAGCAGCACCTCTACGATCTGGCGAACAATTTGAGACAGCTATGGAGTTAAGTGATGGTTGTGCTACACTATACCCTAATCCATATATAGCTCCCACAAACAATATTGTCAAAAGATTAGATGAAAATGCTAATATTATAAATGAAATAATTACTGTGCTTAAACCAAATATTATGATTTTATTTAATCCAAGTTTATGTGTTAATCTATCTGCGATAGTTCTTCCAACTAAAAAGGAAATAGCATATACTGTGAAAAATAAACCTATATTCTCTATGTTTTTTTCTTTTGCATAAGATGGTAGGAAGGTAAATAAACTAGAAATCGTAAACAAAATAAAAAATGCTACTATAGATGCTGGTATTGCACTACTTTCAAATAGGTCTAACTTCTTTTTCCCACCCTCAACATTATCTTTCTTATCTCTTATTTCTTTTACATTACTATCTTTCTTTTCATAGTTAAGAAATAAAGAAAAAGCTATAGCTAAAATTCCGAATAAAGTTGCTCCATAAAAGAATATATTATAATTAAAATTACCTATTAGATATAATCCTAATGATGGTCCAACAGCAGTAGCTATTGTTGCTGCAGTTCCACTTAATCCAACTCCTTGACTCAGTCTAGATTTAGGAACTATATCTGAAATAACTGTACCAATTGCCGTACTTTGAGCACTCAAACCAATACCATGTATTATTCTTAAAAACAATAAGAGTACTACTGATGAAATTAATGTATAAGATAGAGATACCAAAGAAAGTATACTGACGCCAATAAGTAAAACTAACTTTCTGCTCTTATTATCTATTATGTTTCCGAATAAAGGACGGAACAATAATGCAGACAAAGAAAATATACCAGTAAGTAATCCTACACTAGACTTACTCCCCCCTATATGCGCTACATAAAGAGGCATAGTTGAATTTAACATGTTCATTATTACGCTTGAAAAAAAATTTATTGATAATATTAATATTAAATCTTTTGTCCATAATCTCTTGTTACTCGATACTGCTTTTTTATCCATAAGTATAAAATTCCTCCTAGTATAAATTTACCGTATATATTCATTATAAATATATAAAAAAGAAGATGGTTTTCTAAATATGAAAACCATCTCTTATACCAAGAAGATTGCTTTTTATTTTTTCATTTTCAAGGCTTTTTCTAATACCTTAGGTCCATTACACATTCCATAATCTACTGAATCTATAACCTCAACAGGCACACCTAATTTAGCTCCCTTTTCCTTCATAACATCTAATTGGAATCTAATTTGTGGTCCTATTAATGCAACATCAGCTTTAGGAAGATTTCTATCTACAGAATCAGTTGATACTGCCCATATAGTTGCATCTATTCCTTTTTCTTTTGCCGCCCTTTCCATTTTAGTTACTAATAAACTTGTTGACATTCCTGCTGAACAGATTAATAAAATATTCATTTATATCACCTCATAATTTATTTATTATTAAATTTATTTGTATTCAAAATTAAAATCATCAAACTCAAATGTTCTTTTTTCAGATAGTTCTTTGTACCAATAACCTGATTTTTTCATATTTCTATTTCTGTTATCTTCTAAATTTATTTCCACTAGGCCATATCTATTTTTAAAAGCATTTTGTGGAGATACATTATCGGTAAATGCCCAAAGCATATATCCTGTACAATTAGAACCTTCTTCTATTCCTTTTATTAGCCATCTTAAATGATCAGATATAAATTCAATTCTATAGTCGTCTTGAATTATTCCTTCTTCATTTTTATACTTATGTTCATTTTCTACACCCATACCATTTTCAGCAATGAACCATTCAATATTGCCATATTCATTTTTCACTCTCATTGCGAAATCATACATAAGTTTAGGGTATATCTCCCATCCTCTAAATGGATTCATCTTTCTTCCTTGAAGTTCATGTTTATCATAAAAATACTCTGGGTGGAATGGCGTATTTGGATTCCAAGCTAAATTTCTAGCCTTTACTCTTGTAGGAGCATATAAATTAACCCCAAGAATATCTATTGTATTGTCCTTAATTATTTGTAACTCTTCTTCTGTATATTCAAAACAGCAGTTATGTTCTTTTAATATTTCAAAAAGTTCTGCTGGGATTTCCCCTTTTATAGATGGATCTAAGAAAATCCTATTGAAGAATAAATCAAATTTTTCAGCTGCTTCAACATCATGTTTTGCTGTTGATCTTGGATAACAAACGTCTGGATTTAATATAACTCCAATTTTTCCTCCATCTTTATTATATCCACCTTCTTTATATACTTTAACAGCCTTTGCCGTTGCCAAAATCTTATTGTAATTCCATTGCATAGCTGTTTGAGTATCTTGTTTAAATGGATATCTTATGCTATCTAAAAATACTCTTGTTTGAACTACTATAGGCTCATTAAAAGTATACCATTGTTTAACCTTATGAGAATATCTCTTAAAAGCTTCTTCAACATACTTAATATATAAATCTACAACATGTTTAGAACCCCATCCACCATACTTTGTGAATAATTCTGCTGGAAGTTCATAATGCTCTAAACATAACATAGGTTCTATTCCATTTGCAATTAATTCATCTATAAGATTATCATAATATTCTGCTGCTACTTCACTTACCTCTGCAGTTTCATAATTAATTATGAATCTTGACCAATCTATGGACGTTCTATAGGAATGTAATCCTGCTTTTTTCATTAATTGAACGTCTTCCTTATACCTATTATAAAAATCTGTTGCTACAGTAGGACCATATCCGTTATGCCATAGTTCTGGAGTCGATTTATACCAAAGATCCATATAAGAATCTTGACCTTCTTCTTTTCCATCCCAACCTTCTGTTTGCCAAGCTGAAGCTGCTGCTCCAATATAAAAATTGTCTGGTAATTTATATTGTCTCTTACTCATTTTTTCTCCTCCTATGATTCTTATTGCTTATCTAGTGTTTCCCATATTCCAGTTAAATACATTGCGCCAAGAGCTCTATCATATAATCCATAACCTGGCTTTCCTGTTTCTCCCCATATCATTCTTCCATGATCGGGTCTAATATATCCAGTGAAACCATTGTTGTGTAAGGTTTTTACTATATCTACTATATCTAAAGAACCACATTTTGAATAATGTGCAGACTCCTCAAAGCTTCCATCATCAAGAAGTTTCACATTTCTTATATGCATAAAATGAATTTTTCCTCTTTTAGAAAACTCGTCTATTATATCAACAACATCATTTTTACTTGAACATCCTAGAGAACCAGTGCATACAGTTAATCCATTACTAGGACTATCGTAAATACTAACTAATCTTTCTAAACTTTCTTTTCCTGTTATTATCCTAGGAAGACCAAATATAGGCCATGGTGGATCATCCGGGTGTATAGCCATTTTAATGTCGCATTGTTCTGCTACAGGTATTATCTGTTTTAAAAAATACTCCAAATTACTCCAAAGATCCTCTTGAGATATTTTAGAATACTCGTCAAATAACGCCCTTAAATCTTCTATTTTATAAGATGAATCCCATCCTGGTAAAGATAGTCCTCCATCTAAAGGATTAAGTTTATCAACCTGTTCCTTATAATAAACTAGAGTTGTAGATCCATCTTCTAATTCTTTATCTAATTGGCTTCTTGTCCAATCAAAGACAGGCATAAAATTGTAGCATATGACCTTTATTCCACACTTAGATAGATTTTTAATGGTTTCTTTATAATTTTCTATAAACTTTTCTCTAGATGGTAAACCTAGTTTTATATCTTCATGAACTGGAACACTTTCTATTACTTCAAGTGTTAATCCATCTTTTTCTACCAATTCTTTTAACTCTTTTATTTTATTTATTGGCCATACTTCTCCAACTGGTATATTGTAAAGTGCACTAACTATTCCTTTTACATTTGGTATTTGCCTTATATTCTTAAGAGTTACTGGATCATCTTCTCCATACCATCTAAATGTCATCTTCATGCTTATGCCTCCTTCTTTATATGGTATTATTCTTTATTATGGCTAATCTTATATGTGATTAGCCATAATATTTTTTATTTTTAAGCTTCTGCCTCTATTAACATGTTCTCTTCTTCAACCTTTTGCTTATCCCAAACCTTAACGAATGGTAGATATATTAATACAGATAAAGCAATTGCAATTACTTGTAAAATTACTGCTCTAAAATCTCCATTTGTAGCTAAGAATCCTGATATAGGTGCTGGAACTGTCCACGGAATCGCTAATCCTGCTGGCTTACTTACTAAGTTAAACGCCATAGCTGCATAAGTTAATATACCTATTGATAAGTTTGATAATACAAATGGTATCATCATTATTGGGTTCATAACTATTGGAACACCAAATATTATTGGTTCAGATATGTTGAATATTGCTGGTGCTATTGCTAATCTGCTTAGTGTCTTTAACTGTTGAGATTTACCTACTATAAATATAGCTATTACAAGACCTATAGCAGCTCCACAACCTCCTATGTTAACAAAGTTATCGTAGAATTGTTTTGTTACTATGTTAGGAAGTGCTTGCCCTGCTTCTAATGCTAATCTGTTTTGATCCATAGCTGGAAGTAAAACTGAATCCATAACTCCGAAAACAACACGAGTACCATGAATACCTAATGACCAGAAGAACATATATAGGAATATTGTAGCTATCATTCCACCAAAAGATAAACCTACTTTAGATAAAGGTGAACCAACAAATTTTGTTATAAAGTTAAATACATTACCATAAGTAGTTGCTTCAAATCCTAAACGGATAAAGAAGAATAAAGTTATAATTATAAGACCTGGTGTAATTGCTGCGAAAGACTTTGATACTGCTGGAGGTACTGATTCTGGCATTTTAATAACCCAATTTTTCTTGATTACATATATAAATATTTCAGTAGAAATAATTGCAGTAAATATTGCAACTATTAGTCCACCTGCACCTAAGTTTGTAGTTTGCCAAACTCTACCCAAGTTTAAAGTTGAACCATCAGCTAGTTTGCTGTTTACAGTTAATACTGGAATAAGAAGCAAAAATGATGCTAAAGCTACTGCTCCTGCTGATACTCCATCAACATCCTTATCTTTAGCTATCTGATAAGACACTGAGAATACAGAAAGTATTGCTACTATGTCAAAAGTTACACGAACTGGATATAATATTTTTGCTGCAAATCCATCTCCAAATATGCCATTTATGAAGTCGTTATATCCTGCTATAGGAACATTTCCTAAAATCATGAATATAGATCCTATTATAATAAGAGGCATTGTTATAGCTAAACCATCACGTAATGCTCTTATGTGCCTTTGTCCTGCTATTTTAGCAGCCTTAGGCATTATTTTTCTTTCTAAAAAATCGATAAATTTGTTTCCCATTATAATTCCTCCTAAAAATTTGTTTTATATTAATTAATAAATAGTACCACCTTTAATTCCCGAAGTTGCATTAGCCGTATAAAGACCTAATACTCCACTTTTAAATCTTGGTTCATAATCTTTTAAATGTTTTACCCTATCAGATATAATCTTATCGATTTCATCCGATGAAAGTTTACCATCTTCGGTCCCAACTATATTTATTGTCCTGTTCTCTATATCAATTTCTATTAAATCTCCATCTTCAACTATGCTTATTGGACCTTTACTGGCTGCTTCTGGAGATACATGCCCTATTGCAGGTCCTCTTGTAGCTCCTGAAAATCTCCCATCTGTTATAAGTGCTACTGATGAATTTAATTCCTCATCTGAAGCTATTGCCTCAGTTGTATAGAACATTTCAGGCATTCCACTTCCTCTTGGTCCTTCATATCTTATTATTACAGCATCGCCTGGTTTAATTGATTTTTCTATTACCGCTTTAAAAGCATCTTCCTCACAATTAAAAACTCTTGATTTAAGTGTTACATTCCACATAGTTTTAGGTATTGCTGAGTGTTTTATAACACAACCCTCTGGTGCAATATTTCCTTTTAATACTGAAACTGAACCGCCTTCATATAGTGGTTTATCTATTGGATATATAACACTATCTTTATCAAAATTCTTTTTAGTTTGAGTAATCTCCTCATAAGAAACTTGTGAATTAAATTTTTCTAAATTTTCTCCCAAGGTTTCTCCAGTAACAGTCATAACGTTTAAATTAAGATATTTCTTAAGCTTACTCATAATAAAGGGAATTCCTCCACTATGATATATATATTCTGCTGGCCAATGTCCACTTGGTCTTACATTTAGTATGTAAGGAACCTTTCTATGGATTTTATCAAAATCCTCAGCAGTAATTTCTATTCCTAATTGTTTAGCTATAGCTGGTATATGGAGCATAGCATTTGTTGATCCTCCAATAGCAGCATGTATTATAATTGCATTTTCAAAAGCCTCTCTAGTCAATATATCCTTAGCAGTAATTCCTTTTTCAATTAAATTTAATACAGCTTCAGAAGACTTTTTCGTATATTCTTCTAAGACCTTTGAACTTCCTGGTAATAATGCTGCACCAGGCAAAGTTAAGCCTAATGCTTCAGCTAAAGTTTGCATTGTAGCTGCAGTTCCCATAAATGAGCAAGCTCCACATCCTGGGCAAGCATTTTCTTTATAAAAATCATATTTTTCCTTACTTATTTCTCCTCTTTTTTCCATGGCACTATAAGTACCAATTTGATTTAAAGTAAGTAATTCTGGACCTGCTCCCATTACACCACCTGGCATAACCACTGCCGGTATATTGAGTCTAGCTATAGCAACTAAATGTGCTGGCAGCCCCTTGTCACAACTTGATATAAATAATCCTCCATCAAAGGGTGTAGCTCCATAGTGTATTTCAATTAAGTTAGCTATTATTTCTCTAGACACTAAAGAATAATTCATTCCATCATGTCCTTGAGCTTGCCCATCACATATATCAGTTCCATAATAATCTGATGGAGAAGCATTTAGTGTAGTTAGCTTTTTTATAGCTACTTCTACTAACTTATTTAAATGGACACTTCCCGGATGGCTCTTTCCAAAGGTGCTCTCTATTAAAATCTGTGTTTTAGATAAATCGTTCTTTTTCCAGCCCATTCCTAATCTTAAGGAGTCCATTTCTGGTGCCCCTAATCTTATTTCTTGTGATTTTAACATTAAAATCCCCTCTATCTATTAATTTCTATCTTCATATCAGCTATACTTTTTATATTTTCTTCTGATACATGCATTTGGTCGCCTTTTATTGTGCACTTTAATGTAGCTGCGCCAACACCAAAGTTGATAGCTTCTTGTAATGAATACTTTTTCATAAGTGAGTATATAATCCCAGCTACAAAAGCATCTCCACTTCCTATTCTCTCTATCATCCTAGTTTTAAGTGTAATAGAGTCGTAAAGTTTATCTGAATAAGCATATGCATGATAGCTATTATTATCTTGAGTGTCGTTTTTTCTCTCTGTATGAAATATATATTTAAAGTCGTATAATTCCTTGATAGCTTTCATTCTTTCTTCAATATCTTGAATACTTGATTTTTCTCTGCTAAATAAATCATAATCATTTTCTGATGCTTTAATAGGCTCTATTCCAAAACAAATATCTACATTTGGAGCAATTTCACTTAGGAAATCCTTAGCCTCTTTTACCCCCCACATCTTAGATCTATAATTTAAATCCATGGAGATGGTAATTCCTCTTGCTTTAGCTTCACATATTAACTCTTTCAAAACTTCTCTTACATTTTCACTAACAGCAGCTGTTATTCCACTAAAATGAAACCAAGTTATTCCTTCAAGAATTGAATTAAAATCTATATCTTTTTTCTCTAGCTGAGAAAAGCTTGAGTGCTTTCTGTCGTATATAACTGAACTTGCTCTAATGCCAGTACCTCTCTCTGAGAAGTACATACCCATCTTTTCACCTTTTCTTATAACCTTTTCGGTATTAACTCCCATACCTTTAAAGTATCCTTCAACATCTTTACATAAATCATTATCTGGAATAGCTGAAAGTATGTAAGAATCTATACCTAAACCTGAGAGCATAGTCACTATATTTGCTTCTGAGCCACCATAATAATACTCCATGATATTACCGTTAAAATATGTATTATTCTCTTTAGGAGTAAATCTTATTAATATTTCTCCAAAGGCTAGAAACTTATCCATCTTTTCACCTCATTACAATTTTGTTACTTAACTTTTTCTAAAAACTCTTTAGCATTACGTACTATAGCATCATGTTGTAAATCTGTATCTTTAGTTAATAGACTTCCTATCCCTAGAGCTTCCGCTCCATTTTCTAGCCAATTATTAATGTTTTCTTTATCAACACCTCCTGTAACCATTATTTTTATATCTGGAATAGGTGCCTTTATTGCTTTTATATATTTAGGTCCAACCAGTTCTCCTGGGAAAAGTTTTACAATTTTACAATTATATTTTTGTGCTCTAATAATTTCAGTAGGAGTTAAACATCCTGGTATATATAAAATTTCATTTTCATTACAATATACTGCTAAGTCCTCATCAAAATTTGGCCCAACTATAAACTTTGCTCCACTTTCAATTGCATTTTTAGCAGTCTCAACATTAACAACAGTTCCTGCTCCAACGCATAATTCTTCATCCATGCTATATTTCTTTATAAGTTCTGAAGCTTCCTTATTAGTATAAGTAATCTCTATTAAAGAAAGTTTTACTTCCCTACAGGCATCAATAATCTTGCTACCTTCTTCTTTATCTTTTCCTCTAACTACTGCTACTAACTTTCCTGCTAATATATTATCTAACACCTTACTTTTCTCTTCCAAAAGCTCACCTCCTTTATATGTGTGTTACTTATATCTAATCTGTGTTTTATATCAACACACTTTTACTTTAGTAGCTTTTTAATATCTGCTATACTCTCGTACATGTCTATAAATTCTTGTGCTAAATCCCTAACTGTCATAGCATTCATAAAGTGATCTTGTGCATGAACCATAAGAAGTGTAACTTCTTGAGCATTTCCTGCTGCTTCTTCCTGAATTAAACCAGTTTGCATATTATGAGCCTTCTCTAAAGATTCTGAACAACTTTTAAGAGATTTCTTAGCTTCATCTATGCTCCCTGCTTTTGCTTGTTTTATGGCTTGCATTGCATAGCTTTTTGCATCTCCGCCATTTACAATGATTTGAAATATTATATCTTGGTAGTCCATCTATGTCATCCTCTCCTACTTTATATTATTTGTGTTATTTTATTTACGTAATATTATATAGCAACTATGATGCCAACACAGATAAAAAAGTGACTATATAGAAACAAAACTTATGTTTTGTTATCATATATAATCACTTTTTTTATATTTTAATTATGCTCATTTAAAAAACTTACTATACGGCAAATATCATCATCTGATATTTTTATAGAATATTTAGTGTTTAACATTGCAGTCACATTTTTAATTGTTCTAAAAAATTCTTCATTTTTTTCTATATATATTTCCTTGTCTTTAAAAGGTCTTGTACTTCCACCTGACTTTAGCCTATCTATCATACAAGCTACATGAAAGGTTTCTCCGATTAATATATTAGTAGATATCTTTAGCCTTAAAGATTCTATAATAGTATTATTAAAACTTTTAATATCATTTAAAACTTCAAATCCATTAATATTCGTAAGTTGATTTTGTAATGTATGCCCCATTTTTATATAAGTAGTTTCAATATCAATTTCTTTTTGAAGAATTTCTATAACTTCTGAGCTCATTACCTTATCTAAACCATATTGTAATATAGGTGTGTCTAATTCAAAAGGACTTATTATACATATAATTCTATAATCTTTAGATACTTCTTTAATTTTTCTTAATATGTTTTTCTTACCTTCAAACATAACTGCTATTACTTCTATTAAAGATTTATCAAAATGAAGATTTTGCTCTAGGAAATTTTTAACCATAAGAGCTCCACCTTCTCCAGTAGTACAAACGGTCACTATAGCTAATTTATCTATCTTCTCTGCTAATTCTTTTATTTTTTGAGACTCATCTTCTAAAATAGTGTTTACTTTTAGTGTTTCCTCATAAACTTCCTCTAAAGAATATCCTATCATTGCTTTTCTAGTGGCTTCAATAACATGTAATGTACTAACTAAAGGTAAAGTTTTAGTTTTTATCCCTAGTTCCTCTTCTAATTCTTCACCAAAAGTTGTAAGTGAACCCATATCAACTAAAAATAATATATCAGACTTAATTTTTGATTGAATTATAAAATCCTTAATTCTATTTATAACTTTTTGAGGTTTTTCTTCTATGGGTGCATTTATTCCTATTGCGTAATTAGTTCCTAAAAGCTTATTAGTTGCATCGGCCATAGAGGTTGCTGTAGCTGCTCCATGAGCCACAACTATTACCTTTACTTCATCCTTTTCTTCATCAACATTTCTATCATCATAAACTAAAAACATAGCTAAAAATGCAGCTTCATCAATAGGCATGGATATATCTAAAATTCTATCTATTATTTTCAAACAGTTTAATGCAATATTAAATTCATTTTTATATTCTGTTCTTATTTTATTTAATTGAGGATTTATTATTTTTTGATTCTTTTTAATTCTTTCTATGGAATTAGCTATATGAACAGCTAATCCATAATATATCTTCTCACTTAAACTTTTATTTAGTCTATCTTCACAGTATGCAACAATCTCTTGAACTAAGTTAATTATCTCTTCATCTATTATACTTTCAAGATTAGATATATCTCTTTTTTTATTAACATTGTAAATATAGTTATTAAAATAATCTTCTATATCTTTGCTCATTTCCTTATCAAGCTCTTCAGTGGATATCCCCCTGCTTTTTAGTTCATGTATTCTTAAATCTAACATATCATATATGTTTTCATCATTTTCATACTCTTGAAATAATACATCCTCTTTATCATTATTAAATATACAGTATCTACTATTTATCCCTACAAGCTTATTCCAAAGTTGCCTATGCTCTATTGCAGTATATAATCCTTGCCTAATATAAACAGGCAAATCTATAGTATTAATCCTTAAAATCTTTTTCTTTTTAGAAACAAAATCCGCATAAGCCTTAGCACAAGCTAGCTGTACGTCTGTTTTTAATTGCCCTACATTATTTGGACAATTATAACTTGAAAATGCCTTCATTGCATTTACTGATACCTTTATATCCCTATCAAGTCTAGAGGACTCTTCTCTAAAAAATTGGCATATAAGATTAAATCTCTCTTCTAGACTTCTTTCTTTAATGCTAGGTATACGAATAATCATTGGAATTCTTCTTGTAAATGTGTTTAAAAGCATAGATTCAGGATTTTCTGTAGTTGCACAAATAATTAATACATTAGCGTTTCTCTCTAAATCAGTTTCACCTAATCTTCTAAAGGTTCCCTTATCTATAAAGGTAAAAAACATTTCTTGTCCCTCTGGAGGTAGTCTATGAACCTCATCTAAAAACAAAACTCCTCCATCCGCTTTTTCTATAAGCCCCTCTTTATCACTATCTGCACCAGTATATGCACCTTTTTTAGATCCAAATATTTGACTTATAAGCAGCTGAGGATTATTTGAGTAGTCTGCACAGTTAAATGTTATAAGTTCTGAATTTTCATCCATTCTTCCCATTTCTTTTGCATACTTATAAATTAAGTTAGCAAACATGGACTTTCCTACACCTGTTTCTCCCAAAATTAATATATTCATTCCTTTAGGCGGATATAATACTGCCGCTTTTGCCTGCTCTATAGGAGAATATAAACTTGAATTTTTTGATGCAAATTTATCTATTGTAGATTCTTCCTTATAATCTATCCCTTCCATAGTAAAGAGTACTGGTTTTCCTTTAATTTTAATTATCTTACCCTCTTCAGATAACTTATTTAAATCGCTACTTACGTTTGCCCTATCAAGCCCTAGTGCATTAGCTACCTCTATAGCACTTATACCATTACCCTCATAAAGCTCCTTAAACTTTTCAAAAACACTATCTATTCTTCGCATACTATCCCCTCCACCATGGATTATAGTAGTAAGTTTATATGTTAACCTTATCATAAAAGTAATTAATATACCCCTATGATACTATATACTCATAGAGGTATTATTTTAGTTTTATTATGCTTCTTCAATTACTTATTGTCAATATGAAGGTTATTGTCATCTGTGTCCTTATCGCTAGATATCGATTGAATATATTTAGCTAAAAATCCTGGAGGATTAGTTTGCCATAATTTATATCCCTCTGAATTTAATATACTTTCATTGTCTATGTTTTCTGTTCCTTCAAAGTATTTTAAATTAAGCTCTTTAAATGTTTCACTCATAAGATTTATTTGCTCTATGGAGTAACCCTTAACATCTGCTAAATTTATATATGCCATATCTGCAGCCTTATCTCCAAAAGCCTTTTTAGAATATTCTTTAAAGCTCAATAAATTAGTATCGGCCTTTTTATTTTCTTTAGCCCAGTCTTCAACATTAACCCACTCAGTACTATAATCAAATGCTTTATTTTTGTTTGAATATTTTAGGACACCATATTTCTGAGGATATACGCTTAGTGCTCCCGTGGTTATATCATATATCTTTTTAGACGACTCTGGATTTTTATAAGAGCTTATGTCTTGCACATGAATATGCCCACTTAAAGTGAATTTAATTTCATTACTCAAAAAGTTATTGATAGCTTTTTGATTATCATTAAGAGTAAATCCATCCTTTACTACCTCACTATGATCCATTAGATTATGATGCATAACTGTTACTAATTCAGCATCATTATCTTTTGCAAGCTTACTACACTCTTCTATCCACTTATAAGTTTCATCTGTTATCCTACCATCAGTTTGTGGTTTCTTATTTTTCTCATTATCCTTATACTGACAAGTATCCAACATTAACAGCCAAACATCTTCGGATGGAGCAGACAAATAACTTAAAGTATTTTTATCTCTAGATATGGCTTCTTTATAACCATATTCTCGATAAATATCCTCAAAGTCCTTGTCACTTATATAGTCAGTTTTTAACTGTTTATCTTCTTTAAACTCTCTTGCCCAGGGATTTAATATATCATGATTTCCAGGTATAACATAAACTGATGTACCTGAATCCTCTACTATTTTTAACTTTTTTGCTAAATCTTCATGACTCTTCTTTTCCCCATTATTAGTTAAATCCCCACTTATAATAAGAAATTGCGGACGATTTTTTTTAATATCATTTATAAAAGCATCTGTTATCTCATCTATATACTTAAGTTGCTTTCCATCTCCGCTATCTATAAAGTTTTGAAAAGCTTCTCCTCCATCAGTTAAGCTTTTAGATAAGTAATGTATGTCAGTAGCGATATAAAATGTAACATCTTCTCCAGACTTAACTTTAGGTTCTATCTTTCCTCTTATAAGTACTTCTTTAGTATCAACGTTTTTATTTGCTCCACAAGAAATTAAAAAACTACTAAATATTACAAAAATAATGAAAATTCTATTTTTGATGTTCATCCATATCCTCGCTTAATCTTCTTTATTTATATTAGAAAGAAGAGAATCAATTTCTTTCTTTAACTTAAATAAAAGCATTGGATCATAATCTAAACATTCTACAATACATTTAGGTATGTTTAGAGCCTTTTCTTTAAGTTCATTACCCTTATCGGTTATTGATACACAAAGCAATCTCTCATCTTCTGTAGATCTTTCCCTTTTTATATATCCTATACTTTCTAATCTTTTAAGCAGTGGAGTAAGAGTTCCTGAATCTAAATATAGTTTATTTCCAAGATCTTTTAATGTTATATTTTCCTTCTCCCAAAGCACTAACATTACTAAATATTGAGGATATGTGATTCCTAATTCATTTAAAAAAGGACGATATAATTTTGTAATAGCCCTAGATGTAGCATATACAGAAAAACATAATTGGTTTTCTAATTTTAAAAAATCATTATTCATAAGTGGTCACCTCCTGTCAAAACCTCCCGATTATTATACTCCTATTATAATGTATAAATACTAATTTGTTAATATAATTATAATATATTCTCAATTTAATTGCATACAATTAAATTTGTGATATAATAATCTTATGCAATATAAATTAGGAGATGATAATTTTGTCAATTTATGATTTTAGTTTTAAAACAATCGATGGAAAAGAACAGTCTTTAAGTGAATTCAAAGGTAAAAACCTACTTATAGTTAACACTGCTAGTAAATGTGGATTCACACCTCAATATAAAGATTTAGAGGCATTATATCAAAAATTTAAAAATGATGATTTTGAAATTATAGGATTCCCTTGTAATCAATTTGGAGAACAAGAACCTGGAAATTCTAGCGAAATAAAAAACTTCTGTGAAATCAATTATGGAGTTAATTTCACAATAACAGAAAAGGTTGATGTAAATGGACCTTCCGCACACCCATTATTTACATATCTTAAAGAAAATACTAAATTCGAAGGACTAGATACAACTACACCTTCTGGAAAACTTCTACATACTTTCTTAAAAGAAAAATTTCCTGAATCCCTATTAGGTGATTCTATTAAATGGAATTTTACAAAGTTTCTTATAGATAAAGATGGTCAAATTGTTAAAAGATTTGAGTCTACATTTGAACCACTAGATATAGAGCCCTATATTACTGCTTCTAAATAAACCAAAAAAGATACTGTGAATAAACTTATTTCATTCACAGTATCTTTTTTCCTAAGAAATCTTCAAATCAAAACCATCTGGGGGTACAGGTTTACCATAATAATAACCTTGGATATATTGGCATTTAAGGGATCTTAAACAATTTACCTGCTCTACTGTTTCTACGCCCTCAGCAATAACATACACCCCTAAGTTTTCTGCCATGCTAATTATAGATTTAGCTATGCTAGAATTTTCATTAATATTATCTATAAACGCCTTATCTATTTTTAATCCATCAATCTTAAACTTCTGTAGGTATTTTAATGAACTATACCCAGTACCAAAATCATCTATAGAAACTCTTACACCTAGATTTTTTAACTCTTCCAATTTACTTATAACTTCTTCTTCTTTATATAATGCAACACTTTCAGTTATTTCTAGTTCTAAGTTTTTAGGATTTATCCCTGTAGTTTTTAATGTATTTACGACCATATCAATAAAGGCCTTCTCCATAAATTGTATACTAGATACATTTACTGACACTCTAAAATCTTTATCTATAGTATCATTCCATTCCTTACATTGTTTGCAAGCTTCTTCTAATATCCATTTTCCTAATGGGACGATAAACCCTGTTTCTTCTGCTAGCGGTATAAACTCTATTGGTGAAACAAATCCTCTGTCAGCACTGTTCCATCTTACTAAAGCCTCTGCACCTTCTATTCTTTCAGTTGTTATGTCAACCTGTTTCTGATAGTATAAAACAAATTCATTATTATCTAGAGCTTCTTCAAGCATTTCTTGTGATATTCTACTTCTCATATCCTCATTATAAATAATGGAATTATTTTTATTGTTTTTCTTTACATGATACATAGCTACATCTGCATTATTTATTAAATCATCTACTGTACTTCCATGATCTATAGATATACTTATCCCTATACTGCAAGTTATTTTGCAAGCTTTCCTACCAATATACATAGGTTGTTTTATTCTATCTAACAAATCCTTACATATATTATCTATTTCTTTATAAGATTTTATGTTAGGTATAAATGTAACAAACTCATCTCCACCAAATCTAGAGATTATAGGGTTATAGTTTTTCAATTTTTCTTTTAGCCTAGCAGCTACATTAACTAATATATAATCACCTGTGCTATGCCCTAAACTATCATTTATATCTTTGAATCCATCAATATCGATAAAAATTATTGCGGATTTATTTCCATTTTTCATTTCATCATCCAAGATTACCTGAACATCATCAAAAAAGACACCTCTATTAAATGTTTCTGTTAGTTGATCATATTTTGCCTGATATAATATCTCACTTTGAGTTCTCTCTACTGTAGAAAGAAGATTATTAAATCCTGTTTCCAAGATAGATATCTCGTCATTTCTTTTTATAGAAATTCTTTTAGAAAAATCATTATTTTTTTCTATATTTCCTACATTATATATTAATTCATTAAGCCTTTTAAAAATTGTTTTATCTATTAACCATAACAATAATATAAATGACACAAGTAAAACTACGCTAGTAGTAGCTATGTACTTATACACACCATATGTGCCCATATTTAGTATATTCATATCTACATCTATATTGCTTGACATTTTTATTAGCTTATTTCCATCATAATCGTAAATAATTCCTACACTTTTATCACTTTTACCATTTTTGTCTACCCATATATCTGCTTTTATTCCTCTGCCGCTTATATAAGTTGTTGATGTTATGTCACCTGGTTTATCAATATTATCATCAAGTTTCAGATTCATTAGAAGATTATCACCCATACTATTAACTAGATTTTCATTAACGTATCTTCCGCAGACTATCCAGCCTACCGAATTACCAAGTCCACCACTTCTAGTTATGGGATAAGCAGCTAATAACATGCTCCCTTTAGGAGAACTAATTAACTTAGCTTGAATCCTTATATCATTAAATATCCATTCCTTACCTTTTATGAAATCAACTACTTCATCCGATTTGTTAATTTCCTGCTTATCATGTAAATCGAATTCCTTACCATAAGCAAGTTTTTTATCTTTATCAAAAATGTAAAGTAAATTCCAATTGTTTAGTGAAAAAGTTTCATCTATATAATTTGAGTCTATATAACTTTTATCTCTATTTAATACATATTCATATGTATCATCCCAACTACCATAATCTTTAGCTGAGTTCTCTAGGTCAATAAGTTGATTGTTTAACTCATTAACAACTTGCTTAATATTTCCTTGACCTTGATTTTTTAATAGATAATCAAAGTTTCTAATTATAAACTTATTAGATAATCCATAAACAATAAGTACTGATGCTACTATAGTTAACAAAAAAAATATCGATATTTGACTTCTAAGCTGGTACTTTTTATTTTTTTTAATTTTGTCATGTTTGACCATAAATTTTTCTCCCAGTACAATAAGCTCGTAATTTATTTATACATTAATTATATAACATAGCTCATGTATATTTATATATTTTTTTAAATATATGCTAAAATAAAACCATGGAAATTTGTAGAAAATAAAAGCTAACCTCTAACTAAAAGTTATAAAAGGCTAGCTTTATTAAGTATTCATAGGTAAATTAATTATTATCGTTGTCCCTACATTGAGAGAACTATTAACTGTGATTCTGCCTTTATGTTTCATAATTATCCACTTCGCTATGGATAACCCTAGTCCATTTCCACCAGTTTCTCTAGTTCTAGACTCATCTGCTCTATAAAATCTATCAAAAATTTTGGGAATATCTTTTTCATCAATACCTATGCCATTATCTTTTATAACTATTTCTACATTATTACCATTAACATAGGTACTTATACCAATGTTTCCGCCTTTTGGAGTATACTTTATGCTATTGTCTAGAAATATTCTAAAAGCTTGCTTTAATAGCTTCTCATCTGCATATATTTTTACAGCTTCATTTTTATCACAAGTTATATTATGATCATTATCTATAAGCTTAGTTTCTTTTAAAAGTTCATCAACAAGGAAGTTTAAATCAAACTCCTCCATAATAACTGGTTGAGTATTTTTATCCCCTCTTGCTAGGAATAATAGTTTTTCAACTAAGTCCTTCATATTATTTGCCTCTGATTTTATAGCTGATATAGACTCCTCAAGAGCTTCCTTATCCTCTTTTCCCCATCTATCTAAAAGCCTAGCATACCCCTGTATTACTGCTATAGGAGTTCTAAGTTCATGAGAAGCATCTGATACAAATTGATTTTGAATATTATAAGCCTCTTGAATTCTATCTAACATACCATTAAAGGTTTTTGCTAAATCTTTAAGCTCATCTTGAGTTCCACCTACACTTAATCTTGTATCTATCTGTTTTATAGTAATATTCTCAATAGTTTTATTCATATCATCAATAGGCTTGAGTATCTTTTTACTTCTGCTTTTCACATTACCTAAAGATAAAAATAAGCACACCAACTCTGCGATAACTACCCATAAAATAAAGTTTCCTAAAAAGCTGAAATCCTCATATAAATTATACTTTATCTGAATATTAAACTTACTACCACTCTCCTCAGTGGCTCTATCATAAATATAATTTATATTAAAAATACTATTAATATTGTTTTTTATTGTTTCCTCACTTATATTATTCTGAAACTTAAAATGACCATATGATAAAACTCTCACATTATCTTTAGATAAGTCATTTATATAAGCTTCACTATTTCTATATAAAATTTCCTTATTATTATCATAAATTATAATTTCATAACCATTAGTCTCTTTTAATAAATTCAGTCTATCTATTGATAAATTCTCTGTTTCTTTTAGTTCTTTAGATATAGTAAGAAAGGATTTTTCTATATTACTATTTATTTTAGTGAAGGTAAGGTATCCATAGATACCTGTTATAAATAAATTTATAAAGAAAAGTAAATTTAGACAAACCAAAACATACATAACATTTAACTTAAGAACTATTGATAGTCTAACTTTAGTTATAAGTACTTTATATTGCTCTTTTATAAGCTTCACAGATTCTTTAAAAATCTTAGTGGTTATATTAGTTATATACTCTATTTCCTTATCATATTTACCTTTATTATTTTTCATCTTTTATCATATATCCTACCCCTCTTAAAGTATGGATTATTTTTTGATTATATTTGTCATCTATTTTACTTCTAAGGTATCGTATATATACATCTACTACATTAGTATCTCCAAAATAATCATAACCCCAAACAGTTTCTATAATTTTATCTCTAGTTAAAACTCTATTTTTATTTTCAAGTAAATACTTTAAAAGTTCAAATTCTTTTTTAGTAAGCTCTATATTTTCTCCATCATAAGAAAGATTATAACCCTCTAGGTCCATTAATAAATCCTTATACTTAAGCTCCTGTTTTTTTATAACTTTCTTTCTCTTTAAAGCAACCCTTATTCTAGCAAGAAGCTCCTCTATCTCAAAAGGTTTAGTTATATAATCGTCTGCTCCCATATCTAAACCAGTTACCTTATCCATAGTTTCATCCTTAGCTGTAAGCATTATTACAGGAATTTCACTTTCTTCTCTTATTCTTCTTAATACTTCTATGCCATTCATGGAAGGGAGCATTATATCTAGAAGTATTAAATCAAATTCTTCATTCCTAGCCTTCATAAGCCCTTGTCTTCCATCATGAACCTTTGTGACTTTATATCCCTCATAATTTAATTCCATCTCTACAAATCTAGCTATTTTTACCTCGTCCTCTATTATAAGTATGTTACCCTTCATAATTACCCTCCTAAAGAATAAAAAAGATAACTTTATTATAGCAAATTCACCTGCTATACCATAAGGTTATCTCTTTTAATATTCACTAAATACTATTTACTAAACTCTTCTTTAATATTGTTTGTTGCCATAGCCATTTTATCCATAGCTTCGTTAGCTCTAGTTTTTTCTATATCTTCTCCATGAAATCTAATCTTATGACCTGTAAATAATGCTAATAGTAATAATGGTATTGATATATATGGTGCTAATACAATTACTATTGATGTTATTGTTAATGAAAGCTTCAATATTGTATTTTCATGTTTTCTTACTTCTAAATAGTTTGAATTTCCTTTTCTTATTACCTTTTTACACCAAGATATTGCTCCACATATAGCATCTGAGGCTCCACTTTCTTTTTTCTCTTCTTGTTTAGCTTCTTCTTTTATTTTTCCGTTTTTCTCAAGATAAATAATTGCCTCTAAGATATCTCCATTACTTTGCTCTAAAGCTTCCTTTGCATCTTCATAAGATACATCTACTCTTCCTCTTAATTCATCTATTTGCTCAATTGTTATCATAATATTATCCCTCCAAAATTTATTTTTCTTAATCTATATTTAAAGTATAAATTCAGAGGCTTATAATAAAATTAGTTAAAGATTAAAATTAGATTAGAAAATTATTTCTCCTTCCAATTCTCCATCATAACCTTTATTGACCTAGTCATTTCTTTTGAAAAATCTGATCCTATTTTTCTACCATACATATATTGTCCAAAATTTTCAGCTTTATATATATTTTCTTTAGCTACTTTTTTATCCTTAAACATATCTGCAAAATCTTCATTTTTTAATCTATTATATTCTTCATTAAAAACGATATATTTCCTATCAAACCTAGGCTGTATTATTCTATTGTAATTTCCTGGGTAATATCCCATACAAAGCATACCTACAGGCACTACCCACTTAGGTAGATTAAACATTTCTTTATGAATCTCATAGTTTTCAATTATATCTCCTATATAACATGAGCCTATTCCTAATGATTCAGCAGCTATAACAGCATTTTGTGCAGCTATCATTGTATCTTCAATAGCTAAAACAAAATCACCTTCGCCAGGTCCAGCATATTTTTTATTATTACGTTCACAATAATCTTTAACATTACTATAATCAAAATAATCATACCATCTTTGCATATCCGCTAAAAATATCAATACTGTTGGTGCCTTAGCTATAAAAGGCTGATCATCACAAGTTTTACTAAGCTTCTTTTTCTTTTCCTCATCTTCAACAATAATCACTGAATACATCATCATATTCCCGGCAGTAGGGGCTCTCATGGCTGCTTCAATTATTATATCCAAATGCTCTTTAGATATCTTTTCTTCCTTGTATTTTCTAAGAGACATACGATTTGAAATAACATTCATAACATCATTCATCTTATTCAACCCTTTCATAAATAAACTTTTCTAAATAAATACTATCAAATTAAAGACTCACTTACTATAAGCTTTCTTTGAGTTATAACTAAACATTTTTTAATTTAATATGTAACTCGCATGTTTATTGTTTTCAATATGCTTTAATTATGGGATAATATTTTTGCGAGGGGGATTGCAAGCTTCGTCTGAATGTTTGCAAGACTTAATTATTAATTAAGTATACTAATACAGTATTTACTTCTATTTAAGTAAATCTTTTGGGTTTTCTTCATATTTAGAAAACATTAATCTAATCATGGAAGTTTTGACTTCTAGCCCCCTCACTTTGCAAAGAGGTGATGTTTATATGGATAAAAATGATTCTTATGATAATTCTAAAATTGAAAGATTAAAAGAGGAAATTCATAGCTTTAGCTACGATAAAGTTTGGATTACTAAAAAAGTACGTATGAACTCTGAAAACAGACTTAATAAATTAGATTCATTGAGTCAATTTTTATTAAACTGGTATTCAATTTCTACTTTAGCGTTATCCGTAGTAACTCTTATATTTCCAGATCAAAAATTTGATATTTTAAATTTAATTATTTCTATCTTTTTGATGGGTATAACATTAATTGTTACCAGTGCCAAATTAAAAGATAGAGCTAATGAATTTAAGATATCTTATATACAAATAACAGTCATAGAAGAAGACTTGAAAAATTTAGAACTGCAATGTGAACTCTTTATTGATGAATCTACATACAAGGATATCTTTAGTGACTTTATAAAAATTAAAAAAAATATATTTCCATATTAGATAGTACTCCAAATCAAGAACAAATAGATTATGATAAATATCTTTACTCCAGCAATAAACTGGATAACTTCAGGAAAGTTTCTTATTTGTTTAAGAATGTTTTATTTTATTTGTTAATTTTTTCTCTTTCCTTAATACCGTTACTTCTTATATACATAAAAATGAAATGAGGACATCAATATTATGAAAAGAAAGTTATTACGAACACATCTAAGACTATCTAACTTAAAACAATATAGTGAATCCTCAATTCAATTTTCTAGTGCAACAGGTATTGATAAAATGACATATGCTAGATATAAAAATATTGAAGATGATTTATTAAAATCCATTCGCAAATGTATATTAAGTGATACATACAAATTTACTAGATATAAAGAAAAATTAATAATTAAGAATAGAAACTCAAATCCACGTTGTATATCTATACCTACTCTTAAAGATAAATTATGTTTAAAGATAATACTAGAAACATTAAAAGAATATTTTCCTGAATGTAAAAGAACTTATTTACCTCAAGAATGCATAAAAATCGTTACACAAAATTTAAACTTACATAAGTATGACTACTTTATTAAATTAGATATAAAAAATTTTTATGGCATAATAAACCATGCAATCTTAAAAGACTTTTTGAAGAAAAGAATTAAAGACAAAATTCTTTTAAATTTAATATTTAAAGCACTAGAAAATCCCACATATCCAGAAAAAAATTCTAATAATCTAGGATTACCCCAAGGCCTATCTATTTCAAATATATTGTCTCAAATTTATATGTTAAATTTTGACAATATGTTTTCTTTAAGAAAAGATATATTTGTTATTAGATATGTTGACGATATTTTGATTTTTTGTAACGAAAAATATAAGGATGATGTTATTAATGAATTAAGCCACCATCTAACAAATAATTGTAAATTAGAATTGAATAAAGACAAACAAAAACATGGTTGTTTAAGATTATCGTCATTTGATTTCTTAGGTTACAGTATCTACACTAGTAATTTTTTAGAATCAAAATTATCAATTAAATCAACTAATAGATTTAGGCTAGAAAATAAAATAATCAATATAATAACAAGATACAAACATAGTGACAAAAAGTCATTTACTAAAAAAGCATTGATATTTGAACTTAATTTAATTATATCAGGTTCAGTAAGTAGTTTATTGTCTGGAGAAATAGGTATAACAAGACGGTACGGCTGGATATTTTTCTATTCTCAAATTTCTGACATTTCAATCTTATATCACATGGATAATTTTGTAGCAACTCAGCTATCTAAAATTTTAGATTCCGCTTCAATATATGAAGTTAAAAAATTCAGTAAAGCATATTTTGAAATAAAGTATAATTTAAAAAATTCTAGTTATATTTTTAAACCTGATGAATATACAGAAAATGAAAAAGCTTGCTTACTAGAAAAAATTTATAACATACATATAACTGATACTGAAATGCTTCATAAGATGTTTTGGAGATTGGTATATAGAAAAATCAGCGAAAATGAACGTGATTTGATTTGGGGAATATCTTAGATTATATTTTACACTCTTAAATTTTTCCCCATCAACTGTTTATCTATGTACTATTGATCTTATTTTCAAAAAGTTTCTTTATAATATTAATAATTGCTAAAATTTCAATAATTCTTTCATTCTTTCATTCTTTCATTCTTTCATTCTTAGGGTAGTCTACTTTTTCTTTCTACTCCTTATGCAGTTTCTCAGAAAAAATATTTTCAAAATTTAAAACAATTTTATTTCTAAATTTCTAATTTCCATCATACCGCTGTCCCAATGTTCCTATTTTCCACTGCTCCGCTGTTTCGCTGTTTCTATGCACTACTGTCCTGTAGAGGCTTATTCCCAAAAGCCTCATTAGATTCCATTTAACTTCTATTCTTGAATTCTTCTATAAAAATACAGACGTCTCCTACCGAGCCGCTGTATTTTTATAGGGGTTTGTTCTAATCTATTAGTCATTTTGTTATTTATAATATATCATTTCAATATAGTTATTTAGCAACAGTTTCTGAACTTACTAATAAATATAGATATAAAAAAACTGCAGAACTAATTTTTAAGGTTAGCTCTACAGTCTTATCTTTATTTACTGCTTAAATATTCATGAATTCCTTTTGCAGCTCTTTTTCCTGCTCCCATTGCTAGAATTACTGTTGCAGCTCCTGTTACTGCGTCTCCGCCTGCGTATACTCCGTCTTTTGTTGTTTTTCCTGTTTCTTCTTCAACTACTAGGCATCTTCTTTTATTTATTTCTAATCCTTTTGTTGTTGAAGATATTAGTGGGTTTGGTGATGTTCCAAGAGACATTATTACTGTATCTAGTGGCATTACAAATTCTGAGCCTTCTACTTCTACTGGTTTTCTTCTGCCTGAGGCATCAGGTTCGCCTAGTTCCATTCTTATACACTTCATTCCTGTAACCCAGCCTTTTTCATCTTGTTGTATTTCTACTGGGTTTGTTAGAAGGTCAAAGATTATTCCTTCTTCTTTTGCATGGTGTACTTCTTCTACTCTTGCTGGAAGCTCTGCTTCGCTTCTTCTATATACTATATGAACTTCTGCTCCTAGTCTTAAAGCTGTTCTTGCTGCATCCATTGCAACATTTCCACCGCCAACTACTGCTACTCTATCTCCAACTCTTATAGGAGTGTCGTAACCTTCTTTGAAGGCTTTCATTAGATTGCTTCTTGTTAGGAATTCATTTGCAGATAGTACTCCGTTTGCATTTTCTCCTGGTATTCCCATGAACTTTGGAAGTCCTGCTCCGGAGCCTACGAATACTGCTTCAAATCCTTCTTCTTCGAATAGCTGATCTATTGTTATTGTTCTTCCTACGATAACGTTAGTTTCTATTTCTACTCCAAGTTTCTTTACATTTTCTATTTCTGTTTTTACTACTGTTTCCTTTGGTAGTCTAAACTCTGGTATTCCGTATACTAATACTCCACCTGGTTCATGTAATGCTTCAAATATCTTAACTTCATAACCTAGTCTTGCTAAATCTCCCGCACAGGTTAATCCTGCTGGACCTGCCCCTACTACTGCTACTTTTTTGCCGTTTGGTTCAGCTTTTTTAGAGATATCTACATTGTTTTCTCTAGTCCAGTCAGCTACGAATCTTTCAAGCTTTCCTATAGCTACAGCTTCACCTTTTACGCCTAGTACACATTGTCCCTCACATTGGCTTTCTTGAGGACATACTCTTCCGCATACTGCTGGAAGTGAGGATGCTTCTGCTATTACTTCTGCTGCTGCTTTTATGTCTCCATCTTTTACTTTTTGTATAAAGGCTGGTATGTTAATGGATACTGGACATTTATCTACACATCTAGGTTTCTTACAGTTTAAACATCTTGAGGCTTCTAGGTTAGCTTCTTCATCTGTGTAACCTAAACATACTTCTTCGAAGTTTTTTGCTCTTACTTCTGGTGCTTGTTCAGCTATAGGTATTCTTTTCATTCTATCCATTATTCTTCACCTCCACAGCCACAGTTTTTTGCATGATGGGTATCCCCTTCGACTTTTTTAAGTTCTACTCGTCCTTCTTGAGTCTTATACATAGCTTGTCTTCTCATTGCTTCATCAAAGTTTACTAGGTGTCCATCAAATTCTGGACCATCTACACAGGCAAACTTAACTTCGTTTCCGACAGTTACTCTGCAAGCTCCACACATTCCTGTCCCATCTACCATAATTGGGTTTAAACTTACTATTGTATTTATATCTAATTCCTTAGTTAATAGACATACAAACTTCATCATTATCATAGGTCCTATGGCTACTACTAAGTCATATTCTTTTCCTTGATTTTGCACTAAATCTTTAAGTACTTCTGTTACTAATCCTTTATGTCCATAGGAACCGTCATCTGTTGCTATATATAGGTTTCCTGCTACTTCTTTCATTTCTTCTTCTAATATTAATATGTCTTTGCTTTTTGCCCCTACTATAACATCTACATTAATTCCTTTTGAATTTAGCCACTTTACTTGTGGATATACTGGTGCTGTTCCAACTCCACCTGCTATAAATACTATTTTCTTCTTCTTTAACTCCTCTAAATCTTCATGTACCATTTCTGATGGTACTCCAAGTGGACCTACGAAGTCATGGAAGTAGTCTCCTTCATTATAAGTAGCCATTTTTTGTGTTGAGCCACCTAATGTTTGGAACACTATTGTTACTGTTCCAGCTTCAGCATCATAATCACATATGGTCAATGGAATTCTTTCACCGTTTTCATCCATTTTTACTATGATGAATTGTCCTGGATTTGATGATTTTGCTACTCTCGGTGCTTCTATATCCATTAGATAGATATTTTCGTTTAGTTGTCTTTTTTTAACTATCTTGTACATGTTTCTCCTCCGTATATTAATCCTTGGTTTTTATTATAAAAGTTCCTTCTCTGGTGTTACTAATATCTTTACATGTTGCTTTTTCTCAGGTCCTGTTAATGCTCCAAATCCTTTTTCAACTATATCGTCAATGTATACCTTAGATGTTATATATCCCTCAGCTTTTATTCTTCCATCTTTCATTTGGGCCATTGTTGCAGGGAATTCATGTCTGTAAGCTAATGTTCCTACTATTTTCTTTTCAGTAAATACTAGCTTGTTAGGATTTATATTAACTTCACCTTCCCAAATACTTGTCACAACTAAAGTTCCTTCAAATTTAAGTGAGTCAAGGCCTGTATCTAAACCTATCTTTGCTCCAGTTGTCTCAAATGCTACATCAACACCCAATCCACCTGTTAACTTTTTAACTTCTGTAGCTATGTCACATTCATTAGGATCTAATACATAATCAGCTCCAGCTCTTTTTGCATATTCTTGTCTTATAGACTTTCTTTGTAGAACTATTACTAAGCTAGCGCCTGCTGCCTTTAAACACTCAATAGTAGCAAGTCCTATTGGTCCTGAACCCAACACTAAAGCTGTATTTCCAGTTACAAACTTAGCTATTCTTATTGAATGTAGTGCTACTGCCATTGGCTCTACTAGTGCCGCTTGCTCGTATGACATTCCCTCTGGAATCTTGTGTATGTATTCTTGTGGAAAAACTGTATACTCTGCAAATCCCCCACCAGATCCACATAATCCATGAAAGCCTAATTTTTCACAAAGATTATATTTTCCTTCTTTGCAGGCTGGACACTCTCCGCAAACAACCATAGGCTCTACTATAACTCTATCCCCTTTTTTAAACTTACTAACTCCTTCTCCAACCTCTATAACTTCTCCAGAAAATTCGTGTCCTAATACAACTGGTGCCACATTTTTGCTTAAAGGATGAGGTTGTCCAACTGGTATAAAAATTGGTCCTCCTAAATATTCATGAAGATCTGACCCACATATGCCACACCATTTTACTTTAACTTTTACTGTTCCCTCTAAAACCTTTGGTTCTTCAATCTCTTCAACTCTAACATCTTTAACTCCATACCATAATGCTGCTTTCATAACTATTCCTCCTAATCGTTACTTTCTTAACATCAATGTTAATTTATTCACAAATATTAAAGCAACTATTATGCCAAAAGAAAAAGGACTTAATTAAGCCCTTTTTATGTTCACATTCTCAAAATGAAACATTTATATCTGTCTCATTTTGAGATTACTATAAAATTTTCTCATTATGATACAGTGATATATTATATTTTTTTATTTTTCTATAAATAGTTGCTCTGCTAATATTGAGAAGTAAGGCAGCTTTTACTATATTTCCTTCACAACTATATATAGCTTTTTCTATGTTTTCTTTTTCTAATTCCTGCATTGATATTACTTCTTCATCATTTGTAAGTAATTCCTTATCTAAACTTACTTCACAATCTTCTTTAGCATTTAGTTCATCTTCGCTTAAGTAATAGTCTCTTTCCACAACATTTCTAAGCTCTCTTACATTTCCGCTCCATTCAAACTGTTTAAGTTTCTCTATATAATCTGGAGTAACTATCTTATCAATAGAATTACTGCTATTCAATAGCTGGATAAAACTATTTACTAATGGCTCTATATCTTCTTTTCTTTCTCTCAGTGGAAGTGTCTTTATATTTATTACACTTAACCTATAATATAAATCTTCTCTAAAACTCTTTTTTCTTATCTCATCCTTAAGAACTCTATTAGTTGCACCTATAACTCTAACATTTAATTGTTTCTCATAAGTTGATCCTATTCTAGTGATTTTATTATTATCTAATACCCTTAAGAGCTTGCTTTGTATGTCTAAAGGAAGTTCTCCTATCTCATCTAAAAAAATTGTTCCTCCATCAGCTAGTTCAAACTTTCCTGGGTTACCTTCTTTATTGGCTCCAGTAAAAGCCCCTCTCTCATATCCGAAGAATTCACTTTCTACGAGTTCTCTTGGAATAGATGCACAATTTATTGCTACAAAAGGTTTATTAGATCTTTTACTAAAGTTATGAATAGCCTGTGCTATAACTTCTTTACCAGTGCCACTCTCTCCTTCAATTAAAATATTACAATCACTACTTGAAGCTTTTCTTGCCATATTTATAACTTTTTTCATCTTAGAGTTATTAGTTATAAAGTCCTCAAAGTTATAAGTTGCTTTATAACCTACAATTTTCCCTACAAGTTTATGAACATGTCTAGCTTCTCTAAGGCTAATAACTATACCATTAATCTCTTCATTTGTTTTTATTGGTACGACATTTATTATACATTTTATAATTTTAGATTTTATATAAAAGTCACAATCTATATTATTATGTCCTTTAGTATTAATTATTTCTTCAAGATCTATGTTTCTTATTAAACTCTTTATATTTAAGTCTAGAGCTTCCTCTCTAGATAATCTTAAAACTTCACTTGCTCTATTATTTATTCTTTGTATTTTTAAGTCTCTATCTAATGAAATAAGCCCTTCAAATACAGAATCAAATGTTGTATTTAAAAGATTATATGAATTAGTTAAAGCTACTTGTTTCTCTATAGCTTGAGCAGCTGAAATAACCATGGCTAATGTATGCAAATGGGCATCTGATCTGTTTCCAGACATATTAATACAGCCAACTAAGTTGCCATTTTCATTATTTATAGGAGCTGCAGAGCAAGTCCATGAATGTTGACTCTTTCCATAGTGCTCTGCTCCAATGGTTTGTAATGGCTTATTTAAATAAATAGCTGTTCCTATAGCATTAGTTCCAACCATCTTTTCAGTCCATAATGCACCCTTTACAAAATTTAGCTCATCTGCTCTTTTCATTATGTCCTTATCTCCGATTATATGAATTATATATCCATCTCTATCTGTAAGCATTATTGCAAAACCTGTTCCTTCAACAATATTATAGAGACTTTTCATTATTGGAATTGCTACAGATATTAGTGTTTCATTTTCTTTTGATTTTACTTCAACATCTATTTTATATCTGTTACTTCCTCTTCCGTTATTATAATCAACCCCATAGGTTTTGCATCTAACCCAAGATTCAGAAATTTCTTTTCTAACTTGTGGTTCAACATAATCATTCTCTACAAAGTTTTTCCATGCACTCTCTATAAAATTTATATAATCTCCCATGCAAATCAGCTCCCATAAACTAAAAATATCAGGTTTTATTTATCCTCTATATTAATTATCATACCATCAACATGTCTCTTGTTCATAACTTTATTCTTTTTTCTATTTTCTTTGCTTTCAAAAATAATATCAAAGTCATAGTCCTCCGGATACAATTCTTCCTTATCTATATAAAGAGATAATCTTTTTTTATTAATCCTTAGCTTTTTCCTCATAACCATAACTCCGTACTCACCTTTAGAGTTTTCAGCTTCGCATATAACCCCTGTTCTATTCATAAAGCTTATAAATACAGAATCTCCAATATTAAATAGAGGTTCCTTTGGCCTATCTTTAACCTGATTGTTTTTCTTTTCTAAAATCTTTATCTTTTCTATTTTCTCTTCATTAATTTTAGTTTCTTCAAGCTTATTAGTATTTACTATTTTATATTGAGAGTAATCCACTTTTTCCTTGTAAGCTATCTCATGGGCTTTCTCAATTAATTTCTTTTCCATCCCAAGTCTTAGTGCAATTAAGAAAGCATTACTTTCACCAGGTTTTCCTATATTAAGCTTGTATAATGGTTTAAGCGTTTCTATATCAAATTCCATAGAACCGTTTATAAAACCTTTGTGTTTTTCTGCAAAATTTTTAATTTCATTATAGTGAGTTGTAGCGCATATAGTTGCGCCTTTATCATATAACTCTTCAAGTACTGAAATAGCAATCCCCATTCCTTCTCCTGGATCTGTTCCCGATCCTATTTCATCTAAAATAACTAAGGTATATTTATCTGCATTATCTAAAATATTTATTATATTTTTTATATGAGAAGAGAAGGTACTTAGGTTTTGTTCTATACTCTGACCGTCTCCTATATCTACTAATATATCTCCAAATATACCTATTTCACTTCCTTCATCTACCGGAACATGAAGAGCTGATTGAGCCATCATTGTTATTAACCCTAAAGTCTTTAGTGCAACTGTTTTTCCTCCAGTATTAGGCCCAGTTATAATTACTCCTTTATAATCTTTTCCTATTTCAAAATCTAAAGGTACTGCTGATTGACCTATTAGTGGATGTTTCCCTTTTATAATATTTGTATAATTTTTAGTGTTAAAGCTAACTGCTCTCCCATCTATTGCTTTGCTGTATTTTCCTTTGGCAAATATAAAATCATAGTTACTCATTATCTCGATATTTATATTTAGTTCTCTTTTATAATCGCAAACTAGATTAGTTAAGGTCGATAGTATTCTATATACTTCCTTTTCCTCTTCAAATCTACAGCTTTCTAATTCATCTTGAGCTTTTTTAACTTCCACTGGCTCTATAAATGTGGTTAATCCGGTATTGGATTTATCGTGGATACTTCCCTCTATATCTTTTCTATAACTGCTTTTTACAGGAATTACATACCTTCCATTTCTTTGGCTTATAACTGAATCCTGAATATAGGTTTTATATTTTTCATTTCTAAGCACAGCTTCTAGCTTAACCTTTATTTTATCTTCAAGAGCATATATCTTTCTTCTTATTTTCCACAAAGCAGATGTTGCTCTATCATCTACAGCTCCTCTAACTATACATTTTTCAATTTCTTCTCTTACATCCTCCATTTCATATGCTGAATGGATATAACTGCTTATAGTAGGTGCATAATACTGTTTATCTTCCATAAACCTCTTCATCTTTTTTATCTCTTTTAGAAGTCCACACAAAGTTTCTAAATCTTCTGGAGATAGTATTATTCCTTTATCTAACTTTTCCTTTATTCCATTTATTCCTGACAAACTATGAAGTGGTATACTGGAGCTTATATTTACTACATTTCTCGCCTCGGTAGTTTCCTTCATATCCATCTCTATTTTGTTTTTGTCTACTAACGGCTCTAGTTTTTCTATATTGTTTTTTGCAATTTCTGATAAGGCATATCCTTTTAATATATCTTTTATTTTGTTATATTCTAATAATTCTGTGGTTTTATTATTCAACTTTAATTCCTCCGTTATTTTTATTTAGAGGATCTTAAAGACTTCTCACTTAATTAAAGCTACTCAATATTAATTTTCTGTAATAAAAAAACTGTAAGCAAACAGAGTTCACCTACAGTACAAATACAATTTAAGTAATAAAATTTTTCATGAGAAAAAATCCTATTTACCTTAAGGAGTTGTGAACAGTTTTTACTAAGTGTAAGCCTAAAAAATCCATCAACAAATAAACCTATAAAAGGTTTGATTTTTAAGACTTATTATTTAATTACTTAGTTTAAAACTACCTCACTCACAAATATACTCCCTTTCTTATTTAAGATAATTACATACTATCATTAGTTTTTAACTTTTTCAATACTCTTTATTTTAATATTGATTTCATAACCTCAACCACATAGTCTATAGCTTCCTTATTAACCCAATAGTGAGTTGCAAATCTCATTTTGCCGCCCTCTGGTCCATTTATCTTTATTCCTTTTTCACTAAAGATATTAACCATTTCTTCTGAAGATAGTGGACAGTTTCCTATTTTAAAGAATACTAAATTAATATCAAGATTGTCTCTATCAACCTTTATATTCGGAATTTCTTCTAGTCTTTGAGCTAAATATTTTGCATTATCATGATCTTCTTTTAATCTTTTAGTCATGTCTTTTAAGGCTATAAGTCCAGCTGCTCCTAAGAATCCAGCTTGTCTCATTCCTCCGCCTAAAAGCTTTCTTTTCTTTCTTGCTTTATCTATAAATTCTTTACTTCCTGCAAGCATTGATCCTATAGGCGCACAAAGACCTTTTGATAAACAGAACATTACTGAATCACAATATTTTGTAATTTCTTTAACATCAACTTCTAAAGAAGTAGCTGCATTAAATAATCTAGCTCCATCTATATGAAGATTTATATTTCTATCCTTAGCTATTTCATAAACTTCTTTTACGTAGTCTAAAGGTAAAACAGCTCCGTTTGAATAAGCATTTTCAAGGCATATTAAAGAAGTTCCTGGAAAATGTATATCCTCATCCTCAGTTCTTATAATTGACTTTACCTTATCTAAATTAAGTTGTCCTCTAACTGTTTCTAAAGCTCTAAGTTGAACTCCAGCAATAACCGCAGATCCCCCAACTTCATGAGCTACTATATGACAATCATCCCCAAGTATAACTTCATCTCCTCTTTTACAGTGAGTAAATAAAGCTAACTGATTTCCAAAGGTTCCACTAGGTACAAATAAAGCAGCTTCTTTTCCTACTAACTTAGCTGCATATTCTTCAAGTTCATTTATAGTTGGATCATCTCCGTATACATCATCACCTACCATAGCTTTAAACATAGCTTCTCTCATTTCTTCTGTAGGTTGTGTTACTGTATCACTTCTTAAATCTATAATCTTATCTTTCATAATATCACCCCATAAAATTATATCATATTAACTTATTTATACTGGAAAAATAATTCTAGAAATATATACAACTAAAACCAAAGTAACAGCACTACTTAGAGTAGCCACCATAACTGCCTGAGATGCAAAATCAGGGTGATTTTTTCTCTCCACAGCTATAAGTGCAGTATTAACCGCTGTAGGTAATGCTGATGAGATCATTAAAGTTTGAGCTGCAACTCCTGTAATATTAATAAACTTTAATATTATTAAAGCAATTATAGGTCCTCCTATAAGTCTTACAAAGCTTGAAATATAAACTTCTTTATTATTAAAGGCAAACTTAGTCTTTGCAAGTTGTGCTCCTAAAGTTATAAGTGCTATAGATATAAGTCCTTCTTTTAAATAATTAAAAGCTGGCCACAAAGGAAAATTCTCTAAGTTATATTGTACAAGTTTTAATAAAAATGCTGTAGGTATAGCGTATATTGCTGGCATTCTAAATATACTCTTCACAGAATCCTTCCAATGCATACTTCCCTTTCCTGCATTATAAAAACCTACTGTATTGGTAGATATATTTTGTACTATTAGCACTACTATTTGAGTTGTTAATGCTGCTGTTAAATAAGGAGTCTGTCCATCTACTATAAATGGTGCACTGCTAAACACTAAAGTAATCAGAGGAATTCCTATATTTCCTGAATTATAAAATATTATAGAATTTATAAATGCGTTTTTAAAACCTTCATCATATTTTCTTATCTTAGCTACTAATGATGATACTATTGAATTAAATATAGCTAAAATTATTACAAATAGAAGAACTCTCCCCATATTATCAGGCATTTTAGTACTATATATCTGTGTAAAAATAAAAAAAGGCATGTACAAATATATATTTATTTTACTAAGAGTATTAATGTCAAAGTTAAACTTCTTGCTTAGTATATAACCTAAGATTATTAGAAAAAATATTGGTATTATGTTATTAGATAAGATATAAAGAAATATACTCATTGGTCTTTCCCCTCGCTATAAATTACTTTTATTAAATCCCCTTATTACAAGTCATTTTTATTAATTATACACCAAATTATATCTTTGATAATTTTCTTAATATGAAAATAGCCTCAAGACAACCTTTTATATTTATCTTGAGGCTATAAATTTTATAGATTTTTATTAATGTTTGGAAATATATCTTCTTCTCTTAGTAAAAATCATCATTAAGCCAGAAACTATTGACATTACTCCCATCATTACTAATCCTGTTAACCCAACTAAGCTTCCTGTTTGAGGAAGTTTTGAATCATCAACTTTATCAATAACTTGAGTGCTCTTTGCTGGTGTCATTTGTATATCTAGTTTAACAATCTCATCATTAACTTCTATTGTACCACTTGTGAATGTATCATATCCTGGTTTAGTAACAACGATATAGTAATCAGTGTTTGGGAAAACCATAAATGCGTAATTACCACCATTATCACTAAATTGAGAATTTTTATTGTTTGCTGGAGGGAAGTCATCTAGCCCTGGAAGCTCTACTAAAGTTCCTGGTTTCTTTCCTGCATCCACATTTCTTTTAGTGTCTGCATAATATAACTTAACATCTGCTCCTTCTATTACTTTACCTGTAGTGGCATCTGTAATAATTCCATATGGATCAATAAGGGCTGTACTTATTATCATTTCACCATTTGAATCTAACGTTAAATTAATCTTTCCAACTACTATCTTAGTTCCATCCTCAAAGTGATATACAATATTTAAATTATATTCATGACCCTTTTCAAGGTTTGGAATTTCAAAAATTCCTTTAGAGTTTCCATCATTTCCGATTTTAATATCAGTACTATTTCCTGGGAACTCAATTGAATATTTAGAATAATCATTTAGATATCCTTTAGTTCCATCTACATTTTTAACTAATATTACACCAGCAGCAGTTTTTACGGAATCAAAAACATCTTCACCACTTCCTGTCATAGTTCCAGCAT
This sequence comes from Clostridium intestinale, assembly GCF_035905475.1. NCBI lineage: Bacteria > Bacillati > Bacillota > Clostridia > Eubacteriales > Clostridiaceae > Clostridium > Clostridium intestinale. The sequence continues at coordinate 3,491,294 of NZ_CP121166.1, forward strand.
GTGACTTTTGAGTAAATGTCTTATTTTCCATCTTTCCATTAATCTCAACTGGTTTAGTTATAAATAAGTTATAGGTTACATCTCCCTTAGGAACAACTATCTTGTATTTTCCATCATCTGATGTAATAACTTTGGCTGTAAAGTCTATTACTCCATCTCCGTCAAAATCTTGTTTAATTTCAACTATTGCTCCTTTTATCGGAAGACCTGTATCATTATCTACTACTACACCTTGTATTATCCCTGGCATAAATGTAATGTTTATTTTATCCTGGGCATTTAATCCATGCTCTTCATCATGAATATATACATTAACAGGTATAACTTGATTTTCTATTCCTTCTATTTTACTAGATCTATATACTACTGAAGCAACTCCATTTTCATCGGTGACTGCTGAACTTCCTTTTGGAAAATCACCTTTTTCTGCGGAGAATTCCACCTTAATTCCAGCTAAAGGTTTGTTATTTTCATCAACTACCTTGGCTGTTATAACTGTTGTTGATTTACCATCACCAACTATTGAGTTAGGTTCTGCATCCATAGTAATTTGGAAATTAGCTATATCTGTTAAGCTATCTTTTACAATAACACCATCCTTCTTAATACTAAATGGATGTTTGTTAGGATTTAATAAGTATCCTACTGGAGCTTTTGTTTCTATGAAGTAATAATCTCCATAGTTTAACTTATCAAATTGTATAGTTCCATCTTTCCCAGTTACCCCTTCTACTACTTTTTTATTGTCACTAGTATAAATAGTAAGAGTTGCTCCTGGTACTGGCGATCCTGTTGAGAAGTCTGTTTTTGATATTTTTATTCCTCCAGTTATTAAAGTGTTTGTTAAACTATCTTGTAGAATAACTCCATCTTCTTTAATACTAAATGAATGTTTATCTGTGTTTAATAAATATCCTTCTGGAGCTTTTGTTTCTACAAAATAGTAATCTCCATAGTTTAATTTATTGAACTGTCTTGTTCCATCTTCCTCAGTTAAACCTTCTACAACTTTTTTACCATCTTTTGTGTAGATAGTAAGTGTTGCTCCTGGTACTGGCTCCGAAGTTGCGAGATCTGTTTTTGATATTTTTATTCCTCCAGTTATCATTGTATTTGTTAAACTATCTTCTAAGATAGATCCATCCTCTTTGATACTGAATGAATGTTTATCTGTGTTTAATAAATATCCTTCTGGAGCTTTTGTTTCTACAAAGTAGTAATCTCCATAATTTAATTTATCAAATTGTATTGTTCCATCTTCCCCAGTTAAACCTTCTACAACTTTCTTATCATCTTTTGTATAGATAGTAAGTGTTGCTCCTGGTACTGGCTCCGATGTTGAGAAATCTGTCTTTGATATCTTTATGCTTCCAGTTATCATTGTATTAGTTAAGGCTTCTTCTACTACAACGCCATCTTCTTTAATACTAAATTTATGTTTGTCTGTATTTAGTAAATATCCTTCTGGTGCACTTGTTTCTATAAAATAGTAGTCTCCATATAATAGATTTTCAAACTTAACCTTACCTTCTTCATCTGTTACAGCTTGGAATTCATCTCCTACTAGGTGTCCAGCCTTAGTGAATATTGCTATGCTAGCTCCTCTAATAGGATTACCTGTTACAGAATCAGTTTTTGTAATCTCCACTCCTCCAGTTATCATAGTGTTAGTTAAACTGTCAGTTAAAATAACTCCATCTTCTTTGATACTGAATTCATGCTTATCTGGGTTTAATAAATATCCTTCTGGAGCTTTTGTTTCTTCAAAATAGTACTCTCCATAGTTTAATTTATCAAACTCTATAGTTCCATCTTGTCCAGTTACACCTTCTACTACCTTATCACCGTTCTTAGTGTATATAGTAAGAGTTGCTCCTGGTACTGCCTCTTCTGTTGAGAAGTCTGTTTTTGATATCTTTATGCCTCCAGTTATCATAGTATTGGTTAAGCTACCCTTTAGAATAGCACCCTCTTCTCTGATACTAAATGGATGTTTATCTGTATTTAATAAGTATCCTTCTGGAGCTTTTGTTTCTTCAAAGTAGTAGTCTCCATACTCTAAACTATTAAATTGTATTTTACCATCCTTCCCAGTTTCTCCTTCTACTACCTTGTCTCCATTTTTAGTATAGATAGTAAGAGTTGCTCCTGGTACTGGCGCTTCTGTTGAGAAGTCTATTTTTGATATCTCTATTCCTCCAGTTATTTTAATATCAACAATATTACCTAAGTCATAAACTTTACCGTCTTCAGTTACATTAATTGACTTTTCTTCATTATTAATATTAAATCCTGTAGGTGCTTTTGTTTCTTTTACGCTGTATTGTCCATATATTACGTTATTGAAAGTTACTAATCCATTGTTATCACTAATTACAGTCTCTACTTCATTTTCATTACTATCATAAAGAGTAAATTCTGCTCCTTTTAATGGATTTTCACCTATATCAGTTTTTTTGATTTTAATGGTTCCTTTTTTCTTAACATTTACAACAGGTCCTAACTCTATATTTTTACCATCATCATTATCACCTATTGCTGCATTTAAAGGAGTTGTTGAAAGCACAAAGCTATCATCAGATGTTTTAGTTTCAACTACAACATAATCTCCATATACTACATTTAAGAATTTAATCACTCCATCATCATCACTTAATACAACTGCTAATGGATTTAAATATAAAGTATCTGACTTATCATAAAGTGTAAATTCTGCACCTTTAATAGCACTACCCTTTTCGTCATTCTTTTGAAGGCTTATACTACCTGTTATTTTTACATTTGTAACATCATAAGTATATGTCTGAGCGTTATCGCTAGTTGAGCCTATCTCTCTTTTAATAATTATTTGAGATAAAACATATCCTTGTGGTGCTTTTGTTTCTTGCACTCTATATTTTCCATACTTTAAGTTTCCAAAAAGTATTATTCCACTTACATCAGTAGTTTTTGTCTCTATAACTTGATTCGTATCATCATTATAAAGTGTAAATTCTGCGCCTGCTAAAGGTGTTGTACCATCAGCTTCATATTTAACAATTTTAATAGTTGATTTAACTTTTGAATTATTAAATACAGAAACATCATTTCCTGAAATACTGTCTTTAGGTGTAACTGTGTTTCCTTGTACTTGTATGGTCGCATTTAAAACTTGATTTGATACATTGTATCCTGTAGGCGATAGAATTTCTTTTATCTTATAGCTACCATATTCAACTCCACTGAATCTTACTTTACCGTCAATATCACTGGTTGATGTTATATCTCCAAGTAAATTTGTAACTGGTGTAACTCCGTCTTCTTGATATAATCCAAATACTGCACCTTGAAGTGCTTGAGCATCTGAGCCTTCTCCAGTTTTGATAAACTCTATAGTTCCTCTTATTTTAATATTTTTCACAGTACTTACAGTTTGACCATCAATTTTAGGATTTACAGTTTGTCCATTATCATTTTCTCCAATTGTAGCTTCTAAAACTTCAGTATTCAAATTATAACCTACTGGTGGAGTTATTTCTTTTATCTTATAGTTTCCATACTCAATATTATTAAATACTACTTTTCCATCATTCCCGCTAGTAACTCTTACAGGTTGATTGCTTGAATTTCTAACTTCAGTAACCCCATCATTTTGATAAAGCCCAAAAACTGCTCCTTGAAGCTTACTACTATCACTGCCTTCTCCAACTTTTGTGAAAGATATGTTGCCTTTTACCTTTCTATTAGTAAAACTTAAAGCCTGAGGATTTGACGATGTGCTGTCTGCTTCGATTTTAAATGAATGATAAGTATTATCTAAAACATAGTTATCTGGAGAACTAATTTCTTGATAAAAATAATCTCCAAATTCCAAATTATCAAATTGAACTTGTCCGTTTGCATCTGTACTTTTAGCATTTCTAATCTGTTCTTTATTGTTATCAAAAATAGCTATTGATGCACCCTGTATTTTAGCTCCAGTTTCTTCGTCAGTTTTCGTTATTTTTACTGATCCTTTTATCTTAATATTAAATACTAGATAAGGAGCTGCATGCACGGATTGTCCATCTCCATTAATAGTTGTTAGGTCAGCTGTTATGTCTCCCTTATATATGCTATAAGATGTAGGTGCTGAAGTTTCCTTTATCTTATATTTTCCATAAGGTATGTTTGTAAATAACACCTTTCCATCGTTTCCACTAGTTGCAGTTATGTTGTTTCCGGAAGAATCCTTAACTATTGTGTTACCATCTTCTGTGTAAAGCATAAATACTGACCCTTGTAAAACTCCGTCTACCCCATTTTTATAAAATTCTATACTACCTTTAAATATGCTATCTGTATAGTTATAAGTAACAATTTTATTAGTATTATCACTACTTGAATATTTAAGTACTCCATCTGAACTATCGTAAGTAGTACCTTGGTTTAAACCTGTTTTAATTTGGAATGTATATACACTACTATTTAGTTTATACCCTGTTGGTGCTGTAATTTCTTTAATAGAGTAATCCCTATCATACTTAAGTTTACTAAATGTAACAGCTCCATCACTTCCGGTAGCAGCTGAAGTTGCCTTAACATTTCCATACTTATCTATAAGTTGGAATACTGCCCCACTTAATTTTTTAGAGCCATCATCATTATATTTCACTAACTTAATGCTAGCAGTATCTCCAGTAGCGCTTCCACCACCTACTGAAAACCAAACATTATTTCTATCATTACTAGAGCTTTGTTGAACTCCACTTCCTTTAAACTCAACTGTATTAGAAAAATTACCTGTTCTAGTTGTATTTGTTCTAAACTTAAGTATATATGCATTTGTACCTGCATCTGCTGGGAAGGTAAATTCAAATTTTCTAGTTACAGGGTCATATTTAACATTATCTCCTGTAAGTTCTATACTGCTTCCTTGAGTTAAACTTCCATCACTTGAACTTACTATTGCCTTATATAATTCTACGGTATCTGTATCTAACTCTAATCCACTAGGTAGCGAATCTGTTATAGTTGCGTTAGATAAATCGATATTCCAGTTAGAATTAGTTTTTACTGTCCAATCTATATATGAGTTACCATAACTATATGATGATGTCTTATTAACTACAGAATTACTAATGGTTCTACTACCTTGACTATTCGCTACTCCAGTTGTAGGGATTTCACTTCCAGTAATTAATGCAGTATTATAAACCGTTTTATTTCCATTTGTATTAAAAATACTTAAATCTATAATCTTTGTTTTAAAAGTTATAGTGTATGTTTTACTTATCTGACTATTAAAGGTATATTTAACTACACCTGTTGAACTTATATTGCTATTACTATCAAATGCACCTTTAGTGGAATCATCGATAGTAGCCGATCCGCTAACATACTGTTGACCTGCTGGAATTGCATCAGTAACTACTACATTAGTTATAGGCATCCCATTCTTATTAACTTCTATTTTCCAAGTAAGTTCTCTTGTTAAATAGTTATAATTTGTTCCTGTTTTAGTAATTACATTACTAGTAATACTTTGAGTTCCTGTAGTAGTTTGATTTATGCTTTGCGCTACTACTTTAGCATCATTACTAAAACTACCATTATAGTTTGCTCTAAACTTATTAACATCAGTCACTTGTGTTTTTAAAGTTATAGCATACGTTTTATTAAATCCATTATTAAAAGTATATACTACTTGACCTGATTCTAAAGTAGTGAATGAACCATTTGTAATATCATCTATACTTGCAGAACCCTCAACATATGTTTGTCCACTAGGAATTGTATCAGTAACTACTGCTCCTGCTCCTACATTGGTTAGATTGCTATTCACAGTAATTTTCCATGTAATTATACCTGTAGAGGCATCATATCCCATACCATCTTTTCTGATTATATTAGTAGGAACCCCAACTCCTATACTTGCAGATGTTCCACTTGCTACTCCATCTCCTGCTAATGTTGCTGTATTTGTATATGTTGGCTCATTATTGCTGTTGTAAACAGCTGAATCTACATTGGTAGAAAAAGTAATAACTTTTTGTGTATTTATATTACCTAGATTATAAGTAAAGTTCTGTCCTGAAATTGTATAGCTTGATCCATTAGTACCATCGACTTTAACTGTTGAAGGATCTAAGGTAAGCCCATTAGGAATTAGGTCACTAACTACCGCATTATTAATCGTTCTACCACTTTCATTGACAGTTATAGTCCAATTAATTCTCTTATTTTCACTATCATAACTTCCGCTTTTACTAATTAGCTTCACTGGAACAGAAACAGACTTAGTACTTGATGTTACACTTTTAGCTGAACCTTTTTCTGTGTATTTCAATGTTGCATTGTTACTATAAGTATAAGTATTTTGTCCTTTGGCTGCTAAATCATCGTGTATGCTTGTCTTAAATGTTATTATCTTTTGTGTGGTTATGTCACCAAAGTTATAAACAAATTTTTTGCTATCTGAATCATAAGTATAATTGTCACTGTTATCTATAGCTCCATTAACTTTAACTGATCCAGGTACAAAATTCTGCCCTGCCTGTATGGTATCCTCAATACTTGCACTATCTACATTTACATTTTCCTTATTAATAGTTATCTTCCATGTTATTTCATCAGTAGCTGCACTATATCCACCATCTACATCTTTTTGTATGGATGGATTTGCTTGAGCAAAGTCTACTTTTACTATAGTCGGTTCCTCAACACCAGGAATAGTAAACTCAATTGGTATAGGATTATTCGTACCTATTTTAGTAGAATCAAATCGACTACTAGCATAAAAATTTCCTACTACATTTGAGTGCGTGGATGGGTAATCTGTAAATGTAATTGTCACTAATCCACTAGTATTTATGTTCATGGTTGCTACTCTATTTCCACTAGTATCATTAATATTTGAACTTATAGCTGAATAAATTTTAATTTCTTGAGGTAATTGCAATCTATAATAATCACCTGAATTAACATCTAAATCTTGACCATCAATTCTATTAGGTATACTCCAAGTATAATTAATTCTTACCTCTGCATCTTTAGCTACATTTGCACCTAAAGCATTTCCATTGTTATCAGTTAAACTTATCCCAGTTATAAAATTAAATGTATTAGTAACATCCTTTCCTGTAGCTGCAAGACCCCTTACAGGCTGGATTATAGAAATAATCTGCATAATCAATGTAAAGATAGCAGTAACCATAGAAAATCTCTTTTTCTTCATTCTCTCACCTCTTTCAATAAAAAATTCAACATATTATCTATGTTACATTACAGTATACTAATGTATTCTAAACACTTTCTAAACATTTGGATGCATTTGTCGCAAAATATGCCTATGTTACATGCTTTTATACAATAATAATTAATATTTATAAGATATTTTTTTAAAAAATAAAAATAGAGCATTACAAAATTATTATTACTTGATTTTGCAATACTCTATTTACATATAAAACCCTTAGAAGTTATTTACCATTAGGTTTATTACCTTTACTTTTTTCACTAGCATTATTCTCTTTATCTTTTGAATTATTACTTTTTTCTTGTGAATTTGAGTTAGCATTTTCAGACTGTTGTTGACCTTTTTGGCTATTATCACTTGGAGAATTGTTAGCTTTACTCTTTACTTCAGTAGTTTTTTCAGATTGTTTCTCATCGTTTTTATTTATAGACTTGGTTTCAACTTTCTCTTCTGTTACTGCTTCGTTAGAAGATTGTTCTGTCCCCCCTAGTAATGAATTATCTTCAACACTACTATCTTTATCTTTTTTAGCCTCTTTTTTGATTTCTTTAGCTTCAGCTCTGTCTTCGGCCCTTTTAGCATTTAATACCTTCATTATTTCTCTCACTGATTTATTTGCATACTCCTCAGCATTAACCTCTAAATCAGCCGCTTTAAGCTTTTCTATTAATAACATCTTTCCTGGTGATATTCCTAATCGTTCTGCTTCTTTATGTCTTTCTGTATTTATATTTTCAGCTATAATCTCAGTATCTTCTAAATTTTGATTTTCAAGTTCAGATTTTACTGCTTCTTCGGCAGATTTTAGAATATCTTCTCCTTTAGCTTCATTGTCAGTTGAAACAGTAACCGCTACAGCATTATCTAAATTCTCATCAAGGTATCCTTCGTTCTTAGCTTCCTCAATTAAAGTTTGTAATGCATCTTCAACTTTCTGACCCTCAAGAGTTAACCCCTCGCTTATTTTCTCACCATCTTCATTTAATGGGTTAACATCAATAACTGTTCCAAAAGAATTAGTTGCTAATTCCACGCTAGGATTTATGTCAAGTGATACATATGCATTAGGCAATGCATATGCGTTATAACCAAACAGACCCAATGTTCCAACTATCATTAACGCAGATACTTTAAAAACTAATCCCTTGTTTAATCTTAAAAACCTAGCTTTCTCATATTCAGCTCCAACTATTATGTCATTTTTATCTTTCACTTTGTGAAACTTTCCTTGTTTATCCACCAAAACTGCATGCCCATCTTTTTTTTCTAAAACTATACCCTTCATCCTCATTCCTCCAAACTTATATAATCTCTTAAGTATTCATAATCTCCAACAAGTATTATTAATACCGCTACTATATATCTTCGCGCTCTTTCTATTTTTTTTCGGGGTATATTCGTAACTTTTTCTAACTCTCTAATATTTAATGTTTTATTTCTAGTAAAACTGTTCATAACTAAAGGGTTTTTAATAGATTCCTTAATCAATTCGTTATATAAAACTTTTGTTGACTTCCATTTAGGAGACACTTTAATTAAATCATCAAAGCTTATATCATACTCTAATAACTCCTTTGAAAATTGTTCTATCTCTAATTTTCTTAAATAATCTATTCCTTCTTGCTTATAGTTTTCTAAAGAAGCTTTATCTATATATTGAACTTTAATCTCATCTTCTAATTCCTCTAAACCTCTAAACTTAGCTTCTTTTTGCCTATTCTGTTTTCTATAATTATCAATTAATCTTAACTTTATTAATCTTTGAGCAAAAGATAAGAAGTCTCCCCTGTCTACTTTATAACTCTGAATTGCCTCTGAGAAAGCCATTAATGCTATACTATATTCTTCATCGTTATGATAATCTATGTATCTTTTAAGTATTTTACTGGTTGCAGATATTATAAATGGTCTATACTGCTCAATAAATATGTTTATATCTTCATTATTATTTTTAATGTCTATTATTTTATTATTAATACTTTTAATCAAGTGAATATCCTCCTAAAAGATATACTTAAATATATAATTCGAAAAAATGAATATATTTTTTAAGGTACAAGGAAACTTTTTATTATTATTTAACTTAGAATAGATTTTTATAATTTTAATTAACCTGTTAATATAAACAATTAAGGAGTATTATGAGTTTAAAACTTAAACTACACAATACTCCTAGATCTTAATCTTTTATTTTAGCTTATTTTTCTTTTCCTAATGAATATAAATACAAATCCTAATACTATAGAGAAAATCCCTATATATATTAAAGTTGTAAGACTTATTAATCCACCTGTTTGTGGAAGATCTATGACAACTTTCTTTGTATTTGTTATACTATCTTTTAATATTACACCATCTTCTTTTATGCTGAATTCATGCTTATCTGTATTCAATACATATCCATCCGGTGCATTTGTTTCTACAAAATAGTACTCTCCATAGTTTAGTTTTTCGAACTTAACTTTTCCATCTTTATCAGTTACTCCTTCAATCACTTTTCTACCATCTTTAGTGTAGATAGTTATTGTAGCTCCTGGTACTGGTGCTGAAGTTGAAATATCTGTCTTTGAGATTTCTATTCCTCCAGTTATCATAGTGTTACTTAGATTAGCTTTTAGTACTGCACCATCTTCCTTAATACTAAATTCATGCTTATCTGGATTTAGTAAATATCCTTCTGGTGCATTTGTTTCTAAGAAATAATAATCTCCGTAGTTTAGTTTTTTAAACTTAACTTTTCCATCTTCTCCTGTTACAGCTTCAACTACCTTTGTACCATCTTTAGTATAGATAGTAAGAGTTGCTCCTGGTACTGGTGCTGAAGTTGAGATATCGCTCTTAGATATTTCTATTCCTCCAGTTATCATGGTATTAGTCAATGTAGCTTTTAGTACTACACCATCTTCCCTAATACTAAACTCATGCTTATTTGTATTTAGTAAATATCCCTCTGGTGCCTTTGTTTCTAAGAAGTAGTAATCTCCATAGTTTAGTTTTTCGAATTTAACCTTTCCGTCTTTATCTGTCACTGCTTCAACTACCTTTGTACCATCTTTAGTATAGATAGTAAGAGTTGCTCCTGGTACTGGTGCTGATGTTGAGATATCTGTCTTTGAGATTTCAATTCCTCCAGTTATCATTGTATTAGTTAATGTAGCTTTTAATATAGTTCCATCTTCTTTTATGCTAAACTCATGCTTATCTGTATTTAGTAAATATCCTTCTGGGGCGTTTGTTTCTACGAAGTAGTAATCTCCATAGTTTAGTTTTTCGAACTTAACCTTTCCATCTTCTCCAGTTATAGCTTCAACTACCTTGTCCCCAGTTTTAGTATAGATAGTTATTGTTGCTCCTGGTACTGGAGCTGAGGTTGAGATATCTGTTTTAGAGATTTCAATTCCTCCTGTTATCATTGTGTTACTTAGATTAGCTTTTAGTATTGCTCCATCTTCTTTTATGCTAAACTCATGCTTATCTGGATTTAGCAAATATCCTTCAGGTGCGTTTGTTTCTAGGAAGTAGTAATCTCCGTAGTTTAATTTCTCAAATACTACTTTTCCGTCTTCTCCTGTTACAGCTTCAACTACCTTTGTACCATCTTTTGTATAGATAGCAATAGTTGCTCCTGGCACTGGTGCTGAGGTTGAGATATCTGTTTTAGAGATTTCAATTCCTCCAGTTATAATCTTGTTTATAAGAGAGCTTGCAGCAACTCCGCTAGCAAATGTCGGAGTAACAGTCACACCATCTTCTGTTATATTTGCGCTAAGAACTTCTTTAGATAAATTATATCCTTCTGGTGCTTTTGTCTCTTTTATTTTGTATTTTCCATACTTAATACCACTAAATCTTACCTTACCATTTTCATCGCTAGTTGAGGTTATATTACCTAATAAGTTTGTAACTGGCGTAATGCCATCTTCCTCGTAAAGTGTAAATTCAGCCCCTTTAAGAGCTTCTTTATCTAACAAGTCACCCTTTTTTGTAAATTCTATATTCCCTCTTATTTTAATGTTTTTAACTTTATCTCCACTTTCAGGTTTAACAGTTTTTCCGTTATCATCTTTCCCTATAACTGCTGTTAAAACTTCCGTAGATAATTTATATCCTGTTGGAGCATTTATTTCTATTATTTTATAGGTACCATATTCAATGTTCTTAAATTGAACTTTTCCATCATCTCCACTAGTTGAAGTTATGGCTTCTTCATTAGAACTTTTAACTGGAGTTACTCCATCATTTTGATAAAGCCCAAATACTGCTCCTTTAAGTTTACTGCTATCTGAATCTTCTCCAACCTTTGTAAACTCTATATCTCCTTTTACCTTTTTATTGGTAAAATTAATCAGTTGAGGAGCTAAAGCTGTACTATCTGATTCTATTTTAAATGCATGGTAGTTATCATCTAATACGTAATTATCAGGTGCAGAAATTTCTTTATAATAATAATCTCCATATTCTAAATTATCAAATTGAACTGATCCATCTTCTCCAGTAACCTTTGAGTTTCCCTTTTGTTCTTTTTCATTATCATAAAGTGCTATCTTAACTCCTTGTATCGGTTGTCCAGTATTTTCATCGGTTTTAATTATTTTTAGTGAGCCTTTAATTTTAGAATTATATACATTGTATGGATTAGCATAAATAACTTGTCCGTTTGCGGTTAAACTTGTTAAATCTACAGATATATCACCTTTATAGATGCTGTATGGTGCTGGTACAGATATTTCCTTGATCTTATATTTTCCATAAGGTATATTAGTGAATAATACTATTCCATCTTTTTTACTAGTTGAAATTATATTATTACCATCAGAATCCTTAACTGGAGTTATTCCATCTTCTTTATAAAGTTGAAATACTGCCCCCTCAATATCTTCTTCAATCCCTGCTTTGTGAAGTTGAATATTTCCTCTTAATATCTCATCTTTATAGTTATAAGTTACTACTTTTTTACTATTGTCACTACTTGAGAACTTAAGCACTCCATCAACACTATCATAAGATGTTCCTTGATTTAACCCATTTTTTATTTGGAAAGTATATATATTACTATTAAGTGTGTATCCTGTTGGCGCTGTTATTTCTCTAATTGAATAGTTTCTTTCATATTTAAGTTTATCAAACAAAACAGCTCCATCAGCTTTCGTTGGCTCTGAAATAGCTTTAACACTTCCATATTGATCTATAAGTTGGAATACTGCACCACTTAATGGTTTGGAATCTGCATCTGTTTTTACAATCTTAATTCCTGTTGTATCGCCTGTAGCACTACCTCCTCCATCTGAGAACCAAACTCCATTTTGAGTAGTTCCATCCTCATCACTTACTCCAGTAGCTTTAAAATTAACTGTATTTGTGTAATTACCTGTTTTAGATACATTAGTTCTGAATTTAAGAATAAATGCTCCAGACCCAGAATTTTGAGGAAATGTAAAATCAAATTTCCTAGTATTTATATCATACTTTACATTTTCTCCTGTAAGGGTTACTTTCTCGCCTTGAACAAGAGTTCCATCAGAGTTTACAGAAGCTTTGTATAGTTCAACTGTATCTGTATCTAGTGAAAGTCCATCTTGTAAAATATCAGTTATAGTAGCTCCAGACATAGGAACATTCCAGTTAGGATTACTTTTTACTGTCCAATCAATATAAGCATTACCATTAGTATAACTAGAGGTCTTACTAACTATTTCATTGCTAATAGTTTTACTTCCTTTACTATCATTATCTCCATTTGTTGGTATCTCATTTCCAGTAATACTTGCTGTATTTTCTACTGTTCTATTTCCACTAGTATTAAATATGCTTAAATCTATAATCTTAGTTTTAAATGTTATTGTATATGTCTTATTTATAGTGCCATTAAAAGTATATTTTAATATTCTTGTAGATTCTATATTACTATCACTATTAAAAAATCCTGCTGTACTATCATCTATCGTAGCTGAACCAGCCACATAATCATGTCCATTCGGAATTGCATCTGTAACAACAGCATTAGTTATTGGCATTTTATTTCTATTAACAACTATTTTCCACGTTACTTCTCTTGTAGCGTAATTATAGCTTACTCCTTCTTTTCTAATTATCTCGCTATCTACCCTCTGATACCCTGTAGTATTTTGATTTATATTAGGTGCAGTTAAATTAACTATATTTTTATAATTCTCGCTATGGTTTGCTCTATAATGAGTAGGGTTTATTACTTGAGTTTTAAATGTTATTACATACTTTTTATTAAAAGCGTTATTAAACTTATATACAACTTGACTACTGGATAAGTTAATAAAAGATCCATTACTTCCATCATCTATAGTGGCAGAACCTTCTAAATAACTCTGATTTGCTTCAATATTATCTGTAACTACCGCTCCAGCTCCTACATTTGTTTCATTACTATTTACAATAACCTGCCAAGTAATTATTCCTGTAGCTGCATCATAACCTGCTCCATTTTTCTGAATAATATTAGGGGTAAATCCTACTCCATTATTTGAAGACGTTCCTTCTTTTACTCCTTCTCCCGATAAAACAGCCTTATTATTATATCCTACTGGATTATTGGAATTATAAACATTTATATCAACATCAGTTGTAAAAGTTATAACCTTTTTGTCAGTTATATTTCCTAAATTAATATCAAGAATACTGTCTGTTTGGTAATCTACAAACTGATATTGATATTGGTTAGTCTGAAGAGTATTTCCATTAACTTTTAAACTTCCTTCTACTAGCTTTAATCCCTTAGGAAGAGTATCTTTTATAGTTGCATTATTAATTGTTCTACCACTTTCATTTACTGTTATTGTCCAGTCTATTTTCTTATTGGTATTTCCTTTATATTCTCCACTCTTCTTAATTAAATTTATAGGAACAGTAACCGATGCATTATTTGAAGTTACGCTCTTAGGGGTACCATCATCTTTATAATTTAAAGTAGCTTTATTACTATACGTGTAATCTCCTTGATCCTTAGTTGCTAAATCGTCATGTATGCTGGTCTTAAATGTTATGGTTTGTTGCTTAGTTATATCTCCAAGATTATAGGTGAACTTTCTAGTGGCTTCGTCATAATTATAATTTGTATTACTTGCTGGCTGCCCATTTATTGTTACTGAATTTGAAATAAACTTTTGTCCTGCTTCTATAGTATCCTCTATGCTAGCATCAGCAACATTAACATTCTCTTTGTTAACTACTATCTTCCATGTTATTTCATCAGTAGCCTTATTATATTCAACTGATTTTTGAATAGATGGATTTGGTTGCTCAAAATCAATATTAACTCTTACTGGCTCAGATTTACCTGGAATATTAAATATAATCTCAACCGGATTATTAGTTCCTATCTCATCGGCTTTAAAATGGCAGTTTACATAGAAGTTACCTGCTACATTCGAATAATTATTGGCGAAATTAGTAAAAGTAAGCTTTACCAATCCATTTGTATTTATATTCATATCAGCTACTTTTCCATCTGCTGCATTTATCTCTTTATTAATTGGGGCCACAATTTTAATTTCTTTTGGCAATTGAAGTGTGTAATAATCTCCTGGATTAACATCCTCACTATTAGGAATCATCCAGCTATACTTAATAAAAATAGCTGAATCTTTTTTTACATCTTCCCCTAATTCAGTATCATTATTATCCTTTTTGATCTCTACATTAGTAATCTGAAACTTAGATGTACCTGTAATATCTTCTCCTGTTTCGGCTAAAACACTAGCAGGTTGTATTATAAAAACAAGCTGCATAAACAATGTAAGTATAGCTGTAAACACTGAAAATTTTCTTTTTCTCATTTTTCCACTCCTTATTGAAATAAACTTAACTATGCAATCCCTATTTACATAGTTTGGTAATCTATATTATGTTTACTCAACAAGGTTTATTACATTAATTCTCATTTAATCAAAACTACGGAAAATCTATTTACCTTCTTGTGCATATTAAAATAAAATGCTATACTTATTAGGTATTAAACGAAAGGAGTGATGTTATATGAGCAAATATATATCAGAAATATTGGTTTTTAATAACAATTACTCCGGAGTTAAATTCGCTTAGAATTCATTTTATTTAACGCTATTTACCCGAGAGTAATTTGTTTGAACTACTCTCGGGTATTTTTATACCCAAATTTAATTAAATTGGAGGATTCAGCGTTGAATAATAATTTAGAAAAAATAGGTTTAAATCAAGAAATTTTAAATAGTTATGAAATTTATAAAGATGGTTATTTAGGAAGAGTCATCTCAGAGCATAAAGGATCTTATAAAGTTGCTACTGACATAGATACATTAATTGCAAAGGTTCCTGGAAAACTTCTTTATAGCTCTCAAGGAAGAGAAAGTTACCCAGCAGTTGGCGATTGGGTTGTATTAGATAGAAATGATAGCTCTTCTGGTGATGCAATTATAAATAAAATACTTCCTAGGAAAAGTAAACTTTCTAGAAAAATTGCTGGAAACACTATTGAGGAGCAAATTATAGCAGTAAATATAGATACTATATTTATTTGTATGTCTTTAAATAGAGATTTTAACTTAAGAAGATTAGAAAGATATATAAGCATTTCTTGGGATAGTGGGGCTACCCCAGTAGTTATTCTGACTAAAGCAGATTTATGTGAAGACTTAGACGATAAATTATCTGAGGTTTATAATACTGCAATTGGTATAGAAGTTCTAGTAGTAAGTTCCCTTAAAGATGCAGGAATTGATAAGGTGAAGTCTATAATAACAAATGGTTCTACAATAGCATTTTTAGGTTCTTCTGGAGTTGGTAAATCAACTTTAATAAATAAATTATTAGAGGAAGATAAGCAATTAGTAAGTAATATTAGTGAATTTAATGATAAAGGAAGGCATACAACAACTCATAGAGAACTAATTCCTCTACCTTTTAATGGGGCTGTAATAGATACACCTGGTATGAGGGAACTTCAGCTTTTAGATAATTCGGATGGCATAGATGATTCCTTTTCTGATATTCAGGAACTTTCTAATAAGTGTAAGTTCTCAAATTGTAATCATAACACTGAACCCGGCTGCGCAGTAAAAGAAGCTATAGAAAATGGCACCTTATCCTTGGATCGTTTTAATAGTTATAAAAAATTAAAAAAAGAAGCTTTATTTATGGAATCTAAGATAAATAAATCTCTTAAATCGGAAAAGAAAAAAGAATTTATTAAGATTAACAAATCTCAAAGAAAAAATAAAGATATATTTTAAAAATTAAGATAAAAAGTGGCTATTACAAATTGCTTTGTAATAGCCACTTAAATTATTAAGTTATTATTTTGAAATTTCCTTACTAAATATCCATTGTTTTTCTTTAAAATCTCTACCTTTAACTGTAACCTTATTTCCTTTAACTTCTACATATAAGCCTTTAATATAAGGTTCATTTCTTCTTCCACCTTCACTATTTTCATCTGGAATTATTGTGTAATGAATTGCTCCAGTATGAATAGTTGTGAAAGGTTGATCTAAAACTACACTACTTTCAGTTAAATCTCTATGAGTATGTGAAGTAAACAGAATAACTTCAGGATACTTATCTAATATCTGTCTAACCTCATCAGCTTGATCTGAACCTACCCATCCACCATTTTTACCATTACTTAAGTGTTGATGTAAAAATACAAATATAGGCTTACCCTTCTCATATTTCTCCTCCAATTTTTCTTTTAGCCAATTTTGCTGCTCTGAAGAAATATAAGCTTTTACAGAATTTAAAGTTTCGGAATTCCCATCTTCTGATCCTAAAGATATAAAATGATAGTTATTTACCCAAGTATCATGATATACCTTATCTTCTCCCGCAAAATCTAGATATCTATTAATAAATGATTGAACTTGCTCTTTAGAGTTAACCTCTATATCATAGTTAAAGAACTCATGATTACCTATATTTTTTATAATTTTATTAGGAAGTAAATCCTTATTTTTATCTATTATCTTTTTCATTGATTCATATTGTTTTTCAATCCCTTGGTCCACACTATCTCCATTTAGTACAAGTGCATTAATGGCAGGATTTATTGTATACATGTCATTAATGGCCTTCTGGAAACTATCTACATTTTCATGTACATCTCCAAAAACCCCAAAAGAAAGATCTACATCTGGAATCTCAGCAGTTTTTATATATTTACTAACAGGACTATTTTGATTTTTAATAACTAAGCTAGCAATAATTCCTACAACAAATATTACAGCTATAATAATTAACACTCTAAATCTCTTCATATATAAATCACCTCTAAAACAATTTAAACTTATATAAATTATACCATATAATTCCTAGTAAAATGGTCATGTTTTATTCATTTTAAAAAAAATTGCTAATACTCTTAAGTATTAACAATTTTTTTGTTTTATATATAAATTTTAGAATGCTTTAAATCTATCTTTACTTACTCCGCAAACTGGGCATTTTTCAACATTATCACCTATTTCAGTAAAGCCGCAAACAGGACAAATATATATAGTATCTGCTTCAATATCTTTTCCTTGTTTAGCTTTATCCTGAGCTTTTTGAAATAAGTCAGCATGGATTTTTTCTGCTTCTAAAGCATAATGAAATGCCCTTTGAGCATCTTTTTCATCTTGAAATTTGGCTGTCTCAAGATATACTGGATACATTTGTTCAACTTCATGAAGCTCTCCATCTATAGCCCCTTGAAGATTATCTACTATATTAGTTTCTCCAAATACAGCTCCTGCTGCTACAGTATTATCTCCAACTTGATTCTTAAGTACATTAAAATGGTTTTTTGCATGAGCCCATTCAGCATAAGCTACAGCCTTAAATAGTCTTGCTATGTTAGGATATCCATCCTTTTCAGCTGCATCACCCCAAATTAGATATCTCATATGAGCCATACTTTCTCCACCGTAAGCTGAACGTAAAAAATCTGCTGTCATCGCATTTTTTAATGCCATTGTAAACACATCCTCTCAAATAATCATTACTCCCCTATATTATGTACCTTATGAAGGATATTATACCTAAATATTCTAGTAATATAAGTTTATCCCCATTCACATACTTCATAAAATCTGATAATATTATAATAAATATAAAATTGTAACGTTTATAACTCTGAAGGAGGTTTTATATATGATTAACATAGACAATGTTGAAAAATACTTAAGAGATAATGGAATAAGTCCTTCTTATCAAAGAAAAAGAATACTTGAATACCTTTATGCAAATAAAAACCATCCAAATGTGATACAGATATATGAAAACTTAGTGAAAGAGATTCCCACTTTATCAAAAACTACAGTTTACAATACTCTTAATTTATTTGTGGAGAAAAAAATAGCTGAAGTAATTACTGTAGAAGATAATGAAGTTCGCTATGATTTATTTAATCCTAATGTTCATGGTCATTTCAAGTGTGAGAACTGTAATGAAGTATATGATATAGATATTGATTTTAACAATCTTGCAATTAAGGATTTAGAAGGTTTTACAATAAAAGAACAATACTTTAACTTTAAAGGTATTTGTAAAAAATGCGGGGATTTAAATAAAGAATAATCTTATTTCTTTTAGGGTATGTTAAGCACTGTAAAATTAAAATTTTACAGTGCTTTTTATTTATAATTTCTTAATAATCATTATTGACAAGACTTATCGATAATGTTATTATAATATTGTAATCATTGCAAAGTTTAAATGATTATAAAATTTATTTATTATTTGGAGGGATTATTTATGAGTAAAAATTTTATAGGTTTAGAAAAAAAATCGTTAGAAAATGTAGTAAAGGAACTTAATGTTTATTTAGCAAATTTAAATACATTATATACAAAAATACACAATCTTCACTGGAATGTTGAAGGACCTGCTTTCTTCCAATTACATGCAAAATTCGAAGAATTCTATAATGGAATATCAGAGGATTTAGATGCTGTTGCAGAAAGAATATTGATATTAGGTTTTAGACCGGCTGCTTCTTTAAAAGAATATTTAGGTTTAGCAACTATTAAAGAATTAGATAGCAAGGGAATCTCTGGAGATGAATCAATTAATATACTTCAAGAAGATTTTACTTCAATGGTCGAACATTCAAGAAAAATACTTACTTTAGCTGAAGATGCTAAAGATCAAGGAACTATAGATCTTGTAGCTGGATTTATATCAAATTACGAAAAAGCTTTATGGATGATAAGCGCATATAAAGCTAAATAATTTAAAGGAAGTTTTTTACTTCCTTTATTTGTTTTTAGGTATAAATTTCTAAATACTTGTCCACAATTTCTAATGAGGTGATTGTGGTGAGTTTAAAAAATATTTATCTTAATGAAAATTTCTATATAACCTTGGCTTTTATATCATGGTTTGGTTTTATGTGTATTCAACTAGCTCCTTAGAGGGAGCTTTTTCATTTATATAAAAAACTCCATAAGCCTAATTTCTAAGCTCATGGAGTTTTAATACTGGTACATATTCTAATCCTCAATTATAATTTTTATAAATTTCTTTTTTCCTATTTGTATAATCATTTCTTCAACTAATTTAATATTTTCTAGTTCTAAGATTCTAGTATCATTTATTTTTATTCCACCTTGTTCTATAAGTCTTCTAACTTCCTTTTTGCTTTGAACTAAAGAATGTTCAGTTAATATCTTCATTAAATCAAACTCACTTGAAGTTGCTTTTACAGTTAAAATATCATTAGGAATATTGCCTTTTTGAAAAATTTCAATAAATCTTTCTTCTGCTTCCTTAGCCTCTTCTTCTCCATGATAAAGTTTTACAATTTCTTTTGATAACTTCATTTTTATATTTCTTGGATTTTCACCATCATCTAAAGACTTTTTTATTAACTGTATATCATCTGGATGTACATCCGTTACTAATTCGTAGTACTTAATTATTAGTTCGTCTGGTATAGACATTGCTTTTTCATACATTACTTTACTAGGCTCATCTATTCCTATATAATTACCAAGACTCTTACTCATCTTCTCAATTCCATCTAAACCTTCTAATAAAGGCATAAATATAGTTGTTTGAGAGTCCTGTTTATATTCTTTTTGCAAAGTTCTCCCCATAAGAAGGTTAAACCTCTGATCTGTGCCTCCAAGTTCAATGTCTGCCTTAATTTCTACAGAATCATAAGCCTGCATTAATGGGTAAAAAAATTCGTGAATACCAATTGGTTCGTATTGAGTATATCTTTTCTTAAAATCCTCCCTTTCAAGCATTCTTGCTACAGTTGTGGTTGCCGCTAATTTAATTACATCTTCAAAATTTAACTTTGATAACCACTCACTGTTGAATCTAAGCTCTGTTTTACTTTTATCAAGTACTTTAAAAATCTGTTTTTCATAGGTTTTAGCATTTTCTATTACCTGCTCTTTTGTAAGCTGTTTTCTTGTTTTTGATTTTCCAGTAGGATCTCCTATCATTCCAGTAAAATCTCCAATAATTATCACTGCCTTATGACCTAAATCTTGAAGTTGTTTTATTTTTCTTAATACTACGGTATGACCTAGATGAATATCTGGTGCACTAGGATCTAATCCTAGTTTTACAGTTAAGGCTTTTCCTGTTTCAAGTTTTTCCTTAAGTTCATCTTTACCTACAACCTCATCTACTCCTTTCATAATTATTTTTAGTTGTTCTTCAATGCTTTTCATTTAAATTTCCTCCTTTAAACTAATATATATTCATACATAGATAATTACTTAATTACCTATTTATCTAAGTATCTACGTTCCTAATTACCTAATTATTTAATTAGATAATTAAGTATGCAGTTTTTTTGCGCAAAAAAACTCCCGTCCTTATAAAAAGGACGAGAGTAATAATCCCGTGTTACCACCTTAGTTTATCTATGCGTCACCACATAAACCTTATCAAGTACGCCAAAATTCTTGGTTATACTCTAGCACTATAACGTGTGCAGGATACGTCTTATTCCTACTAGTTGTTATCTTTCGGAATGCTGCTCAGAGATGTATTCAAATTAAAATCCTTTGCCCCTCTCACCTACCGGGAACTCTCTTTAAAGGTTATCCTAATCCTACTTATTCTCTTCAAAGCTTTTAACCATATATATTTTATCTGATGTCTAGCCATTGTAACACTCCCATTTCTTCAAGTGGGAAATAACAATGGCACGACCCTAGATAAGTTAAACTAAGATTCGGATGGAAATCAAACTCCATCCGAATCAAGTTTAACTTGATATTATTCTAATTTATTAACTTTGCTCTGTCAAGTATAACCACTCTTCCATACAAAGTTCTAGTTCAACTTGTAAATTTTCTTTATTTTTGAAACATTTATTTATTTCTTCGTAGTTTCCTTGAATAGTCTCCATCAATTCGTCCAAGGCTTTTATTTCTTTTTCTATTTCTACTATTTTTTCCTCTAACTTATTTAATTTATAGCTGTTATTTTGATTGTTGTTAGCTTTAGTCTTTTGTTGTTTTTCTATCTTTAAAGGTTTTATATCTATTTTGATTTCTTCTCTTTCATTTTTCTTAACCTTATAATAATCATAATCTCCTAAATAGCTGTTAAATTTTCCACCCTCTAAAGCTACTATTCTACTGCTCATTTTATTAATAAAATATCTGTCATGAGATATAAAAAATATTGTTCCTTTAAACTCATCTAAGGTATCTTCTAGGGTCTCTATAGAATCAATATCTAAGTGATTTGTAGGCTCATCTAATATTAATAAATTCGCCTCATGATATAACAGCTTACTAAGTTTTAATCTAGTTCTCTCTCCACCAGACAATCCCTTAACCTTTTTGAATACTATTTCTCCAAAAAACATATATTTAGCTAAATACTCTCTAGCTTTTCCTTCTAATATTTCTACATCTTCTCTAAAACACTCTAATACAGTTAATTCCTCATTATTAAATATAATATTTTGAGGTAGATAAGCTAATTTTACATTAGCACCAATCTCTGAAACTCCACTATCTAAGGATTCTTCCTTTAATAATGTTTTTAATAAAGTTGACTTTCCAGAACCATTCGCACCTATTAGGGCCACTCTTTCCTTAAATCTAACTAATAAATCACCTTCAACAAATAGAATCTTATCCTCAAATCTTTTAGAAGCACTTATAACTTTAATCACTTCCTGAGCTGACCTATCCCCTTGAGATATAGTAATGTGCATATTTACTTTTTCAGTTTTTGGTTTATCTACCTTATCCATTTTTTCTAATCTTTTTTGCATACTGAAAGCTCTTCTATAGAATTTTTCATTTCCAGAGCGATTAGCCCAATCTCTTAAGGTCTTTATGGACTTCTCCATTGAGTTTATCTTTTTTTGTTGTACCTTATATAACTCATATTGCTGCAATAGATTATCTTCTTTTTCTTTAACATAAGCTGAATAGTTCCCTTTATAACTAGTGCTTATTAAATCCTCTATTTCTATAGTTTTTGTTATTACATTATCTAAAAAATATCTGTCATGGGATACTATAATAACTGTTCCTTTATAATTTCTAAGATACTCTTCAAGCCATTCTAAGGACTCCATATCAAGATGATTAGTAGGCTCATCTAAAAGAAGAATATCTGGATTTTCTAGCAGTATCTTTCCAAGTACTACTGTAGTTTTCTCTCCGCCACTTAATAAATCAAAGCTCCTATCTAAAAAACTTTCTTTAAATTTAAGGCCTTCACAAACCTTACTAAGCTTCTCTTCCTTATCGTATCCTCCTAGAACTTCATAATTTTGCTGAAGCTCGCTATATTGACTTAATAACCTAGAAATATCTTCTCTCTCATCTGACATTATACTTTCTAGAGACTTCATTTTCTTCTCAAGCACTAATAGTTCATCAAATGCTATATTTAAAATTTCTCTTACTGTTGAACCTTCTTCGAACCCATGAATCTGTTCTAAATAGCCAATAGAAGCACCTCTTCTAATACTTATACTTCCATTATCAAGATTTTCAGTTCCATAAATGAGTTTTAAAACAGTACTTTTTCCACATCCATTCCTTCCTACTATACCTATCCTTTCACCTTTATTAACTTCAAAGGTTATATTTTTTAGAACTCTATTAGCTCCAAAATACTTTTCTACATTGTTTAATGATAATTCGATCATGTTAAAATCCTCCTTAATTTTAGGCAGGAATGTACTTGTGGAATTTTAAAGTATATTTTTAAATAGAGAAAAATCCGCACAAGTAAAACATTGCCCGGATAAGATAAAAAAACATATAAAAAAACCAGGCAAGGCCACACCCTACCTGGATACTATCTCTAAATAAAAAATATATCTGGTAAACTATGAATTACTCGCTTCTTGCATTGAATATCTAATTTTAGACGCACCTATCCCGTAAACTATAGAATTTGCTGAAATTCTAGTGGAAGTTGCTCTAACTTTTGACATTCTATCAATAAAGCAATTATTCATTTTCTACCCTCCTTAAATAATATATTTGGTTTAATTATAGTGTAAATATAAGTAAAAATCAATATTTAAATAAATTTCTGTGCTATCATAGTAATATTGATATATAAATCGCAGCATAGGAGGAGTATAATGAGCAGCACTTTAATATTTTTATGTATAGCAGGTTTTTTCGCCACTTTAGTAGATTCTATAGCTGGAGGTGGTGGACTTATAAGTCTTCCTGCATATATGCTTACAGGAATGCCTACATATTTAGCCTTAGGAACTAATAAATTTTCAGCATCTTGTGGTTCCTTTACTAGCTCTCTTGAATTTGCTAAATCTAAAATCCTAGACTTTAAACTTTTAAGAATTTTAGTACCTTTTACCTTTATAGGCGCTATATTAGGAGTTAATACAGTTTTAATTATTGATACAAAATATCTTAATGTTATTGTACTTATATTATTGTTATCTGTAGGTATTTATAGTCTATTTTCTAAAACTGCTGGGATGGAGGACAAGTTTCAAGGTCTTACTAACAAATCTATCTTTTTAGGAATAATATTAGCATTTTCATTAGGTTTTTATGATGGCTTTTTTGGTGCAGGAGTTGGATCATTTTTAATATTTGGACTGGTTAAAGTATTTTCTTTTAATTTTGTACGAGCTAGTGCCAACTCTAAAATCTTAAACTTTACTAGCAATATAACATCATTAGTTATGTTTGCAATAAAGGGGCAGATAGATTATAAACTTGGAATTCCTGTAGCTATATTTATGATATTAGGAGCCCAAGTAGGAACAAGAATGGCTTTGGATAAAGGTGTTAAACTAATAAAGCCACTATTTGTAACCATGTCTTTAGGAGTCGCCTTAAAGATGCTTTATGAAATTGTCTTATAATTCTTGTGAATAGAAACATAGATTAAAGAAAAAAATAGCTGAGAATAGAGTAAATCTGTTCTTAGCTATTTTTTATTTCACATAGGAGTTTTGATATGAGTAAAAGTTCAATAATCAAGTCATTAATAATATTAAATATACTTCTTTATTTCACTTTTCTAATTATAGATATAACCAATAAAGATACAGGAACTATATACTCCCAATTCTTAAAATATTCAACAATACTACTATGCTTTGTTATATCTTTACTAATAGATAAAGATGGTTTTAACAAAAAGGATACTAAATTTTTGCATATAGCATTATTTTTCACTACTTTAGCTGACTTGTTCTTAGTTATCTTAAATATACTAAGTCCAGGTCTAATCTTTTTTATATTAGTTCAGCTTACCTATATAAAAAGACATCTAAGCATTTATAAACCCTCCAAAAAAATAATTTTTCTAGTTTTATCTGTATATCTAGTGCTTCTTATTTCTTTATTTCCACTTAAGCCCACCTATATAGATTGGAGTTTATATTTCTTAGGCATAACCTATGGGGTTATCTTAATAACCAGCTTATTAATTGCCTTAAGCACACTAAAAAAGAAATCCTATCCTAAAGAGAACTCAATAATTATAGCCCTAGGTATGTTTCTATTTTTTATGTGCGATTTGAATGTAGGCCTAATGAACATTCTGAAGGGCTATAATTTTTATATAGCTTTTTTAATATGGTTATTCTATTTTCCTTCTCAGCTTCTTCTTTCATTAAGTGGTTTTTCATTTAAATATTTAAAAAGTTTATTTTAATTATCTTTTGCTAGCTTATAGGGTTTAATATTATTACTCTTCAAACCATTAGCTAAGGATTTGTATAATGTTTTTTTATGTGGATCAACTAGTTCTTCATCCTTATAATAAATCCTTGGAGTTTTCCACAAAGCCCTTAGTGCTGCAAATAAAGGCATCTCATGATACTTATCCGGCCAAAGCTCTAATATGTGTGCTTTAATAATAGGATAATGTTTGGGATTTATTCCTGGGAACAAATGATGTTCTGTGTGATAAGAGAAATTAAAATGCAATACATCTAACCATTTAGGTACTGTAACTGTAAGGCTATTTGCTAATGGATCATTTACAGGTACTAATGGATTTAACCTATGGTTGGTTGATATATATCCCATAACTATAAGATTACCAATAAGTACAGGTATTAGATATATATATGCCCACTTTTCAAAACCTACAATAGCTAATAACCCAAACCAAAAAGTCCAAGGGAAAATAAATTGAAACCAAGTACTTATTGACTTTTCTTCTACTAGCTCCTTAAAATACACAAAAAACATTCTAACGGAATGCAGAGTAAAAGAGATGCTTAATGCAGTAAAGCTAAATAAAGATCTAAACCATAGTGGAAGTTTATATACTAATTTTATAAAACCTCTTTTATTAAAACTCTCTAAACTCATCCATGCATCAGGATCTTTTTCATCATCTTGAGTATGAGCGTGGTGATTAAGATTATGCCACTTAACCCAAAGTCTTGGCCCAACACTTAAAGGTAAAAATGCTATTCCTCCTAAAAAATTTCTAAGCCACTTATTTCTAACAACAGTTCCATGTAGTATTTCATGACCTAAAAAACCCATAGAACCAAAACTAAAGCCTAATATTAAAGCTATAGCTAACTTCCCAACTGTATTTATATCAAATAGAACTACCACTGACATTCCTATAGCTACAACTATAAGATATATAAGTCCCCCAATAAGTCTTGTTGGGGCAGGTTTAAAAATATCCTTATCCAATTTAGGATGTATTTGCTTAGCATACCAACTCATATTATGAAGATCCTTCATATTTTTCACACCTTTCAATAATTACTTTGATTATCAAAGTAATATAATAAATAAATTTACTATATCTTATCAATAATATTTATCACTTGTCAATAGTTATCATTTAATAATTGTATTTCATAGAGAAAAAACAGACATAATTTTATGACTGTCTTTACAATAGTTTATACATTTCATGCTGTTCTATCTTTTGTTTATTAAAGTTTAGCTTTCTCAAAAATCCCTCAAGAAAAGAATTATTAGTAAAACCTATATTGATTTTATCTAGATTCAAGTTTTTTATTGCTTCAATAAGAAGATTCCTTGCGATACCTTTTAATCTATATGCTTTATCTACATACAAGTTCCCTATTCTCCCTTTATCATTTATTGAAATACAGCCTATTATCTGCTTTTCATCATAAGCTCCATAACAAATATAATCCTTAGAAGCTTTTATATAGTCAATATCATTTTGCCAAGGAATATGAAGGTTTTCTTTATTAGAAAAATATTTTTCGTATTCTTCTATAGTTATTATTTTAATTTCTATACCCTTTAATGGATAGTTTTTTATTTCCTGGGAATTTTCTAAAGAAAAATATGAAATGTTGTATATTTTTTCATACCCTTGCTTTTTATAAAAGTTAATAGCCCTATCATTTCCTTTTATAACTTCTAAAAACAGTTGTTTACATCCATTTTTTCTACCATCTTCTAAATGTAGTTTAAATAACTCTTCGCTTATACCTTGCCCTCTATAGTTATTATCTACTGCTAATGTTCCACATCTTAATGTCTTAATTCCTTCATAAGATTTTATTCCACCTAAAATTATTCCAAGACCTACTCCATCTTTAATGGCAATATAAGAATTATTTAAAGAATTTCCCTCAACTTCAAAAAATTTATGAAAAAAATCTTCTTCTTTCATTTCAAATTTGATTATATAATCACTAAATCCCTTTATAAATGTCTTATAAATTGTTTCTTTATCTATATCTATACATTTAATATAATTAATCATTTTATCCTTCCTTAAATATTATAATTTTAATCTTTCTACATACACTAATATTATCATATTAAGATTATTTTCAATATCTAATTGTCCAAATATGGTATAATTAAGTAAAAGGGAGGGTATTATGCGAATATATATTAAGAGATTTCTATTATCATCATTTTTAATAATATTGAGTTTATTATCAATAGGATACCCTAGTAAAGCTTCTGAACTTCCTAAGAAACCTACTTCTGAAATATATTTTCAGGATTATGCAGAGATGTTTTCTAGTGGCACTAAAAACTACATTTTAAATGCATCGGAAGATGTTAAAAGCAAAACCACTGCTGAAGTTGCAGTAGTTACAATAAATTCACTCGATGGTGATTCTATTGAAAATTATGCTAATAACCTTTTCAGATCATGGGGTATAGGAGATAAAGAAAAAAATAATGGAGTTTTAATTCTTATATCTAAGGATGACAGACAGTTTAGAATAGAGGTTGGATATGGATTAGAAGGAGCTATTCCTGATGGAAAAGCAGGTACATATCTAAGGGAACTTACTACTAATTTTAAATCTGGAAAATATGATGAAGGCATAACAACTCTATATAATAGGATTATTGGGGATATTGGACAAGAATATAATGTAGATGTTAGCAGTTATACCCAAGATACACCTAAACTTTCTTCTTCAAATTCAGGAGATGATTCATCCTTCTTTAATGTAGGATTAATAATATTTCTTTTATTAATAGGTATTTCTTTCATTGGAAGAGGAGGTCCTGAAGGCAGAGGAGGAAGAAGACGTAGAAGACCTTACAATAATGGTGGTTTCTTTGGTGGCGGTTTTTATGGCGGCGGCTTCGGAGGTGGCTCTGATGGTGGCTTTGGCGGCGGTTCATCTGGTGGTGGCGGCTTTGGTGGTGGTTCTTCAGGCGGCGGTGGCTCTTCTGGAGGGTGGTAATTAAATATTTAAGGAGGTTTGCATTAATGAAAAAAGGATTACTTTTTACTATAATAGGATTTGTTATAGTTATTATAATAGCAGTTGGAGGTTATATTGGAACTTACAATAGCCTAGTTTCTAAAGATCAGAATGTTTCTTCTAAATTAAGTCAAATAGACAATCAGCTTCAAAGAAGAAACGATTTGATACCTAACCTTGTTGAAACAGTAAAGGGATATACTAAACACGAAGAAAAGGTATTTGGTGATTTAGCTGCTGCAAGAGCTAAGATCTCAGGAGCATCTAGTGTTCAAGAAAAAGCAGAAGGAGATGCTGAATTAACTTCAGCTCTTAGAAGTCTTAATGTTATAGTTGAAAACTATCCAGTACTCAAAGCTAATGAAAATTACTTGAAACTTCAAGATGAATTAGCTGGAACTGAAAACAGAATTGCTGTTGCAAGAAAAGATTATAATGATTCAGTTCAAGTTTTCAATAGTTATAAAAAGAGATTTTTTGTGAATATGTTCTTTGGTGGAAGATACCCAGATAAAGAATACTTTAAAGCTGCAGAAGGAGCTACAGAAGTTCCTAATGTTAATTTCTAGAATATTAAAAGCTGTGCAATAGATAAAACTCTATGCCCAGCTTTTTTAATTTATATATTTTTAAGTTCTGGAACAATGTTTGAAGGAATTTCCCCGCTTACACCTTTTATAAGATTCTCTGCTCCCACCTTAGCCATTTCAAAACGTGTTTGATCATTAGATGAACCTATGTGAGGAAGTGTTACTACATTGTCTAGTTTAAGTAGAGGATTATCCTTATCTACAGGTTCCTTTTCAAAAACATCAAGACCTGCTGCATATATCTTTTTATTCTCTAAAGCATCAATTAACGCTTTTTCATTTACAGTCTGCCCTCTAGAAGCATTTATAAATATGGCTGTTTTCTTCATTAAATCAAATTCTTTATATCCTATTAATCCTTCAGTTTCCTTTGTTAGTGGAGTCATTAAAACTATAAAATCTGAAACCTTTAAAAGCTCTTCCATCTCACTATATTTAGCACCTAGTTTTTCTTCAACCTCTGGTTTTCTACTTCTATTATGATACATAACATCCATATCAAAACCTAATTTAGCTCTTTTAGCTACAGCTTCTCCTATTCTTCCCATACCTATTATTCCTAGGGTTTTATGATGTACATTTAAACCAAACAGATTTAAATCATCTCCTCTTTTCCACTTTCCATCTTTAACATACCTATCTAACTCAGGTATTCTTCTTGCTGAGGATAAAATAAGTCCAAATATTAAATCTGCCACAGTATCATCTAAAACATTAGGAGTATGCGTTCCTATTACATTTCTGGCTTTCATAGCCTCTAAATCAAAATTATTATATCCAACAGATATATTGCTAACTATCTTTAGATTTGGTGCATGACTTAATAACTCTTCATCTATACGAGTTCCAGTAGTTATTAACCCATCTTTATCTGAAAGCTTTTTATATAGTTCTTCTCTTGTTCTTTTCTCATCTGAGTCCCATTTTTCATAGTCACAGTACTTACCTATATACTCTAATATTTCATATGGAACCTTCCTTGCAATAAAAACCTTTGGCTTCATAACTATCCCTCCTGTTACAACTAATTAATAGTTTAATTATAGCATAATGTTAATTTTTAGCACAAAAAGTCTGTACATTAAATGTACAGACCCTCTTTTAATTTAGCTCTACTTCCATAGAGCTTATATTTTCATCATTATCTGTGTACTCTAGAATAATTTTATTAGGAATAGTAGTAATAGGCTCAAATTTATATAGTGCCTTAGCGCTATATATAAAGTTTGCATTAACATCAAAACTATACATTGTAGGGTTTAACTCTGTTCCGTCTTCAGCTTTAAATTTAACCTTAGTATAATCAAACTCTCCATCACCTTTAATAAGTATAGCCGTAGATATAGGAGAAAAACTTAATTTGTTAAAAGTTAAAGTCATATCTTTATTGTTTACATCTTTAATTTTAAGTTTTTTATCTATATCATAGCTCTTGATATCTTTATTTATTTTTTCTTTACTCATATTAAAAGAAAAATCCCAGTTTCCTGCTATATTATTGATTTTGTTAAATTTTATATCTATGGTAAAATTCGCAGGAATTTTAGTGTCTTCGATATCAAAATCATTTATTACTTGAACTGTATGTTCATCTATAATTCTATGACTTCCACCAGCTCCGCCTAAAAACTTTTTATTATTTAAAGTAATACTTGTACCAGGTGTATATGGGAAAGGATTATCTACACCTACATTATTAATTAAATCTTCAATCTTTTCAGGTGTTTTTATAGTATATATAAGCTTAAAGCTAAAGTCATCCATAACAGCTTCATTAATTGTAACCTCATACCCCTTATCTACTATACTCTTGTTTATTACCTCAGTATAATTTTCAAATTCTCCACTATATTTAAACTCATGAAATAAAGTGTTTAGAACAGGAATGTTATCGGCAAAAGCAGAAATCTGAGGGGAATATACAGTGACTACTCCAGCTAAAAACACTACCATAGCAGCTCCTACTATAATCTTTTTAGGAGTACTTTTTTTATTTCTTAAACTTTTATGGAGATTATTTTTTATTCTCTTTTTTGTCAACTCGTCCAGCTCTATATCCAATAAATTTATACTTTCCATGTCCATATCTATATCATTAAAGTACTCGTACAGGTTGTTTTCCATTATTATATTCCTCCTTACTATTAGCTTGTAATTTTAGTTTCAAGAAACGCCTTCCTCTTGATAGTCTTGAATCCACACTCCCTCTAGCTAGATTTAAGGATTTGGCTATATTATTTATAGATTCATCAAGAAAATATCTCGTTATAAATATCTTTTTATCTAAAGGTTCCATTAAATCAATATATTTAAGAAGTTCTGTACTATTTTCTTCACTAATTAGTTCTTCTTCAACTGATAAATCTGAGATAAGCACACAATCATCTATATCTGTAGTTTTCTTAGCCTTTGAGAGTTTACGCTGATAGTCTATAGCCTTGTATTTAGCAATAACACAAATCCACTTAGGGAACTTAGACTCCTCTCCTGAAAACTTGTTTATATTATTCCAAATATTTAAAAGTACATCATTTAAACATTCTTCAACAATTCCTGTGTCTCCATAACTTCCAATAACATTATAAATTACCTTATATAAAAGATTTCCATATACATCTACTAATGAATCCAAAGCTTTGGGATTTTTAGATTTTAATTGAGGAAGCAAATTATCCTTGCTTATTTTCATAACAGAAAAACCTCCTTGGTTTATTTTGAGCTGCTCATATATATAAACGAAAAGACCTATTAATTTCTTGCAAGAATTATGAAAAAAGTCCCAAAATCTTAATTTTGAGACTTAATTCTAATACCTATATGTTTTTAATTGAATTAATAACTTCCCCAATTACCCTAATCCCTTTTTCTATATCCTCTTCACTAACTCTAGAAAATCCTATTCTAAAGGTATCTTCTCCTCCTCCATCAGTATAGAAGATATCTCCTGGAGTAAAAACCACTCCTTTTTCATAACATTTTTGAAGAACTTCTCTTGCATTTATCCCTTTAAGTTTTATGAAGATATGCAGTCCACCTTCTCCAGTTATGCTTTTATAAGAAATATATTTATTAACCTGTTTTAAAGTAAATTCATATTTGTCCTTATAATGTTTTCTTACCTTTTTTACGTATTTATCAAAAGCCCCACTTTTCATATAATGATAGAATATTCCCTGATCAATAAAAGAACTGTGGATGGTTCTAGCTCTTTTAACGCTTTCTAGGGTATCAATTAAATCTTTATCTCCAAATATCCATCCAAGTCTTAAGCCTGGAAAAAGTATTTTAGATAAGCTCCCAACATACACGACCCCGTTTCCATCCGTACAAAAAGAGGCTAAAGAAGGTACAGGAGAACTAGTATATAAAAGTTCTTCATTAAACCCATCTTCTATAACTGGAATGGAGTGTTTTTGAAATATATTGAGTACTTCCTGCCTCTTTTCACCATTCATAACTATCCCTGTAGGATTGTGATAAGAAGGTATAATATATGCAAATTTAGGTGAAGTATTTTCTAGCGCCTTCTCTAAGGATCTAGTATCAATTCCATCCTCATTCATAGGAACTCCTATAATATCTAATCCATGAGCCTTCATTATTTTTATTGCTGTATTATGAGTAGGATTTTCACATATAATCACATCTCCAGGCTCTGTTAATGTATTTATTATTATATCAAAACCCTCTGTAAAGCCATTAGTTACAAGTATATCTTTTCCTTCAGTATTGATTCCCTTACTTTTCATATACTCCATCAAATATTCTAATAAAGGTTTATACCCTTTTGCATATCCATAGTTTAATATCTTATTTCCCTCTAAAGATATTACATCTAAAAAGGCTCTTTTAAATTCTTCTATATCAAATAAATTTTCCTCTGGTGCAATGCTTTTAAAAGAAATCATATTTTTTTCCCAAGGAAGTTCAGTTTTTAATATATCCATACTTTCACATATAGAGCCATAACTATTAATTCTAGTTCCCCAGTCAATATTAAATTCATTTTTAGGTTTAGAAGCCTCTATAGTAACAAAAGTTCCTTTGCCCCTTGAACTTTTTATTATTCCATCTATCTCTAGATTTTCATAAGCAACTACTACAGAATTTCTACTTATATTCAAAAAACTACTTACCTCTCTAGTAGATGGAAGTTTACTGCCTTTTTGAAGCATTCCTTTTTCTATACTTTCTTTTATATGATTTTCAACTTGAATATATATAGGCTCATCTTTATTAAGCTTTAGGGATGAAAATATCATCTACACTACCCCTCTCAAACTAGTGAATATTCTATAATCTTATCTAATAATTCACTATACTCCAAATTTGCTCCCTTTGCACTTTTAGGAAAAAGTGAGTTTTTAGTCATTCCTGGTAAAGTATTTATTTCAAGTACATAAGGAAGCCCCTTACTTACTATAATATCAATTCTTACATATGCTTTACAATTAAATATATCCCAGCATCTTTTTCCTATCTCTTCAAACTCTACTTGTAATTTTTTAGGCAAGGTTACTAATTCCTCTGTCGCTCCATCATCTGCATATTTTGATACATAATCAAAAAACTCTGTATCAGATTTTATTAAAAGTATAGGAAAAACCTCTCCATTTAATACTGGTATAGTATACTCTTCGCCTTCTAAATATTCCTCAACTAATATTTCTGTAGAATATTTTAATGCTTCTAGTATACTTTTTTGTAGTTCTTCTTTATTTCTAACTATTGATACTCCTATACTAGATCCTCCAGCATTAGGCTTAACCACCATGGGATAGCCTAATGCTTCTAAATCCTCTATGCTGAAGTTTTTATTTTTTAAATTAATTTTTATATCTTTAGCTACCCTTATTCCTTCGCTTTTTAATATTCTCTTAGTTTGCTTTTTATCCATACAAAGTGCACTAGTTAAAACTCCACATCCAGAATAATTCATTCCTATGCTTTCTAATAAAGCTTGAATACTTCCATCCTCTCCAAACTCACCATGCAAAGCTAAAAACACAAAATCCAAACCTTGAACTTTTTCTATTACTTCTTTTTTTGAATTTATTATTATAGGAAAAACCTCATATTTATTTTTATCTAAATTTTTTATTATTCCTTCTCCTGATTTTAAAGACACTTCTCTTTCTGATGATATGCCTCCCATTAAAACTCCAACCTTCATTTCTCTTCACTCCTATTAATTATATTTTCATTACAATTATATTCGTATTGAGAGCTTTACTTAAAATCCACTTTTATAGGAATTTTCTTATGAGGTGGAGAATTTCTATTCTTAAACTTTTTTTCCACAGCTTTTTTAAAACTTTTGTACAATTGTACAGCTGTACAATTTTTCTCCTGTACACTTGTACAACTGTACATCTGTACATCTGTACATCTGTACAAAATATTTTTTCCAAAATAAAAATAGCTAAAACCTTAAGTCTCAGCTATTTTTATATTTAAAATGTTATATCCTCTAAATTCTTTAACTCCCCAAAAGATCCCCAAGTTCTCTCATGATGTTTTATTATATCCTCTGCCTTTAATACTTCTGTATCAAAAGTTGTATGGCAACCTCTCACAAATGTATTTTTATATTCTTTACTAAAAGCTGCTCTTATTGTTGTATCTACACAGAACTCAGTTTGCATACCAACTATAGTCAATTTCTCTATGGCTTTTTCTTTAAGAACCTCTTCTAAATTAGTTTTAAAAAATGAATCACATTTAGTTTTAGCAACAACAACTTCATTTTCTCTAGGAGCTATCTCAGGATGTATATTCCAAGTTTCTGTCCCTCTTTTGTATGGACTATCATAGTCTACAGTATGTTGAACAAAAATAACTGGAGTTTCTTTTTCTCTTGCTCTTTCTAAGAGAGTTTTTATGTTAGCTAAAGTTTCCTCTCCTCTATATACTCCCCCGTCACACATAAACATAGCCAGTTGCACATCTATAATTAATAAAGCTTCCTTATTCATCTTGTTCCCCTCCCTTAAAAATGTTCGCCATTTTCATAGTACTTTTTCTCTTCAAGAGCAGTAAATATAACGTCAACGTCTTTATATCCAATGGAATTTATGTTTTTAGTAATTATTTTTGCAGCTTCATCTTGAACATCTTGACCTCTGTCAAACCAAGCTACTTCAACTACTGGACTTCCTTCAACATAGGCTCCATCTTTTATAAATTTTGATTCTACAAGCTCTAAGGAAAAATAGCTTCTTGGACATTTTATTAAAGACTCTAATTCATCTATAAGATTTTTACTAACTGTAATTAACTTTCTACCTTCTATAGCTTTAAACTTTAATAATGGCATAACTTTTCACCCCTACTTTAATTTAAATATAATTAAAGCATACCATAAATATAAAGGTAGTAGCTACAAAATCACCTTAGCTACTACCTTTATATTTTTATTCATAGATATTTTTTAATTTATCATTTAAATCCTTAAATTTCTCTATAGAAGTTACGTAATTAGTGATATCTTCACCAACTTTTTCAGAAGCCCACTCCCTTGTATATTCAGGAATTCTATCTCCCATAAAGTACTTTATATTATCCAAATTATCAATAAGGGCAAACATAAGAATTGCATTTTTCTCAAGTTTATCTCTGCCTTCCTCATTTAGATAATATATTTTATTTTCTCCTGATTCAACTAAATTTACAACTATCCCATAAGGAGGTCTATCTGTTTGAAGTTGTACTGTTCCTCTTTTAGCTCCTTCTGGAAAATCTAGTCCAGATACTATATTAACTACTTTCGAATTATCTCCTACATATGGTGTTTTATTTTTATACAAGGTTTCAGTTACATCTTCTTTAATAAAACTCCTAGTATAGGAGTTTGTAACTAATCCTATTATTACCGCTATGACTATAATTGAAGTTACCAAGATTCCTATAAAAGTTCTTTTTCTATTTATTAATATATTCTTTATACGAGTCTTTACACTACTTTCTCCAAAAGCAAAAGGTGTAGTTAAACTACTTTCCCTTACTGAATAAGAAAGTAATATATTAGAATATACTTTTTTATCCTTAACACTATAATTTTTTATAACACTCTCATCACAGGACATTTCCATGTCCTTTTCCATAAGATAATAACACATCCACACAACTGGATTAAACCAATGAAGCATAACAATAAAAAATGCAAACAGTTTTATAATATAATCTTTTCTTTTAACATGAACTTTTTCATGGTTAAGCATATACTCAAATTCACTTTGCTTTATATTTATAGGCATATAAATCCTTGGTTTTAACGCTCCGAACACAAAAGGCGACTCTATTAAATCTGTTTCATAAATATTTTCTTTAATAAGTGTAGCAAATTTCAACTTGTTTTTAAGCCTTATATAATCTAATAAACTTTTTAAAAGAAAAATAACAAACCCAACCATCCAAATTACTGCTAATGTTTTCATTATATTATCTATGTTGGTTAAATCATTATTTGAGTGATTAGGTAATATATTAGACTCAACTAATGCAGTTATATTACTATTTGATGATATGTTATTTGAATTTCCAACTTGATATGATATTGGAGTATTCATTTTGGGCATAAAGCTAAACATGCTATTAATTGAAAAAGGAACTATAAGTCTAAAGAATACAGGAATCCAAAGGATATAGCTAAATATCTTAGGTGACTTCTTTAATAAAACCCTAACTAATATTACAACTAAAGCTACATAAGTGCCGGTAATACTCATATTTAATAAATACTCAAATATATTTTTCACTCAATAGCCTCCTCTATCATTTTTTTGATTTCATCAGCTTCTTTGTTTGATAGCTTCTTTCCTTTTAAAAATGTTGTTATAAATTCTGGGATGGAACCATTAAAAGCTTTATCTAAAAGTGCATCACTTTCATATTTTTGAACCTGCTCCCTATTAATTAAACTTGTAACAATTGCATTATCATTTTTAAGTATTTCACGTTCAGAAAGCTTACGAATCATATTGAAAGTTGTGGATTTTTTCCACCCAAGCTTTTCTAAACACACTTTTGATAACTCAGTAGAATTAACTGGCTCTATTTCCCATATTATACTTATAAATTTAAATTCTGCATCAAAAAGTTTGTAATCTTTCATTTTAGTCCCCCTTTTGGTTTGTCTTAATAAACCTATTATATCTAGTTTATCGTGACAAACCTATTTTGTCAAACAAAAAAAGACATGCATATCACATGT
Organism: Clostridium intestinale; assembly: GCF_035905475.1. Lineage (NCBI taxonomy): Bacteria > Bacillati > Bacillota > Clostridia > Eubacteriales > Clostridiaceae > Clostridium > Clostridium intestinale. Next base: position 3,528,460 of record NZ_CP121166.1, read on the forward strand.
CTCTTTTTTTATTCTTTAGGTATAGTTCATATCTATTAAATGAATTTTATGAAGCTGAAAAAGCTTCTACAGCAATAATGTGTGTAGCTTAACTATTCTCATTATTCTCTCAGCTGTATCTTCTAATAAATTTTCTGCATTTTCCATAGCTTCATCTAATGTCATAGGTTTATCTACTATTGAAAAAATACTATCTATTCCTTTGTTATAAAGGTCTGATGCATCTTTACCTATTCCTCCAGCTATAGCTATTACTGGTCTATTGTATTTTTTACTCGTCTCCGCTACCCCAAAAGGCGTTTTACCAAATTGGGTTTGATAATCTATCATTCCTTCTCCAGTTATAACTAGATCACTATCTTTAATCTTTTTTTCTAAATTTGAGGCCTCTATAACTATATCTATTCCCCTTTTAAGTTCTGCATTTAAAAAAGCTAAAAGCGCAGCTCCAAGTCCACCTGCTGCTCCTGCCCCTGGGTAGTTAAGTACTGATACATTAAGATTTTCCTCAAGTAAATTTCCATAATACTCTAAATACTCATCTAGAACTTTTACCATATCTTCATCTGCCCCCTTTTGAGGTCCAAAAATATGGGAAGCTCCCTTTTCCCCAACAAGAGGATTATCAACATCACAGGCAGCTATAAATTTACATTCTCTTATTTTCTCATCAAAAGTAGATAAATCTATGGTTTTAAGTTTTATTAATCCTTCAGCTCCTAAATGTATATCTTTCCCCTCTTTATCTAGAAGTTTTGCTCCTAATGCCATAGCCATACCAGCTCCACCATCATTTGTAGCACTTCCACCTATTCCAATTATTATATTTTTACAACCACTATTTACTGCATGTTTTATTAACTGTCCTGTTCCATAAGTAGTAGTTTTCATAGGATTTCTTTCTTCTTTTTTTAGTAGTGGTAACCCTGAGGCCTGAGCCATTTCTATTACTGCTGTTTTATTATCACCTAATATCCCATAAACAGCCTCTATTTCTCTCATTAAAGGGTCATTAACCTTAACTTTAATATATTTTCCACCTGTAGCTTCTACCAAGGACTCTACAGTTCCTTCTCCCCCATCTGCCATTGGAATCTTAACTGTTTCTATATTTTTATCAACTTTTTTTAGTCCTTTTTCAATGGCATTTGCAACTTCCGTAGCTGATAAACTTCCCTTAAAAGAATCTGGTGCAATAGCTATTTTCATTTTAATCCCACCTTATCACAAACTATTTTTTAATTATAACAGCTACAGCCTGCTCTGCAAGAGAAACTTGTTTGTATTTTTCTACTACAATTTTTTCATCCTCTTTTAGATTAGCTATAACTACTGGTGTGATAATTGATGGAACCTTATTTTTAATTTTTTCTATATCTATTTTTAGTAACTCATCGCCTATAGAAACTTTCTGCCCTATTTCAGCTAAAACCTCAAAACCTTCTCCATTTAAGTTAACTGTTTCTAATCCAAAATGTATTATTATCTCATATCCTTCTTTTGATGTAAGTCCAATAGCATGTTTTGTTGGAAATATACTTCCTACTGTTCCTTCTATAGGAGAGACTATTATGCCAAGAGTAGGTTTAATTGCAAAGCCCTCCCCCATCATTTTCTCTGAAAATACTGGATCTGGAACTTCTGTTATAGAAACCAGCTCACCCTCTAGTGGTGCTGCTAAAATTAGCTTAGGCTTAACTTGAGGTTCTTTATTAGAAAATATGTTTTTTATAGTATTAAACATTTTAAAATCCTCCTTTTTAAATAAGGAAAAAATCCAGCATAACTGAATTTTCTCCTTCATTGTACATTCTAAACTATCTATTACTTAAGTTCTGGCCAATATCCCTTATTAGCTTCTATTAAAGCATCTAATACTTGTCTCGCTTTTTTAGCAGATACTATAGTTCTATTTAAAGTTAATGCTTGTAAAGCCTTGTCATAAGATTCTTCAAAATAAGCATCCACTGCAAGTTTTTCATAAGCTAATTGAGATTCCATTAAACCTTTGTAGAAAGTTCCTATTTTTCCTACAGCTAGAGGACGTGGTCCGTTTGAAGTCATAACGGCTGCTACTTCTACCATTGCATCATCTTGAATATTAGATATTATTCCGTTATTCTCAATAATTACAATATATATGCGTTGTTTATTGTATGCTATAGATTCTGCTAGTTCTATTATAAACTCACTATGAGCATCATTGTGCACAAGTACTGAACCTTCAGAAGTCCCAACTTCTGCTACTCTTTTGCACTCTTCAAATATTCTCTTTTCTCTTCCGTTCATAACCTCGTTTGCACGAGTATAATTAGGATCTAAGTGTGATACTTTATAGTCTGGATAATAATAGTATTGTAAATAAGTGTTTGGTAGATATTCTGGGAAATCATCTAACATATCTTTAACCATTCCATAAGTATCTAACCAAGACTTGTCTCTTTGCTCTGCATCTACTGGTTTAAAGCCATTTTCTCTTATAGTGTCTCTTAATTTAGGTAACAAATCATTTCCTTGTCCATCATAAAGATTAGTAAACCAGCCAAAATGATTAAGCCCAAAGTATACTGGTTCAAACTGACTATCATTCATTCCTAATATTCTTCCATAAGATCTTAATAAGTTTACAGGCTGATCGCATATGTTTAGAATTCTCTTATCATCATGGAACACTCTATTAGTAGCCTCTGCAACTATAGCCGCTGGGTTTGTGTAGTTTAATATCCATGCATTTGGAGAATATTTACGTATATCCTTTATAGTCTTTATCATATCTCTTATAGACCTAAGGCCATATGCGAATCCTCCTGGACCACATGTTTCTTGTCCTAATACCCCAAGGCTTAGTGGAATTTTTTCATCTAGCTCACGCATCTTATATCCGCCAGTTCTCATTTGCATAAACACAAAATCTACATCTACATAAGCTTCTTCAACCTTTGTAGTATAGCTAAAATCTAATTCTGGGTAATTTTCTTTAAATAATATCCTTGCAAATTCACCTATAGTCGCTTGACGCTCTTCATTTACATCAAACATAACTAGTTTCTTTAGAGGAAAACTATCCTTCATTTTGCATAAACTTTGTAGAAGTCCTGGTGTCCAAGTACTGCCTCCACCTACTATTGTTATATTAAATTTCTTCATTATGAAATCCTCCTATGCTTCTAAAACTATATTATTTGTGTTGCTGTATTTATGTTAAAATTTAATTATGACTTTCTCTTAAGCTCTTTTGCTACTGAAGCTTTTATACTTGAAACTGAAGGTCCATATATTACTTGAATATCTGTCTCACTTGGTTTTATAACCCCAGCAGCTCCAGTTCTCTTAAATCCACTCTCTTCAACTAAACTCATATCTTTAACTACCACACGAAGTCTAGTAAAACAATTATTAACTGTCTCTATATTGTCTTTTCCACCTAAATACTTAATTATTTCTATAGCTTTTCCATCAAAATCACTATTGTCTAAAACTAAATTTTCTTCGTCTAGTTCTATATCATCTTCTCTACCTGGAGTTTTTAAGTTCATCTTTAATATTACGAACTTGAAAGTAAAGTAATATATAAATGCATAAGCAATCCCTATTAATAATGTTATAAACCATTTGGTATTAGGTTGAAGCATACCGAAAACTACTAAATCAATAGCGCCTCCTTGAGTATTACCTATTGCAACTCCTAAAATATGATTTAACATAAAGGATATTCCTGATAGTACTGAATGAATTCCATATAATACTGGTGCAACAAATAAGAAAGAGAATTCTAATGGTTCAGTTATTCCTGTAACCAGCGATGCTAAAGCCCCAGCTGTAAGTATTCCTTTTATTCTATTTCTATTTTCAGGATTTGCAGTTCTATACATTGCAAGGGCTGCCGCTGGTAAACCAAACATCATTATTGGTATTTTTCCTTGTGCTAAAAAACGTGTTGCTTCAGTTGAAAATGATGTAGTATTAGGGTCAGCAAGCTGAGCATAAAAAATATTTAGTGCTCCTGCTATAGAGTTTCCTCCTATAACCATTTCTCCACCAACAGGTGTAAATCTAAACATGGCATTTAATATATGATGTAACCCAAATGGTATAAGAAGTCTTTCAAGTAATCCAAATAAGAAGGTTCCAAAGTATCCTAACCTAGCTATTGTATATCCCAAACCTTGAATTCCAGCTCCTATTGGAGGCCATATTACTGGAATAAGCAATCCAACTACTGTAAATGCTAAAGTTGTTATAATTGGTACAAAACGTGTTCCCCCAAAAAATCCTATATAGTCAGGAAGTTTTATTGTATAGAACTTATTATGAAGCTCTGCCACAATTATCCCTACGATTATCCCTCCAAAAACACCTAACTCTATTGATTGAATACCTAGAGTCATTCCTTGACCAGCTGATCTTAAATTTTCTGCTGTTGCTAAGGTTTTGCTACTTATAAGAAATGCATTTATTGTTATGTGCATTACTATATATCCAATAAATCCTGAAAATCCAGCTACAGCTGTTTCATCCTTTGCAAGGCCTATAGCTAAAGAAATAGCAAAAAGTACTGGTAAGTTACTAAAAAGTACTCCTGTTATTGCTTTTGTAAATACAAATATTAATTGTAATATTTCATTGCCTAAGAAAGGCATTTTTGCTATAACATTAGGATTTGAAAATGCTGAACTGATTCCTAGGAATATACCTGCAAAAGATATCAATGCTATAGGAAGCATAAAGGCTTTACCTAGACGCTGAAAATAATTATTCATCTTTTTTAACATTTGAGATCCTCCTCTTAATTCATATTGTTTTGAATCTAATTATTAAATATAATTTGTTATAAATCCCTTTAATTTGTCGACAAATTTATTGATTAATTATATTATATATATGATAACGTATTTAAGAAACCGTTTCAGACCATTCAGTAATTATGTTCAAAGGTTGAATTTTTTTCACTTTCTGAAATTTTTTTCACCACTTTTTCTTTTATCGTTAATTATTGAAACGAGGTGTTATTTTGAATTTTTTTAATTACATTGAAAAAACAAGAGTAAATTTAAATAAAAATGAAAATGAACTGTTGCAGTATTTTATAGAAAACGCAAGCTCTGTTAAAAGCATGAAAATTCAAGACGTATCAAAAAAGACCTTTGTTTCTACAGCTGCAATAATAAGATTTTGTAAAAAGCTAGGCTTTAGCGGCTATTCAGAATTTAAAAACACTTTATATCATACTGTGGAAAACCAAGAAGATAATAATAAACTTCAAAGTCCTAAAAATATTGGATCACACTTTGATATATTTGATGATATATTGAAAACTAAAAACCTTATTAATGATTCGGTTATTGATGAAATAGTAGATTTAATCTATGAAAGTAATAGATTAGAGTTTTATGGGGAAGGTTCCTCAAGAATAGTTTGTGAAGATATGACTAGACGATTTAGATTGGTGGAAAAACAAGCATATTATTATGATGATACAAGTCTTATGTATTTATCCGCATCTAATTTAAACTCAAAAGATTTAGCATTTTGTATATCTATGTCTGGAGAAACATCTCAAATTGTCAAAGCTGCAAATATTGCTAAAACAAAAAAAGCTACTGTAATATCAGTAACTACTATGAGTAATAATACTTTATCTAATATTGCTCACAAACCTCTATTTGTATGCTCTACTAGATACTCAGTTGGAGAGATGAACTTTGTTTCAAGAATTCCTGCTACCACTGTATTAGAATATATATTTAATAAATACCTTCATAAATACTCTTCTCCTAAGTAAAAAGCGGAGATTTACTCATATAAATCTTCCGCAAGCCCTCTTAATACATCTTCATCTATAATTTCATAATAATTTTTCTTCTTTCTTATTATTGATTTACTACATAAAGAGTTTAGTGTTCTTAATAAATGTCTATAACTAGATCCTAAAAGCTCTGCAGTTTCTGTAAGATTTTCTTTAAAGGTGTTTTTTTCTTTATTAGATAATATATAACTAGCCACTCTATTTTCTAAAGGGTACAATAAATTAATTGAACTATACTTACTTAACCTTGTAAGTTTTTCAGCCAATCCATCGCATATAAATCTTAAAAACTTACTATCTTCAATGGAGTATTTTCTTATATGTTCAAAAGCTATTCCAACACAGTAGGTTTCTTCAATAGCTTGAACACTACAGTCGGCTTTATTAAAGTACATAAATTCAACATCACCTATTACCTTAAATGGTGTATAAAAACACAATAACAGAGACTTTCCATTGCTCATTACAGTGTAAACTTTAGCTTTTCCACTAACAAAAAAATATAAATACTCTAAATCCTCTTGTACTCTACATATATGTTCACCCTTATTAAACTTAAATAAATGCATATAGGGTTTCATATCATTACTGAAAACCTCGTCTATTTGATATTTATTTATATAGTTTTCTAAAATCTTCTTATCAATAATCTTTTCTCCCATATATTAACTCCACCCTCAATTTTACTCCAATATTAACATTAAAATTATAGCATAAATTCATATGACATATGTCATAATATCATTTATCTAATCTATGATAAATTTATATTAATCGTAGAAAAAGGAGAAATGTTATGTATAAAATATATTCTGCTCTAATAGGTATTTTAATTACTATAATGATTGTTTTTAACGGAAAACTCTCTTCCTCTTTGGGTAATTATACTGCTATTATAATAATTCATATCACTGGACTTATTGCAATGATTATATGGGTTATAGTAAAAAAACAAAAAATATCTTTTGATAAAAACATTCCACTTTATATCTATAGTGCCGGTTTAATAGGAATTTTTACTGTTTTATTTACAAATATAAGTTTTAATTATTTAGGTGCTTCTTTAACTCTTTCTTTAGGCCTCTTGGGTCAGTCAGTAGCTTCAATACTTATAGATCATTATGGTTTTCTTGGAGCTGAAGTTGTTAAATTTAATAAACAAAAGCTTATTGGATTAATCGCTATTTCTTTAGGTATTTTTATAATGAGCGTATATTAAGGGGGATTATCTATGATTTTAATTATAATATTATCTATACTAGCTGGTGCCTCTACGGTAATTGCTAGAAATATAAATTCTTCTTTAGCAGAAAAAATAGGACTAGTTCAAGGAACCTTTTATAACTATGTTACTGGACTTGCCGGAGGAATTCTTGTTTTCCTTATAAGCAGAGAATTTATGAATTTTTCCACAGACACCTTAAAATCTGTACCCTTTTGGGCATATTTAGGTGGACTAGTAGGTGTACTGGTTGTATCTTCATCAAATATAGTTACTCCCAAAGTTCCTGCTTTTTATCTAACCCTATTAATGTTTATAGGACAACTTTTTTCAGGAATGGCTGTTGATTACTTTAAAGACGGATTGTTGTCTAAAGGTAAGTTGATTGGTGGTATTCTTATATTAATAGGTCTTACCTATAACTTGTTTGTTGATAAAAAGGCTGAAAACAAAATTAAAACTGAAGAACTATCATCATAAAATAATAAGTCATGAAAATACAAATTTTCATGACTTATTATTATGCTAGTAGTTATTTTAAATCTATCCTTACTTGTTGGTCTTTTAGTAGCGTTATTTTTTCTGAAGTATACATTGATAATTTCACATATTTTGAGAAATCCTCAACATCCTTATATGATGTATAGGTAGTAGTGTAAACCCCTGTTTCTCTATTAACGTAGTTCTCAACAACGGCCTCATCAAACTCTAGTTTATTGTTATTATAATCATAGAATTTGAAATCTCCATCCATGTCAACTACTCCATTTTTTCGATAATTAATTTTTATTTAAACATTGGTCCGGTATATTCTTCATACGGAAAGTAAACCGCCACTCCTGATTCATCTAAGATATAAGGTTTAGATATACCTTCAATAGGATTTCTACCATAAACTAAATTCATCCCTACCGTATAAATTGCATTAACAATATTAACAGGATCTTGTGAAGCAGTACCTAACATAAAACCTTTTGAAATTAATTCTTTAGCTTCAGATACTCCATCTACCCCAACAACTGGAATAGATCTCAATTTATTTCCTTTGTTATATCCAGAATTCTGAAGAGCTTGAACTGCACCAATTGCCATAGTATCATCATTTGAAATTATTGCTTCTATTTTTTTATCATATCTTATAAGCAATGCACTCATGGTATTAAAAGCTGACTCCTTACTCCATCCCAAAATAGGTGATGCAAGATTTTCTGTTTTTATACGAGTTTCTTGAATAGTTAAGAGAGAGTATGCTGATCTATTAATAGCTGTTTCATTAAGCTCTTCACCAACTAACATTATATATTGCAATACGCCATCGTTGTTTTTATCAATTAATTCTTTATGATTTTTCCAAGCATTCACAATCATTTTCCCTTGCAACATTCCAGCTTGCACTGAATCTGATCCTACATAAAAAGCCTTTTTATAAAATTTAATAGCATCTAGTGTAAAAGGTATCCTGTTGAAGACTACAACTGGGACGTTATATTCCTCAATTTTGCTAATTAATCCTCTTAGTTCAAGCAGATTAACCGCATCTAATAATATAAGATCAATGCCTTTTTTAAGTGCATTTTCCATATCCGTATTTTGTGTTGATTCATCAAAATTAGCATTATAAAAACTAAATACAACTTTTCCTGGATTATTCTTTTGAACATCTTCAAAACCTTTGCGAAGAAACATAATGTAATCATCATTAATATCTCTTGTAAAGAAGCCTATCCTAACAGGAAGTTTTTGCTGATAATTTACACTGGCCCCTACAGTTATATATAAGTTATTTCCTAATGTTATAGTTAATATGATTATAATCAAAGCTATTTTTAAAATTCTATTAAATATCTTCATTTAACTCCTCCTAACCATTTGTTTTATAGTTCTATTATGCATTTTGAATAAAAATCTTATACTGGTTGCCCATATATCCATCAATCTTAGAAAACTTAAAGAAATGCTTAGTAAGCAAAATGAAATTTTATTACAAAAAGATAATACTTTATATACAGTTTTCACGAATTACCTCTATTATAAAAGGTGTTATTTCAAAATAGCACCTTCCCAAAATAAATCCAATCAAAACATTTAGAAATCGGTGGAATTAACTTAATCCCTTTTCTACCAATACTTACAAAAAAAGAGTTATTGCGCCTCTAGAAATCTAGATTTGCAACAACTCCATTATTTTTACTATTATTATTTTAAATCTACTCTTATCCTCTGATCTTCTGCTAGTTTTATTCCATTTCTGGGCTTACTAGTTGCTATTTTAGCATATTTTGAGAAGTCTTCTGACTCATTATAAGACGTATAAGTAGTTGTGTAAACCCCTGTTGATCTATCAACTGTTCTTTCAAGTGCACCTCCTTTACTAAACTCAAGTCCATTTCCATCTTTATCATAAAACTCAAACTCATCTGTGCTTAATACTACTCCAGTCTTTCTGAACTTAACTTTTATTTGATTCTTAGAGAATATAACATCATCTATAGTAATACTTCCATTATCATTTAAGTTAATAATAGAAGGTAGCTTTTTAACATCTATTTTTTCTGTATCTTCTAACCTACCATCATAATATTTTATAGGTATTATATTTACATAATCTGTATCTTTATCAAGTCCTATAAACTCAAAAGTATTCGTCATTTTATTCCCATCCGTACCCCTAGATGCGTAATTAAGAGGTGTAGTAATATTCTCCTTTGAATCCTCTATTGCAAAATTCTGAAAGCTATTAGCATCTTTATCTGTATATTCGGTTATAACTATTTGATTTCCTAAAGGTGACATAGCCACTTTATCTATTTTTATGTTATTAATTCTTACTCCATTATCAATTTTAACTTTTTTATTAGGGGTAACTATTTTACTTACTGCTACTACCTTACTTTTATCTACTGATGCTTCTATCTTCCAGTTACCTTCTGTTTTTAGAACTCTATCTGTAGATATTTTTATATTAAGTTTATCTGTTAATTTTGTTTCAGCTACATTAGCTCTATATACTCCTTTTAATATCTTATTAGTTTCAAGATATGCTTCGTCCTTATAGCTACCTGCATCCTTTATTCTCTGTCCATTTACATTTAAATCCAAGAAAGGTTTTGCCTCAAAAGCCGACCAATAATCTTGGTACTCTGACCTAGGTATATCATCTTTACTTTCAGCAGTATAGAAAATATTTAAAAAGTTATCATCTGCTACTATGTTGTCTATAGTAAGTTTAATCCCCTTATCTTCGGCACTTATTCCTATAGAATTATTAAACTCTTGAAATGTATTTGCTTCTCCTACATACTCCGAGTTTTTATTTATATTAAAGTATTCTATAACATTGCTAACTGCTGCCTTAACCGAAGAAGAGTTAAATGCTAGTAAAATTGTTAAAGTCACCACTGCAGCTGAGGCTATTTTTCTATAACCTCTACTATTTACGCTCTTAGGTTCACTAGGTAATTCATCAATAATTTTGCTTAATTTATCATCTAATGTCTTAGGCACTGCCCATGCTTCTTTATTAATTTTATTTTTAATAAGTTCGTCAAAACTACTCATTATATCCACCCCATTCACTATTTTCTAAAAGTTTTTTAAGTTTCTCCTTTGATCTACTGAGCCTAGATTTAACTGTCCCATTAGATATTTCTAAAACTTCGCTTATACTTTTTATACTCATATCTTCATAATAAAATAAGGTCAATATTACTCTAGCGTCTTTGTCTAACTTGTTTATATAATCAATCATATCTCCCTTATGGTTATCTTCGTAAGTTATATCATAAACACCCATGTCATCTTGAAGATCCACCCTTTTTTTCTTGTTTAATAGGCTATAACACTCATTTACAAGTATTCTCATAATCTATGCTTTAAAATTGTTTTTATCTTTTAGTTTATTTAAGTTTTTAAATGCTTTGAGAACTGATTCACTTACTGAATCTTCAACATCATATTCATTTCTTAATATCCCCTTTGCAACTCTGTATAGAGAAACTTTATAAGTTTCAATAAGTGTTGCAAACTCTTTCTTGTCTATTTCTTTCGTTTTTTCTCTTTTAAGTCCCATATTATAAATACTTATTACGTTCTCCCCTACTTTCAAATTATTCACCTCCTACACTACTAAGATAAACTCATATGTACAAAGGTTCCATTTTTGCATCAAGTTCATTATAAAACAAAAAGAACCGTTATACACGGCTCCATTTATCTTATACTTCTATACCTCTTACCTAAACCACTACGTCTATCTTTTTCATTCTTCTTATTGTAACTCTGCTAATTAAAACAATATAAAAAAGATTTACCACAAAAAATATTATCCACTGGATTCCTGAAATACTTTGCTGGCTTATTATTCCCATACCAATAGATAGTAATGAGTAAGGAAAAATCATACCTAACTTTACTACATATAATCCAAGTCCTATAAAAGAAAAACATAGTCCAATACCTATAGGAACTGCAAAACTCTTCATTCTAATTGATAAAGCTAGCTGAATTGTACTTATTGTTAAAGATGCTAACCATCCTCGTATAAACCATCCATATATCTCTATAGGAAAAGGACTGTTAAGACCTATAAGCTTCCCACTAAGATAATATAGTGTAAAAAATAATCCTTGAATAAAGAAACTTATTATTCCTGCCATAATAAGTTTTGACAAAAAAACATTACCTATTGGTACAGGAGTAGTCATTGTCATGTTCCAATTTCTATTTAAATGTTCTAATCTACATAAGTAGGCGCAACATATGCCAAGCAAAATAGGTAAAAAGAACTCTCCATAAAATAAGCCTACTTGAGACCATAAACTATACCACTCTTTTTGTAAAACTCCTATATTCATAGAAAAATTTGCACATCCAATTAACACACTTATACTTGGTAGCGTAACCATTACAATCCATATATGCGAATGCTTTATTTTTATAAATTCTGCTATAATACTACTTTTTAAACTTCTCACATTTACACCTCCTGGCTCTCTATATGCATACTTCCTAAGAAATAAATGATTATTCCCATCATAGCTATTATTGCTAACAATGAAGCCGAGGCTCCTATGTTTTGAACTGTAAAACTCATTTTCTCATTTTCATAAAGTTGGATGATAGGGCTTAATCCACTATAGTAAGACCATATAAATATTCTTCTTATAACTATAGGAAATAAGTCAGCTGATAGTCCTATAAATCCACCAATCATCCCAACACATAATGAAAAAGCTTGATTACTAATAGCCATAGATACCCATTGCTGTAAAGCTATTATTACTACATTTACTATAAATATACCCATGAAATATCTAATTAGTAAAGTTGTAGGCAAAGGTTGTGTAAAACCACTCTTTTTCCCATAAATAGCTACTGCAAAAATTTGAATAAGAGTTGCATAACTCATGATTATACATGAACATATATATTTAGCTTTATAGATATCTCCTCTCTTTAGTGAAACAGATAATAACAATTTCCATGTATTCCCCTTATTCTCCATATCACAAATCCTAGATACTACAATAGCGCAAAGTATAGGTAAAAAAAGCCCATTCATTGATGATAACATAGCAATTACAGGTTCCCACCCCGCTGTTTTAGGATTACGTGAAAAGGACATACTTGCTGCCATAAAGGCCCAGGCTATCTCCCCTAACATAAACATTGTAATCATACTAAATAAACGTTTATGTCTTAATTTATAAAATTCTAAACTAATGGCTTTCATTATAAGCTCTGCTCCTTTCCAGTAAGACTAAGAAAAATGTTTTCTAAACTTTTCTTATGTTCCTCTATACGCAATACACCAATATCATGATTAGTTAATTCTTTATTTATTTGAACTACTTGTCTATCGATGATATCTCTAAGCATTAAGAAATCCCCTTCTTGAGTATTTACAATCCCTCTTCTGACTAATATATCCTTAGCTAATCTATTATTATCTGTCTTAATTGCTATAGTTGACTTACTTTTCATCTTAAGCTCATCCATTTCTCCTTGGAAAAGCATTTTTCCGTTATTTATTATACCTACAGATGTAGCTATTTGCTCAATTTCAGAAAGAAGATGGCTTGATATTAAAACAGTAATTCCATATCTTCTTGGCAAAGTTTGAATTAGTTCTCTAATTTCACTAATACCAGCAGGATCAAGTCCATTTGTAGGTTCATCCAATATTAGCAATTTAGGAAACGCTAAAAGCGCCATAGCTATTCCTAATCTTTGCTTCATTCCAAGCGAATAATGAGAAACCTTTTTATCCTTTTGATTTTCTAATCTTACTATTCTTAATGCTTCCGCTACATTCTTATCTGGAACTTCTCTTAATCGTTGCATTACCCTCATATTCTCTATTCCACTAAGATGTCCATAATATGAAGATGATTCAATTAAAGAGCCTACCTCTTTTAAAATACTACTTCTATTACTCTCAAATTCTTGATCGAAAATCTTAAAAGTTCCGCTTGTTGGTTTAACTAATCCTAAAAGCATCTTTAAAGTAGTCGATTTACCAGCTCCATTAGGCCCTAAGAAACCATAAATATCTCCTTTTTTTACGAATAAATCAATATCCTTAACTCTATAGATATCACCATATTTTTTAGATAGTTTACTTGTTGAAACAATGTTATTCATTATTTACTCCATCCTTCCTAATGTTTTTATAGGTTAAGTATATATATCTTATATTTCTTCAATCTAACATCAACATTACGCTAACCTTAAATAATTACCAAGAATGTTTATAATATCTTATAACTGATATAATATTTTTAGGTGATTTAATATGAATGATATAAAAAACAAAAAGTTACTTATCGTTGATGATGAGTTTGAGATAAGAAATATGCTTCACGGTTTCTTACGTAAAAATGGATTCAATAGAATATATGAAGCGTCTAATTGTTCGGAGGCCTTAAAGATATTTTATGAAATAAGTCCAGATATTGCTGTTTTAGATATAATGTTACCTGATGGAGATGGATTTTCTCTTTTATCGACTATTCGTAAAACTTCAAGTATACCTGTAGTTTTTCTATCGGCAAAAGGAGAGGATGAGGATCGTTTATTAGGACTTGGTCTTGGGGCTGATGATTACATAGTTAAACCATTTTTGCCACGTGAATTAGTTTTAAGATTAACATCAATTCTACGAAGAGTTTATTCTCCAATTGTTCAAGAAAAGAAACCTATTTTTGAATTAGGAAATCATAAAATAGACTTAGAGAGTGGAATTGTATCATATGATGATAAAGAATGTCCTTTTACCGCAAAAGAGCTTATTTTATTAAATAAATTCTACGAAAATAAAAATCGTATTGTTACTAATGATGCCCTTTGCCAAGTTACCTGGGGTGATGATTATTATGGATATGAAAATACCTTAGCAGTTCATATACGTAGAATTCGTGAAAAGATTGAAGTCAATCCCTCAGACCCAAAACACCTAGTTACAGTTAGAGGTTTAGGCTATAAGCTTTTAATAAAGGAGATTTCTTGATGGAGGGAGCTATAAAAATTTTAAAGAGATTTATTGGGTCAACAATATTTATTGTTATATTTATATTGTTACTTAACTTTTTTTTGCTTTTTATTTGGTTATCTAAAGGCATGAACTCAGGTCACTCGCCTTCAGTTGTAGTAGAAGAAATATCAAAGGATATATGCGAAACAAATAATGATTTTTATTTATCCACACCCTCAAAAGAACTTTTAGATAAAAATTCTGCTTGGGCAATGCTACTTAATAATAATGGGGAAATATTATGGAGTTATGCTCTCCCTACTGAAACTATTAAAAATTATTCGATAACTGATGTAGCTAAATTCTCTCGAGGTTATCTTATGGATTATCCGGTATTTGTTTGGGAAAATGCTTACGGTCTAATGGTAGTAGGATACCCAAAAGGTACTCTCGCAAAATATCAGCATGTTCTTCCCTTTAACTGGATAAAAGATCTTCCTTTTAGAATCTTACTTCTAATAATGGGTAATATTTTTTTAATACTGATCTTATCATTATTAATAGGTTCAAAACTAATTACATCTATTCGTCCTCTTACTAAGGCTATAAAATCTTTAGAGGAAGATAAAAATGTATTTATAGAACCAAAAGGGGTTTTATCTAATCTTGCTGAAAGCATAAACCATGCTTCCTCATTATTAAGTAATAAAAACGCAGCTCTAAAATCTAGAGATGAAGCAAGATCTAACTGGATTGCAGGTATCTCTCATGATATACGTACTCCATTATCCATAATTCTCGGATATGCCAATGACTTAGAAGAAAACTATAATATTTCAAGTGAACAAAGATTGCAAGCAGGCATTATTCGTAAACAAGCTGAAAAATTAGGTGTTTTAGTTAGCGATTTAAACCTTGTTTCTATGCTAGAATATGAAATGCAGCCACTAAATAAAAAAATAGTTAGATTATCTTCCTTGGTTAGATACGTAGTATCAGATTTTTTAAATAATGATTTAAATGAAAAATTTGTTCTAGAAATAGATGAATTTGACGATAAATCAACTATAAACGGAGATGAACGTCTATTAATTCGTGCTATTACAAATCTTATACAAAATAGTATTCATCATAATGAAGATGGCTGTCATATACATCTAAAAGTCTCTTGTGATTCAATTTGTAACATAGCTTCTCTTTCTATATATGATAACGGAAAAGGAGTTAACAGAGACTCTTTAAATGACTTACTTGAACTTCCTTTTTCATCTAAAAGAAAACATCAGATTCACAATGGTCATGGACTTGGCTTACCCATGGTTTCAAGAATTATAAAAGCTCATGATGGTACGTTAACTTTATCAAGCGATATTGGAGAAGGCTTCTATTCAAAAATAGAACTTCCTTTAATAAATTCTTATAGTGGAAATTTACAAGAAAGATAGTTTTATTTTTAAACTATCTTTTGTTTATATTCCATTAATTTTGATTTGTGATAATATTATCTATATGATTATTTTATAAAATATAACTAATGAGGCATTTATATAGGAGGAAAAATGGCAAGATATTTTAATGGTAAAAAAGTAGAATTACTAGCTCCAGCAGGAAATATGGAGATTTTTAAAAGTGTGGTAAATGCAAATTGTGACGCCATCTATCTAGGTGGAAAATCCCTTAACATGAGAATGATGAGAAAAGGATATAATTTCTCAAACGAAGAGATTAAAGAAGCCTTAGATTTAGCTCATGAACAAGATAAAAAAATCTATATAACAGTGAATAATATGATGAATGATTCTGAAGTTGATGAAGCTATCGAATACTTAAGGTACTTAAATGATATTAAAGTAGATGGATTAATAGTTCAGGATCTAGGTATTCTTCAAATTTGTAAAGAACATAATTTCAACAATTTTGAGATACATTCTTCTGTTATGATGAACGTTCATAATATAGAGTTTGTAAATGCCCTTAAAGAACTTGGAGTTACAAGAGTCGTATTATCAAGGGAAATGGATTTAAAAACTGCTAAAGCTCTTCAAATTGCAACTGGAGTAGAAACTGAATATTTCATGCATGGAGATATGTGCACTGTAAATGGTGCTAATTGTTATTATAGCTCTGTAGTTTTAGGTAATAGCTCAAATAGAGGAAGATGTTTTAAACCTTGTAGATGGGCTTATACTATAAAAAAAGATGGATACTCTTATCCCTCAGAATACCCTTTAGCTGCAAAAGATATGTATATGTATGAACATATTCCTGAACTTATTGAGGCAAACATAACTTCATTTAAAGTTGAAGGACGTATGAGAGATACAGATTTTATTGTTAATTTAATAAACACTTATGGTGAAGCCATTGATCGTTACATAGAAGATCCATTAAGTTTTAATCGTAAAAAACATGCTGAAGAATTATTTGAAGGTAGAAAACGTGATTTTACTACTGCCTACGCCTTTTCAAAACCTGGTTTAGATTTCATAAATACTCGCTATGAAGGTACTGGAAAATTCTACTCTACCGGAAAAGTATTTTCTTCCCCAACAGAAGAGCCTGAAATTACTGACACTTCTATTGAGAAAGTTTTATCTGAATTAAATATTCCTGATTCTAAGTCTAACCTGAAACATAATTTATCTGTAAAGGTAAATAACTTTGAACAAGCTAAACTTGCTATAGAAAAAAATGTAGATAGGATTTATTTGCCTAGTGAAGTTCTTCTTCCTGATGAATTCATTAATTTAGATGAACTTAACACTTTGATGACTATAAAAAACTCTACTAAGATTTATTTGGAACTACCTCAAATGATGAATGAACTTCAATTTGATATTATAGATCAATATTTAAGCAAACATGGTCACCTATTTGATGGATTACTAGTTTCTAACTTAGGTGCTATAAAGAAGTATGCACATAAGTATAAAACTATTTCAAATTATAACTTAAATATTTATAACCATAAGGCTCTAGAGTTCTATAAAAATCTTGGAGTTAATGAATTTACCTTATCCATTGAAACAAGGAATAATGAACTTGGTTCTTTTATTACTTCTACCAAAGAACCTTTAGAGATGATTGTTCACGGCCCAATAAAGGTAATGTATTTAGATCACAATTTATACGACAATATAGATAGTCTAAAACCTATAGAAAAGGCAGATAATTCTTATGTAAATAATAGTATATTAGTACTTATGACAGATAAAGGAGAAAATCCAGTATATATAGATCAAAATGGGAAAAATCATTTATTTACTGCCAAGGAACTATGTTTATTACCTATTTTAGAGGGAATTAATAACTCTGTAAGTTTACGTATTGAAGGAGAAACATACTCAACTCAAGAACTTGAGAGTGTAATTGATGTTTATAAAAAGGCTATAGAAGACACTAGTAAATCTAAGGATTTATTTAATAAATTAAAAACACTTAGAGCTGGTTTCACTCTTGGTGCATTAAACTTTAAAGCTATTTAGAAGGGAGATTATATTATGACATTTATAGGACCTCAAAAGATATTAGAAAAAAGAAAAGAATACTTTTTCCCAGCTACTGCACACTTTTATAAAAATCCACCTCAAATAACAGCTGGAAGCATGCAATACTTATTTGACGAAAATAATAAAAAATATACTGACTTTTTCTCTGGTGTATCGGTTATGAATTGTGGTCATTCAAATCCAGAAATACTTAAGTCAACAATAGAACAGTTAAATACTCTTCAACATACAACAACGCTATATTTAACTCAACCTATGGTAGACCTAGCTGAAAAACTTTCTGAGATATTCCCGGGAAATATTAAAAGAACTTTCTTTTGTGCTACTGGTTCAGAAGCTAATGAAGGTGCTATGGCCTTAGCAAGACTACATACTAAAAAAAATGGATTTATAGCTTTAAATGGAGGATTACACGGCAGAACACATTTAACCTTAAGTGTCACAGGAATACCAATGTGGAGATTAGATGATAACCTAGTTAAAGAGAATATCTTCTTTATAGAAAGACCTTATTCTCCTGATACAAGTTATGAGGAAGCCATGGAAAAGTCTTTAACTCAATTGGAAGAAGTTCTAAAGGAAAATGGAGATAAAATAGCTGCCATGATGCTTGAACCACTTCAAGGAAACGGAGGCATAATTCTATATCCCTTTGATTATATAGTTAAAGTCAAAAGCCTTTTAGAAAAATATAATGTTTTACTAATTGTTGACGAAGTTCAAACTGGATATGGAAGAACAGGAAAAATGTTCTGTATAGAACACTATAACGTAGTTCCAGATATAATTGTAACTGCAAAAGCTCTAGGTAATGGTATTCCTATATCTACATTTTCTACTACAGATGAGATAGCTAAGTCTTTTGATAGACCTTCAGCATCTACTCTAGGAGGAAATCCAGTGGCTGCTTACACTGCTTTAAGTGTTCTTAATTATATTGAGAAGAATTCCTTAGTTAAAAAGTCCGAGGAACTAGGTGCTTATTTAAAGTCAAAATTAGAAGAGCTATCCTCTCCAGTTATTAAAGAAATTAGAGGTATAGGTCTTATGCTAGGAATACAAACTCAATCAAGCAATAACCTTACTTCTGCAGAGATCACAGACATTATATTAGAGGACATGAAGGATTCTGGATTCTTTATTGGGAAAAATGGTTTAAATAGAGATGTTATAGCCTTCCAGCCTCCTTTAATTATAACAAAGGAAGATATACACAATATGTTATTTGCTTTGAAAAACATTCTCAAAAAATTTGATTAACTAGTTACATTCATACTTTAGTTGTGCTATACTTTCATTTGTGAAAATTTACGTAGCATAATTGCCGAAAGGAGCATTAAAATGGTACTTAATAAAGCTATAAAAAAAGCCCATGATTATGGAGTATTAGTTATGTTTTCACATACAATATTCTCTCTATCCTTCGCATTAATATCCATGTTGCTTGCAAGTAAAGGACTTCCTTCTCCTTACGTTATATTTTGGATATTAGTAGCCTTCATGGGAGCTAGAACTGGTGCAAATGCTATTAATAGAGTTATAGATGCTGAAATAGACAAGAAGAACCCTCGTACTGCTACAAGACAATTACCTCAAGGACTTATGAAAAAGAAAGAGGTAATATTATTTTCTTCTATATGTTTCTTAGTAATGATTATAGGGGCCTATATGTTAAACCCTCTATGCTTATTGCTTTCACCTATAGCACTATTTTTATTAATTATATATTCATACACTAAACGCTTTACTTGGGCTTGCCACTTGGTTTTAGGCATAACCTCAGCAGCTGCCCCTGTTGGAGCTTGGCTTGCAGTTACAGGAAAAATATCTTGGCTTCCTCTTTTTATTGGAGCAGCTAACACATTATGGGTTGCTGGTTTTGACATAATATATGGATCTCAAGATTATGACTTCGATACAGCTAATGGAATTAATTCAATTCCTGCAAAATTCGGAGTTAAAAATGCCCTACATATTGCAGCTTTTTTTCATGCTATAACATTAGTAATATTAATCATAGTAGGATTATTAAGTCCACAACTTGGTTTAATATACTTTATTGGTATAGGAATCATTTCAGTTTTATTTATTTTAGAACACAGAATGGTTTCTCCAACTAATTTATCAAATGTTAAATTAGCTTCTTATAGCATAAATCAATTAATAAGTATTGTATTTTTAATCTTTGGCGTTATTGACGCATTAATTTAAAAAATAGGAGAATTATAAAATGACTAAATTAAAAAAACTATTAACTATATTAACCTCAGCAGCTGTATTATTATCACTTACAGCTTGTTCAAAAACTGAAGAAACTAAAACGCCTGAAAAACAAAGT
Source organism: Clostridium intestinale (assembly GCF_035905475.1). Classification (NCBI taxonomy): domain Bacteria; kingdom Bacillati; phylum Bacillota; class Clostridia; order Eubacteriales; family Clostridiaceae; genus Clostridium; species Clostridium intestinale. Next base: position 3,548,806 of record NZ_CP121166.1, read on the forward strand.
TTAACTTTTGGAATGATGGGTTCTATAGACTCAGTACCTTTCGTAATTGCAAAAGAAAAAGGTCTTTTTGAAAAAGCAGGTGTTGATGTAACAATTGAAACCTTCAAAAACTCAAAAGACAGAGATGCAGCTTTTCAAGCTGGAAGCTTAGATGGAGTAATATGCGATGAAGTAGCTATATCCCTTTATCAAAATGCTGACTTTGATGTTAAAATAACTGGAATTACAGATGGTGATTTTATGCTTGTAGCTGGAGCTAAATCTGGAATAAAGTCCTTAAGCGATCTTAAAGAAAAAAGTGTAGCTATATCAGAAAAAACTTCAATAGAATACACTCTAGATAAAATATTAGAGAAAAATTCTATGAATCCTAAAGATGTAAAAAAATCAGTAGTTCCTGCTATACCAACTAGACTTGAGATGCTTAATAATGGTAATGTAGATGCTGCTTTACTTCCGGAACCATTCTCTTCAATGGCAATAAATAGTGGTGGAATTCTATTAGGAAGTGCTAGCAACTTAGCTTCATACCCTTCAGTATCTGCTTTCACTCAAAAAGCTATAGATGATAAATCTAGTGAAATACAAGCTTTCTACAAGGCATATAATGAAGCTGTTGAATATATAAATAGCACATCTGTTACTGAATATGAAGACTTAATTATAAAAACAGTTGGTTATCCAGAAGATATGAAAGGTAAAATTAAATTACCTACTTTTAGAAAAAATATGCTTCCTAAAGATGAAGAAGTTCAAGAAGCTATAAATTGGTGCAAGGATAATAACTTAATTACTAAAAACTTAACTCCTAAAGATGTTACAAATAATATAGGCGTTAAATAAATTTCTATGGAGGTCTCTTATGCTAAATATAAATAATCTTACAGTTAATTATAAATCAAATAATCAAATAATTAATGCATTAGGACCTATAAATATGACTATAGCAGAAGGGGATATCTATGCTATCATAGGCCCTTCTGGCTGTGGTAAATCCACTCTACTTAATGTTCTTAGTGGTATCATTAAAAGTTCTACCGGGGATGTTCTTTTGAATGATAAATCACTAAACCCAAAGACTCATAATATAGGCCTTATTCCTCAAAATTTTGGACTTCTGCCTTGGAAAAGTGTACAGAAAAATTGCCTATTAGCTCTTAAAATAAAAGGAGTAAAAGTTGACTCCTCTTTAACTGAAAGAATAGAGCTTATTCAAACTAAACTAGGCATAAATGAGCTAAAAGATAGGTATCCTAATGAATTAAGTGGTGGTCAAAAACAAAGAGTTGCCATAGCAAGAGCTTTTATAATGAATCCAGATATATTACTTATGGACGAGCCGTTCTCTGCACTTGATGCTTTAACTCGTGAAGAAGCTCAAGAACTTTTCATAAACATATGGAATCAATATAAGCTTACAACCCTATTTATAACTCATAACATAGAAGAAGCTATATATATGGGGAAAAAGATAGTTATAATGTCTCATTGTCCTGGAACTATAGTTGAAATTATTGATAATCCATTATTTAATACAGAAAACCTACGAGAGGATGAAAGATATTTAAAACTATCTTCATACTTAAGAAGCATTATAAAAAGAGGTTGGAAAATATGAAAATTAGAAAAAAACTATTAGTATTCATACAAGGATTCATTACCTTTAATTTGTTATGGTATCTTTTTTCACTAAAAGTTAATATGAAAATCCTTCCCCGCCCTACTGAAGTATACTTAAATATGTTCAAGTTATCTAATCAAGAGCTTTATAAACATGTTTTAGTAAGTCTCTATAGGGTTTCAAGTGGAATTATAATTTCCTTAATTATAGGATCATTGATTGGATTACTTATGGCTTACTCTAAAACGTGGAATAAAATTTTAAATCCATTAGTTTATTTCACCTATCCTATCCCTAAAACTGCTCTGCTTCCTATAGTGATGCTATTATATGGATTAGGGGATAAATCAAAAATTATTATTATAGTTCTTATTTTGGTATTCCAAATTATTGTAGCAGTAAGAGATGCAGCTCTTAATATACCCTATGAAACCTATAATCCTATACGAAGCCTTGGAGCCTCAAAACTTCAAATATTTTCTCACATAACATTACCAGCTATATTGCCAGAGCTACTTACAACCTTAAGACTATCTATAGGAACAGCACTCTCAATATTGTTTTTTGCAGAAGGTTATGGAACCAAATATGGCATAGGTTATTATATATTAGATGCATGGAGCAGAATTAGCTATTTGGAAATGTACACAGGAATAATAATCCTTGGTCTATTGGGATTTGTTTTGTTTATGTTAATAGATATACTTGAAGAAAGTTTATTTAAATGGAAATCTTAATAATTAGATGAGCATATTAATAAGCTTAATATGCTTATTCTTATTATAGATCAGGAAATATGTACTACAACTCATCTTTATCTTTATTCTTCTCTTTATTATTAATAAATTCCGCTATTAACTTGTCTAGTTCAACGCTTGTCTTTAATATTTCATTATAATCAGCATTTTCATTTATCAGCGAATGTAATTCATCTCTTAATTCGCTTATTTCTCTTTTAATCATCAACTCTCCTCCACCTTAGCTTAACTATCAGTAAATATTTAACATATATAATTTTACTGAACTACTATGCTATTTGCAAACAAAATATAATAGCTCTCTGCTTATTTATCTAATTAATTTTTATGTATAGAGTTATCTTGAGGAGTGAACTAAATTGAAGAATGAATTACTAAATATAGATAATAAAGCCATCGGGCATAGAATAAGAACTGAGCGAGAAGCATTAAGCCTGACTAGAGAGAAATTTGCTGAGATTGTTGACTTTTCACCCTTATATATTGGACAACTTGAACGTGGGGAAAGACAGATGAGCCTTATCGCTTTAGTTAAAATATCTAACTGTCTCCATATATCTACCGACTATTTGATATATGGAAATAAATACACTGATACTGCTAATGCGATTTTAAGAGAAGATTTAGAGAATTACTCTGTACAGAGTAAAAACTTAATATATGACTTAATTAATAAATGTTCCACTAAAGAACTACATTTAATTGAGGACATTATAAAATTAATACTACCTTACATAAAATAATAGCTTAATCTAGCCTTTTATTATCTTTAACAAAAAACCTCCTATGCACCCTATTTCCTTTGCAAAGGAGGTTTTTTTATTTCACTCAACTTCATAACTATCTACATCTACTATTATTGGAGTTTCCTCTTCCTCATATTTTTTTATCATCTTTTTCTTAGGTAAAGTTAATAGAAGTATGCTTCTATCAAAGGCTGCACCTATCTTACTTTTATCTATCTCTTCTATATTGAAAGTTTTAATTAAATTACCGCCAGTCTCAACTATACTCATCATTACGTTCAATCCATTACTATATACTTGTCTTCTTCTAATAGTTAAAATAGCTCTATTCCTTTCAAAATCTATACTTATATCTTTAGGTGAAACCCCTGGTAAATACCCTTTTAATAGATAATAATCTCCATGATCTTTCATCTCAACACTATAATCCTGCTCTCTTGGTCTTTCATTAACTAAACTACTCGCTAAGACTTGATTAATCATATTATTAAAAAATGTATCAGTAAACATACCACTGAAAATATTAATTCCGTTAAGCATAAAAGGAAACATTCTAAACATATATGCCATCCTTTCTAAAATATACTTTTACTATATAAGTATTAATATTTTCCTATTTTTGACACTGCTTTACCAAATAAATATAGCGCATTGAATTAAATAAATTCAATGCGCTAATATATACTATTTAATTACTTCATTATTACCCATATACGGTCTTAATGCTACAGGAATATTTATAGAGCCATCTTCATTTAAGTTATTCTCTAAAAATGCAATTAACATTCTTGGAGGCGCCACTACTGTATTATTTAAAGTGTGTGCAAAATATTTACCATCTTTTCCATCTACACGAATCTTTAAACGACGAGCTTGTGCATCACCTAAATTAGAGCAGCTTCCAACTTCAAAGTATTTCTTTTGTCTAGGAGACCAAGCTTCAACGTCAACTGACTTAACTTTCAAATCTGCTAAATCACCTGAACAACATTCTAATGTTCTTACTGGAATATCTAAAGAACGGAATAAATCTACAGTATCTCTCCATAATTTATCGTACCATTCCATACTTTCTTCTGGTTTACATACAACAATCATCTCTTGCTTTTCAAATTGATGAATTCTGTATACTCCCCTTTCCTCTATACCATGAGCCCCTTTTTCTTTTCTAAAACAAGGAGAATAACTAGTTAAAGTTTGTGGAAGTGAAGTTTCTGGCAATATAGTATCTATGAACTTTCCAATCATAGAATGTTCACTTGTTCCGATTAAATATAGATCTTCTCCTTCTATCTTGTACATCATAGCTTCCATCTCTGCGAAACTCATAACTCCAGTTACAACTTCACTACGAATCATAAATGGAGGAATACAGTATGTGAAGCCCCTATCTATCATGAAGTCTCTAGCATAAGAAATTATTGCTGAATGTAGTCTTGCAATGTTACCCATTAAATAGTAGAAACCATTTCCAGCTACCTTTCTAGCACTATCTAAATCTATTCCTTGTAATTTTTCCATTATCTCTGTGTGATATGGAATCTCAAACTCTGGAACAAATGGATCACCATAACGTTGAACTTCAACATTTTCACTGTCATCTTTACCTATTGGTACACTTGGATCAATTATATTTGGAATTACTAGCATAATATTTCTTACTTTTTCTTCTAGTTCAGCCTCTTTTGCTTCTAACTCAGCCAACTTTTCAGATTGCTCAGTAACCTTTTTCTTCATTTCTTCGGCTTCATCTCTTTTTCCTTGAGCCATTAATCCACCTATTTGTTTAGAAAATTTATTTCTATCAGCTCTTAGTCCATCGGCTATTACCTTTGCCCCTCTAAGCTCTGCATCTAACGCAATAACCTCATCTACTAATGGAAGTTTGTTATCTTGGAATTTATTCCTTATATTTTGTTTAACTAACTCTGGATTTTCTCTAACAAATTTTAAATCTAACATTTTTTATCCTCCTGATACATTTAATATAAATTGAAATAAAAAAAACCATCCCATATATAAAAATATATATATTGGGACGGAGATATCCGCGTTGCCACCCAACTTGCTAGTCTATAAATCAACTAGCCACTCGACAATAGTACAATAAAGAGTACAAACCTTTCGATTCATCACCGACAGCTCCAAAAGTGGAAAGATTTAACCTTTCACCGATTCACACCAACCATCGGCTCTCTTAAGAAATTTATAAATCGTAGCTTTTATAATCACTGTTTTCCATATATAACTATTATGTACTAATTATATATGCATTTATTCAGTTCTTCAAGATTTTTATTCATTAAATAGTTAAAATTACATATATGATAAAAATGGCTCTGTAACACTAATTATTTAGTGCTACAGCCCCATCTTCAATTATCCAATACTCTTTTTTTGTAAGATAATTCTTTGTATAGTCTTATATGACAAATAATATTTATCAGAAATACTTTGTATTGATTCTCCACTTAAGTAATCTTCGTATATATTTGTATTTCTATCTGAAAGTTCTTTTTTACTTTGTGATAGTTCTCCCCATGCAATTTTATTTTCTTCCTTTCTAGGTATATAAATATACTTCCCATCTACATACTTTTGAATTAACTCTAATATTTCATCAGGAAAAATATCCTTAGCATTTGCATAGCTCATTATATGCCCTCCTAAATATAATTTGTTTCTTTAGGATTGAGCAAAGGCTAAAACTATTTATTATTTGATTTTTATGCAGTAGCCTTTGCTATGCATATATAACATATTTTCTCATAAACAAACTATGCCCCTTTCAATGTTTTATATTTTACCTTATATATACAATTATAATGTTTTATTCAATATTTTGTCTAACAAAATGATTCAAACTTCTATACTATATGATGTAAGGCTTTCATAACCTCTTCTTCAATCCAAATACGTATCTCCATTCCATTCTTTATTTTGGTAGCTGAAGGATTTTCATTACCTTTAATATAAAGTTGTCCAAGTTTCTCCTTACTCTTTATTTTACTTCTAGATAATCCAAGCTTCTCACTTAATAGTCTATCTACTCTCACATCTATAGGATATCTACATTCTATTTCAATAATAAGTTCAGATTCCATTTTATAATTTATTCCTATTTTCTGTGATACTAACTTATATTTCAAATCTTCTAAAATAACTTCAACTTTATTTTTACTATATACGCTTAAATTAAATCCGTACTCTTTTATTAAATTCTCATCATTCACAAGAAATTTCTCATACTCATTTCTATTAATTTTATGAGATTTTACTCTCTCATGTATAGTCATATTCCAAGTTGATTTACACTTATCACATTGATAAATCATCCAAACATCTATATTATTCTTGTTTGCATTCACTCTAAATTTCCCACTATTAATGTAATGTGATTTTTCATTACATTTAGAACAAATTCTTTTCACCTTAGGTAAACTTTCAGGTATTAGTTCCCACCTATATTTATTTAAATAGCTCATATCGCTCCTCCTAATTATTAAAATCTTAGGATTAGCAAAGGCTACTTTATTATTTTTTAATAATGCACTAGCCTTTGCTATGCATTAAAAATCTCCGTAGTCATAAAAATCGCCTCCAATATTTTATATACTTATATTTTATCAATCCTAATTAATTCATAAAACCTCATTCTTATTTCATAAATAAAAATGAGGTTAGTGTAGTTCTTTCATTTGATTATTTTATATAATATTCTTATAAAATAGCACGATATTTTTCCAATTTAATCGTATATATAATGACAGACTTTAAAAAAGTATGGAGGTGACTGCTTGAAAGGGGACTCATTTATTAAAATTTATAAAGAATATTTTCCTTATGTATATAGATACCTTTATGGACTTACCTATAGCCACCAAACAGCAGAAGACTTGACTCAAGAGTCTTTCGTTAAAGCTTTAAGTATTCTTCAAATTTCAAATGAAAGCATAAAATCCTGGCTTCTCACAGTAGCTCATGGACTATGTTAAAAAAAATAGTAGATTAAGTTTTCATGAAGATAATTTTTTAAATGAAATAAACGTACAAGATTTTACAGATAAGTTAATGCTTAAGGAAAGTATAAACTCTGCTTTTATATTAATAAAACAACTTCCAGAGAATCAACGACAGGTAGTGCTGTTATGTCTAATAAACGAGTTATCTTATCATCAAGCATCAGAAATTTTAGATATAAGCGTTTCTGCAGTTACTAATTTAATCTACAGAGCTAGAAAAACACTTAGAGAATTAAGGAGGGAAATTGATGGATAACGAATTCCAAGAAAAACTCAAGTTATATAAAGAAGGAAAATTAAATAAAGAAGAAGTTTCTGAAATAGAATCCTCTATTGATAAATTCATTGCTATATCAGATTATCTTAATAATGATGAGAATGATTTCTTTGAAGAACTGAAACAGCAGCTACCAACAAGTAATGTACAAGAAAATAAATTTGACAAGGTATTAAAACGTAAAATAAATCTACGAATTATACTAATAACCGCAATTTCATCTATTTGTGTTTTTTTATTTTTTATATTTCTATATTTTACTTCATCTAAAATAATTACATCTTTGTTTGGATTAGACTATAAGGAATTATATGTAAAAAGAGAGATTATAGTTCAATTTGCAGGAATGTTTCAACCTCAATATAAATCAAATCGTAGCGGAGTTAGTTCATCACTTTTTGCTCAACAAAATATCGATATCTCTCTTGAAAATACTATTAGAAACACTAAAATAGATGAAATGAATCTAAAGGTAAAATACAGTTTTGGTGAGCCTTCTAAATCAAAAGAAACAACGACACCTCAACTAATATTTCAAGAATTTACTCCTTTTTTTGATCATGAATCTAATCCAAAAGCAGGTTTTAATGTACTTGAAAATGCTCCTCAAGGAACTAAAGCAAAAATATTTATACAATTTAATAAACCCTTAACCGCTGAAGAAATAAAAGAAACTTTTGTAGATAAGCTTGACTCTACAGATGCCGCTATGTCATCTTTTGATATCACACCTATAGCTGTATTTAACTCAAACTTTGTATTAGCAAATCCTTCTTATTTTCTATGTACAACAGTCTTTCCATATGACAATAAGAATGCAAAACAACTAGAGAATAACAGAGGAGAACAAACTCAATATGAAAATATGGATAATGAAGCCCATAAAGAATCTCTTATAGGAAATCTATATCTTATAAAGAACAATCTAAGCCTTCTGAGGTCTATGTACTATCAGGATATGTTTGAAAATATTAATATTGACGACTTAATTAAAGAATCTGAAGATAATGGTGCTGAATATGCTGGTATGTATATATCTGCTGACAGTAAAGATCTATTAAAACTTAAAGATAGTTCTTTTATTCACTGGGTTGGAGTTCAGAATATAGTTATCTGGTGAATTTAAGCATTTGATCAAAGTGTAAAAGATCATTTGGGAGATATCCTTAACCATATTAATAATCAAATAACTTTATTAAAAACATCATAATAATTATTTATGTGATATAATATACAAGTAATAATTTTACTGTTTACAATATGAGAAATACTAAACTAAAGATTCGAATTTGATAAAGGTGTTACCAAAACAGTAACACCTTTATATTGCTATAAAAATATAAAAATTATTTCTAGATAATCAAATATGAAAATAATTGTTAAAGTAATGGAGGATTAATATGAGAGTTCTTAAACACGCTATTTTAGGTCTACTGGATAGAGGCGAAATGAGCGGTTATGATATTATGACTGAATTTAAAGATAAAGAAATTAGACACTTTTGGAGCGCAAAGCATAGTCAGATATATCCAGAATTAAAAAAATTAACAGATGAAGGCCTAATAGAATTCAAAATAGAAATACAAGGGGAAAAATTAGAAAAGAAAGTTTATTCAATTACTAATGCGGGGAAAAAAGAGTTAAATAAATGGTTAAGTACACTAGAGCAAGAATTTATTACTTTAAAAGATGAGTTTATGTTAAAGGCTTATTTTATTTCATCTATACCCAAAGATGAGGCTAGAGAACAATTTTTAAATGAGTTAGAAAAACATAAAAACAGGTTATCTTTTTTAGAAGAGGAGTTTGAAAAACTAAAAGTAGTTATAGGTGATGAAATTACATATGAATCAAAAGAGTTTGGAAATTACTTAGTTTTAACCAATGCTCTAAAACGTGAAAATAGATACTGTGAATGGTTAGAAGACTCCTTACAATTTATGAAATAAATCATTTAAATTAATATCATTTTTATAAAGCAATTAGTTTTTAACTAATTGTTTTTTTTTTAACAAAAATATATTGATTTAGATTAAAATATATGATATTTTATACATGTAAATAGTGACATATATAAAATTTCTATGTATTTATAGTCTCTTGTTTTATATATTACTATTTATGAGAAATATATACAAAAATATTTGTTAAAAATATAATTATAGAGCAAATAAAATTACAAAAATATACATAAAAAAGGGAGAATGATTAGTAATGGTAGATAAAAAGATTAATCGTAATTTAGTTCTTTTAGCATCTGTAATGGTAAACTTATGTGTAGGTGCAGTTTATGCTTTTAGTGTACTTGCAGGACCACTTGGTGAAAAGTTTGGATGGTCTAAGGCGGTGGTAATGACAGCTTTTACTATAAACGCAGCAATATCACCAATTCCAATGATTTTAGGTGGAAAACTATTAGACAGAGGGTTAGCAAAACTATCTATTATAGGTGGTGGAGCACTGTTTGGTTTAGGATTTATGCTAACAGGTTTTGTGAAAGAACCTATACATCTATACTTAGCATATGGAGTACTTGGAGGTTTAGGACAAGGTATAGCATATTCAGGTACTATAGGTAATACTGTTAAACTATTCCCAGATAAGAAGGGATTAGCGACTGGTATAGTTACAGCAGGTTTTGGTGGAGCTACAATTCTAGCCGCTCCAATAGCTAACAACTTAATTCAAAATAGCGGAGTTTTATCAACATTTAAAATCATGGGAATAGCGTATATGGTGATTACAGTAGTTTTTGGTCTACTTATAACGGCTACCCCAGCAGGCTATAAGCCAGAAGGCTGGAATCCACCAACTACTAGTTCAGCTAATGGATCAAATGTAAATATTAATTGGATAGATATGATAAAAACTTCAAAATTCTATATAATTGCATCTATGTTTACAATTGGAGCTTTATCAGGAATGATGATAACATCTAATGCTTCAATTATTGGACAAACAATGTTTGGATTATCAGCAGCGGTAGCAGCATTATATGTAAGTCTATACTCATTAAGTAACTGTATGGGACGTATATTCTGGGGAGCTGTTTCCGATAAGCTTGGTCGTTACAATGCTTTAATTTGTATATATACTGTTGTAGCTGCTATGTTGTTAGTTCTTGCTACAACACACTCTGTAGTTGGATTTGCTATTGGATTAATAGGAATAGGTTTGTGCTTTGGTGGAACCTTAGGTATTTTCCCTTCAATAGTAGCTGAAAAATTTGGTATGAAATATTATGGAGTGAATTATGGAATCACATTTATAGGATACTCAGCAGCAGCATTTTTCGGACCTAAAATAGCAGTTCAAGTTGCTGGTGCAAATAATGGTAGCTTCACAAATGCATTTTATATAGCATTAGTACTTAGCTTAGTAGGTATAGCATTAACAACATTATTTATAAAAATAGAAAAAAAATCAGCAAATAAAAAACTTGCAGCATAAGTTGTTACATCAATATTTTAAGGTTAGATTATCTTAGTATGAAAAAGAGCTAATAAGACTTCGAAAGTGGTTTTATTAGCTCTTTTATAATTATATTAACAAATTTGTTAAAGTTTCTCTTATTATCAGTCGAATATACTTATATAATGTAAATTTTACAGATAAAAGCAGATTATAAATTATAACTAAAGATGGATAACCATCTTTAAATACATATATCTAAAAAGGAGATATTATGAAAAGTTTAAAATCAAAATTAATGGTATTATTCGGATCATTAGTTTGTGTTGTGTGTATAGGATTAGGTATAATTTCTTTCATTAACTCATCAAATGCTCTAAAATCTAACTTAAATAACACTATGCCTAGAATTGCTGAACAAACAGCTAGTAATATTCAAAGTAAGCTTCAAGGAGAATTAAATACACTAGAAGCTATTGCTGCAAGACTAGATATAAAAGATCCGAACAATTCAATAGAGAATAAAGTATCAATTCTTACAGATGAGTCTAAAAGAATTGGAAGTATTAGTATGGGTATTGTTGATATTAATGGAAATTCCATTCTTACTGATGGGTCAAAATCAAACTTTAGTGAGAGATCATATTTTAAACAAGCACTAGAAGGCAAAGCTAGTGTATCCGACCCAATAGTTAGCAAAACATACGGTATGGTAATCGTTGTATATGCAGTTCCAATTAAAGATAATAATAAAGTTGTAGGAGTACTTGTTCAAGCTAGAGATGGTAATTATTTAAGTGATATGACCGATGAAGTAAAAGTTGGTAAAACAGGTACCGCATTTATGCTAAACAAAGATGGAACCTCTATTGCAAATAGTAATAGAGATTTAGTTATACAAATGTCAAACATCATAGAAGAGTCAAAAGAAAATTCTGATTTTCAAGCCTTAGCTGATGTACAAAGAAAAATGCTTGCAAAAGAAGCTGGTCTAGGTGAGTATGAATATGGCGGGGAAGAAAAATATGTTGGGTATGCCCCAGTAGGCGGAACTGATTGGTCCGTAGGAATTACAGTAACTCAAAATGAAATATTATCAGAATTAAATAGTTTAAAAACTTTAGTTATACTAACGTCTATAATATTTATTATAATTGCATTTATCATAATTTACATAATCTCTAGTTCTTTAGCTAAAGGAATAAAATCAGCTTCAAGCCACCTGAGATTGTTATCAGACGGAAACTTATCTGTTGAGATTCCTACAAGGTATTTGAATTCAAAAGATGAAATTGGGGTTATGATTAATTCTATGAAATCAATGCAGGATTCTCTAAGAATGATGATTAAAAAAATTAAAAACAATTCCCTAAATATCAATACTCAATCGGAAAACTTATCTGCCATTTCAGAAGAGATAGCAAGCGTATCTGAAAGCTCTGTACAGTCAACATCTGAAATAGCTCAAGGTATAAATACTCAATCTCAAGATTTAATGCAAATGACAGAAATTCTAACTGAGTTTGGTAATAAGTTATCAGAAATGCTTGGAGAGATAAAAGTTGTAGACTCAAATTCTAGAGAAATAAGTATAATGGCTAATGATAGTAGTACTGAAATGAATGGATTAAATCAATCTGTAAAAAATATAAGTAATTCATTTAAGGCATTTAATTCAAAAATAATGGATCTAGGAAAAGATATAAACGAGATTACAAATATGATTAATAGTGTTGCTGAACAAACAAATTTATTAGCATTAAATGCAGCTATTGAGGCAGCTAGAGCTGGTGAGGCAGGCAGAGGCTTCACGGTGGTTTCAGAAGAAATAAGAAAACTCGCTGAACAATCAAAGACTTCATCAGAGAATATTAGTAATTTAATAAATGTAATATCTAATAATACAGCTATTATAGTACAAGAAGCTGTAACAATGGATGGTGAGATGATTAGTCAAGCTGGAATTATTGACAATACTATAGTTTCCTTTAAGCGAATAATACAAGCTGTGGATGAGGTAATTCCTAAAATAGAAATGGTTAAAAGTTCAGCTGATAATATAGATAACGATAAGGATATTATTCTAAGTAGAATAAACACATTATCATCAATTTCTGAAGAAATTTCAGGGTCATCTGAGGAAATCTCAGCATCCTCTGAGGAGCTTAATGCCTCTATAGAAGAAGTAGCCTCCTCCGCTCAAGATCTTAGTAACATGACTAATAAAATGATAGAGGAAGTAAATAGATTTAAAGTTTAAATTACTATTTATAGAAAAGGACGATTTACTTTGAGTAAGACGTCCTTTTTCTATAGAGTCAATACTTAATCCAGTATGGAGGTTGAAAAATTATTGATTGAGTTTAAAAGTTTTTTAATTTTTAAAAAAAATACTATAATACCCGCTAATTATTTCAATTATTGTATATATATTAACTGTAAGTATTTCTTCTATCTTAAGTCATAGTGCAAAGACAAGGAATGCTGAATTTTACAAAAATATTAGGAGGGTGAAACACATGAAAGAGAGAAAATATGTAAAATTAAGAGTCGATATGTATGAGGATACTAAATTAAAAATAATTGATATGAAGCCTGAAAGAGATGTTATTTATTATATCTGGAGCAGAATTTTGCTGTTAGCAGGCAAGGTTAATTTGGAGGGGGAGCTATATCTTTCTAAGAGTATTCCATATACTATGGAGACTTTCTCAATAGAGTTTAATAGAGATATTACTCAAATTAAATTAGCCTTAGATATATTTATAGAATTAGAAATGCTTGAACTTACTTTAGATAATGTTTATAAGGTGAGAAACTTTGCTAAACATCAAAATATCAAGGTGAAAGAAAAAGAAATATCTAAGAATAAAGAATTTGAGGTTAAGGATAATCCAACGTTAAGTGAAAACTTAACCCCTGAAATTCTTGATACAAAAGATAATAATATTAAAGGAAATAGTACCCTTAAAGATACGCAACTATTATTTGATACTATGAAAAACAAAAAGAAAACTAGAAAAAAGAAAGATACCGTAATAGATATTATTGATACAGATGAAGGGTTTATAGATGGTGATATAAGTAATTTTAGCGATGTATATATACCTTTAGATAAGGATGATAGCATGGTTTCAAAGTGGAGTTTTGAATAAAAGGAGACAGTACATCTGATTAAAAATAATTTTCTTTTACCATCTTAATTTTATATTTATCTTATACTAAAAATATTTTCCTTTTTATAGAACGCTTTATAATTAAAGCATTACTTGTGATACATTTTTTTACACAAAAATAGCCTTAACCAAGTAAATTCTATAGTTAAGGCCAAAACTTGTGCTTTTTTATGGTATCACTTAAAGTACAAATGAGGATTTTTTATTGGTATCACTAAAACAAATTTGCTGATTCATTCTTTTGTTGCTATATTGTATAATTAGTCTTTTTAAATATGTTACTTCCAATTGCTATTTTCTTTTCTGTGAACTTACAGTTTAATTCTCTACTCTCTATAAACTCTTTTGTCACATTGACAAGCAATTGATTTTGTTCCAACTCAACCAAATAGTAAATTGACATGTCATTTAACGAGTCAGCTACCTGTAATACACCCGGCTGAACTATGAAATCAACAATATTTTCTACTAAACTCAGTTTCTTATGTCGTGTCAAAGGATATATAATAAATGAATTCTATTATATCTCTTAAATTTATTCAATTATGCAATCACTTAACCTAAAAGTATTTTACTTAAAAATTATTAACTATACCTTTAATTAATAATTTCCCCCTTATTGTTAGCTAGTTTTTCACGCCATTTGCTAAGTTCTTCATCTGTCTGTTTCATATAGTCAACTTTTTCACCTACAATTCTTAAAGGAGCTTTCGAACGATAAGAACATGTCAAGTTTCCTGGGAATTTCTTATCAGTTACATTCGGATCATTTTCAAATGGTCCTGTTGGTTCTACAATATAAACACGTTCTCTACCTACTCCTTTTGCTAATGCAGCAGCAAGTCCAGCCCCATTAAGATTGGATGTGAAATAAATATGATTCATCTTAAGTTCATCATTATAATTTGAGTTTCTGCCTGCTACAAGCAAATCACCAGTCTGCAAATCTGCTCGAGTCCCGTGGTAAAAAGGTCCTTTATCATAAGGTTCAGTATTATATGAATTTGATAATTCATAGTTTGTTTTTGCCTTATTAGAATCACCTAATTCTTCATAGCATTTTGAGATACTTAAATATACTGCTGGAAAAGCACTCTTAACACTATCATCATTTGATTCTATTGCATACTTTAAAGATGTTTCCATCCATTTTAATCTATCTAGAATATCTTTTTCGTATTTAGCTATATGATAAGCTGCAATAAATCTTTCAAAGTCATTTACTGCTTCATTCCAAGCTTGAATAAATAACTCACTCGCTTCTTCAGATTTACCTTGGTTTTCCATCCCCATTCCCAACATGCATAGTCTTATAATTTTATTTTTCGGATTAAATTTATTGCTCATTTAGTATCCTCTTTTCTTATTACTATAGTTACATTATCTTAATATATATATAATAATAAATATAGACTTATATTTTCATTTTATATGTACTATAATTAAATTAGGGAGATGTATTTAAATAAATACGAGTAGTCTCTCTTTTTTATGTTTATTTTACATAAATTAACTCATAATGTAATAAACATTATTTCTCTAGATACTTAAACTAATCTAGTTCCTATTTATCTCTAATTAATTATCCAATTTTAGTAAAAACCTCACTTGTTTATACGGAAACTCGACTCACATGCGTTCGCTGAGTAAGTTCGAGATACCAAATATAAAATTTGGACTCTCACTTATGGTACGGTTCTCCGTAACGGGTATAACGTATACTTTTTTTTAAAGCTATTATCCTAGAATTAGCTTTTACCAATCATTTCTTCTTATTCGTTTATCCATTAGAATTGCATATAAATATGGTGGTGCTTGAAGATTTTGTAATGGTACTGTATATTCAAAGGCACTTCCTTTAATGCTTCATTAAATGCAGCTTTTGATATCGAACGGTTTGTCCTACTTAGTGTTATCAGATTTCCTTTTACTTTATACGAAAATTCACCACCTCTAATTTGCTGAAACATTTGTCCTTCACATTCTTTCTCATAAGTCTTCAATAGTCATAATACCTCTCCTTAAAACCAAACTTTTACAAATCTAAATATTAAAACAACAAATAATTACCTCACAGCTATTACTATTGTCTACAGGAACTTTAACTCTACTGCAATTCTCTTCTTCTGTTAATTCTTTACCTATTTCATTGGATATTCTACTTAAATATTCTATCCACCTATTATCACCAACTGGAACAGGAAACAATACAAATGCTATTATCCCATTTCCTACACACTTTTCAAGCTTCTTTGTATCAATAATAATTGAAGTAATATTTTTAGTAATAGGTCTCCCTTTATTCTCAATTCCTTCTATACGCCAATTAGCATTAGGAGTTTTTAATTCTACATCATAACGAATACCATTATAAGCAAATCCTAAATCAGCTCTATCATTACTATCGACATAGTTTGATTCAACTTCTACATTAGACATTCCAAGTTTTTGGAGATGGTCAGCAAGTTCAAATTTTAACCATCCTTCAAATTTAGCCCGTTGTCTTATGGCAATTGAAACCAACTGAGTATGATTTTTTATTATTTCTGAAATGCTTTTTCTTATTAATTCATCCATATAGGATTATCCTTTCAGTTCACAAGAAAATATTAGAAATACATTGCATGAATTCATTAATTTTATTCCCTTATTTGCCATAAAACAAAATCAATCTTTTTTACTTCAGTAATAGGTGTATCTGGATAATTTTTATCAAAAATCGAGATTATTTCTTTCCCTTCATCTGTTAATATAAATTTTTGATACCATTGATTTATTTTATCATACAAATTAATAATTTCCTGAATTCTATTCTTACTATAATAATGTGGTTGACTTAGATTTAAATTTTTTAATACTACAGAATCCCATATTGGTAAATTAGGATTAATTGTTGCAACTAATTTACTTGAAAATGAAGCTTCAACTCGCCCCAATTCACTATAAAAATATAACAATGTCTTATCGAACGAAATATCTCTGCTCTTATAACTTTCCATAAATGAATAGTATTTTTCATAGAAGATACTGCTTCTTTGACGTATCCTGTAAAAACCATTAAAAGCCTTTTGAAAGTTCTCATCTTTTGATACATCTACTTCATTTACAATATTCATTATATTTAAATACTTTTCAAGCCCTGGTTTGACTTTTTTCATCGCTTCGTTAATCTTTATAGCATCCATTTTAACTCCTCCAAATGTATTAAATATAAAAATATAACCGTTTATTCTATCTTTAATATCATCTTAATCTCATTTCTCAGTTCTTCTTCACTTATATTAATATATTTATCGTATATTCTCTGCATATCATCTGGTAAGCTTTCATATTGCCAATATCCTTTTCTTTTATTTCCTCTTGTTTTAATCGAATTACAGAATGGGTCAAATCTATCTCTTTTTTGCCTTAGAGTAGCATCTTTTATTTGTAATATTTCACTAATTCTTATGAACGCATCTGTCTGATTTAACTCTGGAAATAATAAATCATGTTCAAACCTGCTTAAATAATATGCCACTTTATGTTCGTTATCTAAAGCTTCATCACTAATCAAATCTCTTGTTCTATAATTACCTCTTTTCTGCGACTGAATTTTTATATCTTTTATATCATTCAATGTAGTTTCAAACATGTTTAGTAACTGATAACTCCTTAGAAATAATTCCGATGTATCTGCAATTACATTAGAGTTAACAAGCACTTTATTAAGTATTCCATCTTTAAAATCATCATTGGCTATTATTTTTATTTCATAATTATTATCTTTTATTGTTTCATTAATAATTTCTCTTAATTTTATTATTCCAGCATCTATTTCACTAAGATAGCTCATTTTAGGTGCTGTAAAAATAATCTTTCCTTTTTTTGAACCAAATTTACAGTACAAAATAAAAATAGCTCTTATTATTTTCTTTAGAATATTTGCTATAGTAATTTCTTTATTACCATAATTAACCCCACCTTCATGGAATGCTACTTCTACTAAATAATAATCTTGTACTTCATTACCTAATAGTTTTACTCCTAATACATCTATTTCAGCTTGTTTAATTAATTGATTCCAACTACTATTATTTTTAAAAATTCCTATCCCATTATTAGTGAACTCTACTCTTACTTTTTCAAATAGTTCACTAATGGTTTCCTCATCATATGTTCCCCATAGATTACTTGGTTTGTAATTTAATTCAGTTACATTACATTCTTCAATATGTTTTAACCAGCTTTTTACCAAGGATTCACACATCTCTATTTTCATAACTAAACCTCACATAGCTCATTCATTTATTAAAATTATACCATAATTTAAAATTATTAGGCTTTATTTGGCATTATATCTTTATCGTAATCAAAATAAAAGAAGAAGCCCCATCTTCTTGAGGATTCTCCTTCTTTATTATCAGCATGAACCATTATAGTTATAGTTAATTTAAGGTATATTATTTAATCTGAAATACGTCATGCTCCTAATAGGTTTTCCATCTTTCTCATATCTTCCACAGCTCCAATAATCATCTCTATCCATGAAAACCTTAAAAACTATTAACCCGAAAATTTGAGCGGCTATATCTATACTTCTACCACAGGCATAGTATATTGGTTCAAAAACAGTTCCAGTCCAATCATGTCCTGGTATCCATCCAGCAGTATGCACTTCATTACTATCTATTCTTTTATTCAATTCATCAACAATAATGTTATAATAATTATCGGTAATTCTTTTCCGCCATGTGTTAAAATCTTTTTCATGAGGTAACTTAGTAATTAACTGTTCTTTCCCCCCTAAAACGTTTCCGATAATTTATTTTGAGTACTGTAGCAATCCTACTGCTGCCTTTACTCTGATTTCCTCATTCTCTGATTGAAGTGCATCATTTAGTACCTGTATTGCTCTAGTAAGTATCTCTTCATCAAGATTTATATTAGTACCTTGAGTTGGATTGTTTGCTAAAGCTTTATCTAGTTCAGCTATATCTGCTGGATGTTTGAACTTAGTAACAATACTTCTATTCCTAAGTAATTCTCTAACATATTCATTTAGATTATCTCTTTTAACTTTACCAAGCCAGACTACACTTCTTCTATGGCACATTCCTTCTGCTTCAAAATTATCATCATATTTATAATCATCAAGTTTACCAATATGAACCCACTCATTTTCATTTATAAGAACAATATCATCTTTTTTCATACTATTTACAAAGACATTAACAGTCCCTAAATGGTTTCCCAACTGACTTCCAGTCCATTTGTATTTCTTGTTCAATCTATCTCTTATTTCGTCTTTATCAACATTTGTCAAATCGCCTATTCCAGGATACCCAATGCAAACAAAATCTTGTTTAATGAACAAATCAATTCTCTCTGTTCCATGTGGCTGTGTTTTAATTTGAAATATATTCATAACTTTACCTCCTAAAATCTCGTTACGATTCGTAACGGTTATAAATAAATTATAAGCGATAAAGTCGCATTTGTAAACCGTAATCATTCGTCAATATTCCTTACGAATAATTACGATTTATATCTTAATAGTAAACAAAATAAAAGAGGGAGAACCCCCATCATCTGGAGATTCTCCCTCTTCATTATTTATAAAATATTTCTGTGTCTTTTCATCAAAGTGTAACTCTATGCTGGCTATATCTTTTTTGTTCTTTATAGTTATCTTACTTATAATTAATTGTAGTAAAGTTTTTTTATCCTCTGTAGCGGAGACTTCTAATAATTTGTGGAAATTACTTAATGTATCCTTTACAACTTCGTACGGTATGTTTACAGAATTATTACTTTCTAATTCTTTTTGTATCTTTATTCTACGCTTGGATTTGACATCTATTTCTTTCGTCATATTTTCTATTCTTTGTGCTAGTGTTTGCTTATCTATTGTGCCATCTTCGTATAGCTCAAAGACTCTGTTTTTCCTGTTTTCAAGTTCTTTTAGGCTCTTAGTTAGTTGCTCCAACTCTCTTTCTAGTGGCTTTATTGTATCTTTTCTATCTTTATTTAAGTTCTTAACAATATCCTTGAGTATATTTTCATTAAATACTACTTCCTTAATCCTTGATACTACATACTCCTCTGCATAGTCAGCTCTAACCCCATTGGAATGGCAAGCTGCAGTACCTTTGCTTCTCCAATTGCCACAGACATAGTATCTAGTAACTAAGTAGGTTCCATCTTTACGTTTTTTCCTAGTCCTTGACGCTACCATAGAAGCTCCACAAACAGGACATTTCATTAAACCAGTCAAAATATAGTCGCTTTCAAAGGCTTTCTTTGGTTTACCAGATTTGAGCTTGTACATCTCTTGAACCTTTTCCCAAAGGTCTACTGGAATTATAGCTTCATGCTCTCCATCTACAATTATTGGATTCTTATTTATTCCTTTTCTTCTTTTTTCACCCCAATTTTCCCTAACATTATATCTTATCTTACCAATATAAGTAGGATTCATTAGAATGTCTTTAACTCCACCAGTAGTAAACATATTACCTTTTTTAGTTTTGTATCCTTCATGATTTATTTGATTAGTTATTGCTTTTAATCCTTTACCAGAAGAATACAGCTCAAATATCTTTTTTACTGTAGTTGCTTCTTCTTGCACTATTTCTAATCTTGTATCTTTCTCATTAACAGTTACAGTTCTATAACCAAGTATAATCCCACCATTCCATTTTCCAGTTTTTGCTCTTTGCTTCATTCCCATTTTTACGTTATCTACTATTGTTTCTCTTTCAAATTCCCCAATGGATGCTAAAACATTCATCATTAGTTTTCCTGCTGGAGTAGAAGTTTCAAAAGCTTCGGAGCAACTTCGAAATGCAACATCATACTTTTCAAGTCTTTTTACTATTGTAAGTAAATCATATTGATTACGAGCCATACGATTTGTCTTCCAAACCCACACTTCATCAAATTTATTGCTTTTAGCATCCTTAAGCATCTGCTGCAATTGAAGTCTATTGTTCATTGATTTACCGCTAATGCCTTTATCAGCATAAATAGCAACTAACTCACCTCCTTCCTGTTCACACTTCTGTCTAATTGCATTTTCCTGCGCATCAATACTGTATCCTTCCTCGGCTTGTTCTGCCGTGGATACTCTTAGATAGGCAACTATTCTTTTTTTATTCATCATTCCCCCTCCTTACTGGAGGTTTTTCTCTACAAATAATCACCTTAACTGTATCCTCTAAGTCCTTAATGCTGAGGTCTTTTTCATCAAAATCCTTTGTAGAAAATTTCAAATAAACTAGTGCTTTATTCATATTTTTCATCCTCCTTTGTTACTTTTTCTTTATCATCAATATACTTTTTAACTATGTTGGAAATTAAATCTATAATTAATTTATACCTTATATTTT
Organism: Clostridium intestinale; assembly: GCF_035905475.1. Lineage (NCBI taxonomy): Bacteria > Bacillati > Bacillota > Clostridia > Eubacteriales > Clostridiaceae > Clostridium > Clostridium intestinale. Next base: position 3,570,187 of record NZ_CP121166.1, read on the forward strand.
CATTTCTCATTGAAACCCCTCCATTATCATTAGTTCAAATTAATAATATATATTTATTAGCATAATTTAGTACCCTAAAATCTCTTCAAAAGCCTCAGTAAGAAGCTTTTGAAGTTCTTAAAATTAATTGAATATCTGATACATATATTCATTACAAAAGTAATCTCCTGAAAAATCATTTTCCAAGTTCTTATCAATCTCTATATGAGTTTTACCATGTTTTCTAGATGTGAAAACCTGAATACCTCTTAAATTCAAATTGAGCCTAATCTTATTTAACTCTGTTTGAAATATACACTCACTACCAAAACTTCCCACATGGTTATAATCTCCTTCTAATGACTTCCTATATCTAGCAAGTATAATAATTAATTTATCTAAATTACCTTCCCATCTATGACATGTGTCTGTAAATTTAATAATATAGTTGAGTAGCAGACTACCTTCATTTCTTCTAATTTGTCTCATCTCATTTTTATAAGTTGAAAAATTCTTCTTCATCTTCTTCCCTCCATTTTTTTATAAATTGTTCCTCCAGAACCCTAAACCAGTTATCTCATCATTCTCGTGATTATTTTCCGATATACCTTGAGCATATTAATTAAGTAAACTCAATACTTCTCCGGAAAAACTCCGAAAATGAATTTTTATATATCTAAATCTCATATTTTTTCATTTTCATCATCTTAATTAAAAATAAATCTCTTAATTTATTATTAATATTTTCAATTTCGGAATATTTTTCGGAAATATCTTATGTTAACTAGATTTTATCTAAGTGCATTACTCCGAAATTTAACCTAAATTCCAAATTTATTTTTCAGACCAATTTTCAGCGATTTTAGCTTCTGAAATTATAGGAATTCTTTTAAGAATTAAACTACCTGCCTTTTCCATTACAGTTTTAAGTATCATCTTTACCTTTTCAGCATCAGCCTTTTCAGCTTCAATAATGATTTCATCATGTACTGTTGCTACTAATTTTGCAGAAGTATCTTTTAATGCTTTAGGAAGTACTGAAAGTGCTATTTTTAATATATCTGCTCCTGTTCCCTGTACTGGAAAGTTAGTAAATTCAGTAAAGGAAGGTTTTCCATTCCACAATCTTCTTCTATTTGCTAGAGTTCTTGCTTCTGATATTGCACTTTCACTAGTTCCTTTTACTTTTACTGAATTAACCATATGCCACTTCTTAAGACCTGAGTAATAAGTGAAAAATTTGTTTCTAAATTCATTTGCTTCCTCTAAACTCATTTCTACACCATAGTTATTCATGGCATACTCCTTAAATCTTTCACTTCCCATTCCGTAAAGTAATCCAAAATTTAGAGCTTTAGCAGCCTGCCTGTCATCTTTTGAAATTTCACTAGATTTTTTATTATTTATAAGTGAAGCTGTTAAACTATGAAGGTCTTGTCCATCAGTATAGGCTTTAATAATTCTATAATCATCAGCTATCTCTCCTGCTATCCTAAGTTCAACTTGTGAGTAATCTGCAATAACTAAAACCTTCTCATTTGGTGCAGAAAAGCACTCTCTTATTCTGTAATCATGAGGTATCTGTTGTAAATTAAAATCAGAACAAGAAAATCTCCCTGTTTTTGTAATGCATTGAAAGTAGTTAGAATACAATCTATTATCTTCACTGACATTTAGTAATATCTTTTCAATAAATTGTAGAAGTTTATCTAGTTTTTTATATTCAAGAATTATAGCAATTACAGGATATTTATTACTAAGAGGTATTAATACTTCTTTTGAGGTACTATTAACATAAATATTTATGCCCTCTAGTGCCCCCTTTAATTGCTTTGGACTATTAATATTAATGTCGGTATTAGGTAGGTACAATCTAATTTCTTTTTCTAACTGCTTTTTCTCTTCTAAAAACTTACTTTGAACCTCTCTAAGCTTGATTGTATCAACGTAAATACCATTTAACTCTATTTGTGCAACAGCTGGAACTGTTGAAAATTCTATACTTGCAATATAAGTGAGATTATCAGATTTAAGCTGCTTATTAATCTCTTCTCTCAAGGATAATAATATATAGGCATCATAAGCAGAATATTCTAGCTGTTCCTTAGATAATATTTCTTTGCTCCAATTACTTTTCTGTTGTTCTTTTCTCATTTCAATTCCAGTATAGTGGAACACAACATTTTCTAATTTGAAGTTGGTAGATCCAATGCCTGAATCAATTACCTGAGCTGCAAGCATCGTATCATATAAGTTATTGGAAATATCAATACTTTCAGTAATAAGGAATTTATAATCAAATTTTGAATTATGAAGTACCTTAATCACATCGCCTTCTAAAAATGTTTTTATTATGTTTTTTCCGTGACTAGATATTTTAAACCAATCTATGATTATTACATTCTTATTCTCTGGTGCTATCTGAACTAAACGTATTTTATATTTCTTAGGATTTAATCCAGTTGTTTCTATATCTAAACCAATGACTTTTGCATTTCTAATATCTTCTATAGCTCTTACTAATTCTTCATCATTTATAATATAATTATATTTAACCAATTCTCCCATCTCCTCTGTAACTAATAATATACAGCGAGGCTTGTCTACCTCGCTGTAATAAGAGTGTTATGCAAAAAGCTTTTTGTTGAACATATCATCTATTGTAATATTTAGTGCATCATCAGAAGCTATCACTTCTTTCGAGTCAGAAACTAATTCACTTTTCACTTTTATAGATTCTAGACCTTCTGATTTTCGGTATATTTTTCGGTTTATATCATCCCAATGTATTACAACACATAGTTGGTCGGGCTTTGATTTATGAATTACTTCAATGCCTTCTATATTTTCCAAAGCTGTTTTGAAGTTTCTTTTAATAAGAGGTTTCAGCTCTTCATTAATACAAAATGTTTTATAATCATCAAATAATTCTTTTAAAGTATAAAAATCTTTATTTGTATTTAATAAATCCTTCTGAGTTTTAAACCAGTAAACAACTGAGTTATTCTCCTCCCTCATCCTTTCTTTAAGCTCTATCATTGAAGGACTCTCAATGAAATATCCTCTTTTAAATAATCTTAATCTTCCTTCTATAGCCCAATTTAAAATCCCACTAAGCTCTCCTTCTAATTTCAATTTTAAATTTGGATCTCTTTCCTCAACTGGAACATAGTTATCAACCGATATTGCCAAAATCCTTTCATACATGGCATTTGACCTATCTTGTATTAGCGGTATATGATTACAAGAAAATATTAGTTTAGATTCATTTTTGAAGGAAATTGGGTTTTTATATAGCATTTTGCCTGAGATTTTATCTTCACCAGTCAACATTTTTACAAAAGAAACTTTGAATTTTTCATATGAATCAACTTCCCCACCTATGTTTGCTAATTTTCCAAGAAGCATTGCAGAGTTAACCTTATCATGCAATTCCCCAATGGAGAATGCAGAAACATTTTCCTGTCCAATTAAACATGCCATTATATGCTCTAACACCCCTTTTCCAGTTCTTGGTCTTCCAATAAGAAATAACATTCTTTGAAGTTGATTTCCCGGGATTAATAGGTATCCAAACCACTCTTGTAATGCTTGTATTATGATGGTTTTATCTTGCTCATCAAAATTTCTAAAACTCTTATCTAGAAAATTCAGCCACAGGTCACATTTAGCATTTTTATCGTACGCAATATTCAACTGGTTTAAGCAGTTGAACTGTGGATTATGTGGGTAAAGTACAGGTGCTTCTGTATCAGAAATTTTTAGCATCCCATTCTCACCACACACCATATTTTCTTTTTTGTTGAAATTAACATGTTCTTCCTTAATAGCTGTTTTAGATATTATGTAATATAAAATATTTTCAACATTATTTTTAGTATAATCATCCTCAATTTTCTCTATAATTTCTTTCTTCAATATCTCATCATCAATAATTTTGTAATAGCCGTTATTATATCTGTATAATACCTTTGCAATAGATATCATAGTTTTATTTTCAAGTATTTCATTTCCTATCTTAAGAAATAAATTTTCTTCAAGTGAATCGCTATTTTTTAACAGTTTCTTTAATGAAGATAAGCCACCTTTAATTTCAAGTTTTTTCATTGCTTTTTTAAGGTATTCTACCTTCACTAGTTCATCTTCTTTAGTTTTGTTTATATTATTGAAAATAAAGTCTCTAAGTTTCCTCATATTTTTTACATTATCATCTTCTGGTTCTAAAGCCTCAATAGCTTCATCTATTGCAATATCGTTATTTACTTGCTTTCTTATGTTGTATAAATTGCTAAATATATTACCAGCTATTGATTTCTTATTGCATTTACAACTACACTGAAAACCTTCCTTACAAATAGTTTCACATAATACTGAACCAACTTCCCCTGCAACTATCCTTTTTGAAACACTGTCAAAAACTGCAGTAGCTTCTTCAAAGTCATAATTTTCATATTGCTTGCTAATTAAGTGGAATGTCTCTCTTCCTAATTCACCAAATGATGCAAGCGTTGATGCTATGAATATCCAATATTGATAACTCTGCTCCTGTGGATTTTCATAAACATGTTTCATAAATTCACAATTTAAAATTTCATCTGTTAGTTCATCAATAGTAACATTATCAAGCTTTTTAAAAGCTTTATATAAGCTTTTTTCAAAGCTCTTATCACTATCTTTATTTATACTAACTTCATTAAACTTAACAAATTCAAATATTTTATCAAAGTCATGTATTATTTCATCATTAGAATCTATGGGTTCACAAGGCTTAGGATTGTCTATATCCTTGTAATTATAAGTTCCTGGGAGCCTTAACATGTGCGCTATATTACAAACTGCTCTATCCCCTTTAAATTCTGGAAGTATATTAGCAAAATACCTTAGCGTTGCTTCAAATTCCAACCTGCATTTTTGAACATCTATTGGAACTGTAGTTCTCCAATAACAATGTATTCCATTGCCTGAGTTTACGATATATGAAGGTTTAAAATATAAACTCCTCAATTCTTCAACTAATTTAACTTTTAATATATTCCTTTCATCAGGATTCATATCCTTAAATTTGATTCCGTTATGCTCATCAATATCTATGTAAAGAGTTGAGCATTTCACACAATGCTCCTTCTTTCCATCTTTCATATCTTTTACCACTGGTGCATAAAAAATATTATATTCTTTATGCTTGTCTACAATTTCAATAACGTCTCTGATAGTTTCATTAAAGTCATCCTTGATTTCAACGAAGTATTCTCTAGGCTTTAATTTACTTTCATTATTGGGAATAGCCCTAATATTAATAAATTCACCTTTCATACTTTCAAATAAATTTGAAACATGTGACTTAATCATTCTATTTAAATCTTTATTTATTTGATTAATTTTACTTTCTATTACAATATTGCTTTCTCTTCCTACAATGTTCTTATACATAAATAGTTCCTCCTAAGATTAAAGTTTTAAGTTAATAATCATTTTCTACTAAGTATTTCTTATTCTATTGATTTCTTATAAGCTCATTTTTAATTTCTTGAATCTGCATCTAAACCCCTCCCCTGTATGTTGGTTCTGGAAGTTTATATTGAATTTTCAAAGAACAATTAACCCTTTGTCGACGAAAGTTATAGTTACAGTATGCAATATTAACGAAAGTAAAAAATCCTTGGAAAATAAAAAAAATATTCTCCCACCTTTCTGTGAAAGAATATTTTCATTTCTTTTTTATTTCTTATTTTTCTTTTTATATCCAAGTTCAGCTAAAATTTTATTAAACTCTTCTCTAGTGTGTCCTATAGCATTTATAGGTTTTAACTTCTCTTTAATATCTTCTTGATAATTACTTATGGATAATTTTAACAAAGCCTCGCTTGAAATCAACTTACTTTTATTTATTACAAACTCTGAAACATTATCCTCTCTTAACTCAGCAGCAATATCAACAATCTTTTTCCATTCTTTAATATTACTTATTATAAAAACTTTTAAATATTTTAATAGTTTCAATCTATCCTCATGATTTAATTTTGCTCTATATGGTAATTCAACTGTATCCCCATTATTTATTGATTTAAAAAGCTCTTCTTCTGAAAACTCAGTATATTTACCATTATCTACTGTTACTAATCCGTCTAATTCACTTATAGACCCGACCTTTAGCATACATGCCTCCATTATCATATTTACCTCTAATTCTGTTTCTACAATTTCATCCTTTACTAGTTCACTATATTGGGCTTCACCCATCCAGCCTCTATGTAAATCCTCTAATTCTTTATATATTTTTTCTCTATTTTCATATTCTTTATATTTATCTTTCAACTCTTTGACTACTTTTTCAATAAATATTTCCTTCTCATTAAGAGATATCTCAAAAAACTTTTTTCCTTTTACATTACTTATGTAACTTCCCTTTCCGCTCTCCTCACTAAGATATAACTTAAATATTTCCGCTATTACAATTGGTATCTCATACCTTTCCTTATCATTTTTAAATTGTTCAATGTTAAATTTCATGGCTTTGAATATATCTTTTAATTTCTTTGTATTATCTTTAACAAAATTCTTATATTGAGAATCTGACGTATCTATATCACTTATGCTAATCTTCTCTTTTTCAGCATACAGCTCAATAAATATTTCATTTAATGCTACTCTTCTTTCATCAATATTATCCATAAAACACCTCTATCTTGCTTGTTATCAAAATATTATACTTTATTTCTAACTTATACGCTACTAGGAGCATAGTAAGTAAACTGCTATTACTTATTTCTTCCTAGTATAATCAAAAAAAATTCTATAAATATTTATTTATTATTTATAGAATTAACATTTAAAATTTACTATTTTAGGTAATATCCTACTAACCTAAAAGTTATCTCTAATGTATACACGACTATTAATTCTTAATAGCTAAAATCATCAGACTTAGCAGACCCAGTGTTATCTTCTTTAACTATTTCTAACAATTCATATGCCCCATTAGCATAAATTGCAAAATTGTTTATTAATTGATTATTATCTTTTAAATAAACCACTACCTTATAATATTTTCTTCCTTTTTGGTCATATTGAAAATCTGATATTACTTCAAATCTTGTGTTTCCAGTATTAATGCTTCTATTATTTTCAGCAAATTCTTTAGCCATTTCTACAGTAAACTTTTCATCTTAGCTCTTCAGCTCATTTGATTCTGATTCTAGTTGTTTCTTATCTTCTACTTTTCTTAATTCAAATAGTTCATCGTTAATTTTTGCATCTAATTCAGTTACTTTATCTCTCTTCTTAGAGGGCAAATCAAAATAAAATTTAGAACCATTAATATTAATAATTATCCCTTGTGCTTTTTTATATGCTTCATAATTTTTATTACTGATTGAACTCTCCACTTCTTTTATTAAGTTGTCAACCTCTACTATGTAGTCTTCTCTTTCTTTAATATCTATTTTTATCTTTTCAACATCTTCTTTCAATGTTGAATACTTTGTATAACTATCATCCATCTTATTTAAAAATTCTTTTGCTTTATCAATTTTTTTATTAGCATATAGTTCTGTACTTGCTTCTTGGAAACAGTATACTATATTCCATAACTTGTCCACTTCTTTGTTATTGCCTTCAACTACACTTCCTAATGCCTCTATTGCATATTCATAATCCCTATTTTCTATAGCTTTTATACTGTTATCAATCATTCTTTGTTCTTCTCTAGTAGTTCCTTTACACGCTGTTAAAATTAAACTTACTAATAATATGCCAAATATACTTATAAAACCTCTTTTATTTACTACTCTTCCTCTCATATTCATATGTATTTACTACTCCTTCTTACTATTTAGATTGCCATATATGAACTTTCCTATTGTAACTATAATCGCAATTATAGCTCCTACTTTTATCAGAAACCATATTACTGAAAAAATTCCCCCAACTATTCCACCTAAAAAGTTAACAATGAAAGCTGCCACTATACAACATACAAACCACATTGAAGCCATAGCTCCAAATCCGAAATGTATAATATCAAATATTTTATGTAGCAACATAAATATTACTGTACCGCCGAGTATAGTAGCGACCACTGCTATGAAAGTTGTTAATCCCCCTACGTCGAAAATATTCATTTTTCTTCATCTCCTTTATCTGATTTATTATTGTAATTTATATATTTCTAATTTCTTCATAATGTTTAACTGTAAAATGTATTAACTACTTTATAAAAATATCTTAATATCAACTTCTAATGCTTTTGATATCTTATCTAATGTTTTTAATGATATAGATGTTCTCCCTACTTCAATATCCGATAAATATGTATTACTTATTCCTGCTTTCTTAGCAAGCTCATATTGCTTTAAACTTTTCTTAAGCCTTTCACACTTTATTTTTTGACCTATATCTTCCAAAAATATCCCCCCTTAAACAATTACGTTATTACAGTAAAATTATAGCATTATTTTACGTTTTTAGCATGGTTTTTTTAGAAAATTTATAAAGAAATTTACATTTTTCCTTATTTTACTTATACTATAATTAGTACGGTATTTACGGAAAATTAGGAGGCTACTATGAACCTTGGAGAGAAACTTAAAGCTATTAGAAAGTCTAAAGGTCTTTCACTAAAAGAATTATCTAATACTACCAACGGAAATATATCAATATCATTTCTAAGTGATATTGAAAACGGTAGAGGTAAACCATCAATAGAAACACTAAAAGTTATTGCTACTGCACTTAATACACCTGTATCATATTTTATTGATGATTCGGAAAGTAACATTTTCAGTGAATCTATTGAAGATACTGACTTTGTGCCTATAGTTGAATTACTAAAAGACTTTAAGAATTGGAGTTTAGAAGATAAAAAAGAATTGCTACATTATTTAAAGGCTAAAAATATTATCAGAAATAATAAATTACAGTAGTATGTTGGGTGAAAGGCTTATTATTATGAATGCATATATTTAACAGCATATATCTGTTAAAGAAATCATTTCTACATTACATATATTGCTTTAACAGCTCCTTAGAAATCCCACTGCTACTAGCTATACTTGATATAGCACTTTCAGAGTCAATTCCTGCAACAATTAGATTTAAAATCATCACTATTAATCTTAATATTGTTATTATATTCATTGGTTGCTCTCCTTCTTATTACAAGTCTTTATGGTCATTTTTCCACTTCTAATTACTCCTACGCATATAATTCTTTTCATGTCATTTATCCTCCTTAAAATAATAAAAGCCTAATCACTATCTCTGTAGTAATTAGGACTTTATATCTTATTAATTTCTTTCTTTAGCGTTTCAATGAACTCATCTGAAAATACTTTTTCTTTAATAGCACCTCCTATTAATTGAACAAATTCTCCTTCTGTCACATCAAGACTCCTTGGAATGTATGTTTCGTCACCTCTTCTAGTACATTTATATAAGCAGAACCTAAGCTCATATCTTTTCAATGCCTTTATATATATCTTTTCTATTGAGTAAGTGTACTCATTTTCACTAACTTTCGCTTGACTTATTATATTACAGTATTTAGTTTCTTTTATTATTTTTTTAGTCATTAATTTCTTCCTTTCCTTTGTCTAGTAAAACTTTAGTTAGTTCTTCTGTCATAATTACTACAATTGAAAAATCACTTGAAAGTAAAAATAAAGAAGAAGTATAATTAACTCCTTCTTCACATTCAATTAAATCAGTATATTCTGCTATTAACCCTTGTAACTCATTTTGTTTCAATACTTCAATATCTACGATACTTTCAGCTATAAGCATATATCCACCTAAATCATTATCAACCGCCCTACCTTCTCCGTAATTATCATCTAGTATCTCTATAGTTTCTGATATACTATCAGTAATTTCTATGGGATAATCCTTTAATTCTTTTAATTGTTCCTTTAAATAAATCTTTTTCATTATATATTTCTCCCTTCTAAATATAAAAAACCCCTACCTGTATGTTTAACACAAGTAGGAGTTTTTATTATCTTTATAATATATATTTGAAGATAGCATTCTATACTTTAAATCTAGGTTATTCATAAATTAAAAACTTATTTTGTATTCCTATTTCTAATTCAATATCGTCTTTAATAAATCCTATAAGTTTTGCGGCTATTTCTTTGGTCATTTCTTCCTCGTTGATTACCTTATATCCTGAGTCTTTTGCTAATGCATACAAATACTTTTTTTGTTTTTCTGTTGGTATTTCTATTTCTCCTTTAAAACTAAATAGATTCTTTTCTAAAGTTTTTGATTGTTCGAAGCTGTAACTAATTTCTCCTTCAACCGATTTAATTCCGTTGTAGTGCTTGCGACCATCATGCCCAGAAATATCATTCTTTTTTATATAGTAAAAATATGGGATTTTTAAATCAATATACAGCGCTGTATCGTTTTTTAATCTTTCGTACAATGAAGTAATCATATATGCATTATATACAGATTTATTATACATTTTAAAATAACTTTTATACTTGTCCAAAAATATTTCTGCATGGTAAGTTCTATCAAGAGCATCTAATTTTTTTGGATTAAGTTTTTTACCTACTACTTCATGTGAAACATAATTTCCTAGCTTTATAGCAAATCTAAAATTATCTTTGTCAGGTTCATCTGAAATGAAACTAAAAAATCTGTAGTTTTTATAAACATATTCATTAGTCAATTAGCAGACCTCCTTTATCTATATTATTGCGGCAAAGAAAATTCAATAGCAGAATTTTTATCTGGTGTCCAACAACTACTTATATTTTTCCTTTTACACATCTCATAGGCTTCATTCCCTAATATCTCTTTGGTTTTTACTAGATTTTTGGGTTTTACGTTTTTACCAACCTTTTCATTGTCAAACCAACCACAAAAGTATCTCTTTTCTGATTCCTCAACATTTTTTTTATAATATGTAGTATCATGTGGTTGCCACTTGTTTTTTTTATCAGCTTTTTGTGGCACTTGTTTATTAAATTCTGAAAAGAAATGTATGGTTTTAAAAGGACTTTGAGGATTGTATTTTAACCCCAAAATTTCAATTAGTTTTAAATACTTATCCCCAATATTAGGATTAATAATAAAACCCCGCTTTACTTCCAATTCAAAATAAAAATTTTCTGCTCTTACACCAAATGCAAGCTTAAATGGTTGTTCATCAATGAAAAAGAACACATCAAAAATTACATTGTTATAATTAAACATAAATTTATATCTTTTTATGTCATTTTCTTTCATATCATTATATAATTTTACTAATCCATCTAACTTCATAACCCTAACCCCTTAAATAGTTATTTTATGTCTTTATTCAACAAATATCATATACCTATTATACCATAAAATAACAAAATTCTTTTGGATTAAATAAAGTACTTTACTACTTTTTCAATAATTGTTGTATTTCTACATAATCAAAAGCACATATAATTCTACTTCGTTGAACTTTATCTTTGCGTGCTAAGCAATTTCCTTTTGCACTTCCTTCAATTGGGATAAAATTCTCACATGAACTACAACGTCTTCTTTCCTTTTTCTTTCCACGTCCTTCGCATTTAATCATGTTGTATCCGACAATATATTTTTCTAATTCATTACAGAGTATACACTTTTCAAGTAACTCACCACTATTATTTCTCAATACAAAATGAACATCTTTTCCATTTATATCTGCTTTTAATCGAATATCGTTATTTATTAGTCCCTCTTCATTGTACTCATCAATTTTCTCACAATCTAACTCTTCAATATATTGCACTATATCTTGCATAACATCATATACTAATCCATATCCGTTACTACTATATTCATAGTAAATATTTCCGAAATAATCTCCTTCTTGTAATACAATTGCTACTACATAATCCCTAAACTTATAATCATCTGATAAATCATGGTACATAATTTGCCCCCTTTCTAATATTGGCATATTTAAATTAAAAAAGTATCTTACTATAGCATATCATTAATTACTTCTTATATTAGACTAAGTTTTCAGCGATTGATAAAACCATCTGCTACTCCTAATTTTAGTAAAAACCTCCGTTATTTATGGTACGGTTCCCCCTTCATAATCCTAAAGCTTCTATAAATTTGTTCCAAAAGCATAACTCTAAAAAGTTGATGTGGAAACGTCATTTTAGAAAAACAAAGCTTATAGTTAGACCTATTTAAAACGGCCTTAGATATACCTAAACTTCCCCCTATTATAAAAGCTATATTAGAGTTACCAGTTACTCCAAGATTATCTATGTAATCTGAAAATTCTTCTGAGGATAATTGCTTACCACCTAAATCCATAGCTATTACAAACATATTATCTTTAATTTTACTTAATATGTTTTGCCCTTCCTTTTCTTTAATTGCTTCCTCTTCTTTTGCGGATGCATTATCTGGAGTTTTTTCATCTGGAAGTTCTATTATATCTAATTTACAGTATCTACTTAGTCTTTTTGAGTACTCATCTATTGCATCTTTTAAATATTTTTCTTTTAACTTTCCTACTGTTATTATGGTTATGTTCATTATATTCTCCTTATAGCTGTAGAATCTTTTTCTTTATCAGCTTAATCATATCATAAAACAAGGGATGTGCATTTCATTTAGTATGCATCATCCCAAGTAATATTAAAAGTTTTAAGTTACGCTAACCATTATGTTATTGCGCCTTAATAAACTAATAATCAATTTTTTGTAATTTTTATATCCGAATACATAAATTCAGAAGTTATATATGCTATACCTGCTAAATAATCTTTTTCACTGTCTTCTGATAAAAGTATTGCTGGTTTTATATTATTAGCTAAATATTTTTCACAAGTGTTTTTTATTTTATCTATTAAGTTTTTTCTTAGTGTTTCTCCGCCTATAACTATAAAAGATGGATTAGTAACACAATTTAAAATTGCTATAGTTTGAGAAATAATATCTACATATGTATTATCATCAATGTTATTATCTAAAACTTTTTCCAAATGTCCCATGCCGTTTATAGGAAGAAATCCTAGTTCACCAGCAAAATTATTTCCACCTCTTATTAATTGACCATTTGCTATTATTCCAGCCCCTACTCCAGCTTCAGTAAAATGTATATATACAAGATTTAAATTCTCTATATCTAATACCTCTATGCTTTGAGAATAATTTAAACTAAATCCTAATGCCATAGAATTTAGATCATTTTCTAACACTACAGGTATGCCTATTTTTTTCTGTATGTAGTCTCCAAGTTCAAATTTTCTCCAGTCATTAAGCCCTTTTCCACTAAAAAAAGTTCCATTTTCAACTACTCCAGGAACCCCTATCCCTATAGCTCTTATATCCCTATCCTTAACTATATTGTTTATGAAACCATTAACCACAGTATCTATAAAGTCTTCTATAATCTTTTCATTATAATCAGAATATATTTTTACTTTGTTTTCCTCAATAATGTTTCCTAGTAGATTTGTTATTGCGTAATTTATATAACTGTCTTTAATATAAAAAGATAATGCATTATTATAATCCAAATTAAGTGAATATCTCTCAGCTCTTCTACCCCCACTTGAATCATCAAATCCTAAGCTTATTATCTCTTTTTTTAAAAGTAATTCCTCAATCAACGTCCTTACAGTTGTTATACTAATTCCAGTGATTTCAGATATTTCGGCTTTAGTTGCAGAACCATTATTCTTTAATGAATCTTTAATTAATGCACTATTTACTCTTTTCATTATTTGTGGCTTTGCTGATAAGTTGTTCATTTCTAATCACCCTTAATAAACTTATATCAGATACTTTTAAAAGTATCTGATATAAGTTTATTATATTTATTTGCAAAATACAATAGCACAGAAAAGAAAAAAGTTGATGCTTAACATCAACCTCTATAAAACCTCTGCTTTTTCTTTCAATTTTGAGCCATACAATCTATATGCAGTAAGTACAGCGCCTACTGAGCAAATTATAGCTGCTGATATATATACCCATCTCATTCCATATACAAATACATCATCTCTTCCTGATATATATCCAGTAACATGGTAACCTATCTTATTACTCATCCTATTGTATAAAAGGGTAGTAGAAAATGATATTCCAAATACAAGTCCTAGATTCCTAACTAAAGCATTGATACTTCCTGCTATACCTAGCTTATTTTTAGGAACAGTTGACATTACTAAAGAGTTGTTAGGCGACTGGAACATTCCATTTCCTATAGTCATTATTGCTATAAATGAAATTAATACACCTAAATGAGAATATTGATTTAAAGTAGACATTAAAAATAATCCTAAACTAGTTCCTAAAAGACCTAAGAAGGTAAGAATTTCTGAACCTATCTTGTCTGATATATATCCACTTAAAGGTGCTACAACTGCCAATATTATAGGTGATACCATCATAAGTAATCCAGTAACAGAAGGTGTTAATTTCATTACATATTGTAAATAGAATGGCAATATTATATTTGAGCAACTTATTGCTACAAATGATATAAATGCACAGAATATACTAAGTGAAAATAATGTGTTTTTAAATATCTCAAGATTTAATAGTGGAATTTTAACTCTTTTCTCTGTCTCTATAAAAACTACAAATAGTATTGCTGAAAGTGCAAAGCACATAATAATTATAGTATTATTATATCCAACTTCTTGGCCGTGAGTTAATGCTCCAAATAATAATATAATCGTAAGAGAAAATAAGCTTCCACCTTTCAAATCAAGTTTCTCATTAACCACTTCACTATGTTTTGATAATGTATTACTCGCAAGAATAAATGCTACTATTCCTATTGGAACATTTATTAAAAAAATATATTGCCAGCTTAACGCATCTACAATTAATCCACCAAGAGGGGGACCCACCATAGAACCTAATGCCACAAATGTACCATTTATACCAAGGGCTCTGCCTCTTTCATTGGGAGGAAATACGTGTGTTATAATTCCATGGCTTGTAGACATAGATGCTGCAGCGCCTATAGCTTGAAGTGCTCTAGATATTACTAACATCACTAAGGAATTAGATATTCCACAAGCTAATGATCCAATTGTAAAAATAATTATTCCTAACTTAAAAATATTTCCTTTGCCTTTAAGATCTGCAAGTCTTCCGAATATAAGTATAGTCGCTACAATGACAATTAAATAAATTGTTACTACCCATTCTATTGAAGCCATACTTACAGATAACTTATTTGATATGACAGGTAATGCAACATTTACTATACTACTATCTAGTGTGGCCATAAATGTTAGCATAACCGTGGTAAGCAGTATTACCCATCTCTTACTATCAACTTTATTCTCCATTATAATTTATCCTTTCACTGTTTAATAAAGAATAGTTGCGATTGCAACTATTCTTCATTATTATAATATATCTCTATTATTTATTCAAATACTAAAATTAATACTGTAGAAAAAAATTAAAGTAGAAGATTTAATTTCTTAATTCTCCTACTTTACTATAATTAAATATTTAATGCTTTATCAAAACTTTCTATCAAGTCCTCAAATTCCTCTAGCCCTACAGAAACTCTTATTAGTGTGTCTGTCACACCTAGTTTTTCTCTCTCTTCCCTAGGTATAGCAGCATGAGACATCTTTGCTGGATAAGACACTATAGTTTCAACGCCACCTAATGAAACTGCAAAGGCAGCATTTTCTATATTATTTAAAAAATACTTTGTTACATCTAAAGATTTTAGTCTAAAAGATAAAACAGCTCCTCCTCCTGATGCTTGAGCTAAATGAATCTCTCTACCTGGATGTCCTTCTAGTGATGGATAATATACAGTTTCTACTTCTTCTCTTTTTAGAAGCCAACTAGATAATTTTTCTGCTGTTTGTTGATGAACATCTAATCTTACCTTTAAGGTTTTTAATCCTCTAAGCAAAAGCCAACAATCCTGAGGTCCTAAAATTGCTCCAAAGGAATTCTGTATTGCATATATTCTATTTGCCAAATCTTCTGTCTTAGCTACAGCTAAACCTCCTACTACATCACTATGTCCTCCTATAAATTTAGTTGCACTATGAACTACTATATCAGCTCCTAAGTCTAAAGGTTTTTGAAGATATGGTGACATAAAAGTATTGTCAACTATAACAATTAATTCGTTACTCTTAGCTATTTCTATAGCACCCTTTAAATCTGTTATTTTTAATAATGGATTTGATGGTGTTTCTAAAAATATAGCTTTAGTATTTTCTCTTACAGCCGCTTTTATATTATCTAAATTAGATGCATCAACAAAAGTAAATTCAATATTAAATCTACTAAGAACTTTAGTAGTAATTCTATAAGTTCCGCCATAAACATCTTCGCAAATAATTATATGATCTCCAGCTGAAAATATTGAAAGTACCGATGATGTAGCAGCCATTCCTGATGAAAAAGCAAATCCGCTGCACCCATTCTCTAATTGAGCAATAGTATTTTCTAAAGCCTCTCTTGTAGGATTTCCACTTCTTGAATAATCGTATTTTCCAAAACTATCTATATCTCTTTGATGATAGGTAGATGCTTGATAAATAGGTATACTTAAAGCCCCTGTTTCTTCATCTATTTCATTTCCATTATGAATTAATTTTGTTCCAAATTTCATATTTATCACCCCAATGCTTTCTCTAAATCTTTAATTAAGTCCTCAACATTTTCTATTCCAACAGACAGCCTTAAAAGAGTTTTAGTTATACCTAATTTATTTTTTATTTCCTCTGGAATTTCCGCGTGAGTTTGAGTCTGAGGATATGTAATTAAAGTTTCTACTCCACCTAAGCTCTCCGCAAAGGTTATAACTTCTACACTTTTTAATATTTTTGCTACCTGCTCCTCTTCATAAACATTAAAAGAAATCATGGCTCCAAAACCTGTTGCTTGACTTTTAGATATTTCGTACCCCTTATGATCCTCTAAACCTACATAAAATACCTCTTTTACCTTATGATGATTCTTTAAATAATTAGCTATCTTTATAGCATTTTCCTGACTTTTATCCATTCTTAGATGTAGTGTTTTTATTCCTCTCAATAAAAGCCATGAATCAAATGGTGCTAGTACTGCTCCTGTAGATTTCTGATAAAATCTTATCTTATCATTTATCTCATCACTATTTGTTAATACAAATCCAGCTAAAGCATCATTGTGGCCACCAAGGAATTTTGTTCCACTATGAACTACTATGTCTGCTCCTAGATCTAAAGGCTTTTGATAATAAGGTGTTAAGAATGTATTATCAACAATTACTTTTAAATCTCTTTCTTTAGCTATCTCAACTATTTTTCTTATATCAGTTACCTTCATCATAGGATTTGAAGGTGTCTCTAAAAAGATTGCTTTAGTATTTTCCTTAAGGTTACTTAAAACCTCCTCAATACATGTAGTATCTATAAAATCATGTTCAATTCCATAAGGTTTATATATTTCCTCAAATAACCTGAATGTTCCTCCATATAAATCGTCTGAAACTAAAATGTGATCCCCACTTTTAAAAAGATTTATAATAGCTGTTATCCCCGCTACTCCAGTAGAAAAAGCTATGCCCCACTTTCCACCTTCTAACTTTGCTACTGTTCCCTCAACTTCTTCTCTAGTTGGATTTTGAAGTCTTGAATAATCATACCCCGTACTCTCATTTAAACCATTATGCTTAAATGTAGCTGTTTGATATATAGGAAAACTCAAAGCGCCTGTTAATGGATCTACTCCTTTTTTCCCATGAACCGCTATCGTCTCAAAGGATAAACATTTATCTTTACACATAATATAACCCCCTTATAAAATAAAAAATGCCAGAGATAAACTCTGGCATACAAATATGCTTATTACAGAAATCTACCCTCATCTACCAGTTTAAAAACTGCAGGAATTAGCACCACTACATAAATTGAATGAAATTTATGTTGGTTGCTGGGCTTCATAGGGCCAGTCCCTCCACCTCTCTTGATAAGTTTTTTAATTTATTAGTATTATTGCACTTTTATATTGCTTTGTCAAATTAATTACGCATTAACTCCACAACATTTTTTATATTTCTTTCCACTACCACATGGACATGGATCATTTCTTCCTATTTTATTTTCATTTCTTACTGTCTTAGATTCTTTATATGACTTAGATATTTCTTTTCTCTTTTCTTCTGAGAATATACCTTCCCATTGAGAAAGAGTATAAAGGTATTCAGCTTTTGCATCTAACATATTAAAATATAGTTTTTCTAGATCCATATCAAAAACTAACTCTTGTTCAGCAGTTACTGTTTCTAAATCGTATGGATTATTTAAACTGTCATTTATTCCATCTAAAAATCCCATAACGAATTCATTAGTAGCATTAAATTCTTTTGCTAACTCTTCAATAGTTGATTTTTTTATTTCCTTGTGGTTTGATAAAAGTTTTTTATATATTCTAGTTTCTATATCACTATATTCAGCCCAAAAAGCTTCTTCCCCTTTACTTTTAACATATTCTACAACCATGTCTGTCCATTGTTTATATAGACTCATATTATCTTCTCCTCTTTCTTATATGTATTAATTTATACCAAGCACCTTTAATATAGACAATTTCTCTATTTCTCTAAAGAATACTCTGCTTTATCATTGCAATAATTACATTTTCCTTCTTTTGCTTCGTTCATTATTGGAAAGGTCTCATTAACTACTAAGAATTCATCTAAAGCCTCGTCTATGTGTTCTTTACATGCCAACACTTTATTTTCCATGAGTATCTTCTCCTTACTAGAATTCTATATAATTACTAGGTTTGTGCCTTTCAGCTAAAGAAATAGCAACATCTTTACCTATATAAATATTATTCTCATTTAATATATTAAGTACTGTTTGATATGCTAAATCTGGATGATTATTTGTATTGCTTAAATGTCCTAAATATAGGTTTCTAAGTATTCCGTGATTTATCAGAGTTACTATAGCTTTACCACAGTCATCGTTAGATAAATGTCCTATTTCACTTAGAACTCTTCTCTTTAAAGGATATGGATAAGGTCCAAATTTAAGCATTTCAACATCATGATTACTTTCAAGTAACACTACTTCAGATGATTTTATATTCTCAAGAATTTCATCTGTAAATACTCCAAAATCAGTTGCTACACTTGACTGCTTTCCTTCTGCTTGTATGGTATATCCTACAGGGCCTGCCGCATCATGAGGTATACAAAATGACTTTACTTGCATGTCATTTACCTCCACCACTGTTCTTTTATCCATAATTTTTATATTATGTTCTTTTATTTTTCCTAGAGATGATTCCATTGCGCACCAAGTAGCATCATTTGCATATATAGGTATGTCATATTTCCTAGAAATTATGCCTACCCCCTTAATATGATCTGAATGCTCATGTGTTATAAATATTCCATTTAAATCTCTTGGATTTTGCCCAATCGAAACAATTGCTTCGTCTATCCTCTTTCCTGGAAGACCTGCATCTACTAAAATTTTTGTATTTTTGGTTCCTATAAAAACCGAATTTCCACTACTACCACTATATAATGGGCAAAAAATCATAATATATTTCCCCCAATGTTATTCGACTTCTTTTCTACAAATACTTGCTCCTAAGTCTTTAAATTTATTTTCTATATGAGGATATCCTCTATCTATATGCTCAATATTATGAATTTCAGTGACTCCTTCAGCTACTAATCCAGCTATAACCATTGCAGCTCCAGCTCTTAAATCTGTAGCTTTTACTATAGCTCCTGTCAATCTCTTAACTCCATCTATAATAGCAGTTCTTCCTTCTACTTTAATATCTGCACCCATTTTCTTCAATTCATCTATATGCTTATGTCTGCTTTCCCATATAGTTTCAGTTATTATACTTCTTCCTGAAACAGAACTTAATAAAGTTGACATAGGTTGTTGTATATCTG
Source organism: Clostridium intestinale (assembly GCF_035905475.1). NCBI lineage: Bacteria > Bacillati > Bacillota > Clostridia > Eubacteriales > Clostridiaceae > Clostridium > Clostridium intestinale. The sequence goes on from NZ_CP121166.1 coordinate 3,590,054, forward strand.
TAGGGAATCCTGGGTAAGGAGCAGTTTTTATATTAACTCCTTTTAAAGGCTCATCTACATATACTCTAACAGTGTCATCTCCCTCTTCAATCTTTACTCCCATTTCTATAAGTTTTGCAGAAATAGATTCTAAATGTTTTGGTATTACATTTTTAATTAAAATATTTCCTTTTGTTGCTGCTGCTGCAATCATGAATGTTGATGCTTCTATTTGATCTGGAATTACACTGTAATTACAACCTTTTAAAGATTCAACCCCTTTAATTCTTATAATATCAGTTCCCGCACCTTTAATATCCGCACCCATGGAATTTAAGAAGTTTGCTACATCAACAACATGTGGTTCTTTAGCAACATTCTCAAGACTTGTAGTACCCTCTGCTAAAGTAGCTGCTATCATAACATTTATAGTTGCTCCAACACTTACAACATCAAAAAATATATTTGCACCTTTTAATTCTTCCGCTTGAACTCTTACCGCTCCATGCTCTATACTTACCTTTGCTCCAAGTGCTTCAAAGCCTTTTATATGCTGATCTATAGGTCTTACACCTATAGGGCAACCCCCTGGAAGCTCTACTCTTGCTTCTTTAAATCTCGACAATAAAGCCCCTATAAAGTAATAAGAAGCTCTCATTCTTCTAACATCTTCAGTACAAGCATCAACTCTTTGTATAGTTGTTGCATCAACTTCTAATGTATTTCTATCAATTTTATTTATTTTACAACCTAAGTCAGTTAATATTCTTTCTAAACAATGTACGTCTTCAATATCAGGAATATTTTCAATCAAACATTTTCCATTACTAGCTAGTACTGCCGCTGGCAAAATTGCTACTGCTGCATTTTTAGCGCCATTAATATCAACTTCGCCTCTTAAGATTTTGCCTCCATCGATAACTAATTTTTCCATCCGTTTTCACCCTTACCAATTTATTTATATATATTAAAGTTCCCAAACAAAAAATATTTATCCATATTATAACATTAAATCATTTTATTCATTCTATCCATAGTTCCCATTATAACATAAAGCATAAATATTTAAATATTTTTTTAACTGTTTTTATTAGTAATTTATTGCTTTTGTACTTCTAGCATAAATATTTGATTCATATGGTTTTAATCTTATAATAAAATGAAGTCGAACTATTAAGTTCGACTTCATTTTATTAGTACATTCCTTTTTCAAAACTTCCACAATCTGTACATTCAACTGTTTCAGCTTTATGATCATGCTTTACCACCATTATTTTGTCTAAAGTACAAAACTCTTCACTTCTAGCATGAAATTTACATTCAGAAACATTGCAACCTATACTCTTATTCTTTTGATCCATTACAATCTACCTCCTTTCACACAAAATTAGTATTGGCATTACAAAATAATTTATACTAGTGTTTTGATTATTCAAATATGGTATAATCTAAAATAATAGTTAAATTTATTCCAATTGGTGAGGTTAAATATGAGATATTACTTAGTTGCATTATTTGATGATGACTCTTATAAACAAATAGAGCCTATACAAAAAAATTTATCAAAAAAATATAAATTATATAGAAATTTACCTAAATTACACATAACCTTGGAAGTAATAGAAGATCCTGACATAGAAAAATTAGATATTGTTCTATCGAAAATTTTTAAACCTTATAAAAGATTTAAAGTTGAGCTTAAAGATATTCTTTGTTTTAATGAACCATATAAATCTGTGAATCTTAAGGTTGAAAGTAAAGGTTATATAAAAAAGATAACAAGAAATGTCAACGATACTCTTAAACTACATGGCTTCCGTGTTAGAGATAACATAGATAACTGGGATTTACATGTATCCTTAGCTAATACTAACTTTGCTCAAAGAGAGTGGAAAAAGAATGAATATGAAATTGCTTGCAGTACTGCTAAAACTGAAGGATTTTATAATTTAGCTAAAATATCAAAGGTTGAACTATGGAAACCTATAAATAATAAAAAGGAAATGGTTATTAAATCTTATGAATTAAAAACCTTTTAAATTTTAATTATGAGAATATTCATAAATTTTTTATAGAAAAATCTTTGAATTCGTTTACCCAGTCTTTTCAATATCAAAAACTTTTTGTACAATATAAAAGACATAGTTCCTAAATGGAATAGGGGGATTTATAGAATGAATTTACAAAACTTTTTTAAAGTACAAGATGAAGCAAATAAACTATTAGTTATGGATAAAACTCTTAATGATTATAGGTTAACTGCTAGAAAACTGTTATCTCTTCATGTTAAATTAAGTGATCTAGCAAATGAAACTAAGTGTTTTAGATACTGGGAGGAAGAGGATAATTCCCCTTCTAAGGACGCTATTATGACAAAGTATATTGATTGCTTAAGTCACATATTAACTATAGGATTGGATAAAAATTATTCTGACTTAAAAGAAGTTGATTTAAACCCTAATGATGATTGCTTAAGTGATCAGTTTTTAAATCTATTTATAGATTTAAATGACATAATTATTTCTCCCTCAAAGGATCACTATCAAACATTGTTTGAAGATTTTATGAGTCTAGGAATCAGCTTAGGTTATTCTGAAAGTATTATTGATGATAAATATCACTCAAAAATGCACTCATTTATTTCTACTAAATAGAATTAAAGTTAACGGCTAAGAGAAAAGATACTTTTTAATTTCTCTTAGCTTTAATTATATTAATTTTTATTTTGAGAAATACTACTCTAGAGGTGATATTATGATAGGTGTTTTAATTTCTATACTTGCTGGAGTAGCTATGTCTTTTCAAGGAGTATTTAATACAAAACTTTCCGAAAAAATAGGTCTTTGGGAAACTAATACCTTTGTTCAAGGAAGTGCTTTTATTGTTACGTTAATAATCACATATTTTTTTGGTAAAGGAAGTTTTAAAGATATAACCACAGCTAAAAAAATATATCTTTTAGGTGGAATTTTAGGTGTAGTAATTATCTTCACAGTTATGATGGGAATTAAAAGTTTAGGTACTACCTGCTCAATTGCCATTATATTAGTTGCTCAATTAACAGCCGCCGCTCTTATAGATGCGTTTGGTTTATTTGATACTGACAAAATAACATTTGGAGTTAATGAGATAATAGGTATTATTCTAATGATTATAGGTATAGTTATTTTTAAATGGAAATTTTAATTAAGGGGTTATAGATGGATACTTTAAAAAATATTAAATTTCTTACCGCACTTACTTTAAATAATATAAAAACATACAGAACTAAACCGTATCTTACCAACAGTCAAGAAATCGAAGAAAATTCTATATATTGGTATGGTCATGCAACTACAATTATAAATATTGAAGGAAAGCTCATTTTAACTGATCCAGTTATCACTAAAAATTTGGGATACTTTAAACGACAAGCAGAAATTCCTATGGATATTACTAATTTAAAATTTGATTATATTCTTTTATCCCATGGTCATATGGATCATTTGAATTTCTCCTCTTTAAAAAGACTTAATAAGGATGCTATAATAATAGTCCCAAAAGGCTATAAAAGATTAATAAGTCTTTTGGGTTATAAAAATGTTCATGTAATTCGCCATAATGAAACATATAAAGATTCTTATTTAACTATAAAATCTTTTGAAGCTAATCATGATGGGAGAAGATATTATCTTGGAATAGATAATGAAAGCCATTCATTTTTAATTAGTGGTAAAACTAAAAAAGTTTTCTTTGCAGGAGATACTGCCTATACAGAGGCTTTTAAAGGAATTTCTTCTGATGTTGCACTATTACCTGTTGGGTGTTATAAACCAGAGAGATTTTCTAAGATGCATTGTAATCCTGAAGAGAGTTATAAGATCTTTAAAATGATGGATTGTCCATTAATGATTCCTATACACTATAAAACTTTTATTTTATCTTTAGAAAATTTTGATGAGACTATTACCTCTTTAAAATCATTAAATGATAATACTATTAATGTACTTCATATTGGAGAAGTCTCAAAATTTTAAAGCAGCTTAGGCTGCTTTTTATTTATAGTATCTAATTTGGTGGAATATAAATATACTATATAGTGTATTAATTTAAAGGAGTTATTAATGTTTTCTTTAAAGAACAAATTAGATCCTCAACTTAAACAAGTTTATACTTCACCTTTATATAAAAGCTTCAGAGTCATAATAAAGTGCAAAAACTTTTTAAAAGATATTGAAAAAAAACTTAATAGTTATAAATGTACTCATATAGGCTCAATTTCGTCTGAAAAACTTATCTTTGCTGAAGTTAATAAAAGAGGTCTCGATAGACTTCTTGAATTTCCTGAAGTATCATCTATACATTTTGATGAGTTTTGTCATATATGTGGTGGTATGTCCGTTTCCACAGCCAATAGAGTAAACTTTCCAGATAAATATAGATTAACTGGAAGGGGTGTATCTATTGGTATTATAGATACAGGGGTTTATCCTCATACAGACCTAACGCTTCCTTGGAATAAGATTTCTGGATTTAAGGATTTTATAAATAACTATAATTATGCTTATGATGACAATGGACATGGAACTATGGTAGCTGGAATAATAAGTGGTAGCGGATATATGTCTAAAAATATTTTTAAAGGTATAGCAGAAAATTCATCACTTTATGTTTATAAGTCATTTGATGCAAAAGGGAAAGGTTATATTTCTGATATACTATTGGCTATAGATGATGTTATTAATAAGAAATCTGAAACTAACATAAAACTATTATCTCTACCATTTGAATACTTAGGGAACAACCCCTTAATTTTAGACTTATTTTCAAAATTTTTCTCAAGATGTATTAACAATAATATAGTTCCTATAGTTCCTTCTGGAAGCCTACCCAATATTAGTCAAAGTATAATTGGTTTTAGTAGATTAGATAATTGTATAACGGTCGGTGGGATAGATACCACAAAAGATTTAAAACCTTATACCTATTCTTCCTGTGGTTTTATAGGAAAAACACTTAAGCCTGATTTATCGGCGGCTGCTAAAGATATTTTATCCTTAAATACTGAAGTCTCTTATATACCAGAAAAATCCGGAATAAAGATCTATCCACCTAAACTTGAAAAGTCATACTTAACATTTAGCGGAACTTCTTGCTCTTGTGCTTATATTACCGGAGTTTGTGCGCTTATATTTGAAAATAATCCAAACCTCTCTTTTAGTGACTTATTATCGCTCCTAAAACTATCTTGCGAGGAACTCCCTTATGATAAACCTCTTGGAGGTGAAGGGTATATTAACTTATCTAAGATAATGAATTAAAAAATCCACCGATTATGTCGGTGGATTTTCTTAATCTATGTACTTTATAGGATTTATAGCACTACCATTTACCTTTAATTCAAAGTGCAAATGTGGACCTGTGCTTCTTCCAGTATTACCAATCTTCGCTATGATATCCCCTCTTTTTACCTCTTGGCCTTCTTTAGCTAATAATTTACTACAATGAGCATATAAAGTTTGTATTCCATTTCCATGCTCTATGGTAATAACATTACCATAAGAACTACTATAATATGCTTCTATTACTTTTCCATCCAATGCAGCTTTTATAGGATCCCCTATGTTTCCTGCAATATCTATTCCTTTATGTACCTTTCCCCATCTAGCTCCATAGTTTGATGTAATACTCCCTCTGGATGGATTCTCTAAAAATGCTACTCCACCTGCAATAGGATCTTTTACCCCTTTATAAACTATGTTATCTTTAGGCTCCACTATAACTTTTTCAGATATATTTTTCTCATTTATCTTCTTACCATTTGAATATTTTATCTCCTTTAATACTTCTTTTTCACCTGCTACGCCTTCTTGATTTTTACTTTGCCCTAAATATATTTCGTTTGTAGATAATATTGTTGTTTTTGGCATTATAGTTTCTTTAAAAGTTTCATTTAATGTAATATCTATATTTAAAATAGGTTTATCTCCTTTATTAGTTTCATATAGTCTTTCAACAATAATTTCTAATGGATCTAAAGAAGATATATTAACCGTCTCTTTTTTAAGTTCTATGCTTCCATTTATATTTACAGATAAAACATTGTCTTTATCAACATTTATATCTTTTAAGTATTTTCCCACTAATGAATTTAGTGCGCTCTTTTTTTCTTCTTCCGATGATATATATCCAAATTCAATACCATTTATAATTAATCTATTAGTATTAACTGTACCTTCTAGACTCTTAAGTACATTTTTTTTAACTTCTACATCATTAGTTATTGTAGTTTCGCTTTTATTAATTTTTTTGAAGCTTAACTTATATTTTTTTATATTAATGGTTGGGTATTGATCTACAAGCCCATTAGCTATACTTTTAATAGACTCTTTAAAATCTTTTTTATTATCTACATATCCTATAAGTCTGTTACTTATATATGCAGAATAATTTAAATTATTTTTACTATATGCTCTATATGTGATTATTCCTATAGATGTTGTGAGCATAATTACAATAAAACATATATATATCACAACCCTTTTCAGTATAATATTTTCCTTATTACAATTTTTCAGACTATCTTCCATGCAATTTCCTCATTTACTTTAATTTTGAAATACAAATACTACTATTCCCGAAATTAAAAATACTATACATTTTTTTATACTGAATTAAGTTGTTAGATGTTTTCTGCTTTGTTATAATGATTTTACACTTATGAGTGTTATTAAATTTATGGGGAAGGTGTAAATAAATATATGAGTACTTTTATGCTAAAAAATTCACCTGTTACCTTTACTCCTATTAGTAATATTTTTATTGAAAAACATATGCCAAAAGCGCGAGGAGAATTTGTTAAAGTTTATATATTAATGCTTAAATATATTTTATCTGGAGAGCTTGGAGTAAGTTCTTCTATAATAGCCTCTAAACTTAATCTTTTAGAGTCAGATATTATGAATGCTTTTTATTATTGGCAAGATGAAGGATTACTAAAAATAGTTCCTATAGACAAAATGGGTAACTACAGTATTGAGTTTTCTACTTTATCAGAGGAAATAGAAGAAACAAATCCTAAGCTCAGTCTATTAGAAGCTTTAAATTCTAGTGGAACTAAAGATATGCTTAAGGATATAGAAAAACTTATAGGAAGACCTCTGTCTCCTAAAGAAATGTCTTCATATTTAGGTTGGCAAAAAGATTTTGGTTTTTCATCAGAACTTATTTTGCTTCTAATTGAATACTGTGTATCTAAAGGAAAAAAAGATTCCAGGTATATTGAAAAAGTTGCTCTTGCTTGGAACGATAACAATATTAAAACTATAGAAGCAGCTCAAAGCTATATAACTAAATCCGAGGACAAATGGGTAAAAATAAGAAGTATTCTTTCTTATTTGGGAATTAAAAATACAGATATTATGAAACCTCAAGAGGAGCTTTTAGATAAGTGGATTACTAAATACAATTATTCTCTAGAAGTTATATATAAAGCTGTACAAATTTGTTTTGATAGATTAGGACGCTCTGATTTTAAATATATTGATGGAATATTATCTAAATGGTATGGAAGTAATCTTAAAACCCTTAAAGACATAGAACAGAGTGAGGCTAACTATAAAGCTACTAACTCAAATAAAACCAAGTATACTCAAAAAAATGAAAAACCTAAGCTTAGGTTTGATAATTTTCAAGGAAGAAATTATGATTATGATTCCTTAGAAAAAAAATTATTAGGATGGGATAATGATGATTAAAGGATATAGGTCAGAAGTTTTATCTCTCTATGAGTTAATAAGAGAAAGAGAATCTAATGCCCTTAAAACTAGAAAAAAAGAAATTCAAGAGCTTCATCCAGAAATTATAGCTATAGACCAAGAAATAGGAAAACTATCTTTGAGTCTTTCTATGAATATTTTAAAAAATCATGATGATATAGCTCCAGTAATTACAAACTTAAAGAATAAAATAATGGATTTAAGAGCTAAAAAATATGAAATGCTTGTTCAAAACGGTTATCCTCAAAATTACTTAAATATACGTTATACATGTAGTAAATGTAAAGATACCGGTTATATAGGAATTGAACAATGCGAATGCTATAAACGTAAACTTATTGAAGTATATTATAAAAACTCCGAGTTATCTGATACTGTTAGAAATAATAATTTTGATAACTTCGATTTATCTTTATTTTCTTCCCATAGAGTTGGCGATGAAAAATTTTCGCCTAGAAAAAATATGGAAAGTATATTTCAAGATATAATAACCAGGTATATGCCCTCTTTTAAACATCATAATGAAAATCTATTGTTTTATGGAGATCCAGGTACAGGCAAAACGTACTTAACCAACTGTATAGCAAGAGAACTTTTAGATAGCGGAATTTTAGTTGTTTATAGAACAGCTGATGAGCTTATCAAAAATCTTAGGGAAGTTAGATTTGATAATAATAAAATCTTAGAAGAATTGCTTATTAACTGTGATTTGCTTATTATAGATGATTTAGGAACTGAACAAATAACAGAATTCTCTATAGCCGAGTTATTTAACTTATTAAATGTCAAACTATTAAGGAAGAAAAAGATGATAATATCAACAAATCTTACCTTAACTGATATAACAAAAACCTATACTGAAAGAATAGGCTCTAGGCTTATAGGAAATTTCAAACTTCATAAATTTTATGGAGATGATATTAGAGTACAAATTAATTTAAAGAAAAATAGAAGCTAGAATATTTAATTCTGGCTTCTATTTTTATAATTAATTATCTCATATTTATTTTTAATATAAAAAAAGCTTTAGTTTTAACTAAAGCTTTTTTGTGGCGACTCAGAAGGGGCTCGAACCCTCGACCTCCGGCGTGACAGGCCGGCACTCTAACCAACTGAGCTACTGAGCCATATTTATTTGGTGGGCACAACAGGGATCGAACCTGTGACCCCCTGCTTGTAAGGCAGGTGCTCTCCCAGCTGAGCTATGCGCCCAAATAAAAAATGGTGACCCCTAGGGGAATCGAACCCCTGTTACCACCGTGAAAGGGTGGTGTCTTGACCGCTTGACCAAGGGGCCATAATAAATATAATTTTAAGTAAAAGTGGCGACTCAGAAGGGGCTCGAACCCTCGACCTCCGGCGTGACAGGCCGGCACTCTAACCAACTGAGCTACTGAGCCATAATTTATTTGGTGGGCACAACAGGGATCGAACCTGTGACCCCCTGCTTGTAAGGCAGGTGCTCTCCCAGCTGAGCTATGCGCCCAAATAAAAAAATGGTGACCCCTAGGGGAATCGAACCCCTGTTACCACCGTGAAAGGGTGGTGTCTTGACCGCTTGACCAAGGGGCCATAATAAGTATTATGAAAAAAATGGAGCTGGCAATAGGAATCGAACCTACAACCTGCTGATTACAAGTCAGCTGCTCTACCGTTGAGCCATGCCAGCGTAAATGGCGACTCAGAAGGGGCTCGAACCCTCGACCTCCGGCGTGACAGGCCGGCACTCTAACCAACTGAGCTACTGAGCCATATTTATTTGGTGGGCACAACAGGGATCGAACCTGTGACCCCCTGCTTGTAAGGCAGGTGCTCTCCCAGCTGAGCTATGCGCCCAAATAAAAAATGGTGACCCCTAGGGGAATCGAACCCCTGTTACCACCGTGAAAGGGTGGTGTCTTGACCGCTTGACCAAGGGGCCATAATTATTTAATCTATTGTCGCCTTATCTTGCGACCCGACAATGAATATGATACCTAAAATTGATAATAGTGTCAACACTTTTTTTATTTTTTTTTAAATACTGCCTTAAATATTGATTTTATCTTAATTATAAACACAATTCTAATAAAACTTTTAAAAAAGCTATCATTTTTTGATAGCTTTTTTATATTATTTACTATGGTCTTTTGAATTCTCGTAATGACCTATCTTTTCTCCATCTATTACTCCAATTTCAGCACCATTTTTAGGATTCATTTTTCTTAATTCTGCGTTAGACTTTTCTCTATCTTTTCTTCTGTTTTTATTATTATCCATTAGACTTTCTCCTTTTCTTATCCAAGAGCTACTAATGCACAGCCTTCGATAGCTATAATACCATTATCTTTGCAGTAGCTTAAAATTTCTCTACTTTCTGCTCCTGGTTGTATTAGTATATATTTTATACCTAAAGCTTTTGCTTCTTCTATAAATTTTATTCCACTTAGAGGGTTTATACATAAATCTATAACATCAATTTTATATGGTACTTCTCCCAATGTTTTATAAATATTTTCTCCACCTTTAGGATGGACACCTTCAGTATTATACCCTCTTGAAATTAACTTGCTCAGTATTTTACTAGCATACTTCTCTTTATTTAATGTGTCACCTATTACAACCCAATTTTTGTATTTTAATAATTCTGTAGCATTCATAAAAAAATCTCCTTTTTTAATTCTATAATTTTATTATAATAAATTTCATTATTTATTAATATATGATACCATTAATTCTATTTATATAAAATTTATTATAAATATAAGCTCTAGTTATATTATTTCAATAATGATACAATTTATTTATTCCAATATAGTGAAGGAGGTTTCCTAATGATTCATCATAATATGCTCGTAGTTGGTGGTGGTGCATCAGGATTAATGAGTGCAATACTTTTAAAAGATTTTGGGTTAGATGTAGCAATTGTTGAAGGTACAGACAGAGTCGGAAAAAAGATTTTAACTACTGGTAATGGTAGGTGTAATATATCAAATAATAATATAGATTACCCCTTTTCAGGTTATTACAGTGATACTGAGAATTTTTTTATTGAAGCTTTAAATAAATTTTCTGTAGAAGATACCTTAAACTTTTTTTCATTTTTAGGATTACCTATTGTTGAATTAGAAAAAGGTAAACTTTATCCACAGTCTCTTCAGGCTTCTTCCGTTGTGGATATTTTTCGTTTAGCTTTAGAGGATAGAAAAATCCCTGTGTATAACTCCTGTAAAATTAAATCTATCCACAAACGCAAAAAATTTATTTTATCCACAGATAATGCTGATTTGAGTGAGTTTTCTTGTGATAAACTTATTTTATCTTGCGGAGGAAAATCTGCTGAAAAAACAGGCTCAGATGGTTCTGGTTATAAACTTGCTAAAGAATTAGGCCATAGCATAATAAAACCGCTTCCTGCTATAGTACAATTAAAGCTTAACTATCCTAGTTTAAAAGCTTTGTCTGGCATTAAGTTTGATGCTCTTGCTTCAATTTTAGTTGATGATATTGTCATAAGAAGTGATTTTGGAGAGGTACTTTTTACTGATTACGGCATCTCTGGTCCACCGATCCTTCAGCTTTCTCATATTGCATCTAAATCCTTAGAGAATGATAAGAAAGTTAGCGTAGTTGTAGATTTATTTCCTAATAAATCTAAAGAAGATATTGAAAATTTTATATATGGTCATTTTAGTATGTTTTCTCATAGAAAAGTTATAGATTCTCTCATAGGCGTTCTGAATAAAAAATTAATTCCTATATTCCTAAAAGAAGCTAAAGTAAATGATTTACATAAACCAGTCTATGATTTAACTTGGTCAGAAAAATCAAATATTATTTCTCTAATGAAAAAGTGGCAATTTTCTTGCGTTGGGACAAATGGATTTAACAATGCTCAGGTTACATCAGGTGGAATAAATACTTCTGAAGTTAACAGTTCAACTTTGGAGTCTAAAATCATTGATAACTTATATTTTACTGGGGAAATTTTAGATGTTCATGGAGATTGCGGCGGATTTAATTTACAATGGGCTTGGAGCTCAGCCTATACAGTTGCAACTGCATTAAAAAACTAGCAAAAGATGAAATTCTTTTGCTAGTTTTTTCTCCAAAAAGTATTTATAAGAGTAATATCTCTTCCCTCATCATCTTGAATTAAATGACGAATTTTCATTACTCCATTTTCTTCATTATGAACTGAACATTTAGTTTTTACCATATGTCCATAAGTGATTTCTTTAGAATATATAATACTAATATTATCTAATTCATATTCATCAACTATCTCATCAGGAATAACCTCTAGAGCCCATTCAACATACTTAGTGTTATTTACATGTTTGTTAGAATCTATATCACTACGTCTTACATAAAACTCTCTAAAATATTGATCTTCTTCCAGTTTTTCTGGATCTACTATTGTTGGATTATCCTTTATTTCATCCGCACATCCATAAGCTTCATACAAGTCCCTTGGTATTCTAGCAGGTCTTCTTTTAGCTAAATCTATTAGAAAGAAAAGGCTCTTTCCTTCACCTATAATCTTATCGGCTTCATCTAATATTGTATAATCTCTAAAGGCATAAAACTTTTTAAAGCCTATTGGATCTGTTATTATTTTTATTTTTTCCCCATATCTAGGGTATCTTTTCATATTTATATTGTATTTATAAAATACCCATGTTAAGTTTCTTCCAGTTAAGGAATCAACCCCTACCCCAAGTTCTTCCGATTGCTGCATACCTATATCACAGAAAAAGTCTAATATAGAAGTTATTTTACATTTTAAACTATTATCTAAATTATAATAATTTATTTCATATTGTTTTTCAAAAACTCTCCCCATAACGATCTCCCTTAAACCTATTTTAATAAACAAAAAGGCTTAACAAGTTTAACTTGTTAGCCTTTAATTATGTCTATTTATTTAATGCTTCTAATAAATTTTCAACATTTAATCCATGTACCATAGCCGCTTCTTCTAAAGTTTCTGCTTGAGCTGATGGGCATCCTACACAACCCATTCCAAAACTCATAAGTACATCTACTTTATCTGGATTTTCCCTTACTACTTGACCTATTGTCATGTCTTTAGTTACCATAATATACCACCCTCACTTTTATCATTTTATTTAACATAAAGAAATTATATATCTTTGTTAAAAGAAAGTCAAGTAAAATGGTCGGATTTAACTTGTAACAAACATATTTACCTAAACTATTGTAAATACTAACTAAAGACAACATTAAAAGGAGCAATACTATGAATAAGAAAAACATACTAATTAATTTATTAATCTATAACTTAGTACTTTTATTAATAATATTATTCTCTAAAACTCCCTTATTAATTATTTTAATAAAGAAACTCTTAATAGCTATATTTCTACCTATAGTCATAGGCGCTTTTTTATATTATTTAATAAGACCACTAAGAAATATATTTTTGAAGAAAGGTTTTAAAATAAGGTTTTCAATTTTTCTATCATTACTTATATCATGTTTAGTATTTGCATTATTAGTATCATCAATATCAAGAAGCCTTGTAAATCAAGTTTATTTACTTATAGATAGAGTAAGTTACTCTATTAAAAACTTTGATTTAACTAAATTTAACGATATTAATGCTTGGTTGGAAAACTACATAGATATTGATAATATAAAATCCTCTTTACTTCAGCAAAGCCAAAATTATATATATAAAATAGGAAGTATATTCAAGATTGTACTTGACTTTGGTTGGAATCTATTTGCTAATGTAATCTTATTTTTATTAATAACTTATCATCTTTTGAAAGATGATAAAAAATTCAAAAAATCTTTAAGTAATCTTCCATTTATAAAAAATCATTCAAAAGCTGAAACAATTATAAATAAGGCTGATGATGCTTTATTTAGTTACATAACAGGTCAGGCATCTGTTGCATTTTGCCTTGCAGTATTAGTTTTTATAGGTTACTGGATTTTAAATTTTCCTGGGAAATTAATATTTGCTATATCAACATTTATTTTAGCTTTTATACCATTTTTAGGATTCTTTATTTCTATGATAATACCCTATATAATAGCTCTTACTCTAGGCATTCCAATGATTATTAAATTAACTATTGTTTTTATGATAGCTCAAACCATAAAGGGCAGATTCGTAGTTCCATTAATTATGTCTAGAGCTATGAAGATTCACCCACTTACAGACATATTTTTAGTTATAGGTGCTGCTACTCTCTTTGGCATACCTGGCGCATTTTTAGTGGTTCCTATTTATGCTATATTAAAAATTATATGGGAAAATAGAGAAATTGATTTAGATAAATCATAAAATAAAATTAGCTGTATAAAGCAATTTTCCTTTGCTTTATACAGCTAATTAATTAGATTTCGCCTACTCTTATAGTTTGATCTCTCTTTGGACCTACTCCAACTATAGAAACCTTAGTTCCTGTAGCTTCTTCTATTCTTTTTAAATATACCTTTGCATTTTCTGGTAATTCTTCATAACTTCTTGCATCAGCTACAGAATCATCCCATCCATCAAATTCTTCGTATATAGGTTCACACTTAGCTAAATCTTCTAAAGATGCTGGGAAATAATCTATTACTTTATCTTCAAATTTATATCCTACACACATTTTTATTTTTTTAAGTCCTGCTAAAGTATCTATCTTTGTTATACAAAGAGAAGTTAATCCAGATACCCTTACAGTTGTTTTTAATATTACAAGATCTAACCATCCGCATCTTCTTGATCTTCCAGTATTAACTCCATACTCATGGCCTTTTTCTCTTATCCATTCTCCTACTTCATTATCTAATTCTGTTGGGAATGGTCCTTTGCCAACTCTTGTTGTATATGCTTTTGCAATACCTACTGCATTAGTTACCATATTAGGTCCAATACCAACACCACTAGCAACTCCACAAGCTGTAGTATTTGATGACGTAACATATGGATAAGTACCATAATCTATATCAAGTAACATTCCTTGAGCACCTTCAAATAAAACATTTTTATCAGCCTTTATTTCATTATAAACTCTAACTGATGTATCTTGTACATATGGTCTTAGTCTTTCTGCAGCACTTAAATATTCTGAAGCTATTTCTTCAAAATTTAATTCTTCTCCACCTAAAACCTTAGTTATATAAGGATTCTTAGCTTCTATATTTTGTTGTAATTTATCTTTAAATAAGGCTTCGCTCATAAGATCACATATTCTTATTCCGCATCTTTCAAATTTATCTGTATAACATGGGCCTATACCTCTACCAGTTGTACCTATGTCATTTTTTCCTCTTGATTTTTCTTTTAATTTATCTAAAACTTTATGATATGGCATTATAACATGAGCTCTATCACTTATTATAAGTTTCTCTGGAGTAACCTTAACTCCTTCTCTCTCAAGATAATCTATCTCTTCAAATAGAGCTATAGGATCTACAACAACACCATTACCTATTACATTCAACTTATCATCGTGTAATATACCTGATGGAATCAAACGAAGTTTATATTGTCTATCCTCAACTTCTACTGTATGTCCTGCGTTGTTTCCTCCTTGGAATCTAACTACTACATCTGCTTCTTCTGCTAGGTAATCTGTCATTTTACCTTTTCCTTCGTCTCCCCATTGAGCACCTAATACAACAAATGCTGACATATAAATTTCCTCCTTAAATGTGCTAATGTATAATATTAGCTTTATTTCATCTATTTAAAATATGTCTTTAATCATAAAACCCCTAAGTAAAGTAGAGAGTTTTATCTTAGTATTCACTATTGGGAAAAATTTATAAGTATTAAACTTGTCCCCTATACAATACTATCAAAGTAAATTCTTAAGGTCAATAAATTAGCGAATATTTATATTCATATGTTTATAAAAATTCGTGAAACTATCGGCTTTTGCTATATAAATAATAAAGAGTGTATAGCTTCAACCACTATTTATTATAATTATCTTTTGAAATAACGTAAATTTTGTTTATAATATACTTAAATAATAAATATGTCGAAGAGGTGTTTTATGAACATATATGAAGAGTCTTTAAAATTTCATAAAGAAAAAAAAGGTAAACTTGAAATAATCTCAAGAGTAAAAATAGAAAACTCTAAGGACTTAAGTTTAGCTTATACTCCCGGTGTCGCTGAACCATGTAAAGAGATACATAAAGATCCATCCACTGCTTATGAATATACTAGAAAGTGGAACACTATTGCTGTAATCTCAGATGGAACTGCTGTTTTAGGATTAGGTGATATAGGCCCCTTAGCTTCCTTGCCTGTTATGGAAGGTAAAAGTATCCTGTTTAAAGAATTTGGAAATGTAGATGCTTTCCCAATAGTTTTAGATACCAAAAATGTAGATGAAATAGTAGATACAATTGTAAGAATATCACCTTCATTAGGAGGAATAAATTTAGAAGATATTTCTGCTCCACGATGTTTTGAAATTGAAAAAAGATTAAAAGAAAAGCTAGATATTCCAGTATTTCATGACGACCAACATGGAACTGCTATAGTTACCTTAGCTGGTTTATTGAATGCTTTAAAAATAGTAAAAAAAGATCTTAAGGATTTAAAAATAGTAATGAATGGCGCCGGTGCAGCTGGAACTGCTATATGTAAATTATTACTTTCTTCTGGTGTTAAAAACATTATTGTTTGTAATAGAGATGGGGCTATACATAGAAATATGACTTTCAAAAACTCATCTGTTGAAGAATTAGCACAAATAACAAACCCTAATAATGAGTCAGGATCTTTAGAGGATGTTATTAAAAACTCTGATGTATTTATAGGTGTTTCTGCCCCAAATTCAGTTTCTAAAGATATGGTCAAATCTATGGCAAAAGATTCTATCATTTTTGCTATGGCAAACCCTATACCAGAAATTTTCCCAGAAGACGCTAAAGAAGCTGGCGCAAGAGTAATAGGTACTGGTCGTTCTGACTTCCCTAATCAAGTAAATAACGTATTAGCTTTTCCAGGGATATTTAGAGGCGCTCTTGATGTTAGAGCAAAAGATATAAATGAAGAAATGAAAGTTGCCGCTGCTTATGCTATAGCTAATGCTATTTCAGAAGATGAACTGAATGAGGATTATATTATCCCGAAATCTTTCGATAAAACAGTTCAAAATAAAGTTGCAGAAGCCGTAAAAAAAGCTGCTATAGAAAGTGGTATATCACGTATATAACCTTCAAAAGGATATCTTAACTTTAAGATATCCTTTTATAAACTCTATTTTTTCCCTTTAGTATTTATTCTTCCTGCTTGTTTTCCTGCATTTCCATTATTATTAAACCCATTAATAGCATTAGCTGATTGTTCACTTTTATCTTTTAACGATTGATTTTCTGGATTAACACTTCTATTCTTAGCCAAACATATCACTCCTTTAATTTAATTCTCTAATAGTTTTTCCTAAACATATTTGTATATGCAAAAAAATCTAGGTATGCCCAGTACCTAGATTCTTCTAACAAAAGTAATATTAAGAGGAGTTTTACTTTGTTACTAATATGTGTGCTTGTCAGTTCTAAATTCAGTAATAATCACCTCTTTCCCTGATAATGATTATCACTTGCTATGAATATAGTATATCTTATGATTATATTCTTGTCAATCACTTCTTTTATATTATTTTTAAACTTTTATGATAAATTTTATTGAACTTACTTTTTATACTTTTATAAAACAAAAAACCTAGGTATGCCCAGTACCTAGGTTTTTCCTAACAAAAGTAATATTAAGAGGAGTTTTACTTTGTTACTAATATGTGTGTTTGCCAGTTCTAAATTCAAGAATAATTATTTACTTGATAATGATTATCACTATCTTTAAATATAGTATATTTTATATTTCTATATCTGTCAATAGATTTATTAAAAACTTTTATTACTAATATTATGCTCTTGTTTTAAGTTTTATATACTACTCCAATAACATTACAGTATCATGATTTAATTACATCCATAAAATAAAGTTGTAATAGGAAAGGAGGCTTCATTTATGAGAGATCTACTTTCTACAAAGTCTACTTATTCAATGACATCTAGAGAGTTTTTTGATGTATTATGGGAAAAAGTTTACCTTAATGAAGATTTTAAAATCTTAGAAAATGAAAAAAACTTTAAGACTCATGTTTTAGAAACCTCTAAAGAATTTATTGTTTATGCTGATATTCCTGGTGTGGATAAGCAAGATTTAACTATTACTTACGAAAATAACTTTTTAGTTATCGCTATAAAGAGAGCGGAAGCTGATACAACATCAACCGATACTCTTTTTAATGAGAGATATTATGGTGAAACCAGAAGAATGTTCTATGTGCCTGATATAAAAATCGAAACTATTCGTTATACTTTAGAAAAAGGTGAATTAGCTTTAAGTTTACAAAAGAACCTAAAAAAGAGTGATTAAATTTTTTAGTCACTCTTTTTTAAGTATTCCCTTGGAATATAGCCTGTATACTTCTTAAAATTTAGAGAAAAACTTCTATAATCAGTATATCCCACTTCATTTGCTATTTCATTTATGCTCTTACCAGTCTTCATCAATTCAATTGCCTTTTTCATTCTTAGTTTTGTTATATACTCTGTAAAACTCATTCCTTTATGTTTTTTAAAACTTCTACTTAAATAACTTTCATTTAAATACACCTCTTTTGCAACAATTCCTAAAGATATATTTTTATTATAATTTTTTTGTATATATATAAGTGCTTTCTCCATAGATGTATCCTCAAGCTTAGAACTTTTTTCTCTTAACTTCTCTATAACCTCTAGTAAATAACTTTTTAAAAACTTTATTATATCCTCTAGGTATTTACTGTTATAAATATCCGATTTTTCTTCTATATTTATATCTATCTTATAATTTTCCATTTCTTCTTTAAATGAAATAATTATTTGCATAACCATATTTATTACAGTGGCTTTATTTAAGTTTACATCTTTGAAATATGCTGAGAGTTTATCAACGTATAATATTACTTTATCTTTCTTTTTGGCATTAACTGATAGAACTATGTCCTCTATTATTTGTGAAGCTATTTTTCTATCAAAGCTCTTATTTGCCTGTAGCTTATTTTTAATTATCAATCTTTTATTGAGATTAAATCTATTATCAAGCAGTTCTTTACTTTTATCATATAAGCCTTTTATATTTTCCACCTTATCATATTGAGTTAGAGCTACAGAAATAACAGTTTTATATTTATTTTCTGTTTCATATTTTAAACTTAATATACTATTTTCTAAATCAATGTCTGCCTTTTTAAATATAACTACAATCCTATGCTGATGTGCCTCTATTACATAGCCTTTTTCTTTAAATATATCTTTAAATCTATTTTTTAAATGATCTATAATACTGTAATTAACATTACTCTGCAAACTCTTAGCATAATAATCATAATAGTCATTTTCTATCAATGCAATTTTCACTTCATCTTGATTATCCCAAAAATTATAGATCTCAGTAATTTTTCTTTGTCCTCTTATTACCTCAAGCAGCATCTTTTCTCTAGATATTATACTATTACTTTTTTCTTCCTTAATTACTTCTACTGCCTTTTTTATTGCATTTATAAGTTCTTCATAATCTATAGGTTTTAAAATAAAATCTAATGCATTAATTTTAATAGCTCTTCTAGCATATTGAAAATCATCATACCCAGTAATTATAATAAATTTACTACTTGGTAAATATTTTTTTATTTCCTGGGACATAGAGATTCCATCTATCCCAGGCATGTTTATATCCGTTATAATTAACTCTGGCTTATATACTTTTGCTACCTCAATGGCTTTTAACGCATTATCTGCTTCACCACATATTTCACATTCCAGGTTATTCCAAGGTATTGTTCTTTTCATCCCTTCTCTTGCATAATACTCATCATCAACTATTAGGGTTTTTATCATTATTAACACCACCGTCTTTAGGAATTATTATTAAAGCCTCTGTTAATCCATTTATATTACTATAGGTTACTCCATAATCCTTTCCATAATAAATTTTTATTCTCTTGTTTACATTACTTATCCCAATTCCTTCTCCATTATGTTTACTTTGCCCAAACCCTATTCCGTCATCTATTATTTTAAATATTAATAAGTTATCTTTAATAAAACCTTTTATTATTAATTTACCTGAATCTATCTTAGGTTCAAGCCCATGTATTATTGCATTCTCTACTAGAGGCTGCAGTATTAATTTTAATATTTTTAGATTTAAGATCTCTTCACTTACTTCTATTGATATGCTAAGTTTATCTCTGTATCTATTTTTTTGTATCTTTAAATAATTGTTTATCTGCTCTATCTCTTGCTTAACTTCAACTATTTCCCCAGTATTGCTTATACTATATCTAAAAAACTTACTAAGTGCATTAGTCATATCTTCTACTTCATTGTTTAATCCTAATCTAGCCATCCAACTTATAGAATTAAGTGCATTATAGAGGAAATGAGGGTTTATTTGAGCCTTTAAAGCTTTAAACTCTGTTTGTTGAATTAATATTTGTTTTTTATAATCCTCTTCTATTAATCTATTTATTTCTTTTATCATATTATTAAATCTTTTTACTAATAGGCCTGTTTCGTCATTACTATTAAAATCTACATAAACATCTCTATTTCCTAATTCAACTTCTTTCATCTGTAATGATATCTCATGAATTGGTTTAGATATCTTATTAGAAAGTATTCTTGATAAAACATAACCAATTATTGCAACGAATAAAATTATAATCATAAATATTTCAATATTCTTAAAGGCTTCTGTAAAGAAATAATTAGATGGTATAGTTTGAATAACTTTTACATTATTGCTTTTAGAAGTAGTATAGTATGCCTTATATTTTTCATTATTTATAGTAATACTTAGATCCCCGCTTTCTTTATTCATTTTTTTTAAATACTCTTCATTAAATCTAAATCCTGTTTGATTCTTAAGCAATTTATCAGTTATTATATAGCCCTTTTCATCTAATAAATAAATATTACTATCCTCTACAAAAGATATATTATTTAATATATTATCGTAATAACTATCATAGATATCTGCAACTACATACCCTATTATTTCTCCATTATCCTTATTTTTTATAGCCTCTCCTATTACCATTACTATATCCTGAGCATTTTCACCATCTACTCTTCTATGTATCTGTTTGACTACCTTCCCTTCATTTTTAGCTAATGTATCAAAAAAGTTCCCTCTTTCATCACTATATATAGGTTTATAATAATTAGTTGTAGAAAATCTACTCATGCCATTTTTATTAACTATATGTATGGGTATTTTCAAAGCTTGTGCAGCTGTTATACCATTTATTATAGTATACATTTTTTGTGTATCTTCAAACCTTTCATTCCTGTCAACGTATTCATCGTTTTTATTTGCTATTTTTCTTACTTCTTCATTTTGAGCTATAAAATTTACTATATTAAAGAAATTATTCATGTTATCATCTAACAAATTTGCTGTTAACTTTATATTACTTTCAGTATACTTTTCTATACTTTTAGTTGAATATCTTACTTCAAATATAAAATTATATATAGCAAGTATCAGTAATGGTATTACCCCAACAATTAAAAAAGTAGTCTGTAGTTTTTTTCTAAAAGTTTGATTTTTCACAGCATATACTCTCCTTGCATATATATTATTTCTATACCAATAAACGACAGACACTTGTCCGTCGTTTATCTTATTCCTCTATTTCACTAGCTTTTATTATATTATCATTTAAAATTATTTCATTTAAGATTCTAGTACCATCCATATATTTAGGTAGTCTAATGGTATATAGGCATGTGTGGAGCTTTTCATTTTGAAAATAAGTATCCTCTTCTTCATTTATAGAAAACTCTATGTTTTTTATAAGAATATTTTTATAATTAAAGTATTCCTCAAGAAATTGTAGTAGCTTTTTTTTATCAAGAAAATGTATCTCTATCTTTGTAACACCTGCCTGAGATATAAATTTATTTTGAAATCTCTTAAGAATTACAAGTATTAAAACTATAGCTACCCCTGAAAATATACTTATTTCATAATACCCCATTCCTATAGCTAAACCTACACATGCTACCACCCAAAGAGTAGCCGCCGTAGTTAGCCCTTTTATAGAACCTTTTGTATGGAGTATTGTACCTGCACCTAAAAATCCTACCCCACTTATCACTTGAGCTCCTAATCTCCCGTAGTCTACCTTTATTACCTGAGCTAGCTCAGGTCTATCAGAAATCATTTTAATAGCCTCATTTGCCATATTAATCTGAATTAATGATATTATAGCTGCACCTACACACACAAGAATGTGTGTCCTAAATCCCGCTGGGCTATTTCTAAAAGCTCTCTCATATCCTATAGCCCCTCCTATTAATATAGCTAAGCTTAATCTTAAAATGATCTCAATAGTTGACATTATCACCTCAACCCCTCTTGATTATTGTCTTTTATTATATTTAATATTTCTAAAGAATATGAACGTTGTCAGATATAAAGTCTAACATTATATCTTGTCCTACATCAAATACATCCTTACCTTGAGGATTATTATCTTCTACCATTACTACTTTTTCTCCAACTTTAACTCTATAATCTTGGAATGCTCCCATAAATGTAGAATCTACTATATTCCCAGATATTTTACCCTTATGACCAATTTTTATAGCTTCAGGTCTTAAAATAATTTTACATATATCTCCGACTTCTTTGCTACCATTATATTTTAATTCTAATATATTTCCCTCTATATCAAGCTTAATTTTCTCATCTTTTTTCTCTAATATTTTCCCATTTAAAAAGTTAGCCTCTCCTATGAAGTCTGCAACAAACTCTGATGCTGGTTTATAATATATCTCCTTGGGTGTTCCTACTTGTTCAATAACCCCTTTATTCATTATTATTATTCTATCTGATAAACTCATAGCTTCTGATTGGTCATGAGTTACATATATAGCTGTAATCTTAACTTTTTTCTGTATCTTTCTTATTTCTGTTCTCATGTATACCCTTAATTTAGCATCAAGGTTTGATAAAGGTTCATCAAATAGAAGTACTCCAGGCTCCATAACTAAAGCTCTAGCTAAAGCCACTCTTTGCTGTTGTCCACCTGATAATTGATTTGGATATCTTAATTCCATCCCTTCAAGTCCTACTAAATTTATTATATCATTTACTCTGTTTTTTATTTCCTCTTTTGATATCTTTTTTAATTTTAATCCATATGCTACATTATCATATATATTTAAATGAGGAAATAAAGCATAGCTTTGGAATACCATGGCTGTATCCCTTTTATCTGGAGTTAAATCATTTATAACATCTCCTCCTAGATATATTTCTCCATCTGTTGGCACTTCAAACCCAGCTATCATTCTAAGTATAGTGGTCTTTCCACATCCTGAAGGCCCCAAAAGAGTAACAAACTCTCCTGCATTAATATCTACAGAGACATTATCTACTGCCTTAAATTCTGATTTTTTTTCATGAGTTATATATATCTTAGTTATATCTTTTATATTTACACCTTTACTTCTTTGCATATCTCTCACCCCTATTAGTTATATAATATTACTTTCTGTTTTACTTACTCCGAACTTACCTAAAACAAAATACATTATAGCTATTGCTGCATAAACTATAATTATTAATATTGTTGAAAATGCCGATGCAACTCCAAACCTACCATTATCAACCTGAGATAATATAGATGCTGTAAGCAATTGATATTTAGGAGTTACTAAAAATATAACTGCACTTACAGCTGTCATACTTCTAACAAATGTATATACTAACCCACTAAAAAATGCAGATTTTATTAATGGTAAAGTAACTGAAGTAAATACTTTAGTTGTACTAGCGCCTAAGTCTTGAGCAGCTTCCTCTATTGCAGGATCTATTTGCTGAAGTGCAGTGACTCCTGATCTTACACCTACAGGAATACTTCTAACTATAAATGCTATTACTATTATTAAAGCTGTCCCCGTTAATATAAGGGGCTTAGTATTATATGCACTTATATAACCTAATCCTAAAACAGTTCCTGGTACAGCCATAGCTAGTAGTGATGTAAATTCTATAAAACCTTTTCCCCAGAATTTCTTTCTTACTATAAGGAATGCTATAACCATTCCTAATATACCTGTTATAGGGGTAGCCCATAAAGATAGAATTGTTGTATCTTTAAGCGACTTCATTCCTAAATCAAATACATACTTAAAATGATTTAATGTAAATGAATAATCTATTCCCATTACTTTAAAGAAGCCACCTAATGGTATTAATAAGTAAAATGAAAATACAAATATGGATACTAATAAACAAAATACATCTATGGGCCATACTATATGATTTTCTTTAATTAGATCCCTCTCTCTTGATGCCTTACCTGTTACTGTAACGTAGGACTTTTTCTCTAGCCAGAATTTTTCAACTACAAACAATAAAATGGATAAACAAAGTAATACTACTGCTATAGCAGCTCCTCCTGCCATATCATAATTTCCTATTGCCTGCATATATATTTTTGTTGCCAAGGTTGAAAAATTTCCTCCTATAACCATAGGATTAGAAAAGTCTGCAACAACCTCTATAAAAGTTAATAAAAATGCATTTGCAAGTCCTGGCAGCATAAGTGGTAGCGTAACTGTCCTAAAGGTTTTCCATCTAGAGGCTCCCATATTTCTTGCAGCTTCTTCTAAAGATGGATCTATTCTATTTAATAATCCTATAAGTAAAAGATAAGCTACTGGAAAAAATGTCATGGTTTGAACCATAACTACTCCCTTAAATCCGTATATATTAAAATTAGTTATACCAAGGAGTTGCCTTGTCACTAATCCAAATTGTCCAAATAACATTATAGCTGATAAAGCTAATACAAACGGTGGTGATATTACTGGTAATATAGATACTATTTTAAATAATCTTTTAAAATGTGAACGCATATAAGCATCCGCGTAAGCAAATATAAAGCCTATTAATGTTGCTAATATTCCCACTGTAGTTCCTAATAATAATGTGTTTAAAAATGTCTTTCTAAAGTCAATATCTCTTAATACCTTTAAATATGCATTCATAGAAAATCCCTGATTTTCTATAAAGCTTACTTTTAATACTGAATATAATGGGTATATTATAAATATTGATAATGTAATTATTAAAAATATTATAGTTGTTAAAAGCATTGGATCTCTCCAAATCTTTTTCATATCATTTATTTCATGTTTCATCCGAATTTTTCGCGAACTAAAACCCATTTTTACCACTCCTATATAAAATTATTTTATAATAGAGGGGATAAAACCCCTCTATTAATAATTTATTTTATTGCTTGATTCCATTTTTCAACTAAAGCACTTCTATTTTTACCTGCCCAGTCTAAATCATAGTCAATTAATTTTGTGTCTTTGATTTCATTTGCTAACTCTGGTGCTACAGCTTTTTCATTTGTTAAGAATTGATAGGAACCTACAGTTTTTCCAAGCTCTTGAACCTCTTTTGTTAATACGTAATCTATAAACATCTTAGCAGCCTCTTGATCTGGACCACCTTTAAGAATTGCTGTTGAACCGATCTCATAGCCGGTACCTTCTACAGGTGCTGTTAATACTAAATCCTTCATGCCTTCTTCTCTATATTTAATTCCATCATGTAAAAATGATATCCCAACCATTACTTCACCTTGTCCAGCCATTCTAGCTGGAGCAGTTCCTGATTTTTCATAAGACTTAATATTAGCATTTAACTCCTTCATGTATTTTAATCCCTCTTCTTCGCCCATTAACTGTATCATTGTTGCTAACATTGTATAAGCAGTTCCTGAAGATCCTGGATTAGCTATAGATACTTGTCCCTTAAATTCTGGTTTTAATAAATCTTTCCATGAAGTTGGTGCTTTAACACCCTTTTCCTCTAATAACTTCTCGTTAGACGCAAACCCTAAATACCCAACATATATTCCTGTCCAAGCTCCGTCTTTATCCTTATATTTATCTGGTATATCCGATGCATTTTTAGATATATAATTCTCAAGCAACCCCTCTTCCTTTGCTTGAACAAATGCATCTGCTGGTCCCCCATACCATATTGACGCTTTTGGATTATCCTTTTCTGCTCTTATTCTTCCTAAGATTTCTCCAGAAGACATTCTAACAGCTTCAGCCTGAACCCCTGTTTCTTTTTTAAATTCTTCTACAACCTTTACCATGTGATCTTCCATTAATCCGCAGTAAATTGTTAATTTTAAGTCCTTCTTGCCATCAGCACTTGAGTCATCCTTCTTACCGCATGCTGTAATAGCTCCAGCTAACATTAATGTACTTAGTGTTAAAGCAAATATTCTTCTTTTTTTCATTAATGAACCCCTCCAACTCATTTTTATTACAAGATTATTTTACAGTAAACAATTTCATTTTTGTTTATTAAGGTAATAATTTCATACATATAGGTAAAAATTTATTACATACCAAGCTGTAACCCGCATAAACACTATATATAGTTATATATATAACTACTTTTCTATTTTTCTATTTAACTTCTTTTCTACTTTTCTATTTAAGTATTTTTCTATTTTTCTACTTAAGTACTTAACTTCTTATTAAACATAAATCAAGCAAAATGACTTTGATGAAGCTGAGGAACGCTTCTACAATACTAAAGTGCTTAACTTCTTATTAAACATAATTACTAAAAGGATTTTAATGAAAATTGAGAAAAAGCCCCTACAAATCAGAAGTTAAAATAGTTTTAATGGTTTTTATATAGAAAAAAAGCTACCACAAAATAATTGTGATAGCTTATAAGATAGTTCGTTATATACTATTAATCCCTATGAACAGTATCTAAATTACCAAATTTACTGAATTGTCCTAACCATGCAAGCTTTACTGTTCCTACAGGACCGTTTCTTTGCTTTGCTATTATACATTCACCTACATTTTTTTCTTCTGTTTCTTTGTTATAGTATTCATCTCTATATAAAAACATAACAACGTCAGCATCCTGCTCTATTGACCCAGATTCTCTTAAGTCAGATAACATAGGTCTATGGTCTGCTCTTTGCTCTGGAGCACGTGATAGCTGTGATAAGGCTATTACAGGGCATTCCATTTCTTTAGCTAATGCTTTTATACTTCTTGATATTTCAGAAACTTCTTGTTGTCTACTTTCACTTCCTGAACCCGACATAAGCTGAAGATAGTCTATCATTATTAGATCTATGCCGTGTTCTATTTTTATTCTTCTACACTTGCTTCTCATTTCCATTACTGTTACGCCGGCTGTATCATCAATATATATTTTAGCCTTTGATAATGGTCCTGAAGCCCTAGCTATGCTATCCCAATCTTTGTCTTCTAAGTTTCCCGTTCTAAGCGCAAGCATATCTACATTTGCCTCTGAACAAAGTAATTTGTATGCAAGCTGATCTTTAGACATTTCCAGCGAAAATATAACTACACTTTTTCCTTCTCTTAAAGCCGCATGCTCAGCTATATTTAGTGCAAACGTAGTTTTTCCCATTGATGGTCTTGCCGCAATCAGAACCATGTCACCTTTTTGGAATCCTGATGTTTTTGCATCTAAATCCATAAAGCCTGATCCTACTCCAGTTATATCACCTTTATTATTAAAAAGCTTCTCTATTTGTTGAAAACTTCTTTCCAAAACATCGCTTAAAGCTTCATAATCAGAAGTGCTTCTCTTCTCAGATATATCAAATATTCTTTTTTCCGCAGTATCTAATACTTTTTCTACATTACCTTGCTCATTATAACTAGACTCAATAATCTCAGTAGACGCCCTTATAAGCCTTCTTAGTAAAGACTTTTCTGAAACAATCTTTATGTATGAACTTAAATTTGCAGTTGTTGGAACTGATCCGCTGATCTCAGTAACATAAGTGGCTCCCCCTGCATTTTCAAGTTGACTAGTAGATTTTAAATATTCTAATAATGTTACTAAGTCTACAGCCATATCTTTTTGAAACATTTTTATTATTGCTTTAAATATTACTTTATGTGAATCTCTATAAAAATCTTCTTCTTTTAAACCTTCTGCAGCTTGAGCTATAGCTGTTTTATCTATAATCATTGACCCTATTACAGACTGCTCAGCTTCAATGCTTTGTGGCAAACTCTTCATTATGCTGTTTTCCATACTCTTCACCACCCTATATTAATGCCTATATAAAAAGATTATAGTAATTTTACACCCAAAAGTAAATTACCTTTGGATTAATTAACCTATATTTTCACATGCGATAAAAAATAGAGGCTATGCCTCTATTTTTTAGTATTAACCAAATATTATATTCATAACCTCTTCTACAGAGCTTACCGTTTTAACTGTAATATCTTTTAAACCATCAGGAATCTCTTTTTCATTATCTTTAGGTATGATAACAAGATTAATTCCTTTTCTTCTTGCGCCGTATATCTTTTCAAATATTCCTCCTACAGGCTTAACTTTACCTCTTAAAGATACTTCTCCTGTAATTGCAACATCTTGTCTTATTGGTTTTTCTTCTAAAGCACTTATTATACACATTGTAATAGCTACTCCAGCTGATGGACCATCTATATTTCCTCCACCAACTACATTTACATGTATATTATAATCTTTAATATCTTTGTTTGTGACTTTTCTTATAACAGATGCAGCATTAAATACTGAGTCCTTAGCCATAGATCCTGCTGTTTCATTGAACCTTATTGAACCTGTCCCTTTTTCCTTTGCAGGATATACTGTAGCTTCTATTTCTAGAGTTGAGCCTAAAAATCCTGAAACTCCAAGTCCATATACATGTCCAATTTCACTATCTGTATTTTTATCTAATCTCTCATAAGGAATAAATCTTCCTATAGCTAATACTTCTTCAACATCTTTTAATGTTATAGTGGATTGTTCTGGAATATCTTCTTTATTATTATAAAGTGAATATCCATAGGCATCTGCTAATATGTTTACTGCTTTTCTTCCTTCAATTGTATATCTACTTATTAATTCAGATACACCATCTTCTAGAATAACATTAAGTTTTTTAGCTGCATTTTTTATAATATCTTCTATATCACTTACTGCTAATGGTTCAAAATATACTTCTGTACATCTTGATCTTAATGCTGGGTTTATTTCTCCCGGATCTCTTGTTGTAGCACCTATTAATACAAAATCTGCTGGCGCTCCATTTTCAAAAAGATACTTTATATATTTAGGTGTATTTTCATCATCTGGATCATAATATGAAGATGAGAACTCCACTCTTTTATCTTCTAATACTTTTAATAATTTATTTTGAAGAATATCATCTAATTCTCCAATTTCATCAATAAATAATACTCCACCATGAGCTTCAGTTACTAGACCTGGCTTTGGTTCTGGAACTCCTATTTCTGCCAAATCTCTTTTGCTTCCTTGGTAAATAGGGTCGTGAACTGATCCTAATAACGGATTAGTTATTTCTCTTGGATCCCATCTTACGGTTGTTCCATCTACTTCAACGAATTTTGAGTCCTCATCAAAAGGTGTAAAATTCATCTTTTTTACGGCTTCAAGAGCTATTCTTGCAGCTGTGGTTTTACCTACCCCTGGAGGCCCATAAAGAATTATATGTTGAGGATATGGAGAAGCCATTTTGGATAATAGAGATTTAATAGCTCTCTCCTGTCCAACTATTTCATCAAAATCTGAAGGCCTTAATAAACTCATTATATTTTTGCTTGTTTTTCTAGCATCAAGGACTTCTAAATCTGCATATTTTTTAAGAGTTTTTGCATTTTCAGGACCTTTCTGTTTGCGTATTATTCCAAGTCTCATTTCATCTATATATTTATCTTGTCTTTCCATTAGTGCCTGTTCTACATCAGACTCTATTCTATTTTGAATATATTTTCTTGCTAGTTCTTCTGATACCCAGCCAAAAACTTCTTCCATAACTTCATGAATATTTTTGGAATCCGGAACTACTTTTATTCCTTTTCCATCTGATGCAATTTTATTTAATGCATAAACCCTTTCATATATAGAGTCAGATTTAACGTATTTTTGAAGCTTATATTTTACGGTTCTTGCTCTTATAGCTCCTTCATCTAATACATTCTTTAATATATCAAATAGTACATTAACTTGTGATTCTAAAGAAAGCTCGTTATTCATCAATTCTTGTAATACATTAGCTTCATTTTTTGTTCTCAATATATTATCCTCCTTATGCTTCAGGAACAATAACAACCTTCATTTTTGTTGTAACTTCTGGATAAAGCTTTAACTCTATTTCATAAGTTCCAGCTATCTTAATTGTATCCATAGATATTTTTTTCTTATCAATTTCAACTTTGTGTTGAACTTTAATAAGTGCTGCAACATCTTTACTAGTTATAGCTCCAAATAGTCTCCCTTGTTCCCCTGCTTTAGCCTTTACTGTTATTTCTTTATTCTTTAATTCACCTGCTAATTTCTGAGCAGCTTCAATTTCAGCTAGTTTTTTCTTTCTTTCATTTTCTTTTTGAGTATTTAAAATGTGTAAGTTATTGCCTGTAGCTTCTTGTGCTAATTTCCTAGGAAATAGAAAATTTCTAGCGTATCCATCTGACGCCTCAATAACCTCACCTTTCTTTCCAACTTTTTTAACATCTTGAAGTAATATTACTTTCATGTTATTCACCTTCCTTTAAGTAGTTTTTTATAGCTTTTTTCAATTTCTCTTTTGCTTGAGCTATTGTTAAGTCACTTAACTTAGCTCCTGCCATGGTCATATGACCACCACCACCTAAAGCTTCTAAAATAACCTGAACATTTATATCACCAAGTGATCTTGCACTAATATAAATTTCTCCTTCTATTTTAACAAATACAAAGGACGCTTGAATACCAGTAATATTTAGAAGATCATCCGCAGCTTGGGCTGCTAATACAATTTCTGTGGTTTCTGGTGGACAGGTGGCAATAGCCATATTATTTTCAACTTCTGCTGATTTAATAGTTTCTGCTTTTTTTATATAATTCTCTAAATCATCAGAAAAGAGTTTTTTAATGTGTATTGTGTCAGCTCCCAATCTTCTTAAGAATGAGGCAGCTTCAAAGGTTCTTACACCTGTTTTAAATATAAAGTTTTTAGTATCTATAAATATACCTGCAAGTAAAGCTTCTGCTTCTATAGTTTCTAGTTTAGGTTTATCCAGCATATATTGAACTACTTCTGTTACCAATTCTGATGTTGAAGAGGCATATATTTCTATAAAGTTTAGGAGCGCCCCCTCTATCATATCTGGACTTCTTCTATGGTGATCAATTATAACTAATTTTTGTGCTTTATTTACAGTTTCTATATCTTGAACATAATTACTGTTATGAACGTCAACTATTATAACTAAAGTTTCTTTATCAATTTTCTCTACGGCTTCTTGAGCTGAAATAAATAAGTCATCGTATTTACTATGACCCTTCACTTCCTCCATAAAGAATTCTATATTTCTGTTGTCATTTCCTAGTATTATCTTACATTCCTTACCTAGTTGCTTTATTGCTGATGATAACCCAAAAGCTGAACCAAAGCAATCCATATCCGGATTTTTATGTCCCATTATATATATTTTAGAACTTTCATATACTAAGTCTTTTAAAGCTCTTGCTACTACTCTTGCTCTAACTCTAGTTCTTTTTTCTAATTCTTTAGTGTTACCACCAAAAAATGATATTTTTTCTTTCCATTTTACTACCGCTTGGTCTCCGCCTCTTCCTAGGGCAAGCTCTTTTGCTGTTACTGCATAACTATGATTTTCTGCAGATGAATTTTCACCTATTCCAACCCCTATACTTAATGTAACATCTATTTTATTTCCCATATCTATATCTCTTATTGCATCAAGGATATCAAATTTTTTCTTTATCTGTTCCTCAATTAATTTATTTGATACAGATAATACATATTTATTTGATTCATACTTCCTTATCATTGCTCCTAGGTTGGACGCATAGTTATTTATGGTTCTCTCAACTTCTGCTACTAAAAGCGGTCCATTATCATCCTCCATAGATTTTACTACATCGCTTAAATTATCTACTTCTATAAGCATGATACTTTCTTTAGTTGCAGTGCTACTTTTTAGATATGTTACATCATTAAAATATATTATAAATGATTCTTTCTCATCTACAAATTCTATTTTCTGTGCATAAACATCATAAATCTTACCTTTAAGATTTATTCTATGAGGTATATTTGTATCTTGTTTAATTAGTTTATCTAAAGATACTCCTCTAATGATATTCAAAATATTATAATGTGGATTTTTATCCGAATTTAATTCTTTATGAAACTTTTTATTGTTCCATATTATGTCTCCATTATCTTTTATTATAGCTACTGGATATATGTTGGTTTGTATGTTTTTTTCTATAGAATTAGTTAAATACTTACTAACGTTATCTATTTTCGTAGAAAAACTCTTTTGTAATTGATTACTTTTATATATATTATAGAGGCCATCTACTACTATTAGTAATAAAGTTATAAATAAATATCCTATTTTCTCTGATATATAAAATACAGACGCCAATGTCAGTAATATGATCAGTATAATTAATTTATCATACTTTTTAATACTTTCTTTCATTAATTGCCTCCTTTATGGCTATTTTTGAGGCTACTCTATTGTTTTCTATAAATAATTTGCATTCATTTAAATAAATTTTTAGTACTCTATATTTATAAATTATACTCTATCTTTTAAATGGCTATGCAATTTATTTAATGAACTTCCATATTTATCTTCTTCATCGTCTAATATACCAATTCTTATTTTTTCTTTTGTATTTTCATCTATCTGTATATATGAATATCCGAGCTTTTCTCCTAGTAGATATAATATTATCATTGCTGAAGATATACATTCTAAAACTGCATCCTTAGCCACATTACTTCCCTTAGTTAATAATAAATAAAATTCCCCTATTATACACAATAATTGAGCTTTCATTTCTTCAATTAACTTTATGTCACCCATTATATTTAAATTATCTTTCTTCAAGGACCGCTCCCCCCTTTATTGTTCAATACCCTGTATATCTATTTTAGTTTTTTTTTGATACTATTTCAACTATACCTTTTTAAAATTCTCATAATAAAAAATAAAACCCCTTATACAGGGGTTTTTGTTTACTCTGTTGTAAATGGTAATAAAGCTATATTTCTAGCTCTCTTTACAGCATCAGTTAATTGTCTTTGATGTTTTGCGCATGTACCTGAAATTCTTCTTGGTAATATCTTACCTCTTTCAGTAACATACTTTCTTAGCTTATTTATATCTTTATAATCTATAGAGTCAGCTTTATCAACACAAAAAGCACAAACTTTTCTCTTTGGTCTTCTCATCTTGCCGCCTTTTCTTACTTCTCTGCTCATCATTTTCCCTCCTTACCTAAATTTTAGAATGGAATGTCTCCATCATCTACAGGAGTCATATCCTCTGCAAAGCTCATTCCACCACCGAATGTATCTTGTGGCGCATTATATTCAGAACCATTGTTGAAACCATTGTTTCTTCCATTTGAAGAAGAATTAGATTTGCTCAAGAAGCTTACTTCATTAGCAACAACTTCTGTAACATATCTCTTGGTTCCATCTTTAGCATCATAAGATCTAGTTTGTATTCTACCGCTAATAGCCATTAAGCTTCCTTTGCTCATGTAATTAGCCGTAGATTCCGCTTGTTTACCCCATATTGTTACTGAGATAAAGTCCGCTTCTCTTTGTCCAGTTGAAGAATTATACTTATCAACTGCTAGAGTTACAGTGGTTACTGCAGTACCATTTCCTGGAGTAAACTTTAACTCAGGATCTTTAGTAAGTCTGCCTATTAGAACTACTTTATTCATTCAAAACACCACCTTATTTCTCTTCTTTAACTATTATGTGTCTTATGATTCCGTCTGTTATTCTAAATACTCTGTCTAACTCGCTTGGTAATTCTGGGTTAGCACTGAAGTTGAATAATGTGTAGAATCCTTCGTTAACTTTTTTTATTTCATAAGCAAGTTTTCTCTTACCCCAGAAATCTACGTTGTCAACAGTTCCTCCACCATTTTCAATAACACCTTTAAACTTCTCGATTGTAGCTTTAACAGCCTCCTCTTCGAATGATGGGTGTATTACAAATATAGTTTCATATTTTCTCATTCTTTTCACCTCCCTCCGGACTATTGGCTATGCTAAACATAGCAGGGACTTACAATAAACTAGTATATCACTTTTATATATCTATTTCAAGCATTATTATGTAAATTATTTGCTTTTTTCCTCTTTAGTAGAATTTACGATTTTTTTTACCCCTTTTTGAAATTTATTTCTAGGTAGCATTACTAGCCTTCCACATCCAACACATTTTATTTTTATATCTGCTCCTAGCCTTATTATTTCCCATTCAGAGCTTCCACAAGGATGTTGTTTTTTCATTAATACTACATCCCCTAAATTAAATTCTTCCATTATTTATTCCCCCACTCTTTACTCGTTATCAGTACTTTTAATTGTTATCATTTCAGTTCTAGGATATGGTATTTCTATTGATCCTTCTTCTAATGCTTTTTTGATTTCCTTCTTCAAGGTTCTTTCTATTTCCCATTGTCCCATTGGCTTACTTGTTCCATTTACTCTTATTGTCATTGATGAACTATCTAATGAAACTATTCCTAATACCTTAGGCTCATCTATAACATTTTCATTTTCTTCAACGACTTTCTTACATGCATTATTTATTATATTTGATACTTTATCATAGTTTTCTTTATAAGGTACAACAACATCAACTTCTACCTTCATTGCTCCTCTAGAATGGTTTGTTACTTGCTGTATTGTTCCATTTGGTATTAAATGAATATCTCCACTAAATCCTTTTAGTACTGTTGTCCTAATACCAATTGTTTCAACTGTTCCAGAAAATGAACCTATGGTTACATAATCTCCTACAGCATATTGATCTTCAAATAATATAAAAAATCCGTTTATCAAGTCCTTAACTAAATTTTGAGCTCCAAACCCTAAAGCTACCCCTCCAATAGATGCTAAAGTTAATGAAATACCAGTAAATATATTTGCAACAATTGCAGCTACTCCAAAAAAGTAAACTGAATATCTTAATATACTTTTTAAAACTTCCCCAATAGTAGTAGCTTTCTTTTCATCTAATGTAAAACTTGCTCTACTCATCGCCTGTCTTTTCACAAACCTATTTATAATATAATTACCCACTTTAATAGCTATTGCCATTAATATTAGTATTATTATAATCTGAATAATTTTACCTATTATAATTTGAATTTTTTCTAGATCAATAGGGTATTTTCCTATATATACCTTCTCACTATCAAAATCTATCGAAAAAAAAGAGTTTAATATATACATTTAATCTTCCTCCAGTTATTTACTTGTGCTTATCTTTCATTAGTTTTACGCAAAACTTATTTCATGCTTTTTCATATTATATTATACAAAACATCCATTATTTTTTTAAGTTATATTTTAATATTATTGATTAAAATTTTTTTGTATAGTCTAAAATTTAATATTCTATCTTTTATACTTCACTTATCAATTAGACTTTATGTATTATGAAATATTTGGTATAATGTGTAGAACAAGCTTATTGCTTATAAGTACTTTATTAAAGGGGAGATGATCATGAAAAAATTTGAAGATAAAATTAGCAAATTAGCACTTTTTTTTATTCTTTACACATTGGGATTTATTATTTTCTTTAAAACCTTGCCATATACAGTTCCATTTGTGCTTGCTGCTTTATTTGCTTTGATTTTGCGTAAACCAACTAAGTATCTAATTAAAAGCTTTAAATTAAAGGATTCATTAGCTTCAATTATAACAACGCTTTTGTTTTTCTCTATACTTATTATAACAATAACTATACTAATAGGATCATTATCTTCTCAAATTGTAAATTTAACAAAAAATGTTCAGGAATACTTATCCAAAAATCCTGCTGATATTGCGACTAAGTTTACTGAAATTCAGGATTACTTTTATAATCTAGATATAGACCCAGTTATAATTAGCTCTATTCAAGATGCTACATCAGGGTCTATAAGTAAAATTGTAAATATTAGTGTTTCAGTTGGATCATCAGTTGTTACTTTTGTTTTATCAGTTGCTTCTTATATTCCTTACATGCTTATGATAATAATTTTTACACTTTTAACAACATACTTCTTTACAAAAAAATTTGCAACCTCTGACTCAAGAGATTTGATGTCTTCATTACCTTTAGAGAACAATTCTTTTTTTGTTATTTTTGCCAAGGTAAGACATAAACTTATTACTTATGGAATTTCATATATGTTATTAATTTTGATGTCTTTTGTAATCACTCTTATTGGCTTTACTATCTTTAGAGTTAAATATGCACTTATCCTTAGTATGTTATGTGCATTGTTAGATCTGTTACCTGTGTTGGGAATGCCTATGATTTATATACCATTAATTATTTATAATCTGTTTATTGGAAATCATTTGGTTGGCGTAGGTTTATTGATTTGGTATGTCATTGTATTTATCACAAGACAAATTATTGAACCTAAGGTTATGTCAACTTCATTAGGATTAAATCCTGTTGCAGTATTAGCTGCCATATTTATTGGATTAAAAGCTAATGGTGTTTCAGGTATGTTCTTTTGTATGTTTATGGTAGTGTTTTATGCTATATTTAAAGAAGAAGGTATTCTTTAAGTATAGAAACCTCCTTAAATGGAAATAATTCCATTTAAAGGAGGTTTTTTTATGTCTAAATTAATTTGCGATGCTACGTCTTCAAAAACTATATTTGAAATAAGAGATTATCTATTTGAAAATTTAAAACCTATAATAAGTGATAATAGAACTATTGTTTTTATATGCATTGGCACTGATAGATCCACTGGAGATTCTCTTGGTCCTTTAGTCGGTTATAAACTCAAATGTTTAATCAGAAAAAATATTATACTTTATGGAGATTTAGAGAATCCTGTACATGCAAAAAATCTTCACCAAACACTTAATGAAATTAATTCTTTATATGATGATCCATATATCATTGCCATTGATGCTTGTTTAGGTAATCTTCAGAATGTAGGTAAGGTTATATTGGACCAAAAACCGTTGTTTCCTGGCCTAGCTGTTAATAAAGACCTACCGGCTGTAGGAGATTTAAGTATAACTGGTATTGTTAATATTTCTGGAAATTTTGAATTTATGGTTCTTCAAAATACTAGACTTTTCACAGTTATGACTTTAGCTGACACTATATCTAAAGGTATTTATCATTTTGCTATTAAAGCTATTGGTGGTAGAAATAACTCCATCGTTAAAGTTTTAGAAAATTTATAGAATATATTTAATACAATTCATTTCCATAGTAGTTTGTTAATATATTCTCTATATCTTTTATATTCCTACTTACAGAATCTATTATTATTATATTTGAATTTCTCATTCTATTATTGATATTACTTAAGTTTGTTTCTTTTAGATTGGTTAATATTACATCACTTTTGTAAGGATCCTTTACTAATTTATATCCTTTACTTATAAAATCTTTTCTTAGATACTCTAGTTCATCACTTATGTATATATTCATGTAAAAAACCTCCCTTAAAGCTAGTATTTCTTTAAGGGAGGTTTTTATACTTTTGTATTAAACAGTTCCAATTGCTTTATTTAAAACACTCATCTCTTCTTCTGATAAATCATATCTTGATATTCCTTTATCTATTGGTTTTGCATAAGTAGTGCTTTCATTTCTTCCATATATTCCTGTAAGTATCACACCATCATTGTTTTCATCTAAAAGTGCTACAGAGAAACTCAAATCGCTTCCAACATCTTCAAACGCCTTATATCTTATAACAGAAACCTTTTGAATTGACTTTTTCATTTTTTCTTCAACTTTATTGCATAGATCAAATGCCTCTTGAGACTTTTCATTTGCTTTATCTACTTTGTCTAGATATCCCATTATTAGCTCTTCAATATTTTTACTATTTGCTCCACGCATTAATTTTCTATACCTATTTTCAACCTTATTAAGAGATCTAAATAATATCATTATTAGAATGAATAAGAATACTATTACTACTCCCATACCTATAAATATATATGCTCCGTAAGAATTTATAATACTAAGTATATTTTCCATCATTTTCTCCTTTTCATTATGTTTCACGTGAAACTGTCTATTGCATATTAATTATATCTAATATTCTTTGTAAATCTTCTTCAGAATAATACTCTATTTCTATTTTACCTTTATTCTTCTTTTTTTCAATATTGACCTTAGTTCCAAAGTAGTTTTCTAATTTTTCTCTAATATCCTTGTAGTAAATAGATAAATCTTTAATCTTTTCCTCTAATTTTTTTTCATTTTTAATATCCGTAATATTTCTAACTATTTTTTCTAGTTCACGTACAGATATTTTATCATCTATAACTTTTTGTGCAAGTTCATATTGAATATCCTTTTCTTTAATTCCTAATAAAGTTCTTCCATGACCTTCACTAATAACGCCATCTATTATATAATCTTGAACTCTATCATCTAAATTAAGTAATCTCATAGTATTAGTTATAGATGTTCTGGATTTGGATAGAGTTTCACTCAAAGATTCCTGAGTTAAATTAAAATCCTCAAGTAATTTTTTAAAAGCTTTTCCTTCTTCTATAGGATTTAAATCCTCTCTTTGGATATTTTCTATTAAAGAAAGTTCTAGCAACTCTCTATCTGTGATATCCATTATAATTGCTGGAACCTCTTTTAAACCTGCCAATTTTGCGGCTCTCCATCTTCTTTCTCCTGCAATTATTACATAAAAATCATCTTTCTTTTTTAAAATTAAAGGTTGAATAATGCCATGATTTTTAATTGATTGTGATAACTCCAATATTTTTTCATTATCAAAACTTTTTCTTGGCTGCTCTCTATTAGCTTTAATATCATTTAGTGATATTAAAGTTTGACTGCTTTTTTCCACTGCTATTTCTTCATAATCATTAGGGATTAAAGCATTTAACCCTTTCCCTAGTCCAAATTTTTTACTCATATCCTACCCCTTATTGCCTACTTAAAAATTCTTTTGTCAAATTTGCATATGATTCTGCACCTTTACATTTATCATCATATAACATTATAGGTAGTCCAAAACTTGGAGCCTCAGCTAACCTAATATTTCTAGGAATTGTTGTTTTATATACCTTATCTCCGAAATATTTATCAACTTCCTTAAGCACTTCATTACTCAAATTTGTTCTGCTGTCATACATAGTCATAACAACACCCTCGATATCTATATTCTTATTTAAGGACTTTTTTACTAAACCAATTGTATTTATAAGTTGACCAACGCCTTCCAAAGCATAAAATTCACATTGAATTGGTATAAAAACAGAATTTGAACTGGTTAATGCATTAATAGTTAGTATCCCTAACGAAGGCGGGCAATCAATAAATACAAAATCGAATTTTCCATCTAACTTCTTAATTTGATTTAATAAAATTTTTTCTCTCTGAGTATTATTTATTATCTCAACTTCTGCTCCAGCTAATTCCATTGTTGCAGGTGCTATGTATAGATTTTCTACCAAACTTGACTGCTGTATAATTTCTTCTAAGGGTACATCTGAAGTTATAACGTCATATATGGATTTTTCTAATATCCTCTTATCTATGCCAACTCCAGAAGTAGTGTTTCCCTGAGGATCCATATCTATTGCTAAAACCTTGTACCCTTCCATTGCTAAATATGAACATAAATTTATATTAGTAGTAGTTTTACCAACTCCGCCTTTTTGATTAAAAACACATATAACTTTCATAGTTCCCCCTCTTTTATCCCTTAATTTTATTATGTACAATAACATTATATATTTTAAATACATATATTAAAAGCATTTATCTAATTTATAATTCAAATTTAATAAAAATGTTTCACGTGAAACACTTTATTCTTTTATAACAAAAAAATCCACCTACTAATAGATGGATTTCTAGATTTATTTCTTTGGTATATTTACGGTAATCTGAATATACTCGCCACAGTCTTTAGATTTGTATTGAGCTGGAATCTTGAACTTATCAAATACTTGTTTTATTGAATTAACATATATCTTAGGAGAAAATATTCCTGTTATTCTTTTTGTACCTTTTGAGCTTAGCTCATCCCCAGCTAATTTTAATAGTTCTTTATTTATAAGTTCTTCAGTTTTCTTAACATTTAAACCTTGTTCTATAATTTTCTTTACAACTTTTAATTGCATTTCTTCATTTGGTAAAGATAATAAAGCCCTAGCATGTCTTTCTGTCAAACTATTTTCTAAGCATAACTCTCTAATTTTAGAGTCAAGTTTTAGTAACCTCAGTTTATTTGCAATTGTAGATTGCTTTTTTCCCATTCTATTAGCTAATTCATCTTGAGTAAAATTATGTTCATTTATTAGGTTATAATATGCTTCCGCTTCTTCAATAAAGTTTAAGTCCTCTCTTTGTAGATTTTCCAATAAAGCAATCTCAGCCGATTCTGTATCAGTTATATCAATTATATTACAAGGAACAGTTTGAATATTTGCTAATTTTGCTGCACGCCATCTTCTTTCACCTGCAACTAATTCATAGCTAACTCCCCTTTTTCTAACAGTTAAAGGTTGTATAATTCCATATTGTTTTATAGATTGAGATAATTCTACTAAAGTTTCTTCATCGAAGAATTTCCTAGGTTGATAAGTATTTGGTATAATACTTTCTATATTTACATACAAGAC
The DNA here is from genome assembly GCF_035905475.1 of Clostridium intestinale. Taxonomy (NCBI): domain Bacteria; kingdom Bacillati; phylum Bacillota; class Clostridia; order Eubacteriales; family Clostridiaceae; genus Clostridium; species Clostridium intestinale. Next base: position 3,630,582 of record NZ_CP121166.1, read on the forward strand.
TTCATTTTGCATAGACCTCTACCATCCCTTACTATTGGTTTAACATTATTTCCCATTATTTAACATTTTCTACAAAGACATTAATTTATCCTTCTTTTATATTTAAAAATCGTTAGACAAAATAATCTAAGAATTTACACAATCGGTTTTTTATTTATAGTTCCAGCCTTCCTTGGATAAATATTTGAGGTTGATTTAATCTTTTTCACTAAAACTAAATTGTGTTTTAAATCAGTATCCTCAACTTCAACTTCTACCACATCTATTAATTTTGCACCAAGTACCTTTAATGCATTTCGAGACCCTTCTAACTCACCTTCAATAGATGGACCTTTAAGTGCAATGAAATGTCCATTGTTTTTGACATAAGGAATACATAACTCTGATAACATACTCATGTTCGCAACTGCTCTAGATGTTGCTATATCAAATTTTTCTCTTAATTCACTGTTCCTAGCACCATCTTCTGCTCTAGAGTGAATAGTTGTAACGTTATTAAGATTTAATTTATTAACTACAACATTAAGGAAATTAACTCTTTTATTTAGTGAATCTAGAAGAGTTATTTCCACATCTTCATTCATTATAGCTAATGGAATACCAGGAAATCCTGCTCCTGTTCCAACATCAATTATAGATTTAGCATTTTTAAATTCATCAACTTTAAAAGCTTTTATACAATCTATAAAATGTTTTTTTATTATGTCTTCATCTTCAATAATAGTTGTAAGATTTATTTGTTTATTCCATTCTTGTATAAGATCTTTATACATTATAAATTTATTGTATTTCTCTTCTGTTAATTCTAAACCTACATCTTTACAAGCTCTACTCATTAAATCAAAGAATTCCATATAACTCTCCTTTAAGAATTTTTTTGTCTACTATATTGTTCCATATAAATTAATAAAACAGAAATATCAGCTGGAGATACACCAGAAATTCTTGATGCCTGCCCTATATTAATTGGTCTAATCTTCGCAAGCTTTTGAATAGCTTCTTTTCTTAATCCTCTAATATCGTTAAAATCTAATTCCTGCGGTATTAATCTCTTTTCTATTTTTTTAAACTGTTCTACCTGTTCTAGTTGCTTATCTATATAACCTTCATATTTTGCAATTATATTTACTTGTTCTCCAATATTATAAGGTAAACCTACTCTCTCTTCATCCAATCGGCTTACAGAAAAATAATCTAATTCTGGCCTTTTAATAAGCTCATACATGGAAATAGGTTTCTTTAACTCTGAAGAGTCTAAAGATAACAATATTTCGTTATTCTCTCTTTTATTAGTTACTTGAAGCTTCTTCATTCTATCAATTTCTTGTTCTATATTATTTTTTCTATTCAAATATCTTTTATATCGCTCTTCTGTTACTAATCCAACTTTATATCCAAATTCAGTTAATCTTAAATCCGCGTTGTCCTGCCTTAATAATAACCTGTACTCTGAACGAGATGTCATCATTCTATATGGTTCAGATGTTCCCTTAGTAACAAGATCATCTATTAAAACACCAATATAAGCATCAGATCTAGTTAAAATCAAAGGCTCTTCATTTTTTACGTTTAAAGCTGCATTTATTCCAGCAATTATACCTTGCGCTGCCGCCTCTTCATAACCCGAACTTCCATTAAGTTGACCTGCACCAAATAATCCTTTTATATTTTTGAATTCCAAAGAAGGTTTTAATTGAGTTGGATCAATGCAATCATACTCTATTGCATAGGCAGTTCTCATTATTTCAACATTCTCCAAACCCTTTATAGTTCTTAACATTTCTATTTGAACATCCTCAGGCAATGATGAGCTCATTCCACCAACATACATTTCTTCAGTATCATTACCCTCAGGCTCTATAAAAATTTGATGTTGCAATTTATCCGGGAATCTCATTACTTTATCTTCAATAGATGGGCAGTATCTAGGACCTATTCCTTCGATTGACCCATTATAAATTGGAGATCTATTTATATTTTTTCTTATAACCTCATGAGTATTTTCATTAGTATAAGCTAACCAACAAGATACCTGCTCTTTATCAATATTATCATGCATAAATGAGAATGGGACTATTTTTTCATCACCTTTTTGCTCGGACATATTGCTGAAATCCACACTACGTTTATTTATTCTTGCAGGAGTACCTGTTTTGAACCTTCTTAACGATATATCTAAATCTAATAATGACTGAGATAAATCATTTGCAGGAAATAATCCATTAGGACCACTACTATACGCAGTTTCCCCAATTATAACTTTTCCTTTAAGATATGTACCTGTTGCCAATACAACTGATGCAGCTTTAAAGACTGCTCCATTTTTAGTAACTACTCCAGTAACCTTTCCATCTTCCACTTCAAGTTCTGTTACTTCAAGTTGACGCAAAAAAAGATTTTCTTGATTCTCAATTATATTTTTCATTCTCTCTTGGTACCTTTTTTTATCAGCTTGAGCTCTTAAAGAGTGTACTGCAGGTCCTTTTGAGGTATTTAACATTCTCGATTGAATAAAAGTATAATCTATATTAACGCCCATTTCTCCCCCTAAGGCATCAACTTCTTTTACTAAATGTCCTTTTGCTGTTCCACCAATATTGGGATTGCAAGGCATAAATGCTACAGAATCTAAATTCATTGTGCACAATAAAGTCTTGCATCCCATTCTCGCTGAAGCAAGAGCAGCTTCACTACCTGCATGACCTGCTCCAACTATTATAACATCAAATATTCCGCCTAAATACTTCATATTTTTTCCTACTTTCCTACACAGAATTCTGAGAAGATCTTATTCACTAAATCTTCTTCAATCTCTGAACCAGTAATCTCACCAAGAGCCTTTAATCCAGAGGTTACATATATAGATATTAAATCCAAAAACTCATTTTTCCTTACACTCATTAAAGCTAATTCACAATTTTCTTTTGCTCTATATAGAGCTTCTTTATGCCTTGTATTGGATATAATAATACTTTCACTTTGTAATTTTCCACCAAAAAATAACTCTTTAATCTTATTTTTAAAAGATTCTATGCCTTCATCATTTCTAATAGAGACTTCCAAGATATTTTCTAAATCTATAAGACTATCTCTATTTATCTTATAATCTAAATCCACCTTATTTAAAAGTACTATATGTTTTTTATCTTTAATATAGTTAACTATCTCTCTATCTTGTTCTTCAAAATCCCTACTAATATCCAGCATTAATACCACTAAATCTGCCTCATCTATTTTTTCTTTAGATTTTTCAACACCTATTTTCTCTACAATGTCTTCTGTTTCTCTAATACCAGCGGTATCAACAATTTTAACTGGAATTCCATCTAAATTTATATATTCTTCTATTACATCTCGAGTTGTTCCAGGAATATCAGTTACTATAGCCCTTTTTTCTTGAAGTAAATAGTTAAGCAAAGAAGATTTTCCAACATTAGGTTTTCCTATTATAACCATGTTTAAACCTTCCCTTAATATTTTACCTTCCTCAGCATTTACAATTAGTTTATTAATTTTGTCTATAGACTCTACCAAATTTTCTTCTACTCTTATTGGAATAGTCTCATCTGGTTCTTCTTCATCTTCCGTAAAATCAACATCATACTCTATTAACGCCAAAGCATTAAGAAGATGTTCTTTTAATTTATTTATTTCCTGGGAAAGTAATCCCTGACTTTGAGCTAAAGCAGATTTCATAGACAAGTCTGTTTTTGCTCTTATTATATCAATAACAGCCTCTGCTTGACTTAAGTCTATTCTTCCATTTAAAAATGCCCTTTTAGTAAACTCACCTGGTTCTGCAAGTCTAGCACCAAATCTTATAACCGAATCTAAAACTTTATTTGTTGAAACAACTCCACCATGACAATTTATCTCAACTATATCTTCTGAAGTAAAACTCTTAGGACCTTTCATAAAGCTTACTATTACTTCATCTATAATATCTCCATCATTTACTATATATCCGTATCTCATAGTATAAGATTTCATATCTAAAATACTTTTATTATTTTTAGCCTTGAATATTTTATCAACAATATCCAATGAATTACTTCCAGAAATTCTTATTATAGATATGCCCCCTTCTCCAACTGGAGTAGCAATGGCAGCTATAGTATCAAACTCTTTCATTATTAACTAGGCCTCCTTAAAAAATTTATACCTAATATATCCCTACTACAAAATATTTTACATAATAGATTTATCTTAGTCAAAATTTATTGAATATATAAAAGAAAGCCCAAACAGGCTTTCTAATCTCTTTTAAAATCAATAACTATTTTTCTGAAAGGCTCTTCTCCCTCACTGTAAGTGTATACGGATTTATCATTTTGTAATGCCGCATGTATTATCCTTCTTTCGTAAGGATTCATAGGTTCTAATTTAATAGCCTTTTTAAATTTTCGTACTTTAAATGCAGTTTTTCCAGCTAATCGTTTAAGAGTTTCTTCTCTCTTAGCTCTATAGTTTTCAGTATCTAGTACTACCCTTTTATAAGGATTTTCATGCCCTTTATTAACTACAAGAGAAATAAGATATTGCAAAGAATCTAAGGTTTCCCCCCTATAACCAATAATTAATCCCATATTAGGACCAATTAGATTAATATTTAGAGTATCATCTTCTTCCTTCATTCTTATTTCAGCCTTAATTTCCATAGAATTTAAAACATTTCTCAAAAAACTTTTTGCTTCAACTATATAATCTCTTTTAACTTTAACTTTTATTCTGGCAGGTTTTGCACCAAAAATGTTTAAGAATCCTTTATTTCCTTCATCTAGGATTTCAATTTCAACTTTATCTTTAGTAACATTCAGTTCCTTTAAGGCAGAATCTACTGCCTCATCTACAGTTCTTCCATTAACTTCTATTAACTTCATATTAAATTCACCTACCCTGCAGTTATATAAAATAAATATCTATGAAATTTGAGCTTGCTTTGCTTTTCTTTTCTTAGGTAAAGTAACTATAACATATGTTTGGATTATTTGTATTACGCTACCCATTATCCAATATAAAACTAGTAATGATCTAAAATTAATCGCTGATACTCCTATCATAACAGACATAGCTATATTCATAGAACCCATATTTGGAGTTCCTGGCGCCTGAGCTGCAGATGCAGAATTTGCTTTTGTAGAATACACCGTTGATAAGTATGTTAAAGCCGCTGCTAAAACTGGTAATATAAAAGACGGATCTTTTTTAGATAAATCTGCTATCCATAAAAATGACTGTCCTTCTACTGCAGTAATTTTCATAAATGCACCGTATAAAGCAAATAATATCGGCATCTGAATTATCATTGGAAGACATCCACCCGTCATACTAACATTATTTTCTTTATACAACTTTACTGTTTCTTGTTGTAATTTTTCAGGATTATTTTTATACTTAGTTTGTATCTTTTTTAATTCAGGTTGAATCTCTTGCATCTTAGCTGTTGACTTCATAGACTTTATATTTAGTGGTAATATCAACAATCTTATTATTAATGTAAGAAGTAATACTGATAAAACATAAGATACACCTATATCTGTTATTCCTATATTTGAAATAAAACCTTGTAACTTTTCTACAACCGTATATAAAAATTCAGCTATACCATTAAACAAAATAAATACCTCCTAGTAATTTACTTAACTGGATCATAACCACCCTTGTGGAAAGGATGACATCTTAAAATTCTTTTTATAGCCATAAAACTTCCTTTTATAGCTCCATATTTTTCAATTGCATCAATTGCATATTGAGAGCAAGTTGGTATGTATATACAATTGGACCTCATCATAGGAGAAATGAACCTTTTATAAAACTTTATCAGAATTATTAAAATCCTTTTCATTATATATCATCCCTGACCTTTTAAATAAATTAAGCATAGCTTTTTCTATATCCCAATAGCTCTTATCTTTAATAGCATTTCTAGCAATAAAAACTAAATCGTGTCCTTCTTTCAAGTTATTACAATTTAATCTATAACACTCGCTAATTAACCTTTTAACTCTACTCCTAACTACACTCTTTCCAACTTTTTTGCTTACTGATATCCCAATCCTATTAAATTTATCATTATTATCTCTATTTCTTCTATTATAAAATATATATAAAACTAAAGTATCATTAGAAAAAGACTTTCCTCTTCTATATACATTTCTAAACTCAAGATTTTTTCTTAGTTTTTGTATACTCATTTATCAAGTCTCCCTTTTATTTCTGCATTTGCAGAAAAAGGCCACAAAAGCGGCCCTTATGCTGTTAATCTTTTTCTTCCTTTTAGTCTTCTTCTCTTAAGCACGTTTCTTCCAGATAAAGTGCTCATTCTCTTTCTAAATCCATGTTCTCTTTTTCTTTGTTTCTTTTTAGGTTGGTATGTCATGAACATGTAGCTACACCCCCTTCAAATTATATTTTATATAGTAAAACTATATTATTGCTCATTTTGAGTTTTACCTTTTAATTATATATTTCCTTAATAGTCATGTCAAGAAAACTTAATATGTTAATAAAATACTTAACAAAGATAAAAATTGTGGATAAATTATTGAACCCCTTTGTTTATTTATGTTATTATTAATAATATGTTGTGAATAAATTAATTTCACACCAAACTTATCCACAGCTGTGGATATTTATGTGTATAACTTGTTCAACTTTTGGCAGTTCTCATCATCACCTTATATATTTTTATCTTATTTCAAGATATTATTCATTGTTTATAGTGTTGATTTTATTTTTTCCACAATTGTTGATAACATAACTTTTTATATACACTTTAAAACATATCAACAAATTTATTAACATGTGAATATTTTTTTATACATAGTCAATCATTATAGGATGTGTACATATTTTCTGTTAGTAAGTTGTTTATATTTATAGATTTTTTTATTTATACATACTTTTTTTGAAATTTTTATAATTAGGTAACTGGAGGATATACGATGGATACCCAACTAAATCAACTATGGGAAAAAACATTAAACATAATAAAAAGTGAAATGTCTGAAGTTAGTTTTAATACTTGGATAAAAAGTTGCGAACCTTTATCTATATCTTCTGATAGCATAAAACTAGGCGTTCCTAACGAATTTACTAAGGACATATTGGAACAACGATACAAGGATTTGGTAGCTAACGCAATAAAACTTATTTCATCTAAGAAATATAATATAGAGTTTTTAATTGAATCCGATACTAGTGAATTACATTCAGAAGATACTACGTTGAGACATAATAAAAAAAACAGTGCTGTTGTAGTAAATGATTTAATGCTAGCAACCTTAAATCCTAAATATACTTTTGACTCGTTCGTTATAGGTAATTCCAACAGATTTGCCCATGCCGCATCACTTGCTGTTGCTGAATCACCTGCTAAGGCTTATAATCCTTTATTTATATATGGGGGAGTTGGTCTAGGAAAAACTCACTTAATGCATGCTATAGGACACTATATTCTTCAAAATAACTCAAAATCTAAAGTTGTTTATGTATCATCTGAAAAATTTACTAATGAACTTATTAATGCAATTAAAGATGATAAAAATGAAGAATTTCGAAATAAATATAGAAATATAGATGTGCTTCTTATTGATGATATTCAATTTATAGCTGGTAAAGAGCGAACTCAAGAGGAATTTTTCCATACATTTAACGCTCTTCATGAAGCCAGTAAACAAATAATTCTATCATCTGATAGACCACCTAAAGAAATCCCTACTTTAGAAGACAGATTAAGAAGTAGATTCGAATGGGGGCTTATCGCTGATATTCAAGCACCTGATTTTGAAACTAGAATGGCGATATTAAAGAAGAAAGCAGATGTAGAAAATTTAAATGTTGCTAACGAAGTAATGGTATATATAGCTACAAAAATAAAATCTAACATAAGAGAGTTAGAAGGCGCCCTTATTAGAATAGTTGCGTATTCATCTCTTACCGGTAGAGATATTACAGTAGATCTAGCTACAGAGGCCTTAAAAGATATCATATCAAATAAACAAAGCAAAAATATAACCATTGAAACAATACAAGATGTTGTTTCATCATATTATAACTTAAGAGTAGAGGACTTAAAATCTCAAAGAAGAACTAGAAATATAGCGTACCCAAGACAAATAGCTATGTATTTAAGTAGAAAACTTACAGATTTATCTTTGCCTAAAATAGGAGAAGAATTTGGTGGAAGAGATCACACTACCGTTATTCATGCATATGAGAAAATATCAGGCGGTTTAAAAAATGATGAATCCACACAAAATACAATAAATGATTTAACAAAGAAGCTTACTCAAAAATAATTAACATTGTACATAACTAAAGTTAATATTCTGTTGATAAAATTTTAATTAACATTTTGCTTTTAATAATGTGGATAGTTTATAGTAAATACGCTCAACTTATCCACAGTATTTTTTTGTTAACTTTTTTGTATTTATAAGGCCTAGAGGTACTTATGAACAAATCCACAGCCCCTACTACTATTGTTACTATATTTTATTATTAATTTTATCTATATTTAGAGCGATTTTGCTGTGAATAATTAGGGAGGTTTTATATTGAAATTCATATGTGAAAAAACAAAATTACAAGAAGCTATATCAATAGCGCAAAAAGCTATAACTGGAAAATCTACTATGCCTATTCTAGAAGGTATTTATATAAAGGCAGATTCAGAAGGATTAACATTAATTGGATCTGACATAGATATATCAATAGAAACAAAAATAAATGCTGAAGTACTACAAAAAGGAACAATAGTTGTAGATGCTAAATTATTTGGAGAAATTATAAGAAAACTACCAAATGACAAAATTGTAATAGAACAACTACAAATTGGCGAAGATAATACTATACAAATAACTTGTAAAAAATCTGTCTTTAATTTACTTTATATGAACAGCGATGAATTTCCATCTTTACCAAACATAAACGAAACTAAAATATTTTCAATTCCTCAAAACTTATTAAAAAATATGATTAAAGGTACATCTTTTGCTATAGCTCAAGATGAAGCAAGACCTATACTTCAAGGAATTCTTTTTGAAGTAAACAATTCATATTTAAATTTAGTTGCATTAGATGGCTATAGATTAGCTATAAGAAAAGAAATCATAGACTCAGAAAATACAATAAGTTCTGTTATTCCAGGAAAAACATTAAATGAAGTTGCAAAAATATTAGAAGATACAGATAAAGACGTAGATATAACATTTACTACTAATCACATATTATTTAATTTAGGTGAAACTAAAGTTATATCAAGATTATTAGAGGGAGAATTTATAAAATACAGCTCTTTACTTCCTCAAGAATATAAAGGATTGGTAACTGCAAATAAACAAGAACTTCAAAATGGAATAGAAAGAGCTTCACTTATGGCAAAGGAAGGAAACACTAATCTTATAAAATTTGAATTAAAAGAAGACACTTTAATCATAACATCCAATTCTCAATTGGGAAAAGTAAGAGAAGAGGTTTCGGTGAATTTGCAAGGAGATGAAATGCAAATTGCATTTAACTCTAGATATTTATTAGATGTGCTAAAAGTCATGGATGAAGAGGAAGTTATTTTGGAGTTAACATCTAGTGTAAGTCCTTGTGTTATTAGAAATAAAAATATAGAAGATAGTAAATATCTAGTTTTACCTGTAAGATTAGCTAGATAATTTAAGGGAGGAGCAAATTTACAGATGCATAAATATACTAAAATTAATAATTATGCATCTGTAATTAGGAGTTATGTATGAATGAAATTAGTATAAATACAGAATTTATAAAGTTAGATTCATTTCTAAAATGGGTAGGAGCAGTTTCATTAGGATCTGAGGCTAAAATGATAATTCAAGATGGTGAAGTTTTAGTTAATGGAGAAGTATGTACCCAAAGAGGAAGAAAATTAAGAAGTGGAGATATAATTTCTATAGAGAATGAAAGTTTTAAAATTGTTTAAAATTTTCATGTAAAGCCACAAAAGATATTATGTGTTATAATTAAGTTGGGTGTTTTTATGTATATAAAAAAATTAATGTTATTAAATTATAGGAATTATAGGAAGCTGGATATAGAACTTGGTCCAGCTGTAAATGTGTTTATAGGAAATAATGCTCAAGGAAAAACTAATATACTAGAATCAATTTATTATTGTGGTTTTGCAAGATCTCATAGAAATTCAAAAGATAGGGAACTTGTTAATTGGAATGAAAATAATGCTTATGTTAGTGTGAGTGTAAGTAAGGATAGACTGGATAAAAAAATAGATATTAATATTTTGAAAGATGGAAAAAAATCTATTCGGGTTAATTCTATAAAAATAACTAAAATAGGGGAACTAATTGGAGTTTTCAATGTAGTTATGTTTTCTCCAGAAGACTTAAAAATAGTTAAAGAATCTCCAGGGATAAGACGAAGATTTATAGATATGGAGTTGTGCCAACTAAGTAATAGGTATTATTATAATCTGGTTCAATATAATAAGGTTTTAAATGAAAGAAATTTAGTTTTAAAAAATAGAAAAATAGATGAATTCATTCTAGATGTTTATGATGAACAATTATCAAATTTTGCAGAACAAATAATAAAAGACCGTATTAATTATATAAATAACTTGAATAATCATGGGAAAGCAATTCATAAAGACATTACTTCTGGAAAAGAAGATATTGAATTTAAATATGTCTCTAGTGTGAAAGATTTAGGAAATATAAAAATATCCATGAAAGAAGGGCTTTTAAAAAACAGACCGAAGGATATCGAAAGAAGAATTACTAGTATTGGACCACATAGAGATGATTTTATAATACTTATAAATAATATTGATGCTAAGAGTTATGGATCGCAGGGACAACAAAGAACGGCAGTTTTAACCATAAAATTCGCTTCGTTGAACATCATAAAAGATATCACGAAAGAATATCCTGTACTTCTTTTAGATGATGTATTATCAGAATTAGATTTTACTAGAAAAGCATATATTTTAAATTCTATTCACGGAATACAAACCTTAATAACCTGTACAGGAATAGAAGATATATCTAAATATATAAAAGAAAGTGCAAAAGTTTTTAACGTTAAGGATGGTAGCGTTAAAGTTTAAAGGAGGAATATTTGTGTTTTTACACTTGGGAGAAAATGTTGTAGTTCCTATAAAAGATGTTATAGGAATATTTGATTTACAAAATACTATGTATAGTTCAGATACTAGTCAGTTTTTAAGGCTAGCTGAGGAGGATGGATTCGTACAAAGAATATCAAAAGAAAAACCAAAATCTTTTGTTATTGCTGAAGTTAATAAAAAAAGTAAAATATATCTTTCGCCGATATCCTCATCTACTTTAACAAAAAGAACAGACATAGATTACAATACATAAGTTGTTCCAATGTTTAACTTAATATAGATAAAAAATAAAATTATAGTTTAGGAGGAGTTAATGTTGGAGGAAAATAAGCAAAAATATGACGACAGCCAGATTCAAGTTCTTGAAGGACTTGAGGCAGTAAGAAAAAGACCAGGAATGTATATAGGAAGCACTAGTTCTAGAGGTCTTCATCATTTGGTTTATGAAATAGTTGATAATAGTATAGATGAGGCCTTAGCAGGTTATTGTAAAAATATAGATGTTTATATACATGAAGATAATTCAATAACTGTAATAGATGATGGTAGAGGCATGCCGGTAGGGATAAATGATAAGCTAGGAAAAGCTACTGTTGAAGTTATAATGACAGTGCTACATGCTGGAGGAAAATTCGGCGGTGGAGGATATAAAGTATCCGGTGGATTACATGGGGTAGGAGCATCAGTTGTTAATGCTCTCTCAGAAGCTTGCGAAGTTATAGTAACAAGAGATGGATATATATGGAAACAAAGCTATTCTAAAGGTAATGTATTAACACCACTAATTAAACTAGAAGAATCAGAACCAGAAGCTCATGGTACTAAAACTCATTTTAAGCCTGATGAAGAAATTTTTGAAGAAACAGTTTTTGATTTTGAAATTTTATCGAAAAGGTTAAGAGAGTTAGCTTTTTTAAATAAAGGAATAAACATAAGACTTGTAGATGAAAGAGATGAAAATGAGGAATTATATTACTACGAAGGTGGAATTAAATCTTTTGTTAGTTATTTAAATAGAAACAAAGAAGTTCTTCATAAGGAGCCTATATATGTTGAAGGATTAAAAGATGGTGTAGCTGTTGAAGTAGCACTTCAATACCACGATGGTTATAATGAAAACATATTTTCTTTTGCAAATAACATAGATACTATAGAGGGGGGAACCCATCTAGTAGGATTTAAAACTGCATTAACAAGAGCTGTTAACGACTATGGAAAAAAATTCGGGCATTTAAAGGATGCTGACAAAAATTTATCTGGAGATGATATTAGAGAAGGGCTAACTGCGGTTGTATCAGTAAAAATATCAGATCCACAATTTGAAGGTCAAACAAAAACTAAGTTGGGAAATTCAGAGGTTAGAGGAATAGTAGACGGAGTAGTAGGAGAAACGGTTTCTTTATTCTTAGAAGAAAATCCCAATATAGGTAAAATAATAATAGATAAAGCTTTAGTTGCAGCTAGAGCTAGAGAAGCTGCTAGGAAAGCTAGAGAATTAACAAGAAAATCAGTATTGGAAAGAAGTTCTTTACCAGGGAAACTTGCAGACTGTTCATCTAAAGATCCTCTAGAATGTGAAATTTATATAGTTGAGGGTGATTCTGCGGGGGGATCGGCTAAACAAGGTAGAAATAGACGATTCCAAGCTATATTACCACTTAGAGGAAAAATATTAAACGTTGAGAAACAAAGATTAGATAGAATTCTTAATGCTGATTCGATTAGAAGTATGATTACTGCGTTTGGTGCTGGAATAGGAACCGATTTTGATGTAGAAAAAATAAGGTATAACAGAATAATAATAATGACAGATGCAGATGTAGATGGAGCTCATATAAGAACACTATTATTGACGTTCTTCTATAGATATATGAGAGAGCTTATAGACGGAGGGCATGTATATATAGCGCAACCACCACTATATAAAGTTACTAGAAATAAAAAAGAGTGGTATGCATATACTGATGCTGAATTAGAAGTAGTCTTAAAAGAAATAGGCGGAAAAGATAATAATACCAACATACAAAGATATAAGGGACTTGGAGAAATGAATGCAAGTCAACTTTGGGAAACTACAATGGATCCTGATAAAAGAACCTTATTAAAAGCTACTGTTGATGATGCAATGGCAGCAGATGAAATATTCACTATTTTAATGGGAGACAAAGTAGAACCTAGAAGAGAGTTCATAACTAATAATGCAAAAAAAGTAGTTAATCTAGATATATAGTTAAAAATTGAGGTGAAACCTATGAGTTTAAATGAGGGAAAAGTAGTACCCGTTGACATAAGAAATGAAATGAAAAAGTGTTATATTGATTATGCTATGAGTGTAATTGTAGGCCGTGCACTTCCTGATGTTAGAGATGGATTAAAACCAGTGCATAGAAGAATTTTATTTTCTATGCATGAATTGGGGATAAGACCAGATAAGGGATACAGAAAATGCGCAAGAATAGTTGGAGAAGTTTTAGGTAAGTATCATCCACATGGAGATTCATCTGTATATGATGCTTTAGTTAGAATGGCACAAGATTTCTCTATGAGATATATGTTAGTTGATGGACATGGAAATTTTGGTTCTGTAGACGGTGACTCAGCAGCAGCAATGAGATATACAGAAGCAAAAATGAACAAAATTTCATCAGAAATATTAAGAGACATCAATAAAAATACCGTAGACTTTATAGATAATTTCGATGGAGAAGAGCAAGAGCCAGTAGTACTACCATCAAGATTTCCAAATCTTTTAGTTAATGGGTCATCTGGTATTGCAGTTGGAATGGCAACTAATATACCTCCACATAATTTAGGTGAAATTATAGATGGAACAATAATGCTAATAGATAATTCAGAGGTTACGGTTCTTGATTTAATGTCTAAAATTAAAGGACCAGACTTTCCAACAGCGGCAACTATAATGGGCAAAAATGGAATAAGAGAAGCTTATGAAACTGGAAAAGGTAAAGTTATAGTTAGAGCAAAAGCTGATATAGAAGAGGAAAATGGAAGACATAGAATAGTTGTTACAGAAATACCGTACCAAGTAAATAAAGCTAAATTAATAGAAAATATAGCAGATTTAGTTAAAGATAAAAAAATAAATGGAATATATGATTTAAGAGATGAGTCAGATAGAGATGGTATGAGAATAGTAATTGAACTAAAAAGAGATGCAAATCCTAGTGTAGTTCTTAATTTATTATATAAACATACTAAAATGCAGGATACTTTTGGAGTAATAATGTTGGCATTAGTTGATAATGAACCAAAGGTACTTAATTTAAAAGAAATACTAGTTCATTATATAAACTTCCAAAAGCAAGTAATAACTAGAAGAACAGAATTTGAACTAAGTAAAGCTGAAGAAAGAGCTCATATTTTAGAAGGATTAAAGATAGCATTAGATAATATTGATGAAGTTATAAGCATTATAAGAGGATCTAAAAACTCAGAAATAGCTAGAAACACTCTTATTGAAAGATTTGCATTAAGTGAAAAACAATCTCAAGCTATACTAGATATGAGACTTGCAAGATTAACAGGACTAGAAAGAGATAAAATAGAAGATGAATATAACGAGCTTATGGTACTAATAAATAGATTAAAAGATATATTAGGATCAGAAGTCAAACTTCTAGAAGTTATAAAAGAAGAACTTTTAGAAATAAAGAGTAGATATGGCGATGAAAGAAGAACTCAAATAGAGAAACAAGAAAATGAAATTGATCTAGAAGACTTAATACAAGAAGAGGATATAGTTATTACATTAACTCATAGTGGATATGTAAAAAGAATTGCAGCTGATACTTATTCTGCTCAAAAAAGAGGGGGAAAAGGCATACAGGCAATGACTACTAAAGAGGATGATTTTGTTGATCATGTTGTAGTAACATCAACTCACTCAGATGTATTATTCTTTACTAATAGAGGTAGAGTATATAAAGTTAGAGCATATGAGATACCTGATGCAGGAAGATCAGCAAAAGGAACTAATCTTGTTAATATAATTCCAATAGAACAAGATGAAAGAGTTGAAACTGTACTTTCTATAAAGGATCCTAATTTAGAGGGATACTTATTTATGGCTACAAAAAATGGAATAGTCAAAAAGACACCTTTAAGTGAATTTAAGAATCTAAGAAAGAATGGATTAATAGCTCTTAATTTGAGAGATGAAGATGAACTTCTTAAAGTTAAGTTAACATTTGGAGATGCTAAGATAATTATTGTTACTCAAGATGGATATGCTATAAAATTCAGTGAAAAAGATGTAAGACCAATGGGTAGAACAGCATCTGGGGTAAAGGCAATATCCTTAAGAAAGAATGACATTGCAGTTTGTATGGATATAGCAACAGATGATGAAGAATTATTAGTTATAAGTGAAAATGGTTTTGGTAAAAGAACACCTTTAACAGAGTATAAAACTCAAAATAGAGGTGGAGTAGGACTTATAACTTATAAAGTTGCAGAGAAGACTGGTAAATTAGTAGGAGCGTCTGTATGCAAAAAAGATGATGAAATGATGCTTATAAACACATCAGGAGTAGCTATAAGAATTAATGTAGCTGATATATCAATAACTAGTAGATCTGCAATGGGAGTAACTCTTATGAGAACATTAGGAGAGGAAAAAGTTGTTGCAGTTGCAAAAATATCTTCAGCAGATAGCAGTGAAAAGAATGAAATTCTACAGGAAGTAGTAGTAGAAAGCATAGATACAGTAAAGACTGAGGATGATACTTCTATAGAGAAGCTATTAGAAAGATCAGAAGAAGAAAAATAAACAAAAAATAATAAAAAGTCATTACAAATTATAAAATTGTAGTGGCTTTTTATTATTATAAATTAGTAAATCAAATAGGAAAATATATAATACATTCAAATATTATAAATAAAAATAAAACATATTTATTTATAAAAAGTACAAAAAATAAGCTAAACAAAGGAGTATATAAATAATAAATATAGAAGAAAATATAGTGTATTTAAATTTAAATAGCAATTTAGTATAGAAACATGTCCTAGTGTATCAATAATAAGAAAACAAAGAAATTAAAAGGAATTATTAGATAAATAAGAATAATTTAATATTACTAGGAATATAGAGAAATATTATGTATTGTAGAGGTGGTAAGATAAAACACGTCGCAAGAACAACAAAACATTTCAGATAAGAAATAAATCAACAAAAATTGATTAAAAAGAAATGAAAAAACTTGTTGACAGAGAAAAGTGTATATGATAAGATAACACTTGTCGCTGAGAGAGATTAGCGAAAAAGAAAAAATGGTCTTTGAAAATTAAACAGAGGAAACTTAAGAAGTTTTGAATAAAACTTACACAACGAAAGTTGTGAGTAAGTAATTGTAACAAATGTAAAGTTTGGAACAACTACTTAAAGTCAACGTAATTCTTAGAGTAAGATTAAACTAAAATTTGTGCACATTAGTGTGACACTTAAATTGAGAGTTTGATCCTGGCTCAGGACGAACGCTGGCGGCGTGCTTAACACATGCAAGTCGAGCGAGGAAATTGCTTCGGTAATTTCCTAGCGGCGGACGGGTGAGTAACACGTGGGCAACCTGCCTGATAGAGGGGGATAGCCTCCCGAAAGGGAGATTAATACCGCATAAAGTCAAATGAAGGCATCTTCAAATGACCAAAGGAGTAATCCGCTATCAGATGGGCCCGCGGCGCATTAGCTAGTTGGTGAGGTAACGGCTCACCAAGGCGACGATGCGTAGCCGACCTGAGAGGGTGATCGGCCACATTGGGACTGAGACACGGCCCAGACTCCTACGGGAGGCAGCAGTGGGGAATATTGCACAATGGGGGAAACCCTGATGCAGCAACGCCGCGTGAGTGATGAAGGCCTTCGGGTTGTAAAGCTCTGTCTTCAGGGACGATAATGACGGTACCTGAGGAGGAAGCCACGGCTAACTACGTGCCAGCAGCCGCGGTAATACGTAGGTGGCAAGCGTTGTCCGGATTTACTGGGCGTAAAGGGAGCGTAGGCGGATACTTAAGTGGGATGTGAAATACCTGGGCTTAACTTGGGTGCTGCATTCCAAACTGGGTGTCTAGAGTGTTGGAGAGGAAAGTGGAATTCCTAGTGTAGCGGTGAAATGCGTAGAGATTAGGAAGAACACCAGTGGCGAAGGCGACTTTCTGGACAATAACTGACGCTGAGGCTCGAAAGCGTGGGGAGCAAACAGGATTAGATACCCTGGTAGTCCACGCCGTAAACGATGGGTACTAGGTGTAGGGGGTATCGACTCCCCCTGTGCCGCCGTTAACACAATAAGTACCCCGCCTGGGGAGTACGGTCGCAAGATTAAAACTCAAAGGAATTGACGGGGGCCCGCACAAGCAGCGGAGCATGTGGTTTAATTCGAAGCAACGCGAAGAACCTTACCTAGACTTGACATCTCCTGAATTACTCTTAATCGAGGAAGTTCTCCCTTCGGGGAGGACAGGAAGACAGGTGGTGCATGGTTGTCGTCAGCTCGTGTCGTGAGATGTTGGGTTAAGTCCCGCAACGAGCGCAACCCTTATTGTTAGTTGCTACCATTTAGTTGAGCACTCTAGCAAGACTGCCGTGGTTAACGCGGAGGAAGGTGGGGATGACGTCAAATCATCATGCCCCTTATGTCTAGGGCTACACACGTGCTACAATGGCGAGTACAAAGAGACGCAAAGCCGCGAGGTGGAGCAAAACTTATAAAACTCGTCTCAGTTCGGATTGCAGGCTGAAACTCGCCTGCATGAAGCTGGAGTTGCTAGTAATCGCGAATCAGAATGTCGCGGTGAATACGTTCCCGGGCCTTGTACACACCGCCCGTCACACCATGAGAGTTGGCAATACCCGAAGTCCGTAGCCTAACCTTTTAGGAGGGCGCGGCCGAAGGTAGGGTCAGCGATTGGGGTGAAGTCGTAACAAGGTAGCCGTAGGAGAACCTGCGGCTGGATCACCTCCTTTCTATGGAGAAATTACTTAAAACTACAACTTAGTAGAATTTAAGTATAAAATTCAGTCAATATAATTGACAAAGATTTACGTTTTCCTCTGTTTAATTTTGAACGACCATAAGTTGTTCAATGTTCTTTGAAAATTGCACATAAGTAAGTAAAGTAATATATAATAAAGCCAGTTGGCAATTAATTAATCAAATTCTTTTATAGAATGACATAGGTCAAGATATAAAGGGCGTATGGTGAATGCCTTGGCATCGGGAGCCGAAGAAGGACGCGATAAGCTGCGAAAAGCTCTGGGTAGGCGCAAATAGCCTGTGATCCAGAGATGTCCGAATGAGGAAACTCACATGGGAAACCCCATGTATCCATAAGTGAATACATAGCTTATGGAGGGTAAACTCAGGGAACTGAAACATCTAAGTACCTGAAGGAAGAGAAAGAAAAATCGATTTCCTAAGTAGCGGCGAGCGAAAGGGAAAGAGCCCAAACCAGAAATTTATTTCTGGGGTTGCGGACAGAACATAAAAGCTAAATTACGTTAATCGAAGAGAACTGGAAAGTTCCACCGCATAAGGTAATAGTCCTGTAGATGAAAACGCGAAATAGTAAGTTCTGATCCAGAGTACCACGAGACACGTGAAACCTTGTGGGAAGCAGGGAGGACCACCTCCCAAGGCTAAATACTACCCGATGACCGATAGTGAAGAAGTACCGTGAGGGAAAGGTGAAAAGAACCCCGGGAGGGGAGTGAAATAGAACCTGAAACCGTATGCCCACAACCGGTCATAGCACTTTATATGTGTGATGACGTGCTTTTTGTAGAACGAGCCAACGAGTCACGATATGTAGCGAGGTTAAGTACTTAAGGTACGGAGCCGAAGGGAAACCGAGTCTTAATAGGGCACAAAGTTGCATGTCGTGGACCCGAAACCGGGTGACCTATCCATGGCCAGGTTGAAGCGAGAGTAAAATCTCGTGGAGGACCGAACCACGTTGGTGTTGAAAAACCATGGGATGAGCTGTGGATAGCGGAGAAATTCCAATCGAACTCGGAGATAGCTGGTTCTCCTCGAAATAGCTTTAGGGCTAGCGTCGAATATGAGTAATGGAGGTAGAGCACTGAATGGGCTAGGGGGCATATCGCTTACCGAACCTTATCAAACTCCGAATGCCATATACTATTAGTTCGGCAGTCAGACTGCGAATGATAAGATCCGTAGTCAAAAGGGAAACAGCCCAGATCGTCAGCTAAGGTCCCAAAGTGTAAGTTAAGTGGAAAAGGATGTGGGATTTCGAAGACAACTAGGATGTTGGCTTAGAAGCAGCCACTCATTAAAAGAGTGCGTAATAGCTCACTAGTCGAGAGATCCTGCGCCGAAGATGTTCGGGGCTCAAACTTACCACCGAAGCTACGGGCTTACAGTAATGTAAGCGGTAGAGGAGCGTCGTAAACGGGCAGAAGTCGTACCGAAAGGAGCGGTGGACTGTTTACGAGTGAGAATGTTGGCATTAGTAGCGAGATGTGAGTGAGAATCTCACAGGCCGAAAACCTAAGGTTTCCTCAGGAAGGCTCGTCCGCTGAGGGTTAGTCGGGACCTAAGCCGAGGCCGAAAGGCGTAGGTGATGGACAATAGGTTGATATTCCTATACCACTACCATCGTTATTACCGATGGCGTGACGCAGGAGGATAGTGTGTGCTAGCTATTGGATGCTAGTCTAAGCACTTAGGGAGTTAAGACAGGAAAATCCGTTTTAACAATTCTGAGGTGTGATGGGGAAGTCCATTTATGGATGAAGTACATGATTCCACGCTGCCAAGAAAAGCGTCTAGGGAGAAAAGTAGTGCCCGTACCGCAAACCGACACAGGTAGGTGAGGAGAGAATCCTAAGGCCGGCGGAAGAATTGCAGTTAAGGAACTCGGCAAATTGACCCCGTAACTTCGGGAGAAGGGGTGCCTACGAGAGTAGGTCGCAGAGAATAGGCCCAAGCAACTGTTTAGCAAAAACACAGGTCTCTGCTAAAGCGAAAGCTGATGTATAGGGGCTGACGCCTGCCCGGTGCTGGAAGGTTAAGGGGAACACTTAGCGCAAGCGAAGGTGTGAACTTAAGCCCCAGTAAACGGCGGCCGTAACTATAACGGTCCTAAGGTAGCGAAATTCCTTGTCGGGTAAGTTCCGACCCGCACGAATGGCGTAATGATTTGGGCACTGTCTCAACTGCAAATCCGGCGAAGTTGTAGTGCAAGTGAAGATGCTTGCTACCCGCGATTGGACGGAAAGACCCCGTAGAGCTTTACTGTAGTTTAGCATTGAGTTTCGGTATTGTCTGTACAGGATAGGTGGGAGACTGGGAAACTAGGGCGTCAGCTTTAGTGGAGTCAACCTTGGGATACCACCCTGATAGTACTGGAATTCTAACTGGACACCATGAAACTGGTGACAGGACATTGTTAGATGGGCAGTTTGACTGGGGCGGTCGCCTCCGAAAAAGTAACGGAGGCGCTCAAAGGTTCCCTCAGAAGGGTCGGAAATCCTTCGAAGAGTGCAAAGGCAGAAGGGAGCCTGACTGCGACACCTACAAGTGGAGCAGGGACGAAAGTCGGACTTAGTGATCCGGTGGTACCTCGTGGGAGGGCCATCGCTCAACGGATAAAAGCTACCTCGGGGATAACAGGCTGATCTCCCCCAAGAGTCCACATCGACGGGGAGGTTTGGCACCTCGATGTCGGCTCGTCGCATCCTGGGGCTGAAGTAGGTCCCAAGGGTTGGGCTGTTCGCCCATTAAAGCGGCACGCGAGCTGGGTTCAGAACGTCGTGAGACAGTTCGGTCCCTATCCGTCGCGGGCGTAGGAAATTTGAGAGGAGCTGTCCTTAGTACGAGAGGACCGGGATGGACTGACCTCTGGTGTACCAGTTGTTCCGCCAGGAGCATAGCTGGGTAGCTAAGTCGGGAAGGGATAAACGCTGAAGGCATCTAAGCGTGAAGCCCACCTCAAGATAAGATTTCCCATAGAGTAATCTAGTAAGATCCCTTGAAGAACACAAGGTTGATAGGTGAGGGGTGTAAGTGTGGTAACATATTTAGCTGACTCATACTAATAGATCGAGGGCTTGACCAATAAGTTAACTGGAATATATATTATTAGAAGGAAACTCCTTAGCTAAAGCTAATGAGTAACTTCGAAGGACTAAATCAAAGATTTAGATTCTCACTTATGTGCAATTTTCAGAGAATAATTTCTTTGAAAAAGTGTTGACAAAGCTTTGACAGCACTATATAATAATCAATGTAACATGTAACTGACAAGTAAATCTGGTGATAATGGCATAAAGGTAACACCCCTTCCCATTCCGAACAGGATCGTTAAGCTTTATTACGCCGATGGTACTGCATGGGAGACTGTGTGGGAGAGTAGGAAGTCGCCAGTTTACATGAGGATCTTTAGCTCAGTTGGTTAGAGCAACCGGCTCATAACCGGTAGGTCCGGGGTTCGAGTCCCTGAAGGTCCACCATTTTTTGGGGGTATAGCTCAGCTGGGAGAGCACCTGCCTTGCACGCAGGGGGTCAAGAGTTCGAATCTCTTTATCTCCACCAATGAAAAGCTATGAACAATTGTTCATAGCTTTTTTTGTAATATAAAGGTTAAGGAGGATTGTTTAGAGATGCTATATAGAATAAAACAATTTATATGGGCAGTTGAATCTTTATATAAATCATTAGATGATAAGTACATAAAAAAGTATTTAGATGAAGATGAGATACAACTATTCTCTCTTTTAAAGAAAACGGATAAACATCATTGTGTCAGAGTATCAAAGGATATTCTAAAGCATATAGAGAATTTAAATAATATACCAGAAGTGAATGACGAAGTTTCTGTAGATATGGATGTTGATAAGGATAGAATATTAAAGTTAGCACTACTTCATGATATAGGAAAAATCAAAAGACCTCTTAACGTAATTGAAAAATCTATAATTGTTATATTTGATAAAATAACTAAAGGAAAAATAAAAAAATATGATAATATAAAAAGTATAGATATATATTATAATCATCCTAAAATAGGATCAGACATATTGAGGAAAAGTTCAAAATATGATGATGAGTTTTTAGAGATAGTAGAGAACCATCACATAAAAAAAGATACTTCTAATAAGTTACTAGAGATAGTACAATATTATGATAATAAAAATTAGAATTTAATATGGGGTGAATTTATGAACAGTTTAATTAGGAGAAAAGAGATTATAAGTCATATAGCTAAAATACATAGGCCTATTAAAGGCGTAGAATTGGCTAATATTTTTGGCGTAACTAGACAGGTTATAGTTAAAGATATAGCTATTATAAGAGCAGCAGGCGTTAATATAATAGCTACTCCTGAAGGTTATATGATAACAAAAGAAGAATCAAGATATAAGAAAGTTTTAGCTTTAGCTCATAAAGAAGAAGAAATGGTAAGTGAACTAGAAATAGTTATAAAATTTGGTGGAATAATTGAAGATGTTATAATAGAACATCCTATATATGGCGAAATAAAAGCAAATTTAATGATCAGAAATTTGAATGATTTAGATAATTTTATAGATTTATATAAAAAGAATAAAGCTAGACCCTTATCAGCATTGACTGAAGGGATTCATCTTCATACTATATCTACTGATAATGAAAAAGATATGCAACTAATAGTAGAAAACCTAGAAAAGGCTGGATATATATTAAAAGATTAGCGGGGGTAAGGAGATGAAGAAAAAACAGTTTTTGATACTAATAGGGGTTTTGTTTATGATATTAGCTTTAATAATATCGTCAACAAAGCTTATTATAGATATCGAATGGTTTCAAGAAGTAGGTTATATAAAGGTGTATCTTACAAAAATGCTAGCAGTATTAAAGCTTATGGGCCCCTTATTCCTATCATGTTTTGTATTAATATATCTATTGAGCAAAAGTATATTAATAAGCATAGAGAAAGAATTTAAATCTGAGAGTTTATTTAAATTGAGAAAAGCTGTATTAGTTTTTAATATAATAATCTCCTTTATTATATCTATAAATGCTTCTATGAAATATTGGTATAATATATTATTATTTACTAATTCAAATCTTTTTAATTATAAAGATCCTATCTTTAATATAGATGCATCTTTTTATATATTTAAATTACCATTAATAGATATAATTTATAATTTTTTTAAAGATATTTTATTTATTGCTTTAATCATAACAATAGGGATTTATGTATTTATTAGTTTAAAGAAATATGCTATAAATAAAAATTATATGAAATTTAGTCAGCATTTAAAAGAGTTTAAAGAAATATTAGGTAAACAAGCAGCTACTTTAGTATCTATGATTATATTCCTTATAGGAGTAGGATATATATTGAAAAGTTTCTATATATTATATAGTAATAATGGAGGATCATTTGGTGCTAGTTTTACAGATATAAATATAACACTAAACTTTTATAAAGTAATAATAATAGTTTCAATAATATCATCAATTATCGCATTTATTATGTTAAGAAGAAATAAATTTAAGCCACTAATATTTTTTACAGGAATAATATTGTTTTTAATAATAATACAGCCACTAATATATAATATTGTGTATAAATTCTTTGTAAAACCTAATGAAATAGAATATGAAAGCCCTTATATATCTTATAACATAGATGCAACCAATGAAGGTTTTAATATAAATAATATAGAAGAAAAAGATTTTGATCCAGGAATGGATTTAAATAGTACTAAAATAAAAAATAATAAACAAATAATATCAAATCTTAAAGTAAACTCTTCAGGACCAGTTTTAAACTTTTATAATCAAGTACAAGAAATAAGAAGTTATTATAAATTTTTAGATATAGATACAGATCGCTATATTATAGATGGTAAGTACACACAAGTATTTTTGGCACCAAGAGAGATAGAAACATCAGCCATAGATAATTGGCAGAGTAATCACATGGTATATACACATGGGTATGGAGTGGTTATGAGTAAAGTAAATAAGGTTACAGATGAGGGGCAACCAGATTTTTTGATGAAAAATTTGCCCACTGAAAATCTTACTAATATATATTTGAAAAATCCTAGAATCTATTTTGGTGAAGTTACAAATGATTATGCAATTGTAAATACCTCAAGTGGTGAATTGGATTACCCTAAAGAAAATGGAGATACTAACTATAAGTATGATGATAAAGGTGGCATAAAATTAAGCCTATTTAATAGAATATTATTTAGTTTAAGAGAGCAAAATTTTAAAATTTTATTCTCTGGAAATATTACAAACGAAAGTAAGATTTTAATTAATAGAAATATATTAGAGAGAGTAAAAAAGATAGCTCCTTTTTTGGAATATGATGAAGATCCTTATATGGTAATAAATGAAGGCAAGTTATATTGGGTTATTGATGGATATACAACTGCTAATAATTTTCCTTACTCTCAGCCATATGGAGGAATAAATTATATTAGAAATTCATTTAAAGTTGTTGTAGATGCTTCATCAGGAGAAACTAATTATTATATTGTAGATGAAAAAGACCCTATAGTTTTAGGATATTCTAAAATATTTAAAGGATTATTTAAAAATAAAGAAGAAATTCCTTCAGGATTACAAAGCCATTTTAAATATCCTAAGAAGATATTTGATATTCAAAGCAACGTGTTATCAACCTATCATATAAAAGACCCTAAAGAGTTTTTTACTTTAGAAGATGTATGGGAAGTTTCTAGTAATAGCTCGGATGCTAAAGAAAGCTTAAATAATAATGAAGGGTTGTATCTTGTTACACAATTGCCTGGAGAGAAAAATGAAGAGATGGTATTATTCAATTACTTTAATATGAAAAGTAAGAAGAATATGATTTCTATGTTAGGTGCAAGAATGGATGGAGAAAATTATGGGGATTTAGTATTATTTAAATTTTCACCTGAAAAAACTATCTATGGACCATACTTATTTAGAAATCAGATACTACAAGATCCATATATTTCGCAGGAGATTTCTTTATGGGAAGGTAAAGGTTCTAAAGTTGAATATGGTGAGACCGTAATATTACCTATAGAAAATTCCCTTATATATATGCTTCCAATTTATCTTAAGGCAGATGTAGAAAAAACTATACCAGAAATGAAGAGAATTATTTTATCAGATGGTAAAAAAATAGTTATGGAAGAAGATTTAAATAAAGCATTAGAAAGCTTATTTAATTATAAAGAAAAAATAATAAATGAAAATACTATAAATGAAGAACAAAGAGAAACTAATATAGAGATTCAAGATTTATATAATAAAGCAATTGAATCGCAAACAAAAGGAAATTGGGCTGAATATGGAGAATATATAAAGAAGCTAGGAGAAGCCATAGAAAAGTTAAATAAGTAATAAACAAAAAGGGAAAAGTTGAGGTTAGATTTATGGATTACGACATACTTATATTAGGTGGTGGTGTAATAGGATGTGCCGCTGCCTATGAGTTATCTAAATATAACTTAAATATAGCTCTAATAGAAAGAGATTATGATATAGCTGATGATCTATCATCAGTTCATACAGCTATAGTTTATGACGGATCAGAGGCATCTAATAATCTCATGTCATCATTAGAATACATGGGAAATGAATTAATTGAAGAAATAGCTTTAAAATTTGATGTTCCTTTTAAAAGAATAGGATCTATGAGAATTGCTCAAACAGATAAGTCAGTAGAAAAATTAAATAAGATATACGATAGGGCAATAAAAAGAGGAATAAAGGATATACATTTAATAGAAGAGGAACATGCTAAAGAATTAAACGGTAATTTGAAGGTTCCTATAAAAAAGGCATTATATTCTCAAAATACAGCAATAATAAGTCCTTATGACTTAGCATTAGCTTACGCAGAAGTAGCTGCCGATAATGGTGTTTTTTTTAGGTTAGAGGAAACAGTACTAAATATTCAAAAAGCAGCTAAAGGATTTAGAGTAACTACAAATAAAAATAAATTTAACTGTAGAGTAGTTATTAATACAATACCTAGTGAACAATATGATTTAAATTATAATACTAATGCTGAAGAGAAAAGAAAAGATAAGAAATTGTATTATCTCTTATTAGATCATGATTTTAAGGATACTGTTAATAGTTTAGTGATAAATGAGTTAGATACTAATGGGTTTATATTTCAAACGCCTACCTTTTCATCAGGAACGCTTATAGCAGTGAAAAGTGATGTTACTTTAAGTTTAGATGAAATAATAAAAACATCCAATACTATATTACCTAATTTATCTAAAAAGGATGTAAATCATATGTTTTCTGATGAATTTAATGTAGATTCAATGCTCATAGATGAAAGTGAAATATCTAAAGGATATATAAGTGTTACAGGAAATCATTATGGTGAAGTTACTATAGCTCCAGCTTTATCTCAGATGTTATGTGAGACTATAGTAAATAATCTAAAATGTTCTTTAAAGAAAAATTTTGTAGATAAAAGAAGAGATTATTATAGATTTAAAGATTTATCAAACAAAGAACGCAATGAAATAATAAAGTTAGAACCTAGATACGGGAAGATAATTTGTTTATGTAATATGATTTCTGAAGGTGAAATAGTTGATTCTATTAGAAGACCTTTAGGCGCAAGGACAGTAGAGGGTGTTAAGAGAAGAACTGGAGCTACATTTGGTAATTGCCATGGTTCATATTGTATAAATAAAGTAATTGATATACTTTCTAAAGAATTAAATAAAAAATCAACAGACATAGTTAAGGATTCTAAGGGGTCAAGGGTTTTAGCAGCTAGGATTAAAGAATTTGATGGGGTGTAAATATGGGAAGAAAAGATATATTTACAAGTGTGGTAAGAACTAAAGGGAGTAATAAATATAAGGTTATACCAGTTAAAAGTACAGAAGAGATAGATGTAGATCTTTGGAAAGAATTTTCTAAAGTATTAAGTAGACTTTATATAAGTACTCCAATAAAAATAGGCGATAGTATCTGCTCAAATATATTAAATACTGGAGTAGACATTATATGTACCAGAGATGTTGATAAAGATTAAAAATATATTATTATAATAAAAACACAAATAAGTATTGACATAATTATTTTTTTTGGTAAAATAGTCTTTGTGAGACTTGGAGAGATGGTCGAGTTGGTTTAAGGCACCGGTCTTGAAAACCGGCGTACGTGTGAGCGTACCGTGGGTTCGAATCCCACTTTCTCCGCCAAAAAAAGTTAGCTAAGATTTTAGCTAGCTTTTTTATTTTATGTAAGATAAAACATCTAGAAGAATTTCTAGATGTTTTTTTATGATATAATCTTTTTAGGATTATAAGGAGGATTTATGTGGAATAAGAAATTATTAACAGTAATTAGATATTCATTGCTACTTATTATCATTGCAAGTATAGTAATGCATAAAAATGATATAGATAAAATTGAAATAGTTTTTGTCCTTACATTTATAATAAACAATCAACTAAGGTTCTTTTCTTTGGATAAGATAAGTTATAGATGCCTATCTTTTATCGTAGAATTAGCTATGATAATATTTTGCTACAAATATATAGGTGGATATCTGTTCGCATATCTTGTACTAATAGCTTTAGATAGTAACATACTCTTTAAGAACCCAATAAAAACTATACTAAATGTATTAATAACATTTGAAGGAATGATGTTATCTTTAAAAGATCCATTAGATACTCAGATAATGAATATGAGCATAGTTATAATATTAATCTTAATATTATATTTTATAAATGATGAATATAATAAGAAAATAGAGGCACAGGAATTATATGATAAGCTTAGAATATCTGAAGATAAGCTTAAAAAAGCTAATAATGATTTAGAGATGTATGCAAGTTCAATTGAGGAAATAACTCTGTTAAGAGAAAGAAATAGACTGTCTAGAGAAATACATGATAGCGTAGGGCATGCTCTATCTACAATTATTATACAATTAGGTGCTATTGAGAAAGTAGTAGATAAAAACCCTACTGGAGGAAAACAATTAGCAGCTAATCTTAGAGAATTTACGCAAAAAAGTCTAAATGATGTAAGAGGTGCAGTAAGAGAAATAAAACCTAAGGAATTTGAAAATTATGAAGGAATTATAATCATTGATGAGTTAATAAATAAATTTAAAAAACTTACAGGGGTGGATGTAAGATTATCATTCACAAAGGAAAAGTGGGCATTAAATTCAGATCAAACCTTTGTAATATATAGAATAATACAAGAATTTTTATCTAATTCATTAAGACATGGGAAATCCACTGTAATAAAAATAACAATGGCATTTAACGAATATAGTTTAATAGTTGCATTAAAGGATAATGGAATAGGTAAAGATAAGGTAATTGAAGGTTTAGGTCTACGAAGCATGAGAGAAAGAGTAGAGGAACTAGGTGGTGCCTTTGATTATTCTACAAAACCTAATGATGGATTTTTAGTAAGAATAGAATTAGATAAAAAAGAAAAATTAAAAATCTATTCACAGGAGGAAGAATCTTGAATAAGATAAAACTAATACTGGTAGATGATGAAAAGTTAATAAGGGATGGATTAAAAATTATATTAGAAAGTTATGATGATATAGAAGTAATAGATGTTTGTTCTAATGGAAGAGAAGCCTTAGAGTCTTGTAAAAAAAATCCTCCTAATGTAGTTTTAATGGATATAAGAATGCCTCAGTGTGATGGAGTTACAGGAACAAAACTTATAAAAGAACAGTTTAAGGATATAAAAATTCTTATATTAACAACATTTAATGATGTAGAATATATTCAAGAAGCCTTAAAATATGGGGCATCAGGATATATACTTAAAGATAGTGATTACGACTTAATATATGAGGGAATAAAGGCCTGCATAAAAGGTACAATAGTAATTAATCAAGAAGTCGCTAATAAAATGCTAGGATCAGGGCTAAAAACTAATAAAAAGAATTTAGAAGATGTAAAAATCCGATACAATTTGAATTCTAAAGAGATTAATATTATAAAAGAAATAGCAAATGGACTATCTAATAAGGAAATAGGAGAGAGGTTATTCCTATCAGAAGGAACTATTAAGAACAATATAAGTAATATATTATCAAAATTATCGTTAAGAGATAGAACACAATTGACTATATTTGCATTTAAAAATGATATAGCAGATGAATAGTGACTTAAGTAACGGCTTATAGTTACTTAGGATAATAGTAAATCCCCTTTTAGTATTTTAAAATATTATTAAAGTACTAAAGGGGGATTTTTTTATGAATTATATAGAAGTTAAAAATATTACAAAAAGATTTGATGATAAGTTGGTTTTAGATAATATATCCTTTAATATCGAAGAAGGAGATATATTTGGTTTAATAGGACCTAATGGAGCGGGAAAATCTACATTAATAAATATAATTACTGGATTATTAAAAAGTAATGGTGGAGAAGTAAATATAGGTGGATATTCTATAGAGAAGCAACCGCTAGATGCTAAGGGGCTAATAGGACTTGTACCTCAGGAGTTAGCTCTTATGGAAGAATTAACAGCCTATGATAACTTAGAATACTTTGGAGCCTTTTATGGGTTAGGGGGAAAGCTACTAAAGGAAAGAATTGAAGAAGCTTTAGTGGTGACTGGATTAGTAGATAAGAGGAAGGAAAAAGTCAAAAAATTCTCAGGCGGAATGAAAAGACGATTAAATCTAGCTGTAGCTATAATGCATAAGCCAAAAGTATTGATTATGGATGAACCTACAGTAGGAGTTGATCCTCAATCAAGAAACTATATATTTGAGTTTATAAAAAGAATTAATAAAGAAAATAAAACAACAGTAATTTACACGTCTCACTATATGGAAGAAGTAGAAAGCTTGTGTAACAGCATATTTATAATAGATTTAGGTAAAGAAATAGCATCTGGATCAAAATCTACTATAAAGGCTATGTCTAGTGAAAATGGAACAATAAAATTAAGAATAGACGATTATAACGAGGAGTTTATAGTTAAAATAAAGGAATTAAAAGGGGTAAAAGATTGTTTTAGAGAAGAAGATAATATAAAAATATTAGTTAGAGAATTAGTTTTTAAAATAGAAGATTTATTGAATTTAGTAAGTAAAGAAGGAAAGAAAATAAAGTATTTAAATATAGAAGAAGCATCTTTAGAAGAGGTCTTTCTAGCACTTACTGGCAAGAAATTAAGGGATTAGGAGGGCTAAAAATGAAAGTAAAAGCTACTATAAAAGTTACAGTTAAAGCGTTACTGGCACAATGGAAGCAAGTATTACTAATGTATGCAGTATTTCCATTACTGTTAATAGGGGTAATGGGATATTTTCAAAGAGATTTATACAAGCCTGAGACAAAAATAGATGCGATAAATATTTCTATAGTAGATAAAGATAAAAGCGATGTATCTAAAAATTTTATAAGTTTACTAAATTCTGATGAATTGAAAAATCTGTTTAATATATCTGACAATGGAGATTATATAATTAATATTCCTAAAAATTATGAAAAAGATTTACTCCAGCTTAAAGATACTACAATTACTATAGATGAAAAAAACAGAGTATCAAGGCAGAATGAAGTAATATTAAAGTCATTAATAGAGCAATATGGAAAAAGCTTAACAGAATCTTTAATAGTAAATAATAATATGGATTTAAGAGACAATGAAGAAATAATAAATAAAATAACGACAACATTAAAATCAATAAATGAAACAACTTCTATAAAAAGCAATAAAATAGAAGCTGAAAGAGTTCTTACATCCTTTGAGAACCAATCTGCATCTATGATGACTTTTATGCTTTTTACTATTATTATGGGCTGTGTTGCAGGATATCATCTAGATAAAGAAAATGGAAGTTTTAAACGATTGATGTCTACATCAATAACTAAACAAACATTTTTTAAACTTGATTTATTAATATTTTTTATGTCTAGCTTTGTATATGGAGGTATATATGTTATAGTTTCTAGAATTGCAGGGTTTGCATTTAAAGGAGTATCTTTGATTAATATAATAGTTTTATTATCAGTACAAAGCATACTTATAACTGCACTGTCAGGATTGATAATTGCATTTTTAAGCAAAAAGGTTTCACAGATAGTAATAATTCTGTTTATGTATTTTCAAATTATATTTGGTGGAGGATTTATACCGTTAAAGGAAATATCTAATAAAGTATTTTTAACTATAGCTAAGTTCTCACCTGGGGATATAATTACAGATGCATATAGAAAATGTATGCTGTTTAATTCTATTAAGGATATCTCTACTGAATTAATATTGATGTTAGCAATATCAATAGCTGCATATTTAATAAGTATAACTAAAGTAAGACTTAGATGGGAGGAATAGTGGATGAAATTTATTAGAATGGTATTAGTAAATTGTAAAAAATACATCAGGGATTATGCCAATATAGTAATGATGTTTGTAGTTCCCATAGTCTGTGTAGGAATGGTAAATGTGTTAGCTGGCAAAGGTAGTAGTGGATTAGATATAAAGGCAGCTATAGTAAATTTAGATAAAGGTGATTTAGGGAATAAGCTAGTAGAGGATTTAGATGTAAATAGCATATATTCTGATAAGGATAAGGCACTAGAAGATTTAAAAAAATATGAATCTATAGCTGTGTATGAAATTCCAGAGAACTTCACTGAAAATATAAATAAAGGAATTAAGCCTATAGTTAATTCTTATAAGATCGAAGAGGGAAATAGTACTTTAATATTTGAATCTAAGCTTGAGAAAGATATAAATAATCTAATGAAGATAAAATTGTTTAAAGATAATAATGTAATAAATGAGGAAAGTGAATTAGATAAGAATATAGTAAATGTAGAATATAATATGCACAAAGGGTTGTTATCAACTGAGTCATTTATGCCTATAGTTTTAATAATATTCTTTTTAGTAACATTTTCTGCAAATATAACTGTTGACTTATTAAGACTTAGAAAACAGAGAATATTAGAAAGATTTTTAACTACAAATAATAGAGGTTATGAAATAATGGGAAGTATTTATATTTCTATGTGGTTAGTGCAAATAATTTTTTATACAGCCTCATTTGTAGTTCTTAATACTATATTTAAATATAATTTTGAGAATTTTGGGATACTGCTTTTGAATATTTCATTGATGAGTTTGGTATCTATAAGTTTAGGAATAATGATTAGCAGATTGTTTAAAAATGAAGGTGTAGCAAGTTTGGTAGTTTATTTAACATCACTACTAATGTTCTTTGTATATATTAATACTATAGAATCAGGTGGAAAATCAGAAGGAATTATGGCAACATTAGCTAAGTTCACACCATTTTATTGGTCATTAGGAAGTATAGAAAAATCTGTATTGTTTCCAAATGTATTTATTTTATTATTGTTTGCATTGATATTCTTTAGTGCAGGAAGTATTAAATATTCAAATTTTGCTAAAAAAATTAATTAATTAAGAGGGTGACTAATATTTTTAAATTAGTTGCCCTTAAATTTCTATTAAAAAGATGTTGACATTACATAAGCTCGTTGATATAATACTAATTGTTGTAACATACGGAGAGATGGTCGAGTTGGTTTAAGGCACCGGTCTTGAAAACCGGCGTACGTGTGAGCGTACCGTGGGTTCGAATCCCACTTTCTC
The DNA here is from genome assembly GCF_035905475.1 of Clostridium intestinale. NCBI lineage: Bacteria > Bacillati > Bacillota > Clostridia > Eubacteriales > Clostridiaceae > Clostridium > Clostridium intestinale. Next base: position 3,663,339 of record NZ_CP121166.1, read on the forward strand.
CGCCATTATAATTTAAAGATATTTTCAGCTTGGAGAAATACTCAAGTGGCTGAAGAGGCGCCCCTGCTAAGGGCGTAGGTTGGGCAACCGGCGCCCGGGTTCAAATCCCGGTTTCTCCGCCAAAAATACACTGATATTTATATCAGTGTATTTTTTTGTTATAATATTTATAATTACATTCCTGTTAATTTTAAAATATTTATAAGATATATTAGGAGTAAAGAGATGAGAGAAAATATTATAAAACATAAATCAAGAGACTCTAAAGAATTGTCATTATATAAATGGGAACCAGAAAATAAAGAGAATATAAAAGGAATAGTTCAAATAGTTCATGGATCCTGTGAACATTCAGGGAGATACAGAGATTTTAGTAGTTTTTTAGTTCAAAATGGATATGTAGTTTATTCTAATGATCATAGAGGACATGGATTGACAGCAGAAAGTGAAGAGGAGTTAGGTTTTATTGCGGATAAAAATGGATGGGAAGTTTTAGTTGAAGATGTTTTAGAAATAAATAAACTAATAACTAATGATTACCCTAACTTACCTATATTTATGATTGGTCATAGCATGGGTTCTTTTATAGCGAGGCATTACGCTACTTTATATGGAAACACTATAAAGGGAGTTGTGTTAAGTGGTACGGCTCATAATAATAGATTACTTTTAAAGTTTGCGATAACACTTTCTGATATATATATAAAAATACATGGAAACAAATATAGAAGTAAGTTCATAAATTATTTAACTTATGGAGCATTTAATAGAAAAGTAAACAGCCATAGAACAAAATATGATTGGATTTGTATAGATGAAAAAGTAGTAGATGAATATGAAAAAGATGTTCATTGCGGATATATATTCACCAGTAATGCGTTTAAAGAAATGTTTAGAGGACTTTATTATATAACAAACATTAAAAATATAAAAAAGACACCAAAAGATCTTCCTATATTATTACTATCAGGTAAAAAAGATGTAGTAGGAAATGAAGGGAAGATGGTTATCAAATGTTATGAAAAATATAAAGAAGCAGGAATAGAAGACTTAGATATAAAGTTGTATGAGAAAATGAGGCATGAGATATTAAATGAAGTTGGAAAAAAAGAGGTATATGAGGATATACTAAGCTGGATCAGAAAACATTTAACTATTGACTAATACTATGTTGGTTGATATAATAAATTTTGTGAAAAATGGAGAGATGGTCGAGTTGGTTTAAGGCACCGGTCTTGAAAACCGGCGTACGTGTGAGCGTACCGTGGGTTCGAATCCCACTTTCTCCGCCATTATAATTTAAAGATATTTTCAGCTTGGAGAAATACTCAAGTGGCTGAAGAGGCGCCCCTGCTAAGGGCGTAGGTCGGGCAACCGGCGCCCGGGTTCAAATCCCGGTTTCTCCGCCAAAGAACAATTTTAAATTGTTCTTTTTTTGTTTATAAAAGAAAATGTGATTTAATTTATTTTGTACTTAAGAAATTTCTCATAAAGAAAAATAAAAAAGTAAGAGAACAATAATATAATGACAGATATTTCAAATAGATTTAAAAACATTAATTGATATAGTCACAGAAGCACATTGAGATAAATATATAAGAAGAATATAATATTATTGGTCAGTTAAAATTTGCTAGTAAGAAGGTGGGATATTGCTAAAGGGTGACAAAGTTTATTTAAGGTTAGTAGAGAAAAAAGATGTAAGTAGAATTTATAATATATGTTCTGAGCCAGAGGTTAGAGAGTATGATGGTGGGCAGTCTACATTACCATCTTTACAGTATATGCTTAAGCATTTTGATGATATGTTTAATATTGAAAGAAAAAGACTTTCTATAATAAATGAAAAAGATGTTTTAGTAGGGTATATAACTTATAAGGAAATAAAAGATACTTTAGATGTGTATTCTATAGGGATAACTATAGGAAGTAAGTTCTGGGGACGAGGATATGGGAAAGACTCTATAAAAACGTTAGTAGATTATTTATTTGTGAATAATAATGCTCATAGAGTAGAATTAGAGGTTGTAGATTATAACCTAAGAGCGATAAGATGTTATCTTTCTTGTGGTTTTATAGAAGAGGGACGCAAAAGAAAAAGATATTTCTTTCAAGGAAAATATAGCGATACAGTTATGATGAGTATTTTGAGAGATGAATATTTAAAATAATATAGAGAGAAAACCTAAGATTATAATTAAATCTATATATCTTAGGTTTTTTTATTTTTTGAAATAAATGATGAAAACGTATTGACTAACATATACGTACAAGTTATAATTAAAACATAGAGAACTTGTACGTATATGTTTAGATTGCAAAAAAGTTTTCTGTTTCTGGAATTATAAATATTTTAGGGGGTTTTTTTAATGGGTAAATTTCAAAATGATGCTCAAGAGTTATTAGCACTTGTTGGTGGAAAAGAGAACATATCAGCAGTAACTCATTGTGCTACAAGAATGCGTTTTGTTCTAGTAGAGCCTAAAAAGGCAGATGTAAAATCTATTGAAGCTTTAAAGAGTGTGAAAGGCACATTCACTCAAGCAGGACAGTTTCAAGTTATCATAGGTAATGAAGTTTCAACTTTTTACAACGACTTTACAGCAATAGCAGGAATAGACGGGGTAAGTAAAGATCAAGTAAAATCAGTTGCTAAGGGAAATATGAATGTTTTCCAAAGATTATTAGCTGATTTAGCAGAAATATTTGCACCACTTATACCAGCTCTTGTAGTTGGAGGTTTGATATTAGGTTTCCGTAATGTAATAGGTGATATAAAACTTCTAGAGGGAGGTACTAAAAGTTTAGTTGAAGTATCTCAGTTCTGGGCAGGAACTCATGCATTCTTATGGCTTATTGGAGAAGCTATATTTCACTTCTTACCAGTAGGAATCACTTGGTCAATATCTAAAAAGATGGGCACAACTCAAATATTAGGAATTGTATTAGGTATTACTTTAGTTTCACCTCAGCTTTTAAATGCTTATGGAGTGGCTGGAGCTACAGAAATTCCTTTCTGGGATTTTGGTTTTGCAAAAGTTCAGATGATAGGATACCAAGCACAAGTAATTCCAGCTATGCTTGCAGGATTTGTTTTAGTGTTCTTGGAAAAGAATATACGTAAAGTAGTTCCTGAATATATATCTATGATAGTAGTTCCATTTTTAGCATTAGTACCAACAGTTTTAATAGCTCATACTGTATTAGGTCCAATAGGTTGGAAAATAGGTTCAGCTATATCAACTGTAGTTTATGCAGGATTAACATCAGGATTAAATTGGTTATTTGCAGCTTTATTTGGCTTTGCATATGCACCACTTGTTATAACAGGATTACATCATATGACAAATGCTATAGACATGCAGTTAGTTGCTGAATTTGGAGGAACTAACCTATGGCCTATGATAGCATTATCAAATATTGCTCAAGGTTCAGCTGTACTAGCTATGATATTCTTAAATAGACATGATGAAGATGAAAAGCAAGTATCTATTCCAGCGGCTATTTCATGTTATTTAGGTGTAACTGAGCCTGCTATGTTTGGTATTAATTTAAAATATGTATATCCTTTCTTCGCAGCAATGATAGGTTCAGCTACAGCGGCAGTAGTTTCAGTAGGAGCTGGCGTTATGGCTAACTCAATAGGTGTTGGAGGACTTCCAGGGATATTATCAATACAGCCTAAATATATGGGGATATTTGCAATAAGTATGCTTATAGCCATAGTAGTACCATTTATACTGACTGTAATATTTAATAAAAATAAAATACTAGCTAAAAAATAATTTGCATTTATAGGAAGGAACCTAATTAGTTCCTTCCTTTAGTACTATAAATTGAAGCATAAGGAGTAAATAAATATGAAGGACTTTAAAAAGAGTGTGTTTTATCAAATATATCCTAAATCTTTTAAGGACTCGAATGGAGATGGGTTTGGGGATATAAAAGGGGTTACTACTAGTTTAGGATATTTAAAAGATTTGGGCGTTGATTATATATGGCTGACACCTTTTTATATATCTCCTCAGAAGGATAATGGATATGATGTTGAGGATTATAAGAGTATAGATAAAAGATTTGGAACTATGGAAGACTTTGAAGAATTAGTAGCAGAATCTAAAAAACTTGATATAGATATAATGTTAGATATGGTTTTTAATCATACATCAACAGAACATCAATGGTTTAAAAATGCATTAAATGGAGATAAAAAGTTTAAAGATTACTATATATTTAAAGCTCCTGTGGATGGAAAAGAACCTACTAACTGGATATCAAAATTTGGGGGAAATACCTGGGAGTATGTAGAAAAGTTTGATGAGTATTATTTACATCTATTTGATAAGACTCAAGCTGATTTAAACTGGGAGAATGAAGCTGTTAGAGAGGAAATATATGATGTTGTTAACTATTGGGTAAAAAAAGGCGTGAAAGGCTTCAGATTAGATGTTATAAATCTGATATCTAAACCAGAAGAATTTATAAATGATTACGAAGGTGATGGTCGTAGGTTCTATACAGATGGTCCTAAGATACATGAATATCTAAAGGAGCTTAATAGTAATAGTTTTGGGAAAAATAAAGATTTAATCACAGTAGGTGAGATGTCTTCAACAAGTATAGAAAACTGTGTTAGATATTCAAATCCACAAGAACAGGAATTAGATATGGTGTTTAACTTTCATCATTTAAAAGTAGATTATAAAAATGGTGAAAAGTGGACCTTGATGGATTTTGACTTCATGAAATTAAAGAATCTATTAAACGAATGGCAAATAGGAATGGAAAAAGGATGGAATGCCTTATTTTGGTGTAATCATGATCAGCCTAGAATAGTATCGCGTTTTGGAGATGATAAAAACTATCCCAAGGAATCAGCAAAAATGCTAGCTACAACCCTTCATTTGTTAAGAGGCACTCCCTATATTTATCAAGGAGAAGAAATAGGCATGACAAATGCATATTTTGATAATATAGAGGAGTATAGAGATATAGAATCAATTAATTATTATAATATTTTAAAGTCAGAAGGAAAAAGTGAAAAAGAAATAATAAAAATACTGCAAGCTAAATCTAGGGATAATTCACGTACACCAATGCAATGGAGTAGTGAAAAAAATTCTGGATTTACAGAAGGGATTCCATGGATACCACTAAGTAAAAATACAGATATAACGGTTGAAAGTTCTTTAAGAGATGAAGACTCAGTTTATTATCATTATAAGAAGCTAATATCTCTAAGAAAAGAGCATGATATTATAGCTTATGGAAACTATAGACCTATATTAGAAGAAAACTTAAAGGTTTTTGGGTATATAAGAAGTTATGAAAATAAGGAGCTTATAGTTTTAAATAACTTTTATGGAGAAACTATAGATGTAAAAGAATTTGTAGATGAGTATAAGACGTTAGATATATTAATATCTAATTATAAAGATTCTACTAAAGATTTAAAAAATATTAAACTTAGACCTTATGAATCCATTGCATATATTATTGAAAAATAAATATAAGAGAGTATATTGTTGAGAAGTAGATATAGTCATGTTAAAATATTTATGGTGATAATATATGAATAGTAAATATATAACTCTCTATAATAAAATTATAGAAAAAATAGAACAAGGAAGTTATCCTCCTAGTTCAAAACTTCCATCGGAAAATGAGTTGATGGAAAAATATAAATTCTCTAGAGATACAGTGAGAAAAGCACTAAATATGCTTGAACACAATGGATATATAAATAAAGTAAAAGGTAAAGGCTCCTTTGTCCTAGATATAAATAGGCATAAATTTCCGGTATCTGGCTTAATAAGCTTTAAGGAAATGGCTGAAAGTATGGAGGGGGAGTCTAAAACCTTAGTTAAAAATTTAGAACTAACTAAAGGTGATAAATTTTTAAGAAATAAGTTAGTTTTGGAAGATGATGAAAAGCTCTGGAAGGTTGTCAGAGTAAGAGAAATTGGTGGTAAAAAAATTATATTAGATAAAGACCACTTTAACAGTACATATATTCCAGAATTAACTGAAGAGATATGTAGAGACTCTATATATGACTACATAGAAAAAGAGCTGGGACTAAAGATAGGATTTGCAAAAAAAGAGATAACAGTTAGATCTAGCTCAGAAGAAGACATAGAACATTTAGACTTAGAAGGATATGATATGATAGTAGTAGTAGATACCATGGTTTATTTACAAGATGGAACTCTATTTCAATACACAGAATCAAGACATAGACCTGATAAATTTAAATTTGTAGACTTTGCTAGAAGAGCTTATTAATATTGTTCTAAAAGATTCCTAAAAAGGTAATAATCTTTGTTAGGAGTCTTTTTTTACTTTATAATAATATATAATGACAAATTTAAGGAGAAATTTTCTATGGGTATTAGGTTTGTATATGGTAAATCTGGAGCTGGAAAGACTCATTTTTGTCTTCAAGCTATAAAAAAGAGAATAGATGAAAATAAAGAAGGAAAGTTTATACTAATAGTTCCTGAACAATTTACATTTAGAGCTGAAAATGCATTACTAAATCAAGTTGGAGAGAGAGCCTTACTTAAAACAGAAGTATTAAGCTTTAAAAGGATGGCTCAAAGAGTTTTTTCAGAATGTGGTGGATTAACTATTAGGAAGATGCAGGATTCAGGAAAAGCTATGATAATATATAAGGTTCTTCAAGAAATAGAAAAAGAACTTAAGATATTTAATAAAGCATCTAAGCAAAATGGATTTATAGATATTATAGATAAGACAATAACTGAATTTAAAAAGTATAATATTACCCCGGAAATATTAGAGGAAATATCAAAGGATTTAAGCGATGAAAATTTAGAGTTAAAATATAAGCTTATAGATTTAGAAAAGATATATTTACGTTTTAACGAAGTTTTACATGAAAATTATATTGATACAGATGATGAACTTACTATGTTGTCTACTAAGTTAGAGGATTGTAAGCTATATGATAAAACAGAAATTTGGATAGACGAATTCACTACATTTACTCCTCAGCAGTTAGACATAATAAAAACTATTTCTAAAAAAGCGAAGAGAGTAAATATAACCTTAGTAGGCGATGAATGGAATCCCAGAGAAGAGGTTGAATCTACAGATTTATTTAATGTAACTAAAAGTACAGAAAAGAGAATTCTTAAGATTATGGAGGAAAATAGAATTCCTTTTGATGGAGTTATAAATGTTAATGATGGAACCCCATACAAGTTAAGAGGTTCTAAGGAACTAGCCCATCTTGAAAAATACTTTTATTCGTATCCATTTAATGAGTTTAAAAACAAAATAGAAGGCTTAAGCATATATAAGGCTTCTAATAGTTATGAGGAGATTCAAACTATCGCTAAAAAGATTAAGGAATATGTTAGAGATAGAGGATATAGGTATAAAGATATATCCATAGTTTGTAGAAATATTGATGACTATGAAAAAATAACCTCAGTTGTATTTAATGAATACGAAATTCCTTATTATATTGATAAAAAAAGAGATATATTAAATAATCCCTTTGTGGTTTTAGTTACATCTCTGTTTGAAGTTTATAATAAGAATTGGAATTATGAGAGCTTATTTAAGTATCTAAAGACAGGGCTTACAGGGCTTGAAACTAAATATATAGATATAATAGAGAATTATGTCCTTGCTTATGGAGTAAATAAAAAACATTGGATATCAGAAGAGGAATGGGATTATTATCCATTAGGTTTCTCCAATGAGAATGAGCAAGATGAGAATATGAAAATACTTATAAATGAGATTAAAGATGAGGTAAAAAGGCCTCTTATAAGTTTTTATAATAAAACTAAGGGAGAAAAGAAAGTAAGAGAAATATGTGAAGCTATTTATGACTTTTTAACTGAGATAAATGCAGTAAACAGGGTATCAAGTTGGATAGACAAATTTAATGAAGAAGGTATTCAAGATAAAGAAAAAGAATATTCTCAAATTCTTTCTATAGTAATGGAAGTTTTAGATCAAGCTGTAGATGTAATGGGAAATGAGAAAATGGATATAAAGAAATTCTCGAAAGTATTAACTGGAGGTTTTGAGAAATATGAGTTAGGACTTATCCCACTATCTTTGGATGAGGTAACAGTAGGTGACATAACAAGGGTAAGAAGTAAAGAGGTAAGGATTTTATTTTTAATAGGAGTTAACGATGGGGTTATTCCAGCTACTACTAAAGATGAAGGAATATTGTCTGATAGAGATAGAGAATTATTAAAAAATAAAGGGGTAACATTAGCATCGGATTCAAAAGCAAAAGCATTTGAAGAGCAGCTATTAGTTTATACAGCTCTAACAATATCAAGTGAAATATTAATAATAACCTATCCTATGGCAGACTTTGAAGGAAAGTCTCTAAGACCTTCAATAATAATACCTAGAATAAAAAAATTATTTCCTAAGTTAATTGAGGATAGTGATATAAATAAAAAGGTTCAGGATTTTGATAAGATAGTTGCGCCTATTCCAACCTTTAATGAACTTATAGGAGCAGTAAGAAAAGACTATGATGAAGAGGTTGTAGAGGAATATTGGGGAGAGGTTTATAGCTGGTACAAGAAAGCGGATAAGTGGAAGCAAAAAGCTAAAAATCTTGAAAGAGCTTTAAATTACACAAATCAAGATGAAGATTTACCTAAAGATAAAGCTAGAAAGATATACTCCTCCCAAAATGGAAAACTTTTGTTTTCAGTTTCTAGGCTTGAAAAATATGCTCAGTGTCCATTTTCTTATTATGTTCAATATGGATTAAAAGCAAAAGATAGAAAGATATATGAGTTCTCAGCGCCAGATTTGGGTTCCTTTATGCATGAGATATTAGATGGTTTTACTACTTATGTAAGAGATAAGAAGCTAAACTGGAGTGAACTAGATAAGGATAAGTGCAGCAATATAATTTCTATGCTTGTAGATAAAAAACTAGATGAAAATCAAGGGTTTATATTAAATAGTTCAAAAAGATATAAGTATTTTACAGATAGATTTAAAAGAATATTATCTAAATCTGTATCAGCGGTATCTGAACATATGAAAAGAAGTACTTTTGAAATCTATAAAAATGAGTTTGAGTTCTCAAGTTTTAAGGATGCAGAGCCTATAAAAATCAAACTTGATGATGGGGAAGAAGTATCTCTAGTAGGAAGAGTTGATAGAGTTGATGTAGCTGATATAGATGGAGAAAGCTATATTAGGGTTATTGATTATAAGTCAGGTAGTAAGAAGTTTGACTTAACAAAGCTTTATCATGGTCTCCAAATTCAGCTTTTAGTATATTTAGATGCTTTAATAAAGAATTCTAAATACTTCTTAAATAAAAGCACTCTTCCAGGAGCTATATTATATTTTAGGATAGATGATCCACTTATAGCAGCTGAAAAGAGAATAACTGAAGAAGAGATACAAAAGAAGGTCCTATCCTCTTTTAAGATGGATGGATTGGTACTTAAAGATCCTAAGATAATAAAAGCTATGGATAATGATCCAGGACTTTATTCCGTAGTTATACCAGCAGGAATAAAAAAGGACGGAGATGTTTCTTCCACAAGCTCAGTTGCTACTGAAGAACAGTTTGAAACCTTAAGGAAGTATGTTAACTATAAGATAAAAGAAATATGTTCAGATATGCTAAAAGGTAACATAAAGATAAATCCTGCTAAAGAGAGCAATTTTGCTTACTGTGATTTTTGTGATTACTCATCAGTATGTCAGTTTGATACTAGCTTAAAGGATAATAAATATAAGCTAATTAAGTTAAAGAAAAAAGAAGAAGTATGGCAAGAAATGCAGGAAGATATAAAAAAGAATGAAGAAGGAGGGGAAAGGTAATGGCAACTAAATGGACAGAAGAACAGCTTCAGGCTATTAATACTAGAGACTGTAACCTTTTAGTAGCAGCAGCAGCTGGTTCAGGTAAAACAGCTGTTTTGGTTGAAAGAATAATAAAAATAATAACGGATAAAGAAAATCCTGTTGATATTGATAAACTATTAGTTGTTACTTTTACCTCAGCAGCGGCAGGAGAAATGAGAGAAAGAATAGCTGATGCCATATCTAAAGAGTTAGAGCACGAGCCTAACTCTAAAAACCTTCAAAGGCAACTAACCTTATTAAGTAAAGCTAATATAACTACCATGCACTCTTTTTGTTTAGATACTATAAAAAACAACTTTCATCATATAGATTTAGACCCAGCCTTTAGAATAAGTGATGATACTGAAGGAACTTTAATGAAGCTTGAAACTTTAACAGAACTTTTTGAAGAAAAGTATGATCAGGAGAATAAAGAGTTCATACTTCTCTTAGATGCTTATGGAAGTGGTAAAGATGATAAAAAACTACAAGAGTTAGTTTTAAATCTCTATGAGTTTTCAATGAGTGGTCCTTGGCCAGAAAACTGGCTTAAAGAGAAATCAGAAGATTTTAATATAGATAATGAAGAGGAGTTAGAAAATACTCCTTGGATAAAGGTATTAAAGGAATCAGTACTTCTTGAACTAAACAGTCTTATAAAAAATCTCTATATAGCGTTAGACCTAGCTGAAAACAGCGGAGGACTAGAGCCTTATGGGGAAAATCTCAATGATGATATTAATATTCTTAATAATATAAGAGTGAGCTTAGAGGAAGGTTACTTAAATGAAATATATCTAAAGGTAAGTGGAGTAAAATTTTCAACACTTAAAAGGGTTCTAGCTAAAAATGTTGAAGATCCAGATACCCAAGAAAGAGTAAAAAAGATAAGAGATGAAGTGAAAAAATCTATAGCTAAAATGGGAGATGGGGCCTTTAATGTAGCTCCAGAAGAAATCTTAGAAGGTTTAAAACTTCTACATCCTCTTATGAAGTCTCTTTCTAACTTAGTAATAGACTTTAAGAATAGATATGAAGCTAAAAAAAGAGAACGAGGAGTTTTAGATTTTAATGACCTAGAGCATTTATGTTTAAAGATTCTTATAGATGAGGACAATGGAGAAATAAAACCTTCTTCAGTCTCAAGTTCTTTAAGAGAGAAGTTTAATGAAGTGCTTGTAGATGAATATCAAGACTCTAACAATGTACAAGAAACCATAATAAACCTTGTTTCAAGAAAAGAATTAGAAAATCCTAATGTGTTTATGGTTGGAGATGTAAAACAGAGTATATATAGGTTTAGGCAAGCAAAACCAGAGCTTTTCTTAGAGAAATACAATAGCTATGGAACTGAAGATACAGATAAAAATAGAAAAATAATGCTCTATAAAAATTTTAGAAGTAGAGAAGAAGTTATAAATGGAGTTAACTTTATATTCACTCAGCTTATGTCAACTACTGTGGGAGAGCTTGAATATGATGAGAAAGAAGCCTTAAACTTAGGAGCTAGCTATTCATATCCTGAAGAAGAAGGGGTACAGGTAGCTGGAGATATTGAGCTTCACATAATAGATAAAAGTGGAGAAGAAGAAAAAGAAGAGTATGAAGTTACAGAAGAAATAGAGATAGATCCAGAGGAAGAAGAGGACTTAACCGCTGTTCAAATAGAGGCAAGAATAGTTGGAAACAGAATTAATAATCTTATGAATCCTAAGGACGGAAGTATATATAAGGTTTTAGATAAAGGTACTGGAGAATATAGAAAAATAAGATTTAAAGATATAGTAATTCTTTTAAGAGCAACTAAAAACTGGGCTGACACTTTCTTAGAAGAACTGGGAGCTATGGGTATACCAATCTATGCTGATACTGGAAGTGGATATTTTGAAACTATAGAAATAAGAACTATACTTTCTGTACTTAAAGTTATAGATAACCCACTTCAAGATGTTCCTATAATATCAACATTAAGAAGTCCTATATTTTCTTTTACAGCAGAAGAACTTGCGGATTTAAGAATTATAGGTGAAGAAGACTACTACTATGAAACCATAGAAAAAATAGCTTTAGGGGAAAAAGAAGTAAATCAAAGCCTAAAGGAAAAATGTATTTATTTTATAGAGAGCATAAAACGTTGGAGAGAAAAGGCTATATATATTCCTATAGATGAGTTTATATGGTACTTATACATGGACACATCTTATTATGGATATGTAGGAGCTATGAGCAATGGAATACAAAGGCAAGCTAACTTAAGAATATTATTCCAAAGAGCTAGACAATTTGAAAGAACTAGCTTTAAAGGATTATTTAATTTTATAAACTTCATTCATAGACTTAGAAGCTCCTCTGGTGATATGGGAAGTGCTAAAATTCTTGGTGAAAATGAAGATGTAGTAAGAATAATGAGCATTCATAAAAGTAAGGGTCTTGAATTTCCAGTAGTATTTTTAAGTGGCTGTGGAAAACAATTTAATCTTATGGATTTAAATAAAGAAGTTCTTTTTCATGAGGATTTAGGATTTGGCCCTCAGGTTATAGATGTAGAAAGAAGAGTATCCTATCCATCTATAGCTAAAAATGCTATAAAGAAAAAATTCTTAGTAGAAGCATTATCAGAGGAAATGAGAATACTTTATGTAGCCTTAACTAGAGCTAAGGAAAAGCTTATAATAACAGGAGCTACAACTAATTTTGATAGAAATGTAGATAAGTGGAGAAGAGCAACATCCTTAGGTGATAATAAAATATCTCCATCAGAGGTACTGAAGAAAAGAAGCTTTTTAGATTGGATAGCCTTAGCTTTATGTAGACATAAAGATGGTGGTATATTGAGAGGCGAAAATAACTTTGTGGAAAACTTAAGCCTTGATAATTCTCACTGGAATATAAACTTGTGGAGAAAATCTCAAATGCCTGTGGAAGAAAATTTTATTGCTGTGGATAAAAATGAAGAAAAAGAATTGTTTATAAATAAGGAATATAAGTCTATAAATAAAGAGATAGAAAGAAGACTAGGCTTTAAATATAAGTACAGAGAGTCGTCTTTACTTCCTTCAAATATATCAGTATCTGATTTAAAGAAAAGAGCTTATGAGGATTTGCAAGAAGAAGCTACTTATGATGTATTTAAAGTTGAAAAAGTAGTAAAACCAGTATTTTTACAAGAAGAGAGAGGATTATCACCAGCAGAAAGAGGAACCATAGTTCATTTCTTTATGCAGAAGTTAGAACTAGGAAAAAGTAATACTTATGGTGATATAAAAGAGCAAATAGAAGACTTAATAAACAGGGACTTACTAAGAGAAGATGAAAGTAAAGTAATAAACATAAAGAAAATACTAAACTTTATGAATAGTAATTTAGGGCAGCGAATGAAGAGCGCTTTTGAAGAAGGCAGAGAAGTAAATAGGGAATTAGCTTTCTATACAGAAATAAGTGCCTTAAATTTTGATAAAACTCTTCCTAAAGAATATGAAACTGAGAAGGTAAGACTTCAAGGAGTAATAGATGCCTACTTTGAAGAAGAAGATGGAATAGTTCTTCTAGACTATAAAACCGATTATGTAGGGGAAAAAGGTGCAGAGGAAATAATAGATAGGTATAGATTACAGCTAGACTACTATGAAGAAGCTTTAGAGAAAATAACAGGTAAAAAAGTTAAAGAAAGATATCTATATTTATTTAATATAGATAAAGAAGTTAAGATATAAAAAGGAAACCCTTAGGATTTTAAATATTCCTAAGGGTTTGTTTTATCATTTATATAATCTCTAGCTAAAGTTAATAAATCAGCTTCGGTGTTTAAGTTAGGCTCATCTATAACTTTATTCATAAGATAATCAATTATTTCTCCAACTATTTTTCCAGGTGTTATATTTAAGGATTTCATTAATATGTTTCCATTTATATTTAAAGAAGATTTATCTAAAGGTTCGTCTGCTTCTAAAATTTCTTTTGTTTTTTCTTTAGTAGACTCCAGAGCTTCCAATGCTATAAACGGAGGTGCGGAAGATAAGATATCTGCTTTTTGTAAATCATATAAATCAAATATAAGATCTTTTCCTACTCGATTAATTAACCTTTTAATAGCAGCGGATTTGGGTTTAAAAAGTATACTCATATGTTCTCTAACAAGGGTAGAAACTTTATCTATAGTATCATTATCAAAGGATAGGCTTTTTAGTATATTTTTAGATAAATCTTTTCCTACCTTTTGATGTTCGTAAAAATGGCCTATACCATCTTCTCCAATAAAAAAACATTGAGGTTTAGCTATATCATGAAAAAGGGCCGCTAATCTTAAGGTTAAATTATTAGGAACTTTTTCTACAACAGAAAGAGTGTGCTCAAATATATCTTTATCATGATAAGGCGTTTTTTGATCAAAACCAACAGCCTTTTGAAGCTCAGGAAGTATATATTTAAGTATTCCTGTAGAGTTTAAAAGTCTAAATCCCTTAGCAGGATTAGGTGAAGTTAGGATTTTACAAAGTTCATCTCGTATTCTTTCAGAACTTATATTTAAAATAAGAGAACTATTTTTTTCTATAGCTTTTAGTGTTTTTAATTCTATATTAAAGTTAAGCTGACAGGAAAAACGTATAGCTCTAAGCATTCTTAAAGCATCTTCATTAAAGCGCTTATCAGCATTACCTACAGCTTTAATAAGTTTTGAGGATAAGTCCTCTGTGCCATTAAAAAAGTCCTGTAGACCATCTTTATTGTTATAAGCTAAAGCATTTATCGTGAAGTCTCTTCTAGATAGATCATCTTTAAGTGAAGAAACAAACTGAACATCTTCAGGTCTTCGATTATCTTTATAATCACCATCAATTCTATAGGTTGTAACTTCGTATGGAGTATCATTAATTAAAACAGTCACTGTTCCATGTTTTAAACCAGTAGGTATTGTTTTTGAAAATAATGACATGACCTGCTCAGGTAGAGCGTTAGTTGTTATATCATAGTCCTTAGGTTTTGTATCTAAAAGAATATCTCTAACACATCCTCCAACTAAAAAAGCTTCATAATTATTTTTAGTTAATGTATCTATAACGTATTGAACATCTTTAGGATAAAAAATAACCATATAAATCACCTCAATTAATTTTACTACAAAAACATTAAATAAAAAAAGGAGCTATTGCACTAATTTCTTAGTGCAATAGCTCTAGATAGTATTTCTACTAAATTCAAATAAGTCCAAGTGGGAGGCATTCTGATTAAGATAGAGATCTAATAGCATCTTTGCTCCAAAGGTTGAATATAAAATTCCATTAGAACCGTAGCCTAAGCAAAAATAGTGATTTGGAAAGTCTTGATTTTCTCCTATTATAGGAAGACTATCATTTGTATCATCAAATACACCATTAAATTGGAATTCAATCTTAAAATCTTTAGGAGAACAGAGCAAATCTCTTAATCTCTTTTCTAGTATTAGATATTTTTTAGAATTTAATTCATCATTATATTCTAAATTATCTATGTCCTCTCCGCCTATTAATATCCTACCATCTACAGTTGGTCTAAGGTATGTATAAGGATCACTCATATCTCTAACTATAGAATTTTTATACCAAACTTCTTCATTTTCATTTAAAAATTTTGTTGTACTAATAGTAAAACTTCTAGTTAATTTTTGATTAGGTATATGATAATCTTCTATAGCCTCGTAACCAGTAGCAATAATAACTTTTTTTGCATTTATTTTGGCTTTAGGGGTATTTATTAAAACACCTGTATAAAGAGATTTTATATTATCTACAGGAGTATGTTCAAAGACTCTAGCCCCATTATCAAAAGCATTTCTTATTAAAGCATTTATTAATTTGTAAGGATCAACTATTCCAGAACCTTCGTGAGAAAGTATTCCTGAATAAATTGGGAAAGGGAAATAATCTCTGGAATTATTGAAGTCTATATACTGAACATCAAATCCAGCAGATTTTCTAAGATTATATTCATTTCTTAATGCCTGTGAATGTGCAGGTTTATTAGTATAAAGTAAAGATGGAACAGCTTTAAAGTCACAATCAATATTTAATTCATTTATTATATCTTTTAAATCATTAAAAGCTTGAAGGGTTTCGGAAAAAGCCTCAAAAGCTTTTTCTTTTCCGAGCTTACTACTTAAACCTGAAATATTTGAATCAATTTCATATTGAAGAATAGAGGTAGAGCAAGAACTACTGCTGTAACCAAGAATATTTGATTCAAGTAGAACAGTTTTTATACCTGCCTTAGCAAAGTAATAACAACATAAAGCTCCAGATATTCCTCCACCAACAATAACAACATCACAATCAATATTTTCATTTAAACTTGGATAATGATAACTTATTGGATTTACACTGGTCCAAATTGGATTATCACCTATGGTTTTCATATAATCAACTCCTATCATTAAAACTTATCTATATATTTGTTACCATAAGATAGAGGGTTTATGCTAAAGTATCTAAGTAAGTTATATAAAAAAATGTAGAAGTCTATTTAATTGATTTTAAACAGGTATTAGTTAAGCATTTACCTAAGATAATTTATATTATGAATGTACAATTGTACAAAAAAATAAGTGTACAGTTGTACAAATGTACAGAAATTTCTAAAGATATTAGAAAAAGATATTTTAAAAGGAAAATATAAAAATAAACTAAAAAAGCGGCTCAATATATTGAGCCACCTTCTTAGTTTATTATTACCTTAGTTCCCTTTTTAGCATTTTCATATAGCCATTTAGCATTAGCGACATCAAGCCTTATACAGCCATGGGAGGATGGTTTGCCTAAAGTTGTATCTAATATAGTTTTTTTATCTTCAGCAAATGGTAGTGAGTGGAATAAATAATCGCCTTTAAACTGCACCCAATACTTACCACCTTGCTCATATTTTTCTGAGAAAAACCATTCACCCTTTTCTAAAACTTCAAATATACCAGAAGGAGTATCTTTTCCAGATATACCTGTAGAGGAAGAAAAGGTTTTGTCTAACTTCCAAGAATTTTTAGATCCCTTATAAACATAAGTTTTTTGAGTATTTTTATTAACATATATAAGCATTGATGTTGAACTACTTAGATTTAAGGTATTGATATTACTTGAACTTATTACAGGTAAAGATGCTGATGCAGCGACAGTAGAAGAATTTTTACCCGTTGAAGCAAGATAACTCTTTTTATCGCTTTCATAAGATGCTAGTAGATCCTCTATTTCTTTATCCTGAGATATGTATTCACCTAAGTTGTTATTGATTAAGTCAATGGCCTTAGTATAATATTTATCTTCAGCTAATTTTTTACTTTCATCTATTATTGATACTTTATAATTATTAAAAGCTTCTTTTTTATATTCTAATGCTGATTTATAGCTGGAATCAAAAAGAGATACTTTAGAGAAACTATCAATAGCTTCCTTGTATTTCTCATTATTTAAGCTAGCGATTCCATTTTTTAAATTATCTTCGGACTCTTTAATAGTTGGTAAAGAGGTTTTAAATGATTGTATATCTTCATTAAAAAAACCGTAACTTTCTACCTCTTTAACTAAAAATAAAGCTTCATTTTCACCGAGTTCCTTATTGTCATAGGATGATACTACATCATCAAAAAACTGCCTTAAAAATTTCTGTAAATCTCTATTTATTAACAGAGTTTTAACTGGATTATATTTTTGCTGATTAATGATTATATTATTAGCAGAACTATATTGACCATTATTAAATTGAGATCTAAAGGCACTAATTAAGTAGTTATATGAAATAACTGAAGCTACTATAAGGGAGGTAGCCAAGGTAACTAAGGTTAGATATATAAATATAAAACCTTTATTATCCTTTATTAAAGTCTTAAGTGATGATTTTTTACGCATAAGCAGAACCTCCTAGTAAAGAATTCTTTAAAAAGTATTACCAAAAATTCTATTAATAATCATTTTATAGGAAATATAGTTATTAATTTTAATATTGGGAAAAATGGTAATAATATAAAAAAAGAATTAAGATTAGGTGAAAACATGAAAAAAATAAATTTTGTTAAAGCGTTTTTTATAAGTATTTTTAAGCCAGGAGAATATTATAATTTAATAAAGGAAAGTCTTGTAAGAGCTTTTGTATACATGATATCTATAACTGTTATCACTGGACTTATTAGCTTTACGACACCAGCTAGAGACTATTTAGACTTTATTAATCTTATAGAAGATGAGGTGGGAAATGGTTTTCCTGAGTTTACCTTATACAATGGGATTTTAGATGTAAAAGAAAAGGAGCCAATAATAATAATAAAGGCTAAAAAACCTACTATAATCATAGATACTTCAGGAGAAACAACAGAAAGTAAACTGGATGAATATGACAAATGTATTTTAATTTTGAAAGATAAGCTTTTTTATAAAAAAAGTAATATAAATATAGATCAAGCAACCTATGATTTTTTTAAGTGGATTAATTTAGATAAAGAAAAAACACAAGAACTTTTACCTAAGTTAAAAATGGGAGCTTATTTAATTGAATTTGTAACCCCAGTTTTGATGATAGTTTTAAATTTATTTTCTGCATTTATAATATCTTTAGCTGGGGTAATTATTAATGCTTTATTAAGATGGCCTCTAAAATATAGAAATATTTATAAAATGAGTTTATACTCTATTACAACAGGTATAATTTTAGGAGCTATTTTGAGATTTTTAAATATATCTTTATTATTTACAAATTATATTTATTTGATCATTGGAATTATATATGTTTTTATAGCATTTAAAGGAGTGGTAATTAATATAGAAGATTGATTTAAAGTATAGTATAATAGAAATGATATGGAAATTTAAGGGGGAAACTTTTTATGAAGAAAATGAATGTAGCAGAGAAGTTTATAAAAAGTATTATAGATATAAAAAGTTATTTGGTCTTTTTGAAAGAAAGAACAAGTAAGGCTATAATATATATTTTGTTATTGTCTATAATACTTGGTGGCATTAAAGGATTTAATGTATCTAGAAATATTCAAAAGGCAATAAATGAAACTAAAAACTACCTAACTGAAAATGAAGACACTTTTAAATTAGAAAATGGAGAATTAACCGTTGGGGAAAATCCCATACTTATAAAAGAAGAAGGTGTATTGGTATTAGTTGACACTAGCTATACATATGATTCTTATGGACAGAAAAATCTATCTGATCTTAATCTAGAAAAATATATAAATTCAGTTTTGATTTTTAAAGATAGAGTTATAATCAACAATAATGGGCAACAAACGGTTCAGAATTTTTCAGATATAACAACTAATATATATCCTAGAGATATAATCAATATATTAAATGCTGCTAGTATAGTGTGGATTTTTGTATTGCTTATTTATACAATAGGTGGTTTTATAGGAAACCTACTATGGGCATTAATTATAGCATTAGTTGGAACTGTAGTTAGTTATATTGTTAAGGTGAAAATTAAATTTAAAGGTTTATATAGAATATCATTATATTCTATTACATTGCCAGTAATAATAGATACTATATTTGTATCTGCAAATGTAAGAGTACCTATGTTTAGCCTTATATTTTTAGCTGTTTCTATGGTTTATATATACCTAGCGCTAAAGCTTATAAAGAAAGAAGTTACAGAAGAGGAATTGTTTATAATAGGTTAATAAAGGAGTATAAATTATGAAAAAGGTTCAAGATAGATTTTTAGAATATGTAAAAATCAATACAACAGCTGATGAAAGTACAGGCACAACTCCAAGTTTTGAAGGTGAGTTTGACTTAGCTAAAATTTTAGTTGAGGAATTAAAAACTTTAGGTCTTAAAAATGTAGAAATGTGTGAACATGGTTATGTGTATGCTACTTTAGAAAGCAATATAGATAAAAAAGTACCAGTTATAGGATTTATTGCACACATGGACACATCGCCAGATATGACAGGTAAAAATGTAAATCCTCAAATAGTTGATTATAAAGGTGGAGATATAATATTAAACAAAGAAAAAAATGTAGTATTATCTCCAAAAAACTTCCCAGAGCTAAAACTTTATGAGGGAAAAACTTTAATAACTACAGATGGAACTACTCTTTTAGGTGCTGATGATAAGGCTGGAATAGCAGAAATCATAACAGCAATAGAATATTTGATAGAACATCCAGAAATTAAGCATGGAGAAATAAGAATAGCATTTACTCCAGATGAAGAAATAGGAGAAGGAACTAAATTCTTTAATGTAGAGAAATTTGGAGCTAAATATGCCTACACTATGGATGGTGGAAGAATAGGTGAACTTGAATATGAAAACTTTAATGCTGCAAGTGCTAAGGTAGTCGTTAAAGGAAGAAATGTTCATCCAGGATATGCATTTAATAAGATGATTAATTCTATGACTGTAGCTATGGAATATGCAGATCTTCTACCGAAACATCAAGTTCCAGAAAAAACAGAAGGTTACGATGGATTTTATCATTTAGTAGGAATAGAAGGTGGAGTAGAGGAAACTACTTTAACTTATATAATAAGAGACTTTTCTCTTGAGATATATAAATCAAGATTAAAGGTGTTAGAAGAAAAGCAGCATGCTATAAATAGTAAATACGGAATGGATCTAGTAAATATAGAGATAACAGAAAGTTATAGGAATATGAAGGAAAAAATAGAGCCTGTTATGTTTGTAGTAGATCATGCTAAAAAGGCTATGGAAAAAGCTAGAGTTAAAGCTGATATAAGACCTATAAGAGGTGGTACAGATGGCGCTAGACTATCATTTATGGGAATACCAACACCTAATATATTTGCTGGGGGAGAGAACTTCCATGGTAAATATGAATATGTTCCTATAGAGTCTATGGAAAAGGCTGTAGAAGTAATAATAAATTTAGTTCAGATATATTGTGAGTAAAATTTTAAGAGTGTTGACTAAAATCAGCACTCTTAATTTTTTAATATATTAAAAAGGGGAGAATTTTATGGAAAGAGGCAGTGGAATAATAATGCACATTACATCTCTTCCTAATAAACATGGTATAGGAAGTTTTGGGGAAGAGTCTTTTAAGTTTGTTGATTTTCTTAAAAATGCTGGTCAAAAATATTGGCAGGTACTGCCTTTAGGACCCACGGGATATGGAGATTCACCATATCAATGTTTTTCTGCTTTTGCAGGGAATCCATATTTTATAGGGTTAGATCTTTTAGTTAAGGATGGGTTACTTAAGCTAGAGGATATAGAAAATATAGATTTAGGAAAAGAAAAAGAGAGAGTAGATTATTATAAAATATTTAGAAATAAGATGGAGATTTTAAAAAAAGCTTATAAAAACAATAAAGAAAGTTTAGATGAATTTAAAGTAGAAAATAAAAAATGGATAGAAGACTATGGTTTATTTATGGCTTTAAAGAATAAATTTGATTTAAAGGCTTGGTATACTTGGGATAAGAATATTAGGTTTAGAGAAAAAGAAGCTATGGATAAATATAAAAAAGAGTTAGAGGATGAAATAGGCTACTGGACATTTTTACAATATGTATTTCATAAGCAATGGAGCTCCTTAAAAGAGTACGCTAATAGTAATGGTATTAAAATAATTGGAGATATACCTATTTATGTGGCTGGAGATAGCTGTGATGTTTGGGCAAATCATAAGATGTTTTTATTAGATGAGGAGCGTGTTCCTTTAAGGGTGGCAGGATGTCCTCCGGATTATTTCTCTGAAACAGGGCAGTTATGGGGAAATCCATTATATGATTGGGAGTATTTAGATAAAAATAATTATATCTGGTGGATTAATAGGATAAAGACGAGTTTAAAATTATACGATTTAGTTAGAATAGATCATTTTAGAGGGTTTGAAGCTTTTTGGTCAATACCTTATGGAGATGAAACTGCTATTAATGGGAAGTGGGTAAAGGGACCAGGAGTAAAATTGTTTAATAAAATTAAAGAAGAACTAGGAGAGGTTAATATAATTGCTGAAGATTTAGGACTATTAACTCAAGAAGTAATAGATTTTCTTAAGGAAACTGGATTCCCAGGTATGAAAGTATTACAATTTGCCTTTAGTAGAGATTATGAAAGTCAATATGTTCCTCATAATCACATTAAAAACTGTGTTGTTTATACAGGAACACACGATAATGATACTTTTTTAGGATGGTTTCAGGATGAAAGAAACAAAGGTGATGTAGAATATGCTAAAGAGTATTTAAAATTAAGTAAGGAAGAGGGATACAACTGGGGATTTATAAGAGGGGCATGGAGCTCAGTTGCTGCTTTAGCCATAGCGCCTATGCAGGATTTTTTAGGACTAGATAATAATTATAGAATGAATAAGCCCTCAATTGCCGAAAATAATTGGACGTGGAGAGCTAGAGAAGAACAGCTTAATGAAGATTTAGAAATTAAGATTAAGAAGTTAACTGAACTATATAAAAGATGATGAAGTTTAGAATTCTAATCGTAAGATTGGAATTCTTTTTTAATTTTGTTAGAATAAAAATAAGAAAGTCTAATGGAGGTATATTATGAAATTTATTCATACAGCTGATTGGCATATAGGTAAAATAGTAAATGAGTTTAGCATGCTAGAAGATCAAGAGTTTATATTAAATGAACTTATAAAATTAATAGTTGAGGAGAAACCAGATGCCTTAATAATAGCAGGAGATTTATATGATAGATCAGTGCCACCAGCTGATGGAGTAGAACTTTTAGATAAATTTTTAAGTAAAATAGTAGTAGAACTAAAAGTTCCTGTCTTAGCCGTATCAGGAAATCATGATAGTCCAGAGCGATTATCTTTTGGAAGTTCACTTTTAAAAAATAGTGGTCTTCATATAGAAGGATTATTAGGAAAAGAGATAACTAAGGTTCCTCTAAAAGATGTGTATGGAATTGTTAATTTTTATTTAGTACCATATACAGATCCTGCTTATGTTAGAGAACTTTATGAAGATAGCGCTATAAAAACTCATGAAGATGGGGCTAAAAAGATAATTGAAAATATTGAAACTCAATTAGATATAAATCAAAGGAATATACTTATAACTCATGGATATATAACAAATATGAAAGATAAAGAGCAAGAAATAACTGAAGATGGTGAAGAGGAAAGGGCTGGACTTGTTACATCATCTTCCGAGAGACCTCTATCTATAGGGGGAACAGATTTAATATCAGCAGAAGTTTTTAATAAATTTAATTATGTAGCGTTAGGTCATCTTCATAGACCACAAAAAGTTGGATCAGATAAGATTAGATATTCTGGATCACTATTAAAGTATTCTATCTCAGAGGCGAGACAAAAGAAAAGCGTAACTATAGTAAACATAGATTCAAAAGGAGAAGTTGATATTGAAATAAAGGAGCTTAAAGCTCTTAGAGACTTAAGAACCATTAAAGGGCCAATTGATGAAATAATATCTCCAAAAGTTTATAAAGGCACAAATACCGATGACTATGTATTTGCTATATTAACAGACGAAGGAGAACTATTAGACCCAATATCTAAGCTAAGAGCTGTATATCCTAATATAATGGGCTTAAGCAGAGAAGCTTTTATAAATACAGAAAGTAATAGAACTTCAGCAGAAGAGGGATATAAAAGCAAAAGCAAAGAAGAATTATTTAATGAATTTTATAAAACTCTTACAGGAAAAGAGTTAGATGATGAAAGAGTAGAAGTTCTTAAAAAGGTAATAGAAGAAGTTCAAAGAGAGGTAATATAGATGAGACCAATTAAACTCGTTATGAGTGCGTTTGGACCTTATGCAAAAGAAGAGGTATTAGATTTTACTAATCTTAGAGAAAAAAACATATTTCTAATAACTGGCCCAACGGGAGCAGGAAAAACAACTATATTTGATGCCTTAAGTGTTGCCTTATATGGAGAAGCTTCTGGAAGTAGCAGAGATAAGGATAGCTTAAGGAGTGATTTTGCAGAAGATGGAATAGATACTTATGTGGAGTTATCATTTTCTCTTAGAGGTAAAAACTATACTATAAAAAGGCATCCTCAGCAGTTTAAAAAGAAATCAAGAGGAGAAGGGTATATTCAAAAAAGTGCTGAAGCAGAGTTAATGCTTCCAGAAGGTAAAATAGTTACTGGGGTAAAATCGGTAGACGAAAAGATAGCTGAAATATTGGGTATAACAAGTCAACAATTTAAACAAATAGTAATGCTTCCTCAGGGAGAGTTTAGAAGACTATTAGAGGCAGAGAGTTTAGAGCGAGAGAAAATATTTAGAAAGATATTTGGGACAGAAGCCTTTTTAATGGTTCAAAAGAACTTAGAAGAAAAAGAAAGAGAGTTAAATAAAGGAATATCTAAAATTATTGAAGAAAGAGATGTTTACATAAGAAGTATAGACCCTGGTGAGGAAGAGTATCTTTTTGCACTAAAGGAAGCTAAGGATAAAAACCTACAAGAGATATTAGATTTAACTAAAGATTTAGTAGCTAGAGATGAAGAGGCGATGTGGAAGTTTAAAGAGGATATAGAGAATATTAAGCTTACTACAGAAGAACATCAAACCAAACTCACAAGAGCTTTAGATATAAATAAAAAGTTAAAATATAAAATAGAACTTAAAGAGCACTTAGAAAGAGAATTGTTAAAAGATAGTGAGATTAAATATAAGGTGAAAGAACTTGATTTAGGAAGAAAAGCCTTAGAATTAATGCCTATTGAAGAGCAGTTAATACAAAAAAATCAAACCAAGATTAATAGAGAAAAAGAATTAATAGAGAGTAGAAATGCATTCGAGATAAATTCTAGAAAATTAGAAGAAGCAAAGAAGGTTTTAGAGCAAGAAAATAAAAATGAGGATTTAAGAAAAAAAATAACAGAAATAATAGGAAATCTTAAAAGCTTTGAGCCAAAGGTCATTAATTATGAGAAGAAGAAATCTAATTTAAGAGAAATAATAAGCAGAAGTAAAGATATAGAAGCAAAAAGAAGTAATGTTAAAATAGAAATAATAAATCTAAAAGCTGAACTTGAAAAAATAGATAGTACTATTAATGATATTCAGAGGAAAGAACTATTAAAAGTAAAAAAAGAACAAGAACTAGATTTTATATCGAAGGATATAAAACTATTGCTTGAGCTTCATAATAAGTGCAGTAAGTATTATAACAAAAAATTAGAATATAAAAAAGCTTTAATAGAATTAGATGTATTAAGAAAAAATCATGAGGAATGTAATAAAGTTTACATGGAAGCTTATGATTTGTTTATAAAAGGGCAGGCAGGTATCTTAGCGGAAGCTTTAGAAGCGAATAAACCTTGCCCTGTATGTGGGTCGATGGAACATCCTAAAAAAGCATTAAAGCTTAAAGAAACACCTACAGCAGAGCAGGTGGATGATAAGAAACTTATACTTAATAAGTCAGAGCAAGAACTTACAGCCAAGGGAAATGATATAGCAGCTATAAAAGCATCTTTAGAGGAGTTAAAAACCTCTTATATGGATAGCTATGAAAATACATCACATATAATAAAAGAAAATTTAGAAGATCTTAAAATTGAAGAGAAGTTAAATGTAATAAAATCCAAAGGTATAGAAATAAGGAATTTACAAAAGGGTTTAGAGAAGGAAATAGAAGAACTTAATACCATTATAATTATAAAAGATAGAGTTCAGAAGCAAAGGGAAGAGATAATTACTAAGTCTAATGAAAAAGAAAAACAAAGAGAAAGTTTAGAAAAAGATTTTACTGAAATATATGGTGTTGTTAAATCTGAAAAAGAACTTTTATTAAATATTGAACTAGAGATACCTGAAGATAAGAGAGAACTTAATTTGCTAAAGGCTGAGATAGAAAAGTATACACTTTCTCTTGAAACCTTAGAAAAAGCCTATAAAGATGCAATAAACAATTTTAGTAACTTAAGTTCTATAAAAGCATCAAGTGAGGAAAATTTAAAAGGTAAAGAGAATAATTTAAAAGAAATAATTAAGGAATTAGAGGAAAGTAAAGATAAGTTTAATGATTCTTTAAAGAAACATGGCTTTATGGATTACAATGAATACATTAATTTAAAGAGAACTAAGGTTCAAATAGATATTTTAGATAAAGAAATAAAAAAATATAATGAAAACTTGAAATCCTTAAAAGACAGATTGTTAGAAATAGAAAAAGAAACACAGGGCTTGAATGAAATAGATATAGAAATCATAAATGAAAAAATAAAGTTATTGAAAAATAAAGAAGAAGCCATAAATGAAGAAAATAGCAGAATATTCTCAAGGGTGGATAATAATAAAAAACAGTTAAATAAAATTGTAAAATTAACGGCTAGTATAGCTAAAGGAGAAAAAGAATACAGTATAATAGGTGACTTATCAAGATTAGCTAAAGGTGATAACAGTGAGAAAATTAGCTTTGAAAGATATGTTCTGGCAGCTTATTTTAATGAAATAATAAATGCTGCAAATATAAGACTTATGAAAATGACTAGTAGAAGGTTTATGCTCAAAAGAAAAGAAAACAGAGTAAAGGGAAGTAAACAGTCAGGTTTAGAATTAGAGGTATTTGATAATTATACAGGTAAAGCGAGACATGTAAAAACTTTATCTGGTGGAGAAAGTTTTAAAGCTTCCTTAGCTTTAGCATTAGGATTAGCAGATGTTGTCCAAAGCTATACTGGTGGAATAAAAGTTGATACCATGTTTATAGATGAAGGATTTGGAAGCCTAGACCAAGAATCTTTAGATAATGCAATAAACTGCTTAATTGACCTTCAGCAAGGGGGAAGGCTAGTAGGCATAATATCTCACGTGTCTGAGTTAAAAGAAAGAATAGATGCAAGGTTAGAAGTAACTCCTGCAAAAGAAGGAAGTCATATAAGATTTAATCTATGATTTATTAAAAAAGGGGCTTTAACTAGCCCCTTAAAATTTTATGGATTTCTATCATTACCTAAGAAAAATACAGTCATAGCATCTGCACCAGTATGGCTGCCTATTGCACATCCTATATAATTTATGATAACTTCTTTTACTTTAATAGCTTCTTTTAAAGATGTAGCAAGTCCTTCAGCATCCTCTAAACAATCTGCATGAGTAATAATGATTGTTTGGTTTTCTGAATTAACTATCTTTCTCTCCAGACTATCTAGAAGATATTTTATTGCCTTTTTTCTTCCTTTTGCTTTAGCGATGTTTATTAGTTTTCCTTCTTCATTTACATGAAGAACAGGTTTTATGTTAAGCAATCCGCCAACTATAGCAGAAGTAGAAGAAATTCTACCACCTCTTCTTAAATGATTTAAGTCTTCAACAAAAAAGTAACTATTGAGCTTTAAATAATTTTCTTCAAGCCATGTAACTAATTCTTCTTTTGTAGCTCCTTCTTGCCTTTTTTTAGCTGCAAGGTAAACTAAAAGACCGTGACCACCAGAGGCAGCTTTACTATCAAAAACTGTTATATCAGCATCAGGATATTTTTCTAATACTTCATTTCTAGCTACTAAAGAACTACTATAGGTGCCACTTAGAGCGGATGAAAATGAAATATAAACTATTGCCTTATTAGCCTCTACATGTTTTTCAAACTCTTGAACAAACCTATAAGAGTTTACTTGACCGGTAGTAGGTTGTTCTCCCTCTCTAATACCTTTATAGAAGTCTTTATAGGAAAGAGATTGACCACAATCTTCGATATATTCTGAACCTTTAAATAAGCATACTAGACCAATATAATTTACGTCTAAATCTTTAACTAAATCTTTAGGTAAATCACAACCCGAATCAGTTAAGATAACATAATCCTTCATAAAATTTATCTCCTTAAGAAATTATTATTATATTGATTTTAATATAATGGGTGGAAATATTCAATTAATAACTATAATAAAATAAGTTATTAATTTTATTTGTTAAAAATTTACAAATAAAAGCATGAATGGTATAATATAGTAGACACGCGAGGAAAAGTAAATTAAAATTATAATATATATGGTATATAAGATTTGTGAAGATGAGGTTTTGAAAATGGAGGAGAAATTAAAATATAGCGATTTTAATGCATTTGAAAGTATTTTAAATGATTATGAGGCTAAAATTAGTGACTTAAGACAAAAAGATTATTTAAAAGAAGAATTTATACTTAATATTTCTCATGATTTGAGAACTCATCTAAATGTGGTATTAAGTATAATGCAATTATTAAAAAATAAAGAATATTATACAAATAATAATGAAAATAAGTGGAATGAGTATTCTAACTCAATTAAAAAAAGTTGTTATAAGATGTTAAAACTTATAAACAATCTAATTGACGTAACAAAATTAGAAAATAATTACTTCATATGCAATAAAGAAAACCTAGATATAGTAAGTTTTCTTGAAAACATAGTAACTTCAGTGGACAAGTATGCAAAAGATAAAAATATATCATTAATATTTGATACTAATGAGGAAGAATGTATTATAGGGGTAGATCCAGAAGTAATAGATAGAATAGTTATGAATTTATTATCAAATGCAATAAAGTTTTCGCCTAAATCCTCTGAGATACTTATAACATTAGACATAGATAAAAATAGTGTTTGTATATCAGTAAGGGATCAAGGGCCAGGAATTCCTGAACAAGAAAAACAATTAGTATTTAATAGGTTCCATAAGGTTAATAAGCTATTAACTTCTGAATATGAAGGTAGTGGAATAGGTCTTAACTTAGTTAATAATCTAGTTAAAACACATAAAGGATCTATAGATATAATAAATCATAAAGATGGCTGTGAATTTGTCGTAAAATTTCCAAGAGAATATTGTCAAGAATGTCAAACCAGAAAGAAAATATCATCAAACAATAAGGTGGAAGTTTTAGAAATAGAGTTTTCTGATATTTACTAACAGGTAACTATTGACTTTTTAAAAATGATTATGTTAATATAAGTCTTGACGTGTTTTATATCTGCGGTGGTAGCTCAGCTGGATAGAGCATTTGGCTACGGACCAAAGGGCCGGGAGTTCGAATCTTCTCCGCCGCACCAACAAAAGCCTTGCAATAGCAAGGCTTTTGTTTATTTTAAATTATAAATTGTAGACATTTTGTAGACATAGGTTAATTTTAAGGCTATAAATATTGAAAATCGTGGCTACATTTAATCATATAGTAAATTATATCAAAATAATAGAATGTAATAAAGTATTTTAAAAGAGTAGTTGTTCTCTAAACTAGAACAACTACTCTTTTTATTTTATTTAAATGAAAGGAGTTTTTATAATGTCAAAACAATTATATTGTTCAGGGAAAATTGATGGAGGAAAATATGAAATAAATATAGGCGATAAAAAATCTGCTAAACATAGAAAAAGAATTGATATTGTGTCTATAAAGATGATAAGGGAATCTAGTATGCTATACGGAATCAGAAGAATAAATCAGCCTAATGATGCGGTTGGAATAGCAAGAAGATTTCTTGATGATGCAGATAGAGAGCAACTATTAGTATGTAGCATAGATGTGAAGAATCAACCTACTTCTATAGCGGTAGTAAGTATAGGTTCTATAAACTCATCTATAGTACATCCAAGGGAAGTATTTAAAACAGCAATATTAAGTAATGCAGCTAGCATAATAGTATTTCATAATCACCCATCAGGGGATACTACTCCATCAAAAGAAGATATAAATGTTACTAATAGGCTAAAAGAAGCAGGAAAGATATTGGGTATAGAAGTTTTAGATCATATAATAATAGGGAAAAATGGTAATTTTCATAGCATCCGAGAAAGTGGAGTTATTTAGATGAATATATATGGAATAATTAATTTATTTTAGTTTATGATGGGTTATAATGGTCAAATATAATAATTAGACAATTATGAAGATATTAATGTCTATTAACAGATGGTATAATAGAAAATATAACTTTTATAATAGAGTAAAACTCTATATTGAATATATACAGAGTTATTAGAAATAAATTACTCTATGTAAAACACCATTATATTAGTATAGGTGAGATTAAAAATATAGGTAAAAAAGAACGTACGTTTGAAAAAAATACGTTTTTTGTGTATATTAATATATAGTAGTTAAATTGATAGATTTTGATAGGAGGAACATATGATTACAGAAGATAACAAAAAATTAAAAGTTATTGATTTATTTTGTGGTTGTGGTGGATTATCCCATGGTTTTTTAGATGCAGGATTTGATGTAGTTATTGGTGTAGATCATGAGGAAGCTGCATTGAAAACTTATAGATATAATCATAAAAATTCATTTGCACTAAATGCAGATTTATTTAGGGATGAGACAATACTTGAAATAAGAAACAAGTATGTGGAAATAACTGGGGAAGAAAATGTAGATTTAATAATAGGAGGGCCTCCATGTCAAGGATTTTCTTTGACAGGTTCAAGAGATATTAATGACACAAGAAATACTTTATATCTAGCCGTAGTAAAAAGCGTAGATAAATTAAGACCAAAAGCTTTTTTAATTGAAAATGTTCCAGGAATTGCAACATTATATGGAGGCTTAGTAAAGGAACAAATAGTAAATACATTTGAAGATATGGGGTATAGAGTAAGTGTCACACCAAAGCCTTTAGTAGCAGCTGATTATGGTGTGCCTCAAGTAAGAAAAAGAATGTTTTTTGTAGGAATAAGAGAGGATATAGCTAATAGGGTAGGAGCTAAATTTAGTTTTCCTTCACCAACACATGTGCCTATAAATTATATCACTTGTGAGGATGCTCTAAGTGATTTACAAGATAGAGAAGATGAATTAGGTTTAGAGGAGGATATATATATTTCTAAACCTAAGAGTAAGTATCAACAAGTAATGAGAAAGAACAGTTCTAAATTATATAATCATGTTGCAACAAAGCATACTGATATGGTCAAAAAAACTATAGCGTTAGTACCTGATGGAGGAAATTATAAAGACTTGCCTGAAGGAATTGGAGGAAGCAGAAAGTTTAATGAGGCATGGACTAGATATTCAGCAAACAAACCATCAAGAACAATAGATACTGGGCACAGAAATCACTTTCACTATAAATATAATAGAGTACCAACTATAAGAGAAAATGCAAGATTACAATCATTCCCAGATGATTTTATATTTTTAGGAACAAAAACTCAACAAAATAAACAAGTAGGAAATGCTGTGCCGCCTTTGCTATCATACAATATTGCAAAAAAGCTTAAAGAATATCTTAAAATGGGTGATTAGAAAAATGAATAAACTAAATACTATTGAGTTATTTGCAGGTTGTGGTGGATTAGTTGATGGATTTGAAAAAACTAATAGGTATACTACACTTGCATGTGTTGAATGGAATGTAAAGCCATATGAAGTATTGAAAAATAGGCTAAAAAATAAGTACAAATATAATGATACTGAAAAAAGAGTCCTTAGATTTGATATTCAGAGAACAGATGAATTAATAAATGGGTGGAATAATGATCATGAATATGGTGATGGAGTAGGATTATCAAATTTAATTAAAGATAAAAAGGTTGATTTGATAGTTGGGGGACCGCCTTGCCAAGCTTATTCTATGGCAGGAAGAATTCAAGATGAAAATGGAATGCATTATGACTATAGAAATTATCTTTTTGAAAGCTATATTGAAGTTGTTCGGAGATTTAGACCGAAAGTAATTGTATTTGAAAATGTAGAAGGAATATTATCAGCTAATCCCGGTGGAATAAATATTATATCTAGGATAAAGCAATCATTTTCAGAAGTAGGATATTGTATTACTGATGATATAAGAAGAAATGCATTATTAGATTTAAGTGAATTTGGTGTTGCACAAAAAAGAAAAAGAGTAATATTAATAGGACTAAACAAGGACATATTTGGAGAAAATTGCAATGAAATATTAGAAGATTTTTATAATAATAAGTTGCATAAATATAAAACGAAAAAGATAAAAACTGTATATGATGTAATAGGTGATTTACCTAAACTATTACCTAGAGATGTAGAAGTAAAAATAGGAAGAACAAAATACTCACATTTTCCAGAGCAAACTGAATATAGGGATCATTATCCTAGATATCATAATAATAGAGATATTGAAATTTTTAGGGAATTAGCTTTAGATATAGAAAGTGGAACAAATAAGTATAATTCAACTGAAGCAATAAAAAAGTTATATACAGAAAAGACAGGGAAAGAATCTAATATACATAAATATAATGTGTTAAGATGGAATGATAGAAGTAACACAATCCCTGCACATTTGAAAAAGGATGGATTAAGGCATATACATCCTGACCCACAACAAGCTAGGACAATAACAGTTCGTGAAGCTGCTAGACTACAAAGTTTTGACGATGATTTTGAATTCTCAGGAAGTATGTCATCTGATTATGAGATGATAGGGAATGCTGTTCCTCCGGAATTCTCAAAAAGATTAGCGGAGTGTATTTTTCATCTATTTAAAGAGCATGACTTAATATAAAGGTTGTGCTCTTTAAGAATTTTCATTGCTGTTATATAAGGAGTTAATTATAGAAAAAATAAAAAAATGACATATCTCTCCAGAAAAAAGTATTGCATATCAATTTAATTGCTGTTATAATGGGTTTATACCGGTGATAATTATAAAAAGTATTGCAATACTCCAGAGGAGAGGTTTTATGTTAGAGGAAATATATAAAAAATATGGTTTAACTAAAAATCATTTAGCCAATTTATTATCAAAAACTGAAAAAGCAATAGATGATGAATTGATGAATACTAATCAATTATCAAAAGCATTAGTTGAAATTTTAGCAACACCATCTAAGCTTCTTAAACTCTTAAATGACAATAAGGATAATATCCCATTTACGATATATAAAAGAGCAAAATCAAGCCTAGAAACAGAAATAGTCAATCAATTTAGTGAAGTTTTTAAAAATAGAGCTTTTGTAAAACAAGTAAAAAGTAATGAATTAGGGTTTAGGAATGGTATTTCTGGAAGAGCAGGATCTTTTATACTTGTGCCGAAAAATTGTTTGGAGATATTTCCAGAGCTTTCAGAGATTATAGAAAATGATAAGCAAACAATAAGAGTTTCTATAGAACCAGAAAGAGAGACAAGATTAATTGAATTTACTTATCATAACAGCAAAATAACTCAAGGTGATGAAACTGGGCGAGATGAATTTAGACTATATAATAATAATTTTATCAATGGCAGAGTATTATTATCTCCAGAAGATATTATAATTATGATGAAAGATTTAGATGATAATGGTGAATTTTATCATTTATATAGGTTTAGTCAAAACAGCGAAGAGCATGAAAAGTTATTACAACTTATTATAAAATATAAGAATGGAAGAGCCTTTGCGACTATGATTCCAATATCTGAATTCATACTAAATGGATTTTTAATTAATGAAGTATTACAAATAGATGATATAGAGCAAGATAATAGTGAAGAAGATAAAGTGATGCATTATGATGAAATTGATAACTTTGAATTAAGTAAAAGAAGCCTTGAAAAGATGATGTCTCAAGATGTTCAAGAGAATGTCGAAGTTGTATTAAGAAAAATTAAACAGATTAAAAGAAATATGAAGTTTAGAAAATTGATAGTAAGTGCTTATGAAAATAAATGTTCTATAACTGGACTAAATATTTCATATAATGGAGTTTCTAATATACAAGCCTGTCATATTATAGGAAAGTCATATGGTGGAAGTGATAATCCAACTAATGGAATTGCATTAGATATGAATTTGCATTGGGCATTTGACAAAGGAATGTTTACAATAAATGATTCTTACGAGGTAGAAGTACATCCTTTAATGGCAGAAAATGAAATATTAAGAGGATTAAATGGTACAAAAATATTTTTACCTAAAGATGAAAGGTATCATCCAAGTAAGGATGCTCTAGAATATCACAGAACAAAAATATTTGGAGAGTTTTTGAGAAATTAGATATATATAAATATTAATAAATAGCTCATATCAATTGATTTGATATGAGCTATTTATTTAGTATAAAATAGGAGATGTAAAATTATGAATAAGTATAATAAAAGAAATCTAATAATAAATTTTCTACAATGGAATGATAGAAATGGTTGCTATACAGATAAGAATCGTGATTTAGATGGAATTCCTAGAATGACGTATGAGGATGCTGTAAAGTACTTTTTTAGTATAATTAATGATGATTTTTATTATAAAATTGTAGATAATATATTTGAATTAACATATGATGAGGTAATTAATTACGCAAAGGAACAAGATATTTATAAAATAACAATTAAAAAGCTACATAAGCTAATTGGTGAAAATAATCCTTCAGCAAATTTTTATAAAGGGTTTATTATATAAACGAATAAAATAATAGAGCTAAAATAACTATTCTTTATATCGAATTTTTATATAAATTTGATTATATATTATATAAATGTGCGATACCTAGTCGATAGGTAATCTCTCTAGAGAAATTGGAACATAGAAAGGATCATAAAAATATGAGTGATAAATTTAATTCAAAAGTAATCTTAAATATAAAAATAAAAGACCCTGATTTAATATCAGAGTTTAATATTATTGCTATGGAAATGTCATTATCACTAGATGAATTTATTATAAATTCTATTAACAAATTGATTAATGATATAAAATTTATTAGACAGTTAAGAAAATAGACTAATAAGTTATTAATTACTATAGTTCATCAACATGAGAAAACATTATCTTTAAAACATCTAAAGCCATTTGCTTTTCTTTTAAATTTCTACCATCCATAAGTTGAGTAACTTGATTTAAAAATGTATCGTTATTTACATTTACGTATTCCTGTAATAAATAATCTATAGTAACCCCTAGCCTTTTAGAGAGCCTAATTAGTTTATCGATTGTGAGACTACGTTCTCCTCTTTCTATTTGTCCCATATATGAATTTGAAATATCTATACTTTCAGATAATTGTTCTTGAGTTAAATTGAGTTTTAACCTTTCTTCTCTAATTCTTTTCCCTAAAGCTTTGTAATCCATTAAAATCACTCCTTATCTCTTACTTTAAAAGGAAAAGATAAGAAAATTAACATGCTATATGAGTTATATACATTTACTGATAGTATTATTTTTGTTATACTATCTGTATATTTGAAGAATTACTATAAATTTGTAGTAATTCTTTTATCAAAGATTAATATTTAGAAACCAATTATTAAAGGGGGATTTTATAATGAGTAAACTAGTATTATGCAAAACATGTGGCAAGGAGATTGCAAGTTCAGCTAAGCAATGTCCTAATTGTGGAACGAAACAAAAAAGTAAAAAGTTAAAGATAATAGTAGGAACTATACTAGCGTTAGCAGTTGTTTTTATTTTTGCTATGGCTGGAAATAATGATTCTTCTTCTAGACTAAACTCAAATAATAGTAAAAATTCTATTATATTTTGTGAAAGCGTGGATGAAAAATTAAATCCAATAAATGAGGGAAATAAATTTTCTCTTGGGAATGTAACAGCAAGACTTAAAATGTCCAAATCATTTGGAACAGATAAAATTAAAGTAACTGTATATAAGATGAATGGAGCTGCTGAATCTATATATGATTCTGCTAATCAAGAAGTTAATCCTGAATGGACTACAATGGCTATTCCTATAAACTTTACTGATGTAGGAGATTATAAGGTAACAATATCTATTAATGATACAGAAATATTAGGAAGCGGATCAGTAACTATACAATAATAGAGATTTTAGGAGGAATTTATGAATAATAAATTTAATGATAATATTGACTCTAATTACTATGAAAAAAATATAAGTTTAGAATCTCAAGAATTTCAATTCATTAGACATAAAAGTTTAGGAAGATTAGATATTTCTCATATCATATCTGATTTAAAGATAACAGGAGAAGATTTAACGATTGTTCAACAAAAGATAGTCTTATATTTCTTTAAAAAGAATCAAATAAAAACAGTACATAATATAAATGATATAGCATCTGTTAAAGTAAAAAGAATATTTGATATAAGTGATATGATATTCTCTGTAATATTTGCATTACTTGGGTTATCACAACCAGTATTTTTTATTGTAGCAGCAATATTGTTTTGGGTAGGAGTGGGTAAAAAAATTGAAATTAAAAAGAAAAATAATTTTGTTATAACTATACCTACTGGTAGCAGTACTATGTGTTTAGAATTAGTAAAAAGTATAAATAGGATTAATAAGAGCGTAGTAGTTGAAAATATTAAATCTTTATAATCAAAAGTACAAGCTATAAAATAAATACAATTATAGGAGGAATTTTTATATGTTCGTAAGAGTTAAAAATACATTAAGTCTATTGCTGCTGTGTTTTGTTACACTAGGTTTCTTAGGTTGTACTAATACTGAAAAAGAAGAGCAAATAAATAGTAGTGAAACTACTACTGAATCAAATACATCAAGTAATATAGGTATAACTAAAAAAGAATTTAACTTATTAGATTACATTGGAAAATCTTCAAAGGATTTAGAAAATGATTTTGGGAAACCCATAAAAATTGATAATACTGAATTAGGGCAGTTATATATCTATGACAGCATAAATTTTTCAATAGATGATGACAAGGTTATTGTTATAAGTGTAAAAGATGCAGAATCTACTATAAATGTAAATGGTGTAACGTTTGGAATGACTCCAAAAGATATTAAAGCTAAAATTGGAGAGCCAACCAAAGAAACTAATAGTAATGGATTCATTATGGAGTATAGACTTAACAATAACACTATATCACTTCAATACTATTGTGATGACTTTCGTAGTCCAATAAGCCTAATTACAGTTACAGATTTAACTTTTGGTAAAGAAAAACCTATGGAGGTTACAAAAGAACAAGTTAACCAATTAATGAACGGCACGTGGATACTTGAAAAAAATATTTATGAAGAGAATCTCTCTTTTTATAAACACATTTTTTCAAATGGGATTATGGATATCCAGCTCTCAGAGCACTTACAAAAAAAGTACGAAGTTACAAGCTACAATGCATTAATCATACGTGGGGAAACTCTAAATGGATTTGGGAGTACAGAATATCTTGAAGCAGAGTTCTTTATTGAATTCTTTGATAATGGAGATAAGATGGTAATATATCACTTAGATGAAGTAGGAGATAAAGATTCTGAAGATATGTATGTTAGGTATAATTGAAAAATATTAAATATACAAAATTGAGAAATAGTCATTTAAATATTTGGTACAGATTGTATTTGGAAGAATTTTGAAAAATATATAAGAATATTATTGCTTGGAACTGGATTAAAAAAGCAGTGACAGTTAAGTCACTGCTTTAAACTTGTTAAAATTAATATAAAATAGGAAAATATTATTTAAAATTGTAAAATGTTATATTAATTATTTAAAGGGTATTTGTGATTAAAAAATAAAATATTTACTACAATATAGTAATAATTAAAGGTATAAGTTTTACTTTAAAATGCCTATATACTAACTGATTGTATCTTATAAACTATTATTTTTAAAAATCTTATAATTTGAATATAGCCTATTGAAAGGAAAGTTATCATAATAGATATAATTATTATATCTATTTGCTAAAACCTGATTTTTTAGAGAGTCTTCACCATTTAGAATATCCATATAATCAAGGATATTCTCCTCATCAAGAGTAGGAGAGTGATAATAATTGTAATTATAAATCAATTCAGTTACATTTATTTGAAATGCCTCACTGCCTATATTTCTAAATATATCTCTATCTTCATCATTAATCATAATAGTATTTAAGTTATAGTAATCAAAATTATTTTTTATATAATCTTCTAAAAGGTCTTTTATAAAATTTACAACTTCTTCTTCAGTAGAATATATATCTTTAAAATGTGTATATAAAAGATAGTAATATGTCTTTGATATAAGAGGAAGGATATAATTACTTAAATATAAAAATTTGTTTTTTAATCTATCAGCCCAATAAATATCTTTTTCATCGACTTTTTCATATGCAGTGGAAATAATATCAATGTAATTATATCTTGAAAAGATCATAGGTATAGATAAAAGTTGTGTTGATAACATCAGTCTTATTGAAGCATTTATTTGAGAGTTAATGTAAGGGAATCTCTCTGGATTATTAATATCAAGATATTTTTCTTGTAATAGATTTAAAATAATTTTATCTAGTTCTTCATCATCTTTATAGGGGATAGTTTTAGAAACATAAATATTTGAACTTTTATATATTTTTTCTTTTGTTAGTCTTATTATCTTAGATTTCATTAAGGCTTCTTTATCAGGTTTAAAAGGCGAATTAATGAACTTATATTTTCCTTTTAAAAATTTATATATTTTATCTATTTTTAGTTTGATTATCTTAGAGTGTTTTAGTAATTTAATTATTTTATAGCATTCAATATATTTAATTCTATATTCTAGTTCACTTTCAAATTTATTTTGAATATATTCGGATAAATTTTTTAAAAAAGAAATATTAAATATTCTTTCTATATAATATGCATTTATAGTTTTACTAAGACGGCTATGGGATAAATCAACAACATTCTTTAACTCTCCATAAAATTTTTCTAACTTGGA
Organism: Clostridium intestinale; assembly: GCF_035905475.1. Taxonomy (NCBI): domain Bacteria; kingdom Bacillati; phylum Bacillota; class Clostridia; order Eubacteriales; family Clostridiaceae; genus Clostridium; species Clostridium intestinale. The sequence continues at coordinate 3,701,730 of NZ_CP121166.1, forward strand.
AAAATTCATTCCTAAAATGTTTTTTTTGTTATAAGGGCAAGAGTTCCAACTATTTATTACTGTATAGAATAACTTAGGGTCTGCATATATGGCGTATTGATTAATTCTTTTTCTTTGAGTAAAAGTACTATACTCATCAAAACTATCTTTATAGAAATAAGAATAGAAATCAGAATCACCAACCCAGTCATTATAATCAGGAGAAAAAATTGATTTTATAGATTTTACCCATTTCTTATCAAAATTGTAATATTTATAGTCAAAATCAGTATCATCATCAGTATAGTCATAATTTTTGCTGAAGCATTGCCTTAGTGATAGAGGCTTTTTATTTTTATTAAGAATAGATATGTAAACATTAAAAATTATATGAAATTTAATATCTTTTAAAAGTTCAGACTTATCTATTTCTATATTCAAAAGATCAGTATCTATAAACTTATTGCATACAAATTCTGTTTCGTCCCAAATTAATCCTAATAAATTAGAATTATTATCAGTATATCGTTCTTTTTTTAAATTTTTAAGTTGTTTTAGAATATCGGATGGTAAATCATTAATTATTGTTTCATTAAAGTTATTAATCATACCATGTAAAATCATAATATCACCTCAAACTAATAATTATATCATAATTAAAATATAAAAGTATATATAGTAAAAAAAACTTTAAATTTATTATTCTAACTTTTTCCAATAAGTAATGTTAAACTTATCTCACTAAAAAAATCATTAATTAATTTTAGGAGGTAATTTTATGCAAGAAGAGTTTAAAGTTAGAATTATTGGAAGAGAATCAAAAGAATCGGATAATTATGTTACAGAAACATTAAGTAAGGAGAATAATATTACAGATAATAAAAAAAAATTAGATATTGTGAGTTCTGGTAAGAAATCACCCATAAGTTTTGGTAAGAAATCACCCATAAGTTTTGGTAAGAAATCACCCATAAGTTTTGGTAAGAAGGGAGAAAAGCAAACAATCATTAGCATTGAAGATGAACAAAGAGACAGTCATTACAATAGAGAGAATAATGCGTTTACAGACTTAAGAGAGAGAGAAATATCAGTAACTAATGCAGAGCATGATAGGATTACTAAAATCAATGCAAATGTTAAAGAAGAACAAAAAAATCAAAATTTAATATATGCTTTTAGCGAAAATGATGAGATTAAATTTATAAAAGGATATAATGGACACTTATATATAAGAGGAGGAGATAGGGAATTTGAATTATGTAATTTCATAATACTACCAGTAAAAATCATTATTAGAGATAACGGAGTAGACTTGAAAACTGTATATAAAATGAAATGCATATTGGAAAATGGAGATGAAGAAAAAGAGATATACATTTCTAATTCTGATTTGAATGATTTTAAGTGGATAGGAATGAAGTTAGGGGTTAAATACTATATTTCGGCTCAAAATGATTCATACGCTTTACTTAAGATTTACATTTCTAAATCTTTCAAAGATACATTACAAGAATATAAGTACGATATGATAGGTTGGAGATTTGTAAAAGGTAAATATGTTTATCTACATGGGGGTGGAGCTATTGGGATGAATAATTCAAATATAAAAGGTGAGATTAATAAAATTATAGAGATAAATAATTCACTAAATCCATATGATGCCTTAAAGAATTCATTGACACTAATAGATATGAGTAGAAACAAAGGCAAAACAGTTCCTTTATTTTTATATGCACACTTAAGTGTTTTAACGCAATTATTTATTTCGTGCAATGCTAGACCTCAATTCACATTGTGGATATATGGAGTTAGTGGTTCAATGAAGACTTCAATAAGCAAGGTGTTTTTCAATTTATTTAATAGATCTAGTAATAAAGAAATATCAAGTACATTTAAAGATACTCAATCAGTCGTAGAAATTAAAGCCTTTGAAGCTAAAGATTCTGTACTATTAGTGGATGATTATCATCCTACAACATCATCTACTGAAAAGAAAAGTATGGAGGGATTAGCATCTCATATTCTTAGAATGTATGGTGATGGTATAACGAAGGGCAGAGCTACTAAAAATATGGAAAAGCAGAGAGAGTATCCCCCAAGAGGTATATGTGTGATAACTGGAGAAGATGTGTTGGGGGGAGAATCTACTGTTGCAAGATATGTTGGTATAGAAGTTACAAGAGAAGATTATGATACAAATATACTAAGATATCATCAAGATAATCCATTAATATTCTCAACACATATGTACCATTTTATTAATTGGGTTAGTTGTAATTATCAGCATATTAAGAGCCAGATAGATAGTAAATTTGCTCAACATAGAAATGATGGAGTTGATTTCTTTAGACATAAAAGATTTGGTGAATGTTTAGCTATCTTTAATTTGATTAGTGATATATTTCTGAAATATTGTTGTAGTATAGGATATTTGGATAGTTATAGCGCAGGATTAATAGCAAATGATTGGAATGATGTAATAATAGATACTATAAAATTACATGAAGATAATAGCACAAATCAAGATCCTGCAATAATGTATCTTATAGCTATTGATGAGTTAATACGTAGTAATAGATGTATTCTTCTAGAAGTAGGACAAACATCATCAACAAGAGCTAATATAATAGGCTATAGAGATGATAGTTACTACTATTTAATTCCTGAAACATCGTATAATAATGTAAAAAGTTTCTGGAAAAATCAAGGTGTTGAATTTCCTATTGGAAAAGAATCCACACATAAAGCTTTAGATAAATTAAATGTCATTGAGACTGTTATGGAGTCAGGAAAAGTAAGAAGGACTGTTAAATGTACACTAGATGGGAATAGAACAAGATACTTGAAAATAGACAGAAATATAGTGAGTATACTATTAAATAAATAGCTATTAATATTTAGTGGGACAATGGGACATATACCTAAAGTCAACACAAATAAAGGCTTTAGAAGAAAAAGAGTGAATATTTAATGGGACAATAATTGGGGCGTGCAATAGAAATTATTCATGTGTCACATGAGAGGTAAAATAACAAAGTAACTTTGTAAAAAGGTTTAGAAATAATTATATATTATATTATTGAGGAGGAAAAGGCATGAATGAAATTAAAACTACTTTAACTGTCGAGGATATTGGTAGGATTTTAAATATAGGAAGAAATAAGGCATATTCATTAGTAAAGGAAGAGGGTTTTCCAAAGATAAGAATTGGAAAACAGTTTAGAATTCCTTATGATGCTTTTAATCATTGGATAGAAAATAAGGTTTCAAATAATAGTTAACAGTGCTAGTTTTTTATATAAGATAGGGGGAGTAACTAATGGCAAGTATACAAAAGAGAGGAAAGAAATACAGAGTAACTTTAGAATACGGAAAAGATTCAAATGGAAAAAGAATAAGAAAATATGTAACAGCTAATAGCAAAGATGAAGCTGAAAAAATAATAAATGAGTTTGAATACAATAAGAATAAGAATTTATTAGTGAATCCAGAAGACATAAGTATGGAGGAGTATTTAGAAATTTGGCTCTCTAACTATGTAAAATATAGCTGTGAGATTACTACGATGAGTGGATATATTAATATAATAAAGAACCATATAAATCCGCATCTAGGGAATATTAAATTACAAAAGTTACAGCCTATTCAAATACAACAGTATTACGTGTATATTATGGATAAGAAAGGGCTATCGCCTAATACAGTTATAAAACATCATGCTCTTATTAGAAAGAGTTTAGATTATGCTTTAAAGCAACAATTAGTATATAGAAATGTTGCTGATGCAGTAAGTTTACCTAAAAAAATAAAATATGAAGCAAAAGTATATAATAAGGATCAACTAAAAAAACTCCTAGAGCTATTAGAAGGAGAAAAAATAGAATTGCCAGTTAACTTAGCTGCTTATTTAGGATTAAGGAGAGAAGAGATTTTAGGATTGAAATGGAGTAAGATAAACCTAGATGAGAAATTAATGTATATTCATGAGGTTAGAGTAAGGGCAGGAAAGAATGTGGTTACTAAAAAACCTAAAACAGATAAAAGTATGAGAACACTTCATATTCCAGAAAGAGTGTACAACATATTGTTAAAAGAGAAAAATAAACAAAACTATTTTAAATCAATATTAGGTAAAGATTACTATGACAATGATTATGTTTATTGTCATGAAGATGGAAAAGAGTTTAGAGTAAATACAATAACAGATAACTTTAGAAAGTTTTTAGATAAAAATAATTTACCTAAAATTAGATTACATGATTTAAGACATACATTTGCAAGTATATTATATGATGAGGGAGTAGATTTAAAATCAATTTCTGAGGTTTTAGGTCATTCAGATTTAGCAACTACTAATAAGATATATACTCATAGATTTGATAAGACTCACTCTAAGACAATTGATGTGATGAATAGAGTACTAAGTATTAACAAGATTTAATCTAAGGTAGAATAAATAAAAATATGAAAAGAAGATAGAGCTATTAGTAATTTACTAATAGCTCTATTTAAAATTAGAGGTTATTATCTTCCTAAAAACAATTATTTATTAAATATGTAACTTTAAAATTTAATAAATAGCTTCAACATCCCAAATTTGACCTGAAGATGGTGCTCCTAGACCAACAACTCGTGCACGTCCAGTAGTCTGAGCATTTTCTAATTGATTAATTGCAGGCAGGTAAGTTATTGCAGCTCCAAACATAAGTGCAGCAGCATTAGCAGCACCAACAAATGGGATGAAGCCGATTAGAGCAGCGCCTGCTCCTTGAGCAGCAAGTTCAGCTGTAAGATTATTCTTCAGCATAGCACAACCATCTTTATTTACTATAGTGTTATATCCCCACCAATACCATGTGTAATTTGAACAATATGAGTAATTGGATAAAATACTTCCATTAGAAGTTGCAGAAGCTCTTGCAAAAGATTTTTGAATTCCATTATTTAATGTTCTTGAACTATTATCTTCAATTACTTTTACATCTACTTGTCCATTAGCATTTTTGACTTCAAACTTTATTGTGTTAGAAAGTATTAGAGTGTTTATCTCTGCCATTTTTGATTTTAAAAAATCAACTGCTTCGGCATCTATAACATCATAAGCTTCATCAAGAATATAAAAAGTACCGTTTTCATTTTGTTTTAAATAGTTTTGTTCAATTATATCGATTGCATTTTTGCCTACTGTATCATTTTGAGTGTACTCAGTAGGTGTATTTGTTGTTATAGGATATACCTCAGCCGCATGTACTACTTTAGGTTGAATAATTGAGGATACTCCCGCAACCAATACACAATTTAATGTTAATACACATAGTATTTTTTTGAAATTCATTCAAATTCCCCCTTATTTGTGTTAAAATTATAATAAAATAATAAATTAAAGAAAGGATTGTATTATGAAAATTGCAATATATATACTTTTTATACTTTTTAATATTGAATATACTAAAATATTAATTAAAATCAATTTAAATAAGTTTCCAGTGAGATATTTTTGTTTTTCAGAAATAAAAGAAACTATATCATATAAGAGTTTAAAATATATAAATTTATACTGTGTAATTAGTATTTTTATTAATTTCTTAACCATATATTTGATAAGTAAAGATTCATATTTCTTTTTAACTACTATTTTATTTCATTTATTATTAGTACATCAGACACAAAAAATATTGTAATTAATAATACCTTTTTCTTCAATTTAAAATAATATTTTACAATAATACTATTTATATGATTCTACAAGGAATATTTTAACACGGATATTGTTGGAAAACAATACAATATATTACTTTATAAGAATTAAATATACAAATATAAATAGGTTTATAAAATAATTGAAATAATGTTGAATAAGGAAAATAATTATATTAATCATTATTTAAGTAAAATTAATATAAAAAATTATTACGCAGTAAAAAATGTTATTATGTAGACCATAGTAGACAAATAATAAAAAAATTGAATTACCGTATAAAATAGATTGTAATTCGAAAATCTAGGGATTATTGATTTTTAAAGGATTAGATAATATTCAAGAGTATAGAGTAAAAATAGCTAAAACCATAGGGGCAAGAGTTCGAATCTTCTCCGCCGCACCAATAAAAGCCTTGCAATAGCAAGGCTTTTATTTTTTATATTTTTAAAGTAAAATTCTTGAATCAATTGATGTATAATATCATTAAAGCAGTAGGAGATTTAGGAAAGAGAAGGTAAGAACTATGGATGTTAAAAAAAGAATAGAAAAATTAAGAAATTTAATGAAAGAAAATAAAATAGATGCATATATAATTCCTAGTTTTGATGCACATCAAAGCGAATATGTAGCAGACCATTGGAAAAGTAGACAGTGGATATCGGGTTTTACAGGTTCTGCTGGTACTGTTGTTATTACTTTAGATGATGCTGGATTATGGACAGATGGGAGATATTATATTCAAGCAGAAAAGCAACTTGAAGGTTCAGGTATAAGACTGTTTAAGATGGTAGATTTAGGGGTTCCTTCATACACAGAGTGGTTAAGAAGTACTCTTAAAGAAGGTAGTACAGTTGGATTTGATGGAAGTGTTTTTTCAGTAGATTTATTTAAAGGAATGGAGAAAGCATTTAAATCTAAAAACATAAATATAAAAATAGAAAAAGATTTAATTGATGAAATATGGGAAGATAGACCAGAAATACCTAAGGAATTAGTTTTTTTACATGGAATAAAATATGCTGGGAAATCAAGAGTAGAAAAATTAAGTAAAGTAAGAGCTAACATGAGTACTAAGGGGGCAAATTGTTATTTATTAACCTCTTTAGATGATATAGCATGGCTACTTAATATTAGAGGAAATGATGTTCCCAATAATCCTGTTGTAATTTCCAATGTATTAGTGGGTGAGGATAAGTGCTATTTGTTTGTTGATGGGTCAAAAGTTACTAATGATATAAGATTAGAGTTAGAGAATGATGGAATAGAAATTAAAGGATATAATGAGATACATCAAATTTTAAATCAGCTATCTATTGATGATTCAGTTATTTTTGATGCAAATAAAACAAGTATTAGTATGTATAATTCTATTAACACTGATACAACTAAACTTGATGAACCTAATATAACTACAGCTTTAAAAGCTATTAAAAATGAAGTTGAAATAGAAAATCTAAGAAACTGCCAAGTAAGTGATGGATTAGCTATGGTTAAGTTTATAAAATGGCTTAAAGAATCTGTTACTAAGGAAAAGATCACTGAAATATCAGCACAAGAAATGCTAGAGTCTTTTAGAAGACAACAAGATTTATTTGTTGAACCTAGCTTTGATACAATAGCAGGATATAAAGATCATGCTGCTATGATGCATTATAAGGCAACTAAAGAAACTCAATATACCCTTAAAGATGAAGGGTTTTTCTTAGTAGATTCAGGTGGACAATATTTTAATGGAACAACAGATACTACAAGAACTATAACATTAGGAAAGCTTAGTGAAGAAGAAAAAAGAGACTTCACTTTAGTATTAAAGGGGCATATTGCATTAAGTTCAGTTAAGTTCTTGGAGGGAGCAACAGGATCTAGTTTAGATGTACTGGCTAGACAACCTATTTGGGAATATGGATTAGATTATAAATGTGGAACTGGTCATGGAGTAGGATTTTTCTTAAATGTCCATGAAGGACCTCAAGGTTTTAGAAAAGAACCTAATAGCGTTAAGTTAGAAAAAGGAATGGTTATTACTAATGAGCCTGGAATATACAAAGAAGGAAAACACGGTGTTAGAACTGAAAATATAATGCTTGTAGTAGAAGAAGAAAAAACAGAATTTGGGCAATTTATGAGCTTTGAGGCTATTACTTACTGTCCTATAGACTTAGATGGAATAGATAAAGATATGCTTACATATAAGGAAAAGCAATGGTTAAATGACTATCATAAAATGGTATATAAAAGATTATCTCCTTATTTAGATGATGAGCATAAATCTTGGTTAAAAAAAGAAACTAGAGAAATATAAGAGAGTTATATATTAAGGTTAGATTTCAATAATAAGAAATCTGACCTTTTTTGCTTATATATAATTATTTAATAAAAAATAAATATAAAACAATACTATAAATACAAGTTATATTTATAAATAGTAAATATTTTGAGAAATATTGTAGAAATTTGGTTTTAATTGTATTAAATATAATATATAATAATTATTAGTTGATTTTAAATATTAGAAAGGTATGGTGATTATGAATTATAAAAGAGTAAGGAATTATTCATTAATAATAGCGACAGTAATAATGAATATAATTTATTTGATATGGAGAATTTTTTTTACTATACCTACTAAGGCTGGAATAATATCTTTAGTTTCAGCTATTATTCTATTAATAGTTGAAATAGTGGGAATGTTAGAAGCAGCAGTACACTATTACAATATGTACGATATAAAACATCCAGAAAAACCACAGATAGATGATGAAAGTCTTTTTCCTCATGTAGATGTTTTTATAACAACATATAATGAACCAGAAGAATTACTTTTTAAAACTATAAATGGATGCAAGAATATGGACTATCCAGATAAAAAGAAGATACATATATATTTATGTGATGATGGAAATCGTGAATCAATGAAAAAATTAGCTTATGAAATGGGAATAGGATATTTAACTCGAACTGAAAGAAAAGGAGCAAAGGCTGGGAATCTTAACAACGCTCTTGAGAAGTCAAACTCAACATTAATAGCAAACTTTGATGCAGATATGATTCCTATGCATGATTTTTTAATGGCTACAGTTCCATATTTCCTAGGCAATGAAAAAGTTGGATTTGTGCAGACGCCTCAAAGCTTTTATAATACGGACTTATTTCAGTATTATCTTTTTTCAGAAGGAAGAATTCCTAATGAACAAGATTATTTCTACAGAGATGTACAGATTTCTAAAAATAAAAACAACTCCATAATATATGGAGGAACAAATACAGTAATATCTAGAAAAGCTCTTGAAGATGCTGGTGGATATTATACAAAGGCAATAACAGAAGATTTTGCTACAGGGTTAATAATACAAAGTAAAGGGTATCAATGTTTTGCAGTAGGAGAAGTTCACGCGTCTGGTTTAGCGCCCTCTGATTTAATGAGTCTTGTTAAACAACGTCAAAGATGGGCAAGAGGATGTATCCAGACAGGAAGAAGACTAAATATATTATTTAGAAAGGGACTTAATTTCAGTCAAAAGATTAGTTATATATCCTCAATTTCTTATTGGTATTCAGGTCTTAAAAGAGTTGCATATATAATGGCTCCAATATTATTTGCTGTATTTGGGGTAATAGTTGTTGATTGTAATCTGACAGAAGTTCTGATATTTTGGCTTCCTATGTATTATTTAAGTAATAAAGAGCTAAGGAGTTTATCTAGAAATATTAGAACAACCAAATGGACTAACATATATGAAACTATTTTATTTCCATCTCTTGTAGTACCAGTTATATTAGAAACCTTTGGAATATCACAAAACAGCTTTTTAGTTACAAGGAAAGACAACGCTAAAGTAGATGATAGAGTATATAGATTAAAAAAAGCTATACCACATATAGCATTTGCAGTACTTTCTATAATAGGAATCTTTAATTGTATAAGAATGATTTTTGAGGCAGGATCAGCCACATATAGTGTAGTTTTATTTTGGCTTGTAGTTAATTTTTATAATATTTTAATGGCAATATTTTTTATGGTAGGAAGAAAGTCCTTTAGAAAAACAGAGAGAGTTTTAGCAGAGGTTCCTTGTAAAATAACCTATAACAATAAAGAGTTAAACTGCAAAACTATAGATGTATCAGAAGGTGGATTAGCAGTTAGATTCGAATTTCCAGAATACATACCTTATGACGAAGTAATAAAGATTAAGTTATTTACAGATAGATATCTATCTGAATTTAGTGGGAAAGTTGTACATATTGCAAAAGGGGAAAAAGAGTGGAAATATGCATTTGAAATAACAGATATAGATAAAGATAATTTTAAACAACTATTATACATAACCTATGATAGAGTTCCAACTCTCCCTAATAATTTAGATGAAAACACCAGTATTTTTGATGATATAAGAGTAAACATTCTTACAAGAAATAAAAAGTTGTTTCTGTTTAAGAGAAAATTACCAAGAGTGGATTTAGATAAAACAATAGATTCAAAAGAGTGTGGAGATGTAAAACTTAAATCCTTTAATTATGAGTATATGGCTTTAGAAGGAATTAGTGAATCAATACTAAAAGATAAAATTACTTTAAGAATAAAAGAAGATAGGGAAATGGTAGGTATTTTAGAGAAGGTCCAAGACAAAAACATCTACCTTTATAAAATTAAAAACTACAAAGAAATAGCTGACGATAAAGAGATAAGAAATATATTAAATGACTGTATCAGAGAATACAATGAAAGTTTATCAGAAAGCTCTGTAGTTAGAAGAGAGGAGTCCTTTGATGAATTTAATGAAATGCAATTTTTATAAGATATTTATGACTTTTTCTCTTGTATTTTTAGTAATAGGTAATAATAGAGTAGCTTTAGCTGAGGAAATAAATAATTATCAGAAAATATCTCCACAAAATATATATGTAGAAGAAGATAAAGCTAAATTAAATTATGACTTTGATAAAGCTAATAATAGCTTAGAGATAAAAGTTAATTCTATAGGTTTAGAGGAAGGATATTATACATCAAACTTATATAGCAAAGGAAAGTATGATTGGAATAGCTTTGGTATGATATCATTTAATGCTCAAAATAATTCTCAAGAAGAATTGAAGTTTAACTTTTCTGTTGTAAAAACTGATGGAACCTTTCTCTCAGTTAGTGAAGATAAATCTGTTTTAATAAAAAATGAAAACAATCAGGATTTTGAGAAACTGTCACCTGCTTACGGGACTATAAATATACCCTCTGGATTTAAGGGAGTAGTTTATGTACCTTTTACGAGTTTAAATAGTAAATCAGGTGATAATAATCAACACTTATTTTCCAATATAAGTTCGTGGGGAATAAGCATAACAACAGAGGAAAATAAAGAAAAAGATATACACCTAAGTAACTTTGCACTTATACCTAAAGATGATCCATTTATTAAATATGGGGATTTGAATTTTAAAATAGAAGGCGACGATAGAGTACAAATACCTGTTCAAGGGGAAGCTATATCCATATATAAAACCTCACTAAATAAAGATAATGTGATCTATAGTTTAGCTGAGGATTATGAGGGAGTTTCTATAGATAAGTCTGGAAAATTAACTTTAAGTACTTCAGTAGATGTAGAAAAGATAAAAATAGAAGCAAAATATGAATACTTAATGGTTAAAAAAGAAATTCAATTATATAAATCATGGACTCTAGGTGCAAAAGAGATAGATGGAACTAGCAAGAGTATTCCAGGATTTGAAGAAGTTAAAAATCTTATGGGAGGAATTTATCCATTAATTATGTCCCAAAGATTTATAGATTTCATTAGAGCAATATGGATAGTCTTTGTTTTAATATTCTCTGGATTATATATTTTTTGGAGTAGAAAAAAGAATATTAGATAAAGTATTGTTTGATTGAGAGGTAATAAAATGCTGTTTTCAAGTGTTATATTTATATTATATTTTTTACCAGTAGCTTTAATATTATATTATGGAGCTTTTTTTTCTAAGGGCTTACAGAATTATATACTACTATTCTTAAGCCTAGGATTTTATGCTTGGGGAGAGCCTTATTATGTAATTCTGATGATAGCTTCAATATTTTTTAACTATGTAGTGGGGCATCTGATAGTAGGCTTTAAAAATAAATCGTATAGTAAATATTTTTTAATATTAGGTTGCGTAGGTAATTTAGGATCACTGTTTATTTTTAAATACTTAAATTTTTTTATAAAAAACATAAATCAACTGCAAGGATATCAAATTCCTTTGCCTAAAATAGCTTTACCAATAGGGATTTCATTTTTTACATTTAAAGCAGTGTCTTATCTAGTAGACCTGTATAGAGAAAAAACTACGGCTGAAAAGAATCCTCTATATGTAGGATTATATATAGCATTATTTCCGCAACTTTTAGCTGGGCCTATTTCACGTTATGGAGATATAGTAGAGCAAATCAAAAATAGAAAATTTACTTGGCAGAAGTTTTCGGTAGGTACTTGTAGATTTGTAATTGGTATGGGAAAAAAGATTTTAATATCTAATAGTATGGCAGTTATTGTAGATAGAGTTTTTCAAATGAACTTAAACTCTGACATTGCAGTGACTTTAGCTTGGCTTGGCTCTATAGCATACACCTTTCAAATATATTTTGACTTCTCAGGATATTCTAACATGGCTATAGGAATAGGGCTAATGTTTGGATTTAAGTTTGAAGAGAATTTCAATTATCCTTACATATCGAAATCTATTACTGAATTTTGGAGAAGGTGGCATATATCTTTAAGCCTTTGGTTTAAGGATTATCTATATTTTCCCCTAGGTGGATCTAGAGTTAAAAACAAAGATAAACTTATAAGAAACCTATTGATAGTATGGGTTTCAACAGGAGTATGGCATGGAGCAGAGTGGACTTTTGTAGTATGGGGTTTTTTAAATTTTGTATGCATAGCCTTTGAAAGGTTAATATCCTTTAATCAGATTGATATAGCTGCAAAATATAAGAGAATATATGCATTATTTATTATAAATTTAGGGTGGGTAATATTTAGATCTTCTGATCTTTTAGAAGCAGGAAAATACATATCTTCAATGTTTGGATTTACACAAGGGGGATTCTGGAGTCCATACACATACATGTTTATAAAAGAAAATTTAGTATTTCTAATAGCAGCAATAATTTTCTCCACTCCAATAGCAAGAAAAGTTAATAAATTTATTGTAGATAAGTCCTTGGGACATAATATTTTAGAGGGATTATATCCACTTGCTATACTTGGTATCTTCTTAATATGTATGTCTTATATTGTAAAGGGTAGCTACAATCCTTTCATATACTTTAAATTTTAAAGGGGGGATAGTATGGAGAGATTTTTTTTCAAAAAGCTTATAACTTCCATTTTGATTGTTTTAATAATCTTTGGATTATCCATAACAAATCTAATAAATAATTATAAGACTATAATTGATACAGTAGAAGCTCAAAAGGATATTTCCATAAGTAATAGTATAAAAAACATAGACGCATCAATTAAAGATAATACCTATGGGAAGTATGCTTTTATTGATTTTTATGGATATCTACAAAAACTAATGGATAAAAATGAAGAATCAAATTTTGAGGTTGTTAAAGATGATAATGGAACACTTCATTACACCTTTTTCGGTGATAAAGCTAATCCTGTATATGAATTAGTTAAAAGGACTGAGGCACTTAAAAATGGATTAAAAGATGAAAGTGTAAAGTTTGCATATATAATGCCACCAGATAAATTTTATAAAGGTTATAGTAATTTACCTTATGGAATTCCATATAATTATGCAAATGAAACTGCAGATTCATTTCTTGATTTATTAAAGCAAAATAATATAGATACCATAGATTTAAGAGAAAATCTAGCTGAAAGTGGTATTGAACCTAAAGATTTATTTTTTAAAACTGACCATCATTGGAAAACAGAAACTGCTTTTTGGGAGTTTGGACAGTTAGCTAATACTTTAAAAAATAAATATGGAGCTAATATAGAGGACATTGATTTTTATACTAATAAAGATAACTATAATTTTATAACTTATAAAGATTCTTATGTAGGGTCAATGGGGAGAAAAACAGGAATACCTTATTCAGGAGTAGATGATTTTACCCTTATATATCCTAAATTCAATACTGATTATACATATTATTCAAAAACGGGAGAACAGGAAACCAATTTAAAGGGAAGATTTGAAGAAGCACTTATAACTATATCTCCATTTAGAACAAATAAGGGAGTATATGCTTTAGAAGGAGATAAGTATTCTTCATACTTGTTTGGTAATCAAGGGATAGTTCATGTAGTAAATAAAAAAGTGGATAATGGACCTAAGATATTGTTTGTGAAGGACTCCTATACGGTAGCCCTGGCAGCCTTTTTATCAACAGTGTGTTCAGATATTTATATGGTAGATCCAAGATATTATACAGGAAGTATTCCAGAATATATAGATAGTGTTAAAACTGATTTTGTATTTGTGTCTTTTTATCCTCAAGACTTAACAGAAGATTTCTTTAAGTTTCATGATAAATAAACTAGAAAAAAAGTAGGTGTTAAAGCTTTTATGAAAATAACATATAAGTTTATAGGAATATTTATTGCAATTATTTTAACAGCCTTACTTATATTTAAATTTATAAATAATAATATTAGTGAAGATAAAGATATGTATAGTAAAGACTATTATGAAAAATGGAAACAAAACTTTGTAGTAGATGTAGATTCAAATAAAAGTAAAGTAATAGATCCACAAAGAAATAACATAACAGTAAGTGAAGGAATGGGTTATGGTATGTTATTTGCTGTAGCATTAAATGATTTGGTGGAGTTTGATAAACTTTGGAACTTTACTAAGAATTATTTAGATGAATACGGACTTATGAATTGGCAAATAGGTGAAGATGGAAAGGTAATAGGTGAAGGTTCAGCATCTGATGCAGATGAAGACATAGCCTATGCCCTACATCTTGCAGCTAAAAAGTGGAAAAATGCTGATTATTCTAAAGCAGCAAGTGATATGATAAATTCAATAAAAAAATATGATATATCTTCTGAATATATATTGCTGCCTGGAGATAAGTGGAGAGATAATATAAAACTTAATCCTTCATATATAGCACCATTATATTATTTAGATTTTCAGAATATAGAAGGTCAAGATAAAAATTATTGGAAAAAAGTTAGTGAAACAAACATGAGTTTACTTGAAAAGTATGCTGATAAAGATACAGGTTTTCTACCAGATTGGATTAAAGAGGATGGAACTGTAGAGGATAAAGATAATATAGTAGGTTACGATTCAGTAAGAGTTCCTATAAGATTATTAAGCTTTTACAAGAGAAGCGAGGATTCAAGAGTAAAAAATATATTATTAAAACAAGAAGGCTTTTTAAATAAAATAGGTGCAAATAACCTAGTAGCAGGATACAGCACCAGAGGAGAAGGTCTACAAAGCTATATAAATACTACTTATTTAGCTTCATACACTTCCTCTGCACTTATAAAACCTAAATCTTCATTAAGTAAAGAGCTTATAAATAAACTTAAAGAGGATGATGACAATAGTTATTATGGAAGCTCTTTAAAGCTTTGGATACTTCTTATTGAAGAAGGAAGATTCTAAACATTCATTTCCATTGAATAAGAATAGTCAAGTGGGTTAATAAAAGCATTTGTACATGAGATAGGAATATTTTTATCTGTATAATAGATTCTTGTGAATCTTACTATAAGAGAACCTTTTTTTATTGAAAGAATATCTTTTGGGGCAGTAATAATATTAACTATCTCTTTTTTCTTAACTATATCTATATCATTATATTTTTCTAAGGTTTCACGTAAATCTAAGTCAATTTCATCTATATTTTTAGGAAGAATAATATCATTTTTTATTAGGTTTTGCAAAAGACCAATAGTTCTATCATTGGAAGATATTTCAGTTTCAACTACAATTGCCCTATACCCTTCATTTACATTTAATAGAGTTGCATAACGACTAGGAAGTTCATTTGAATATAGAGAATTGCGTAGGATGTAATTTTTTGTATTATTACTCAAGAAACTATCTGAATCAGTTAAAATGTTTTTAAAACTTCTTTGAAGCTTGTTGTTTATAACGACAGTTCTTTGTCCTTTCTTTTTAGAAATATAACCATCCTTAACTAATTGATCTAATGCTCTTACAATTGTAGTTCTGTTTACATTAAACTCATTGGATAGATCTATCTCAGAAGGAATAAAGTCGCCCACCTTATACACTTCATTCTCAATTTTTTCTTTTAAAATTTCTTTTATTTGATAATAGATTGGTAATGTGTGTTTATTACGATTTATTTTCATTTGTTTAAGCTCCTTTTTACTTATACTTATAAATTATTCTTAAAAGTTATATTTTGTACCGCCATTGTATGATAGCCTGAGTACTTGAGTCCTCAGGTAGTCAAGTCCTCAGGTACTCAAGTACTTATATAGTCAGGCTGTTAAAATATTTATTTTTAAAATTGGATAAACTAATAAAAAACTAGAAAGGTAAAAATAATATGAATTATGATTTTTTTATTAGTTCTTTAGATGACCATAATCAAGAAAGTATTTTATTATCTGAAAAAATAAAACCTAAAGAAGTTATATATGTTTGTGAAGATGAAGAAAAAAGTATAAATAGATTAGAGGCTTTAAAAGAGTTTTATAAAGAAAAGTTTCCTAAGATTATTTTTAATAGCATAATAATTAAAAATATTAATTTAAAAGAGATCATAGGGGAACTAGAGAAATACTTAAAAAAGAAATGTATCGTAAATTTAAGCGCTTCAGACAAAATATTGAATATTATACTAATGCATATATGTGAGGTTTATAATCTTGAAGGTATTTGCCTTGATATAGAAAAGGGTAGGGTACTAGAAGTTATAAATGGTCAGATATTTATGAATAAACACAGTAATATGGATTTAGATATAGATGAGATAATAGAAAGCTTTGGAGGAAGCATATTAGTAGAGTCTACGGACATTGATAATAGTGAAGTTATTAGAAAAATAAGTCACACAATAGCTAATAACTTAGATAAATGGGAAAGTTTAAAATATAGGCTTTACGATAAAAGAATTTTTATGGTAGATGAGATAGATTCTAGAATTATGAGAATTAATTTAGAGTTTCTGACTAATGAAGAAAAAAGTATATGCACTTCTACTCTTAATTTCTTAAGAGAATATGAGCAGCTTAGTTATAGTGAAAAATCAGAAAATATAACTGTAGAGTTTAAAAATGATTATATAAGAAGTTTTATATTTAAGAGTGGAAGTTGGTTAGAAGCATATGTGAAAGATGTAATATCTGAAATTAAACAAATAGATGAAGTAAAAAGTGGTGTGGTTTTTTTATGGAATGATGAGAGGGCAAGAATTAAAAATGAAATAGATGTTATGGCAATTAAGGATTCAACTCTTATATGTATATCCTGTAAAGATAGTGCTAAATATGATGATGTAGCCTTAAATGAGCTTAATGTATATAGTGAAAAAGTTGGAGGAGATAATATTAAAAAGATTCTTGTTGCTACAAAAGAGCCATTAAAGACCTCTATGTTTTCAAGAGCTAAAGAGATGGATATTAATATAGTAATATTTGATGGAAATAGAGAGAAGTTTAAAAAGTCCTTGGAAGCGGTTGTAAAAGGAGAGCTAGTACACTTATAATAGAGTTAATATATAGAAGGTGGGATTAGCATGTTTTTTATAGGGATCTTTGGAATAGATAGAAGGCATAAAGAGATAAAAGAAATTAAAGATGTTTCATGCAAAGAGTGTAAGGATGGAACTTTAAAGTTATACAAAGAGTATTCTTTATTTCACTTTTTCTTTTTACCTTTAATTAAGTGGGGAGAAGAGTATTTTATATTCTGTAGTAAATGTGGAACGACATATGAACTTAATAAAGAGAAGGGTAAAAATGTAGAAAAAGGAATAGAAGAAATCAATTATTGGGATTTAAAAGTTCTAAAAAGAGGCGTAATAAAAACTTATTGCAATAACTGTCATAAAGAACTTAATGAAGATTATGAGTTTTGTCCATATTGTGGAGAAAAAATTTAAGCAGTACTCAGTGGGAGTACTGCTTAAATTTCTATATTTTTTTACCTATTGTTTCGCCCATTAAAACCTTAGTTTCATATCCTAAAGCAGTTTGAGCTAGGATGTCTCCATCTATTTTTAAGGTATCCTTTTTAAAGAATAAAATTGTGGTAGAACCTCCAAATTTAAAGTAACCTTTTTCAGATCCTTTTTTAACTGGTTCTCCAGTCTTATAGGTTTGAATTATTGTTCCAACACAGGTAGCACCAACTTCTACATGTATGATGTCATCGAAGTTTTCAGATTTAAATATACTCCATTCTCTTTTGTTTTGGCAGAAAAGTTTAGGTATTCTTTCTAGGGCTATAGGATTTACTGAATAATAGCCTCCATTAATAAATCTACTTTCACCACATACACCATTATCTACAAAATGAAATCTATGATAATCAGTAGGGCATAATCTTAATATTAAACATACCCCACCATCATATTCTTTAGCTACTTCGTCATCTTGAAGAAGTTCTTTTAAAGAATATGTTAATCCCTTAATTTGAACTAGTTTATGCATATCTATATTTTCAAAAGCACTTAATCTTCCATCACCTGGAGATACTAATATATTAGGGTTTTTATCGATAGGTCTAGCTTCATCAGTTAATTCTCTAATAAAAAAGTCATTAAAACTATTAAAATCAGATGCTTTTTTTCTGCTTTTAGTCATATCTATATCAAAATCATTTATAAACGAGTTTATCTTTTTTATACTTCCTCTTGTATCACAGTAAGAGCCATATATTTTAGAAAATAGCTTTTTCTTTATCAAAAGCTCAGTTATATTTTTCCCTACAGGAGAAGAGTAAGACCATTCGATGTATTTTCTACCAGCCACCTTTTCTTCTTCATATTCTTTAGTTTCTCTATTATATACTTTTATCATAATTTGCCCTCACTTTTTAAATATTATAGACTTAATTTTAACATAATATATATAAAATATTAATACTCAATAATAATCATGTATAATAAAAGATAGGGTCTAAATCTTTGATTTAGTTTTCAAAGACTTACTCTGTGAGAATTTAATAGTTATTCATAATTTAAAGTGATATAATTAATATACTTATATGTTTAAATATACTGACTAGTTATCAAGTTGAACTATCTAGGATTGTACCAATTTTAAATTACTATTTTGTGGTGCCGTAGCTAGATATAAGACAAAACATATGGAGAGGATGCGGAATGAATAAAACAAAAAAGTCGATCTTCGATTCGGCTATTAAAATTTTTTCTAAAAGCGGATATAATGGTGCTACCATGGACGAAATAGCTCTAGAGGCAGGGGTAGCAAAGGGAACCTTATATTATCATTTTAAAAGTAAAGAGGAAATCTTTAGATTTATTATAAATGAAGGTTTAGGAATATTAGCAGATAAGGTTAACTATGTTGATAAAAATGAAAATCCTATAGAGAATCTAAAAAATATTTGCAGAGCTCAATTAGCAGCGCTATATGAGAATAAAGACTTTTTTAAGGTTTTATTAAGTCAACTATGGGGACAGGAAATAAGACAACTAGAACTTAGACAACAATTAAGAAAATATGTAGACAGGATAGAACTTTATATAAAAGATGCAATTAAGATGGGATATATAAGAGAAGGAAATGCTAATTTCATGGCCTATGCATTTTTTGGAAGTCTATTATCTGTTGCTGTATATGAAGTTATAAATATAGATCATATTAATTTAGATGAGATTGTAGATAATCTTGTATTATACAATCTTAAAGGATTAGAAAAAAGATAAAAATATGAGTATTAAATTTTACACATAAAGCTTGCTGAAAGTTATCAGTAGCTTTATGTGTTTTTTGTTTTAGTAAGTAAAGATAATCAAAGAAAATTAAAGAAAGATAGATTAAATACAGAAAATATACGATTACTTAAACTAAAAATAAAAGAAATTATACTTTACAAGAAAAAAGTTTAGATGCAAAATATAACTGACTAGTCAGTACAAAAAAGCAGTAAGAGGTGAAGTTATGAATTTCTTAAAAATAGTTAAAGAGGATCTATCATCAATATATAAAAACAGATTCTTGAGATTTGCAGTAGCGGGAATAGTAATCGTACCATTACTCTATAGCTTACTTTACTTAGCTGCCTTTTGGGACCCTTATTCAAGAATGGATAAGCTTCCTGTTGCGATTGTTAATCTTGACAAAGGTGCAACAATGGACGGAGATGAAGTAAACTACGGACAAAATGTTTGTGATGAGCTAAAAGATAATAAGGATATGGGGTGGAGATTTGTAGGTTATGAGGATGCAGTTGATGGTGTAAATGGAGACAAATATTACTCAATGTTTGTAATTCCTGAAAACTTTTCAGAGAATGTCACCAGTGCAAAAGCCGATACTCCTGTAAAAGCTGATATTATCTACACTTCTAATAACAAGAAAAACTTCTTGGCATCACAAATAGGAGGAAAGGTAGAAGATAAACTTAAAGAACAAATTACTCAAACCATATCAAAAGAATATGCTAAGGTTACTTTTGAACAGTTTGATACAGTAAAAGATGGCATGAATAAAGCGGCTGATGGAAGTAAACAAATAGCTGATGGAATGAGTACATTAAAAGAGAACATACCAACATTAGAGGATGGGGTTGGTAAACTTTATGACGGATCTAAACAGTTAAATGACGGAATAGGGGTGCTTAACTCTAAAGTTTCAACAATAAATCCAGCAGAACTTGTAAAGTTATCTAGATATTTAAATGATGATACTGTAGCTAAGTTAAAAGGAGCTATTAGTGTAGCTAATAAGTTTCAAAACATGGATTTATCAGATTTAGATAAAATTAATCCTGAAACAGTGAGCCTAATAGAAAAAAGTTATACTGACATACAATCTTTAGGTAATTCAAAGGGGTTAGGATTAATAATGTCAGAGCCTTCTATACAAAACTTAGCTGAGCAACTTAATCCAAGCAATCCTCAAGGTATAATATCTTTACAACAAAAAATGCAAGGGTTAAATGTTCTAGTTGATGATGCGAATGTTCTAAAAGCGCAGATAGCAGCTTTAGAAAGTCAAGTTCCTAAGGAACTATTAAATCAAGATTTACAAACTCAAATAGTGAATTTAAAGCAGGCTATAGCATCAGTAAATACTTTAAGTGAAGCTAGTAAACTTATAAGCAAAGAGGATACTCAAATGCTTTTGGGAATACTTAATGACCCATCTTCAATAGTTAATACACTTGGAGATGTAAATACAAAACTTCAAGGTATAAACAAACTTTATGAGAGTTTATCTCCAACAGATCCAGATGCGCAAGCAAAACAACAACAATTCCAACAAGGCTTTGGTGCTGTAGTTTTAAAAATGCAAACCGCAGCTAAAAGTGGACAAAATGTTGAATTAACTCCACAAGAAACTGGTTTAGTATTAACATATATTAATAACATGAATCAGTTAACTGAAGCTTTAAAAGGTTATAAACCAACTTTTGATAAATTAAATACAGATGTAGCTAAATATTCAAAAGTTATAAATAGCAAGCTAACTTTAATGCAAGCAAACCCACAGAGTGTTGAGGCATTAAAGAGTTTACTTACAAATTATGATAGTACTATGGCATTAATAAATAGTGAAAAACCATTATTAAATTC
Source organism: Clostridium intestinale (assembly GCF_035905475.1). Lineage (NCBI taxonomy): Bacteria > Bacillati > Bacillota > Clostridia > Eubacteriales > Clostridiaceae > Clostridium > Clostridium intestinale. Next base: position 3,723,167 of record NZ_CP121166.1, read on the forward strand.
TATAGATAAGCTAATAACTCCAGAGAATATGAAGAACTTACAAGGAGTTATGGCAACAGTTAATAAACTAAAAGTTGATTTAAATAATAATGAGCAAACTATAAATGAACTTACTACCTTAGCTAACGGATTATCAAAAACTATGAGCAATAAAGATGTTCAAGCTTTAATACCACAATTGCAGTCAATTCAAAATGATTTAAACACTGCAAAACCATTATTAAATGGCTTGAATACAGATAAAATGACTAGTCTACTCAATGATAGTCCTAAATATGTAGCTATGATAAAGACAGTTCAAAATGATGTAAAAAATAATCAAGAGTTATTAAACAAGGCTAACAATGCTTTAACTTCCGGAAATGTTAATAAAGCAAAAGAACTAATAAATAGTGTTCCAACCTTAACAGGTGGAGTTAAGCAGCTATATGAAGGTTCATCACAATTAACAAATGGACTTGGACAACTTCAAGGAAATATACCAGAGTTAAAAGATGGCGTGGTTAAGCTTTCAGATGGTTCCAATGAACTTTCAACAAGTTTAAAAGATGGCGCTGATAAGCTAGATGACAATTTAGTTAATACTCCAGAGGAAATGGGAACATTTATTTCAGAGCCAGTAGTTATGGATAATAAGATTATAGATGAAGTTAAAAATTATGGAACAGGATTTGCACCTTACTTTATCCCATTATCATTATGGGTTGGAGCTCTTATGATGTTCTTTGTAATATCACCTAAGTCTAAGGAAGAGAGAGAAGGCAAAGAGGTAAGTTCAACATCTGTAGTTTTAGGAAAGTTTGTAATCTATGGTGTTGTAGGAGTAATCCAAGCTGTTTTAGCAAGTTTAGTTGTTTTAGGTTTAGGATTAAATCCTTCAAACTTACCTATGTATTTCTTCTTTAATATACTTATGTCATTAACTTTTGTAGCTATGATGCAGTTCTTTATAAGTACATTAGGAGATGCAGGAAGGCTTATAGCTATAGTTTTACTAATACTACAATTAACAGCTTGTGCAGGAACATTCCCACTTGAGGTAGTTCCAAATTTATTTAAAGTATTAAATCCATATATGCCATTTACTTATGCAGTAAAAGCATTAAGGGAAGCCATATCAGGAACTGATACTTCAGTAATTGTACAATGTTCAACTATTTTTGGAGCAATATTAGTGGTATTTGTAGGTTTATCAGTAATATTGAGAAGAAAAGGAAATATTATACAAAGTAGATTAGAAGAAATAAAAAGCCAAGCAATGTAATAAATAAAAAGAGCACTCAATGGAGTGTTCTTTTTATTTATGGTAAAATATTGACAAGAGATAAGACTGGTGATATTATAAAACTTATAAAGAGTTAATTTATAACTTATAAAATGGAGTGAGAATTTGTGAGAGTAGAGTTACAAGAAAAATTAGAATTACTAAAAGATAATTATAGTGAAGCTAAAAAAGAATTTAAATGGGACATGGCTATATTTAATCATTTTATAGCACTAAGTTATGCTAGCAAAGGTAAGAGGGCAGATACAGAAAAAATTAAAGAAATAAAAACTTATATTAAAGATAATACGGGCTTTTTCTCGAAATTTAGAGGGAATAGTTTATCTTTAATGTCGTTACTTTTATCTTTTGAGGAAGATTATAAAACTACCTTTAAAGAGATAGAAGAAATGACAATTAAACTTAAAGAAAATGGAATAGCCTCTTATGAATATAGTTCAATGATAGCATACACATTTTTGAAGAATTCTAATAAAGAAAACATGGACGAAAATATTCAAAGAGCTAGATTATTTTATGAAGATATGAAAGATAATCATGTATTTTTGACATCTAAGGATGACTATGTATATGCGGCATTATTAGGATGTACAGATTTAGATGTAAAAGGAACTTGCGATAAAATAGAATATATATATTATAAATTACACAGTATTGGATATAGTAGGAGCAATGGACTTCAGACAGTATCTCATATTCTATCACTGAGAGATGACTATGAGTTTAGGGTAGAACTGTTTAATCAGATAGTAGTTAAGTTAAAGCAATTAAGGGTTAAAGTTAATAGTTATAATCTAGCTTCCATAGCAGTAGTTGCTTTAATCGTTGATGATTACTCAGAGATTTGTAATGAAATACTAGAAGTATATGATGATATAAAAAATGCAAAAGGTTATAAATATGGGGTGCAGGCACATATAAAAACAATGTTTAGCTCTATTTTAGTTACAAGTATATATACAGATGAAAAAAATAAACTTATGGATATATCATCAGGGTTAACAATGCAGCTAATTGCAGTTGCTCAGCAACAGGCTATGATGGCAGCCGCATCTGCAGCAGCCGCTTCAGCCGCTGCATCATCATCATAAATTAAGGAGGTTTTTATGAGAGTTATTAGTAGAAGTATGGCTATTTTTATATTAGGGATTATAGGATTTTTTATTTTTCTAAGTCCAAGTAATACTTGGGCAGCATCCAAGGAATATTATATTTCAAATATAAATATAGAAGCTAAAGTCGATGATAAAGGTAATATGAATATTGAAGAAACCTACAGATACAATTTTACAGGAAAGTTTAATGGGATAAAAAGAAACGTAAAAACTAAAGGTTCTGATGGGGTTGAGGATGTTAAGGTATCCATAGTAAATAATAACAAGGATGAATTTATAAATGAAAGTAATAGCGAAAACAACAATACTTTTCAGTTAAATAAATCAAGTAGTGAAACTGAAGTAAAAATATTTAGCCAAAGCCAAGATGAAGAAAAAGTGTTTAAGATAAGGTACACTTTAAAAAATGTAGTAACCAGTTATAGTGATTTATCAGAGCTTAAATGGGTGTTTTTTGAGAATGAAGATGATGTAAAAATAGATAATATTACTGTATTTTTGACTCTTCCTAATGAGATCACCAAAGAGGTTACTTATAGTGGAGAGGGTCCCAAAAGAGGAGAATTAAGAAATATTGACAATAAATATATAAGACTTACTTTAAATGATATGGAGGATAATGACGTTATAGGAGCTTCGGTATTATTTCCATCAACGTGGATTAATACTTCTAAAGTAGTAGATAAAACCTATGATGAATACTCTAAAGAGGCTAAAAAACAAAAAACAATTACCACAGTTGTTATAGCTTCAGGAATATCAATAGCAGTACTTTTAATAACTATTCCTTTATATTTAAGTAACAAGCGTAGAAAAAAAGCAATAGATAAATATAGGGAAGATTATGTGTTTTTTAATGGAAACCTATATGAAGATATACCATCAGATTTAACTCCTGCATTAGTATCTATATTAGTAAATGGAAGAATAGATATAAATGATTTCCTAGCTACGATATTATACCTCTCAAACAAAGGAATAATAAAATTTGAGGGGAATTACAGTGAAGATGATTATGAAGATGTCTCTATATCAATAGATGAAAATCATAGCTCGGCTTATCTTTTAGATAGTGAAAAGTATTTAATAGGCTGGTTAAAAGGATATATGAAAAATGGGAAGGTTAAACTTTCAAAATTGCAAAAGGTATCTAAAAGTGAAAGCTTTAGAGAAGAGTACTCAAGCTGGGAAAATGTAGTTGATATAGATGCTAAAAATCTTAATTTCTACACAAATATTTTAGGAAAGCAGATATTAACAAATGAGTATGAGGATGAAAGACTTAAGTGGAGAGCTTTTGAGAGATACTTTACTAATTTAAATGATGTTGATGATTTAAAGGACTTAAACATATGGAGCAGAATATTACCTTATGCAATAGCTTTAGATATATTTGAGGATGTACAAGATTTTATAAAAGAAGATTCAAATTATTATGATTCATATAATCCTATGTATAACTATGGATTTATGTATTTCTATGCAAGTAGTTATCATGATAATTTTAACCACAATTTCTCTAGCTCAGATAGTAGCAGTTCCACAAGTAACTTCTCCGGTGGAAGTGGAGGAGGAGGCTTTGGTGGCGGAGGGGGAAGTAGTGCCTTCTAAAATCTCTTAACTGTGATATAATTTAATATATATTTTAATAGTGGATATATGTGTTATTATCCACTATTTTCTTTGGAGGAGTAGGATATGAAAAGAGTTGCAGCTGTTCATGATTTGTGTGGATTTGGAAAAGCTTCTTTAAATACAATTGTACCTATATTATCTTCTATGGCAATTCAAGTGTGTGCTGTACCAACTGCTGTGTTGTCTACTCATACAGGCGGGTATAAGGATATTGCTGTAAGAGATTTAACTGAATATATGGAGGAGCATATAAATCATTGGAAGAAGTTAAATTTGAGTTTTGATTGTATATATTCTGGATATTTAGGTTCTCCCAAACAAGCAAAAATAATAAAAGAGTTTATAGAATACTTTAAAACTAAAGATAATATAGTATTAATTGACCCTGTAATGGGAGATGATGGAGAACTATACTCATCAATAACAAATGAAATGGTATTAGAAATGAAAGATCTAGTATCCCATGCAGACATAGTAACTCCTAATGTAACAGAAGCTTTAATGATATTGGGTAAAGAATATAAAGAAAAAGAAGATTTATTATATTGGAAAGAAATTTTAATTAACTTGGCAGAATTAGGTCCTAAAAAAGTAGTATTAACATCTGTAAAAGTTTTTGGTAACGAGAATGTATTTACTTTGGCTTATGACAAAGATTTAAATAAATTTTATAAGGTTGAGACCCAGCATATAAACATATCATTTCCAGGAACTGGTGACACCTTTGCATCTATAATGCTTTCGTACATACTAAAAGGGGAAAGTTTTGATAAAAGTGTGAGTAGAGCCTGTAGCTTTATATATAAGCTTATAGAAGAAGGTAAACATCATGTAGAAGATATACGTGAAGGATTACCATTAGAAATGTTTTTAAAAGAACTTATTTTAGATGATTATTATTTAATAGATTCTAAAGAACTATAATAAATAGAAGCCCTCTAGTATGATTTTTAGAAGGCTTCTATTTATTTATTTTAATTGTGTAGCAAGGTATTCTCTATTATGAATTACACTTTGGTTATTCGGAATGTATTTTGCAGCAAGTTCATTATGAAGGTTTGCTTCTACAAATTTACCTTGTCTAGAATAACAAACACATAATTGAATATGAGGAATCCAGGTAGAATAGCTAGCTTGAACTAAAGCAAGGGAACCTTTGTTTTCAGGTAGTTTTGTAGCTAAGTCATACCAGAATATAGCTTGATCTAATTGATTGCTACTAAAGAAATAATAAGCTATTTTACAACAAAAATCAGCTCTAGGTATATCATACTGGAATGTTTTTAAGCAATAATACATAAAGCTATCCATGTCTTTCTTTTTAGCATAACATTCAGCTATATTTGAGCAAGCTGTTTTATTATCTTCAACCCATCCTTGTTTTGAATTTATAAATTTTTCATAATAAGTTATAGCCTCATCAGTTCGATTGTTATAATAAAGCTCATTAGCAAAATAAAATGTATCTCTTGGAGAAAATTCTTCTCCTCTTGAAGCTCTTGCCTCAAAAATTCTTAAGTTTCTATTGCCGCTAGATTTAAGTTTCTTGTGATATACGTTAATATCAGCACTATGGATATTACCATACACAGATAGATACTCGTGAACTGGCCCTATCCACTCGAAGTTGTTGCTCCTTTTTACAAGTCTATTTCTCCTAAGTTGGCTTGTAGCATTGCCATATTCATCTTGACCTAAAATATAGTTCATAGTTACTGAATCTATAGTAGTGTCAAAATTACTTTTTAAATTTATAAGTTTATTTACGTCTTCCTCCAATAAAATATCGTCAGCATCTAACCACATAATATAATCTTTAGTGGCCTTACTAAAAGAAAAGTTTCTAGCCTTTGCAAAATCATCAATCCATTCAAAATCATAAACCTTAGCACCAAGCTCTTCTACAATACTTTTAGTGTTATCTGTAGAACCAGTATCAACGATTATAATTTCATCTAAAGCATCTCGAACGGAGTTTAGACATCTTGCAATAACATCAGCCTCATCTTTTACTATCATACATAAACTTATAGATATTTTTTCATTCATAAGTGCACCTCTTTTGTAATTTATAAAAATACTTTCAAAGTATATTATGAATTTACTCTATAAATGTACACTGTAAATTCCTCCAAAATAATATGAAAGGCTAAGAAAATACAATTTATATATATAAAATATAAATTTCATGAACAGGTAAGTAGATATAATAATAATTTATATAGTAAGTAAAATTTTTGGAGGAAAAAATGAAAACTAGTATAATCATATTAACTTATAATAAACTTGAATATACAAAACAATGTATAGAAAGTATTAGAGAATTTACAGAAAAAGATTCATATGAATTAATCGTTATAGACAATAATTCAACTGACGAAACACCTAAGTGGTTAGAAGAGCAAGAGGACATAATATCAATATTAAATGAAGATAATAAGGGATTTCCTAAAGGATGTAATCAAGGGATAGAGATAGCCACAGGAGATAATATATTACTTCTTAATAATGATACTGTAGTTACAAAAAATTGGCTTGAGAATTTAACTACTGCTTTATACAGTGATGAAAGTGTAGGGGCAGTTGGGCCAGTAACTAATAACTGTTCTAATTTTCAAAATATAGCTGTAAATTATAATAATCTAGAAGAAATGAAAGTGTTTGCTGAAGAGTATAATAAATCAAACAGTGAAAATTGGGAGCATAGACTTATATTAATAGGATTTTGTTTACTTGTAAAAAAAGAAGTTGTAGATAAGATAGGGCTCCTAGATGAAAGATTTTCACCAGGGAATTATGAAGATGATGACTATTGCTTTAGAATTACTGAGGCAGGATACAAATTGATTTTATGTAAAGATACCTTTATTCATCACTATGGAAGCCTAAGTTTTAGTGCAGATTTACTAGCTTTTAATCATTTAATGGCTACTAATGGTATTAAATTTAAAGCTAAGTGGGGTTTTGATGTAGGATATTCATGTGGAGTTAGAAATGACATTATAGGACTTATAGATTCACCAAAAGATAAGGCGATAAATGTATTAGAGGTTGGATGTGCTTGTGGAGCTACATTAATAAGAATAAAAGACCTTTATAAAAATGCCAATATATATGGGGTAGAGTACAATTTAAATGCAGCTAAAATTGCTGGGAAAAATGTTAAACTGCTAGGATATAATATAGAAACTGATAAAATAGAATGTGAAGAGGAATTTTTTGATTATATTATATTTGGAGATGTACTAGAACATTTACATGATCCTTCTAAAGTATTATTAGACTTAAAGAAGTTTCTAAAAAAGGATGGCTTTGTAGTAGCTAGTATACCAAATGTTATGCATTATAGTGTTATAAGAGGACTTTTAAATGGAAACTGGACTTATGAGGATGCTGGATTACTAGATAGAACACATTTAAGATTTTTTACTTTTAATGAAATTAAAAAAATGTTTATTAATACGGGCTATGTTGATAGATTTTATCTAAAGGTATTTATAGGAAGAACTCCTCAAGACGATGAATTTATTAACAAAATATCTGAATTAATTGATGATAGCTTAAAATGGCAATTAGATGCATATCAATATCTTGTTAAAGCTCAAAGAATAAACTAAAAATAGGAATATTTTTAATTAATAGATAATATACATGTATAAAATACGTATATATTATCTATTTTTTTATTTTTTAGATAAGTATAGTTTACAGTAAATGAATTTAATGCAACCACTACGTGGTATGCTACAGTAATAAGGTGTCTATTTTTTTAGATAAGTATAGAATAAAAAAACATCCTTTTAGAAATAGGTTTCTAAAAGGATGCATGGTTAAATTATTTTAGATTCTTATAGTTATTATAAACTATAGAATAACTAGTTGATAGTTAAACCTGCACTTGCATATCCAAGTACTGTATTTATTAGTGTTACTCCAGCAGCAGTTGCAGAGAATACTAATAGAAGACGAGTCTGAGCTGTTACAGGAATAGCTAAACCAGTTGTAATTCCGTTACTTACGGCTCCTATAGCTACTATACCAGTTAATGCTGGTGCTAAAGTTACAGTTGCACCTGGAACAGCAGTAAAGGTATCGTCAGGTGTAGGTGAACTAAATAATTGAGCTGTAATTGTTATAGTAGTTCCTACAAGAGTTAAGGCAGCTGCTGTACTGAAGTATGCTGCTATTGAAGTAATTGTTCCATCACGAGGAGCTGAGAATGCAAAATTATTAATACCAGTTAGATCTATAGTACCACCAAGTATGCTTATACCTGTTTCATTTGAACCAAATCCAATAATACTAGTAGTACCAACCAAACCACCTGCTATAGTAGTAAGTGCAGCAGGTGTACCAGAAGCAAATGGGATTATAGCACCTGCAGCAGTAGCACCAGTAACACCAGTAACACCAGTAGCGCCAGTAGCACCGGTAACGCCAGTAACACCAGTAGCACCAGTATCTCCAGTAACACCAGTAGCGCCAGTAGCACCAGTAACGCCAGTATCTCCAGTAGCGCCAGTAGCACCAGTATCTCCAGTAACACCAGTAGCGCCGGTAGCACCAGTAGCGCCAGTAACACCAGCAAGACCAGCGGCACCAGTAGCACCGGTATCTCCAGTAGCACCAGTTACGCCAGTAGCACCAGTAGCGCCAGTATCTCCAGTAGCACCAGTATCGCCGGTAGCGCCAGTAGCTCCAGTTACGCCAGTAACACCAGTAGCGCCAGTAATACCAGGATCACCAGTAGGACCAGTAGCGCCGGTAGCACCAGTTACGCCAGTAACACCAGTAGCGCCAGTAGCGCCAGTAATACCAGGATTACCAGTAGGTCCTGTGGCACCAGTAGCGCCAGTTACACCGGTAGCACCAGTGACCCCAATACCAGGACCAGTAGGACCAGTAGGTCCTGTAGCACCAGTAGCGCCAGTAGCACTAGTGGCACCTCTAAAAACAAGTGTGCAGCAAGCATTATTGCAACAACCATTATTTAATCTATATACCATATTTAAAAGTACCTCCTAATATATAATTAGAAATAAAATATCTCCTATATATAGATTATGGAATTTGGTGAGATTTGCCACATTTTATAATAAACATAGAAATTTTTTAATTATTGCTAATATATAAATATAGTGAAAGTTGACATAAGGAAAACAATGTATTAGAATTTAATAGTAATTTATGTCCTCATAGTTCAATGGATAGAACAGTCCCCTCCTAAGGGACAAATGTAGGTTCGATTCCTACTGGGGATACCAAGAACAAATAAGCCGACTTAAACTCAAAGTTTAGTCGGCTTATTTATATTAAGATTGTTAAACTATTAAATCATAACAATAGAACTCGAACATTAAATCCAAATAAGTAAATTATATACAGAAAAATTGAGAAAATAATTATTAAACACAAATTAAATAGAATTTTAACAAAAAAATAGTGAATATTCACACTATTTTAGTGTACAATAGAATTAAGATACACACTTATAAAATAAATGTGTAGAAAAGGGGCCATAGGAAATGTATCAGTTTTACTGAACGTTATCCTATGGTTTTTTTATTCTTTAGGAAATTATATTATTTCAAAGTTGTGGATAACTTAAATTAGATATGAATATAAGAAGGCTACATGAAGCTCCTAAAGAATAAAAAACAAGAAAATTGAGCGCCTGCCAGTTTTTCCTCACATTCGTTTGGAAAGGCAGATGCGCAAAAAAAATCGACAGCTCATAGTCGCCTTAGCGATTTTTTTATCTGTATTATTACCATATAAGCTATTCCACGAATTACTTACAAAAACTAAGAGAAAATGAGATAACATAAGAAAAAGATTGACAAATCACTTAAAAAGATATTAAATAACCTATTTAATGGTTAAAAATAAGTTGTGATAGGAATGCTAATGGTTTATAATGGAATAAAGTAAGAGATGGAGGAGAATATAGAATATATGCCCGTATACATACAAATTTTAATAACTGTATTATTAATATATGTGTCAATAATAAATCTAGTTAGTTACAAATTAAGTCTTAAAGATCTTTTTATAATGATATTAGCTGCTGAGCTTATTGCAGTACCTGTAGCTCAAATAGAAGAGTTTTTAGCCATAATTCCAATGATAATAATAACAGGAGTTATTTTATATAAATATGATAAGAATCTTATGATAAGCATAATAATTCCAATAGGGGCAGTGCTTATAGGAGTGGTTGCAGATTATATAGTGAGTAATACCTATATATCCTTATTTGGTATAAATGTAACTAGAGGAAATTTTAACATAGGAGTTGCCTTACTAGAGTTTTTTATATGCATAGTGATAAGTAAGGGTATAGGCTACTTATTAAATAAAAAAATCAAGTTAACTAATATTAATCTAAAAGGAAAGTATGGAGTACTTATAGTTTTAAGCTTACTATTAACATTAATTATTTTTTATACAAACATTTATCTAGGTAGCAAGGCTGGTTTTAATGAAGATGTATTAAGAGCTAATGGAATTTTATTTTTAACATACTTTATTTTGCTGGGAGTAATTCTTTTTGTATTAATTAGAAGCTTAACTAAGGAGTTAGAATTTAGAAATAAACAAAAGGAATTTGAGAATCTAAAACAATATACTGAGAGTTTGGAAAAGCTTTATTCTGATATGAGAGTATTTAGACATGATTATATAAACATAATATCATCAATGATTGGATATATAGATAATAGAGATATGGACGGTTTAGAAAGACATTTTTATGAAAATATAATTCCTGTAAGTAAAAGTATGCAAAAAAAGGATTTTAAAATTGGAGCAATAAAAAATATCGATATACCCGAGATAAAAGGAATAGTTTCTTCTAAGCTTATAAGAGCGCAGGAATTAGGATTAGATGTTCATGTAGAGGTAGTTGAAAATATAGATGATATAAAAATGAATATTATAGATTTAAGTAGGATATTAGGAATTTTATTAGATAATGCAATTGAAGCATCTAAAGAAAGTTTAGAATTTAAGTTAAAGCTCGCATTTATTAAAACAGAAAAAGCAATAATTATTGTAATATCCAATAGCTATAAGGAAAAAAATATTTCTCTTAATAAAATATTTAAACCTAATTATTCTACAAAGGGATCAGGGAGAGGTATTGGACTAAACAATTTAAAAAAGATAATAGATGATTATGATAATGTATTTTTAGAGACAAAAATGATAGATAATTACTTTATACAAGAGCTACAAATAACTAATACTTAAGATAAAATCTCTGAATTATTTTTCAGAGATTTTTTTAAAAAGTGACGTTTATTACAAAAATAAGCACGTTTACTGCATAATCAACACAAAATTTTACAAATATGTTACATTAAAATAATATACATATAATAAGACAAGGGGGATATTAATGAAGAAACTGAAAAAAAACCACATAATATTAATAGCTATAGCAGTTATAATTTTGGCAACCAGTATAGGATTTTATTTATTAAAGAAAAATATGCAAACGCCCAAAAGTAGTAAAATAAGCACCTATACAATATCATCAGGAGAAAAGGTATTTGTTAATGGTATCATTGGTCCAGAGGGTACTGAAGATATATATCTAGATGCAACAAAAGGAAAAGTAGATAAGGTTTCAGTCAAAGATGGACAAGTAATTAAAAAAGGAGACAACCTACTTACTTATAAAAATGAGCAGGTAACTGAACAAATTAATCAAATTAACTCTCAATTAAAGGCAAGTAAATCACAAAGGGAAGAGCTTTTGGCACAAAAAAAGGCTCAAGAAGAGGCTATTAAAAATCAAGCTTTATTAGCAAGTCAAAATCCAACAGAAGATAAAGCTACTAATACATCAAATATAAATAGTAGCCTTGTATCTACAGCAAGCATAGACAGTCAAATAAGTGCTTACGAGGAGCAATTAGCTTCACTTAAAAATAAAGAATATGCAGGTATAAATGCACCTATAGACGGAAGAGTTATACTACATGGCGAGTCTAACAATATGACGAGTCCATATATAACTATAGAATCAGTTAATTTTTATATTAAAGGAACTGTTAATGAAAAGGATCAACCTAAATTAAAAGAAAATCAACTGGCAGAGATAATAATCCTTCCTACAAACAAAAAAATAACAGGAAAAGTTACTACAGTAGGAAACAGACCAGTAACTAATAATATAGCCATTGCTAATGCAACTGCAGCAACTGCTGGTGCAAATATTTCTAACTATGAAGTAATAATAACACTGGATTCACAAGAAAATTTAACTAATGGATTCCATGTACAAGCTACCATAAAGTTAGATGATAAAGGGGTAGAAATACCTAAAACTTCAATCTTAAAAGAGGGTGAAGAGTCTTATGTTTTCAAGGTTTTAGATAAAAAATTAGTTAAACAAGTTATAACTTATAGCGAAGATGGAGAAAAAGCAAGAGTTACAAGTGGTTTATCAGAAGGTGATGAAATAGCAGAGAATCCTAATGATGAAATGAAAGAAGGGATATCTGTTGAGTAAGGTTATAGAGCTTAAGAATATAGATAAATACTATAAATTAAAAGGCGATAGATTACATGCACTAAAATCTATAAATTTAGATATAGAACAGGGAGATTTTTTAATGATTATGGGTAAGTCAGGTAGTGGTAAGACAACCCTTCTAAATCTGCTTGGTTTTCTAGATAGCTTTGATAGTGGTAATTATATATTCAATGGGAAAGATGTAACTAACTTAAATGAAAATGAAAAATCAGAATTTAGAAATGAATATTTGGGTTTTATATTTCAACAGTTCCACCTTATAGAATCGTTAACTATAGGGCAAAATGTTGAATTACCACTACTTTATAAGGGAAATATACCCCATAAGGAAAGAGATAAAAGTATAGAAAAATATCTAGACATGGTTGGATTATTAAATAAAAAAAATCAGATACCTACAGAATTATCAGGAGGTCAGCAGCAGCGTATAGCAATTGCTAGAGCTCTAATAAATAACCCCTATGTAATATTTGCAGATGAACCTACAGGAGCCTTAGACAGTAATACAAGCACTGAGATAATGAACATACTTAAAAAGCTTAATGAAGAGAATAAAACCATAATAATGGTTACTCATGATGAGGATTTAGTTAAATATGCAAATAAAGTAATAAATATAAAAGATGGGGTTATAACAAAGGGGATAGGATATGTCGATAATAAGCTTAATCAAAACAGCGCTCTATAGTTTAAGATCGCATAAACTAAGGGCATTTCTAACCATGATAGGGATAATAATAGGAATAAGTTCAGTAGTAACTATACTTTCCATAGGAAATGGGCTTAAAGCTGAGGTTCTATCGTCAGCAGAAGATACAAGTGCAAATAAAGTAAATATGTATTTTCAAGCAGAAAATATTGGAGCCGATACAAGTTTAATAGAACCATTTAATAAAGATGATATATATAATATTCAAAGGATACAAGGAGTGCAGCAAGTAGAGGCCGCTCAAGGTATTCTAGCAGGATTAAATTTTATAACTAGTGAAGCAAGTTATTTTGATAAAAGAAATTTTATCATGCTAAATTCATATAAAGATAAAAAGTTAAATATAGAGCATGGAAGAAACTTTAGAGATGGTGAAGAAGATAAGAAATTAATAGTACTAGATAAAAATGTTACTAAGGAGCTTTTTGGTTCTCCAGAAAATGCTTTGGGAAAAGCTATAACAATAGGAGGATATAACTATGAAGTTATAGGAACATTAGCTGAAGCTGGGATGCTCTCATTAGATGGAGGGTCAAGCTACATATCAGAAGAAGCCAAAAAGTCTATGACATCAGAGAGTGCTATTAATGCAATAGACATTTATATTAAACCTAATGAAGATAAAGAGTCAGTTCTTGAAGATATAAAGAAAGAATTAAAGAGTAGCCACCCAAACATACAAGGAACTTATGAGGTACAAGATCCTCAAGCTATAACAAAAGCTTTTGAGAAAATTATAGATGGATTAACAACATTTATAGCCTTAGTTACTGGAATTTCATTATTCGTAGGTGGAATAGGCGTAATGAATATAATGTATGTATCAGTAACAGAAAGAAAGCGAGAAATAGGAATAAGACGAGCTATAGGGGCTAAACCTAAGAGTATTATGCTACAATTCCTATTTGAAGCAATAATAGTAACAGGAACAGGTGGGATTATAGGAATAGGCTTTGGATATATAGTATCAAGGATAGTAGGAGCATTTTTACCATTTACCCCAGTATTAACTGTAAGTAGTTTTATAGGGGCAACTTTAACATCAGTTATAGTTGGAATAATATTTGGTATAATACCAGCCTACAATGCTTCGAAACTAGATCCTATTAAAGCAATATATATGTAAAAAATATAAGGGCAATTACTTGGCGTAGTTAAGTAATTGCCCTTATTATATATGGTTGTAAATTTAGAGGCTATATTAATTATATGTGTTTAGATTTCCATCTTTATCCCCAAAATAAAGATGTTTTTTCTTATATATAAAGAAAGCCATAAGTGCTGGTAGTATTAAAGACACAACTGATAGTGGTCTGAATCCTCCCATTATTATTGCGTATATATAATTTACTGCTATACAAGTAAAGTAAGTATATACTCCTAAAGACTTTTTAAATAAAATAACAATTAGTGCTATAAACAATAATGAATAGATAACTAGTTGTATGGTTAGTTGACTTGTAGTTATAGATTCTAAAGCTTGCGCTCCTCCAGGTTGAGTACTAAGAAAGTCTGCAATTTGATCCTTCATAAATAAATTAACTACTAATCCTAAAAGAGTAAATCCATAAAGAACTAGTTGAATTATAGATACAGTTAATATTCCTGCACCTAAAGTATACCTTTTATAATCTTCCATAAATAAATCCCCCTCATAAATAATCATGAAAATATTATATCAAAGCCTAATTGAAAATAGTTAAAAGTGTAATAAACGTTGGAAAAACTGTAATAATCGTTAATATTTTACCAAAATTATGCTATAATTTATGGTGCATGCTTTAAAATCAGTTAGGAGGATTGTGATGCTTAAGATATTTATATGCGAAGATAGCGATATTCAAAGAAAAAGATTTTTAAATATAGTAGAAGATTGTATAGAATTCAGTAATTATAATATGGAAGTAGCATTAGAGACAGGTAATCCTAAAGAATTAATAAATCATGTACGTAACAATGATGAGATTGGTATATATTTTTTAGATGTGGATTTAAAGTCTGATATAAATGGAATAGAACTAGCTGCTGAAATAAGAAAATACGATCCACGTGGTTTTATTGTTTTCGTAACGACCCATGGAGAAATGAGTTACTTGACCTTCAAATATAAGGTTGAAGCAATGGATTATATAGTAAAGGAAGACTATAAAGAACTTAAACCTAAAATAAGGCAATGTCTAGAAGAAGCCTGTAATAAGTTATCAGATAAAAGAATAGACGATAAAATCTTTAGTGTAAAGGTTGGAGATAAAATAATTAAAATACCTTTTAATAAAATTCTATTTTTTGAAACATCAACCTTTATAAGAAAAATTGTTTTACACGGAGAAAATAGATACATAGAATTTATTGCCCAAATGAAAGATGTAGAAGAAAAGTTAGATTCAAGATTTTATAGATGTCATAAGTCATATATAGTAAACAAGGATAATATAGAAGAGATAGACGTTAAAAAAAGAATAATATATATGAAAAATGGAGAAGAATGTTTAGTTTCTATAAGGCATATGAAGAATTTAATAGGGGATTAGACACATGTATTAAGGAGACAGAAGATGGATCAATATAGCTCAGTAGTTGTTATCACTATATATACTTATATAGTGATAATTAACTTATCTAATGTTAGATCTAAATATAAAGAAATATTACCTATAGTGGTATTAACAATACTAGTAGCTACAGTTCTATTTGAAATTAATAGTATATTGAAAATAATACCAAGCATTATTGGTGGGGCATTGTATTTATATAGGAATACGAAGAAGGCAGTTTATAGTATAGTATATACATTAGCTTCAGTGTTTTTAATACTTATAACTGATTATGCTCTTTGTGCGCTATATTATATGTTAACTAATTCAAATTATTTTGGAGTTTTATTTATAATAGTTGAGCTAATAAGTATGTTCTTGGTAAGTTATTTATTGGGGAATTTAATAAGAAAATTAAAATTAAAGTATATATTATTAAACTATAAGTTTTGGATATTCATGATGATATCAATAGCTTTAATATTAATAAGAATCTATATAGGGGCTGTTGAATACTACGGTTATGCAGTTAATAATAAACGTATAGAATATATTAATACATTCTTGTTTTTTATATTATTTACATTGATGATTTTAATAATTTATATATTATTTAGAGGAATAACAAAAGAAGCAGAATTAAAAAGCAAGCAGATTAATTTTGAAATGTTACAAAACTATACTACAAAAATAGAAGGTATGTATAGTGATATGAGGTCTTTTAAACATGATTACGCTAACATAATATCATCAATGATGGGATATATAGATGAAGAAGACATGACAGGTTTAAAAAAGCATTTCTATGAAAACATATTACCCTTAAACAAAAAGATTGGAAAAAATGATTCAGAAATAGGACGTCTTAGGCAGATAAAAGTGCCTGAGATTAAAGGACTATTATCATTAAAACTAATAAGAGCACAGGAAATGGGCATAGAAGTCTTAATTGATATAAAGGAACCCATAGAACAAATAAGTATGAACATAATAGATTTGACTAGAGTACTGGGAATATTATTAGATAATGCTATAGAGGCTACAGAAGAATGTGTTTTACCTAAAATTAAGATAGGATTTATAAAAGACAACCAGTCCCTAATAATAGTTATATGCAATAGATACAAGGGGGACATACTATCTGTAGACAAGCTTTATAAAAAGGGGTATTCAACTAAAGGCGCCAATAGAGGAATAGGTCTTACAAGTTTAAGAGAGATAATAAATAAATATGAAACCATTTATCTAGACACCTTAATCGAAGAGGGAGAGTTTACGCAAACTATAATTCTGGATAAAAACTTTAAACATAGCCATTAATTATATTTTGGTTGTTATAATTACATATTAAAATACTCTGCTTTGAGTTTATCTTAAGCAGAGTATTATTTTATTCTAATTCTTCTAAAAAGTTTAAATAAGATCATGAAAATATATTTATAAAAACTTTTGTACAGATGTACAACTGTACACCTGTACATCTGTAAATTTGTAAATTTGTTAATTTGTACACCTGTACAATTGTACAAGGTTAACAAAATATTGAGATATATAATTTATACAAAAACTTTTAATAATTAGAAATTTTTGTCCAATATCTTCAATTAATTTACGAATATATGGTAAAGAACCTTATTAGGAGGGAGTAATATGAATAAAGAAATAGCAAAACTATTGAATGAAAACACTTATGATGAAGATGAGATAGAAAGTTATATGAACTTTTCTGATATTGATGATAACAGTTTAAATAGGATAACAAATGATGTTAGGACAAGAATAGCTAGAGGTGGGCTTAAGAAAAGTGGATTACGTGTCCAAGAAATGTTGGAGCAAGGTGAATTTATAGAGAAAACTATTAAAGGTACAGATATAGATGTTTTAGAGGATTCAATGATGATAAACATGATAGCTAAAATACCATTTATGTCTGGTGATGGTTACTCTTTTAATAGGTTAATGTTTTGCACAAATAAGAGAATTATGATAACTTCAGCAAATTATTATAACAACCCATTTGTAACAGAGAGTTATTTAAAAGAAGAAATCAAAAAGATAAGTTTAGGCAAAAAGGTTAAAAGGCAATTTAGACTTAAAAGGTTGCTTGAAAGTAATTTAAGTTTAACAAAAGCTCTTATAACACTTGTAGCTGCAATACCTTTTTTATTTTCAATAGGAGCTGCTGGAGGTACGTTAGCCGCTGGAATATATTTTGCTACAAAGTCTGAAGTTTTAGCATTGCTTGGTTTTTATAGCGCTATATTAGGTCTTGGATATATTGTAGTAGTAAGACCTAAACTTATCACAGAAGTTTTATTAGAAACTAAGGATGGTAAAAGTTATGATGTAATTATTAGAAACGAGGATTATGAGGAAATCCATGAGTATTTAAACACTTTTCTAGTTAGGGGGGAGGAGTTTGACAGATAGAGATATAGTCACAGGTATACTAAATAGAAAAGAAGATGCTTTAATCGAGCTTAAAAATAATTATGGACGCCTTCTTTATGGTGTTATAAATAAGATATTATCATCTTTTTGCGGGGTAATGGATATAGAAGAGTGTTTTAATGATGCGCTTATGAGCATATGGGAAAATATTGATTGTTATGATGAAACTAAAGGGGAACTCAGAAATTTTCTAATATCTGTAGCAAAATTTAGAGCTTTAGATTATAAGAGAAAAATAAGTAAGCAGAAAATAAATCTTGAGTTAAAAGATGATATCCATAAAGACCAGGATAACATTCAAATAGATGATGAAGGTTTTTACGAACTTATAGAGAATTTAAAAGAAAAGGATAAAGTTATATTCGTAAAAAAGTATTTACTGGATGAGTCTGTAGAGAAAATAGCTAAAGATATAAATATGGCTAAAGATACAGTATATAAACGGTTAATGAGAGGAAGAGAGAAAATAAAAGAATATATTGAGAATTAGGGAGGGGTATTAATGTCTAGCTATTATCAAAAGTGTTTTCCAATCATGCATGTAGTTAATTCAACTGATGAGGTCTTAAGAAATCTATATTTTACCTATGAAGGAATGATGGGAACAGATGTAAAAATTAAAAAGATAGGTAAGGATAGTATGGAGTCTACTGCCATAGTAACTAGAGATGCAAATGAATATAAAAAATTATTTATGTATCATTATGACAAAGAAAATATAAAACACGAATATATAATAACTAATAGACTATTATGGGGAGATATTAGGGATAGAAAAATTGAAATATTAGGTGTTAATGAGGATGGTTCATACAAACTTAAAATAGAGCATGATTTTGTATTGGCATAATAAAGAAAAGCTAGAATGCTAGATAGATGCATTCTAGCTTTAATTATATTAATTTTAAAATAGTTAACATAGTTGTCCTAATTTACATATTTATTAAGAAAGTCACTAATTTTTTTCTCATAACCTTCTTTATCTTCTCTATAGGCTGTTGCATGAGTAGCATTAGGAACAACGAATAGGTCTTTTTCACTGCTACATGCTTCATATAGTTCATAGACCATTTCATAAGGAACAAAGGTATCTTTATCTCCATGTATAAATAAGGTTGGTTTATTAGATTTAGCTACTTGCTTAATAGCTGAGGCTTCACCGAAAAAGTAGCCAGCCTTTATCCTAGTTAATAAGCTTGTGGTATTAACTAAAGGGAAGGATGGAAGGTTGTACATTCTTTTCATCTGGTAAGACAACTCAGCTTTTACTGAAGTATAAGCACAATCTGAAATTATAGCTTTTACATTGTCTGGTAAAGTTTCACCGCTAGTCATTAAAACTGTGGCACCACCCATAGATACACCATGTAATATTATTTCAGCCTCTGGATTAATATTTGTAACTATATAATCTATCCATTGCAAATAATCTTTTCTATCATGCCAACCAAAACCTATATAATCTCCTTCACTTTCACCATGACCTCTATTATCAGGCATTAAAACATTATACCCTAAAGTCTCATAATAAAATCTTGCATATTGGGACATTTCTTTAGCTTTACTAAAATATCCATGAACAATTATAGCAGTTTTATTGGTGGGTTTATTTGCTTTAAGATAATAGCCACGAAGCTTCAAATTATCAAAAGATGTGATTTCTATATCCTCATATCCAATCTCATCAAGCCAAGTTTTTCTAGGGGTTACGGCAGGGACTGATTGTTTGAAATCTAGAGATGAGTCACCCTTTAAGAAATCTTTGCTTGTACGAGCTACTGATAAATCATAAAAATAGAAGCTTGCCAAAGTCAGTCCTATTAATAATATAAGAGTTATTAGGAGTAACGTAATCCTTAGTAAAATTTTCATTAATTCAGTCCTTTCTATAGTTTTATTGTATTTATAATAATATATTAGCTTACATAAGGCAATTGGTTAATAAATGAAATAAAATATAACGATTATTACATAATTTGCAACGTTTACTACATATTTCACACAAATAAATTTATGTATGATAGAATCAAAATAGTAAAAATAAAAGGAGGGATATAGATGAAATATGAAAAACCTAAAACTAAGGAAAGAAGCAAAGTTAAAGGGATGCTTTTTATTAGTTTGCTTGTTATTACATACATATTATTAAGAATTAATATTCCCTCTTTTAATAATAATGAAAACTTAGGTTTATTAATATTTATGTTTATAATTTTAACTATAACTTTTAGAAAAAGAATTTCTTAGGAAATATTTTAAAAGCCATCTCTAAAATTTTTTAGAGATGGCTTTTATTAAATTTCAGATTTGGTTTTGTTAGTTGAGAGCATTAAGGTGAATAGTAATCCTACACCAGCTATAACAGCAGCACCTATGAATAGTTTAGCGAAACCGCCATTTAATACACTTTGGAATGTAGATTCTATAGTAGCTCTATTTGCATCTAAAGATGATAGATAACTAGCTTTAATTCCCTCTATAATAGAATCAGATGAAACATTAGGAGGTAAGGTGTTAGCTAAAGATGCTTTAATCATAGGACTTACTTTATCTATCATAGATAGAGCAAAGTTTTTAATTGCATCAAATATTGTAGTTACATCAGCATTTTGTAATGATGATAATGTATCACTTGTCATTCCACCTCCGCTTAAAGCTGATACGGGCATTCCTTCAGGTTGAGGGAGAACCTTCATAAGTTCAGGAGCCATATTTTTGCCTGCATCTGCTATAAAATTAATCAATATGTTTGGAGAAATAGCTACTCCTATAGAACGAATAAGAGAAAGTGTTGCTTGAGCTGAAGAAGTCTCATTTTTAGGAACATAGCTTTGCATTAAATAATTTAAAGGTGTTCCCATATAAAAGCCCATTCCAATTCCTATAAATGCTAAACCAATAAATAGAGTTATTGGAGAGTTTGTTTTGGCTGTTATAAGTGATAAAGTAAGAGTTCCTATAATTGTAGATATAAAGCCTATTATAAGTATAAATTTTGCGGAGTATTTATCTATCAGTTTCCCACCTAAAGGAGCGGATACTCCAGAAAATATAGCCATTAAGGTTACTAAATATCCACCGGAACCAGTTTTTAGTTTAAGAATATTTTCCCCAAATTGAGGAACAAAAACAATACCCATAAGACCAGAACCTACAATGAAACTTATTATTAAAGTTAGTGTTATATTTCTATCTTTAAAGTATTTTAAGTTTATGACTGGATTTTCAGCTCTTTTTTCAACGTATATAAATACAGGTACCAATAAAACAAATATTATTAAAAATGGATAAACAGTAATAGATTTTATAGAATTAATAAAGTCATGGAAGTTTAAGTTAGTTAATGCATACATTAGAGAAAGAATAAGGGCACTAACAACTATGCTTCCTTTTGTATCTAGCTTACTGTCAGGATTTTTTGAACTTTCATCTGTAGTAAGTTTTGATAATATAAGAATAACTACTACTATAGGTACATTGATAAAGAATAAAAATCCCCAATTATCATTACCTACTAGACTTAATAGTCCAGAACCTATAGTAGGACCTAAAGTGGTTGCAATTCCATATATAGCACCAACCATGCCTAGAGCAGAACCTCTTTTTTCAGGAGGAAAAGTCTCACCTATATATGCTGTAGCAATAGGCATAATTCCGCCACCACCTATGGCTTGAATAACTCTAGCTACTAAAAGAAGGGTAAATCCACCATAAAAATCTGAGATACCACAAAGTAAAGAACCTAATCCAAATATTAGTATGCTGATAGTATATATTTTTTTCTTACCATATATATCAGAGAGTTTTCCTGATATAGGCATGGTAACAGCGTAAGCTAAAGTATATATGGTTATCATCCATATAGAACTACTGGCATCAATTCCAAAGGAGTTAGCTATTACTGTTCTAGCTGGAGAAACTATACCAGTATCCATAGCTCCTATGAATATACCTAATAAAAATAATATAAGTGCTAAAGTTTTTTTCTTATTCATTTAATACACTCCTTTTATGAACTGCGTTCACATAAATTTAAAAAATATATTTAGGAGATACTCCTAAATATTTATAGTACTAATAAACTGTAAAATTCCTCAAAAGTAATATATTTGGTTTTAGCCATATTATTAAAGTTATATATTATAAAAGCAGCTAATTTTTTTACTTCTATGCTAGTATTAAGAGTTCCTTTATGCAAAACAAGAATTTCTTCTACAGCTTCATATAATGGTGCCATTGTAGACATATCTTGCTTATAGCTGCAGTTATCAGAGGACATTTCAATAAAAATAGATATATGATCACTTAAAAACCCATCTATACAAAGGTATATTTGAAAAAGTTTATTTTTTAAACTTATATCTGCCTTTACAATAGATTTAACAGAAGAGATTATATTGGCCCAATCTCTTTCAAAAATAGCTATAGCCATTTCCTCTTTATTTTTAAAGTAATTATAAAAAGTTCCTGTACCAATTCCACAGGCTTTAGTTATTTCTCTTATATTTAAATTTTTGTAATTGGAATTAGTTAAGGCTTTTTTTCCTTCATCCAAAATTAATTCTCTTATGTTTTCTATAATCTTTGGCAAATCCTATCCCTCACTTTATATGAACCATGTTCATATTATAGCCCTATGAGAAATTTTTTGCAATAGTATTATATAAAGAAAAAGAGTCAATTAACACGAAATGGTTAATTGACTCTTTTACTGTTTTTAAATTATATAGATACCAAAACAAGGTTTTGGATTATCACTTTATGATAACTTCGGTTTAAGAACTCTTTTTGGTTCTTTAACTTTTGGAGTAAGAGTTCTCTTCATGAAGAATATAGATGTTATCGCAGATATTAAATCTGATAAGGGATAAGCAATCCAAGCTCCCATGGCTCCAAATGAATTAATGAGTATTATTGCTAGCGGAATAAATACTATTATTTGTCTATAAACTGAAAGTAAAAAAGATTTTCCAGATTCCTCTATAGCTTGATAGTAGTAAATGCCAATATAATATATCCCTACTACAGGAAGGATAGATATACATATTCTAAAGGCATTTATGGTTTCTTTTAATAATTCAATTTCTTTAAGGAAAAATCCTATTATAGATGGAGTGAATAACATAAGTACGCTCCATATTGCTAAGGAAAATATAGTTACCCATTTTATAGAAACCTTTAAGGCTTTAAGCATTCTTTCTCTATTTTCTGCACCATAGTTATAAGAAACTATAGGTTGCATAGATGAGCTTACTCCTATTATCGTAACAAACATAAACATAGAAACCTTTGTTATAACTCCTATCATAATTATAGCATTGTCTCCAGCTGTTGATAAAAGTAAGTTATTAAGTACTACTGAAACTACAGCATCTGAAATTTCTATAACAAAAGTTGAAAAACCTATAGTAAATATATCTTTTATTAAACTTCTTGAAAACTCTTTGCTTAATCCAGAAGCAGTAATATCTAGTTTTAAAGTATTCTTTGTTTTATAGAATTTATAACTTATAAATAGGAAAGCTATAAATTGAGATATTATTGTTGCAATAGCTGCACCTTTTACTCCATAGCCAAGCATTGCAACAAATAAGTGATTTATAAATACATTAGCAATAGCACCTAAAGAGTTTGCATAGAGATTTATTCTAGTATCACCTAAAGAGGTCATTATATATCCCATAACTATTGTTAGTCCCTGAAATACTGTTCCTATAAGAATTATAGATATATAGTCTTCAGCAAATGGATATAAATTTTCACTAGCCCCTAATTTAGTTATTATAGGTTGATGAAATACATATATTATTAAAGATAAAATTCCTAAAGATAAAAGTGTCATTATTATACTGTTTATTATTGTTTTTTTTATGCCATTATAATTTTTCTCTCCTAGATTTTTAGCAACAAAGGTAGAAGTTCCAACTGAAATCAACATACCTATGGATGTCATAAATCTTTGTACAGGAAAGGCTATGGTTAATGCTCCTATAGCGTTAGAACCGATGTATCTACCTACATATATAGTATCTACCATGTTATAAAGTTCAACTACTAAGAGAGAAATCATTGCAGGAATAGCAAACTTTAATAAAGTTTTTCCTATTTTACCTTCTGTAAATATTTTATCATTAACTCCCATAGCCCTCACCTCCTTTAACATTATTTAATCTCATAATAATATTATAAGTCAGCGATTCAGTTAATTTGAGTGACTTAAATGAGGTGTTTGAGGTATTAATATGGGCATATAAGAATAACTAATAATGCACAAAAAGCATAAAAAACTTAAAATAAACAACATTAAACCTAGGATTAGTACTTTTTTAAGTTAGTTTATTAGATATTTTGTCTGGTAAATATTAATCGAAAGATATAAATATGGTATAATATTTGAAATAACATTTACCAAACTATAGGAGAGTGATTTTTTTGGATTCAAGTTATACGTTGCAGATAATAGTGCTTATATTTCTACTTTTATTATCTGCGTTTTTTTCAGCATCGGAAACAGCACTTATGTCTTTAAGTAAAATAAGAATAAGGCATATGGTTGAAGATGGGGTTAAGGGAGCTAAATTAATAGAAAAACTTACAGAAGACCCAAACAAACTTCTTGGAAGTATATTGGTTGGAAATAATGTAGTAAATATAGGAGCATCTGCATTAGCTACATCAGTGGCTATGAAGACGTTTGGTGAATCAGGAGTAGGAGTAGCTACTGCAATAATGACTATTTTAATACTTATATTTGGAGAAATAACACCTAAATCAATAGCAAAGCAAAGGTCAGAAGGGGTCGCGTTAAAGGTTTCAAGCAGTGTGAATATAATAGTGAAAATTTTAAGACCCTTTGTAGCAATATTTACATTTATATCTTCTACCGTATTAAAGTTGTTTGGAGGAGATTTAAATAAAGATCAACCATTTATAACTCAAGAAGAGCTAAAAACTATGGTTGATGTAGGTGAAGAGGAAGGCGTTTTAGAAGAAGAAGAAAAGGAAATGATCTTTAATGTGTTTGAATTTGGTGATATTCAAGTTAAAGATGTAATGGTTCAAAGAGTAGATATAGTGGCCTTAGGTTTAGACTCAACCTATGATGATGTTATAGATATAATTAAGGAAGAACAGTTCTCTAGGATTCCTGTTTATAATGATAGTATTGATGATATTATAGGAATAATGTATGTTAAGGATTTAATCCTTTTAAATAATAAAGACAACTTTAAGGTTCAGGATTGTATAAGAGAAGCCTATTATACCTTTGAATTTAAGAAGGTAACAGAGCTATTTAAAGAGATGAAAAAAAGTAGAAATCATATGGCTGTTGTATTAGATGAATATGGTGGAACGGTTGGAATAGTGACTATAGAAGACTTATTAGAAGAAATAGTTGGAGAAATAGAGGATGAGTATGATGAGCTAGAGGAAGAAATTGAAGTTGTTAAAGAGGATGAATATATTGTAGATGGTAGAATAAGATTAGATGATTTAAGTGAGTTAATAGGTGTAAAAATGGAGTCTGAGGAGTTTGATTCTATAGGAGGATTTGTTATAGGTCAACTAGGCAGAATACCAGAACCTAAGGAAGAAGTAAGCTACGAGAACATGAGGTTTGTAGTTGAAGAAATAGATAAAAATAGGATTAAAAAAGTTAGGATATTTACTTAAGAGGAGAGGTTTTCCATTGAGTTATATGAAAGAAGCTATAAAAGAAGCTTATAAGGCTCTGGAGAAGGATGAGGTGCCTGTTGGAGCTATAATAGTAAAAGATGGGCATATTATAGCTAGGGCTCACAATTTAAGAGAAAGCCTAAAGTCTTCTTTAGCCCATGCAGAGGTATTAGCTATAGAAGAGGCGTCTAGATATTTAGGGGACTGGAGATTAAATGGTTGTGAATTATATGTAACCTTAGAGCCTTGTGTTATGTGTGCTGGAGCTATAATTCAAAGTAGAATAAGCAAGTTATTTATAGGAACTTTTGATCCTAAACTAGGGGCATGTGGATCGGTTGCAAATATAGTTAATCATCCACACTTAAGTAGTTTTGTAGAAGTGAATTGGACTTATGATACAAAATGTAGTGAAATATTAAGTAACTTTTTTAAAAATAAACGCAAAAAAAATTGACCATTATGTATTAGTGGTCAATTTTTAATATGCAGCTATTTGATAGTTGTTTAATGGTCCCTGGTATACTATTTCAGCAGAAGGTATTTCTAATAAATCCATAGGTTCTACAAAGTTAAGAGGCTTGTCAAATTTATAGACATTAGTTTCTTTAAGTAAATAAGCAATCATTTCTGAACAAAAGAACTTGTCCCTCGCTTGATATTCCTTGTTAAATAATCTAAAGAATATCCCTATTAAGTTATATTTAACTTGCTTTCTATTAAAATCTTTAAGTATTGAATTCATTTGTGTGTATTGAGTTTCGTCTACAGTTATTTTTATTACTACAGATGGACAATTTGGATAAAATGAAAAAACACCCTTATTTATTTCTTCTTTTTTAAATTCTCCTAAAAACGGGTTTCTAGCATACTTTCTGCACATGCTGTACATATTGCTTAATTCTTCATCAAGAGAAATGGAAGAATGAGTATATTGTTTTTTTGTGTATAAACGTATAGCTCTAGCATAAAATGTACCTGTTGCTGTAAGTACAATATAAATATCTCTCATCGTCTTAATCACCTCATAGTTTTTATCAAGTAATATAATTATATAACATTAAGTCGTATAAGTGTATTTAATAAATCTTAAATTTATATAAAGAATTAATAAAAGTGTTGGAGGTACTGTGATGAATTTGGCATTAGTGGGTTTCGGTGGAGTAGGAAAATCATTTATAAAGCTATTAGTTGATAAAAATGATGAACTTATAGACCAAGGTTTAAATATTAATGTAGTAGCTATATTAAATTCTAAGGGAGGAATTTATAGTAGTGAGGGTATAGATTTACAGGAAGTATGTAGTTTAAATGATTTAAGTGAATATTCATTATGGAATAAGGACTTAGATTATAGAGAGGTGTTGAATTCTAATTGCGTTGATTTAATGGTAGAGTTAACACCAACTAATAAAGAAACTGGAGAACCAGGGTTAAGTCATATAAGATATGCACTTGATAATAGGATAAATGTAGTGACTGGAAATAAGGGACCTATATTATTAGCATATAGTGATTTAAAAGACCGAGCATTAAAGAGTGGGGTGTCTATGGGGCTGGGGTGTACTACAGGAGGAGCTCTACCTTCTTTAAATTCTGGGTTAATAGAATTAGCAGGTTCTAAAATTTTGTCTATAGAAGGGATATTAAATGGTACAAGTAATTTTATATTAGATGAGATGGAAAGTAAGAGTATATCCTTTAATGAGGCCTTAGAATTAGCTAAGGCGTTAGGAATAGCTGAGGCAGATCCATCTTTAGATATAGAAGGGTGGGATACTGCAATTAAAATGACTATAATGGCAAATGTTATTATGAATAAAGATATATCCTTAAAAGATATTAGTGTAAAAGGTATAACCCATCTAAAGAAAGAAGATATAGAAAAAGCAAAGGGAAATGGCTTTAGATACAAGTTAGTAGGACTTATATCTAATATAGATAATAATGTTTCCATAGAGGTCAAACCTAGATTAGTAGAAAAAAATAATGTTTTAGCTTCAATTAATGGTAAAAATAAAGGTTTGAGATTTAAAACAGATACTTTAGGGGAGTTAGTTGTTATGGGTGGGGCGTCTGGAACTATAAATGCAGCTGCTTCTATTTTAAGAGATATTATAAACATACATAAAGGATATAAATATTAATTTAAAATTAGAAAATTTTTACAATAACAAATCACACATATCGAAGGTCCTCCATATTATATTATTGAAACTAATATAGAATCCTATAATTTTAATAAGGAGGATAAAAAATGCAAGATAATTTTGAAGTTAATGGTTTAGCAAGGCAACAAGAAATCATAGATGAATGTATAATAGCTAAAAAAGTATACGGAAAGTGTAAACAAAAAGATTGTTTAAGCACTTTTTCTCCTAACACTTGTTGTGGTTGTTCTAGCCATGAAATCTCTAAACATGGTGATTTAGATCCTATACCTATAACAGCGTTAGCGCTAGCAGCACCAGCTATAAACCCAGCTATTATAGCTGTTCTAGTATCCAATGTTCCTGGG
This sequence comes from Clostridium intestinale, assembly GCF_035905475.1. Classification (NCBI taxonomy): domain Bacteria; kingdom Bacillati; phylum Bacillota; class Clostridia; order Eubacteriales; family Clostridiaceae; genus Clostridium; species Clostridium intestinale. Next base: position 3,751,633 of record NZ_CP121166.1, read on the forward strand.
GACTCTTTAGCATTTACTGAACCTGTAACATTATTAATAGTTGATTCAGTAATTACTGGAATTACAACTAGTGTTGTTCAAAGTCCATTCTGTGAAAATGGCTATTGGAATGTAAATATAACTTATAATTTTACTATAACACTAACTGTTACAACTGCTGGAGGAGTAAGTGAAACTTTAATTGCTACAACATCTTTCAGTAAGGTTGCTTATTTATTTGGAGGAGAAACAGGAAATTCAACTATTTATACTTTTGACTCAACAACTGTTCCTCAATTCGTTATAAATCCAGAAGCACCAAATGTATTTGTTCAAGCAATTGTTAATCCATTAGCAGCTACTTTAGTTCCTATAGATGTTGAGGGCGTTCTACAATATGTTCCTAATGCAGTAATAGGATTGTTTACTATAATTAAACTTTATAGAATTGTTAATTTATCAGTATCTTCAGCAGGACCTTGCGAGCTTCCAGATTGTGAAACAATCATTCCTGGAGACCCATGCAAGTATTTTGATACTTTAGATTTTCCAATGGATTGTTTTGATCCACCATCTTCAAATGATTATTTCTGCGGAGAATAAAGGAAGATACTATCAACCCCCTGTAAATTTAAGATATGGGGGTTGATTTACGTAATACAAAGGAGGCTGTTATGAAAATTGCTTATATAGTTGTTTTTTACTCTAATAGTGAGTGCCTACAGCTTTTTAAGATACTAAAGAATAAAGAATTTGATATAAGCATGATTGCAACACCATGCACAATTACAGCTGGTTGCTCTCGTGCAATAGAATTTACTGAGAACGATCTTGATAAAATAATAGAGGAGATTAAGAGCAATTCAATAAGAATTAGAAATGTATATAAAAGAGTGATTAATGGGAAAAGCCTACGTTATGTTCTTGTGAAGATATAGGAGGATATAAATGATATATTTAGATAATGGAGCTACTTCTTTTCCTAAGCCTCGTAGTGTATATGAAGAGATGATAAAGTGTGTAAGGGATTATTGTGCTAATCCAGGAAGAGGTGCTCATGATATGTCTATAAGATGTGATATGGAGATATATGAGTGCAGAGAAAGGATAGCTAAACTTTTTAATATAAATAATCCATTAAATGTGATTTTTACAGCAAATGCTACAGATGGATTAAATATAGCTATACATGGGTTATTAGAAAAAGGAGATCACATTATTACCTCTTACCTTGAGCATAATTCGGTATTAAGACCTGTTAAGCAAAAAGAGAGACAAGGAGTTGAAGTATCTTTATTAAAAGGTGATAAAGATGGACTTCTTTCAGTAGATGAAATAGAAAAAGAAATTAAATCTAATACTAAAGCTATAATAATAAATCACGGTTCAAATGTAATTGGGACAATTCAAGATATAAAAGCTATTGGGGACTTGGCTAGAAGGAATAATATTAAGTTTATAGTTGATGGCGCACAAACTGCCGGAACTATAGAAATAGATATAGATAAGTATAATATAGATCTTTTAGCGGTACCTGGACATAAAGGTTTATTAGGCCCTCAAGGAACAGGAGCTTTGATTATAAATAAAAATGTTGCTTTAAAAGAGCTTAAGTACGGAGGGACAGGAAGTCAATCACATAGCTTAGAGCAACCTCAATTTTTACCTGATAAGTTTGAGAGCGGGACTTTAAATACACCAGGAATTGTAGGTTTAAATAGCGGACTAAAGTTTATTGAAGATGAGGGTATTAACAATATAAGGATAAAAGAAAAAACTCTTGTAGATTTTTTATTAGGTGAATTTGAATCTATGCCTTTTATAGAATGTTATGGGACAAATTCTAAAGATAGCTCAGCTATTATATCAATAAATGTAGAAGGTATGGAAAGCTCTGAAGTAGGAAAATTATTAAATAAAAAAGATATATACGTAAGGACTGGGTATCATTGTGCTCCATTAGTGCATAAAGTTATAGGGACGGAAAAACGGGGAACCGTAAGGATAAGTCCAGGTTACTTTAATACACTTGATGAAATGAAGCAACTATTGATTGAATTGAAAAATATATATATCAATAAATAAATATTAAGGATACTGAAATTTCTAGAATCAGAAACTTCAGTATCCTTCTCTATTCAAAAAATTTTTTTAATATAGAGCCTCTTGAGGTCTTTAAGGTCTCAATTTCGTTTTGCAAAGTTTTTATCTCCAATCTAAGGTTTGATATAGTGGATTCTTTATCTAATAATTGAAGTTTAAGTTTAGATACAGTGTCACTGTTTTCTTGTAATAAGGTAATCCTATCAAAAAGCTCCTTGTTGCTTAAAGTCAAAGAATCTATGACTTTACGCTTATCAGATAACTTCTCTTGTAGGTCAGATACAATACTATTTAAGTTTTTTATTAGGATGTCTTTATCCTTTAGTCTTCTTTCATATTCCTGAACTGTAGAAGAATTTTTTCTTAAGGAATCTTCTTTTAAGGCTCTAATTTCATTATCTTTTGATTCAACAGTTGTCCTAGTTCTCTCTAGTTGAGATATGTCATTTTTTAAATTTGAAATATCTAAATTTAATTTGTTTATTAAGCGTTCTTTTTCAATAAGTTGCCTTTCATAATATAAGGTTGTATCCACTTTTTTTGTTGCGGCACTATATTTAGGTTCATTATTTATAACTCTTGATATTAAAGATAATACTGAATATTTCAATTTATTATTTTCATATAATATAAAAGCAGATGTAAAAGAAACGCTCTCCAAATCACTTTGAACAATATATTTTTCTATTTTGCTTTCTTTAGAATAAGGAATAGTATCTATAGATATTAGATCTCCGCCAACAGATAAAAGATTTAGAAATAACTTATTCTTAAATGTATAGGTTAAGTAAAAGTGGTCTTTTTCATATATAAGATATGAATAATTATTTACATTTTCTGTTGTCTTTAAAGTTTTCCCCTTGAAAACATTATCTATTATAATTCCATATCGCAAGAAAGAATTATAATTGTCCTTTATAGAATAACTAAGAGCTGATAGATTATTTTCTCCTAATATAAATGAATAATCATAAGGAAGAAGAGGGGATTTATCTAAAGTTATGAATGATCCCCAGGCATATTTTGTAGGTGAAAATGCTCTATAACCTATATAGTAGTCTTGAGATTTCTTTATATATAATACAATTAAATCAGTAGAGTTAACAGCAGCTATAAAGGGAAAATCAGTAGTTTTTTGAATTCTATCAATTAAAACTGGTGCGGTTATATACAAATTAGAATCAATTATTCTATGATAAAGGCTTAATGAGCTATTATCGTATCTTGTATATATTAAATTTAACGAGTTATTTAGAGAAATAACTTGAATATACTCCATATCAAAAGAGTAGTTTAATAAGGTATTTTCTCTTATGCCTAAGTCACTATAAGTATAAAACATTAAGGCCTTAGTTGAGGATATAGCTAATATATAGATATATCCATTGTTACTCAAAATAACCGAAAGTAACTTCTGACAGTCTTTTATTAAAGAAACCTCCTCTCCAGAAGAATCTTCTTTCAATATTGTATAACAAATTTCGTTTTTATAGTTTTTATAAAATGTCCATAACTCTTCATTTTTCATGATTAAAAACTCATCTTTTTTATATGAAATCATATTTCCTCCTAAATAATTAATTTCCTTATAAAATATATGATAAGTAATAATGTAATATTTAAAAGAATATAAATATTAAAGTAAATATAGGAAAAATATTTATGTGAGGGCGTAGAATGGCAAAAAAATGCACAGTAGAAATAGTAGGAGGTTTTTTATCCTGGGGTAAAACTTCATTTATTAATGCTTACTTGGAAGAAACTTTGACTAAGGATGAAAAAGTACTTATTATGCAGTGTGAAAAGGGCAACACAGAAATAAGAGATGATTTAAAGTCAGATGATAGAGTTGTTATAAAGGAATTTAGAAGCAACGCCCAAATAGATAAGAGAGTGTTAAATAGAGCTATAAACTTTCATGAACCACATAGAATAATAATAGAAGCAAATGGGGTACAAACTGTAAATAATCTTATAGAAAATGTAGATGAATCAAAAGGAACTTTAGGAGCTTTATTCGTAATTGTAGATGGAAGGATTATTGAAATATTTCTAAAAAGTATGGGAGCTATCATATTATCTTATATTCATAGAGCAAATATGATAATAATAAATAATTGCGGAGATCTTCTCGATGAAAAAAAGAATAAGGTTGAGGATACTATTATGAATCTAAATAAGGATTCATACATATTGATAAGTAAATCAATAGATTCGCTACAAGAAGAAATTAAAAGCAGCAAAATAATAAGTAAGGGAATATACAAAATGATAACAGATTATTTTAAAAATATGTGAATAGGGGGTGGGTAAGAATTAATGGCTTTGAATGATATGTTTAAAAGTTTTTGTGTTTTATTTATTGGAATATTTATAGAAGCTATTCCTTTTATTTTAATAGGTGCTTTAGTAGCAGGTATTATTACCACCTTTTTGACTGAGGAATTAATAAAGAAAGTTCTACCTAAAAACAAGTTAGGAGGAGCCATAGTAGCATCACTATTAGGGCTCTTTTTTCCTCTATGCGAATGTGCCACTGTTCCAGTAACTAGGGGACTTGTAAAAAAAGGTGTTCCTACTAACATAGCAATTACATTTATGCTTGCTGCACCTATAGTAAACCCTGTGGTTATGCTCTCTACATATCAAGCATTTGGTCAAAGTGCCAAGGTTTTGTTATTAAGGGTAGGTATAGGGATTACATTAGCCATAATTATTGGTTTTTTATTAGAGGTTCTAAATAATAACAAATATGTTCTAAAAGAAGGAAATATAAGCTTTACTTGTGACTGTGGATGTGAAGAACTTAAAAAAGAAAAAAGCCTTAAGGTATTAATAAGACATATAGGTGAAGAGTTATACAGCATAGGTAAATATTTAATAATAGGAAGTATATTAGCTTCTTTATTTCAAGTGGTAATACCTAGTGATGTTGTAAATAGACTAGCTGTTAATAAATTATTAGCCGTAATTGTTATGATGGTTTTATCTTACTTATTATCACTTTGTTCTGAGGCTGATGCTTTTGTTGCTAGAAGCTTTTTAACTCAATTTTCATTAGGTCCAGTTATGGCATTTTTAATACTTGGACCAATGTTAGATTTAAAAAATAATTTAATGCTTTTTAGTGGGTTTAAGAAAGGGTTTGTATTTAAACTTATGTTTTTAGTATTTTCTTCATGTTTTATAGTAGGTTGCTTAATATAGGAGGTATGGATGAAGAAATTAAATTTAAATGAATTTATATGGTTTTTGTGTTTGACATTTATTGATTTGTACTTAATATACTTATTAAAAACGGAAGGACTCTACAACTATGTGCATCCTAAAATGTTTTATTACACTGTATTTGCAATAATACTAATAGGAATTATTTCTTTGTTCCAATTAACTAGAGTATTCACAATTCCTTCAAGACAAGGGGTTAAAAAAGGTTATGGTATTTTTTTTATAGCCTTTATCTTGATGATGTATGGAAGAGAAGTAAGTGGAATAGAAGCTACTGAATATAAGGGGGTTACACTAATATTAAACAATCAAGATATACATGAAGATAAAGAAAGTCATGAAAAGATTAATGAGACGGGAATAATAAAATTTGATAAAGAACACTTTTTTTGTTATTTTGAGGAGCTTCAGGAGAATCCTAAAAATTATTTAGGGAGAGAAGTGGATATAAGTGGATTTGTATATAAGGTAGAAAAAGAGAAGGGACTTTTTTATCTAGGTAGAAGTGTACTTAATTGTTGTGTGGCTGATTCTCAGAATCTAGCATTAGTATTTAAGTCTGATGAAGTAAACATGCCAGAAAAAGGACAGTGGCTTCAGGTAAATGGATTTATAAATGTTAATGAAGTAGAGTATAAAGGAAACAAGGTAGCCTTACCAACTATTAAGGTGAAATCAACAAACAGAATTCCAAATGACCAAAATGAATTTTTATATAAAGAAGCTTAAATTAATATTATAGAGGCCCCTTTTGGGGCTTAATTTATTTCCCTGTTATTATGAACCCTCGTTTTTTGTTATACTAGTTTTATTAGAGTTTGTTACTTAGGAGAATAATATGAAACTTGGAAATAAAATAATGTTATTAACTATTGTAGTAATTATGGCGGTTATAGGTGTAATTTCTAACTTCGCCATGAAAATGGTTAGAGATAAAGTAAATGCAAAAAATGAAAATTATCTATTAGATACAGCTGAAGCTGTAGCTTCTGTACCACTTATAGAAGATGAACTTGAGAAGGGTGTTAATAACTTCAAGATTCAGACATTTACAGAAAAACTTAATTTAAAAATGAAGGTTAATTTTATAGTTGTTATTGATATGAATGGAATAAGGTATTCTCATCCATTAAGACAATACATAGGTATGCCTTTTGAAGGTGGAGATGATAAAAGAGTACTTGAAAGTGGAGAAAGTTACATATCAGAGGGTCTAGGGAGAATAGGATATTCAGTAAGGGCTTTTGCTCCAGTTTATAAAGAGGGTATACAAGTAGGTGCTGTATGTGTAGGGATTTTAAAAACTGACTGGAAACAAGAGGCAACATCTTTTATGTACAAATTAATTCCATATATAGGGCTAGCATTTATAATAGGTGTTATTGGTGCATATGCTCTTTCAAATAACATAAAGAAAACTATATTTGGATTAGAGCCTAAGGAAATAGCTCTGTTAGTTGAGGAAAGAAAAGCAGTAATAGATAATACAAACGATGGTCTAATAGCAATAAACACTAAAGGTGAGATAACCGTTTTAAATAAAAAGGCAAAGGAAATTTTAAATATAGATGATAAAGAATACATTTATCCAATCATATTAAATAATTTAAAAGAAGTGCTTGAAACTGGAGAAGAGTATTATAATAGAACTGAAAAATTATCTGATGATACTATAATATTAAGTAATTATAAAGGTATCACAGGTAACGAGGGAAATATAATAGGTGCTTTAGTTAATTTCCAAGATAGATCATTAGTAACAAAAATGGCAGAAGAGCTTACAGGGATAAAGTTATTAACTTGGGATTTAAGAGCACAAAACCATGAATTTATGAACAAACTACATACTATTGCTGGATTAATTCAATTAGAGAGATATGATAAAGCTTTAAAATATATTTTTGATGTATCTGAGATGGGAAATAAGGTAGTGGAATCTCTCAAGAAAATAGAAGATGTGTCAATACAAGGTCTGATCTTAGCTAAGTACCATAAAGCTCAGGAAGCAAAAATAAAATTTATAATAGAAGAGGGCTGTAATCTGAAAAAAGAGCGTGAGAAGGTAGGAACTCATGATTTACTCACCATAATAGGAAATCTTTTAGATAATTCTATAGATGTATTAAAAGATAAAGAAAATGGAGAAATGTCTATATTTATATCTGAGGAAGATGATATTATGATACAAGTAAGAAATAATGGTGAGCCGATAAAGGAAGAAATAGGAATTAATTTATTTGATAGAGGATTTACAACTAAAAAAGGTGATAGAGGATATGGTCTATATAATGTAAAAGAGATACTTGATTCTTTAGGTGGAGAAATAAGCTTTACCAGCGGAAAAATAACAGAATGGAAAGTTAGAATATAAGAGGGGATGATTATTTGATAAAGGTTATTATTGTAGAAGATGATCCTATGGTTAGAGAGATAAACAAAGAGTTTTTAGGTAAAATTGATGGCTTTAATGTAATCTATGAATGTTCAAGAATTAAAGAAGCTCAAGAGTTTTTATTAGAAAATAGTGTAGACTTAATCTTGTTAGATGTTTTTTTACCAAATGGGAATGGAATTGATTTATTAAAATGGGTAAGGAAAAATGATATTAATTGTGATGCTATATTAATAACAGCAGAAAAAGGCGTTCAAAGTGTAGATGAATCCTTTAGATATGGAGCAGTTGATTATTTAGTTAAGCCATTTTCTAAAGATAGATTTAATGAGGCATTGATAAAATATAAAAATAGACATGATAAGATGAGTTCTTTAGTTGATTTAAAGCAAGAGCATATTGATAAATACATAGTTAACAGTGAAAATTCTAATGTAAGTAAAAAAGAAACTGTAAAAGGGTTAAGTTTAGTAACTTATAATGAGATATGGAGAACAATAAATAATAATCCAACTAAGGAGGTTACGGCTGATAGCTTAGCTGATGAGGTGGGATTAGCTAGAGTTACAGTAAGAAGATATTTAGAGTATATGGTTGAGGAAGGAAAAATGGAATTAACCTTAGAATATGGAAAAGTAGGAAGACCAAATAATTACTATAGATTAAAAAAGTAGCGGAAGCTACTTTTTTTCTTATATATGTGAATAAAATAACATAGAAAAACTAGTTTTCTCAATAAAAAATTAAATGAAATCGGTTAACCAGTAAAAAACTGTGAACAAAAAGACCAAAATAAACAATAAGAGCAGAATGTTGTTTGTTTATTAATTAACAAATATACTCTAGGTGTAGAAAAAAACTTTTACAGGGGGATACAATAATGAAGAAAAAGATTTTAGCGGTAATGATGGTTTTGACAATTGCTATACCAGTTTTAGCGTTAACTGGATGTAAAAAAACTGAAAGTGCTGATGTAGTAGTAATAGGTGCTGGCGGAGCAGGGCTTTCAGCAGCTGTACAAGCTAAACAAGATGGTGCCAAAAATGTTGTAGTTTTAGAAAAGATGCCTATGGTTGGAGGAAATACTAACAGAGCTACAGGTGGATTAAATGCAGCAGAAACTGAGCAACAAAAAGAAAAAGGAATAAAAGATAGCATAGAAACTATGTATGAAGATACAATGAAGGGTGGATATAACAAAAATAACCCAGATTTAGTTAGAAAATTAGCAAACGAAGCTAAAGATTCTGTTGCATGGTTAACTAAGTTAGGAGCTGACTTAAGTGACGTTGGAAGAATGGCGGGAGCAACTAACTATAGAACACATAGACCTACAGGTGGTGCAGCAGCAGGAGCAAGCATAGTAAAAACATTAAAAGAAGCAGCGGATAAAGAAAAAGTTGATATAAGATTATGGAATAAAGCTACAGAGATAGTATTAGATAAAGATGGAAAAGTATCTGGAGTTAAAGCTACAGATAAAGAAGGCAAAGATTATACAATAAATACAAAGGCGGTTATACTTACAGCTGGTGGTTTTGGAGCAAATGAAGAAATGATTGTATCGTATAATGCGAACTTAAAAGGATTTGCAACTACTAACCATAGTGGTGCTACAGGAGATGGTATAAAATTAGCTGAAGCAATAAATGTAGATTTTGTTGACATGGCAGAAATTCAAACTCATCCAACAGTTGTACCGGATAAAGCAGTAATGGTAACAGAAGCAGTAAGAGGTAATGGAGCTATACTTATAAATAAAGATGGTAAAAGATTCTGTAATGAGTTAGAAACTAGAGATGTAGTTTCAGCTGCAATACTAGAGCAAAAAGATAAATTAGCATATTTATTCTTTGAAGATGGATTAAAAGAAAGTTTAAAGGCTACAGAAGAATATTTTAATATGGGACTAGTTATAGAAGCAGATAATTTAGAAGAATTAGCAAAGAAAATAGAAGTAAACCCAGCAGCATTAACTGAAAGTGTTAATAAATACAATACAGGTGTTGAATCTAAAAATGATGAGTTTAAGAGACCAGACCTTCCAAGACAGTTAAACAAAGGGAAAGTATATGCAATTCCTGTTACTCCAGCAGTTCACCACACAATGGGTGGAGTTAAAATAAACACAAATGCAGAAGTTATAAATAAAGATGGAAATACAATCCCAGGATTATATGCAGCAGGAGAAGTTACAGGTGGAGTTCACGGTGGAAATAGATTAGGTGGTAACGCATTAGCAGATATAGTTACTTATGGAAGAACAGCAGGAAAAAATGCAGTAACATTTATAAAATAATTTATAATTTGGAGGATTCATATAGTGAAAAAGTTAATGAGATTAATGAGCATATTAATGGTTTTAAGTGTTTTGTTTGTTGCATGTAGCAGCGGCAAATATAAAGATGGAACATATACAGGAGAAGGAAAAGGAGCTTCAAGTAATATAAAAGTTGAAGTAACTGTAAAAAGCGGTAAGATAGATAATATAGAAGTTCTTGAGCATAAAGAAACTGAGACAATTATAGATGGTGTTAAAAATGAATTAATACCAAATATAATAAAAAAACAAAGCACTGAAGATGTAGAAGCTGTTAGTGGAGCATCGTCTTCATCTCATGGAGTGTTAGAAGCAGTTAACCAAGCTCTAGAAGGAGCTAAAAAATAGAATCCCTTAAAGAACCGTTACAATTAAATTTGTAGCGGTTTTTATTTTGTAGGAGAAGATAAAAAGATAAGAATATAAGAATATATCTTCTTATAAATATATATTGTTAAGAAGATATAGTGTTTATGCTCCTTAGAGAGCCATGGATATAAAATAGAATAAATATAAAACGGTATTAATTTCTATCATTATAGAATACACTTCAAATTCTTCATATAAATTCTATAAAAATGTGGTATCATAGAAAATATAAAAAAAAGTATGGAGGAGAAAGACATGAATCCAGTTGCGTTTGATTTATTTGGAATAGAATTTAGATGGTATGGAATTCTTATTTCTTTAGGGATTATACTTGCATTTTTATTAGCGTATATAAATGCGCCTAAAAGAAAAATAGATTTTGAGAAATTAATTGATATATTTATAGTAGCATTTCCACTAGCGATAGTGGGAGCAAGAGCTTATTATGTTATATTTGAATTAGATTATTATAGAAATAATTTATCTGAAATTATAAATATAAGACAAGGTGGCTTAGCAATACATGGAGGTCTTATTGGAGCTATGCTTGGAGCTTTTATATATACGAGATGGAAGAAGATATCTATGTTAGATTATGCAGATTTAGCAGCACCATCAATAATACTAGCTCAAGCATTAGGTAGATGGGGAAACTTTTTTAATTCTGAAGCGCATGGTGGAAAAGTATCAGAAGAATTTATAAGTAAATTTCCAGAGTTTATTCAAAAAGGAATGTATATAAATGGATCTTATTATAATCCAACATTCTTATATGAATCTATTTGGAATGTTCTTGTGTGTATATTTTTAGTGTGGATATATAGAACATATAGAGGAGATCTTAAGGGAAGATTGTTCTTTGCTTACTTTGCATTATATTCATTAGGAAGAGTGTTTATTGAGGGCTTAAGGACAGACAGCTTATACTTTATGGGAATAAGAGTAGCCCAATTAGTAAGTGTTATAGGTATAATAGTTGGAGTTATATATATAGCAGCTGTAACTTTTAGAGAAAGAAATAAAGCTTAAGATATATGGGAATAGTTATTGATAGCTATTCCCATATAGTTTTCAATAAGTGAAAACTTACCACAGGTCTATTTTAGTATAATGCCTTGACTCAATACTTTTAAATTGTTATAATGGAATACGTGTCAGGAAATTAGGTGATAACCTAATATACCTAGAGGAAATGCACTGATATGGAGAGATGTCTGAGCGGTTGAAGGAGCTCGCCTGGAAAGCGGGTGTAGGGGAAACTCTACCGGGGGTTCGAATCCCCCTCTCTCCGCCATATACCGTGCTAGATGGGGAGTTAGCGGTGCCCTGTAACCTGCAATCCGCTATAGCAGGATTGAATTCCTCGCCTAGGCTTTAATTTGTGGAGTCTGCCCTAAGCAAGTAGTGTTGAGGATTGGGTCCCACGCAACGGAAGCTCATGAACCTCGTCAGGTCCGGAAGGAAGCAGCGATAAGTGAATCCTTCCGTGTGCCGTGGATTAACCTGGTCTGAGCTAACTACTTAGGTAACGTTCATAGATTACTGTCGAAGTGAGGTGCACGGTGTTATATTGTATATTAACCTTTAAGAGAAATCTTAAAGGTTTTTTTCATTTTAAAGGAAGATTAAAAAAAGAATATACTATAAAAAAGTTATCAACAACATATTGTGGACAATGTGGATAACCTATACTATATGTAGAAATTTCGACGGCGTGCGGCTGGAAAACAAGAAAAAATATGTAAAAAAATATCACAAAAGAAAATTTGGTAGAATTTACATTAATAAAACGCCTTAATAAAGTAAAAAATACTTTAGAAAAAAGGAGGGCTTATATAATGAAAAAATTATTAAGAATACTTTTAGCAGCTATGCTGATTTTAGGAATAGTTATGGTTCCAGTAAAGGCTAAAGATGATAAAGTTGTAGGAAATACATACCCATTTCAGTTGCCAGCATTAAAATATGCATACAATGCACTAGAGCCATATATAGATGAAGCCACAATGAGAATACATCATGACAAACATCATCAAGCTTATATTGATAACTTAAACAAGGCATTAGAAAAATATCCAGAGCTTCAAGATAAAACTTTAGAATACTTATTATCTAATTTAGAAAAATTACCTAAGGAAATTAAAGAACAAATTAGAAATAATGCAGGTGGACATTATAATCATACATTCTTTTGGGAAATAATAGGGCCTAATAAAGGTGGAGAAGCAAAAGGGGAACTAAAAACTGCTATAGATAAAACTTTTGGTTCATTTGATAAGTTTAAAGAGGAATTTAAAAAAGAGGCGTTAGGTAGATTTGGATCTGGTTGGGCATGGTTAGTTAAAGATGATAAAGGAAATCTTAAGATAGTATCTACTCCAAATCAAGACGGACCAGTAGAATTAGGAGTAAAGCCTATAATAGCTATAGATGTATGGGAACATGCATATTATCTGAAGTATCAAAATAAAAGGGCTGAATACATAGATAATTGGTGGAATGTTGTAAATTGGGATAAAGCTGAAGAGCTATATAAAGCTAGATAGATTTTTATAAAAGGGAGATATCTTATCTCCCTTTTATTATGGATAAAATTAATATTTACTAAAGCTTATTAGAAAATGTATAATTATAAATAAACTAAAAGGGGGGAGGAAGTAAAGTGAAAGTAAAAAAGAGAGTTAATTATGTAGTAAATGGATTATTTATGATTTTAGGATGTGTTTTAGTATCAATAGGATTAGAGATATTTTTGGTTCCCAATGGGCTTGTAGATGGGGGCGTCGTAGGAATGTCAATTATGGCAAGTCATGTATCAGGGCTTCCTCTAGGACTATTTACATTTTTGTTTAATGTTCCATTTTTTATACTGGGATATAAACATATAGGAAAGACTTTTACTATATGTACTTTATTTTCAGTAATTTGCTTATCTATAGGAGTAAGTGTATTACATCCTGTACCAGGAATAACCCATGATATATTATTAGCAGCGGTTTTTGGTGGTGTAATAATGGGGGCAGGAGTAGGACTTATAATAAGAAATGGCGGTTCTTTAGATGGTACAGAAATAGTAGCTATTATCTTAGATAAGAGGGTTAGTTTTTCTATAGGTGAGATTGTCATGTTTTTTAACCTTTTTATATTAGGAATATCTTCCCTAATATTTGGATGGGATAAGGCAATGTACTCATTATTAGCATATTTCATAGCATTTAAGGTAATAGATATTGTTGTAGAAGGATTAGATGAAGCTAAAGCTGTAATGATTATATCAGAACAGTATGATGACATAACAAGTGCAATAATGGACAGGCTGGGAAGAGGGCTTACATTATTAGATGGAAAAGGTGCATATAAAGGTTTAGAAACTAATGTTATATATGTAATAGTCTCTAGACTTGAGATAACTAAATTAAAATCTATAGTTTTAGGGTTTGATGAAAATGCCTTAATAACCATAGGAAATGTTGAGGTAACGGGTAAGAGATATAAAAAGAGAGCTATACATTAATAAAAAGAGAGTATTAGAAATTTTCTAATGCTCTCTTTTTATTATATTTGTATACTGATATTTTAAATTGTTTTCTTCTTGTACAGGACTCTCATAAGTCTTTTCCCACTTAGAGTAGTCTATTTCTGGAAAGAAAGTATCACCATTAAAATTTTTATAAACTTTGGTTAAATAAATCTTTTCAACATATGGGAAGAACGAAGCGTAAATTTCTCCGCCACCAATTATAAAAACCTCTTCAGGATTATTAGAGTATTTTTCTAAAATAGTTTCTAATGAATTAATAACAGTCACGTTTTTATCATCTATACTAAAATTTTTATCTCTAGTTATAACTATATGATGTCTGTTAGGAAGAACTTTTGGTAGAGAAAGAAATGTTTTTCTTCCCATAACGATAGTATTACCATCAGTTATTTCTTTAAATCTTTTTAGATCCCCTGGCAATCTCCATAGGAGATTGTTATCTTTACCAATAGAATTATTTTCAGCTACAGCTACTATTATTGAAAGCATAAGAACATCCTCCTTTATCTAGTAATTATATAATAAAATGGCGTAAGTATAAAGATACAAAAATATTATATATTTAAAAATATATTTTCCAAATAAGTAAGTGTGACTACATGCGGATTGATGTGAATTTACTATGTATAAGCTCTTTAATAAATGGAAAATTCATATTGACAATTTAAATACAAAGTGGTATTTTTAATAATAATTCAAGAAAAATATAGTATTCATACTAAAAAACTAGGCAATAACGATTAGGGGGAGAAAACATGAATATTAAAGTTAACGGAGAACAAAAAAGTTATGAAGAAATTTTAACAGTAACTGAGCTTTTAAAAGCAGAGGATGTAGAAATGCCGGATATGGTTTCAGTTCAATTAAATGGGGAGTTTTTAGAAAGAGATAGTTTTTCTGACACTAAGCTTAAAGAAAATGACGAAGTAGATTTCTTATACTTTATGGGAGGTGGAAGTATTGGACTTTAGAGATGATCAAATAGAGAGATATTCTAGACACATAATACTTTCAGAAGTTGGAGTAGAAGGACAAGAAAAACTTCTTAATTCTAAGGTTCTTATAATAGGCACTGGTGGACTTGGGGCCCCAGCGGCAATGTTTTTAGCGGCAGCAGGTGTTGGAACTATAGGACTCGTTGATGCTGATGTTGTTGATTTATCTAATCTTCAAAGACAAATAATTCACCAAACAAAAGATGTGGGCAAGCTCAAAGTCCAATCAGGAAAAGAAACTATAAATGAAATGAATCCGGATATAAACGTAATAACTTATCATGAGTTTGTTACATCAGAAAATATATTGAAGATAATAGCAGATCAAGATTATGACTTTATCATAGATGGTACAGATAATTTTTCAGCTAAGTTTTTAATAAATGATGCCTGTGTATTAGCTAAAAAGCCATTCTCTCATGGTGGGATAATAAGATTCCAAGGACAACTTACAACATATATACCTGATAATGGAACACCTTGTTATAGATGTATATTCCAAACACCACCACC
Organism: Clostridium intestinale; assembly: GCF_035905475.1. Taxonomy (NCBI): domain Bacteria; kingdom Bacillati; phylum Bacillota; class Clostridia; order Eubacteriales; family Clostridiaceae; genus Clostridium; species Clostridium intestinale. The sequence continues at coordinate 3,767,073 of NZ_CP121166.1, forward strand.
AGAAGGTGCAGTTCCAACTTGTAGAGAAGCTGGAGTTTTAGGGGTTATGGGAGGAGTGATAGGAACTCTTCAAGCTACTGAAGCATTAAAATATTTGCTTGGAATCGGGGAACCACTTGCAGGATATCTTCTTACTTATGATTCATTAAAGATGCAGTTTAAGAAAATCAAAGTAAATCATAATAAGAAATGTGGAGTTTGTGGAGAACATCCTACTATAACTGAACTTATAGATTATGCAGCTCCAACTTGTGACCTTAGGCTTTAGGTTTAATTTAGGAGGGCTATAAATGATATATTTACCAAAAGTAGAGTATGAAAAGATAATTAACCAAGCTAAAGCAGAATATCCATTAGAGTGTTGTGGACTTATCGCAGGTACAAAAAAAGAAGAGGATGTCTATATAGAAAAGGTATATGCATTAAGAAACATAGATGAAAGTAGTGAACACTTTTCCATGGATCCTAAAGAGCAGTTTGATACTATTAGAGCTATAAGAGGAAAAGCACTGATATTATTAGGGAATTACCACTCCCATCCTTATACTCCATCAAGACCATCAGAGGAGGATAAGAAACTTGCCTACGATCCTAAAGCGCTATATGGAATAGTTTCGCTAGAAAAAGAGGAGCCAGTTTTTAATATATTCAAGATAACTAAAGAAGGTGTAGAAAAGTTAGAATACCTGATTAGTTAAATAATTATTTGGGGTGGATAAAATGATAAATGTATTAGAAGAGCATTTTAAAAGTGTAGAGGAATTTGATGTAAAATCAAAGCAGTATTTAAATAAAGAAATAGACCCATTAAGATTTAAAGCATTTAGAGTAGCTATGGGAATTTATGAACAAAGAGAAAAAGAAACTTACATGGTTAGACTTAGAGTACCTGGTGGAGTAATTAACCTAGAGCAGTTCGAAACAGTATCTAAACTAGCAGATAAGTATTCTAACGGGAAAATACATCTGACTTCTAGAGAAGATATTCAGTTTCAAAATGTAGAATTAACAAATGTTCATGCAATTATGGAAAAGTTAATAAAGGTTGGGATAATTACAAAAGGAACTGGTGGAAATACAGTAAGAAATGTGGCTTTATCACCATTATCAGGAGTTTCTAGTGATGAAGTCTTTGACGTAACTGCTTATGTAAAAGAGGTTACAGACTATCTTATTAAGGATCCATCAACTATGAATCTTCCAAGAAAGTATAAAATAGCTTTTTCAAACTCTCCAGAAGATACAGCCAATGCGACTATTTCTGACTTAGGATTTATTGCAAAGCTTCAGGATGGAGTTAAGGGCTTTGAAGTATATGGTGGAGGCGGCTTTGGTGGAAATCCACGAGTAGCTATTAAGTTATCAGATTTTATAGAAACTAAAGAAGCTTTATATTATGTACAGGCTATGAAAGAACTTTTTGAAAAAGAAGGAGATAGAAGCAATAAACATAAAGCTAGAATTAGATATATAGTTCATAGATTAGGGGAAGAAAAATTCCTTGAGCTATTCAATAATGAGTTAAATAGGGTAAAAGCGAGTAGAGACCTAGATTTAGTTATAGAGGACAGTGCTTTTGAAAATACTGACTATGATGCAGGATATTCTATAGAGATAAAAGATGAATATAAAAATGTTATATTCAAGCAAAAGCAAGATGGATATTATTCAGTTTATGTTCATCCTCAAAGCGGAAATATGAATTCAGAATCTATAAACAAGATAATAAATTTTGTTAAGAATTTAAGCTATGATTCTGATATTAGACTAACTACCACACAAGGATTTTATGTAAGAAACTTAAAAGGAAATGATGCAGAAAAACTAGTAGAAGAGATTGAAGATTTTTCATCTAAGTTTAATTTAGATAATTCAGTAACCTGTGCTGGAGCATCAACCTGTCAGTTAGGATTGTGTCTATCACAAGGGTTATTAAATGGGATAAAAGAAGAGTTTAAGGGAGCAAGTGATGAAATTAAGGATGCTTTACCTAGACTATTTATTTCTGGATGTCCTAACTCTTGTGGACAACATCAAAAAGGGTCAATTGGATTTAGTGGAAGAGCAATAAGATCTGAGGATGGATTAGTTCCATCTTATTCAATATCCTTTGGTGGATTTGTAGGTGCTGGTGGAGCAAAGATGGGTGAAGTTTTTGGAGATATTCCAGCTAAAAAGATTCCTAAATATCTACTAGAGCTTGCAGGGTTAAAAGTTTCTTCAGAAATTAAGGGCTTTGAGAACTTCCTAAAAGAAAAAAGAGAAGATATAAAGAAATTAGTTGAAGACTATTCTTCTGTAGATAGTGCTAATGAGAATCCAGAGCTTTATTATGATTTTGGTGCTTCTAAAAAGTTCTCTATAGAGGGTAGAGGAGCCGGAGAATGTAGTACAGGAGTATTTGATGTTATAAAGTTAGATTTAGCCAATGCAGATAGCTCACTTCAAAAATTCTCTGTAAGCAAAAACTCAGCCGATCTATATAGCGGAGCAGTATCAGCAGCAAGAGCGCTTTTAATATTAAAAGGTGTTGATACAGATAAGGATAGACAAATATTTAAAGAGTTTAGCAAACATTTTATAGAAGAGGGATATGTAAAAGAAAGTATAAAAGATCTTTTTGATGAACTTATAGATTACAAATTAGGAGATGTAAGTGATATAACCTCTAAAGAAGATGATATTAAATACTTAGCAACTAAGGTTAGGGATATGTATGCTTCTTTAAATGGACAATTAGAAATAACCTTAGCGAAAGAAACTGAAATAGAGGCAGAAAAGGTTGAAGATTCTAAATCTTCTGTTCAAGTTGTTGACTTTAGAGGTGTTCAATGTCCTATAAACTTTGTAAAAGTTAAGGTAGAGCTATCTAAGATAAAATCTGGAGATCAGAGAGGGTTTTACTTAGATGATGGAGCGCCAATAAATAATGTTCCTAAGAGTGTTGAAAAAGAAGGACACAAAATAGTTTCTATAGACACTAACTATGATGGCTATAACTTATTAGTTATAGAAAAGAAGTAGGGGGTACGTTTATGAAGTTTACCACGAAGTTAATTCATGGAAATGAGGCTTTAGATAGTACAGGAGCTACTAACACTCCTGTGTTTCTATCCAATGCATATGCTCACACTTCACCAGAAAAGCTTGAAGGAATATTTAAGGGAACAGCTATGGGGTTTGCCTATACAAGAATATCAAATCCTACTATAAATGCCTTTGAAAGAAGAATAGCTAGCGTAGAAGGTGCAATGGCGGCTACAGCAGCAGCTTCAGGTATGAGTGCTATATATCTAGCTATTATGAACATAGTTGAAAGTGGAGACGAAATAATATCTTCTTCAGGATTATTTGGAGGAACTTATACTTTATTTAGAAACCTAAAATCCTATGGAATAAAAACTAACTTTCTTGAGAATTTAGATGAAGAAAGTTTAGAAAAAGTAGTTACTGAAAAAACTAAGGTTCTATTTGCAGAAGCTATAGGAAATCCTAAGCTAGACATTTTAGATATTGAAAAAGTAAGTGAGTTCTGTAATAAACACAATATTATATTTATTGTGGATTCAACCATAACAACTCCATACCTAATAAATCCTATAAAATATGGAGCTGATGTTGTTATACACTCAACTTCAAAATATATAAACGGAACTTCTAACTCAATAGGTGGAGTTATAGTTGATGGCGGAAGTACTAAATATAAAAATGAGAAGTTTGAGAACTTCAGTAACTACTCTAAGAAGTTTGGAAAGATGGCCTTCACAGGTAAGCTAAGAGATACCATAGGAAAAGATTTAGGAGCAGCTTTATCTCCTATGAGTGCTTTCTTAAATCTTACTGGAATAGAAACTTTATCTTTAAGAATGAAACAGCACTGTGAGAATACTTTAAAGGTTGCGGAATATTTAGAAGCTCATGAGAAGGTAGTTTCAGTAAATTATCCTAAATTAAAATCTTCACCTTATTATGATTTAGCTGAAAAATATTATGAAAAAGGTGCCAGTGGGATTTTAACTTTTAGACTAGGAACTAAAGAGAGAAGCTTTAAGTTTATAAATGAATTAAAACTAATAGTTAATCTTACTAACGTAGGAGATACAAAAACACTTATAATACACCCTGCATCAACTATATGCCTAAACAATACAGCGGAAGAAAAGCTTCAAATGGGAGTTTATGAAGATCTAATAAGATTATCTGTTGGAATTGAGGATATAGAAGATATAATCGGGGACATTGAAGAAGCATTAAAGGCTATATGAGGTGATAGGATGGAGAAAAAATCAACTAATGTAGTGTGGCACAAAATGAATGTCTCTAGAGAAGATAGAGAAGAGCTATTAAAACAAAAGGGAGTTGTTCTATGGTTTACTGGTCTATCTGGGTCAGGAAAGTCTACAGTAGCATCAAGCTTAGAGAAGAGGCTTCATGATATGGGAAAACTGACTTACACCTTAGATGGAGATAATGTAAGACATGGATTAAATTCTGATTTAGGTTTTTCAGATGAAGATAGGATGGAGAATATAAGAAGAATAGGAGAAATATGTAAACTTTTTGTAGATGCTGGAGTGATAACTATAACTACTTTTGTGTCTCCATTTAGAGAAGATAGACAAAAGGTAAGGGATCTACTTGAAAAAGATTTTGTTGAGATATACATTGACTGCCCAATAGAAGTATGCGAGAAACGAGATCCTAAAGGAATTTATAAAAAGGCTAGAGCAGGAGAGATAAAACATTTCACTGGAATTGATTCGCCTTATGAAAATCCTATAAACCCAGAAATAGTGGTATCAACCCATTTAAACACCCTAGACGAATGTGTAGATAAGTTAATAGCTTATCTAGAGGAGGGTTTATGGAGCTAAAAACTAAGGTTTTAACTACGGATATTTTAATAATAGGGGGAGGAGCAGCTGGCTGCTTCTCTGCTTTAAAGGCTAGTGAAAGTGAATCAATAAGGGTCTTAGTAGCTGAAAAAGCAAATATAAAAAGAAGTGGTTGTCTAGCGGCTGGAGTGAATGCGTTAAATGCTTATATAGTTGATGGAGAAACACCACAATCATTTTTAGATTATGTAAAAGAGGAGTTTTACGGTGTTATTAGAGAAGATTTAGTTTACACAATTGCAGAGAGACTAAATAGTGTAACTAAAAAAGTAGAAGAATATGGACTTCCTATATTAAAAGATGATAAGGGCAATTACCAATCAAGAGGTAAAAGAAGTATAAAAATAAACGGTGAAAATATAAAACCACTTTTAGCAGAACAACTAGCTAAGAGAGAAAATATAGAAGTTCTAAATGGAGTTAATATAACTGATTATATAGTGAAGGATAATAAGGTTATAGGTGCTTACGGCTTCTCTATAAAAGAAAATATTTTCTATGTGATATATAGCAAAGCAACTATTTGTGCAACAGGAGGAGCTGCTGGAATATATAAACCTAATAATGCAGGCTTTTCAAGGCACAAAATGTGGTACAGCCCTTTTAATACTGGAGCGGGATATGCTATGGGAATAAGAGCTGGAGCTGAGATGACTACCTTTGAGATGAGGTTTATAGCTTTAAGATGTAAAGATACTATAGCTCCTACAGGAACTATAGCTCAAGGTATAAGAACTCCACAAATTAATGGCAGTGGAGAAACCTATGTCAGAAAGTATGGAAATCCTACTACTATAAATAGACTTCACTCAACCTTAATGGAGAATATGCAGGGACTTGGACCATGTTACCTTAAAACTCAAGGTATATCAGAAGAGCAGGGAATGGACTTATTAAAGGCTTATCTTAATATGGCTCCTAGCCAAACTTTAAAGTGGGTTGAAAATAATACATCACCATCTACAGAGAATGTTGAGATAGATGGAACTGAGCCATATATAGTTGGGGGACATACAGCTAGTGGTTATTGGGTGGATAGAAATAGGAAGAGTACATTAGAAGGGTTATATGCAGCAGGAGATGTGACAGGGGGAAGCCCTAAGAAGTATGTTACAGGATGTTTTGTTGAGGGAGAAATAGCATCTGAGGATGCCTTAGAGTATATAAAGAAGCAACAGTTAGAAACTTTAGCTGATATTAAAATTAATAGTAAGCTTGAAGAGTTAAATAAATTCTTCTTAAATGAAGAAGCTAGCATGTCTATAGAAGACTTAGAAAAAGAAATGCAGACCATAATGGATGAGTATGCAGGTGGAATATCTAAATACTATAGATATAGCAAAGAAAGCTTAACTATAGCTAAAACTAAAATCAAAGAGCTGTTTGAAAAAGTTAATAGATTAAAGGCTAATGATTTACATGAGCTTCTATTTATTTATGAAATAATAGATAGACTTCAAGTTTCAGAGGTACTTATAGAACATTTACTAACAAGAGAAGAAACTAGATGGAGATGTTATGAAGAGAATATTGATTCTCCTGAAAGAGATGATGGTAACTGGTTTAAGTATGTAAACTCTGTATATAAAGATGGGGCTATAGAGATTATTTTAAGAGATATAGTAGGAAAGGATGAAAATTATGAGCATAAGAATTCGTAAAGAAACATGTATTAAATGTGGAAAATGCTTAGAGGTTTGTCCTGGAAGCTTAATATATAGAGACTCTGAAGGCAAGGCATATATTAAGTATGAAAAAGACTGTTGGGGTTGTACGGCATGTTTAAAAGAATGCCCAGTAAAAGCCATAGAGTATTACTTAGGTGAAGATATAGGTGGAAAAGGTGCTTATCTTTATGTTAATAAACAAAAGGAGGATCTTCACTGGCATATAGTAGATAAAAACGGAAATGAAAAAGTTATAACAACCAATAGAAAAGAATCGAACAAGTATTAGGTTATAAAATCTAAGAAGGGGGAGAAGCATGGGGAGAAGAACCATAAGCCTAGCTTTAAGTTTTATTTTTATCCTTGCAATGTTAGTAGGCTGTGATTCTAAAAAAAGTAATGAAGATTCTTCTACAGTAAGAGTAGGTTTTTTTGCAAATTTTACTCATTCACAAGCTTTGATAGGTAAAAACAGAGGAGATTATCAGAAAGCTTTAGGAAGCAACATTACTATTGATTGGAAGCAATTTAATGCAGGTTCTTCAGAAATAGAGGCTTTTCTAGCAGGAGAACTTGATTTAGGATTTATAGGACCTGGACCAGCTATAAATGGATTTACAAAATCCAAAGGAGATGTGGTTATTATTGCTGGATCTACGGATGCTGGAGCTATTTTAGTATCTAAAAAGGATTCTGATATTAAAACTGTTAAAGATTTAGATGGGAAGAGAATAGCTATACCTCAGTATGGAAATACTCAGGATTTATGTCTTAGATATCTATTAAGAGAAAATGGATTAATGGAAACAACTAAAGGTGGAACTGTTGATGTAGTCCAGGCTACTAATGCAGATATAAAAACTCTTTTAGATAAAGGAGATATAGATGGAGCTTTAGTTCCAGAACCTTGGGGAGCTAGATTACAAAAAGAAGTAGGCGCTAATTTAGTTCTAGACTATAACGATATATGGAGAAATGGAGAATATCCTACAACTGTTGTTATAGCCCGTAGGGAATTTTTAGAGAATCATCCTGATGTAGTGGAAAATTTTTTAAGAGCCCATGTAGAACTGACAAGCTATGTAAATAACAATAAAAAAGAGGCAGCTTCTTTGGTTAATGAGGAAATAAAGAATCTGACTAAAAAATCTTTAGATGAAGATGTATTAGAAAAAGCTTTCAGTAGAATTACAGTAACAAATGACCCAAATCCAGAAATTATGAACGAGATGATAAATTTATCCTTGAGGGTTAGTTTTATAAAAGAAGAGTATAAAGGAAGCAATTTATTTGAATTAGATATACTTAATAAAGTTCTACTTAAGGGGGATACCAGGTGAGTTTAAGAATAGAAGCAGTAAGCAAAAGATTTATAACGAAGCATAAAGATACACACACCCTAGATACTATAAATCTCACCTTCAAAAAGGGGGAATTTATATGTCTTTTAGGCCCTTCAGGATGTGGAAAATCCACCTTGTTAAATATAATTGCGGGGCTTGAAAAACCTACAGAAGGTAGATTGTTTTTAGATGATAAAGAGATAAAAGGTGTTGGGCCAGATAGAGCGGTAATGTTTCAGGAATCAGCATTATTTCCTTGGCTTAAGGTTATAGATAATGTGGAATTTGGAATGAAGGTAGCAGGAGTTCCAAAAGAAGAAAGAAGAGAAAAGGCCTTAAAGTATATAAAAATGGTGCATTTAAGTAAGTTTCAAAACTCTTATATACATGAACTATCAGGAGGAATGAGGCAAAGAATAGCTTTAGCTAGAGCATTAACTCTAGATTCAGATGTACTACTTATGGATGAACCTTTTTCAGCATTAGATTCTCAAACTAAAAGTATCTTAAGATTACAACTTCAAAATATATGGTGGGAAACTAAAAAAACCATAATATTTGTTACGCATAATGTTGAGGAGGCTATCTTACTAGGAGATAGGGTCATTGTAATGGCAGCTAACCCTGGTAGAGTTAAAAAGGAATTTAAGATACAGCTTGGAAGACCTAGAGAAGAAGGGAATCTAGATGTTGCAGCAGTAACCGCTGAAATCATGAAAGAACTTAAAGAGGAGGTGGAGAAGGTTGCAAAAGCAGAATACGATAGTGATTGGAGTATTAAAGAAAGTAGCATTTTATATGATTCTACTAATGATCTGGGAGCTGGTTTATAAACTTGGAGTAGATGTATTTAAGATATGGAAGCCATATATTTTCCCATCTCCAATAGATGTAGCCAAAACCTTAGGAGAACTTATAAGTGATAATACTTTGTTTATAGCTATAGCAGCTAGTATAAAAAGGCTTTTCATAGGCTATTTAATATCTTTAGTAGTAGGAATAGCTTTAGGACTTTTAATTGTAAGATATAAATATTTGGATGAAAACTTTAGATCTATGATATTAGGGCTTCAAACACTACCTAGTATATGCTGGATACCTTTTTCAATCCTTTGGTTTGGAATAAATGAGCAGGCAATTATATTTGTTATAGCTATAGGATCAATATTTGCAATATCTATAGCTACAGAATCAGGTATTAAAAATGTTAATCCTATATATGTTAAGGCAGCAAGTACTATGGGAGCAAAAGGCTTTAGGCTATATTGGAGCGTAATAATTCCATCAGCACTTCCGGCTATAATATCTGGTATGAAGCAAGGCTGGTCCTTTGCTTGGAGAGCTTTAATGGCTGGAGAAATGATGTCAGCAACTAAGGGACTGGGGCAGGTCCTTACAGTTGGGAGAGAACTTGGAGATATAAGCCAAGTAATGGCTATTATGATAGTGATAATATTGTTAGGTTTTATTTTTGATAAATTAGTATTCGAAAAGTTAGAGAGAAATATTAGATATAAGTGTGGATTAGAAGTTAAATAAGAAGGGGGCTATCAAATGGATCATTTAGATAGATTAGAAGCAGAAAGTATTTATATATTAAGAGAAGCATATAAGCATTTAGGAAAGTTAGGTATGCTTTGGTCAATAGGTAAGGATTCTACAGTAATGTTATGGCTTGCTCAAAAAGCCTTCTATGGAAATTGTCCGTTTCCATTAATACATGTAGATACAACTCACAAAATACCAGCAATGATAGAGTTTAGAGATAAGGTAGCAAAAGAATATAATCTTAATCTTATAGTAAACACAAATCATAAGGCTTTAGCAGAAGGAATGGGCCCAGAGCAAGGAAGATTAGTATGTTGTAAAGCTCTTAAGACAGATGCTCTTAATGAAATCACAAAAAGAGAAGAGTTTGATGGACTTATAGTTGGGGTTAGAAGAGATGAGGAAGGTTCAAGATCTAAGGAAAGAATATTTAGTGAAAGAAATTCTGAATCCGAATGGGATTATACTGATCAACCACCGGAACTATGGAACCAATTCAAAACAGACTTCAGAAAAGGAAATCACATAAGGGTCCATCCTATCTTAAACTGGACTGAACTTGACGTGTGGGAATATATAAAGAGAGAAAACATTCCTCTAATTGATTTGTATTTTGCTAAAGATGGCAAGAGATATAGAAGCTTAGGTTGTGCACCATGTACAAATCCTATAGACTCAAATGCTACTACTATTGACGAAATCATAGAAGAACTTAAAAATACCAAGGAAACTGAAAGATCAGGTAGAGCACAAGACCAAGAGGATGCACATGCATTACAAAAACTAAGAAAACTTGGATACATGTAGGAATGGGGGGCAACATAGTGAGTAAGGAAAGAGAAAATTTAAATATAGTAGTTGTAGGACACGTAGATCATGGTAAATCAACCCTTATAGGCAGACTTCTTTATGATACAGATTCACTTCCAGCAGGGGCTATAGAGAAGGTGAAAAGAATATCAGCAGAGAAGGGAAAAAGCTTTGAATATGCGTACCTTTTAGATGCTTTTGAAGAAGAACAAAAGCAAGGTATAACAATAGATATAACAATGCTTCAATTTTTTACTGAAAAAAGAGATTACGTAATTATAGATGCACCTGGACATAAGGAATTTTTAAAGAATATGATATCAGGAGTAGCTAGTGCAGAAGCTGCAATACTAGTAGTAGATGCTAAAGAAGGTATCCAAGAGCAATCCAAAAGACATGGATATATACTTTCACTTTTAGGAATAAAGAAAGTATATGTAGCAGTAAATAAGATGGACTTAGTTGATTATTCAGAGGAAAGATTTAATGAGATACAAACTCAATTTAATGAATTCCTAAATAACTTAAATATATATCCAGAAAGGTATATTCCTATATCAGCCTTCTATGGAGAAAATATAGTTTCAAAAGCTAAAAACATTCCTTGGTATAGGGGTGGCTCAATCCTAGAAACTATGGACAGTATAAAGAAAGATCAAGGAATTGAACGTAAAGGCTTAAGATTCCCTATTCAAGATGTATATAAATTCGATACAAGAAGAATTATAGCAGGAAGATTAGAAGCAGGAACTCTAAAAACTGGAGATGAAATAGTTATATATCCAAGCGGAAAAACTACAAAGGTTAAAACTATAGAATACTGGCAAGAAAAAGATAAAACAGATAAAGTAACAGCCGAAATGTCTGTAGGAATAACGGTTGAAGATGAATTCTTTAATAAAAGAGGAGAAGTAATCTGCCATAAAGATGATCCTGTTACAGTTGCCAATGTATTTAATGCAAATATATTCTGGCTTGGAAAAACTCCACTTGTAGCTAATAAAAAGTATAAACTTAAAATAACTACAGATGAAGTTGAATTCGAAGTTTTATCAGTGAACAAGATAATAGATGCAGCAACATTAGAGAGCAAAGCTGATTTAACAGAAATCAATAAAAATGACGTAGCAGAAGTAACAATAAAAACAAAGCACGCTATATGCTTTGATGAATTCACAAAACTTCAAGCTACAGGAAGATTTGTAATTGTAGATGGATATGATGTAAGCGGCGGTGGAATTATATCTGGAGTTGAGGATTCTTTAAGAAGAGAAATTAAAGAGCTTAAAACTAATAATCTAGCAATTAGAAAAAGACTTGTAACTAGGAAAGAAAGAGAAGCTAAGCTTAATCAAAAAGGAAAAGTAATATGGCTTACAGGGCTTCCTGGTTGCGGAAAAAATGAGATAGCAGTTAAGCTTGAAAAGAAATTATTTGATTTAGGTAAAAAGGTATATTACTTAGACTCCTCTAATTTAAGATTCGGATTAAGTTCAGACTTAGCATTTGATAGAAAAGATACGTATGAACAAACAAGAAGAATTGCAGAAGTAGCGAATCTTTTTGCAGATAGTGGAACAATAACAATAGTTTCAGCAGTAAGTAGATTCAAAGAAGACAGAGAATATGCAAAAGATATCATAGGTAAAGACAGCTATACAGAAATATATGTAGAAGCTCCTAGTGAAATCTGCAAAAAGAGAAATCCAAATGCATTTAAGAATGATAATGCAAAGGAATATCTATATGAAAAATCAGATTATCCAACACTTTCTCTCTATATAGATGATGCTGAATTTAACTCAGATAAAAAAGCAGAAGCTATTTTAGAAACTCTTAATTTAACAGTAGAATATTATATATAAATAGAAAAGACTCACTATGTTCTCTGGTATAGTGAGTCTTTTTTCTATGTAGAGCTAATGGGAAAAGTTATAATAAATGAGGTTTCTTCTATAGAACTTTCAACAATTATATTTCCTTCATGAAGTTCTATAATATTTTTAGCTATAGCGAGTCCTAAGCCTGATCCCCCAGATTCTTCTGAACGAGATTTTTCAACTCTATAAAATCTCTCAAATATAAAGGGGATGTCTATAGCTGGTATAGGTTCACCATAATTTATAAATTTAAGAATTACTTTATCAACATTTTTATGTACGTATATATCTATAAAAGGACTAGACTTAGAATGTTTTACACAATTAGTTATGAGATTTTCGAAAGCTCTTACTAATTTATTTACATCCCCGAAAATAAAGATTTTTTCATCAGGAAAATATAACCTACATTCCATATTAGCTTTTCTAAAATTCAATCTATTCTCAAGAGTAATTTGATTTAATAACTCTATTAGATTTATATTTTCTTTAGATAGTTTAAGTCCATAATTATTTAAGGTAGTAAGTTCAAACAGATCATCTATTAAAAATTTTAATCTTTTAGATTTTAAGTAGGCTATATTAGTATAGTGCCTTAAGGTAAGTTCATCTTTATATTTATCTGAATCAACTAGTTCTAAATATCCTATTATAGAAGTAAGAGGGGTTCTTAAATCATGAGATATATTAGTTATAAGATCTCTTTTAGTCTGCTCAGATTTACGTTCTTCTAAAATGGCATCATTAAATTTACTCATTATGGTATTTATATTTTTAGCAAAACCTCCTAATGAAAGTTTTGGATTTACGGGAATACGAGCTTTAAAATTACCGTTAGATATATCCTTTACTTGATTGCTTATTTCTAAAAAGTATATAATCTTATTTTTAGAAACCATATGAAAGCTAAAAAGGAATATAAAGATTGCAAAGATATTTTTAATCAAATCAAAGTTCAATAATAACCTAAATTTATATATATACATTGTTAAAGTTGAGTTATCACTAACTATAAAAAATAAAAAAGCTTTCCAAATAATTAAGGACATTAGAAAGATTAAACCAGTAAGCAATACTGGATAAATAAACATAGATAATAATAGTAATTCATGTTTATAAATATCAGATTTTTTCAATTTTATATCCCACCCCCCAAACAGTATGAATGATTTTTTCACCTTCGGTATAATATTCAAGTTTATCTCTAAGATTGCTTATATGAACCATAACGGTGTTATTTGATTGGTAATACTTTTCTTTCCATATCTTTTCAAATATTTCTTCGCTAGAAAAGATTCTGCTAGGGTTTGTTGCTAAAAGAATCAGTATATCGAATTCTTTAGCAGTTAAGGTTATCTCGTTATCATTTACGGAAACAAAATGTGTAGACTTCCTAATAGACAAATTACCAAGCTCTAATAAATCATCATCTTTGTTTATTTCAGAGGAGTTATTGAATAAATAAGTCCTTCTCAATAAGGTTTTTACACGAACAACTAATTCTAAGGGATCAAAAGGTTTAGTTATATAATCATCAGCTCCAGTTAAAAGGCCGGTGATTTTATCTGTGTTTTGTCCCTTAGCACTGAGCATTATTATTGGTATATTCATAGTTTGACGGATTTCTCTACACACTTCTATACCATCTATACCGGGCATCATTACATCTAAAATTACTAAATGGGGAGTTTCTTTACTTAACATATGTAAAGCGGAATATCCATCTGATGCCTTAAGGATTGAGTAACCTTCATTACCCAAATATATTTTTAAAAGGTTTAATATTTCTTTGTCATCGTCTACAAGTAAAATTCTTTCTCTCAATTTTATCACCCCAGTAGATTATAATACAAAATTATTTCTCTAGGTATTGTTCTAATACTAAGTCCTTAGTAAATATCTCTTTTGAAGCCTTTTTCCCAACATAACGTATATGCCAAGACTCGTAACTATATCCAGTAATAGATTCTTTCCCTAATGGATATCTTATAATGAAACCATACTTATAAGCATTTTTTGATAGCCATTTTGCTTCTGGAGTGTTTTCGAAAATCACATAAGAATCCTTAGTTGTTACATCCATAGCTAGACCTGTTTGATGTTCGCTGTATCCTGGTTTCGCTACGTATTCGTCAGCATGTTTTCTCCCTTGCTGCTTAATAGTTCTCTCATAAATTGCTTTCTGAGTAGAATAGGAGCGGTATCCAGATAAGGAGTATAAATAAATATTATCCTTTTTTGCAGCATTGAATAATTCTTCTAAAGCTGTTGAGGCTTCTTTTCTCAAAAAATGCTCTTCCTCAATTGAGTTTGGGGAAAAATTAACATTTGGTATAGTTAGGTCATCAGGCTTATAATCTTTATCTAATTTATTATCTTTATTTACAAGCAACAAAATACTAGAATAATCCTTTGAATTGTCTATAGAGGATTTTATTAAGTGTTTAGGAAAACTAATTAATATTAGTATCAGTAGTAATATTAATAAAAATACTTTTTTATTACCTCTCCTTCTCTTATTATACCTCTTCACAGTTTATACCTCCTAAATATTTATCTGATATCTAGCCCAAAGTGGCAAGATTTTAGCCTTATTGCTCCCTGCGAGAATAAGTTCAATAAGGCAATTTTACAGATAATTATTAAAGAGGCTTATAATTAAACCTTAAGAAACCTAAAGAAATTATTAATAAGTTAGTATATTTAAGAAATTCGTTAGATTATATAAAAATAGTGGCTAAAAACTAGATTTTCACTTAGTTTTTAGCCACTTATAATATTATAATTTTCCTAAAGTTAGCTTTCCAGAAGAAACACTTAGATTATAAGCATTACCTCCATCTTTATATTTTGCAACACCACTTTTATTATCTTTATTAAAGTCGGATAGGGGGAAGTCCAACACTATACTTCCAGAAGATCTTTTATATCTAACTTCAAAACCATTATTATCAGGTAGTAATATATCTGTTTTACCAGAAGATACTTTAGAACTTAAGGTTTCAGGAGTTATTTTGCTAGATATTTTTGTGCTACCACTAGAGGTTTGAGTATCTATATTAGAGAATTCTCCCTCTACCACTAACTTACCAGAACTAATATCTGTTGTAATGATGTTAGATTTAATAGCTTTCCCATTAAGAGTACCGCTTGACAATCCCAAATCCGTGTTTTCAGCAGTTAGATTTTTTAAATCACAAGTGCCTGAACTAAGATATACATCTAAATTTTTAAAGTTCAGACCATCCATTGAAAGTTTACCAGAGGACATAGATATAGATAAATCATCAGAATAATCTTTTGGTATATATAAGTCTATTTTCTGAGAAAAAATCTTCACACTAAAGAATCTAATTTTGTTAGGTTTAGTAAATATAAGAGAATTACCTTCTTTTGAAATAGAAATTAAATCTTCATTTTTAAGAGTAGAAGTTGAGCTTTGCAAAAGCTTAACTTCAGTAGAATCTGTAGGATATATAGTTACTAGTTCACTTCCAAAATTTCTTAAGTCTATTTTATTAATAGAGTCAATAGAAGCTGTCAGCTCGTTTGTAGAATTATACTTACTATTTAATCTAAATATAAAATCTGTAGGACTAAAGTTTCCACGTATTAAAGACACTAATATAAATAAAGACACAATTGCTAATATAGAAGAAGCAATTATTCTTGCTATAGCAAACTTTTTATTCATAACTACCTCCTTTTCTTTAAGTCGAAGGCAGCTGAAATAATCTGATCAATTGCCGCACCTATGACAAAAATTATCCAAGAGAATGGCCAAGCATTAAAATAAAAACTTATAACAAGATATATAGATACAATTGTAATCCACATAGCAGAAGTGATTGATTTTTTAATTCGCACATTTTCTGAATTAGCAGCTTTCCATTCTTTAAATTCTTCAACCAAGGTTTCATCCTTTTTAAGATATTTAGGACTAGTCATTCCTGTATATATAAGAATTCCAGTAGCTATTGCTATACATATAAACATAGGTATAATTCCTAAATCCTCGTTTAGAGAAAGAATATCAAAAATTATTATAAAGCAAGGACTCAAGATATATAATCCAACTGCTACAGCTACTAATAAAGCAGATTTCTTTTTTCTTTCATCAATTAAATCCGAGTTAACTTCATCTGGAGAGTTAAGGCGATTAATTAATTCATCCACATCTCCTATACTTGAAATAACGATATTGCAAGCTTCATCTTCCGGATATCCATCTGACATTAAATCAGTGTATTTCGCATCTAAGTTTGAAAGCAGCTCTTCTTTTAAGTCGTAAGTTTTCTTATTTTTAGGTGCATCTTCAAATAAGTTGTTAACGTATCTATAAAGTTTATCATTCATTAATAACCCCTCCATTAAATTAAACTATCAATTAGTTTTTTTGTTCTTTCCCATTCCGCTTTATTATAAGTATAAGATTCACGCCCAAGCTTCGTTATTGAGTAGTACTTTCTTCTGGCAGCTGTATTTTCTTCTCCCCAATAAGAAGTTATTAAACCTGCCTGTTCTAATCTACGAAAAGCTGTATATAAAGTTGCTTCTTTTAATTCGTATTCATTATTTGTTTTCATTTGTATGGATTTATTTATTTCATAGCCGTAGCTATCTTTTTCTAATAATTGAGATAAAATAATAGTCTCTGTATGACCTCTAATCAAATCTGATGCAATAGACATAGTTTCCTCCTTTGCAATATATCGTCTCTATAGTTATATAATATAAATATATACCTCGCCTGTCAAGGTATATCTGAATAAAAAAGCAAACAATATTAAGTTTATAAAATTAGTAATTTAGGATAAATTTATTTTAATTTTGTCAGAAAACTATTGTATAAACAGATTTTATGTTAAAATTCCTAAACACAGAAACACAGAAACACAGAAACACAGAAACACAGAAACACAGAAACACAGAAACACAGAAACACAGAAACACAGGAATATAGGAACATAGAAGTGTAGAAATTATTAGACTTAAAGGTTTTGTATAAAAAATAAGAAGCCTCTTCGAGACTCCTTATTTATAGCTGATTAAACAGCCACTTCCATCTTGATTGAAGGATGATGTTTATAATCTACAAGTTTAATATCATCAGGTGTAAAATCGTAGAAGTTTTTAATTTCAGGGTTTATCCAAAGTTTAGGTGCATCATAAGCTTCATTGGCTCTTCCTAGTTGAATTTTAAGTCCTTCTACTTGATTTTCATATATATGAGCATTGTTAATTACATGAGTAAATAGACCTGGTTTTAATCCTGTTGCTTGTGCTACTAAATGAACTAATACTGCATACTGGCTGGTGTTAAATGGAACTCCAAGTCCCCAATCTCCACTACGTTGTACAAGCATACAGTTAAGTTTTCCGTCAGTTACATCCCACATAGTTAAGAAACAGCAAGGATGAAGTGGAGCGGTATCTAAATAAGGAATCTGCCAAAGGTTAATCATCATTCTTCTATCTTGAGGATTATTTCTTAAAGCTTCTAAAAGATTATCCATTTGATTAAACTTTTTTACTACCCATCCATAAGATGTTCCTATAGTACCATCATCTTGAATCCATTCATCCCATATGGATACATTTTGCTCTTGAAGTTTCTTTACATCATTTGATTGATCTTTAAATATCCAAAGAAGTTCTTTAACAGCAGTTTTAAAAGCTACAAATTTTGTTGTTAATATAGGAAATTCTTTTTCTAAGTTAAATTGCATTATTTGATGGGGAAGTTTATAAGTTCTGATTCCCGTTCTGTTGTTGTCGAAGTATCCATTTTCTAAAATTTCTTCAGCTATTGCTAAATATTTTTTATCATAAAGACTCATTAATTATTCATCCTTTCTTATTTCCAAAAATCCTACATTAATTTTATAATAAGTCGGCGATTATGTAAAATTAATTTAATTGTTTTATTGAACTTTTGTTCTCATTGATGTAATTAAGTCAATAATAAGATATAATATAAGAAGAATATTAAAGAAATTGAGAGGTGGGTTACGTTGGCTTATAAGGCTTTATATAGAGAGTGGAGACCTAAGACCTTTGAGGATATAATAGGTCAGGAACATGTAACAACTACATTAAAAAATCAGATATTAACTAATAGAATAGCCCATGCCTATCTTTTTTGTGGTACTAGAGGAACAGGAAAAACCTCTACTTCAAAGGTTTTTGCAAAGGCTTTGAATTGTCTTAATCCGCATGATGGAGAACCATGTAATGAGTGTGAAATGTGCGTAAAGATAAACGAGGGTTTAGCTATAGATATAAGTGAAATGGATGCTGCATCTAGAAATAAAGTAGAAAATATGAGAGATATTATTGATGAGGTTCAATATCCTCCTCAAGAAGCTAAGTACAAGATATACATACTGGATGAGGTTCATATGCTTACAACTGGGGCTGTAAATGCATTTTTAAAGACTCTAGAAGAGCCACCAAGTAATGTTATTTTTATTTTAGCTACCACTGATCCACAGAAGCTACCTATTACGATTCTTTCAAGATGCCAAAGGTTTGATTTTAAGAGAATATCTAATAATCATATGGTAAATAGGCTGAGAAAGATAGTAAAGGAAAAAGGGGTATTTGCAGATGATAAAAGCTTAGCTCTTATATGCAGAGTTTCTGATGGGGCTATGAGAGATGCACTTAGTATATTAGATCAATCTATATCTATGGGAGATGGAAAGGTTGATTATGATGAATTAGTATCTATGCTTGGACTTGTAACGAATGATCATTTACTAAAGATAACAGATGCTGTTATAGAAAAAAACATAGAGAAGACTATGCGAGTAATTGAGGACATTGTGTTTTCTGGAAAGGATATGTCTTTATTTATAAAAGATCTTACAAGCCATTTTAGAAACCTTCTTATGGTTAAGGTAACAAATAATCCAGAAGAAGTTTTAGACATGTCAGAAGAGAATATAGAGCTAATAAAAGGGCAAGGAGAACGCTTAAGAATAGAAGAGATTATGAGAGACATAAGAATCCTTCAAGAGTGTGAGGAAAGCTCAAAGGTTAGTAAGCAGGCAAGACTCTATATGGAATTAGCTGCTATAAAGATGTGTAAAATTGAATATGATACTTCTAAAGAAGTAATAATATCTAGAATAAATAGAATAGAAGAAGCTATAAAAAGCGGAAAGATAGCTGTTAGAGCAAAAGCAGAAACTAAGGAACCAGATATGGTTAAGGAATCTAAAGTAGCTCAAGTCACTAGAAGATCAGAAAAGAAAGAGGATGCTTCTATAAATACTAGTTTTAATGAAGATTCCAAAATTAGTATAGATGAAGTTAAGAGGGCTTGGAAAGATATACTAGAGAGGTTTAAAGCTAGAAGGGCTATGGTTGTATACGCTTCTCTTAGCACTGGAAAACCAGTATCTTGTAATAATGGGGTCATCGAAATTCAATATGAAGATCAATATGGTTTTAATAAGTCTAGGCTTGAAAAGCCAGATACATCTAAATTAGTAAATGAAGTGTTTAGTGAAGTTCTAAAGGATGGAGTAAGGGTTAAATATTCTGTAATAACTGAAGAAGTTAGAGGTAAAACTACTGAAGAAATACTTTTAGATACGATTGGAGAAGATGCTTTAGAAATTTTAGATGAATAAAAGTTGTAAATACTTTATATAGTAAGGAAAGGTTTGTATAGTCAAATAAAATACTATATAATATTAGTAGATTTATTGTTATAAGGAGGATAAGACATGGCAAAAGGTGGATTCCCTGGCGGTGGACTTGGAAATATGAATAACTTAATGAAGCAGGCTCAAAAGCTTCAACAAGAAATGGAAAAAGTGCAAAAAGATTTAGAGGTTGCTGAATTTGAAGCAACAGTTGGTGGCGGAGCTGTTTTAGTTAAAGTTAATGGTAAAAAAGAATTAACTCACATAGAAATAAAACCAGAAGTAGTAGATCCTGATGATGTTGAAATGCTTCAAGACTTAGTTCTTAGTGCTGTAAATCAAGCTATAAAGAAAGCAGATGAAGAAACATCAAGCAAGATGGGAAAATTAACAGGCGGAATGGGAATGCCTGGAGGACTATTTTAATAGACTAGAATGAGAAATTGAAATATTTAGGTGTGTCTTAAGGATTTATTATTTTTAAGTCACACCTGTATTGTTTCTGAGAGGAAGGGAAATAAATGGACTTTTATCCTATTGCTATAGAAAAATTAATAGAAGAATTTGCGAAGTTGCCAAGCATTGGAAATAAGACTGCGCAAAGATTAACTTTACATATATTAAATCTTCCAGAAGATGAGGTTAAGGATTTTGCAAGAGCCTTAGTTCAAGCTAGAGGAACTATAAAATACTGTTCAGTATGTGGAAATTATACAGATAAAGATCCTTGCGCTATATGTTCTAACCCTAGTAGAGAAAAAAATGTTGTGTGCGTAGTAGAGCAACCTAAAGATATAATGACAATGGAGAGAGTAAAAGAATTTAATGGAGTATATCACGTGCTTCATGGAAATATATCTCCTATGCAGGGAAGAGGTCCTCAAGATATAAAGATAAGAGAACTTGTAGCTAGAATGAATTCCGATATAGAAGAAGTAATAGTTGCAACTAACCCTAATATAGAAGGTGAAGCTACAGCTATGTATATAGCTAAGATTCTTAAACCACTCGATGTTAAGGTAACTAGAATAGCAGCTGGTATTCCTGTAGGTGGAGACTTAGAATATGCAGATGAAGTCACTTTATCCAAGGCACTTGAAGGAAGAAAACAAATATAATAGAAACCATGTTTTTAGATAGGCATAAGCTAAGAACATGGTTTTATTTTATAAATTATTAAAAAGATATATGAATATGTTTACAAATATGATAGAATTATAAGTATATACTTTTAATAGATGGAGGGTAAATCTATGAATTATTATATGACCTTTGATATTGGTGGAGGATCAGTAAAGTATGGCATAATAGATGAAAATGCTGAAATAATAGAAAAGGAATCTTTTAAAACCCCACATAGTGGTGATGGTGAAAAAGATCTAGATGAGCTTATAAAAAACATATCAGAAGTGACAAATGAATTTAAATCTAAATATAATTTAGTAGGGGTAGCTCTTAGTGCACCAGGAGCAGTTAATAACAAAACAGGCTTTATAAACGGTGCTAGTGCATTGCCTTATATACACGGTCCTAATATTAAGGAGTTAATAGAAAATAGTACAAACTTAAAAATGGCTATGGAAAACGATGCTAATTGTGCCGCTTTAGCAGAAGTTTGGAATGGAGTAGCTAAAGGTTGTAAAAATGTGTTATTCGTAGTATGTGGAACAGGTATTGGAGGAGCTGTTATAGTTGATGGAAAGCTTCATACAGGTAAAAACCTTTATGGTGGAGAGTTTGGCTTTATGATAGCTGAAGCTGATTTTAAAAATAAGAAATTCTCAACATGGAGTGATAAAGGCTCTACTAATGCGATTGTAAGGAGAGCAGCTGAGCTTAAAGGAATAGATAAAAGTGAGTTAGATGGTAAAAAAGTTTTTGAATTAGCTGATAATGGAGATGAAGATGCAATTTTAGCTATAGATGAGTATTTTGAAACAACTGCAAAATGTATATACAATTTACAATACTCATTTGACCCTGAAATAATAGTTATCGGGGGAGCTATAAGCGCAAGAAAAGATTTAGTTGAAAGAATAGAACAAAAGCTAGATATAATACATGAAGGAATATCTATTGCAGATATAAGAGCTAATATAAAAGTATGTAAATATTTTAATGATTCAAACTTATTAGGAGCTGTATATAATTTTAAGGCTACCTATAACTAATATAAAAAAATGAGTATGATAATATAAAGTTGAATTATCATACTCAAATTTATTATATTCTATAATGGAATGTATAGAGGCTAGACCATTTCACTTTTTTCTTCTAATTTAGCATACATCTTTTCTTGTTGTCTTGTAGTGAATTGAAAATATATTTCGGTATTTGAAATAGATTTGTGACCAAGCCACCATTGTAATTCTTTTATATCCATATCTGATTCTGCCAAGTGAACAGCAGTACTATGTTTTAAAGCATGGAAATGGTGTTTCTTTTTATCATCAATATCAGCAGTTGCGCAATATTTTTTCATTAAGTAGTCTAAGGTATGTCTAGAAATAGGTTTGTCCTTTTGGCTCTTAAATAAAGCTTCACTATCTATATGTATATTAGCTATTGTTATGTGTTTATCAACAATTTCTTTAGTAATAGAATCCAATCTTATAGTATTATTTTTACTTCCTTTAAGTCGTTTGCAATAAATCTCCCCTTTGGAGATGTTGTAGTCTTCTAGTCTTAATAATGCTATCTCAGAAGCCCTTAAGCCACATCTATAAGCTACTCTAAATATTGCTAAATCTCTAATTGAATGTATACCTCTAGAATTTTTAATTGAGTTAAAAAGTCTAGACGCTTCTTGTTGCGTTAGATATTTAATTTTTTCACTAGCATCTCTGCCCATATACAATCCTCCTTAGTAAATACAACAAAACATTTATTTTGTTGAGTAAATAATACAATTTATTAAGATTAATGTCAAAACTAAAAATAACTATTCAAGAAATTTATGCATATAACTTGTAATTATTGTCAATAATTAAGATAAAATTATAGGAGGTATAGTATGAATAAAAATTCGATTTTAAAAATATTATTTTCTAAGGATGAGAATTTAAGGTATGATAATATAACAGAGGATATATACAAAGCTATAAAAGATATAGAGTCCGCACAAATGATGTTTGAAACTGTAAATAATCCAACTTTAATTGAAGTTGCCATATATACAGAGCAGGCAGCTAAGAGAAGATTAGATTTTTTAATTAAGGAAGCCAAAGAAAGAGGCGTAAAGGTTGATAACCAGTACATTTTGGACAAATATACGAAACTAGCTTAGTTAATTAAATTAAGGAGGGGGTCATTATGTTTCCTATAGAAATTCTTTATGGGGTAATTGGGCTAATAGCATTAGTGCTTCTATTTAAGATATTTTCATGGCCATTTAAGGTTTTAATGAAATTAATAGTAAATGGTATATTAGGAGCAATATTACTAATAATTTTCAATTTTTTTGGACAGGCATTTGGTCTGTACATAGGAATAAATGCAACTACAGCTTTAATAGCAGGATTCTTTGGGATTCCAGGAGTAATATTTTTGGTTATATTTAAGTTATTTTTATAAGAAATTATTTTTGAGGTATTAGAATTAAAAATTCTGGTACCTTTTTATTACATAATAAAAGAATAGTAGTTCTGAAGAGCAATTAGCCAGTGGTCAATTAACCACTGGCTGAGGTTTATTTATAGATGGGAGTTGAGGTATTCAAAAAAAGAAAAGGAAACAAACTTGAGAGGTTCCTGATAAGGACACTATCACGTATATCCCTATAGAACTAATATATGAAATATATAATAATGTGTTACAAAAAATAAATAAAAATTATAAATTTAATCTTTCATTAATACAATATATAGAAGCAATTAATGAAAGGAAAGAAATGAAAAAATTTATTAACCAAGAAATAATTTTAAAGGACAAAAAAACTATTCTGTTATCTCTGTTTTTTATTGTAGTAATTAGTTTTTTCTTAACTAATACTCATACAATGTTTTTAGCACAAGAAAATATATCAGAAAGTGAGGTATTAATAAGAAAGTATCTATCTTTAGCTCCAATTAAAGCTTGTATTTTATACTTTGTATATGGATTATTTATAGTTTTTTTGTTTAAAGACAAAAAAGAATTATTTAATGACATTGACAAAAACACATATAGCTTTAAGGAAGTTTTTTTTACTAAATATTTATCATTTATTTCTGTGGTAGCTCTAAACACTTTAATAATTTCTTTATTTAAATTAATGGCTTATTTTGTTAATAGTGATATTTTTTCAAGTTATTCCATAGGTGCATCTAGAGTTGTTATGTTTTTCATAATATTTACTTTGGTATCTATTACTGCAGGATCTTTAGGATTTTTATCTATGTTTTTGATAAAAAATAATTTTATAGCAGTGGTATTGCTACCTATGATAGAGTATAGCTTGTTTTTACTTTTTGGATTATTTAACCTTCTAATTAGTAGCTATTTATGGCCTATTCAATGGTTATTAAATAAAATAAGTACATTTCTAGTAGATTATTTTGTGTTTTTTATTGCTTTTGATTGGAGAATAGAACTTCAGAGTTTAGGAATGCAACTTGGAAGTATAGCATTTTTCATGGCTTCTAGTGCTTTATTAATGCTATTATCTTACAAGGCAATGAAAAGAATAAAAGGAAATATAATAGATAGAGATTATTATTTTCTTTGGATTAAAGAAGTTATATCAGTAATTTTAGCTTTTATAGGAGCTTTTACAGTACTTGTATTTTTAGATTTAGCAGTACTATTAGTTATGCCTCAAGCTTTTGATAAAATCAATTTAGGAATAAATATTTTTATGTTTATAATAGCGATAATTATATACAAAATGCTAGGGATTAAAAATATTGATAATAAATTAGAGAAAAATTAATCAAATTGCAAATGTTAATGGTTACAAAATGAACTTTTGTAAATTTCAAAAAGTGTATTGCTTTTTTCTTTACAGCTTATATAATAGAAATATATTAAACGAAGGCGTTTAATAGAGCAACAGCTCTATTAAGCGTCTTTTTCTTTTTTAGTGAAAACAAATGCAAGAACTTGAATTAAACCATGGTAATTCATCTTTTAGTATTTGAGGATTAAGGAATTATAAAATAAAAATAAATGTAAACTTAAAGAGGGGGACCTTAATATGGGATTTAATGGAGCAGATTCAGTTTTTGTATTAGTTTGTACGGCACTTGTTATGTTAATGACACCAGCTTTAGCACTTTTTTACGGTGGTATGGTTAGAAAGAAAAATGTTGTAAGTACCACTATGCATAGTTACGTAACTATTGCACTTGTATCAATACAATGGATATTAATAGGTTATACATTGGTATTTGGGAATGATATTGGAGGAATTATAGGAGATTTAAAATATGCTTTATTAAATGGTGTAGGGTTTGAACCTAATGCAGATTATGCAGCAACAATACCTCATCAAGGATTTATGTTATTTCAAATGATGTTTGCAATTATAACACCTGCATTAATATCAGGATCTTTTGCTGAAAGAATGAGATTCCCAGCAGTTATACTATTCGTATTAGCATGGACTACTTTAGTTTATGATCCAATAGCTCACTGGGTATGGGGAGTTGGAGGATGGATTAGAAACCTTGGTGCATTAGACTTCGCTGGCGGAAATGTTGTTCATATAAGTTCAGGTATTTCGGCTTTGGTAGTGGCTTTACTTATAGGTAAGAGAAAAAATATAAAAGATATTACTGCACATCATATACCAATGACAATACTTGGAGGAGGACTTCTTTGGTTCGGATGGTTTGGATTTAATGCAGGAAGTGCTTTAGGTTTAAATGATGTAGCTTTAGATGCTTTCATAACTACTAATACTTCAGCAGCAGCTGCTGCATTAGCTTGGATGTTATTTGAATATGCTCATACTAAGAAATTCTCAGCTATTGGTTTCATAAGTGGAGCTGTAGCAGGTCTTGTAGCAATAACACCAGGAGCTGGATTTGTTACACCAATAGCTTCATTAGCTATAGGTGCTATCGGCGGAGCAATTTGTTATGGGGCAGTAACTTTCCTAAAAGAAAAATTCGGTTATGATGATGCATTAGATGCATTTGGATGCCACGGGATAGGTGGTATATGGGGAGGAATAGCAGTAGGACTATTCGGAACAACAGGAATTAATGCAGCTGGAGCAGATGGACTTTTCTACGGTGGTGGAGTTACTCTTTTATCAGCGCAAATTATAAGTATTGCAGCAACCATAGTGTATTCAGCTATAGTAACATTTGCAATAGTAAAAGTTATAGGATTAGTTACAGTATTCAGAGCTACAAATATTGAAGAAGATTATGGTTTAGATGTAACTATGCATGGAAAAGATGCATATGGTGAATTTGGAGTAATAGAAGAAAAAGAAAGCTATAGTGCATAGTTTTTAAGTAAGTTAAAAATATAAGTTTATTTTTATAATATTGTGTGAAAAATTAAGTATAAAACCAATTTTTAATTGGTTTTATACTTTTTTTATTACATAGGAAAGAGTATTCTTCCTATGTAATAAAAAATGCAAGGGGTGTAGGGGAGGTTGTGCTCCCATGCTTCTTAAGGAGGGTGCTCAGACACGCAGTGTCGTCGAAGGGAACCATAGGGTTTCCTAGCGAAGTGGCGTAGCCACTTTTTTATGGATTTGTTATAATACTTATATATAAATAGGATAGGAAAGGAATAAAAGACTAATGACTAGAGGAAACGGATTTAATTGTGCTCATTGTCCAGAATACAAAAAAGGAACTTGTAATGGAGATAGGGATTGCATGTGTTACGAATGTCCTAGAAATTTGGGACAGTGTTTATGCGTAAAGTATTGTAGAGAAACAGAATCTATTTTGACTATAGAAGAAGAGTTATAAGGAGGACTTTTAAGTATGGAAAAAAAGTTAGAACAAAAACTTGTAGAGTTTAAAGAATATATCAAAACCATGGAAATTACTAAACAGGCTATAGATTTAATTTATTGGGATAAGCTTGTATGTATGCCTAAAAAAGCTGTTGAAGGAAGAGCAGAAGTTATAGGCCTTCTTTCAGAACAATTATTTAATCAACAGACTTCTAAAGAGATGAGAGAGTTTCTAAAGTTTTTTAAAGAAAACTCAGATGGGTTAAGCCAAGTTGATAAAGCAATGATAAAAAGATTAGATAAAGAATATAATGAAACTAAAAAAATACCAGTAGAAAGGTATAAAGAATTTGTAATACTTACATCTAAATCGGAAGCTGCTTGGGAAGAAGCTAAGGACAAAAATGATTTTAATATTTTTAAGCCTTATTTATCAAAGGTTGTAAACTTTCAAAAAGAGTTTGTAGGCTATTGGGGATATAAAGATCATAAATATAATACCCTTTTAGATAAGTATGAAGAAGGAATAACAGTTGAAGTTCTTGATAAGGTATTTGGAGATTTAAGAGATGCTTTAGTAGAGCTTCTAAATAAGATAAAGAATAGTAAAATAACTATAAATTCTGATTTATTAAATTCAAGTTATGATAAAGAAAAACAAAAAGAATTAAGTTTATATGCACTTAAGTTAATCGGCTTTGACATGGAAGCAGGTAGGTTAGATGAAAGTACACATCCCTTTACTACTAACTTTACTAATAAAGATGTAAGATTAACTACTCATTATTATGAACATGATTTATTATCTGCTTTGTTTTCTACTATACATGAAGGTGGACATGGGATATATGAGCAAAATATATCTGATGATTTACAAAACACTTGGTTGTCTACTGGAGCATCAATGGGTATCCACGAATCACAATCTAGATTTTATGAAAATATTATAGGAAGAAGTGAGGAGTTTTTAAGACACTTATATCCTAAGATTAAAGAGCTTTTCAAAAGCTTTGATAAAATATATTTCAATGAATTTTATAAGTTAGTAAATAAAGTTGAACCATCTTTAATTAGAACAGAAGCAGATGAACTTACTTATTCTCTTCATGTAATAATTAGATATGAGATAGAAAAAGCTTTATTTAATGATGAAATAACAGTAGAAGAGTTACCAGAAGTGTGGAAGAAAAAATATAAAGAGTACTTAGGGGTTGAGCCTGATACAGATTCTTTAGGAGTACTTCAAGACATGCATTGGTCAGATGGATCTTTTGGATATTTCCCAAGTTATGCATTAGGTAATTTATATGGGGCTCAAATTTTTAATACCATGAAAAAGGATATTCCGGATGTCCATGAATTAATATCTAAAGGAGATATTATATCTATTACAAAATGGCTAAAAGATAATGTTCATAAATATGGTTCATTATATTCTCCTAAAGAATTAATTCTTAAGGTTACAGGAGAAGAATTAAACTCTCAATATTTTATTGATTATTTAGAAGAGAAATATTCAAAGCTTTATAGTATTTAAGTAGAAATTTAGAGCAAAATAATATATATCTATACATAAGAGGTGAATAATATGAATAGACCTTATTTATCAGTTATGAATGGTGAAGTATGTGAAGATTTTTGCTCTATGAATGAATTAAATAATTTAAGTATGAGAGAAATATATTCTAGTTGTAGTAACTGTATACAATATAAAAATGGTAATTGTATAAAAGGAAACTATGAATTTATTTTAGAAATTAGTAAAAATTGATATAAGTATTTATAATAAAAGCATCAATGTTGTGGTGATTTTATTTTTTAGGTACTATTTTTGAAGTTATAAACATATATTAATTTCTTAAGGTTTACAATTATAAATTTATAAAATAATATAAATACTTAGGAATTAAGGTAAATTTAATAATAAAAACATTGTTTTGAGTATAAAAAAGTAGTAGAATTAACAAATAAAATGTTAAAATAACAATATGTCTAATTGATAATATTTTAACAGTGTTTTACGCTTAGAGAAAAATTTAAGGGGGCTTTTATTAATGGGAAGAGTATATAATTTTTCTGCTGGTCCAGCAGTATTACCAGAAGAGGTGCTTAAGGAAGCAGCTGAAGAAATGTTAGACTACAAAGGAACAGGAATGTCTGTTATGGAAATGAGCCATCGTTCCAAAGCTTTTGAAGGCATAATTGGGGATGCCGAAGCTTCGTTAAGAGAACTCATGAATATACCTGACAATTATAAGGTTTTATTTCTTCAAGGTGGGGCATCTCAACAGTTTGCTATGATTCCTATGAATTTAATGAAAAATAAAGTTGCTGACTATATAAATACTGGACAATGGTCTAAAAAAGCAATATCAGAAGCAAAGATTTATGGAAAGGTTAATGTTTTAGCTTCTTCAGAGGATAAAACTTTTTCTTATATACCAGATTTAAAAGATATAAAAGTATCAGAAGATGCTGATTACGTATATATATGTCACAACAACACTATATATGGAACTAAGTTTAATGAACTTCCTGAAACAGGGGACAAGATATTAATTGCAGATATGTCATCAGATATATTATCTGAACCAGTAGATGTTTCTAAATATGGATTAATATTTGCGGGAGCTCAAAAAAATATTGGTCCTGCAGGGGTTGTGGTTGTTATTATTCGTGAAGATTTAATAACTGAAGATGTATTACCAGGAACTCCTACAATGCTTAAATATAAGATACATGTAGACAACGCTTCATTATATAACACACCACCAGCTTATGGAATATACGTATGTGGTAAGGTGTTTAAGTGGATTCAAAATAAAGGTGGCTTAGAGGCTATGAAGAAAATTAATGAAGAAAAAGCTGCCATATTATATGATTACTTAGATTTGAGTAAGATGTTTAGAGGAACTGTTGTTAAAAAAGATCGTTCTTTAATGAATGTTCCTTTTGTAACTGACTCTGAAGAATTAAATGCTAAATTTATAAAAGAAGCTAAGGAACTAGGCTTTGAAAATCTAAAAGGGCATAGAAGTGTTGGCGGAATGAGAGCTAGTATATATAATGCTATGCCAATAGAAGGAGTTAAAACCTTAGTAGAATTTATGAAAAAATTTGAAACAGAAAATAGCTAAAGAGAATTGGGGAGTGAAAAAATGTTTAAGATAAATTGTCTAAATCCTATAGCGGATATTGGATTAAAAATATTTGATGATAAATATACGCAAGTAGAAGCTTTTGGTGATGCTGAAGCTGTGTTAGTAAGAAGTGCAAGCGTCCATGATTTAGAACTGTCAGATAGCTTAGAAGCTATAGCAAGAGCAGGGGCTGGAGTTAATAATATCCCACTTGAAAAATGTGCTGAAAAAGGTATAGTAGTATTTAATACTCCTGGTGCTAATGCTAATGGAGTAAAAGAAATAGTTATAGCTGGGTTACTTTTATCTTCTCGTGACATAGTTGGAGGCGTGAATTGGGTAGAGTCAGTAAAAGAAGATCAAGATGTAGCAAAACTTGTAGAAAAAAATAAATCTAAATTTTCTGGAATAGAAATTCAAGGTAAAAAACTAGGTGTAATAGGGCTTGGGGCTATTGGAGTATTAGTAGCTAATGCAGCTAATAGATTAGGTATGGAAGTGTATGGTTATGATCCTTTTATATCGGTTGATGCTGCATGGAACCTTTCTAGAGATATAAGACATAGTAAGTCTTTAGAAGAAATATTCAGAGAATGTGATTTTATAACAGTTCACGTTCCAGCATTAGATTCTACAAAAGGTATGTTTAATAAAGACTCTTTTTCAATAATGAAAGATGGAGTTAAGATATTAAATTTCTCAAGAGATACTTTAGTAAATGATGATGATATGTTAGAAGCATTAAACTCAGGAAAGGTTTATAGATACGTAACAGACTTTCCAAATCCAAAGATTGCAGGAGCAAAGGGAGTTATAGCAATTCCTCATTTGGGAGCATCAACTAATGAATCAGAGGACAACTGTGCAGTTATGGCAGTAAAACAACTAAGAGATTACCTGGAAAATGGTAATATAAAAAATTCTGTTAATTACCCTAATTGTGATATGGGAGTTTGTACTCAGGTTGGACGTATAGCAATAAATCATAAAAATATTCCTAATATGTTAAGTCAATTTACTTCCGTTTTAGCTAATGAAAATATAAATATATCAGACATGATTAATAAGAGTAGAGGTCAATGGGCATACACTATGCTAGATATAGAAGCACCAGCTACAACGGAATTTGTAGAGAAAATTAAGGAAATTGATGGAGTAGTAAAAGTAAGAATTATTAAATAATTAAGGTTAAGGGGACAAGTTAAGTTGCCCCCTTAAATTTTATATTAGATAAGGAGAGATATTATGGCTACTATAAAACCTTTTAAATGTATAAGACCGGAGAAAAACGTGGTAAGTAAGGTGGCTGCACTTCCTTACGATGTTTATAATAGAGACGAGGCGCTAGAAGAAGTATTAAAAGAACCATTATCCTTTTTAAAAATAGATAGAGCTGAAACGCAGTTTGATAAAGATTTTAATCCTTACGATAAACAAGTATATGAAAAAGCAAGAGATATACTTCAAGAAATGCTTCAAGATGGAACTTTATTAAATGATAATGAAGAAGGATATTATATATATGAGCTTACTATGAATGGACGTTCTCAAACAGGAGTAGTAGGTTGTGCATCTATTGATGATTATTTAAATGATGTTATAAAAAAACATGAGAAAACTAGAGAAGATAAAGAAATAGATAGAATAAATCATGTTGATATATGTAATGCTCAAACTGGTCCTATATTTTTAGCTTATAGATCACAAGAAATAATTAATGAGGTTGTTAATAAGATTAAAACTGAAGAGGTTTTATATAATTTTATAGCACAAGATGGAGTTAAGCATGTAGTTTGGAAGGTAAGTGAGGAAGCTGATGTAAAAGTCATAGCAGAAGCATTTAAAAATATAGACAATATATATATAGCAGATGGACATCATAGAACAGCATCAGCAGTAAAGGTAGGTCTAAAAAGAAGAGAAGAGAATCCAGGTTATACTGGAGATGAGGAATTTAACTTCTTTCTTTCAGTGTTATTCCCACATGACCAACTTATGATACTAGATTACAATCGTGTAGTAAAAGACTTAAATGGATATTCCAAGGAAGATTTTTTGTACGAAGTATCAAGGAATTTCAAGGTTGAAGAAGTTGGGTCAGAAGCGTATAAACCAGAAGAAAAAGCAACCTTTGGAATGTATTTAGATAATACGTGGTACAAGCTAGCTTTAGATGAGGAGTTACTTTCAGATGATCCAGTACAAGGATTAGATGTTGCAATATTAGAAAATAATTTATTAAGTCCTATACTTAATATAAAAGATATAAGAACAGACAAAAGAATAGATTTTGTTGGTGGAATAAGAGGGCTAAAAGAACTAGAGAAAAGAGTAGATAGCGGAGAAATGAAAGTAGCATTTTCTATGCATCCTACATCAATAACAGAATTATTTGATGTATCTGATGCAAATGAGTTGATGCCACCAAAATCAACTTGGTTTGAACCAAAACTTAGAAGTGGAATATTCATACATGAACTATAGTATATGTCTCAGTCAAAAAAAGATCGTCCAAGAAGTAAAACTAAGATAAAACAATTAAAAGCATAAAAAAATATAGATAGCATAAAATCAAGAAAACTATAACTGTTAAGTTAATGTACAATCTTGATTTCATGCTATTTTTTGTTCAAATTTAATTATATATTTAACGAAGTAAATTTTGTATTTTGTTAATAGGTATCTATAAAGTCATCTCGCAAATTTCCTTAATTTTTTTATTCATCAACTCAAATCCGGCTTTTGTATCATCAAGAGAGTTCTTTAAAAGAGGTACTAATATACCACCAAACTTTTCACGTTGAATAAATGTTGTGGTGCCATCACTGTTAGATATTAATTCAAATATATGTTCACCGTCAAATAAACCTGATATCAAAGTGTGACCTAACCATCGAAGTTCTTTATTGGGTATAAATTTTAGTATAGTTGGTTTAAAAACCATACCTTTAGAGTTAGGAGGTACTAATTTTACCTCTATTCTATTACCTTCTTTTGGAGTTCCTTTAAAATATTTAATAAATGGATTCCAATTAGGATAAGAATCAAAATCTGTTAATGTGCTCCATACTTTGTCTACAGTTGAATTTATTAGTATTTCAGTTTTAATTTCCTTCATAACCTTCATCTCCTTGTTATATTAATTAACGCTTAGACCTTTTAAAATAAAATTAACCAGTTCATTTATAGTATTATCAATATTTAAACGGTTTGTATTAGAATTAGTTGACTCAATAAAATACCGGTTTTGACGAGGGAAAATTGCAACAGACATGGTGAAGGACAATGCATTATCAATATTCTCAAATTTAAATAATTCGTTTTCTTTACCTTCAAGCAATAAAAGTTTCATACGATTCCAAATAGGAGTTAGTGAGTCTTTAATTTTATCGCACCGACTGCTATTTAAAATAATTTCATGGTGAAGTATTTTAACTAATTGAGGATCCTCAAATCTAAGGCTTATTATATACTTTATTATTGATTTAAATTCATCAAGAATAGCGGAAGGCGTTATGTTAGTTTCGTTATGATATGTATCTTCCATAAAATGATCAAACATAGAGAAAAATAGATTTTCTTTACCCCCAAAATGATATGCTATTAGAGAGATATTAACTCCTGCAGCATTAACAATTTCTCTTGTAGATGTACCATCAAAACCTTTTTTTGCAAATAATTCTTTAGCCGCTGCTAATATCTTGTCTTTAGTCTCAGTATTATTCATAAAAGTCACCTCGTATTTTATTTACGTAACTGCATTTGTATACAATAGATTTCAATTGTAAACTTATTTAGTTTTCTTAATTCATTAAATATTCATATTAATCAGTTATAACTCTAGTTATCTAAAGAAAAATTTAATCAATCGATTGATTAAATTATATTCGTGAAAAAAATGTTTGTCAATATATTATGACATTATTATTTATCCTTGCTTTTATTAAATATATGACAAAAGTTGTGGATAAACTCATTTAATTATAGATTATCAACAAATATTGTTAATAATGCTGTGGATAATATGTTAATATCTATTGTAAAATATGACAATATTTGTTATACTATTTTTAGAAATATGTAAGATTATAGTAAACAATGTATTAATGATAAAATTTGATAGTATGAATTGGGGTATAGGGTAGAAGATAGTAAATAATATTTAATAAGGGGTATTTATGAGTATATTGAGTCTAAAGTATGAAAAAAATTACGAAAGATTGTATAAAAATATAGTTATTAGATTAGTTGGGACGTTTTTAGTAGCTGTAAGTGCATCTTTATTAATATGGATGGTATTTTGGAGCATAAATAGCCAACTAACAAATATTATTTTGGGGCTAATTAATATTTTTATTTTATTAGCTATATTTTTAATTGCTTTTAATATACATTCTGATAAAAAAAGCCTTAATATTTTGTGTCCTGGCTTTCTTATAGTATCAATAGTGGATTTTATACATTTTTATAATTACAGTCACTTATTACAAGATATTGAGATTAATGGGGTAAATATATCTTTAAAATACTGGATGGTAGCGAGGATTTTGGAGATTATAGTTTTATTTATACACTTATGTGGAACTAAGAAATTAGCGAGTTATAAAAAAACTATTATATTATGTTTTGGAATTATTAGTGTTAATTTGATTCTAATTCTTCACATACAAGTTTTACAATTTTTAAATGAGTATGATAAATACAATTTAAACACTATAAAGATAATATTAAGTTCTGTTAGTTTAGGTATAGCCATATATATGATTAATAAAATTAAAGATAGCTTTACGAGGAATATAATTTTAGAATCGAGGTACCTTTATTTAAGTATATTTTTTGTTATTTTAGCTGAAATTTCTTCTATTTTTTTAGAAGGAGTTAGTTCTTTTTGGGTAATCCTTGTTACTATCCTTAGAACTTGTAGTTATTTATATCTTTATAAAGGGGTTTTTGAAGATTTAATTGGTAGAAATAATCAGTCTATAAATAAAGAGATGAAAACATATAGAAAAAATCATCATGTATTGTTGAATAGTAGCATAAAAAAAGAACCAATTGTTAAAAGTCTTAGTTTAAATGTGGAAGAAATATTAAATGCTGTGTCAGTACCAACAATAATTGTAGATTATAAAGGTAAAATAGTTGTATGTAGTGAATCATATACAAATTTAGTGGATATGGAATATAGTGATATAATAAATACTAATATAAACGAACTTATTAAGATTATAAAGTTAACTGATAAAGATATACCTAAAAGGTTTGATTTTGATAATTACAAGAATAAAATAGATGATTGGCAAATTAAAACTCCAAAGGGAAATAAAAAATATGTACAAGTTACCTTCTCTATTATTACAGACAATTATAATGATAAAATCGGTGTAGTTTGTGTAATGCATGATATTACAAGGATAAAAGAGGAACAAAAGAAGTTAATAAATCAAGAGAAACTAGCTTTAATGGGACAAATGGGAGCTACAATTGTTCATGAAACTAGAAATTTTTTAACTACTATAAAGGGAAATAGTCAGCTAATAGAGTTATATTGTAATAATGATAAGATTAAAAAATATGCTCAGAAAATTAATTGTGATACAAATGAAGTAAATAGAATAATTACTGATTTCTTGAATTTATCAAAGCCTAGAGAAACCGAGTTAGTTGAAGTATCATTTAGTACTTTCAATGAGGAATACTATTGAAACATCTTCATTAATGAATAATTCACAATTGGTTTTAGATATAGACTATGATGAAAGATATATACTATGTGATGAGACACAGATTAAGCAGGTTATACTTAATATATGTAAAAATGCTGTAGAATCTATGGATAAGGTGTTGAATCCAACATTAAAGATAAGTACAGGATTAGATGAAGAGTGCAAAGAAGTTTTTATAAATATATCTGATAATGGAACTGGAATCGATGAAGAAACTAAAAAGAAAATAGGTACACCATTTTTTACAACTAAAAAGACAGGTACAGGCCTAGGACTTAATGCATGTTATCAAATAATAAAAGAACATGAGGGAAGAATAGAAATACAAAGCAAACTAGGGGTAGGAACTACCTTCAAAATTGTTATGCCATATATAGATGAAGATATAGAGGATGAAATTATATAGTTTTAAATATAAGTGTAAATGATAACATTACTAGCTGAGGTGCCCATGGGCACCTCATTATTTTATATAAACATACCCATCTTGTGGAGTAGGAATTTCTTCAAACTTATCAATAACAACAACAGGAGTTGTAGTTAATTGATTATCAAAGGAATAGGTTTTAGAAGAAATTTTCCCTTGGACTTTAATCCAAGTACCTTCACTTAACTGAGAAGAATCATGAGGAAGCCTTCCTATTGGACCTATAAGTTGAGAATCGGCTACACAGCAGCTCATAAATAATCTACCTATTACAAATTCATTTTTGTCTAAGCCTTCATCTTTGTGCACAAACCCGCTTATGGTTACAATTCTTCCGTTATATGAATCTGTGTGCTCAAAAATATCTGATAGTATAGAAACAAAATTTTCTTGAGTTATGTCTAATGGAAGCTTCAGCTGCCTTTCTTCTTTAGTTAACTCCCCAGATACATTTGCAATTTTATTAATAGCTTTTACACCTTTATTATCTACTATAGTTGCATCTATTCCAGCTTTTGCAGCACCTTTTCCTATAAGAATCATAAATAAGAACAATAGGAAAACTTTATTAATAGGCCTGTTGCTCATTGTAGTAAAACTTCTGCTTAACTGATATATAGTTAACACGGCTAAAGCAACTTGAAATATATTAACAAATAAAATTATTTTAGGACTTATAAAGAGCTTAATTTTGCCTGTAGACGTTAAATCATATAAAAATAAAGATAACAAAAGAAAAGTTATAAATTTTATAAACTCATTTATATTGAATCTTCTCATTTAAAAAACCTCACAATCTCTATTATATTTATAGAAGAACCTATCAAATAGCAGAGTACGCATATTGAGACTAACAGTAATAAAATATATCTCTTTTTAAAAGCACCAATAAGCATTAAAGTATTTTTTATATCCAGCATAGGACCAAAAATAAGGAACGCTATTATAGAACCATTTGTAAACTGTCCAACAAACGTTGAGGCTATAAAAGCATCAGCTTCAGAGCATATAGACAGTAAAAATGCTAAGGACATCATAGCAACTACAGACAAGAGCGAATTATTTCCTAGGTAATTCAAACTATCTCTTGAAACTAAAACCTGAAATATAGCTGAAAGCATCGCTCCTAATATAACATATTTACTCACATCTAAGAATTCTGATCCTACGGTATCAAATAGAGTAGAGATTTTTGATTTTTTTTCTGAGTAATTATGTGAAGTCCCACATAGACATAAATCATCATCAAAGTCATAATCTGTTGATTTTAAAACCTCATCTTTATTTTTATCAAGAGTACTAATTATAAAACCTATTATTATAGCGGCAATAATTCCACCTAAAACTCTTAAAAAAAGGAATTGAATATTATTACTAAATGCATAGTAGGTTGATAGAATAACAACAGGATTAATAATAGGTGTAGCTAACATAAAGGTAGTTGCAACCCCAACAGGAACTCCTTTTTTTATTAATCTTTTTGCGATTGGTATTATTGCACATTCACATATAGGAAGAAAAATACCAACTACTGAAGCAGCCATTAAAGCTAATAATTTATTTTTAGGTAGTATCTTGGCTAGGGTTTCTTCAGATACAAATAGTTGAATTAATGAAGATATTAAAGACCCAATGAAAATAAAAGGTAGTGCCTCTAAAATTATACTTGTAAATATAACCGAAAAATTGCTTAAAGTTCTCATATTAATAACTATTTTAAACTTTATAGATAACAGAATTATAAGTGCTATTATAGGGAGTATAGCTAGTTTTGATAAAATATTTATAATGTTTTTAGAATCAGTACTTCTATATTGCAAGATATCATCTCCTCAGAGTTAATTTAGAAATAAAATTTTTAGTTAATATGCGAGTGGCTTTAAAAAAACCTCTATCCATAAATCCTGTTTCATCTAGTAAGGTATCTAGCTTAGAAATATCATCAATATTTAAGAAGAAAGAATCTTTGTTTATAGAACGTATTTCTTTAGTTATAGTAGATAAATTTTTTTCGGGAATTTTGTTAGAGTTATTAAATATTATAAGATTACTGTGATATAGGTTAGGCGTAATTAAAGTAGGCATGTTATTTAAAAACATATCATAAGTCAAACAATCTGTAATAAAAAATGTAGAAGTGACTTTAGCTATCTTTTTTATGCTTTTTGAATATAAAACATCTAATAAATCTGAAAGATTTTTAGTTCCGTTATATTCTATAATAACTCTATGCGGTTTATATTTTTTTATAATATTTTCTAAATGAAAAGAATCTAGAGGAGATCCCCCAGGAATCACCT
Source organism: Clostridium intestinale (assembly GCF_035905475.1). Lineage (NCBI taxonomy): Bacteria > Bacillati > Bacillota > Clostridia > Eubacteriales > Clostridiaceae > Clostridium > Clostridium intestinale. The sequence continues at coordinate 3,805,365 of NZ_CP121166.1, forward strand.
CTAGATTTATATTATTATCATTTGTAATTACCTCAAGAATTTTCTGATTACCTTGTTCATATTGAATTATAAGTAAGTTTTCTATATTTAAATAGGTATTTTTTATAAGAGAATTAATAAATGTGGTTTTCCCAGCACCTATAAATCCTGTAACTATCTCTATATCCGCTTTAGTATTCATAAGATAAGTCCTTTCTAAATCTCAAATATTAACGAAATAACTTTTCTATATTATCTTTACTCAAGTTTTCGCCTATAACACAAATTCTTCCGCTATAATCTGGCAAGGATTTTCTAATTTCAAATTCATTTGGTACATAATCAAACTCCACCCATTCTCCATTAGTACACTCAACAATACCTTTTGCACGTAGCACAAGACCATACATAGAGTTATTTAGCTTCTCTAAATTATTTTTCAATTGACTTTTAGTAAGTATTTTTGGAGTTTCAATACCTATGGTTTTGAAGGTAGTCTTAGTGGTATTTACTGTGGAAGTTCTTACTGACACCTTGCTAGGTACCTTATTTAGTAAATTAATTTTATTAAAAATAGTGTTTTCTGAATTATCTTCAGCAGTTTCTAATATATTTTTAGCTTTAATGTTATTCCATGGGGTGGTTATTATGCTTGCTGAATTGTTTAATGTTTTTATCTTACTGACAACATCAACAACAGTTTCATTAGAAACATTTTGAGTTCTACTTAATATAATAGTTTTGGCTTTTCTTATTTGATCTTTATAAAACTCATCAAAATTAGCAACATACATATCATATTTAGTTATATCTATGACCGTCATTATTATATTGAGTGAAAGCTTTTCTTTAAAATCTGACTCTTTAAAAACAGAAAGAACTTCAGATAATTTAGCCACCCCAGAAGGTTCAATAATTATTCTTTCAGGGTGATACTTATCTATTACTTCTTTAATACCTGCTTTAAAATCTCCGTAAACGCTGCAACAAATACAACCAGCATTTATCTCCTTAACATCTATAGCGGAATTTCTTAAAAATCCTCCATCTATGCCTATCTCTCCAAACTCATTTTCAATTATAGCTATTTTTTCATTCTTTAAATTTTCTTCTATTAATTTTTTAATTAACAGTGTTTTACCGGCACCTAAAAATCCTGAAAATACATCAACTTTAATTTTCATAAAACCATCCTTATTATTATTTTTATAATATATATTTTAAAGCATATAAGAGTTTGAATCAATGCAAATGAATTGCATTTACCAAAATTTAAGAGAATGTTAATTTGATTTACACAATACGAAAGTCATTGACTATATAAGCAAATTCTAATATACTTATAATACTTTATGGCAAAATTTAAAAATTATTAATAGTATTTTTACATCAAGAATAATTTATAATTATGGAACAAATAATTTTAAATAGTATTATGCGTAGAAGGTGTTAGGATGGAAGGTATTGATAATAAATTACTGGATTTTTTAGTTAAAGAAAACTTAAGTGAAGACTTGTTTAAAGGTAATTTTGGAATAGAGAAAGAGAATGTTAGAGTATATAAAGATGGACATTTAGCTTTAACTGCGCATCCAGCGGAGTTTGGAGATAAATTAGAAAATGCTTTTATTAAAACAGACTTTTCTGAAAGTCAGGTAGAGGTAGTAACACCGGCCTGTAAAAGCTTAGAGGAAATGTATGACTTTTTGGAGAATCTCCAGAATATAGTTTCTAGTACATTAAAAGATGAATATCTATGGCCTCAAAGCAATCCTCCTATATTACCAAGTGATGGTGAAATTCCAATAGCTTGTTATGGAGAGGCAGGTAAAGTTGAGAGAGAATATAGAGAGAAATTAGCAGAGAAGTATGGTAGAAAGAAACAACTATTATCAGGAATACATTTTAACTTCTCATTTGATGAGGATTTTTTAAGACATTTATATAGAGAGTTTAGCAGCAGTAAAGACTTTAAGGATTTTAAAAGCTCTATATATTTAAGAACAGTAAAAAATTTCTTAAAATATAGATGGTTTCTAATATATCTTACTGGGGCAAGTCCAGTATTTCATAAAAGCTATATGGATAGTTGCGTAGAAATTAGTGAAAGTTTAGAAGATGAAACTAGCTACTCTGAAAATCTAGTATCCCTTAGAAATGGAATATGTGGATATAAAAACAAAGAAGATTTTCCTATTAATTATGATAGTTTAAGTGGTTATATAGAAAGTATAAAAGAATTAATTCACTGTAATAAGATTGAAAATGCAAGTGAATTATATAGTCCTATTAGGGTTAAATCAATAGGCGGTAAGAATTCTTTAGAGATATTAAAAAGCGATGGAATAAAGTACGTAGAAGTAAGAATATTAGATTTAAATCCATTAAGTAAAAATGGAATATTTCTAGAGGATTTGTATTTAATAAATACTTTCTTAATTTATATGTTGTTAAAGGAAGATAGCCAGTTTAATGAAAAAGAGCAGGAAATTTCTAATATAAATCATAATATAGTAGCAACATTAGGAAGAAAGTCAGACTTAACAATATTGAATAGTGAGTCTGAAAAAGTACTTCTAAAGGATGAAGCTTTAAAAATTATATATGATATGGAGCATTTAGTTAGAAAATTAGGAATTAAAGAAGAATTTTTATTAAATATAGTAGCTAATGCTAAGGAAAAAATATTAGATTCAAAGCAGACCTATTCTTATAAGGTTCTTCAAGGAATAAAAGAGAAATCATACGTAGACTTTCATATAGATAAAGCTAAAGAATATTTAGAAGAAACTCAAAAAAAGAACTTTAATTTAATAGGATATGAAGATTTAGAATTATCAACTCAGATATTAATAAAAGATTCTATAAAAAGAGGTATAGAATTTAAAGTAATAGATAGAAAAGAGAATTTTATAAGTCTTAGCTTTAATGGAAAAACAGAGTACGTAAAGCAAGCTACTAAAACTTCCAAAGATTCTTATAGTACTGTTCTTGTTATGGAAAATAAAGTGGTTACTAAGGAAGTATTGAAAGAAAATGAAGTTAGAATACCTAGTGGAGAAAATTATAATAGCATAGAAGAAGCTATGAAGTTCTACGATAAGTTCGAGAATAAGAAGATAGTTATAAAACCTAAATCTACTAACTTTGGTATAGGTATATCTATATTTAAGGATGGATTTAATAAAGATGACTTTAGAAGAGCGCTAGAAATAGCATTTGATAATGATAATACGGTTTTAGTAGAAGAGTTTATAGAAGGCAAAGAATATAGATTTTTAGTTATAGATGATGAAGTAGTAGGAATACTTCACAGAGTACCAGCCAATGTATGTGGTAATGGAGTAAATAATATATCAGAGCTAGTTAAGGAAAAGAATAAGGATAGTTTAAGAGGAAAGGGATATAAAACACCTCTTGAAAAAATATCTTTAGGTGAAATAGAAGAGATGTTCTTAAAAGCTCAAGGTAAGCACTTTACTTATGTGCCAAATAAAGATGAGATTGTATATTTAAGAGAAAATTCTAATGTTAGTACTGGTGGGGACAGTATTGATTATACAGATAAGATAGATGAAAGCTATAAAGAAATGGCTATAAAAGCAGCTAAAGCAGTGGGTGCATCTATATGTGGAGTGGATATGATGATTACTAACATTAATGAGAAAATATCTAAAGATAACTATGGAATTATAGAGTTAAACTTTAACCCAGCTATACACATTCATTGTTATCCTTACAAAGGAAAGAATAGAAACGTAGGGGAAAAAGTTCTTAATTTACTATTCAGGGGCTAGATTTAAGAGGTGTGTTATATGGAAGAATTTCAAGTTAATATATTTAAAGCATTAGCCCATCCAATAAGAATAAAAATACTAAAGAAGTTGTATGAAGGTGAAGGGTGTGTTTGTGAGATTAATGAAGACATTGAATTTAGCCAGGCAAACCTATCACAGCATCTTAAGATACTAAAGGATGCAAAAATAGTAGAGGCTGAAAAAAGAGGAATGTTTATCTATTATAAGATTAGAAGTCCTAAGGTTATGGATCTAATTAAAGTTACTGAAGAGATTTATGAAAAAGAAAATAGGTAATCAGTAAGGCTGCATAGAAAAAATTATCTATGCAGCCTTTTATTATATCAGCATATATACTTATTAACTAATAGCAGATAAAATATAGATAGAAAAAGTTATTAGTATCCATATAGTTAAGTTGATTCCAATTAAGATAAATGATAGTATAGTAATAATAAAATGTGACTATGAGACTTAATTATATTGAGGAGGTTAAGGGATTTGAGATTTTTAGATAAATTACAGAGAAAATATGGTCGATACGCAATACATGGATTAATGAAATATATAGTAATTATAACTGCAGGGGTTCTATTTATTGAGTATATGATTCCAGCCGCTAATATATCATCTAGATTGATGTTAAGCCGCTCATCAATATTAAATGGTGAGGTGTGGAGATTAATAACTTTCATATTCATACCAGAAGGAAATTCTTTTTGGACTTTGATAACTCTATATTTCTATTATATGATAGGTAATTCTTTAGAATATGAGTGGGGTGCGTTTAAATTCAACATATATTATTTAGTTGGAATATTAGGAACTATAGTAGCTACTTTTATAACTGGTGGAATAGGGGTTCCAACATATTTAAATATGTCATTGTTTTTTGCATTTGCATATATTTATCCTAACTTTGAAATATTAGTATTCTTTGTACTTCCAGTTAAGATGAAATATTTAGGATGGCTTAGTGGCGCTTTCTTATTTTTTTCCTTTGCTACAGGAAGCTTAACAACAAAGATTGTGATCATAGTAGCTTTATTAAATTTTATTTTATTCTTCGGAAGAGATATATACCAATCTTTAGTTAATAGAAATAAAAAGGTTCATAGAAAATATAAAAATAATGTAATTGAAATGAAAAGAACAATGCATAGATGTACTATATGCGGAGCAACAGAAAGAACAAATCCTGATATGGAGTTTAGATATTGTAGCAAATGTGATGGTGAGCATGAGTATTGCATGGATCACTTAAATAATCATGAGCACATTAAACACTAGTAGTTAATATAAGGTGTAGCAAAAACATTTTGCTGCACCTTTTTAAATTTTACTAGCTAGAATTTATATTTTAAAAAATAAAAGAACATAAGAACAAAAGAATATAACAACAAAAGAATATAAGAATATAAGAATATATAGTGTTTATGCGAGCTTGAGGATTTACTTGAGAACAAGAGAGTGTCTCTCTAGTAATAAAATGAATATACTGTTTATATATTAATTTTAAGGAATTTTATAAATGGATATAGACTTTAGATACAGAACCAAACCTATTAAATATGTAGAGGGCTATATAATGAAGGGTGTAAATTATAGATGTAACTATACTAAGTTTGAAACTTTGTATAAGGCACCTGCAATAGGTACGGAGACTGTTGAAGTATATAATTTTGAACCTAAAAAAGAAGTAAGGGCATCTGTTATACTTCTTCATGGCTTAGGTAGTAGAAATATAAGATTTTTCTTATGGATGGGAAGTCATCTAGCATCAGCTGGAGTGCATTGTGCTATACCAGTTCTTCCAGGGAATTATACAAGAGTAGAGAGTGCCTCAGTTAGTGGCAGAAGTTTTTTATATCCTGATATTAAAAGAATGTATAAGTTTTGGGAGCACGCTGTTGTAGATGTTAGATCAACTATAGATTTATTAGAACAAAAGGGAATATGGAAACCTAATAATTTAATAATGGGGTATTGTTTAGGGGGGATGCTGTCTTCCATAACAATGTCTATTGATAAAAGAATAAACAAAGGTATATTTATGACCACAGGGGGACATCTGCCTAAGATATTACATAGGTCGCCTACAGCGGCTTTTGTGAGAAGGCTGTTCAAAGCTGGTCTTAGAGAAGAATATTTTCTTCATGATAAGAAAAAACTTTATGAAACTTACAGGCAGCAACTTGGAAAAGTTAAGAAAATGACTTTAGCAGAGTTATGTAAATCTAGTGAAATACATCCTTTATTCAAAATAGATCCTCTTTCTTATGCTCATTTTATAGATAAGTCAAAGGTCACTTTTATTGATGCGTTATTAGATGAAACAATTCCGTTAGGAAGTAGAACCTCTTTGTTTAGAGAGATGAGAGGTGGAGTAAGATATATATTACCAATGACCCATGGAAGTTGGCTACCCTTTGAAAGATTTTTAGCACAATATATATTATTTAAAGTAAATATAAATGACAAATCAAGTTTAAAACAGGTGTGTAAAAAACTCAATATAGATAGAGATTTGTTTTAATTATTGGATTTAAACTAAGTTAGGAAAAAAATATTAAGATTCTTAACTTAGTTTTTTTGTTAATTAAAATTTTATTAAATAAAACATTAACTTTCTCGAAAATTAAAGTATAATTAATTTAGAAGAATAATCCAGAGAAGTAAGGTGGGATGTAAAGGTGAATAAGAAAAAAATAACTCAGCTATTAATAGTAGCAGCTACCGTTTCGGCAAGTTCACATATTTTAGGTGAAGAAGCTAATGCAGTACAGCAAACAAATGATGTTTCGATACAATCAGTAGCTCAGCTTAAAGGACAAGTTGTAAACGTAAGTAGTAATTTAAGAATAAGAAAGGCTGCGGACATTAACTCTGAAGTTATTGGTTATCTAGTAAATGGACAAGAGTTTGATATTAAGGGAAAATCAGGTGACTGGTATAATATAGATGCAAAAGGTGTAGTTGGATATGTATATAAGGATTATGTTAAAGAATCTGGCGCTACACCAGTAACTAATCCACCAAGTGGAAATGAAAATATATCATCAAAAGGACAAGTTATTAATGTCAGTAGTGCTTTAAATATAAGAGGCGGAGCTAGTACTTCAGCGCAAATAATAGGAACCTTAAAAAATGGACAAGAGCTTAATCTCAAAGGTAAATCTGGAGATTGGTATAGTATAGATATAAATGGAACAATAGGGTATGTGTACAAGGACTATGTAAAAGAAGTCCAAGGATCAAACACGCCCGAAAATCCAACTAATCCAACAAGTCCAACAACTCCAGTTAAAAGCAAGGGACAAGTTATTAATGTGAGTTCAAGTTTAAGAATAAGAAAAGAAGCAAATACATCTTCCTCTATAGTGGGATATTTAATTAATGGACAATCAATAAGTATAAAAGGTCAGAGTGGAGATTGGTATAGTATAGATGCAAATGGGGTTACGGGATATGCTCATAAAGACTATATAAAACTTATAGATGATTCTTCACCTACCACACCTACGAATCCCCCTGAAACTGTAGAAGAGATAGGAATAGTTGTTAATGTTAGTACTAATTTAAGGCTTAGAGATAAACCTACTTCAGATTATACTAGTGCAGTTATAGGTTATCTATTACCGGGAGATTCCTTTAAAATATTAGGAACTTCTGGAGATTGGGTTAACATAAATTATAATGGTAAAGTTGGATATGTACTCAAGGACTATGTTAAAAAAGTAGAGGCGTCAAATGAAGAGGATATATCAAAAACATATACTGCTATTTTAAATATATTAAAAGCTCAAATAGGAGCCCCTTATGTATATGGAGGAGCAGGAGAACTTTTAACAACATCCTTTTTAAATGAGATAAAAGTAAGATTTCCAGCTGCAGCTCAAAGTGGAGAATATAATTTAGCTCAGCAGTACGTAGATAAAGGATATAGGTCTTTTGACTGTTCAGGATTTTTATATTGGGGATTTAAACAAGCAGGAATAAATATAGGAAGAACTACTTATGATCAGATAAATAATGGGGTAGAGATTTCAAAAGAAAATGTAAAACCAGGAGACTTTCTATTCTATTCAGATATAGGACATGTAGGTATGTATATAGGAAACAATCAATGGATTGAATCCTCTAACTCAAAAAGCTATGTTAAAATTGCAGATGTACCTTGGAGTAAAATAGGAAGAATAAGAAGAATTTTAAATTAAAAATAGGTGTAGTTTACTAAATTTAAGTAAACTACACCTTATTACTCATACTAAAAGCAGGGAAAGCCCTGCTTTACATCTTTTTAATCATTTTTTCTAAAATAGTAGTAGAGTTTTTAACTCCAATTGGAACAAATTTCTCAAAATCCATATGAGCGCCGTTGTTAGCATTATCTGAAATGGAACGTATAACTACAAATGGTATACTATTTAAATAACAAGTATGAGCTATACTTCCACCTTCCATTTCACAAGCAAAAGCTTCAAATTCAGAAGATAACCATTGAATCTTTTCTATATTTGCAACAAACTGATCTCCAGTAACTATTCTTCCTAAAAATGTTTTAATATCTTTGGCTTCATCGCAAGCTTCTAATGCAAATTTAACCAACTCATCATCACATTTAAAATCAAAAGTGTCAAGTCTAGGAATTTGACCGTGTTTATCTCCAAAAGCTGTAGTATCCATATCATGCTCTACTAGATTGTTAGCTATTACTACATCCCCTGGGTAAATATCTTTACCTATTCCTCCAGCAACCCCAACATTTATTACTTTATCTACTTTATATTCACTAGCTAATATTTGAGTGCAAATAGCTGCATTAACCTTACCAACTCCACATACTACTGCGATAACTTCTTTTCCCCATAAACTTCCTTTATTGAAAGTCATTTTAGCTTTTTCCTCTGTTGATTGAACGTGCATATCCTTTAGAAGAATTTCTAGTTCCTCATTCATTGCGGCAATTATTCCTATAATCATTTAAATTCCTCCCAGAAAATATTACTCTTATACATTATAACCTTAGGAATTATTTTACTCAACAAAAGTACGTATTGTTTTATTATAAAATATAAACTAAAATGATATAGTGATTCAATTAATTATGTAATTGTAACTTTCATATATAAAGGAGAAATGCCATATGTTGCAACATTCATTATCTAGAACAGAGCTTCTAATAGGCTCAGAGGGACTAGAAAAGTTAAAAAATTCTAAAGTAATTGTATTTGGAATAGGTGGAGTTGGAAGTTATACTGTAGAATCATTAGCTAGAGCAGGAGTAGGTACCCTTGTTTTAATTGATGATGATACTATTTGTCTTACTAATTTAAACAGACAAGTGCATGCAACTTATAGTACTATAAGTAAGTCAAAAGTTGAAGTTATGAAAGAAAGAGTTCTTTCTATAAACAGAAAATGTAATGTTATAACTTATGAAACATTTGTTACTGAAGAGAATATTCCAGAATTTATTTCAGAAGATACTGACTACGTAGTTGATGCTATAGATACTGTATCTGCAAAAATTGCACTTGCAGTGTATTGCCAAGATAAAAATATAAAAATAATGAGTTCTATGGGAACTGGTAATAAACTTGACCCATCTCAGTTTAAAGTTACAGATATATATAAGACAAGAGTATGCCCTTTAGCTAAAGTTATGAGATATGAGCTTAGAAAAAGAGGAGTTAAGTCATTAAAAGTTGTATATTCTGAGGAAACTCCAATAAAGCCAAAATCAGAAGATGTAGTAACCTGTAAAACAGGGTGTGTATGTACAGGTGGTACTAAAAAATGTACCATAAGACGTCAAATACCAGGAAGTATTAGCTTCGTTCCACCAGTTGCAGGGATGATTATAGCTTCACAAGTGGTTAAAGATATACTGAATATATAAAAAAAGAGAAAGTATCCACAGAAAACAGTTGATAAGTAATGAAAAATTGTGGATAAGCATGTTTATAAAAATATATACTGTGGATAACTATAATAAAAGAGTCCTAGCTAGGACTCTTTTATTATACAAAGTATATATCTATAATTGTGGATTCATTAGGAAATAAAGGCCTCAAAAGTTTTTCTATAGAGCTTTTTGCGTTGGTTTCGGCATTGGAGTAAAGTTCATCTTCCACCATTTTATCTTTCATCAATTTTTTTACCTCTTTAGAAATAGAAATAGTCTGTTCTGGGGATAACTTTATATCTCCAAATCTTAATAAGCCATTAGTAGTTGTTTCATAAACAGTTTTTTCTTCATATATAGTTACATCTTCTACAATAGGTTTTGGTAAAGTTATAGAAATTGAATTTTGAGATTTATCAATTTTTATGTTCCCCTTATCTATATTTGAAAAATCTAATGAATAACTGCCTTTCCCGTAAAAAGTTATTCCTTTGACTTTTTTAAACACTTCCCACTCTCCCCAGCTATCATTTAGCAAAATTCTTTCTTTTAGGTCTGCTTCTAGGGTGATTAATTTTTGAGTTTCGTGTATTTTGTCAATAATGCTTTCTTGAGAGATAAATTTAGTATTTTCTGTTGAATCAGGTGAAACCCATTGTTCGACTTTATCTGTAGGTTTGTTGAATAATTTGTAACAAGTATAAAAACCTATAGAAACAAAAAATACTGCTAAAATAGAGAGAAAAACAACCTTTCTTTTAAATTTCCTCATAAAACCCCCCAATCATATTAAATTCTTATTCTGCCATCCATCCTTCATTTAAAAACTCATATAAAGCAGGATATACATTTAAAGAACTCATCAAATTTAAATACTCACTCATTAAATCGTAATTTTCATCTGAGGTTTTTAAAGCTCTTATCATTAAGTTCTTAGGAGTTTCTAAAGGTGATATATACTCAACTACAGAAACATCATACCCTTTAGCTTCTAACATCATACTTCTCATTCCATCAGTTAAAACATCTGCAAGCCTTGCTTTTAAGATGCCGTGTTTAGTAATTCCTTCAAAAGGTTCGTAATTATATTGAGAAAGCATTTGTCTATGGCAGCAAGGAACAGCTATAATACAATCACTCTCAAGTTTAATTCCTAGAGCAAGTGCCATATCTGTAGCTGTATCGCAAGCATGTAAAGACATAACGACATTTATCTTTTCCTTAGGTTTATACATTTTTATATCTATAGCATGGAACTCCATATTTCTATAACCAAGATTTTTAGCCATTTCTTTGGAAGAATTAATAACTCCCTCAGATATATCAAGCCCTATAAACTTACACTTTCTTCTCTTAATTTCAGTTAAATAATAGTTCAAAACAAAGGTTAAATAAGACTTTCCACATCCACAATCTAATATTGTAATAACTTTATTTTTAGGAAGTGAATCTAAAACTCCCTCTAAAAGTTCTACATAATGGTCTATTTGATTATATTTACGTATCTTATTATTTTTAATTTTCCCGTCTTTACTCATTATGCCGATTTCTTTTAACAATGCATCCGCTTTTCCGACCTTTATGTAGTAGTCTCTGTTTAAAAGAGTAGAAGTTTCTTGCGAATGGTTAGCTGGAGAAGTTTCTTTTGCTTCATTAGAAGAAATTATTGTAGAATCTTCTGGCACTTCTTTGTTCTGCATTTTTACATTTTTGTTGTCCCCAGTGATTAAAATGTCGGTTCCACGCTCTCTATATAGAATAGAAACCTCGTCATAATTTTCAGCTTCTTTAGTTACTCTGTTCCAAAGTTCAGATAGAGTGTAGTTTTCTGTCTTCCCATTAAAATTATATGAGATATTTTCCTCATTATAACTACCTACTCCCTTAAATTCTTTTAAACCAGATTTATAAACAACATGTATATCTTTAAATATAGAACTGTTTTCGCTAAATCTATTCTCTAGTCCTATTAAGAATAATTTTATTTTACCGATGTTCTGTTTATTCATAAAATCACTACCTTCCATAATAATTAATATAAAACAATATTAAGATTATAATGCTTTAAGTGGAAATAGTAAATTATTAAGTGAAGAGGAGTTCTATTTGTGATATAATTATGAAATGTTAAGTATGCACAAATATACGCTAATCTAGGAGATGGACTTATGGCAAGTAAGTTTGGAGTGAGCATTGAACCTATAGGTAAAAGTGACTTTGAGTACTCTATTAAAGATTATTTAAAACTAAATATAGGTAAAATAAACGTAATAAACTTAGATCGTGAGAACAAGAGCTGTTCTTTAAGACTTAAGTTTTTTAAGAGTGAAAAAAAAGAACTTTTAAGAGATTCACTTATAAACATAGCTAGTTATTTTTTTGAAAAAGAAAAATTTTACAAGATTAACTTATATGTAAGTGAAGACATGCCTATAAATAGTTTGTTATTAGTAGGTTTTGAGTTAGAGGGAGTATTGAGTGATAGCCTAATAGTGTCTGGTGCTCATAAAAGTGAACTTATTTTTGGCCTTAATATGTATGATTACAGAATTAAAAATAGGAAACCTTCTGTTATAGAGCTAAAAGGGAGCAATATTGAAGTTAAAAATCTTACTCCTGATAATGCTCAAGAAATGTTAGATTATTATATAAGGAACTTTAATCATTTAAAAGAATTTGAACCTCAAAAAGATAGAAGTTTTTATACCTATGAGGTACAATATTCTATTTTAATGGAAAGCTATAAACAGCTTATTGATGGCACAGGGATAGACTTAGGAATATTTAAAGATAAGAAGATTATAGGAAAAATAAGAATATCAAACATAGTTTATGGAGTTTTTAGAAATGCATTTATAGGATATTCTATTGATGAAAATGAACAGGGAAAGGGATATATGAAGGAAGCTGTTAAGCTTGTACTTAAATATGCTTTTAGTGAATTAGAACTCCATAGAATAGAAGCCACTGCTATGGTTGAAAATACTAAGTCTCAAAGAGTTCTTAGAAGCTGTGGTTTTAAGGAACTTGGAATAAGTGAAAAATATTTATTTATAAATGGTGAATGGAAAGATCACGTAGTTTTTTATAACGTTAATAGTGAATATTCCTGCTAACTAAGGAGGAAAATAAGAGTGCAGTTCAATGTGTATGGTGAGATATTAAAAAAAGTAGATAGAAAAGGAATTTGGGATATGATTGTTATAGATGGTGTAGTAGGATCAGGAAAAAGCACTCTGATGAATATTTTAGAAGAGCTAGGGTATACAGCATTTAAAGAACCTGTTGTAAATAATCCAATACTAGAGAAGTTTTATTATGATAGAAAGAAGTATGCTTTTGCACTTCAAGTATTCTTTTTAAATAATAGATTCAAGTATATAAAGGAAGCAGCAGAATTAGAGAATTCTGTGATGGACAGAAGTATATATGGAGATGCTATTTTTGCAAAATTGTTAGAGATAACTGGAGATATGACATCAGAAGAATTTGATGTTTATAGAGAACTTTTAGAAAATATATTAGAACACGTTAAAGCACCTAAGCTTATGGTTTATTTAGAAATATCAGTAGACCAAGCTATTAATAGGATAAGAAAAAGAGGACGAGACTACGAACAGGTAGTTGAAAGAGCTTATTGGGAAACTCTTAATAAGGAGTATACTGAATACTTTAATGCTTATGATATATCACCAGTATTAAAAATAAATGTAGATTCCATAGACTTTGAAAATAATCTTGAAGATAGAAAATATGTCTTAAGTTTAATAGATGAAAAATTAAAAGAACTTCAATAATAAAGAGGAAATTGCAAACTATTTTGTAATTTCCTTATTTTTTTTACTCCTATCCTGTAGAGACTTCTTCTAAAGTCTCATAAAATCAATTGAATTCTATGATTATATGCTAAAAAAATAAAAGCATAAAAACACAGGACTGCAGGAAAATAGGAAAACAGCAAAATAGGAAAAGTGGAGCAGTGAAGAATAGGAGAATAAGAGCATAGCCTCAATTGCAAATCGAAACGCAACCATATAGATTCTAAATTGAGTATTAATTCTTAAATTTAATATATATGCAAGGCGGTTGCACCTTGGCTTACAAAAAGATTGGATCATACCAGTCTTTTTTGTTTTGATAAGTTTAAAATTCATATATCCTAAAAGAGTTGGCGGCAGAATGGAGGATATATGTCTAAATTTTTTACTTATGAAGAAAGACTTGAATTACAAAAATTTCTGAAAGAAAGTCTTTCCTTCAAAGAAATTAGTCGCAGATTGGATAAAAATCCAACTACCATTTCTAGAGAAGTGCGTAAATACACTTCAGAAGTTGCTACCGGCTATCCGGGCTATCCATTTAATGCCTGTAAGAACCGGTTCAACTGTAGGGTAAAAGATGTATGTGAAAAAAACTGCACCAGAAAAGCTACAGTCTACTGTAAGCTCTGCCAATCCTGTAATGATAACTGCCCCGATTTCGTTTTAGAAATCTGTACTGCACGATTCCGCATTCCTTACGTTTGCAATGGCTGCGAAACGCTCGGCAAGTGCTCCCTATTAAAAAGTATTTACGATGCAGAACTTGCACATCGTAAAGCACATGAATCTATCTCGCAATCCAGAAGTGGATTATGTGTTTCTGAGGCCGAGATAGGTCGGTTGAATAAGATAATTTCACCACTCGTTCAGAATGGGCAATCCGTTCATCAAATATATGTTAGTCATGAAGATGAACTTATGTGCAGTGAGAAAACAATTTATAACTATATCGATGCCTGCCTTTTTGATGTCAGGAATATTGACTTACCCCGTAAGGTAAAGTTTCGTGAACGTTACAAAAAGGCAGAGTTCAAAGTAGATAAAGGATGCCGTATTGGGCGCAACTACGAAGCATTTAGTGCATTTATTGAAAAAAATCCAGATACAGCAGTTGTTCAGATGGATTCCGTCATTGGAGCAAAAGGAGGCAAATGCCTTCTAACCATACACTTTGTGGATACAAGTATGATGTTGGCTTTCTTGCGGGACGCTAATACTTCAAAATCAGTAATTGATATTTTCAATCAGCTAGATGAAACATTAGGAAAAGAGCTTTTTAGTAAGCTTTTCCCAGTCATACTTACCGACAATGGAAGTGAATTTTCAAATCCTAAAGCCATTGAATATAGGGGGTCATTTCCTATGTTGAGAACACATGTATTTTATTGCGATGCTGGAAGTCCGTATCAAAAAGGTGCTATTGAAGTAAATCACGAGTTGATTCGAAGAATACTTCCAAAAGGCACTAACTTTAATCAACTTACGCAGGAATATGTTAGTTTAATGATGAATCACATCAACTCATACAAAAGAAAAAAACTGAACAACCGTAGCCCATACGAAACGTTCAGCTTTTATCACGGAGAAGAAGTTCTACATAAACTAGGATGTTCACCGGTTGCCGCCAGTGACATCATGATGAAACCTGCTCTTCTCAAAAAATAATATAAACTATGCCGCCAACAGCTCATATAGAACTGATATTAGAGGTGGATTCTCCGATTACAAAAAAAATTGAGAGAGAATCGACTTCCTTTTAGCATGCCTATTTTTAATATCATACGGCATAAAAACGGAAAAATCAAACTGCATTTTCATTACAAATGTAGCTTCTCATTTACAAAACTTGCTTTTCGATTTCAAAAGTTGCGTTTCGCTTACAAATATTCAGTTGTTGGTTATAAACATTGCATATCAGTTTACAAAGTGGCATCTCATGTTACTATTGAGTAATAAGAGCATAGGAGTGCAGAAGATTTTGAAGAGAATGACAATAAAACAATATATTTTTATTGAAAAACAATAAAAATATATTGTAGTTTGCTTAGTGAGGATATATAATGCTCATATAGGGGGTGAACATGTGAAGAAGAAAATTCTTTTAATAACTCCAGAGAACAAGGAGATAAATAAATTTAGGAGAAAGCAGTTTAATAATTTTATTCAAATTACTATGCCTTATTTAGCTGCTTTTATAGATGAAAGTAAATATAAAATAACACTAATTGATGAATATAATCAAAAGATTCCTTATAAAGAGAGCTTTGATTTAGTTGCAATAACAGTAAATACCTCTAATGCCAGTCACTGTTACACTATATCGAAAGTCTTTAGAGAAAAAGGTTCTAAGATAGTTATGGGTGGACCTCATGCTACATTGCTTCCAGAAGAAGTTAAAAACAATTGTGATTATATAATGATAGGTGAAGGAGAACTTATATGGCCTGAATTCTTAGAGGACTTTTATAATGGGGAAGCTAAAAAAGAATATATTTGCAAAGAAGTTCCTAACCTAAACAATATTCCAATTGCTAGAAGAGATTTAATTTATGGTAGGCATTTCACAAAGGGAGCAGTTATATCTTCTAGGGGATGTCCTTATAAATGTAGTTATTGTAATTTAAAGCAAATATATTGTGAGCCATATAGAACTAGACCTGTTGAAGAGGTTATAGAGGAAATAAAAAAATAAAAAGTAGATATTTTGTGTTTTGGGATGATAATTTTTGGGGAGATACTGACTACTCAAAAATACTTTTAAAGGAATTAAAAAAACTAAATAAAAGATGGGCAGCTCAAGTGACTTTAGAAAGGTGTAAAGATGAAGCATTACTTAAATTAGCTAAGGAAGCTGGATGTGTTTATCTTTTTCTAGGAATTGAATCTTTTTCTAAAGAGAGTTTAATGAGTGTTAATAAAGGAATAAATAATGTTGATAAATACAAAAGTATAATAGATAAGGTACATTCTAATGGTATCTGTATTCAAGCGGGAATAATTTTTGGTTTTGATACAGATAGAAAGGATGTGTTTAAAAGAACTCTAGATGCCTGCAATAAACTAGGAATAGATGGAGTAACAGTTAGTATATTAACACCTCTACCTAAAACTCCTATATACGAGCAGCTAAAGGAGGAGGGTAGATTGCTTAGTGAGGATTGGAGTTACTATAACGGAAAGACTAGAGTAGCTTTTATGCCTAAAAATATGCACCCCGAGGAATTATTCGATGGTTATATGTGGTTTAGAAAAGAATTTTACTCATTTAAATCTATATTTAAGAGATTAAAGAAGTCTAAAACAAATATTTTTTACAATTTAGCCATGAACTTAGGGTATAAAATAAGTCTTGGAGATACAAAAACTAGTTTAAATATACGAGGTGAATTTATATGAAATACTATGGAAAAAAATCATTATCTCAAGCATTAAAAATTATGTTAGATATTTTATTAGTAGGAGGTGCTTTATATTTTTTTCAAGCATTAAAACAAGCTTTTAAATTGAAAGGAGAAATAACTAATTTAGAAAGCTTTGGAGTATTTTTGTTACTTATAATTGGTTGTTTGTGTGTGTTTATTATAGTTTTTAATATAAGATCTATAATGGATAGTTTAGTTAAAGAAAATCCATTTACAAGAGAAAATGTTAAAGCGTTAAAAAGAATGTCAATATGTTGCATTACAGTAGCTACATGCTATATTATAAATCTCATAATAAATTTTTCTAGCGGACAATATAAACTTATTTATATAGATAACACAGGAATCCATACAGATATGGAGTTTTTAATATTTATTTTTGCTGGATTATTTATATATGTTTTATCAAAAGTCTTTGAAAATGCAATAGAATTTAAAGAGGAAAATGATTATACAGTGTAAGAGAAAGGGGCGTAAATATGCCTATAATAGTAAATTTAGATGTTATGATGGCTAAAAGAAAGATGTCTTTAAATGAATTAGCAGAGCGAGTAGGAATTACGAATGCTAATCTATCTATATTAAAAAATAATAAGGCTAAGGCTATTAGATTTTCAACCTTAGAGGCTATATGCAAGGAGCTGAAGTGTCAGCCAGGTGATATTTTAGAGTTTGTAGAGGAGGAATAATGTGTGGGTTAATGTAATTCCATCAAAGGGAAATGATATCTTATGTAAAAAAATAGATAATGCTTTTGGATTTATAAAGTTTGAATGTGAAAATGAGAATGGTATAGAAAAAATCATTAAACTTATTGTAAAAGAAGACTATGATGTAAGATTTAAGTTTAAATCTAATAAGCTTAATAATGAGGAATTGTTTTATTTTATAGAAATAGAGAATGAAGAGGGATTTTTTAATATACTTACGGGGGATAAATTTTTAATGCTTTCCTATGGAGAAAGTTCTAATCTTATGAGGGCAGTAGAGGCTATGATAGATTTAGATATAGGATATGCTTCTTATAATATATTAGAAACCTTTGTGAACCTGCCTCAAAACTCTCAGTGGTTTAAATATATAGTTAGCAGGAAAAAACGAAATAAAAGAATGGTAGAAAAATCTTCAAGTAGTAATTCTATGATAATTATATATTCATTAGTATTAACAATATTATTTGATTTTCTTATAGGACAAGTAGCTTCTGATTTAAGACCATTAGGGATAAATATTGCCATTTTCAATATATTATTTCTGACTTGCTTTTTTATAAATAATAAAAATAAAATAAAGAAAAGTATCCTAGGTTTGGGTTTTCTTATCTTAAGTCTTGTTACTTCATTTTACTTTGGGATATATAATGTAGCTTTTATAAAATGGATAAACGTACTACTTCTACCTATCATAAATATTCTCTTAGCAAATGCTCTAGTTAATGATTTCAGTATATCTTTTAGGTCTTTAGGAGCATTTTTATCTGAAACGATACTTACTCCATTTATATTCATTAAAATCAGTTTTGGAAAACTTAAAAATACTATAAAAGTCAATAAAAAGGAAGGAACACATAGGGAGAGTATTAATGCAGTAATAGTGGGATTTTTAATCTTTATACCTCTAGCAATTATATTGATAAGCCTACTTTCTCAATCAGATTTATATTTCAGTCAGTTTATTTCTTCGATTTTTTCAAGTTTAAAACAATTGTTTAACTTTAAAAATATAGGGCTAGAACAATGGATATTACGAATGTTATTAATGATTTGGATGTTTTTATATAGTGTGGCGGTTTTCCTTGGCACTAGTGATTATAAAGCCTCGCCTAGAGTAAGTATCAAAAAAACTATATCACCACTAATAATTATAAGTTTTCTTATATCATTATTAGGGTTATATACTATCTATACATTAATACAAATTCCTAATTTATATATAAATAAAAATTCAATAGGAGCTTTGTATTCACAATATGCAAGAGAGGGCTTTATGCAGTTAGTTGTTGTAGTGATAATAAACTTTATAATTATAGCTATATGTAGCTTTCTTACAAGAGATGTTGTCTCTAAATATAGAAACATCTTAAAAATACAATACACATATTTAATTTTATTAACTTCAAATATGATTATTTCATCTAACTATAAAATGAATATGTATATAGATAAATATGGTTTTACAAGATTAAGATTTTCTGTAAAAGTTGGTTTAGCCTTTTTAGGAATAGTATTTCTTCTATATATAATTAATATATGGAGAAAGATTGCATTTAAACATGCATTGATTATAACATTGTTCGTGTTTTGTGCTTTTATAAATATAATAAACGTAGATGGGTATATAGCTAAACAAAATCTAGAACAATATAAGGTAACAAAAACAATAGACATAGGATATATCACAGAAGAGTTATCCATAGATTCATTAGTAGAGATAAAGAAGGTAAAAGATGAGACTGCATATTCTGAATTAAAAGAGAGCTTTGAACAGGCTTTAAGGAAAAGATATAAGAATGAGGACTTTAGAGAGTTCAATATTAACAAATATAGATTGGAGAAGGTAAAGTAAGGAGAAGTTTATATGTCTAAGAAGCTTGGAGTGGTAATATTACTAAGTTTATTAATATTATTATTAATTGATATACCCATACTTATAAAGGGATCTGTAGGTTTGGGATTATGTGTAATGTTCATTGTCTGGATATCAATTGAATATAAATCTATAGGTAAATTCGAGTTTTTAAAAACAAGTTTATGGTTTTTTACTTTTATATTTTCATTTAGTTTGATAATTGGGATAGTAAAATATATAGATGAAAAAAATTTTTATAAAAGAACAATAGGAATAGATATACCTAAATACTCCTCAATATTAACAGGAAAAGATACTCATGGAGGATTCAATGGGGATGGGGAGTATTTCTCTATAATAGAAATTAGTGATTCGGATAAAGATGAGTTTATTAATGACATAAAACAGAACAGTAGCTGGTATGCATTACCTATAAGTGCTGAGAAAAAAAGAAAAATTTATTTTGGAGATAAAGAGTATATATATGGAGAGTATCTAGGTAAAATTCCTAGAGATATCAAAAATGGTGCTTATTATTTTAGAGATAGGGCTGCAGAAGAATATCCAGATGATAGTATGAATATGGCAGCTCATAATTTTGATTTTGGGGTTATGGATTATGATAAAAATATTCTTTATATCTATGTTTTAGATACTTAAATAAGATTTAATACCAGAGAAATGCTAGTTTAGTGATACAATCATATGAACACTATTCCTAGTGTATCAATAATAAGAAAACAAAGAAACTAAAAGGAATTATTAGATAAATAAGAATAATTTAATATAACTAGGAATATAGAGAAATATTATGTATTGTAGAGGTGGTAAGATAAAACACGTCGCAAGAACAACAAAACATTTCAGATAAGAAATTAATCAACAAAAATTGATTAAAAAGAAATGAAAAAACTTGTTGACAGAGAAAAGTGTATATGATAAGATAACACTTGTCGCTGAGAGAGATTAGCGAAGAAGAAAAATGGTCTTTGAAAATTAAACAGAGGAAACTTAAGAAGTTTTGAATAAACTTATTTTATAGTCAACGTAATTCTTAGAGTAAGATTAAACTAAAATTTGTGCACATTAGTGTGACACTTAAATTGAGAGTTTGATCCTGGCTCAGGACGAACGCTGGCGGCGTGCTTAACACATGCAAGTCGAGCGAGGAAATTGCTTCGGTAATTTCCTAGCGGCGGACGGGTGAGTAACACGTGGGCAACCTGCCTGATAGAGGGGGATAGCCTCCCGAAAGGGAGATTAATACCGCATAAAGTCAAATGAAGGCATCTTCAAATGACCAAAGGAGTAATCCGCTATCAGATGGGCCCGCGGCGCATTAGCTAGTTGGTGAGGTAACGGCTCACCAAGGCGACGATGCGTAGCCGACCTGAGAGGGTGATCGGCCACATTGGGACTGAGACACGGCCCAGACTCCTACGGGAGGCAGCAGTGGGGAATATTGCACAATGGGGGAAACCCTGATGCAGCAACGCCGCGTGAGTGATGAAGGCCTTCGGGTTGTAAAGCTCTGTCTTCAGGGACGATAATGACGGTACCTGAGGAGGAAGCCACGGCTAACTACGTGCCAGCAGCCGCGGTAATACGTAGGTGGCAAGCGTTGTCCGGATTTACTGGGCGTAAAGGGAGCGTAGGCGGATACTTAAGTGGGATGTGAAATACCTGGGCTTAACTTGGGTGCTGCATTCCAAACTGGGTGTCTAGAGTGTTGGAGAGGAAAGTGGAATTCCTAGTGTAGCGGTGAAATGCGTAGAGATTAGGAAGAACACCAGTGGCGAAGGCGACTTTCTGGACAATAACTGACGCTGAGGCTCGAAAGCGTGGGGAGCAAACAGGATTAGATACCCTGGTAGTCCACGCCGTAAACGATGGGTACTAGGTGTAGGGGGTATCGACTCCCCCTGTGCCGCCGTTAACACAATAAGTACCCCGCCTGGGGAGTACGGTCGCAAGATTAAAACTCAAAGGAATTGACGGGGGCCCGCACAAGCAGCGGAGCATGTGGTTTAATTCGAAGCAACGCGAAGAACCTTACCTAGACTTGACATCTCCTGAATTACTCTTAATCGAGGAAGTTCTCCCTTCGGGGAGGACAGGAAGACAGGTGGTGCATGGTTGTCGTCAGCTCGTGTCGTGAGATGTTGGGTTAAGTCCCGCAACGAGCGCAACCCTTATTGTTAGTTGCTACCATTTAGTTGAGCACTCTAGCAAGACTGCCGTGGTTAACGCGGAGGAAGGTGGGGATGACGTCAAATCATCATGCCCCTTATGTCTAGGGCTACACACGTGCTACAATGGCGAGTACAAAGAGACGCAAAGCCGCGAGGTGGAGCAAAACTTATAAAACTCGTCTCAGTTCGGATTGCAGGCTGAAACTCGCCTGCATGAAGCTGGAGTTGCTAGTAATCGCGAATCAGAATGTCGCGGTGAATACGTTCCCGGGCCTTGTACACACCGCCCGTCACACCATGAGAGTTGGCAATACCCGAAGTCCGTAGCCTAACCTTTTAGGAGGGCGCGGCCGAAGGTAGGGTCAGCGATTGGGGTGAAGTCGTAACAAGGTAGCCGTAGGAGAACCTGCGGCTGGATCACCTCCTTTCTATGGAGAAATTACTTAAAACTACAACTTAGTAGAATTTAAGTATAAAATTCAGTCAATATAATTGACAAAGATTTACGTTTTCCTCTGTTTAATTTTGAACGACCATAAGTTGTTCAGATGTTCTTTGAAAATTGCACATAAGTAAGTAAAGTAATATATAATAAAGCCAGTTGGCAATTAATTAATCAATTTCTTTTATAGAATGACATAGGTCAAGATATAAAGGGCGTATGGTGAATGCCTTGGCATCGGGAGCCGAAGAAGGACGCGATAAGCTGCGAAAAGCTCTGGGTAGGCGCAAATAGCCTGTGATCCAGAGATGTCCGAATGAGGAAACTCACATGGGAAACCCCATGTATCCATAAGTGAATACATAGCTTATGGAGGGTAAACTCAGGGAACTGAAACATCTAAGTACCTGAAGGAAGAGAAAGAAAAATCGATTTCCTAAGTAGCGGCGAGCGAAAGGGAAAGAGCCCAAACCAGAAATTTATTTCTGGGGTTGCGGACAGAACATAAAAGCTAAATTACGTTAATCGAAGAGAACTGGAAAGTTCCACCGCATAAGGTAATAGTCCTGTAGATGAAAACGCGAAATAGTAAGTTCTGATCCAGAGTACCACGAGACACGTGAAACCTTGTGGGAAGCAGGGAGGACCACCTCCCAAGGCTAAATACTACCCGATGACCGATAGTGAAGAAGTACCGTGAGGGAAAGGTGAAAAGAACCCCGGGAGGGGAGTGAAATAGAACCTGAAACCGTATGCCCACAACCGGTCATAGCACTTTATATGTGTGATGACGTGCTTTTTGTAGAACGAGCCAACGAGTCACGATATGTAGCGAGGTTAAGTACTTAAGGTACGGAGCCGAAGGGAAACCGAGTCTTAATAGGGCACAAAGTTGCATGTCGTGGACCCGAAACCGGGTGACCTATCCATGGCCAGGTTGAAGCGAGAGTAAAATCTCGTGGAGGACCGAACCACGTTGGTGTTGAAAAACCATGGGATGAGCTGTGGATAGCGGAGAAATTCCAATCGAACTCGGAGATAGCTGGTTCTCCTCGAAATAGCTTTAGGGCTAGCGTCGAATATGAGTAATGGAGGTAGAGCACTGAATGGGCTAGGGGGCATATCGCTTACCGAACCTTATCAAACTCCGAATGCCATATACTATTAGTTCGGCAGTCAGACTGCGAATGATAAGATCCGTAGTCAAAAGGGAAACAGCCCAGATCGTCAGCTAAGGTCCCAAAGTGTAAGTTAAGTGGAAAAGGATGTGGGATTTCGAAGACAACTAGGATGTTGGCTTAGAAGCAGCCACTCATTAAAAGAGTGCGTAATAGCTCACTAGTCGAGAGATCCTGCGCCGAAGATGTTCGGGGCTCAAACTTACCACCGAAGCTACGGGCTTACAGTAATGTAAGCGGTAGAGGAGCGTCGTAAACGGGCAGAAGTCGTACCGAAAGGAGCGGTGGACTGTTTACGAGTGAGAATGTTGGCATTAGTAGCGAGATGTGAGTGAGAATCTCACAGGCCGAAAACCTAAGGTTTCCTCAGGAAGGCTCGTCCGCTGAGGGTTAGTCGGGACCTAAGCCGAGGCCGAAAGGCGTAGGTGATGGACAATAGGTTGATATTCCTATACCACTACCATCGTTATTACCGATGGCGTGACGCAGGAGGATAGTGTGTGCTAGCTATTGGATGCTAGTCTAAGCACTTAGGGAGTTAAGACAGGAAAATCCGTTTTAACAATTCTGAGGTGTGATGGGGAAGTCCATTTATGGATGAAGTACATGATTCCACGCTGCCAAGAAAAGCGTCTAGGGAGAAAAGTAGTGCCCGTACCGCAAACCGACACAGGTAGGTGAGGAGAGAATCCTAAGGCCGGCGGAAGAATTGCAGTTAAGGAACTCGGCAAATTGACCCCGTAACTTCGGGAGAAGGGGTGCCTACGAGAGTAGGTCGCAGAGAATAGGCCCAAGCAACTGTTTAGCAAAAACACAGGTCTCTGCTAAAGCGAAAGCTGATGTATAGGGGCTGACGCCTGCCCGGTGCTGGAAGGTTAAGGGGAACACTTAGCGCAAGCGAAGGTGTGAACTTAAGCCCCAGTAAACGGCGGCCGTAACTATAACGGTCCTAAGGTAGCGAAATTCCTTGTCGGGTAAGTTCCGACCCGCACGAATGGCGTAATGATTTGGGCACTGTCTCAACTGCAAATCCGGCGAAGTTGTAGTGCAAGTGAAGATGCTTGCTACCCGCGATTGGACGGAAAGACCCCGTAGAGCTTTACTGTAGTTTAGCATTGAGTTTCGGTATTGTCTGTACAGGATAGGTGGGAGACTGGGAAACTAGGGCGTCAGCTTTAGTGGAGTCAACCTTGGGATACCACCCTGATAGTACTGGAATTCTAACTGGACACCATGAAACTGGTGACAGGACATTGTTAGATGGGCAGTTTGACTGGGGCGGTCGCCTCCGAAAAAGTAACGGAGGCGCTCAAAGGTTCCCTCAGAAGGGTCGGAAATCCTTCGAAGAGTGCAAAGGCAGAAGGGAGCCTGACTGCGACACCTACAAGTGGAGCAGGGACGAAAGTCGGACTTAGTGATCCGGTGGTACCTCGTGGGAGGGCCATCGCTCAACGGATAAAAGCTACCTCGGGGATAACAGGCTGATCTCCCCCAAGAGTCCACATCGACGGGGAGGTTTGGCACCTCGATGTCGGCTCGTCGCATCCTGGGGCTGAAGTAGGTCCCAAGGGTTGGGCTGTTCGCCCATTAAAGCGGCACGCGAGCTGGGTTCAGAACGTCGTGAGACAGTTCGGTCCCTATCCGTCGCGGGCGTAGGAAATTTGAGAGGAGCTGTCCTTAGTACGAGAGGACCGGGATGGACTGACCTCTGGTGTACCAGTTGTTCCGCCAGGAGCATAGCTGGGTAGCTAAGTCGGGAAGGGATAAACGCTGAAGGCATCTAAGCGTGAAGCCCACCTCAAGATAAGATTTCCCATAGAGTAATCTAGTAAGATCCCTTGAAGAACACAAGGTTGATAGGTGAGAGGTGTAAGTGTGGTAACATATTTAGCTGACTCATACTAATAGATCGAGGGCTTGACCAATAAGTTAACTGGAATATATATTATTAAATGAACTTACGTGCAATTTTGAAAGAACAAAATTCTTTCATAATATATTTGGTGATAATGGCATAAAGGTAACACCCCTTCCCATTCCGAACAGGATCGTTAAGCTTTATTACGCCGATGGTACTGCATGGGAGACTGTGTGGGAGAGTAGGAAGTCGCCAAATATTATGGCTCGATAGCTCAGTCGGTAGAGCAGAGGACTGAAAATCCTCGTGTCGCTGGTTCGATTCCTGCTCGAGCCACCAAAAGTCTAGCATTTTGCTAGACTTTTTTTGTGTATTTAATTAAATTGAATATAAAAAATTAAAAATACCTGAATCTTTATATAGCGCCTTTTAACCCGATATCCTCAGCAACAGTTTTCATTCCTTCAATGGTTTCTTTGATTACAAAATCTAATTCTAAATCAAGCATTTTTGCTCCATTCTCGATTATGTTTCTATCAACACCAGAGGCAAATCCTTTAGATTTATATTTCTTTTTAACTGACTTCAATTCTAAATCTAAAATGCTTTTGGAGGGTCTCATTATAGCGGCTGCGCTTATAAGTCCAGTGAGTTCATCTATGGTATATAATACTTTCTCCATTTTGTGAACTGGTTCAATATCGCAACATATACCATAACCATGACTTGCTACAGCATGTATATATTCATCAGATATATTATGGTCTTTCATTATTTCTTGGACTTTTATACAATGTTCATCTGGATACATTTCATAATCAAGATCATGAAGAAGTCCTACTATTCCCCATTTATCTATATCTTTTTCACCCAATAATTTTGTAAAATGTCTCATTACTCCTTCAACAGCAAGAGCATGTTTAAGTAGAGAATCACTTTTGGTATATTTACATAATAAAGACCAAGCATCATCTCTAGAAAGTTTCGAATCCATATTACCAGCCTCCTTAGAAAATATAACTATATTTTACTATTATAAATAAATATTGCAAGGTTAGAATGAAAAATCCTTAAGTACACATAATAAAGAATAATGATTTTTTTGGGTGGTAACTATGGATGAAATAAATAAAATTATTAATATAATAGCGCATTCACCTTTTGATGTGCTTGTAATAGCCCTATTAATTTATATAGGGTTTCTTATTTTTAAAAAGCTTTTTGTAAAATATATTTGCACATATTGTTGCAAATTTATAAAAAAAACTGAAAACACTTTAGACGATAAAATATTTGAATCTTTGGAGAAACCGTTAAAGTTTCTAATAGATATATTAGGATTATACTTTTCATTAAAATATTTAGCTTTGAGTATATATAAAGAAGAACTTACGTTAATAACTGAAAAGGTATTAAGATGTGGGTTAGTTATATTTTTTACTTGGATAATCTACAATGTTACAATGGAAGATTCTCTTCTATATAATAGAATAAAAAATAAATATACAGATAAAGTTAATAAGATAATTTTCCCCTTTATATCTATCATAATTAGAATATTGGCGTTAATAGCTGCTGTGAGTATATTTTCAAGAGAATTTGGATTTTCTGGATTTGTTACTGGACTTGGAGTATCAGGAGTAGTTATAGCTTTGGCAGCTCAAGAGACTTTTTCAAATTTATTTGGAGGAATGGTTATTTTATTTGATAGACCTTTTTCTATAGGTGATTGGATTCAAACTTCAGACGTTGAAGGTATAGTGAAAGAAATAACATTTAGAAGTACAAAAATAAGGACTTTCTCAAAGGCATTGGTTACTGTACCAAACTCTAAGCTTGCTAATTCCTATATAATTAATTGGACTGATAGAAAAAAGAGGCGTATATTTTTTAAGTTACCATTAGATTACGGGACTCGCAGTAAAAAGATTAAAATCTTAGTTAAAGAAATTGAAGATTTTCTTTTAAATGATGAAAGAGTTGATAAAGAGCTAGTGATAGTATCTTTTAATGCTTTTTCAGAACATAGCTTAGATGTATCTATATATTTTTATACCAATGTGATGGAATATTTAGCTTATGAGAAAACTAAAGAGGATATAAATCTTACTATACTTGAGATATTAGAAAAAAATGAAGTTAGGCTTGCTATCCCATGGAGTAGAGTAGAATTATATAAAGATGAGGAAGCTGAGAATGGGAAGTAAATATATTACTAACATGAATAATATTAGAAAGATAGAAGGAAAAGAGTAATACAATAGAGAATATAAAATTTAAGAAGTTATTATATTAAAATGAAATATAGATATTTCTATGTTTTAATAAAGGGGAGTATATGAGGAAAAGAAAAGTATTAATTTTTTATGTTCTCTTAATTATTATAAGTGTTGCTACGATAACATTTTTAAAACAAAAATATAGAAGTGCTTTAGAAGGTAACTCCATAGGAGATATAATAGAAAATTTGCCAATAAAAAAGGTTGTAGTACCTGATGAAAGTTCTAAAGAAGATAAAAATAATAATGGGATACCTGATCCAATAGACATAGTAAATGAGGCAAGAAAAGAAGTGGAAAGAGAAACCGTATATAAAGATGCATATTATACAGGCGGTTATCCACCAGAAGGTGAAGGCGTATGTACTGATGTAATATGGAGAGGGTTCAATGCGATAAATGTCTCAATTAAAGAATTGCTGGATAAGGATATTAGAGAAAATTTAAAAGAATATAGGAGAGTAAACAGTAAACCAGATCCTAATATAGATTTTAGACGAGTATTAAATCAAGAGATTTTCTTTAAAAGATATTGTGAGAGTTTAACAATAGAACTCAATGTTGATGATGTAAATAATCTTAAAGAGTGGCAACCTGGTGATATAGTGGTATTTGTAGAAGGGTATGAACATATTGCTATAGTCTCTGACAAAAGAGATAGTGATGGAATACCATATGTAATTCATAATTCCACCCCAAAGGCATCTGAAGCTAAACTAAGTTGGTTTAATAATCCTATATATGCTCATTATAGATGGAAATATTAATAAATAATGCAATTATATATGCTCTTAGAAAAGCTAAAGGGAAAAACAAATATTTTTCCCTTTAACCTTAAATATTTTCTATTTGCCAATCTATAGGATTTTTACCTATAGATTTTAGAAAGTCATTACATTTAGAAAATGGTTTTGAGCCAAAAAAACCTCTAGATGCGGATAGTGGACTAGGATGTACTGATTTTATTATGTAGTGATATTTGTTTGTTATGAGTTTCTCTTTTGAAATAGCATTATTTCCCCAAAGTATAAATACGACAGGATCTTTCCTATCATTTAATAAAGAGATTATTTTATCGGTTAATATCTCCCATCCTTTCCCTTTGTGAGAATTAGCAGTATGAGCTCTTACTGTTAAGGATGCATTTAATAATAAAATTCCTTGATCAGCCCATTTTTTTAGGTATCCATTATTAGGTATATAACAACCTAGGTCTGTCTGTAATTCCTTATACATATTGAGAAGGGAAGGGGGAATACCAACACCTGGTTTTACAGAAAAGCTTAAACCATGTGCTTGATTAGGTCCGTGATAAGGGTCTTGCCCTAAAATCACTACTTTAACATCTTTATATGCCGTATAGTGTAATGCATTAAAAATATCATGCATATTAGGATAAATTGTTGTTGTCTTATATTCTGTTATGAGAAATTGCCTAAGTTTTAAATAATATTCTTTAGAAAGTTCTTCTTCTAAAAGCTCTTGCCAATCATTTTTAAAATTAATAGCCATAAAAATCACCCCAATATATTATAACACTTAATAAAAAATAATAGTCGAATAAAGAAAACAAAGAAATAGTAAACGTTATACATCAATAAAACAGCTCCAGGTGTATCCATAATATGAAATCAAAGAAATATGGAGATATATTAAGAATTACTGGTATAAGTTTGTGTGAATATGTTATAATAATAAATAGACATCTGATATAGATGTTAAGATAAAACACGTTCCGCAGAAAACATAAAGTTTCTGAGAATATAAATGTTAACTGAAAAATATTAAAAAAACAGTTGACATAACAAAAACAACATGATAATATATTATATGTTGCCGCTAAACGGTGACGAATAATGACGAAATTGGTCTTTGAAAATTAAACAGAGGAAACTTAAGAAGTTTTGAATAAAACTTACACAACGAAAGTTGTGAGTAAGTAATTGTAACAAATGTAAAGTTTGAAACAACTACTTAAAGTCAACGTAATTCTTAGAGTAAGATTAAACTAAAATTTGTGCACATTAGTGTGACACTTAAATTGAGAGTTTGATCCTGGCTCAGGACGAACGCTGGCGGCGTGCTTAACACATGCAAGTCGAGCGAGGAAATTGCTTCGGTAATTTCCTAGCGGCGGACGGGTGAGTAACACGTGGGCAACCTGCCTGATAGAGGGGGATAGCCTCCCGAAAGGGAGATTAATACCGCATAAAGTCAAATGAAGGCATCTTCAAATGACCAAAGGAGTAATCCGCTATCAGATGGGCCCGCGGCGCATTAGCTAGTTGGTGAGGTAACGGCTCACCAAGGCGACGATGCGTAGCCGACCTGAGAGGGTGATCGGCCACATTGGGACTGAGACACGGCCCAGACTCCTACGGGAGGCAGCAGTGGGGAATATTGCACAATGGGGGAAACCCTGATGCAGCAACGCCGCGTGAGTGATGAAGGCCTTCGGGTTGTAAAGCTCTGTCTTCAGGGACGATAATGACGGTACCTGAGGAGGAAGCCACGGCTAACTACGTGCCAGCAGCCGCGGTAATACGTAGGTGGCAAGCGTTGTCCGGATTTACTGGGCGTAAAGGGAGCGTAGGCGGATACTTAAGTGGGATGTGAAATACCTGGGCTTAACTTGGGTGCTGCATTCCAAACTGGGTGTCTAGAGTGTTGGAGAGGAAAGTGGAATTCCTAGTGTAGCGGTGAAATGCGTAGAGATTAGGAAGAACACCAGTGGCGAAGGCGACTTTCTGGACAATAACTGACGCTGAGGCTCGAAAGCGTGGGGAGCAAACAGGATTAGATACCCTGGTAGTCCACGCCGTAAACGATGGGTACTAGGTGTAGGGGGTATCGACTCCCCCTGTGCCGCCGTTAACACAATAAGTACCCCGCCTGGGGAGTACGGTCGCAAGATTAAAACTCAAAGGAATTGACGGGGGCCCGCACAAGCAGCGGAGCATGTGGTTTAATTCGAAGCAACGCGAAGAACCTTACCTAGACTTGACATCTCCTGAATTACTCTTAATCGAGGAAGTTCTCCCTTCGGGGAGGACAGGAAGACAGGTGGTGCATGGTTGTCGTCAGCTCGTGTCGTGAGATGTTGGGTTAAGTCCCGCAACGAGCGCAACCCTTATTGTTAGTTGCTACCATTTAGTTGAGCACTCTAGCAAGACTGCCGTGGTTAACGCGGAGGAAGGTGGGGATGACGTCAAATCATCATGCCCCTTATGTCTAGGGCTACACACGTGCTACAATGGCGAGTACAAAGAGACGCAAAGCCGCGAGGTGGAGCAAAACTTATAAAACTCGTCTCAGTTCGGATTGCAGGCTGAAACTCGCCTGCATGAAGCTGGAGTTGCTAGTAATCGCGAATCAGAATGTCGCGGTGAATACGTTCCCGGGCCTTGTACACACCGCCCGTCACACCATGAGAGTTGGCAATACCCGAAGTCCGTAGCCTAACCTTTTAGGAGGGCGCGGCCGAAGGTAGGGTCAGCGATTGGGGTGAAGTCGTAACAAGGTAGCCGTAGGAGAACCTGCGGCTGGATCACCTCCTTTCTATGGAGAAATTACTTAAAACTACAACTTAGTAGAATTTAAGTATAAAATTCAGTCAATATAATTGACAAAGATTTACGTTTTCCTCTGTTTAATTTTGAACGACCATAAGTTGTTCAGATGTTCTTTGAAAATTGCACATAAGTAAGTAAAGTAATATATAATAAAGCCAGTTGGCAATTAATTAATCAATTTCTTTTATAGAATGACATAGGTCAAGATA
Source organism: Clostridium intestinale (assembly GCF_035905475.1). Taxonomy (NCBI): domain Bacteria; kingdom Bacillati; phylum Bacillota; class Clostridia; order Eubacteriales; family Clostridiaceae; genus Clostridium; species Clostridium intestinale. The sequence goes on from NZ_CP121166.1 coordinate 3,836,590, forward strand.
TAAAGGGCGTATGGTGAATGCCTTGGCATCGGGAGCCGAAGAAGGACGCGATAAGCTGCGAAAAGCTCTGGGTAGGCGCAAATAGCCTGTGATCCAGAGATGTCCGAATGAGGAAACTCACATGGGAAACCCCATGTATCCATAAGTGAATACATAGCTTATGGAGGGTAAACTCAGGGAACTGAAACATCTAAGTACCTGAAGGAAGAGAAAGAAAAATCGATTTCCTAAGTAGCGGCGAGCGAAAGGGAAAGAGCCCAAACCAGAAATTTATTTCTGGGGTTGCGGACAGAACATAAAAGCTAAATTACGTTAATCGAAGAGAACTGGAAAGTTCCACCGCATAAGGTAATAGTCCTGTAGATGAAAACGCGAAATAGTAAGTTCTGATCCAGAGTACCACGAGACACGTGAAACCTTGTGGGAAGCAGGGAGGACCACCTCCCAAGGCTAAATACTACCCGATGACCGATAGTGAAGAAGTACCGTGAGGGAAAGGTGAAAAGAACCCCGGGAGGGGAGTGAAATAGAACCTGAAACCGTATGCCCACAACCGGTCATAGCACTTTATATGTGTGATGACGTGCTTTTTGTAGAACGAGCCAACGAGTCACGATATGTAGCGAGGTTAAGTACTTAAGGTACGGAGCCGAAGGGAAACCGAGTCTTAATAGGGCACAAAGTTGCATGTCGTGGACCCGAAACCGGGTGACCTATCCATGGCCAGGTTGAAGCGAGAGTAAAATCTCGTGGAGGACCGAACCACGTTGGTGTTGAAAAACCATGGGATGAGCTGTGGATAGCGGAGAAATTCCAATCGAACTCGGAGATAGCTGGTTCTCCTCGAAATAGCTTTAGGGCTAGCGTCGAATATGAGTAATGGAGGTAGAGCACTGAATGGGCTAGGGGGCATATCGCTTACCGAACCTTATCAAACTCCGAATGCCATATACTATTAGTTCGGCAGTCAGACTGCGAATGATAAGATCCGTAGTCAAAAGGGAAACAGCCCAGATCGTCAGCTAAGGTCCCAAAGTGTAAGTTAAGTGGAAAAGGATGTGGGATTTCGAAGACAACTAGGATGTTGGCTTAGAAGCAGCCACTCATTAAAAGAGTGCGTAATAGCTCACTAGTCGAGAGATCCTGCGCCGAAGATGTTCGGGGCTCAAACTTACCACCGAAGCTACGGGCTTACAGTAATGTAAGCGGTAGAGGAGCGTCGTAAACGGGCAGAAGTCGTACCGAAAGGAGCGGTGGACTGTTTACGAGTGAGAATGTTGGCATTAGTAGCGAGATGTGAGTGAGAATCTCACAGGCCGAAAACCTAAGGTTTCCTCAGGAAGGCTCGTCCGCTGAGGGTTAGTCGGGACCTAAGCCGAGGCCGAAAGGCGTAGGTGATGGACAATAGGTTGATATTCCTATACCACTACCATCGTTATTACCGATGGCGTGACGCAGGAGGATAGTGTGTGCTAGCTATTGGATGCTAGTCTAAGCACTTAGGGAGTTAAGACAGGAAAATCCGTTTTAACAATTCTGAGGTGTGATGGGGAAGTCCATTTATGGATGAAGTACATGATTCCACGCTGCCAAGAAAAGCGTCTAGGGAGAAAAGTAGTGCCCGTACCGCAAACCGACACAGGTAGGTGAGGAGAGAATCCTAAGGCCGGCGGAAGAATTGCAGTTAAGGAACTCGGCAAATTGACCCCGTAACTTCGGGAGAAGGGGTGCCTACGAGAGTAGGTCGCAGAGAATAGGCCCAAGCAACTGTTTAGCAAAAACACAGGTCTCTGCTAAAGCGAAAGCTGATGTATAGGGGCTGACGCCTGCCCGGTGCTGGAAGGTTAAGGGGAACACTTAGCGCAAGCGAAGGTGTGAACTTAAGCCCCAGTAAACGGCGGCCGTAACTATAACGGTCCTAAGGTAGCGAAATTCCTTGTCGGGTAAGTTCCGACCCGCACGAATGGCGTAATGATTTGGGCACTGTCTCAACTGCAAATCCGGCGAAGTTGTAGTGCAAGTGAAGATGCTTGCTACCCGCGATTGGACGGAAAGACCCCGTAGAGCTTTACTGTAGTTTAGCATTGAGTTTCGGTATTGTCTGTACAGGATAGGTGGGAGACTGGGAAACTAGGGCGTCAGCTTTAGTGGAGTCAACCTTGGGATACCACCCTGATAGTACTGGAATTCTAACTGGACACCATGAAACTGGTGACAGGACATTGTTAGATGGGCAGTTTGACTGGGGCGGTCGCCTCCGAAAAAGTAACGGAGGCGCTCAAAGGTTCCCTCAGAAGGGTCGGAAATCCTTCGAAGAGTGCAAAGGCAGAAGGGAGCCTGACTGCGACACCTACAAGTGGAGCAGGGACGAAAGTCGGACTTAGTGATCCGGTGGTACCTCGTGGGAGGGCCATCGCTCAACGGATAAAAGCTACCTCGGGGATAACAGGCTGATCTCCCCCAAGAGTCCACATCGACGGGGAGGTTTGGCACCTCGATGTCGGCTCGTCGCATCCTGGGGCTGAAGTAGGTCCCAAGGGTTGGGCTGTTCGCCCATTAAAGCGGCACGCGAGCTGGGTTCAGAACGTCGTGAGACAGTTCGGTCCCTATCCGTCGCGGGCGTAGGAAATTTGAGAGGAGCTGTCCTTAGTACGAGAGGACCGGGATGGACTGACCTCTGGTGTACCAGTTGTTCCGCCAGGAGCATAGCTGGGTAGCTAAGTCGGGAAGGGATAAACGCTGAAGGCATCTAAGCGTGAAGCCCACCTCAAGATAAGATTTCCCATAGAGTAATCTAGTAAGATCCCTTGAAGAACACAAGGTTGATAGGTGAGAGGTGTAAGTGTGGTAACATATTTAGCTGACTCATACTAATAGATCGAGGGCTTGACCAATAAGTTAACTGGAATATATATTATTAAATGAACTTACGTGCAATTTTGAAAGAACAAAATTCTTTCATAATATATTTGGTGATAATGGCATAAAGGTAACACCCCTTCCCATTCCGAACAGGATCGTTAAGCTTTATTACGCCGATGGTACTGCATGGGAGACTGTGTGGGAGAGTAGGAAGTCGCCAAATATTATGGTTCACTAGCTCAGTCGGTAGAGCACATGACTTTTAATCATGGTGTCCGGGGTTCGATTCCCCGGTGAGCCACCAAAAGATTCTAGAATTTTCTAGGATCTTTTTTATTTTTAAAAGTTTATAATAAAACGATTGATTATTAGTTTATTTAATAAATTTTAAAAAATATAGTTGTGTTTTATATGTTTACACTTTACAATTGACATTATAAGGTTTTAAAACAGGTATTAGTTGAATGAAGTTAAAGTCTTATATTATCATTTTAGTAAGAAGGTGAACATGTGAATAGCTCTTTAAAAGAAGATTGTGAAATAATTAAAGCATTTAATAACAACATAGTACTTGTTCAATCGGAAGGAAAAGAAAAAATGCTCTTTCAGAAGGGGATTGGATTTAGCAAAAGACCAGGAGATAAAGTACTTAAAGGAACAGAAATAGAAAAGATATTCATAATTGAAGATAAAGATAATATAAGAAATTTTAAGACTTTAATAAGTAACTTAGAAGAAGAGTTTGTTGGTTTTTGTGAAGAACTTATATTTTTTATATCTAAAGAATTAAATGAGGAGTTAAGTGAAAATATACATATAGGATTAATAGATCACTTATTCTTCGCAATAAAAAGATTAAAAGGTAATGAAGAAATACAAAATCCATTTATAGCTGAAATCGAGACTTTATACAATAAAGAGTTTACTTTAGCGCAACAGGTTGCAATAAAAATAGAAGAATCTTTAGGTGTATATATACCTGACGGAGAGGCTGGATTTATTGCTTTGCATATACATTCTGCAAGAAATAATGGTAGACTTTCTAATACCATTAAATATAGTTTTATAAGTAATACTATAATCGAATATATTGAGGATACATTAGATATTGAAATAGATAAGAAATCATTAGATTATGCTCGATTTTTAACACATCTAAGATTCGCAATAGAAAGAATAAGAACTAATACACCTATAACAAATGATTTTATAGATGTCATAAAGCGTAAATACCGTAAATCATATAATATTGCTAAGTATGTTGCAGAAATATTAAAAGAAAATTTAGATGATGTTGATGTAGTTGAAGATGAAATAGCCTATTTAGCTATGCATATAGAAAGGTTTAGAGTTTCTCTATCAAAATAAAAAGGTGCTAAGATTTAGCACCTTTTCTTATTTTGTTTTATAAGTTAAAATAGTATCTTTTCCCGCTTCTACAGATTGACCGATAGAAGGATTAAGTGACTTTACAGAATCCATATTTGTAATAACTATAGGAGTTACTAATGGTAAATTTTTTGATTTTATGAATTCTCTATCTATTTTTAAAAGAGGAGTTCCAGCTTTAACCTTTGTACCTTGTTCACATAGAAGCTCAAAACCTTCTCCATTTAAAGAAACTGTATCCATGCCAATATGAATTAATAATTCTATTCCATTGGATAAAGTCATAGCTAGAGCATGTTTAGTTTTAAATACTAGAGTTAATTCTCCGTCAGCTGGAGCTACTACTAAGTCTCCTGTTGGGTCTATTGCTATACCATCACCAGTCATTTTTTCTGCGAAAACTGGATCTGGTACAGCGGAAAGGTCTACAGTTTTACCTGAAATAGGAGCTACAAGTTTTAATTCTTTACTAAATAATCCAAACATAAATATCAACTAATTATTTTATAAAAACAATTAGTACAGTTCACTTCCTTTCAATTACAACTTTAAATATACATGCAAAATGAAGTGCAATCTAATAAGCATTTCCTTAATTAGTTCTTATAAATTTACACAACCTATTAAAAAAAGGCATAAGTTTAATATTAAACTTATGCCTGATTAACAGTTACATGTTCAATGTAATTATATACACTGATATATATTTTGTCAATCAATAGTATTTTATATAAAAATAAAAATTTAAAAAATAATTTAATGTAACCGTTGACTAATAAAAAATAATAGTATATACTTGTCTTGTAATTAATAAGTAACTGATACAGCGTGTAACTAGTATAGGGCATTAGCTGGAAAGAGTATATTATGTGTATATTCTTTTCCAGCTTTTTTATTTGCAATTATTTATGATAATTTGCTGATATCAGTAAAAACTATATTCAGGAGGGATTTATATGTCAAAAGGAAACAACAGAGTATTAGCTTTCTTACAAAAGATAGGTAAAGCACTAATGACTCCAGTAGCAGTAATGCCAGCTGCCGCTATACTATTAAGATTAGGTCAAAATGATGTATGGACATGGACTGGTAATAAGTACTTAATGGAAAAAGGTATTCCAATAATAGCTCAAGCTGGAGATGCTATTTTTGGTACTTTATATTTAGGTAAAGGTGATGGGGCAACACCTATTTCGATACTTGGGTTATTATTTGCAGTAGGTATTGCAATTGGTTTAGCTGAAGAAAATAATGGAGTAGCGGCACTATCAGCAACAGTAGGATTTTTAGTATTACAAAAGGTTGCATCAGCTATTAACCCAACTATAAACATGGGAGTATTTGCAGGATTTATAGCAGGTATATTAGCAGGTATATTATATAATAAATTTAAAGATATTCAACTTCCACAGTTTTTAGGATTTTTTGCCGGTAAAAGGTTTGTACCGATAGCTACATCTTTCATTATGATAGCGTTAGGTGTATTAGCAGGTTATGTATGGCCAGCTATCCAAACAGGATTAGATTCATTTGGAAACTTCGTTGCTGATTCAGGTTCAGCAGGAACATTTGGATTTGGACTATTAAACAGATTACTAATACCATTTGGATTACATCACGTAATGAACTCTATATTCTGGTTTACATTTGGAACATTCACTAATGCAGCTGGGGAAATAGTTAGAGGAGATTTAACAAGATACTTTGCAGGAGATCCAGCTTCTGGAGCATTTATGACTGGATTTTTCCCAATAATGATGTTTGGTCTTCCAGCAGCATGTTTAGCAATGATAACAGCCGCTAAAAAAGAAAAGAAAAAAGAAGTTACAGGAATGCTTTTAGGAATAGCATTTACATCTTTCTTAACAGGTATTACTGAACCAATAGAATTCTTATTTATGTTCTTAGCTCCAGTATTATATGGAATACATGCAGTTTTAACTGGTATAGCAGGAGCAGTAACATATGCTCTAAACATGAAATTAGGATTTGGATTCTCAGCTGGATTTATAGATTATGCATTAAACTTTAGCAAATCTAATACAAGTAATCCATTAGGATTAGCATTAGTTGGTTTAGTATTTGGAGCTATATACTACTTCGTATTCTTATTCTACATTAAGAAATTTGATGTAAAAACTCCAGGTAGAGAAGATGATGATGAAGTTGAGGTTGAAGTAAAGGCATCAACAAAATCTTCTGATTTAGCAGGTAAAGCTAAAGGAATACTTGAAGCAATAGGCGGAAAAGAAAATATACAAACAATAGATGCTTGTGTAACAAGAATAAGATTATCTTTAAATGACGGAAACAAGATAAATGAGAGAGAACTTAAGAAATTAGGTGCTTCAGGAGTAATGAAGATGGGCGAAGGTAACTACCAAATAGTAGTAGGTACTTTAGCAGATCCAATAGTTAGTCAGATGAAAAAATTATTATAAGTAATATATTAAGAGGCTAGGAAATTTCCTAGCCTTTAATTTTATATTTTAATATTAACATTATAAATATCAAGCCACATATTTAATTGAATCAAATAAGCTATAAATTGAGGACCCATCATAAGTTGACCATACCAAGGAATTTTATATGATTCTCCTTTACTATCGACAATTTGCTGTATTTTTGTTTTATCAACAATTTCGAGTATAGGGGAAGATGGATTATTTAAGATCTTGTTCATCTCTTTGCATACAGCTTCAGTATAAATAGGATGATAAGTCTTTGGGTAAGGACTTTTCTTTCTTTCAACAATTTCTTTCGGCAATATATTTTTTAATGAGCTTCTTAATAGACCCTTTTCACGTCCATGTAGGAATTTGATTTTTGAAGGAATATTAAAAGCATATTGAACTAATCTAGGATCAGCAAAGGGAACTCTAACTTCAAGAGAGTTAGACATGCTCATTCTATCTTTTCTGTTTAATAAGTTTACCATAAACCACTTTATATTAAGATAAAATAATTCTCTCATTCTATGCTCATAACTATCTTCATTATCTAAATGAGGAACTTTAGCTAATGAAGAATTATAATGATAATTTACCATTTCTTCTATCTTCAATTTTTTCATAGATGGACTTAAAATATCAAGTCTATTTGAAGTGAATCTAGACCAAGGAAAGGTATTGGCTTCATACATGTCTTTATTGGTAAACCAAGGATAACCACCAAATATTTCATCTGCACATTCACCGGATAAGGCTACTACGTAATCTTTTCTTATTTCTTTACAAGCTAAGAAAAGAGATGAATCTATATCTGCCATACCAGGTAAATCCTTTGCTATTAAAGAATCCTTTAAATAACTTACTAAATCTATATTTTTTATCATTATTGTTTTATGGTTGCTATCTATATATTTAGATGTGAATAAAGCCCACTCCTCGTCAGAGGTTGGTTGAAAAAGCGAAGCTTTAAAATAGTTTTCATTATCCTCAAAGTCAATTGAGTAGGTAGTTAATTTTTTACCTTTGTCTTTAAAGTTTTTTGATGCTACTGCAGCTATAGCAGAGGAGTCTAATCCTCCAGATAAAAAGGTGCATAAAGGAACATCACCTACAAGTTGTCTACTAATTGCATCAACTAATAAAGACTCTAAATGTTCAACAGCTTCATCTTCGTTTTCGGTGTATTCCTCTGCCTTAAGAGTCCAATATTCTTTTAAATTAAAGTCTGTTGGAGAAAAGGATATAAAATTTCCAGGCGGAACTTCATCTATATCATTAAATATACCACTACCTAGAGCTGTAGCAGGGCCAAGTGAAAGAAGTTCTGTAATTCCAGTTTCATCTACTAAAGTTGATATATAAGGATGAGCTAAGAGTGTTTTTATTTCAGAACCAAATATTAAAGAGTTTCCTTTAACTGAATAGAATAGGGGTTTAACACCTAACGGATCTCTAGCTAAAAATATTTCATTAGTTTTTTTATTAAAAATACAGAATGCAAAAATTCCATTAAATTTATCTAAACAGTCTATACCCCAATGAATATATGAGGTTAAGAGAACTTCTGTATCTGAATATGAATCAAATTTATATCCATAAGACAATAAATCTTTTCTTAGATCCTCTGTGTTATATAATTCACCATTATAGACTAAAATATACTCATTTCCATTAATAACTTTAGTCATAGGTTGGCTACCGCCCTCTGGATCTACTACTACTAGACGTCTATGACCTAATAGTACATTTTCATTTGTATAAAAACCTCCACTATTTGGACCTCTGAGTTTAAGAGTATCCGTCATACTTTCAATTATATGATAAAAAGAAGATAAATCTTTAGAAAAATCAATCCAACCAGCTATTCCACACATAATCATTACCTCGCTATAAATTTAATATATTTTATTGTATAAGTTATACTATGAAATATTAAAAAATATAGTTACAAATGAATGTTTTACTGAGGATTTTAGTAAAGATAAAAGGCTTTATAAAGAAAGTCTTTATAAAGCCTATATACAGAAATCTGGTTCAATTTTAGATTTATATTCATCAACTAAATCTGCTAAAGTTATATTATCAACAACATTATCAACAGCGTCCCTCATCTTATTCCATATTCCTATAGTTACATAAATAGTAGCGTTATCGGAATTAGGTTTGTTAGTTGGATTGTAATCTACTGGGTAAAAAGGACCTTCCAATACTCTCAGTAACATACCTATGGTTATATCTGATGGATCAGATGCTAACATATATCCGCCTTGAGATCCACGTACACTTCTAACATATCCAGATTTATTTAGTGGAGTTACTATCTGTTCCAGATATTTTTCAGAGATTTCTTGTCTTGCTGCAATATCTTTTAATGGTACTAAATCTTGATTATAATGAATAGCTAAATCAATCATTAGCTGAACGCCGTATCTACCTTTTGTGGATATTTTCACTACATACACCTCTTTTGATTAAAAATTCTTTTCTCATTATAAGTTATTATAAAGCATATCAAGTTACTAGGCAATTATAATATTTATGTAAAGTAGTAAAGTATTTGTACAATATAAAAAATAGTAATATTATTTTAGCTAAATTATAATAATATTATTGATAAAATTATAACTACATTAAAATCCTATAGGAATTATATCAATTAACTATTTTCATATAAAAATTAAAATAAATTGATATTCACAGATAATAGAATTTAGTATAATAAAAACTATAAAACTTAAGGAGGAAAATCAATGGGAATTAAATCTAGAAAAGTAGCAATTGTAGGAACTGGATTAGTGGGATCTAGCATAGGATTTAGTTTGATTACTCAGGGTGTATGCGAAGAGATTCTTATGATAGATATCAATGAAGAAAAAGCACTTGGGGAAGCGATGGATTTAAATCACTGCATTGAGTATTTAGATCAACATACAAAAGTAAAATTAGGAAGGTATGAAGATTGTGGAGATGTTGATGCCATAATAATAACGGCTGGACCACCACCAAAGCCAGGAAAATCAAGACTCGACACCTTGGATGCATCAGCTAGGATAATGGAATCTATAATAACACCTATAATGGAAAGTGGGTTTAGCGGTCATTTTATAATAATATCAAATCCTGTAGATATAATGGCTTATCATGTTTGGAAGTTATCAGGATTACCTAAAAGTCATGTTATAGGTACTGGAACTTCAGTAGATTCAGCTAGATTGAAGCACTTTATTGCAGATTTATTTGATGTAGATCCTAGAAGTGTTCAGGCATATTCTATGGGAGAACATGGTGACTCTCAAATGGTGCCTTGGTCGCATGTATATATAGGTGGAAAGCCATTTAATAAAGTTATAAATGATAACAAACATAGAGTTGGCCATATAGACTTAGATAAGTTAGTATCAGATACAGCTAAAGCTGGATGGGAAGTATTTAATAGAAAAGGTACGACTTATTATGGAATAGCTACTGCTGCAGTAGGTGTTTTAAAGGCTATATTTAATGATGAAAATAGAATTATACCCGTGTCTACGCTATTAGAAGGTGAGTATGGATTTGATGGAGTTTTCGCAGGAGTACCAGCAGTATTAAATAGAAATGGAGTTAAAGAACTAGTTGAAATAGAGATGACAGAAGAGGAAAAAGTAAAATTTGATAAATCAGTTAACCTAATTAAAGATCACTGTAGTACATTGAAATACTAATTATTATTGACAATAATAATTAAATAATATATAATTTAAAATTGTGTTATGTAGTACGGGATTCACTAGCTCAGTCGGTAGAGCACATGACTTTTAATCATGGTGTCCGGGGTTCGATTCCCCGGTGAGTCACCAATTATATAATTTAACAAGATAACTTGCTTAGCTTAAAATAAGAAAATGCTGTTTTTTGTATCTTACAAGAAACAGCATTTTTATTTAGTCTGTAATAAATTCTGCTTTTGGTTCTTCTTCAACTTTTAAAAATATTACTCCACCAACAATAAATAATATAATTAAACTTAAAATTCCATATCTAGATTCTCCAGTAATGGTTCCGACAATACCTATTAGTAAGGGACCAAATATTGATGAAATTCTTCCAAAGATATTATATATACCAAAATATTCAGCAGAATTTTCTTTAGGAATTAACTTTCCAAAATAAGATCTACTTAAAGCTTGTATACCACCTTGAGCACTAGCTACAAGAAATGATAATATCCAAAAGTCTAATGGTGTTTTTAAAAAGAAACCATATATAGAAACTATGCTATAGGTTATTATCCCTACTAAAATCATTATTCTAGGAGAAAAAACCTTAGATAATTTGCCGTATAAAAGTGCAAAAGGAAAAGCTATTATTTGTATAAATATGAGTATTATCATTAGTGTATTGCTATTGATTCCAACATCTATACCATAAGCAGTAGCCATGGTTATTACTGTATGAACACCATCTATATAAAAGAAATATGCTAAAAGAAAATAGAAAACATTTTTATTATTTTTAGTAGCCTTTATTGTAGTAATTAGTTTTTTAATGCTAGTGCTTAAATGTTTAGGACTACCTTCTATATAGTATTTTTGATGAACATTTTTAAACATAGGGACAGTAAATATAAACCACCAAACAGCTGTAAGTAGAAAAGAAATTTGTGTAGCAAGTATTGTATTCATATTTAAACTTGCAGCGTTTGTTATTAATAAAATAGATAAGATAAATGGAATTGTTCCACCTATGTATCCCCAGGCAAAACCAGAAGATGAGATTAAATCCATTCTTTCATTATCAGTTACATCTGTTAAAAATGAATCATAAAATATATTTGAGCCAGAAAATCCTATGGTAGTGATGATATAAATAACTAAGCAATAAATCCAATTGTTTTCTCCAACAGTAGCTAAAAGCGCTGTTGAAATAATAGAAATAAGTGCAAAAATAGAAAATAGTTTTTTCTTAAATCCTTTATAATCTGCAATAGTTCCTAATAATGGAGCTAGTACTGCTATTATTAAAGTAGCAAAAGAATTGGCATATCCCCAGTAGGCTGTAGAAATATTATCTTCTAATCCAACGCCTGCAACACTCTTAAAAAACACAGGTAAAATAGCAGTAGTTATGGTTATGGAATAAGCAGAATTTCCGAAATCTTGTAGTATCCAGCTTCTTTCTTCTTTATTCACTTACACTCCCCCTTAAACTTTTTCGTAATTTAATTATAAATCAGAATAGGTGAAATATTTGTATAAATTGGGAGAGTTAACAATAATTAATTTAGCTTTAACAAATCTTTTCATAATATTACATACTTTAATTAATTTTGTGGAGGCTGTTTATGAATATATATAATCAAATTGCAAATTTGTTTTTAATGATGCTTATAGGAGGTTACGCTAGAAAAAAAGATATATTGAATGAAATTTTAGAAATAGGATTATCAAATTTTTTATTAAATATAACATTACCTCTACTTGTAATTAATTCTTTTGATTTTAGTTTTAGTAAAGATATGTTCAACAATATTATATCAGCGCTTATTTACAGCATTATTGCATTTATAATTGCTATAATTTTGTCTAATATCATATTTAATAGAGTTGAAGTTGGAAGAAGAGAGGTATTAAAGTTCTGTGGAGTATTTTGTAATTGTGGATTCATGGGATTTCCTATAATAGAAAGTATTTATGGAAAAGAAGGATTAGTTTATGCATCTATATTTAATATGATTTTTACTATACTTATTTGGACCTATGGAGTAAGGCTTTATGGAGGTAAAAGCAGTATAAGTAATTTAAGAAATCTACTTAAAAATCCAGGAATACTATCAGTAATAATTGGATTATTTATAATGCTTACACCAATAAGTATTCCAGTCGTTATAAAATCTGTTCTTGAGATTGTAGGAGGTATGACAACTCCACTATCTATGATAATTACAGGGAGTATGATGGCAGGTATATCATTAAAATCACAATTTAAAGATAAAAGTATGTATTTAGGCATAGCTGCAAGACTTTTGATTATACCTTTAGTTTTATATATTATTACATTAGCGATAAATCTAAAATCTGTGCCAGTAAGTAGTATAGTGATAATTGAGGCTATGCCAGTTGGGGCTACGGCATCTATTTTCTCTCAGACCTTTAATAAGGAAAAAGAACTGTCAGCTTTTTCTGTTTTTATGAGTACCTTAATATCAATGATTACTATACCTATAATAGTTGGACTTGTTGTATAGAGATAGGGTTTTCCTATCTCTATTTAAGAATATTTTTATACAAAACATAAAGTAAACGTTTATATTTAAGTAAAAATATGGTAAGATATAAGTGGTTTGATATAGTTTATAATTTAAGTATAGCTAGGAGTGTATATTATGACAAAAAGAACTCATATTATAGGAATCCGGTATAAATTAATGACAAGCTTATTATCTATTTGCTTAGTACCACTATTAATATTAGGTATCGGTAGTTACTTGCAGGCCAGATCATCATTAATAGACAAGTTTGAGATTTCCAGTGAACAAGTGATTCCTGAAGTAATTGAAAAGTTTAATAAATACCCTGTGCAGATATCAATGGCTTCAAGTAACACTATACTTATGGATTCTAAATCAGAGCAGAAAGATATCATCGATTATTTACAGAAATTCAAAGAGAGAAATGAAGATGTGTTAAATGTATTTTTCTTTACTGAAAAGGGAGAAGCTTTTTCTTATCCTGATGAGAAAAAAATAACCAACCCTAAAAGTGAAGTTTGGTATGAAAAAGCTATAAATAATAATGGAAAAGTTATAAATAGCGACCCGCATAAAAGTTTGATAGCTGATGAATCGGTAGTTACTTTTGCGAAAACTGTTGAAGATAAAGGAAAGATTGTGGGTGTTATAGGTATGGAGATATCTATTAATAAACTTTCCTCAATAACTAATAAATATAGAATAGGAAACAAGGGATACATTTTTGTGATTAATGAAGAAGGAAATGTAGTTACCTACCCAAGCAGGATAATCGGAAGTGATTCAGATACTAAAATATCTAATTGGGATGTAATTAAAAACAATGAAAATGGATCTACAGAAATAGATTTTAATAAAAGTCATATATTTACGACTTTTGGTACAGATTCAGGTACAGGCTTTAAAATTATTGCAGCTATGGACGAGTCTGAGTTAAAAGCTGATATAAGTGGAATAAAAAATATGATTTTCATAACCATTGGGGCAGTGATTGTGATAGCCGCATTGTTTTCTTTTTGGTTAAGCAATGGATTAGCTAAAAGTGCAAAGAAGCTAGAACAAGGGTTTAAAAAGGCTGCTGAAGGTGATTTAACAGTTAAGGTTGACATAAAGTCAAAAGACGAGTTTGGAGAATTAGGAAAAAACTTTAATTTTATGATAAAAAATATGTCAGCACTAATGCTAGAAGTTAAAAATTCTTCTAAAACGGTCTTTGATACATCAACGAATTTAGGAGTTATGGCAGAGGAGAGCACGGCGTCTGTAGGACAAGTATATAATTCTATAGAAGAAATATCTAGAGGAATAATAGAACAAGCTGGAAGTGCTCAAGAAGGAGTAAGTAATATAAATGAACTCTCAAACGAGATAGATGGAATAGTTGAAAATACTAAGGTTCTAAAATCTGTATCATTAAATGCCTTAGAACTAGGAAATAAAGGCTTGAACATGGTTAAAGTTCTTGGTGAAAAATCAGATAGAAGTAAAATATCATCAAATGAAGCTAGCAAAATTGTATTAAATATGAATAAGAATACTGAAGAAATTAATAGAATTTCTGATGCTATAAAGGAAATAACAGAACAAACCAACCTTTTATCACTAAATGCGAGTATTGAAGCTGCAAGAGCAGGGGAAGCTGGAAGAGGGTTTGCTGTGGTAGCTGATGAAATAAGAAAATTAGCAGAGCAATCTAGAAAATCTACTGAAGAAATAAGAAAAATAATTGAGAGCGTTCAAAGTATGTCTAAAGTAGCTATAAGTGCTATGGAGGAATCAAAAGTAACTGTAGAGGAGCAAGAGGTAGCGGTAAATGAGACAGAGAAAATATTTACACAAATACTAGATGCTATAAATCAGTTAACTAATAGAATAAAAGGTATTGCAGAATCAACTAGTGAAATATATTCAAAGAAAAATAAAGTAGTTCAAAAAATAGAAAGTATATCTGAGATATCGGAAGGGACAGCAGCCTCGTCGGAAGAAGTAGCAGCATCTACTGAACAAATAAATACAACTATGGATGCGGTAGCAAAGGGAGTAGAGGAACTTAGTCTAATAGCAAGTAATCTACAGTATGCTGTAGGAAAATTCAAATTATAATATTAGTTAGCCGTTGTATGGGAGTGCAACGGCTTTAAATTTTTTTAAATAAAATATATTGACATCTATTTAACTATGATTTAATATAGTATAAAGTACATCGGAATAGTAGGAATAAAAGCTATGAAAAAGTAGAGTAGCATAGAAAGTAGTCTCAGAGAGAAGGATTATGGTGGAAGTCCTTTACGAAAGTCTATGTGAAGTGCACTTTCGAGCTGAAGCTTGAACATATCTTCTATGAATAGATGATAAAGTAGGGCTATTCGGAGTCATCCGTTATAATGATAGAATATGTTAGTATTCAATAAGTGGAGTCATTTTGACTTAAATAGAGTGGAACCGCGGGATAATCTCGTCTCTGTATATTAAATTATATAGAGGCGACTTTTTTATATAGTAACAATAAGGGGAGTGGTACTATGAAGGTGGAAAAATTATTAAGAGAAAGTCCGGTTAATGAACAAGTATCCCAAAAATTAAATGAGCTAATAAAGGGAATTAGTTATGGAACAGTTACAATAGTAATTCAAGACGGCAAGATTATACAGATAGAGAAAAATGAGAAATTCAGAATGAGGTGATGAGTATAGTTACAAAATTAGATATAGGTTTAATAAACCTTATAAATAAGACAAGTTCAACTATGGATATATCTATTTATAATGAAAATTTTTGGCATAGTATTTCTAAGGGGGGACTTTACGGTAATAATCAAGGAAAACTTGTGTGTTTTCAAGAGATACAATCACCAATGATAAATAGAGATATAGTAAATAGTAGGATTGAGATAAACATTATTGAGGACAAGAAAGTAAGCTTAAAGGTAATTGGAATTATTGAGAGATTTATAATAGATGAAGATGAGTTTAAGAAGTATGAAAAGACAATTAATAAGCTATTTGAAGATGTATTTTTAGATAATATATCTATAATTCGTCCTTATGAGATAATCAGCGATGACTTTGTATTTAGATTAGGGTCTGGGGATATTGATACATTAAGTATTCAGATAGATAAGGTGGTTTAGGAAGACTTGAAAGTTCGAAATTTAAATTAGAGCAAAGGAGAGTTTATTATTAATATATCAACTAAAGGAAGATATGGATTAATAGCTATGGTTTTTATAGCAATGAATCAACAAGAAGAGTACATTCCTTTGAATTTAATTGCAGAAAGACAAAATATTTCTCAGAATTATTTGTCCCAAATCTTTTTTTTGCTAAGGGGGGCTAATTTAGTTAAGAGTGTAAGAGGGTTTCAAGGAGGATACTCACTTGCTAGAAAAGCCTCAGAGATATATGTAGGAGATATACTTAGGGTAATAGAAGGAGAAACAAATTTAGCAAACATTCATAGTCACAATGACATTGAGGAAAGAATAAATATAGCTGTGTGGGAAAATATAGATAAGCAGATAAATTCAGTATTATATTCAATTACTTTGGAACAATTAGCTAGTTCAGAGGGAGTATTCTTTTTAAATTCTATAAATTAAACATAGTATAGTAAATACTGACTAGAGAACTAGAGGTATAAATCATGGAATAGTGATTTATACCTCTATTTTTTATATAAACGGAGGAGATTTTATGGCGGATTTTAATTTAGTTAAAAAGAAAAGCAGGGATTTTACACACCTTGCAAAATCCCA
Organism: Clostridium intestinale; assembly: GCF_035905475.1. Lineage (NCBI taxonomy): Bacteria > Bacillati > Bacillota > Clostridia > Eubacteriales > Clostridiaceae > Clostridium > Clostridium intestinale. The sequence continues at coordinate 3,853,271 of NZ_CP121166.1, forward strand.
TCCATGTTTGGGGGGAGAGGCACATAATAAGTTTGGTAGACTACATTTGCCAGTCAGTCCATCTTGTAATATACAGTGTAATTTTTGTAAAAGAGATTGTAATGGAGATGAAGACAGACCAGGAGTTGCTAATGGGATATTAAATTATAATGATGCGGTAGATACAGTAAGAAAAGCTTTGGAACTTTGTCCTGAAATAACTGTTGTAGGAATAGCTGGACCAGGGGACACATTGGCAACCCCACATGCGTTGAAAGCTTTCGAATTAGTGGACAAGGAGTATCCAGACCTTATAAAATGTTTGAGTACAAATGGGTTACTACTCCCTAAATATTATAAAAAAATTTATGATGTTGGTGTAAGAACTATAACAGTTACAGTTAATGCTGTTGATCCTAAGATACAAGGTCAAATAACTTCCTATATAGTACATGATAAAAAAGTATATTATGGTGAAGAAGGAGCTTCAATATTGATAAAAAATCAATTAGAAGGTATCAGCTTAATTAGTAGATTAGGAGTAATAGTAAAAGTAAATTCTGTATTAATACCTGGAATTAATGATGAGCATATTGAGGTTATATCTAAAACAGTTAAAGAAGCCGGAGCTACTTTATACAATATAATTCCACTTATTCCTCAACATGATCTAAGCCATATCGAGGCACCAGATTGTAATCAACTAGATAAAGCAAGGATTGAAGCTGAAAAACATCTTGAGGTATTTAGGCACTGTAAACATTGCCGAGCAGATGCTTGTGGTATACCAGGAAAACAAGATTTATCAAGTAAGTTATATGGGGCTAATAAATTTCTTGAAACTTTTTCCCATGGGTAGAGTTTGGATAAGTTTCTTACGGGTATAAAATTCAGGTATTTAAAACTTTAGAAACGTAGAAATTTAGAAAATTACAAACGTACAAATTTACAAAATTAGAAATTTAGAAACGTAGAAATTTTTAGTTCAAAAAAAGAACTTCTATGAAAAATCACAGAAGTTCTTTAAAAATAACTAGATTATTTTACTTCAGGGAACATGTTTACAACTCTATCTAAAATTCCATTTAGATGAGCAATAGCAGTACCAAAGTTTGTTATAGGCATATCATCAGCTTCAGCTTTAATAAGTCTACTCATTAATTGTTTTCTAGTGAACATACAGCTTCCACATTGAATTATAAGCTTAAATTCTTTAAGATCTTCAGGGAAGTCTACTCCAGTTAAGTTTACAAATTCAACATCGCCATATCTTTCTTTAATCCATATAGGAAGTTTTTCTCTTGCTATATCGCCTTTTAATGCATGGTGAGTACAAGCTTCTGCTATAAGAACTTTATCTCCAGGTTTTAGAGAATCCATAGCTCTAGCTCCTCTAACGAAGGTAGCTAAATCTCCTTTATATCTTGCCATAAGAATTGAGAAAGAAGTTAAAGGAATATCTTCAGGAACTATTTTACTTACCTTATCAAACATTTGAGAATCTGTTATAACTAGATCTGGAGCGCATTTTAAATCTTCTAATACGTCTATAAGCTCAGTATCTTTAACAGTTAGAGCCATTCCATCATAGTCTAATATGTCTCTGATTATTTGAACTTGAGGAAGTATAAGTCTTCCTTTTGGAGCTTGGATATCTTGAGGTGCTACTAAAACAACTCTTGCTTTTGGTCTAAGTATATCTCCAACTATAGCAGGAAGTTCAAAATCTGTAGGGGCAATATCTATGATAGCTTGTTTAAAACTACCTATATTTTTCTTTTCCTTAGCGCTTAAAGATACAAAAGGAATGTCAAAATCAGATTTTAAAGAAGTTTCATCTAAAGAAAATTGATCTATCTTATTTATTACTCCTATTATAGGAATATTTCTTTTAGTTAATTCTTCTTTCCATGTCATCTCCATCGAGAAATCAGTAGATTCTCCTGTAAATACTAAAATAGCTAAATCTGTTCTGTCCATTATATCGAAGGTTTTCTTTATTCTAAGTTCTCCTAAAGCACCTTCATCGTCTAAACCAGCTGTATCAACTATCATTACAGGGCCTAATGGAAGTAATTCCATTGCCTTAAATACTGGATCTGTAGTAGTTCCAGGAGTATCAGACACAAGGGCTATGTCTTGATTTGTTAGGGCATTTACTAAACTTGATTTTCCTGCATTTCTCTTTCCAAAAAAAGATATATGGAGTCTATTGGCTTTTGGGGTATCTAACATGTTTTTATTCCTCCTCTTAATTAGAAACGTAAATCTCTTTCTCCATTTTCTATTCTTTCAAGCTTCTTTAAGCAAGCTTCTTTAGCAGCTTCATTTGGTATGGTTTCAAGGTTTTTAAGTATTGCTTTTTCACCAACTTCTTTAGTTTCTTCATCAGCATAATCTATTAAGTATTCTTTAAAAGTAAGTAAGGCATTAGGAAGACATACATTGTGTATTTGTCCAGATTTAGCTAAAGCCATAAATCTTTCTCCAGTTCTTCCTTCTCTATAACAAGCTGTACAGTAACTTGGGACATATCCTTGATTACATAGGCTTCTCATAACTTCGCTAGGACTTCTTTCATCACTTACTTCAAATTGTGCTGTGTTTTCTTTAATTTTATTTTCATCAGCATATCCACCTACTCCAGTACAAGAACCTGCAGAAACTTGGGATACACCTACAGATAATACTTCTTCTCTAAAATTAGCTTCTTCTCTAGTTGATAATATAATTCCTGTATAAGGAACAGTTATTCTAAGGATAGCTACTAATTTCTTAAATTCTTCATCATTTAACATGTGAGGATATTTATTTGTATCAACACCTTCAGCTGGCCTTAACCTTGGAACAGATAAAGTGTGTGGGCCTACCCCTGTTTCTTTATCTAAATGTTCAGCATGCATAAGTAAAGCTATAGTGTCGTATTTATGTTCATATAATCCGTAAAGTACACCCATTCCAACATCATCAATTCCAGCGGCTCTAGCTCTATGCATTGCTGTAGTATGCCAGTTGTAATTATGTTTTGGACCATTTGGATGTAGATTTTCGTAAGTCGGTTTATGGTATGTTTCTTGGAATAATATATAAGTACCTATACCAGCATCCTTAAGCATTTCATATTCTTCTACAGTTGTTGCAGCTATATTTACGTTACATCTTCTTATAGCTCCATTATCAAATTTTAATGAATATATAGTTTTTAAAGATTCAAGAACATACTCTATAGGATTGTTAATTGGGTCTTCTCCAAGTTCTAAAGCAAGTCGCTTATGGCCCATAGCCTCTAAAGCTTGTACCTCTTTTGCTATTTGATTTTGAGTTAATTTCTTTCTTAATAAATCGCTGTTACAGTGTTGATAACCGCAATATTCACAATTATTTACACAGTGATTAGAAAGATATAAGGGAGCAAATAAAACGATTCTGTTTCCATAAATTCTTTCTTTAATTTCTCCAGCAACTTTAAACATTTCTTGAACTAATTCTTCATCTTCTACAGATAGAAGTACAGCTGCTTCTCTGTGAGTTAATCCTTTAAAGTCTCTAGATCTTTCAAGAAGGTTTTTTACATATTCTTTATCTTGGGCTAATTTTTCACCTTCTTCAATACTTGAGTAAATTTCTTCATCAATAATAAATTCTTCTGCCTTATATTCTCTTATCATAATAAAAACACACTCCTCTAATATTACTTCTTTGTAATAGCAGACTTAACTTGAACGTACTTTATTCTTCCAAGCTTACCTGTTAAAGCACCTATTTCATCCGTTGTGCCATCTACAATAATAGAAATTACAGATACCCCTTTTTCTCTATAGGGAATACCCATTCTGCCTACTATTATCTTGGCATAGTCATGAAGTATTTCATTAACAGAAGGAGCAGCTTCTAAGTTATCTAAAACAATGGCAACTACACCGACTCTATTTTCCATAATTACCTCCAAAAAATAAAACCCTCTGTTAGCAGAGGGTTAAAATTTTAACAAACTAGGAAAAACATAAATTTATTTAATCCAGTTGTCATATTAATCCTTTTGCTTAGAAACTTCCTTGCAATTAGAATGAAACTATATAACTAATTCCTAAAGTCAATTAAAAGAGAAAAGCTCTTCTAATTCAGTTTAAGAAGAATTACAATATATATTGTACATCAGTTAAATCTAGATATCAATAAATGGATATAAATAAAACATATGAAAAGAGGTTTGAAAATATGAAATGGTATATAAAAGAATTTAAGGATTTAAGTATAAATGAACTTTATGAGATAGTTAAATCAAGGTTTGAGGTTTTTGTTTGTGGACAGAAAATAGATGAACAAGACTTTGATGATGTTGATAAAAAATGTGCACATATATTTTGTGTAGATAATGATAGAGTGGTAGCTTATAGCAGAATAATACCAAAAGGAATAAGTTATGATGCTCCTTCAATAGGAAGAGTTTTAGTTTTAAATAGCTATAGAAGAAGAGGATTAGCTGTAGAAATGATGAATAGAGCCATTGAATATATAAAGGATGTCTATAAAGAAAAAGAAATAATATTATCTGCTCAAGAGTATGTGGTAGCCTTATATAAATCAGTAGGATTTGAAGAAATATCTGAGGTTTATTTAGAGGCTGGAATTCCTCATAAAAAAATGAAGAAATATTTGTAGTTATAGAAAACTCTAACCATCACTATCCTCTGTGTTTTTGCATATTATGGAAATATGTACCAAAGAACGATAAAGAGGAAGTGGTCGTATGACACCTAATATTATTAATTACTATGGGGGAGGAAATACAGCACGAGGGTTCGTGAATTACTATGACTCTGTATTAGAAAATATAAAGGACATATATGTTATAAGAAATGCTCCCCAGGTGATAAAGACATCGGTTATAAAAAATATTGCACAAGCCTATTTAGCAAAAGGTTACGAGATAGAACTTATAAATAGTTATATGGGAGATGAATATGTAGAAGGTGTAGTTATTCCTAATGGGAATGTAGCTTTTATTGATGGAAACCCTATATACGGAACAAAACTTGAGAGTATAAAAAAAGATAAACAATATATAGACTTATCTCAAATTATGGATGAAAACTCATTGAAAAAAAGGCACAAAAATATAGAAAACTTAAAAGTATTAATGAAGGAAGAAATAAAAAAAGCTCATGTTGCATTTGGAGAGGGACTTAAAATTCATGATAAATGGGAAGCAATATATATAGAAAACATGGATTTTAGTAGAGCAGATGATTTTGCAAAGGAATTAATAATTAGAATATTAGCAGAAACAAACTTAAATAAAAAATCAAAAATTGTGCATAGGTTTTTAGGAGCAGCGACTCCGGATGGACCAAAGGATTTTATACCAAGCATTACTAGAAACATTGGGAAGAGGTACCTTATAAAGGGCAGACCAGGCACAGGAAAATCAACTATATTAGGAAAATTATTAAATGAAGCTGAAAAAAGAGGATATGATATTGAAGCTTATCATTGTGGTTTTGATCCTAAAAGCTATGATATGATAGTGCTTAGAGAACTTAGCATTGCAGTTTTTGATAGTACTAGACCTCATGAATATCTAGCAGAACGACATACAGATGAGATTGTAGATACCTATGAAGAACTAGTTTATCCTGGAACTGAAGAGAAATATAAAGACGATATTGAAAATATTAAACAAGAATATACTAAAAAAATAAAAGAAGCAACAAGTTACCTAGCCGCAGGTAAAAAATATATGCTAGAACTAGAAAGCCTATATCTTCAGTCTATAAACAAGGAGAAGTTAAGAAATCTAGAAAAAGGCTTAGGAACATTAATTGAGATGTTTGTTAAATAGAGTAAAAAAGAAATCCATAAATTAAGTGGATTTCTTTTTTGTTTCCTATTTTCTATTTAACTCAAAAAATATTCCGTCCCATAAAGTTATCAAGGTATTGTCGTCCTTAACATAAAAGGTGTTTCCAAAAAAGGAAGCCCAGTTAGAATTAACATTTTGAATAACATCAACCTTTTTAACAGAAGCTGAGCTTATTCCTATAGTTTTTAAAGAAACTCTGTTTTCTGAATTAAAATCATTATCAGATAAAGTAGTTTCTTCAAAGGTAGGATTAACTAGATTTTCCTTATCAAAAGATACCTTTTTTTCTGTTAAATAAAGCTCTTTTCCTATATAAGACTTTATCTTATCTTCAGACATAGCGTACACTGGAGTAGTTGCAATTTTTTTACTTACAACCCAGGTTCCAAAATAAGATTTAGAAGATGTACTAGTGTTGTCAGTATTAGTTATAGGAGAAGAGGGTTTTTCAGGAGCCTTATTCAAATTAGAAGTAGTTTCTTCTTTATTAGAATCGCTAGTATTTTCATCTTTTATGGTTTCTGTATTAACCTCTTCTTTTATTTCATTGCTGCTAGTATCCTCCTTTGTGTTTTTAGAACAAGATACTAAAGCTAAAGTTAGCATTATAATTGATATCATTAAGACAAATAGTTTTTTTTTCATAATTTCCTCCACTTGACGTTACTTTAATCATTTATAATTATAGAACTATAAATTTGTAACTTAAAGTTTTTAATGAAAGAATTAAGAAAAAATTAGTTTTTGAGATTATTTTGTAAATTAATAATGTTATTTTGTTTTTTCGTAAAGTGAGTATTGGAATGATTTGCGATTCTGGGTATCTTCTCCAGACTCAGTATTTGTATATGCGACTATAGAACTAAAAATCTTAGTACCATCATTGGTTAAATAAAACATAATAGAAGAATTTTCTGCAACTGGAGAACTATATAAGAGTTGATTATTAGTGATAGAATCTTCAGATATATTTGCTGCATAAAGTTTATTTTTAGTTAGAAAAGGCTCATAATCAGAAGCTCTATTAGTGAAAAAAGCATAAACAAGTGTATTGCCAACTATATCAAAATTAGTCCAAAATAAATCTTCATCTTTTTCTTTAGGAGATATTTTTAATAGAGTTATTGTATTTTGGGTTTGTAAATCAAATTTACAAAACGAAAGTTCTCTACTATCTCTATCTTTTTGCATAAAATAAATATATTTACCGTTATAACTCATCTTAAAGTTCTCAACTTTAATTCCAGGAATACGAGCAATTTCTTTAGGATTTAAATCATCAAGAGAAAATTCTAATATATTCTCTGAATACGGTGTAGAAGTATAAAATTTATTTGTTGCTTTACTATATAAAAAATATTGAGAAAGAGATAAATCTTTTAATGGAGCACTTTTATAGACTTCACCTGTTTCTAAATCTAATATACGAATAATATTTTTATGATATCCATCATATTGAGTTCGCGTGACTATACTTAAATAACTATTGTCTCCAGAAATTTTAAGAGGGTGCATTGAGCCTGCGTTTTCTGATTCCTCTTTTATATCTGGAAGATTAACAAGCATTTGCTTTTCTTTTGTGTTAGCATCATATATCCATAATTCAGTACCCTTGAAATAGGTTATTAAGTTTTTATTCACCATTGTAAATAGTCCATTTAAATTATTTTCGATTATGTTAATAGAGTTATCAGAGTTTAAGGTGAATAAATTAGTATAGGTATAAGAGGTGTTTGGAGTCAAATTTTTAGAAAATACAGGAGAAGCATCATTTGCAATTGTGTATATATAAGCATTCTCGGTTTCAGAAATTTCTAGATCCCTAACCTTAGTAAATATCCTACCATCTTCATCTAATTCATTACTCATCTTCTGTACATCATCCTGTACTGTAATAATCTTTTCTTCAGTGGTACAACCAGTTAAAAATAAAGAAGAGATTAATATTGATATTGTAAGAACTTTTAATAAAGTGTTTTTAGACATAAAATTTCCCCCTTTCAGTGTTATTTTTATGATAACTTTTAGTAATTACAAAACTTAATTAAATTGTTTCAGAGATATTACAGAAAGAAGGAAAAGTTGTTGTAAGTTTAAATATTTCTTCAGTTAGTTCTATAGTGATTTCTCCATTTAATGAATTAATTATCTCTTTGCATATATATAAACCTAGGCCATTGCTGTCTTCTGTTGAGTTAGTACCTTTAACAAAAGGTTCAAACAGCTTATCTTTTATAAATGAAGAAGAACTTTCATAAGAATTTTCTACTGTTAAATAAACTAAGTTATCTTGATTTTTTAGATTTATAGCTATAATTCCATTATCTAGAGAATATTTTATAGAGTTATCTAAGATGTTTGTTAGTAATGAAGTTATGTTTTCAGTATCTGATAGTATTAAAGCATCCTCCATATCTAGATTTAGGGAATAAGCTTTATTTTTCCACTTAATTTTTAAGTTATCAAGAATTCTTGATATAAATGTGGATAATTCTATAGGAATTAATTCTTTCTGTGGATTATTTAAGTTTTTAGAAATATTTATTAGCTCCACTATTAAGGAATGCATTCTTTCACTTTCTTGAAAGATACCATTTATGGCTCTGTCTCTAAAATTCTTATCCTTTACCTTGGGAGAAAGCAATAACTGGCTATAACCTGATATAGTAGTTAAGGGAGTTTTAAGCTCATGGGTTACATTATTAAAGAAGCTGCTTTTACTTTTTTGAAGAAGTAGAGCATTTTCTTTTTCTTTCATAAGATATTCCAATTGATTTTTTATCTCTTTTTTCATATTAGAAAATTCTCTTGATAATATTCCTATTTCATCTGAAGATGAAGATTCAAAACAGTAATCAAAATTACCTAAAGAAACTTCCTTTACTCCTTTAATTAATGAGGATATAGGTTTAGTTATACGAGAAGAGATTAGATATGTAATCAAAAGTATTAGAATACCAAAAAAAACTTGAAGCAAAGTTATAATATTTAATATTTTTATATAATCTAAATAATTTTCACTAAAATCTTTTGTCAGATAAAGATTATAATCACTTTTATCATTTATATAAATTGGATAGGAAATTGAGGAAGTATAGGTGTTTTTAACTCTATATAGTTTTATTACAGCTTTGTTCTTTGAAGCTTCATTAAGTAATGATATATCCTCTTCTGAATTATTTGTGGTGGTTAAGGGGTTCTTATTATCTGAAGAATAAAGGCTTCCATAGGTTTGGTAGAGTTTTTTTATATCCCATAAAACCTCAGAGCCTACATCAATCCAATCAGAATCAGAGTAAGAATCTTTTAATAAAAGTTTGTTTTTTATTAATTCTCTAGAATTTATCATTAAATTATTCATTGAGTTAGTTGTGTTTTTTTCAAAATCCTTTTTGATAAAAAATCTTATAGATAAATTAAGCACAATGGAAAAAATAATAAATAAACACATAAACCACAAGGTTATTTTGCTTTTTATACTTTTCATAAATTACCTCATTACATATCCAACACCAAATACAGTCTCTATATGAGAAAAATCAGGTGTATCTATTTTAGCTCTAAGTCTCCTTATATGAACATCAACTGTTCTATCTTCTCCAAAATACTCATAACCCCAAATAGTGTTTAATAAAGCATCTCGAGTGAAAATTTTATTTCTATTTTTAGAAAGTAAAGAGAGAATTTCAAATTCTTTTGGATTCAGTTTTATCTCCTCGTTATTTTTAAGAATTATTCTGCTATCAAAATCAACCTTTAGCACTGGGCTTATGGCTACAGGCTGGTTTGATAAATCATTTGTGAATATAGAAGAATATTTAGTTGTGGATCTTAAGGCAGCTCTAATTCTAGCTATAACTTCTTTTATATGAAAAGGCTTAGTTATATAATCATGAGCCCCTAACTCTAAGCCTAGAACCTTATCAACAACGTCATTTCTAGCAGTAATTAAAATTATAGGAATACTAAGTTCTTTATTTATATACTTGCACAACTCAAATCCATTTGTATCTGGCAAATTAACATCTAAAAGAACTATATCTGGAGCAAAATCCATTAAGTTTTCCTTTAAAGATTCTCCATTGAAAAGACTTAAAACTTGAAATTTTTCTTCTTCTAAAGCAGTGGTTAAAATATCATTTATATAAAATTCATCCTCAACAACAATAATCTTTTCTCTCATAAACAAATACCTCTCAAATTATACTAAATATATTTTAACATGAGCTTGTTACAAAGTTGTTATAATTTAGAAAATAACTGATTCATAGGAGCTTCATCAAAGTCATTCTAGCTAATAAAAAAATTAAATATTAAAAACAGAAAAACAGAAAAACAGTTAACCAGTTAACCAGTTAACCAGTTAAGAATATAAGAAGTTTACCAGTTAAGCAGTTAACCAGTTAACTGGCAAAAAAAATAGATTTAAATTAATATATTGTTTGTGAAGATTAAGATAATTTTTAAATTAAAAGTAATAACAGATTTTGAAAATTAGGCATAGTTTTCTATGAGGTTGAGTTATAATTTATATTGAACGGTTTGCTTATTTAAATAAAGATGGAGATGAAGTTTTTGAAGCATTATAAGAAGTATATAGAGAAATATAAAAAACCATTTGTTATAGCGTTATTTTTTCTATCAATAGAGGCGGTTTGTGATCTTATGCAGCCAACTATAATGTCAAAGATAGTTGATGAAGGTGTTGCTAGTAGAAATATGGATTATGTTTTAGTAAATACGCTGATTATGCTTGGAGTGACTGTTATGGGAGCTATAGGAGCTACTATGAGGAGCATAATAGCAAGTCATGTATCTCAAAAATTTGGGAGAGATTTAAGAGTTGATATGTATGAGAAGATTCAAAGTTTTTCCTTTGATAATATAGATAATTTTGATAAAGCTTCATTAGTTACTAGACTTACTAATGATGTTAATCAAGTGCAGATGTTTGTAAATGGAATGATGAGGGTTTTTGTTAAGGCGCCAATGTTATGTATAGGAAGTTTAATAATGGCGGCTAGATTAAATTTATCTTTATCAGTAATATTTTTAATAATAATTCCACTAGTCATTGGGATAATAATTTTAAATATGAGGGTAGGATACCCTAATTTTAGAAAGATACAAAAATCTTTGGACAATGTTAATAGTAATATAAGAGAGTATTTATCTGGGGTTAGAGTTGTTAAAGCATTTAATAGGTTTAAATACGAAGAAGAACGATTTGGTAAAAAAAATGATGAGCTTTTTAAGGTTTCTACTAAGGCTATGAAAACTATAGCCATATTTAGTCCAACTATTACGGCTACAGTTAATATTGGAATAATAGCAGTGCTTTGGCTGGGTAATATAAAGATAAATAACGGCAGTATACAGGTCGGAGCAGTTATGGCATTTATAAATTATATGACTCAAATACTGTCTTCTCTTATGACCATGACCTTTGTGTTTAATATGTTTGTTAAAGCCAGAGCATCTTCTGAGAGAATAGTTGAAGTTTTTGATCAAGAACCAACTATAGAAAATGGGGATGAAAAAGTTAAAAAGGGAGAATTACAAATAAGTTTTGAAGATGTAAGTTTCACTTATAGTGGGGGAGTTAGGGAAGCTGCTCTTAAAAATATTAACCTTAATATTAATTCTGGTGAGCTTTTGGGAATAATAGGTTCTACGGGTTCTGGGAAGAGCACTTTAGTTAAATTGCTCCTTAGATTTTATGATGTTACTAAGGGAAAGATAAAAATCAATGGAGTTGATATAAAGAATATTTCTATGGAAAGTTTAAGAGATAGGATTTCTATAGTTCCTCAGGCTTCTTTATTATTTACAGGAAGTATAGTAGATAATATAAGGTGGGGGAAGGCTGATGCTACTATGGAAGAGGTTATAAATGCAGCTTCATTAGCAGAGGCTCATGAATTTATATTAAAACAGGCAAAAGGATATGATACAAAACTCGGTCAAGGTGGAGTGAATCTTTCAGGAGGACAGAAACAGAGGATATCAATAGCTAGAGCGTTAATTAAGGAACCTCATATATTGATATTAGATGATTCAACTAGTGCTGTAGATGTTACTACTGAAAAGAAAATAAAAGAAGGATTAAAGAAGTTCTCAAAAGACTTAGTTACTATAATAATATCTCAAAAAATAACTTCAGTAATGGAAGCTGATAATATACTGGTACTTGATGATGGAGAGATAGTAGGTTTAGGTTCTCATAATGAACTTATGGATGACTGCAGTGTGTATAAGGATATATTTAATTCTCAGATTGGGAAGGAGTTAATATAATGGGAGAAAAAAATAAGAAGATAGATGAAATACCTTCCATAAATATATCTGGAAGAAGAACGACAAAGGGCATGGATAGATTTGCTCCTAAAGTTAAACCTAAGAATTTTAAGAAAACTCTAAAAAGACTTTTTGGATATATTTCTAGTGAGAAAAGATCCCTTGTATTTATATTTAGTTTAATAATAATAGATAGCTTTATAGGACTTATGGCACCATATCTAATAGGTAAAGCTGTTGATTATATGGCAGATTTTCAAGGGACTAAAAATTCAAGTGGTTTAATAATAGTGATATTTGTTTTACTTATTTCTTATATAGTTAGCGGAGGAATAAATATTGTTGAAGGTAGAATCATGGCAAAAATATCCCAAGGAATTGTTAGAAAGTTAAGAGGTAATTTATTCTCTAAACTGCATAAGCTACCTATAAGCTTTTTTGATACTCACAGTCATGGAGAAGTTATGAGCAGACTTACTAATGATATTGAAAATGTAAGTAGTACTGTTTCTAGCTCAACCACTCAGTTAATGTCTGGAGTAATAACCATAGCAGGATCCTTTATAATGATGCTTATTTTAAGCCCACTTTTGACACTTGCAAGTTTAATAACTGTACCTTTAGTAGGAGGATTAACAAAAGTAATAGCCAGTAAAACTAAGGTTTTATTTAAGAAGCAACAAGTTGAGCTTGGAAATTTAAATGGATATATAGAGGAAACTATATCTGGAGTAGATATAGTGAAGGCCTTTAATCGTGAAAAAGAAGCTATGGATTCCTTTAGGGGGATTAATGACAGGCTTTGTGAGGTTGGATTAAAGGCTCAGATTTGGTCAGGATTTTTAATGCCTATTATGAATGTAATAAATAATATAGGTTTTATGGCAGTAGCTTCTGTTGGAGGGATACTTGCGGTTAAGGGACTTATAACTGTAGGATTAATAGCTAGTTTTTTAAGCTATTCAAGACAATTCTCTAGACCCTTAAATGATTTGGCTAGTATATTTAATAATTTGCAATCAGCAGTGGCTGGAGCTGAAAGAGTATTTGAGATTTTAGATGAAAATGAAGAAAGTATGGATAGCGAGAAATCTAAGAAAATAACAAATCCTAAGGGTGAAGTTGTATTCAAAAATGTGAGTTTTGGATATTCAAAAGATATAAGTGTATTAAAAAATATAAGCTTTAGTGCTAAGGAGGGAAGTTCTACTGCTTTAGTTGGAGCTACAGGAGCTGGAAAAACCACAATAATAAGTTTACTTACTAGATTTTATGAGGTTACGGATGGAAGTATATTAATAGATGGAGAGGATATACGTAAATATACGAGAGATAGTTTGAGGAATATATTTGGTATAGTACTCCAAGATACTTATCTATTTAGCGAAAGTATAAAAGATAATATACGTTATGGAAATCCAAAGGCTACAGATGAGGAAATAGAAAAAGCAGCTAAATTGGCCTGTGCAGATAGTTTTATAAAAAGGCTTCCAGAAGGATATGAAACTAAAATTGTAGAGGGGGGAAGTAACCTTAGTCAAGGACAAAGACAACTTATAACTATTGCTAGAGCTATGTTATCTAAACCTTCTATACTAATTCTAGATGAGGCAACAAGTAGTGTTGATACGCGTACAGAAAAGCAGGTTCAAAAGGGTATGTTAAATATAATGAAGGGAAGAACTAGCTTTATTATAGCTCATAGATTAAGTACCATTAGAGATGCAGATAATATACTTGTTGTTGGAAATGGGGAGATTTTAGAAAGTGGGAATCATTATGAACTATTAGATAAAAAAGGTGTATATTACAATATGTACTTTAGCCAGTTTAATAATGAAACTAATGATATTTAGTTATGGTGTATGTTATAATTAAAACTGATAAAATACTGTAAGATAAGGGGTATGGTTGATGAGAAAAATGCTAGCTACTGATTTAGATGGAACTTTAGTAGAGGGTTTTGATATTACAGATGATAATATTAAGGCTGTAAAAAAACTAGAAGAACTAGGACACGCTATAGCAATTACTACTGGAAGACCCTACAATGGAGTAGAGTTTTTGAAAAGTAAATATGATATAACAGCGGACTACTTTGTTCTACTAAATGGAGCACTTATTTTTGATAAGGATTTAAATCTAATGCATAGCGAAGAGTTAGATTTAAATATATGTGATTCTGTTATAAAGGATTTTAGATATAGAACTACTGGGGTAGCACTAGAAACTGGATTTACTACTTATATAGTAGGCGAGGGATTTGAAAACTTTGAGGTTCCTAGCATGAAAAGTATAGAGACCTTAGTAGAGTTAGGAGATGACAAGGTGTCATTACTTTGCTTTGAGTTTGAGGGGAAGGATGCAGCCTACATTAAAGAAGTTTGTGATGATATCAATAAAAAGTATGGGGATTATCTTGTAGCTTATAGAAATACTAGATATATAGATATAGTTAAGGTAGGTTGTTCAAAAGGAAATGCCTTAGAAATGATTATGGAAAAAGAGATAATAGATGCTAACAGAGTTTACTCTATAGGAGACTCATGGAATGATCTATCAATGTTTAAAGTCGCAGGAAATTCCTTTACGTTTACTAGTTCAGAGGAAAGCTTAAAAGAGCATGTAGATTATGTAGTTAATTCAGTAAGTGAATGTATATTAAATAATATGGTATCATAACTTTAAATAGGTATGGTATTAACATATTATTAATGAAATCAGATGCATATTAACAAAAGTATACGGTTAGAATAATAAATTTAAACAAAACAAAAAATAACAGTTGATTTTTTGATAGTATGAGAATATAATATTAACAAGATTTAGTCGAACAACGGTGTTCTACAGAGTTACTTACAAATTTTTAAAAGTATTTCTAGTAGTGCGCCGTTTTATTGCATATGTAATTTTGCAAATAATAAATGCGAAAAGGGGAGTATATTATGGCAAAGTATTCTAAAGAGGATATTATTAATATCGTTAAAGAAAATGGTATTAAATTTATAAGACTTCAATTCACTGACTTATTTGGAACACTTAAAAATGTTGCGATAACTGATAGTCAACTTGAAAAGGCTTTAAATAATGAGTGTATGTTTGATGGGTCTTCTATAGACGGTTTTGTAAGAATAGAAGAATCAGACATGTATCTTAGACCAGACTTAGATACATTCGTTATTTTCCCATGGAGACCTCAACAAGGTAAAGTTGCAAGATTAATTTGTGATGTTTATAGACCAGACGGAACTCCATTTGAAGGAGATCCAAGAAATATATTAAAGAAAGTATTAAAAGAAGCTGAAGAGTTAGGGTACAGCATGAATGTTGGACCAGAATGTGAATTTTTCTTATTTAATACAGATGAAAAAGGTGAACCTACCACTGTAACTCACGATGAAGCTGGATACTTTGATTTAGGACCAGTAGATTTGGGAGAAAATGCTAGAAGAGATATGAGTCTTGCCTTAGAAGAAATGGGCTTTGAGATAGAAGCATCTCACCATGAAGTTGCAGCAGGACAACATGAAATAGATTTTAAATATGCAGATGCACTTACAACAGCTGATAATATAATGACTTTTAAATTAGTTGTTAAAACAATAGCTCAAAGACATGGAGTGCATGCTACATTCATGCCTAAACCTGTATATGGAATCAATGGTTCAGGAATGCATGTTAATATGTCACTAAATAAAGATGGAAAAAATGCTTTTGTTGATGAAAATGGAGAATTAGGATTAAGTAAGACGGCATACAGCTTTATAGCTGGTCTTGTTGATAATATTAAGGGAATAGCAGCCATAACTAATCCTCTAGTTAACTCATATAAGAGATTAGTTCCAGGTTATGAAGCACCAGTTTATATAGCATGGTCTGGAAGTAACAGAACATGTCTAGTAAGAGTACCAGCTTCAAGAGGCGCTGGAACAAGAGTAGAATTAAGATGTCCGGATCCAAGCTCAAATCCATATTTAGTATTAGCTACATTACTTTCAGCTGGACTAGAAGGAATAAAGAAGGATCTTACACCTCCACCATCTGCTGAAAAGAATATATTCAAGATGAATGAAGATGAAAGAGAAGCAGAAGGAATAGATTCGTTACCAGGAAGCTTAGAAGAAGCTATTAAATATATGAAAGAAAGTGAATTGGTGAGAAAAACATTAGGTGAACATGCGTTTAATACTTATTTAAAGGCTAAATCCTCTGAATATAAAGATTATGCTATAAGTGTTCATCAATGGGAAATTGACAATTATATCAAGAAATATTAATCAGAAAAAAGGTGAGTTTGCCATGGACTTTCGCAGAGGAATAATTATAGCCTTAAACAATATTGATACAGCTAAAAAGGTAGAGATTATTTTAAGAAATGAAGGATACGAGGTACTTGGAGTATGTACTTCAGCTAATGATTTAATAAGAAGAGCCATGCAAGAATCTCCTAGCTTAATAATAATGAGTTATAAGCTTTCTGAAATGACAATTATAGATATTAGTAGTAATCTAGGTGATATATGCGGATTCTTGGCTATAGTAAATGAACCTTACAAATCCTTCGTTCAAGAAGAAACGGATATATATTGCATAAGTAATCCTATATCTAAGCCAGTTCTATTAAATGCTGTAGATTTAATTTTTCAAAGTCAAAGAAGAATAATGAAGCTTAGAGAACAAGTTGAGAAGTTAGAACACAGCATTGAAGATAGGAAGCTTGTTGAAAAAGCAAAGGGAATCTTAATGACGAATAAAGGACTTTCTGAAAAGGAAGCTTTTAGATACATTCAGAAGACAAGTATGAATAATGGACAAAAGATGAGTGAAGTTGCAAAGGCAATTCTTGCCCAAGAAACTTAACTTTCTTTACCAGTAAACCCCAACAATTTAACTTATTTTTTAATTGATTTTGCGAGTGCTATATTTTATGATATAGTTACTCGCTGTTTGTTCCTACAATGATATCAAAGGCGATATTAATAAACTAAGGGGGGGCTATAAATGCACAAAAATTATCCAGAGAAAATGGGATTATATAATCCTAGTTTTGAGCATGATGCATGCGGAATTGGTGCAGTTGCTAATATTAAAGGAATAAAAACACATAAGGTTTTAGAGGATGCTCTAAATATTTTAATCAACTTGGAACATAGGGGTGGAATAGGTTCAGAAGAAAACACAGGAGATGGTGCGGGAGTATTATTCCAAATACCACATAGATTCTTCAAACAAGAAGCCCAAAAACTTGGAGTAATTCTGCCACAAGCAGGAGATTATGCAGTAGCAATGGTGTTCCTACCTCAGAAGGAAACTATGAGGATAGAAGCAAAAACTCTTTTTGAGGAAACTCTTAAAGAAGAGGGAGTTAAATTGTTAGCGTGGAGAAAGGTGCCAGTAAATTCTAAGGATTTAGGGGAAACTGCGCTTTCTTGTATGCCATACATACTTCAAGCAATTGTTGAAAAACCAGAAGAAGTTAATAGGGGTATAGACTTCGAAAGAAAATTATACGTAGTTAGAAGAAAAGTTGAGAAAAAGGCTCTTAAAGATACTTTACTTCATGGAGAGACTTTCTACATTCCATCTTTTTCTTCTAGAACAATAGTTTATAAAGGAATGCTTTTAGCAACACAGCTTAAAGATTTCTATAGAGATCTAGGAAATGCTAAAGTAGAATCATCTTTAGCTTTAGTACACTCAAGATATAGTACTAATACTTTCCCAAGCTGGGAGAGAGCACATCCTAACAGATATATGATACACAATGGGGAAATTAATACATTAAGAGGTAATGTAAATAAAGTACACTCAAGAGAAGCAAAACTTGTCTCAAAATACTTAGGTGAAGATTTAGGTAAGGTATTGCCTGTAATTGATCGAGAAGGATCAGATTCAGCCATTTTAGATAATACCTTAGAGTTCTTGTTAATGAATGGTAGAGACTTACCAAAAGCTGTAATGATGGCTATTCCTGAACCATGGGCTAAAAATGAAACTATGAGTAAGGAAAAAAGAGATTTTTATGAATATTATGCTACTATGATGGAACCATGGGATGGTCCTGCTGCTATAGTATTTACTGATGGAGAAAAATTAGGTGCCGTTTTAGATAGAAATGGACTTAGACCAGCTAGATACTATGTAACAGATGATGATTATTTAATACTTTCATCTGAAGTAGGGGTATTAGATGTTGAGCCTCATAAAGTAGTTGAGAAAAATAGACTAACTCCAGGAAAAATGCTATTAGTTGATACTGTAAAGGGTGAATTGATAGATGATAAGGAATTAAAAGATAAATACGCTAAGGAAAATCCTTATGGAGAATGGCTAAAAGAAAATCTTATAAATATAGAAGATATTGATGATATAGAAGTGAAGGATGAGGCTATAGAACCAGAAGAAAGAGCAAAGCTTCAGAAATCTTTTGGTTATTCTTATGAAGATTTAAAGAATAATATTTTAAAGATGGCAGAAGTGGGAGAAGAAGCTCTAGGAGCTATGGGTATAGATACTCCGCTTGCTGTATTATCAGAAAAACCTCAGCCACTATTCAATTACTTCAAGCAACTATTTGCTCAGGTTACTAACCCACCAATAGATGCTATAAGAGAAGAAATAGTTACAGCTACAGATGTTTTCTTAGGTACAGAAAGAAACTTATTAGAGGATGTTAAAGAAAATTGTAGACAAATAAAACTTAGTTCTCCAATATTATCAAATGAAAACTTCCTAAAAATTAAAAACATAAATAGAGAAGGCTTTAAGGTTAAGACTTTAAGTATATTGTTTAATAAAAATAAGGGTAAAAATGCTTTAGAAGAAGCTTTGGAAGGTTTATTTAATGAGGCTGATAAAGCATTTGCGGATGGATACAATGTATTAATCCTTAGTGATAGAGGAGTAGATAAAGATAATATTTCAATTCCATCACTACTAGCAGTTTCTTCGCTTCATCATCATTTAGTAAGAAAGGGTGCAAGAACATCCTTAGCTCTTATACTTGAAAGTGGAGAACCAAGAGAAATACATCATTTTGCTACGTTATTAGGGTTTGGTGCTTCAGCTATAAATCCTTATTTAGCATATGAATCTATAAGAGAACTTATTGAGGAAGAATTACTAGAAATTCCTTATGAAAAAGGTGTTTACCATTTTAATAAAGCAATACTTAAGGGAATAGTTAAGATATTATCTAAAATGGGTATATCTACTATACAATCTTACCAAGGAGCACAAATATTTGAGGCTCTAGGAATTGCGGACAAGGTAATAGATAAATACTTCACTAATACTATAAGTAGAATTGGTGGAATAGAGATAAAGGATATACAAAAAGAAGCTGAATTAAGACATGCGACTGCATTTGATAAGAGAGGACTTACTCTAGATTTAACTTTAGACTCAGTGGGAAGCCACAAGTTTAGAAGTAATCAAGAAGAACATATGTATAATCCTCTAACAATTCACAAGCTTCAAGAAGCTGCTAAAACAGCTGATTACAGATTGTTTAAAGAATATACTTCTTTATTAAACCAAGAAGAAAGTACATTAACATTAAGAGGCTTAATTGATTTTGATTACTCAGGTGTATCAGTACCTTTAGATGAAGTAGAGTCAGTGGATTCAATAGTTAAGAGATTTAAAACTGGTGCTATGTCATATGGTTCTATATCTAAAGAAGCACATGAAACTTTAGCTATAGCTATGAATAGATTAGGTGGAAAATCTAATACTGGTGAAGGTGGAGAAGACCCAGAAAGATGGATACTAGATGAAAATGGAGATTCTAGAAATTCAGCTATAAAACAAGTTGCATCAGGTAGATTTGGAGTTACTTCAGAATACTTAGTAAATGCTAAAGAGTTACAAATAAAAATGGCTCAAGGAGCAAAACCTGGTGAAGGTGGGCAACTTCCAGCTAGTAAGGTATACCCATGGGTTGCTAAAACTAGAAGATCAACTACGGGAGTTGGTTTAATATCGCCACCACCACACCATGATATATACTCAATAGAAGATTTAGCACAGTTAATATACGACCTTAAAAACTCTAATACTGGAGCAAGAGTATCTGTTAAACTTGTTTCTGAAGGTGGAGTTGGAACTATTGCAGCTGGAGTTGCTAAAGGTGGAGCAGATGTTATCCTTATATCAGGTTATGATGGAGGAACTGGTGCGTCACCAAGAACATCTATTCAACATGCAGGATTACCATGGGAACTTGGACTTGCAGAAGCTCATCAAACTCTAGTTATGAATAACCTTAGAGAAAGAGTAGTAGTTGAAGCTGATGGTAAACTTATGACTGGTAAAGATGTAGCTATTGCAGCTTTATTAGGTGCAGAAGAGTTTGGATTTGCTACGGCTCCATTAGTAGTTATAGGCTGCGTAATGATGAGAGTATGTAACTTAGATACATGTCCAGTAGGTATAGCAACTCAAAATGAAGAACTGAGAAAAAGATTTGCCGGAAAGCCTGATTACGTAGTTAACTTCATGAGATTCATAGCTGAAGAGTTAAGAGAATACATGGCTAAACTTGGATTCAGAAGTATCGATGAAATGGTTGGTAGATTTGATAAGTTAAAAGCTAAGGAAGATATTAAGGGTTGGAAAGCAAAAAAGGTTGATATAAATTCAATCATAAATGCTCCACAATTAGAAAAGGGTAAAGCTATAAGCTTTAAAGCAGAAAAAGCTCATTCTCATAAATTAAATGAAGTTCTAGATAGCGAATTATTCTTAAAGTTAGCTAAAGATGCTTTAGAGAATGGAAATAAGGTTGATATAGAAGTTGATATAACTAATATAAATAGAACTTTAGGAACTATATTAGGTTCAGAAATAACTAGAAAATATGATTCAGTTGGACTTCCAGAGGATACTATAAGTATAAAATGTAACGGATCTGGAGGACAAAGCTTTGGTGCATTTATACCTAAGGGGCTTACTTTAAAAATAGAAGGAGATTCTAATGACTACTTAGGTAAGGGATTATCAGGTGGTAAGCTTGTGGTTTATCCTTCAAAAGATAGTAAGTTTAAAGCAGAAGAAAATATAATAATAGGAAATGTTGCTTTATATGGAGCAACTTCTGGAAAAGTATTTATAAATGGTATAGCAGGAGAAAGATTCTGCGTAAGAAACTCTGGAGCTACAGCAGTAGTTGAAGGAGTCGGTGATCATGGCTGCGAGTACATGACTGGGGGTAGAGCTGTTATCTTAGGATCAACAGGACTAAACTTTGGTGCAGGTATGAGTGGTGGAGTTGCTTATGTTCTTGATGAAGATGAAAGCTTTAAAAACAAAGTTAACTTACAAATGATCGCAGTAGAAGAATTAGGTGAAGAAGATATAGAAGAGCTTAAGGGTTTAATTGAAGAACACGTAGAAGCTACTGGATCTAATAAAGGTAAATTAATATTAGAAAACTTTAATGAGTTCTTACCTAAATTCCATAAGATTATGCCTCACGACTATAAGAGAATGCTTTCTATTGTAAAAGAGAAAGAGAAGCAAGGGCTTAAAGGTGAAGATGCTTTAATAGCTGCATTTTATGAAAATACTAGGATTAATAAGTAGGAGGGAGGAAGTATTATGGGAAAACCAACAGGATTTTTAGAATTTGAAAGAGAAGAAGGTAAAAACATTGATCCTATAGAAAGGTTGGAAGGCTTCGAAGAATTTCATAAACTCCTACCTAAGGAACAACAAGAAAAGCAAGGCGCAAGATGTATGGATTGCGGTATACCATTTTGTCAATCAGGAATATTGATAAATGGTATGGTTTCAGGATGTCCTATAAATAATCTTATACCTGAGTGGAATGACCTTATTTATAGAGGTAAATGGAAATTAGCACTTAAACGTCTTTTAAAAACAAATAACTTTCCTGAATTTACAGGAAGAGTATGTCCAGCTCCATGTGAAGCTGCATGTACAGCAGGTATAAACGGACCTGCTATTGCAATAAAGGAAAATGAAAGATCAATTATTGATAGAGCATTTGAGGAGGGTTTAATAAAACCAGAACCTCCAAAAGTAAGAAGTGGTAAAAAAGTAGCTGTAATAGGTTCAGGTCCAGCAGGACTTGCAACAGCTGACTCCTTAAATAAGAGAGGACACAATGTAGTTGTGTTTGAAAGACACGATAGAATAGGTGGACTTCTTATGTATGGAATTCCAAACATGAAGCTTGATAAATCTGTTATAGATAGAAGAGTTAACTTGATGAAGGAAGAAGGAGTAGAGTTTGTAACTAATGCAAATGTAGGAGATGACTATAGAACAGAAGATATTCTAAATAATTTTGATGCTGTAGTTCTAGCTACAGGTGCTTCAAATCCAAGAGATTTAAAAGCTCCAGGAAGAGAGCTTAATGGTGTACATTTTGCGGTAGACTTCTTAAGAGCTAACACTAAGAGCTTATTAGATTCTAACTTAAGCGATGGAAACTTTATTTCAGCTAAAGACAAAAACGTAATAGTCATTGGTGGTGGAGATACTGGAACAGACTGTGTGGGAACTTCATTAAGACATGGCTGTAAATCTCTTGTACAATTTGAAATTATGAATAAACCACCTTTAGAAAGAGCTGATAATAATCCATGGCCACAATGGCCAAGAATTCTTAAAGTTGATTACGGTCAACAAGAATTTGAAGCAAAATATGGAGAAGATCCTAGAAAATATGCTATAAATGTTAAGAGTTTTGAAGGCGATAGCGAAGGTAATCTGACAAAGGTTAACACTGTAGATGTTAAATGGGAAAAAAATGATAAAGGTGCTTTTGTTCCTGTAGAAGTACCAGGTAGCGAAAAGGTATGGAAAGCTGAACTAGTATTATTAGCAATGGGATTCTTAGGAACTCAAGACTATGTTTCAAATGCTTTCGGAGTTGAACTAGACGCAAGAACTAATGTTAAAGCAGGTTATGGAAACTTTAGAACAAATGTAGATAAAGTTTTTGCAGCTGGAGACTCAAGAAGAGGTCAGTCCTTAGTAGTATGGGCTATAAATGAAGGTAGAGCTGTAGCTAAAGAAGTAGATAGCTATTTAGCAGAATAATAAGTAAAGAGAGAAATCTAAATTTTATAATTAGATCTCTCTCTTTTTTAAGTTATATAAAAATAAACTCAATAAAAGATTAAATAATGCAGCATATTTTTATTGATTATGTAAATAAATGATGAATTATTGATAAATAGGACGAGCTTTGTTAATATATAATTAAGTAATTTGATATGGCAAAGGAGCTAAAAAAATGAAAAATATTATTCCAGAAATTTTTGTAGATAACTGCAAAGAGGCATTAGAGTATTACAAAGAGATCTTTGGTGGAGAAATAAAAAATGTTCAATTAGCTGACGGAAACCCTATGTTTAAAGGTAAAGAGGGTAAAATCATTCATTCTGAGTTACATATTAATGAAAACTGCATAATATATTTAGTTGATATATTAAGTGAAGAACACGATAGTAAAAACGTAAATATATTGCTTGAATTAGAAAATGAAGAAGAAATAAATAAAATATACGCACTATTGAAAAATAAGGGATCTGTAAAGTTTGAATTACAAAAAACTTTCTGGGGAGCTTATCATGCCGTAGTTACTGACATAAACGGAATCATATGGGGATTAAATTATTCTAATAACTAAAAAAGAAATGCATTGTAAAATTTTACAGTGCATTTCTTTTTTTTATTACTTGACAAAAGCATGTGAAATTTGATAATATACTTACATAAAGTAAGTGAAAATAATTATCAATTATATTTATAAAGGAGATAGAAATGAGTAAAGTATTATATATTAAAGGAAATGCACAATTAGAGGAAAAATCAAAGTCATTACAAGTAGGAAAGATATTTTTAAATGAGTATAAAGGGGTTAACCCAGAAGATGAAATCATAGAGATTGATTTATATGAAGATAATATACCAATGTTAGATAAAGAAGTGTTTAATGCATGGGACTATTTAGCTAAAGGGGAAGTTTTTGAAAGTCTATCAGAAAGTCAAAAAAATAAAATAATAAGATTAGGTGAAATAGTTGATCAGTTTATGGAAGCAGATAAATATGTATTTGTAACACCATTATGGAATTTCTCAATACCACCAATGGTTAAGGCATATATAGATGCTATATGTATAGCAGGTAAAACATTTAAATATACTGAAAATGGACCTGTAGGTTTATTAAAAGGTAAAAAATTATTGAACATTCAAGCTAGTGGAACTAAGTTCTCTGAGACACCAATAGAAAACCTTGAGCATGGTTCAAACTATATTAAAGTTGTATCAAACTTTGTAGGTATAGAAGATGTTAGTGTGTTCCACGTTGAAGGGATTGCTCAAAACCCTGATAGAGCAGAAGAAATATTTGATAAAGCAAAAGCAGATGTTGTTGCAGTAGCTAAGAATTTTTAGATTAGGTATATTAAAAGGCATTCGTAAGGATGTCTTTTTATTATATAAAATAATAAATTACATATACTTATAGAAAGATATTGACAATGAAATTAATGATGATATAATAACATTAATAAGAGTAATAAATAACTCTTTATGAGTTATTTGAAATTATAGGAGGGTATTATGATAGTAACAACAACTAATAATATTGAGGGAAAAGTAGTAAAAGAGTATTTGGGAGTAACATTTGGAGAAGTAATCACTGGAGTAAACTTTGTAAAAGACTTTATGGCAGGAATAAGAGATTTAGTAGGTGGAAGATCTAAAACATATGAAGATGAGCTTATAAATGCTAGAAGAGAAGCTATGGAAGAGCTAAAGAGAAGAGCTGCTTCAATGGGAGCAAATGCAGTTATAGGAATTGATGTAGATTATGAGGTTTTAGGAGCTAGTTCAGGTATGTTAATGGTAACAGTTTCTGGAACTGCGGTAATAGTTGAATAGATTAATATAAGTTAGAAATAATAAAGTCAGAATGATATCATTCTGGTTTTATTTTTTTATTGACATTGAAATACAAAAGTTATAAAATTTAATTGTACACAATTTAATTTTATAAAGAGAGGTTGGTTAGGATGAATATATATGATTTTAAAGCTGTAGATTCAATGGGAAAAGAGAGAGATTTTGAAGAGTTTAAGGGTGAGGTGTTATTAATAGCTAATACTGCAAGTAAATGTGGGTTTACACCTCAATATAAAGAACTAGAAGAACTGCATAAAAAATATAAAGATCAAGGGCTAAAAGTTTTGGCATTTCCTTGCAATCAATTTGGAAAACAAGAGCCAGGTAGTAACGAAGAAATAAAGAACTTTTGCGAAATAAACTATGGAGTAACCTTTGATGTATTTGAAAAGGTTGATGTTAATGGAGAAAATACTCATCCAGTATTTAAGTACTTAAAAGAACAAACTGGTGGGATATTAGGAAAAAGTATTAAGTGGAACTTTACTAAGTTTCTAATAGATAAAGATGGTAATGTTATTGACAGATATGCACCAACTACAACTCCATTAAGCTTAGAAGGAAAGATAAAAGAATTACTTTAGAAAATAGATATAGATTATAAGGATGATGCAGAATTAATAAAAATTAGTTTTGCATCATCCTTATTATTTTAACCACCTAAGGTTATATCTTGAGTATCATACCAATTTAATGCATCATATATATGATCAGTTTTAAAATTAGGCCAATAGTCATTTATTATATAAAAATCAGAATAAACAGATTGAATAGGAAGAAATCCACTAAGTCTCCTTCTGCCACCCCATCTTATAATTAAATCAATTCTAGATATTTCAGATGAAGCTAAGGAGTTTAGTATCTCTGAAGTTTTTTTACCTCTACTTTTATCTGTTAGGCAATAGTTTAGATCCCAATTCCAACCATAATTAATAAGGAAGTTTACATTAATAAGTCCCTTTCCAAAATTAACACGCTTATTAGCATAAGGAAGCAATTCTTTAGGGAAAACTGGTGAATCACTATTTCCAACAACTAATATATTGGCATCTTTATTAATTAGAGAAAATACCGCATCTACACATGCTTTTTGAAAAGCTTTGGTTTGAGAAGATGGTCTTTTGGTATTATCAGTTGTAAATCCATAAAAGGTTAATTCTTTAACACCTAAACTTAAGCAAGTATCATATAATTTAATACCAGGTTCAATACCAAACTCATAACCTTCATGTTTTTCTTTATTATTACTTTGAGCCCAGCGTCTATTTCCATCAGGAATAATTCCAATATGAGAAGGAATTCTTTTATAATTTATATTGTTCATAATATACTTCCTTTCATGTCGTATATATGAAATTATTTCCTAATTATCTTAAAATATTACTTAACTAATCTCAAATCTTTTAAAATAAAAACAAAAAAATCCTTTACTCCCTCAATATCTTCTTTCATAGTACTATCTTCTTCGCTGGTCAAATATCCATTTATGTACATACCTAAAAATAAAAATAATATTGATAGATTTATATAGATATCTTTAAAATCAGCTATAAATAAATTACTAATACCTATAAAGTCTAAACTTCCTCCATAGAATACCTTATCTATTAAGGAACATAAGCATCCTGCTATTAAGAAAACAAAACACATATCACCCCAAAAATCTTTATTTCCTTTGAAATTATAATATCTATAAATCTCGATGAAAAAAAGTAGGGCTAAAACATTAAGAGCTATTAATATATTAAAACTTACACCAGCACCAAAACGTGCATTTAACCAAGAACCTTCAGTATTAATTATAGGTGAAAAGTATAGAAAGTCTTTTATAATAGTAAATTCTTTGTGGAAAAAATATAGTTTAATGATAAGTTTGAGACCTTGATCAATTAAAAATATTATTCCGAATATTATCCAAAGGACTTTAACTGAAAAGCCATTTTGGTGGTTTATACCTATTTTATATATTATATAACCTGTTAAAGCGAATAATATAGTTATAAGAAGATTCATAATAATACTATAGGAATCGGTTAATCTTCCAGTTACTAATTCGAATAAAAAATAGGCAAGCCACATTACAGGCAAGACACCTATTGCTACAAGTTTTTCTTTTTTCATAAAAAATCCTCCCATTTATATCTTATGATATTATATCATAAATCTATAAATGGATATATTAAAACAGTTAAAGGATTTTAGGTAGAAATTTTCAGAAAATTGAGATATTATAGGATTATATAGGAATAATATAGGGTATAAAAGGAGTGCTTAAATATGTTAACAATGTATGCAATATCGGATTCTATAGGTGAAACTGCAGCACAAGTAGCAAATGCAGCAGCAAGTCAGTTTAAAGAAAAAGTTGAAGTTAAGAGAATACCATATGTAAAGACATTAGAGGATGTAGATGATGTTATAAAAACTATAGATGCTTGTTGCGATCAATGTATGGTCATATCTACAGTTATAACAGTAAATGTAAGAGAATTTTTGACTCAAAAATGTGTAGAGAAAAACATTAATATAATAAATGTATTAGGCCCTATAATAAATGTAGCGTCCAATATAATTAATACTTTACCAGACTACAATCCAGGAGCTATGTGGAAAACTGATGAGGTATATTTCAAGAGAATTGAAGCTATGGAATTTGCGATGCAATATGATGATAGTAAGGATTATAGAGGGCTAAAAAATGCAGATGTTGTTTTACTAGGTTTATCAAGAACCTCAAAAACTCCTTTATGTATGTACTTAGCAAACAAGGGTATAAAAGCTATAAACATACCACTAGTTCCAGAAGTAGGTGTACCAGATGAGCTTTATCAAGTAGATAAGAAAAAGGTTTTTGGATTAACTATAAATCCACTTCAGCTTATTGAAATAAGAAAAAGAAGATTAGATAAATTCCATCGAATATCCTCTAGTATAGAATATGCAGGGGACGCAAGAGTTTTAGAGGAATTTGAATTTGCCGATAAAATAATGCGAAAAGTTGGTTGCAAAACTATAGATGTTACACAAAGAGCTATAGAAGATACAGCGTTAATAATAATGGATTATATAGGACATAACAGAAATAAATAATATCTCATAGCCAAGAGCTAATAATAAAGCTCTTGGCTTTTTTTATGCGCGAAAAACAGAAAATATTGTCTATTCTAAATATTGATAATATTCTAACAATTTATATTGTATACATATGGAAGAGGGTGTAAAATTAAGATATCATTGTTAAATTATTAGCATTAAATAATGAAAGGAAGAAACAATATGTGTGATTGTAAGACAAGTTCTAAATTCAAAGATCTGGACAGATTTATTGAAACACAAAATAACGATGAAGCTGCCCTAATACCTGTACTTCATAAAGCCCAAGAATTATATGGTTATGTCAGTGAAGAAACTCAAGTATTTATTGCAAAAAGGTTAGGTATTCCGCCATCACAAGTTTATGGAGTTGTTACATTTTACTCTTACTTCTCAACAAAACCTAAAGGGAAATTTGTTGTAAGCGTATGCACAGGAACAGCATGTTTTGTTAGAGGTGCGGGAGATATACTTCAAGAATTTAAATCCCAGCTGTCTATTAAGGAAGGCGAAACTACCGAGGATGGTCTTTTTACACTAGATACCTTAAGATGTGTTGGTGCATGTGGAATAGCTCCTGTAGTATCTATTAACAATAAGGTATATGGACACTTTTCTAAATCAGAAGTAATAAACATTCTAAAGAGTTGTGAGGAGTTTGATAAAGATGGAGATCATAAACAATTATAGTGAGTTAATTGATTTAAAAAATAAATACGCACATAAATTAAACTTAAGAAAATCAAGAGGAATGAGAACTGAATTAGTAAAAGAAAGAAACATAATGGTTTGCGGAGGGACAGGCTGTAAATCATCTGGCTCAGATGAAATAATAAATGCACTTAATGAAAATATAGAGAAACTTGGTCTTAAAGATAGTGTTAAGGTCATAGCTACAGGATGTTTTGGATTCTGTGCTAGAGGCCCAATTATGCATATACAACCAGACAATATATTTTATACTCAGGTAACGGAAAAAGATGTTCAGGAAATAGTTTTTAGTCATCTATTAGAAGGGAATATAGTTCAAAGATTATTGTATGAAGATCCAGAAACAAAAATAAAGTTATTGTCTCAGGAGGAAATGCCATTTTATAAAAAACAAAATAGAATAGCACTAAGAAACTGCGGGATAATAGACCCTGAAAACATTGAAGAAGTCATAGCTAGCGGAGGATATCAAGCACTAGGAAAAGCTGTATCAGAAATGACTCAAGATGAAGTTATTAATGAGGTTAAAATATCAGGGCTTAGAGGTAGAGGAGGCGGAGGTTTCCCTACAGGCAGGAAGTGGGAAGCAACAAAAAGAGCTAATAATGATACAAAATACGTAATTTGTAATGCTGATGAAGGTGATCCTGGCGCATTTATGGATAGAGCTATATTAGAAGGTGATCCACACAGTGTAATAGAAGCAATGGCTATATGCGGATATTCTATAGGATCAAGCAAGGGATTTGTATATATAAGGGCTGAATATCCTTTAGCTGTTCATAGATTAAAGATTGCTATTTCACAAGCAAAAAATGCAGGGCTATTAGGAGAAAATATATTAGGAAGTAACTTTAACTTCGATATTGAAATAAAATATGGAGCTGGAGCCTTTGTATGTGGAGAGGCTACTGCTTTAATACATTCTATAGAAGGAATGAGAGGGGAACCTACCATGAAACCCCCTAGAACTTCAGAAAAAGGATTGTGGTTAAAACCGACCTGTGTAAATAATGTTGAGACATTTTCAAACATAGCTCCTATTATAAATAATGGAGGCTCATGGTACGCATCTATAGGAACCCCTAAATCTACAGGAACTAAAGTTTTCGCTTTAGCTGGAAAGATTAATAATGTAGGACTTGTTGAAGTTCCTATGGGGATAACATTAAGGGAGATAATATATGAAATAGGTGGAGGAATAAAAGATGGAAAAGCTCTAAAAGCAGTACAGAGCGGTGGTCCATCTGGTGGATGTATACCTGCATCTTTAATTGACACGCCTATTGAATATGAAACTTTATTAGAAATAGGTTCAATGATGGGTTCTGGTGGAATGATTGTAATGGATGAAGATAACTGCATGGTAGACATTGCAAAGTTCTATATGGAATTTATAGTGGATGAGTCCTGTGGTAAATGTACACCTTGTAGAGTAGGTAATAAAAGATTACTAGAAATACTAAATAGAATAACTGATGGTAAAGGCAGTAGAGATGACCTAAGTGCATTAAGAGATTTATCAGAAATCATTCAAGATACATCCTTATGTGGACTTGGACAATCAGCTCCAAACCCAGTTTTAAGTACTATGAATTATTTCACTAATGAATATATGGATCATATAGTTAATAAAAAATGTGCATCTAAGGTTTGTAAAAACTTGCTTACTTATACAATAGAAGATAATTGTATTGGTTGTACTAAGTGCGCTAGAAATTGTCCTGTACATTGTATTAAGGGTAAGGTTAAAGAAAAACATGAAATAGATGTAGATAAGTGCATAAAATGTGGAACTTGCTTTAATGAATGTCCAGTTAAAGCAGTAATAATGGTATAGGGGGAAGTATTATGGATAAAGTAAAAATTATTCTTAATGATAAAAGCGTAGAAGTAGAAAAAGGCACAATGCTTCTAGATGCTGCTAAAGAATTAGATATAACAATACCTACATTATGCCATATGGTTATGCAAGATGGTGAAACAAAAAATTGTAAAGGTACCTGTAGAGTATGTATGGTTGAACTGGAAAATAGAAAAAAATTAGTCCCAGCATGCTGCACTGAGGTTTCAGATGGGATGGTAGTTAGAACCAATTCCCCAAGGGCATTAAATGCTAGAAAAATGATGATTGAGTTACTATTATCAGATCACCCAACTGATTGCCTTGAATGTGTTAAAAATGCTAACTGTGAGCTTCAAAAATTAGCAGCAGACATGGGTATAAGAAAGATAAGATATAAAGGTGAGATATCTATGCATAAACTAGATTTAACCTCACCTGCAATAGTTAGAGATATGTCTAAATGTATATTATGCAGAAGGTGCGTTACAGCCTGTAACGATGTTCAAAGAGTTAATCTGCTTACAACAATAGGTAGAGGATTTGACTCCGTAGTATCAACCTTCTTTGATGAGCCCTTAACTGAGTCTAACTGTACTTTCTGTGGACAATGTATAGCAGCATGTCCTGTAGGTGCATTAACAGAAGTTCAAACTTATCCAAAGGTTTGGGAGATGTTAGATAATAAAGAAAAATACGTAGTAGTGCAGACAGCACCGGCAGTAAGAGTAGCCCTTGGAGAAGAATTCAATTTGGAACCAGGAACTATAACCACATCTAAGATGGTTGGGGCATTAAAAGCTTTAGGTTTTGATAAGGTGTTTGATACTAATTTTGCAGCTGATTTAACTATAATGGAAGAGGCAAATGAGTTTATTCATAGATTAGAGAAAAATGAAAACCTACCACTAATAACAAGTTGCTGTCCAGCTTGGGTAAAGTTTGCAGAAATAAAATTTAAGGAAAATATGAATTTAATATCCACTTGTAAATCTCCACATCAAATGCTAGGAGCAGTAACTAAAACTTATTTAGCAGAGATGCTTAATATAAATCCAGAAGATATAGTTGTTGTATCTGTAATGCCTTGTGTTGCTAAAAAGAATGAGGCAGATAGAGAAGAAATGATGATAGATGACATGAAAGATGTAGATTTAGTTATTACAACTAGAGAATTAGCTACAATGATAAAAGAAGCTGGATTAGATATAAGAAATATAAAAGATGGTGAGTTTGATAATCCCCTAGGCGTAAGTTCAGGAGCAGGCGTTATATTTGGAAGCAGTGGAGGCGTTATGGAGGCAGCCCTTAGAAGTGCATATGAATGGATTACCAAAGAAACTTTAGAAAATGTAAACTTTAATGAAGTAAGAGGAATTCAAGGCGTAAAGGAAGCTACCGTTAACATAGATGGGAAAGAAATAAATATAGCTGTTGTAAACTCCCTTAAAAATGCTGAAAAAGTAATGAAAGATATAAATGCTGGAAACTCAAAATACCAATTCATAGAAGTTATGGCCTGCCCAGGAGGATGTATAGGCGGAGGAGGACAACCTTATATAAAAGGAGACAGAAACATTCTTAAGAAGAGAATGGAAGCCATATATAAGGATGATTTAAATCACAAAAGCAGGAAATCCCATGAAAATGAAGCAATACTAAAACTATATGAGGACTACCTAGGAGAAAAAGGTAGTAGTAAAGCCAAGAAAATATTACATGTACACTATACTAAATGAACAATAAGGGGCTGTAGCTTTGTGCTGCGGCTCTTTGTTGTTTTTAACCTATGCCCTGTAGAAGGTGTTCCTTAATCTTCATTAAAGTCATTATTTTTTAAATTATGCACCTATTTCTCTGTAGGAGCTTCTTTTCAAGCTCCATCAAATTCCTTCAATTATTATGTTTAATAAAAAGTTAAATGCTTAAACATTTAAAAAGAAAAACATTTAAAAAGTTAAAAAGAAAAACATGCTAGAAAAGGAAATAGGTTTTTTATCAAAAATAAATATATTTCATATATAAATAGTAGAAGAGTGATAAAAGTGGCTATAATTATAAGTAAGAAATAAGTTTCAAAAGAGAGGAGGAGACACATGAAATTAGGATTGGTATTTGCAGGGGGAGGAGCTAGAGGCTCTTATCAAATAGGCGCATGGAAAGCGTTAAAAGAGTTAGGGATAGATAAATACGTAAAAGGAGTATCAGGAACATCTATAGGAGCACTAAATGCAGTTATGTATCTCCAAGGTGATATAGAGATAGCTGAAAAAGTATGGCTAAGTATTTCAAAGGATAAGATTCTACCAACAGGAAATATAGATTTACTTAAGAGGGGAATATTTATAACTTTAGGAAATAGAAACCTGAATTTCGTAAAAAAGTACTTACCAACTACATTAGAGCAAGGAAACATATCTAGAAGTGGTCTTATAGAAATAATGAATCAATATGTGGATATTGAAAAGATTCGTTTAGATAAGAGAAGTTGTTATGCTACATGTAGTGCTGTACCTGATTTAAGCCCAAGGTACTTTAAATTAAATGATTATAATGATGAAGCTATAAAAAATATACTTTTAGCAACCTCGGCTATTCCTATGATATATGAAAGTAAGGAAGTAGAGGAGTTTAAGTATCTGGATGGTGGGATGGCAGATAATGTTCCAGTTCAACCATTGTATGGAGAAGGACTTGATATCATAATAATAGTTCATTTAAGTAAAGATTCATTAGTTAATAGATATAAATTTCCTAGAGCTAGAATAATAGAGATATATCCAAGAGATATGGCAGACGGGGATCTTGCAGAAATACTAGATTTTTCTTCATCGGGAATAAGGAAGAGAATGAAACAGGGGTATATTGACACCATGTACTTACTAGAACCTATAATAACAATAGCCAATTATCAAAGAGATCAACTACCTAAAGAAACTATAATTAAAGCAGGATTAGGGATAGTTGAAAAATCTAGAGGTATATTTAAAAAGAAAACTGAAGAGAAAAGTGATATAGATGAGGATAAAGATAAAATAAGTGGGTAAATTATCTAGTGAAATATATTTCTGGAGGTTTTAGATTTATGATTACTGGAGTTGTTAAATGGTACGACACCCAAAAAGGATATGGATTTATTTCAGCAAATGAAGGAAATGATGTGTTTGTTCATCACTCTCAAATAAAAGAGGGTAATGGAATACAAGAACTTCATGAGGGGGAGTCAGTTTCATTTGATATAGTTGAAAAAGAAAAAGGCCCACAAGCTATAAACGTACAAAAATTTTAATCAATAATACAGCCTAGGTAATATCTTACCTAGGCTGTATTATTGATCAGCAGTTTCTATAAAAAAATAGAGACTATAGCCTAAGCCATAATCTCAGGGGTTATGAATTTATAAAATGTTGGTTTATTGAGAGATTTAAATAAGTTGCAGTTTGGTGGATTTAACGTAAAAGCAAAAAATAATATAGTTAGTGATATTAAAAATACTAAACTTATCAAATTTGCTAATGCATAATGCTTGTTAAGAATCAGAATTCTAAAAGAAATAATTTGAGCCACAATACATCCCAGTACATACGTAATTATATTTAGTAAGAAATTTGCTCCACCCAAAAAGCTTTGAGTGTAATTTAATATAAATAATATAAATGCGCTAAGAAATATAACTGAAGTAACTTTTGCTGTGAAAAAATTACTAAGGCTAGAGCTGAAAGAAAAATATTCTATACAAGAAAAAAATACAATTGAAAAAAAGTAAGGTTTTATACTCTCCCATAAACTTTCGTTTATAGAACTAAATAATCCAACAATAAAATTGTAGTTAGATAGTTCATAAGTAAAATGCAATGTTATTCCGCATACGCTTATAAATACAGCCCCTAATAGTTCCCAAAGAAATAGCTCTTTTTTATTAATTTTCATATAAGCACTTCTCCTTTTAAAGTCAGGATAATAAGGAATGAAACTCATCATTAAAATAGTGAGAAGTCCTTTTATATAGATGTATGAGAATAAAAATAATATTATTACATAATTTTTTAATAAAAGGTGTTGACATTGATTTTGGGCTATGATAATATAATTATTGTCGCTGCGAGAGAGTAGCGAAAAAACAAGAAAAATGGTCTTTGAAAATTAAACAGAGGAAACTTAAGAAGTTTTGAATAAAACTTACACAACGAAAGTTGTGAGTAAGTAATTGCAACAAGTGTAAAACCTGAAGCAACTACTTAAAGTCAACGTAATTCTTAGAGTAAGATTAAACTAAAATTTGTGCACATCAGTGTGACACTTAAATTGAGAGTTTGATCCTGGCTCAGGACGAACGCTGGCGGCGTGCTTAACACATGCAAGTCGAGCGAGGAAATTGCTTCGGTAATTTCCTAGCGGCGGACGGGTGAGTAACACGTGGGCAACCTGCCTGATAGAGGGGGATAGCCTCCCGAAAGGGAGATTAATACCGCATAAAGTCAAATGAAGGCATCTTCAAATGACCAAAGGAGTAATCCGCTATCAGATGGGCCCGCGGCGCATTAGCTAGTTGGTGAGGTAACGGCTCACCAAGGCGACGATGCGTAGCCGACCTGAGAGGGTGATCGGCCACATTGGGACTGAGACACGGCCCAGACTCCTACGGGAGGCAGCAGTGGGGAATATTGCACAATGGGGGAAACCCTGATGCAGCAACGCCGCGTGAGTGATGAAGGCCTTCGGGTTGTAAAGCTCTGTCTTCAGGGACGATAATGACGGTACCTGAGGAGGAAGCCACGGCTAACTACGTGCCAGCAGCCGCGGTAATACGTAGGTGGCAAGCGTTGTCCGGATTTACTGGGCGTAAAGGGAGCGTAGGCGGATACTTAAGTGGGATGTGAAATACCTGGGCTTAACTTGGGTGCTGCATTCCAAACTGGGTGTCTAGAGTGTTGGAGAGGAAAGTGGAATTCCTAGTGTAGCGGTGAAATGCGTAGAGATTAGGAAGAACACCAGTGGCGAAGGCGACTTTCTGGACAATAACTGACGCTGAGGCTCGAAAGCGTGGGGAGCAAACAGGATTAGATACCCTGGTAGTCCACGCCGTAAACGATGGGTACTAGGTGTAGGGGGTATCGACTCCCCCTGTGCCGCCGTTAACACAATAAGTACCCCGCCTGGGGAGTACGGTCGCAAGATTAAAACTCAAAGGAATTGACGGGGGCCCGCACAAGCAGCGGAGCATGTGGTTTAATTCGAAGCAACGCGAAGAACCTTACCTAGACTTGACATCTCCTGAATTACTCTTAATCGAGGAAGTTCTCCCTTCGGGGAGGACAGGAAGACAGGTGGTGCATGGTTGTCGTCAGCTCGTGTCGTGAGATGTTGGGTTAAGTCCCGCAACGAGCGCAACCCTTATTGTTAGTTGCTACCATTTAGTTGAGCACTCTAGCAAGACTGCCGTGGTTAACGCGGAGGAAGGTGGGGATGACGTCAAATCATCATGCCCCTTATGTCTAGGGCTACACACGTGCTACAATGGCGAGTACAAAGAGACGCAAAGCCGCGAGGTGGAGCAAAACTTATAAAACTCGTCTCAGTTCGGATTGCAGGCTGAAACTCGCCTGCATGAAGCTGGAGTTGCTAGTAATCGCGAATCAGAATGTCGCGGTGAATACGTTCCCGGGCCTTGTACACACCGCCCGTCACACCATGAGAGTTGGCAATACCCGAAGTCCGTAGCCTAACCTTTTAGGAGGGCGCGGCCGAAGGTAGGGTCAGCGATTGGGGTGAAGTCGTAACAAGGTAGCCGTAGGAGAACCTGCGGCTGGATCACCTCCTTTCTATGGAGAAATTACTTAAAACTACAACTTAGTAGAATTTAAGTATAAAATTCAGTCAATATAATTGACAAAGATTTACGTTTTCCTCTGTTTAATTTTGAACGACCATAAGTTGTTCAATGTTCTTTGAAAATTGCACATAAGTAAGTAAAGTAATATATAATAAAGCCAGTTGGCAATTAATTAATCAAATTCTTTTATAGAATGACATAGGTCAAGATATAAAGGGCGTATGGTGAATGCCTTGGCATCGGGAGCCGAAGAAGGACGCGATAAGCTGCGAAAAGCTCTGGGTAGGCGCAAATAGCCTGTGATCCAGAGATGTCCGAATGAGGAAACTCACATGGGAAACCCCATGTATCCATAAGTGAATACATAGCTTATGGAGGGTAAACTCAGGGAACTGAAACATCTAAGTACCTGAAGGAAGAGAAAGAAAAATCGATTTCCTAAGTAGCGGCGAGCGAAAGGGAAAGAGCCCAAACCAGAAATTTATTTCTGGGGTTGCGGACAGAACATAAAAGCTAAATTACGTTAATCGAAGAGAACTGGAAAGTTCCACCGCATAAGGTAATAGTCCTGTAGATGAAAACGCGAAATAGTAAGTTCTGATCCAGAGTACCACGAGACACGTGAAACCTTGTGGGAAGCAGGGAGGACCACCTCCCAAGGCTAAATACTACCCGATGACCGATAGTGAAGAAGTACCGTGAGGGAAAGGTGAAAAGAACCCCGGGAGGGGAGTGAAATAGAACCTGAAACCGTATGCCCACAACCGGTCATAGCACTTTATATGTGTGATGACGTGCTTTTTGTAGAACGAGCCAACGAGTCACGATATGTAGCGAGGTTAAGTACTTAAGGTACGGAGCCGAAGGGAAACCGAGTCTTAATAGGGCACAAAGTTGCATGTCGTGGACCCGAAACCGGGTGACCTATCCATGGCCAGGTTGAAGCGAGAGTAAAATCTCGTGGAGGACCGAACCACGTTGGTGTTGAAAAACCATGGGATGAGCTGTGGATAGCGGAGAAATTCCAATCGAACTCGGAGATAGCTGGTTCTCCTCGAAATAGCTTTAGGGCTAGCGTCGAATATGAGTAATGGAGGTAGAGCACTGAATGGGCTAGGGGGCATATCGCTTACCGAACCTTATCAAACTCCGAATGCCATATACTATTAGTTCGGCAGTCAGACTGCGAATGATAAGATCCGTAGTCAAAAGGGAAACAGCCCAGATCGTCAGCTAAGGTCCCAAAGTGTAAGTTAAGTGGAAAAGGATGTGGGATTTCGAAGACAACTAGGATGTTGGCTTAGAAGCAGCCACTCATTAAAAGAGTGCGTAATAGCTCACTAGTCGAGAGATCCTGCGCCGAAGATGTTCGGGGCTCAAACTTACCACCGAAGCTACGGGCTTACAGTAATGTAAGCGGTAGAGGAGCGTCGTAAACGGGCAGAAGTCGTACCGAAAGGAGCGGTGGACTGTTTACGAGTGAGAATGTTGGCATTAGTAGCGAGATGTGAGTGAGAATCTCACAGGCCGAAAACCTAAGGTTTCCTCAGGAAGGCTCGTCCGCTGAGGGTTAGTCGGGACCTAAGCCGAGGCCGAAAGGCGTAGGTGATGGACAATAGGTTGATATTCCTATACCACTACCATCGTTATTACCGATGGCGTGACGCAGGAGGATAGTGTGTGCTAGCTATTGGATGCTAGTCTAAGCACTTAGGGAGTTAAGACAGGAAAATCCGTTTTAACAATTCTGAGGTGTGATGGGGAAGTCCATTTATGGATGAAGTACATGATTCCACGCTGCCAAGAAAAGCGTCTAGGGAGAAAAGTAGTGCCCGTACCGCAAACCGACACAGGTAGGTGAGGAGAGAATCCTAAGGCCGGCGGAAGAATTGCAGTTAAGGAACTCGGCAAATTGACCCCGTAACTTCGGGAGAAGGGGTGCCTACGAGAGTAGGTCGCAGAGAATAGGCCCAAGCAACTGTTTAGCAAAAACACAGGTCTCTGCTAAAGCGAAAGCTGATGTATAGGGGCTGACGCCTGCCCGGTGCTGGAAGGTTAAGGGGAACACTTAGCGCAAGCGAAGGTGTGAACTTAAGCCCCAGTAAACGGCGGCCGTAACTATAACGGTCCTAAGGTAGCGAAATTCCTTGTCGGGTAAGTTCCGACCCGCACGAATGGCGTAATGATTTGGGCACTGTCTCAACTGCAAATCCGGCGAAGTTGTAGTGCAAGTGAAGATGCTTGCTACCCGCGATTGGACGGAAAGACCCCGTAGAGCTTTACTGTAGTTTAGCATTGAGTTTCGGTATTGTCTGTACAGGATAGGTGGGAGACTGGGAAACTAGGGCGTCAGCTTTAGTGGAGTCAACCTTGGGATACCACCCTGATAGTACTGGAATTCTAACTGGACACCATGAAACTGGTGACAGGACATTGTTAGATGGGCAGTTTGACTGGGGCGGTCGCCTCCGAAAAAGTAACGGAGGCGCTCAAAGGTTCCCTCAGAAGGGTCGGAAATCCTTCGAAGAGTGCAAAGGCAGAAGGGAGCCTGACTGCGACACCTACAAGTGGAGCAGGGACGAAAGTCGGACTTAGTGATCCGGTGGTACCTCGTGGGAGGGCCATCGCTCAACGGATAAAAGCTACCTCGGGGATAACAGGCTGATCTCCCCCAAGAGTCCACATCGACGGGGAGGTTTGGCACCTCGATGTCGGCTCGTCGCATCCTGGGGCTGAAGTAGGTCCCAAGGGTTGGGCTGTTCGCCCATTAAAGCGGCACGCGAGCTGGGTTCAGAACGTCGTGAGACAGTTCGGTCCCTATCCGTCGCGGGCGTAGGAAATTTGAGAGGAGCTGTCCTTAGTACGAGAGGACCGGGATGGACTGACCTCTGGTGTACCAGTTGTTCCGCCAGGAGCATAGCTGGGTAGCTAAGTCGGGAAGGGATAAACGCTGAAGGCATCTAAGCGTGAAGCCCACCTCAAGATAAGATTTCCCATAGAGTAATCTAGTAAGATCCCTTGAAGAACACAAGGTTGATAGGTGAGGGGTGTAAGTGTGGTAACATATTTAGCTGACTCATACTAATAGATCGAGGGCTTGACCAATAAGTTAACTGGAATATATATTATTAAATGAACTTACGTGCAATTTTGAAAGAACAAAATTCTTTCATAATATATTTGGTGATAATGGCATAAAGGTAACACCCCTTCCCATTCCGAACAGGATCGTTAAGCTTTATTACGCCGATGGTACTGCATGGGAGACTGTGTGGGAGAGTAGGAAGTCGCCAAATAATTTATGGATCTTTAGCTCAGTTGGTTAGAGCAACCGGCTCATAACCGGTAGGTCCGGGGTTCGAGTCCCTGAAGGTCCACCATTTCTGGGGGTATAGCTCAGTTGGGAGAGCACCTGCCTTGCACGCAGGGGGTCAAGAGTTCGAATCTCTTTATCTCCACCAAAAAAGACACATGTTAAGCATGTGTCTTTTTTGTTTTAACTTATTTCTAAATAACATTTTCTATTGTAACAGTAGTTTTTTTGTGATCATATTTAAATCTTTTGAAGCAAGATATAATTAAAAATAAGCATTATTTTTTTAGCTTTTTCATATATTACATAAGGATTAATTAAAGGTGATGAATTTTTTGAAGGTGAAAAGATTTATAAACATTATTAAATATTTTATTTTAATATTTATTTTTCTAATTTTCATAATAATTATAAAAGGCAGGGGATACGAGTTACAGGATATATATCAGAAATCCCTAGGAGATGGATGGCTTATGGTTTATAATTATAGAAAAGTAAATACATCATTTAGAGTAGATTTTGGATATGGATTTTTAGTAATAACTATAATTTTAAGTGTATTTATAGAGTTAATGAAAGCTTATATATGCAAGATAAAATTAAAGTAAATATTAGGAATGACATATATTTTATTAATTATATTGAAATGAAAGGAACTATACTTTAAAATAAGAGTTATATTAGAAAAATTTTAGGGTATTGTTTCTGTATATAATTAAATAAAAAATTTATATAAATGTATAAATAGGATGACTTGAATACGTTTAAGGGGTTAATGTAAATTGGCATCGAACTTAAAAAAACATATTATATAAGTATAGTATTTTTTTACTTGTTAATTATATAAAATTATTGGGAAAAAGAGAGTGGAAGATGGGGAGTGTTTCTATGTCAAAAATACAAGAGCTGAAAGAAAAACTAGTAGAATTGAAATTGAAAAAAAGAGAATTAATTTTAGCGGGTAAAAATACAAACAAAATAGACGAAGAGATTGACGAACTAGAGAAACAAATAAAATTAGAAGATAAAAAAGATGAATAGATTTAATAAATTTTAAAAGTCGCTTAAGGCGACTTTTTGTTTTATATCTAAATGGATTATGGAAAGGTTTTAAATTATGTAACTTATAAAAAATATCAATACTATAGAATTAATGGAAAATTATGTTATAATTACATTATTAAGATTTCAAGGGGTTGAGAATATGGTTGAACTTAAAGATAGAGTAGAGGATGAAAAGACAGAAATAATAGATATTAAAAATATA
The DNA here is from genome assembly GCF_035905475.1 of Clostridium intestinale. Lineage (NCBI taxonomy): Bacteria > Bacillati > Bacillota > Clostridia > Eubacteriales > Clostridiaceae > Clostridium > Clostridium intestinale. The sequence goes on from NZ_CP121166.1 coordinate 3,894,412, forward strand.
TCAGAGTATGATACATATCTATTTCACAATGGCAGTCATTATAATGCATATAAATTTATGGGAGCTCATCTTATTACTGAGAAAAGAAAAAGAGGGGTTCGTTTTACAACATGGGCACCTAAGGCAAAAGCAATAAATGTAGTAGGAGACTTTAATAATTGGGAAGTTCTTGAGGAATATTCATTAGAGAGGATAACAAAGTCTGGTTTATGGAGTTCTTTTATCCCTAGTATGAAAGAAGGTCAGGTTTATAAATATGCTATAACTACTGAACAAAATAAAATTATATTAAAATCAGACCCATATTCAATATATAGTGAATTAAGACCTAATACCGCATCTATTATAACGAGAGATTTAAAATATAGATGGAAAGATAGAAAGTGGATAAATTCAAGAAATAAAACTGATATTTATAAAAGTCCAGTAAATATATATGAACTTCATCTTGGGTCATGGAGAACTGATGAGAATGGAGAATTTCTATCTTATTTAGAACTAGCAAAAAGGTTACCAGAATACGTGAAAAGTATGGGTTACACGCATGTAGAATTGATGCCAATAATGGAACATCCTCTAGATGATTCTTGGGGATATCAGGTAGTTGGATATTATTCCGTTACTAGTAGGTATGGGACAAGAGATGAATTCAAGGAGCTTATAAACGCTCTACATAATGAAGGAATAGGGGTTATTTTAGACTGGGTACCAGGACATTTTTGTAAAGATAATCATGGTTTATATAAGTATGATGGCTCTGTTACCTATGAATATGAAGAGCTAAGTAAACAAGAAAATAAGGGCTGGGGAGCTGCGAATTTTGATTTAGGAAGGCCGGAGGTTAAGAGCTTTTTAATATCAAATGCATTGTATTGGCTCAGAGAATTCCATATAGATGGATTGAGAGTCGATGCAGTTGCTAATATATTATATTTAGATTATGGAAGAGAAAAAGGAGAGTGGAGTCCTAATAAATATGGAGGACGTGAAAACCTAGAAGCAGCAGAATTTATTAAAGAATTAAATACAGCAGTATTTAAAGAGTTTTCTAATATTTTAATGATTGCTGAAGAATCAACAACATGGCCAATGGTAACTAAACCTGTGGAGATGGGTGGATTAGGGTTTAACTTTAAGTGGAATATGGGTTGGATGAATGATGTATTAAAATATGTTGAGATCGATCCTATATATAGAAAGTATCATCATAATCTTATTAATTTTGCTATGATGTATCATTATACAGAAAACTTTATTCTTCCAATATCTCATGATGAGGTTGTACATGGAAAGAAATCTTTAATAGATAAAATGTGGGGAGATTATTGGAATAAGTTCTCTGGACTAAGAGCGTTTTTAGGTTTTATGATGACTCATCCAGGTAAAAAAACTACCTTTATGGGGAATGAATTTGCTCAATTCATAGAATGGAGAAGTTATGAGCAGCTTGAGTGGAAACTTATAGATGAATTTCCGAGACATAAGCAAACTCAGGACTTTTATAAGGATTTAAATAATTTATATAAAACTGAAAAGGCTTTATGGCAGCTAGATTATGAGCACGATGGTTTTAAATGGATTGATGCAGATAATAAAGATCAAAGCATATTTATATACTGCAGAATGGGTGAAGATAAAAAAGATACTTTAATAGTGATATGTAATTTTACTCCTAAGGTGTATTATGATTTTAAGGTTGGAGTTCCATATTTAGGTGAATATTATGAGTTGTTTAATAGTGACGCTAGCAGTTATGGTGGTTCAGGACAAGTTATGGATGAAGTGATTACAGCTAGTTCACAAGGATGGCATAAGGAGAAATATAGTATAAAAATTAAGGTTCCACCTATGGCAACATTGATCTTAAAGCCACAAAAAATTGAGGAAGAAATATTAGAAGATGAATTAGTTGAAAGTAAGTGAGTATGGAGGGTATTTTATGAAAATATTGTTTGTAACTTCTGAGGCAGATCCATTTATAAAAACAGGTGGTCTAGGGGATGTAGCAGGTGCCTTGCCAAAAGAGCTAAATAAAGAAGGGGTAGATATTAGGGTAATATTACCTAAATATAAGAATTTGAAGAGTGAATATAAAGATAAATTGAGATTCGTAAAGTGGTTTATGGTACAGGTTGGATGGAGAAGGCAATATTGTGGGATTTTTGAATATGATATAAAAGGTGTAAGATATTATTTTATAGATAACGAGCAGTATTTTTCAAGAGATGGATTATATGGTTATTATGATGATGGAGAAAGATTTGCATTTTTCGATAGAGCAGTAGTGGAAGCTATGAAGGAGTTAGATTTTAAACCAGATGTAATTCACTGTAATGATTGGCAGAGTGGGTTAATTCCTATGCTTTTAAAATTAGAGTATTCAAAGGATAGTTTTTATAGTGGAATTAAATCAGTATACAGTATTCATAATTTATTGTTTAAGGGAGTTTTTGATCCTAACATTCTTCCGGAGCTCTTTGGTTATGATATGGAACCATATAACAATGGAAGCATAGAATTTAATGGTGGGGTATCCTTTATGAAAGGTGGAATTAATTATTGTGATAAAGTATCAACAGTTAGTTCTAGCTATGCAGAAGAAATACAAACAGAGTATTATGGGGAAGGATTAGATGGGCTCTTAAGAAGTAGAAACCATCAACTAATTGGCATACTAAACGGGATTGATTATGAGAGCTATGACCCTGAAACAGATAAAAGTATATATGAAAATTACAGTTTTGAGACTATAAGTAAAAAGATTCTAAATAAGAAATTGCTTCAGTCAGAGTTAAATCTTCCCGTAAGAGAAGATGTGCCTATGATATCTATAATATCAAGATTAACAAGCCAAAAGGGAATTGATTTAGTTATAGATATTGCAGACAGGATATTAAAGGATGATGTGCAACTAGTTATTTTAGGTACTGGGGATAATATCTACGAAGAGCATTTTAGAAACTTACACTATAGATATCCAGAAAAGGTATCTACAAATATTAAATTTAATGATGCTTTAGCACATAAGATATATGCAGCTTCAGATATATTTTTTATGCCATCATTATTTGAACCATGTGGTCTTGGACAGTTAACTGCTTTAAGATATGGTACTATACCTGTAGTTAGAGAGACAGGGGGACTTAAAGATACTGTAATACCATATAATAAATATGAGGGAACTGGCAGAGGGTTCACTTTTAGAAATTTCAACTCGAATGAGTTTTTAGAAGCCACAACCACTGCTTTAGAATGTTTTAAGAATAAAGAAATATGGATGGGGTTAGTTAGGGAAGCTATGAATACTGATAATAGTTGGACAAAATCAGCTAAAGTATATCTAGATATGTATAAGGAATTGGTTAATACTTAAATAATATTACGGGAGTGATGACCATGCTCACAATAAGCAAAGATAGATTTAAAAAAGATTATATACAAAAATTTATAGAACTACACGGAAAAGACTTAGATGAGGGGACTAATTTAAATAAATACGAAACCTTAGGGAGCTTAATTAGAGATTACGTATCTAGAATGTGGATAGAAACTAATAAAAGATATAACAGAGAGAAAGAGAAACAAGTATATTATTTTTCTATGGAATTTCTTTTAGGAAGGCTATTAGGAAATAGTTTATTAAATCTTGGAATAAGAGATGTTTGTAAAAAAGCGTTAAAGGAATTAGGAGTAGACCTTGAAGATTTAGAAAATCTTGAACAGGACCAAGGCTTAGGTAATGGTGGTTTAGGAAGACTAGCAGCTTGCTTTTTAGATTCTATGGCATCTTTAAAGATACCTGGTAATGGGTGTGGAATAAGATATAAGTACGGCTTTTTTGAACAAAAAATAATAGAAGGCTCTCAGGTCGAATCTCCTGATAAATGGTTAAGAGAAGGCAATGTATGGGAGATTAAAAAAACAGATAAGGCTGAGGTTGTGAAATTTGGAGGAGAAATAAAAACTGAGTATATAGGAGGAAGATTGACCTTCACTCATATTAATTATGAGCCTGTATTAGCAGTTCCATATGATACTCCAATAGTAGGTTTTGAGAATGAAGTAATAAATACATTGAGACTTTGGAGTGCTGAACCTGTAGTAAATGAGTTTGATTTTTCATCTTTCAGTAGAGGAGAATTTTTAAAAGCTATAGAATATAAGAACTCAGTGGAGGCTATATCTCAAGTTCTTTATCCAGATGATTCATTCTATGAGGGAAAAATATTAAGACTTAAGCAACAGTACTTTTTTGTATCAGCAGGTATACAAAGTATAATTAGACATTATAAAAAACATCTAGGAGATTTATGTTTATTAAATGAAAAAATAGCAATACACATAAATGACACGCATCCAACTCTAGCTATTCCAGAACTTATGAGAATACTATTAGATGAAGAAGGCCTTTCATGGGAAGATGCTTGGAGAATAACTACAAATTCTGTATCTTATACTAATCATACTATTTTACAAGAGGCTTTAGAAAAATGGCCAATAGATATGTTTAAGAAGTTATTGCCTAGAATCTTTATGATAGTAGAAGAAATAAATGAAAGATTTACAAGAAAGTTATGGAGTAAGTATGAAGGGCAGTGGGATAAGATATCTCAAATGGCTATAGTAGGGGATGGGTATGTAAGAATGGCTCATTTAGCTATAGTAGGTAGCCATAGTGTTAATGGGGTTGCAAAACTTCATACAGAAATCTTAAAAAATCAGCAAATGTCTGATTTCTATTACATGTATCCTAGAAAGTTTAACAATAAAACAAATGGAATTACTCATAGAAGGTGGTTAATAAAAGCAAATCCTAAGTTAACTAAATTGCTTAATGAAACTATAGGAGAAAGTTGGATTAAACATCCAACGGATATGGAGAAGTTTGAAAGGTTTAAAAATGATAGTTTTGTTAAAGAAAGTTTATTTAAAATAAAAAATGAAAACAAACAAAAGTTAGCGAAGATTATTAAAGATAATCAGGGAATAGTAGTAGATACTAACTCTATTTTCGATGTTCAAGTAAAGAGAATTCACGCATATAAAAGACAAACTTTAAATGCCCTTAGGATAATGGATTTATACAATAAGCTATTAGAAAATCCAAGTATTGATATAGCTCCAAGAACTTTTATATTTGCAGGAAAAGCAGCGCCAGCTTATTATTTAGCGAAAAAGACCATAGAGATTATAACTGCACTAGCAGACAAAATAAATAATGATCCTAGAGTTTCAGATAAAATGAAAATAGTTTTTATGGAGAACTACAGGGTATCCTTAGCTGAAGATATAGTACCAGCTACAGAAGTAAGTGAACAAATATCAACAACTACAAAAGAGGCTTCGGGAACAAGCAATATGAAGTTTATGATGAATGGAGCTATAACAATAGCTACTCTTGATGGAGCAAATGTGGAGATTAGAGATGAGGTTGGAGATGATAATATAGTCATCTTTGGATTAACAGAGAGGGAAGTGTTAGAGTATTATAGGCATGGAAAGTATTCGGCCTGGGATACACGAAATGGCGATGAAAGATTAATAAAGATAACTGATCAACTTGTAAATGGATTTTATCATGATGAAAAGGATAGATTCAGAATTATTTATGAAAATTTATTAAATTATAATGATGAATTTTTTGTCTTAAAAGATTTTGATTCTTATATTGAAGCTCAAGACAAAGTAGACAAATTATATAAAAATAAAGAGAAGTGGCAGGAGATGAGTTGTGTTAATATAGCTCACTCAGGTATTTTTTCAAGTGATAGAACCATAAAAGAATATGCTACAGGTATATGGGGATCAGGATATTTATATAAAAATTTATAAAATCAATATGAGAGGATAGTGAGTATGGATAATGTAACTATATATCATAACTCTCAAGACTTAAGCTTTAGAAAACCCTTTGGAGCAGTGAGAGTAGATACAAAAGTAGAATTATTTTTAGAATCCCAAGTAAATATTCATGAGGTTTTTCTAAATATTATTGATTTCAATAATGATATGAGAATTATACCCATGAATAGGCGAACTTTAGAGTATGGAAAAGAGAAATATTCAATAGTTTTGGAGCTTAATAAAGTTGGAGTTGTTAAATATTATTTTTCATTTAAGATTAATGAGGATATAGTTTATTACGGGAATAATGAAGAAGAATTAGGTGGAGAAGGTCAAATATATTATCATAATCCTAAGGGATTTCAGATAACAGTTTATGAAGAAGCTTTAGTACCTAATTGGTATAAACATGGGGTAATATATCAAATATTTGTAGATAGATTCTATAATGGCAATGAAAATGGTTTGGTTAGTAATCCTAAGAAAAACTCTTTTATATATGGTAGGTGGGATGATGAACCTATGTATATAAAAGACAACAATGGAGATATAGCAAGATGGGATTTTTATGGAGGAAACCTAAGGGGTGTAATAAATAAGCTGGATTATTTGAAAAGTCTAGGTGTTACTATAATCTATTTTAATCCTATATTTAAAGCTTCCTCAAATCATAAATATAATACAGGGGACTACAAAAAAATTGATGAGATGTTCGGAGATGAAAAGATTTTTAAAGAATTATGCCTAAAAGCTAGAGAACGAGGTATAAGGATAATATTAGATGGTGTTTTCTCTCATACTGGACAGGACTCTATATACTTTAATAAGTATAAAAATGAAAATTCTTTAGGTGCCTATGAGTCAAAGGATTCACCTTATTATGATTGGTATAGATTTTATAATTATCCAGATGACTATGAGTGTTGGTGGGGAATAAAAGATTTGCCAAATGTAAATGAAATGAATCCAACATACTTAGATTATATTATAAGAAATAAGGAGTCTGTTATATCTAAGTGGATGAGTTTAGGTGTACATGGATGGAGATTGGATGTAGCAGATGAGCTTCCAGACGAATTTATTGAGATCTTAAGGGAGAGAGTTAAAAAAGAAAATCCAGATGGGGTTATAATAGGTGAGGTTTGGGAAGATGCATCTAATAAGGTTAGCTATGGAGTAAAAAGAAGATATTTTCTTGGTAAGGAGCTGGATTCAGTTACTAACTATCCATTAAAGAATGCATTAATTGCATTCTTAAGAGGAGATATTACTTCTAATAGGTTCTCTAGAATTATTTTAAGTTTAAAAGAGAATTATCCAAAAGAAAATTTTTATAGCCTTATGAATATCTTAGGAAACCATGATACGGAGAGAATCTTAACTTCATTAGGTGGAAAAGATTTGATTAATCTAGCATTAGTTATTCAAATGACTATGGTAGGGGTTCCGCTTATATATTATGGTGATGAAGCAGGACTAACAGGAGGAAAAGACCCTGATAATAGAAAGACATTTCCATGGGGAAAAGAAGATAAAGAAATTTTCTATATGTATAAAAAGATGGTTTCTATTAGAAATGAAAATGAAGAATTGATAAATGGAGATATAGAATTTATTAGTTCAGAAGAAGATATTTTATTATTTAGAAGAATTTTAAATAATAAATATCTATGTATAGCTGTTAATAGAAACCTATCTGAAGAAAAGGAAGTTGTACTTCCTGAGAAAAGTAAAGTTATATACAAAAAAGACCTTCTTACTAATATCCGAAAACCTATAATAAATGGGAATTTGGCATTAAAACCACTTGAAGGCGTAATATTAGAATAAAAGAAAGAATTACTATGAGCTTTTAATTCTCATAGTAATTTTTTTAATATCTTTGGATAGATAATAAATCTTCAATTGAATTTCCCATATATTTATATGAATCAAGAACTCCTTGATTATAAAATTCAGGAGCAAGTTTATCCACAATGAAGTTTAAAATTAAACTTGCTGCTAAGTCACCTATTTCTTCATCTCTATCATTATAGAAATAAGTTTTAATCAAAGAGATCATCTCTTCTCTTTTTTCTTTTGATAGTTCAAGTTCATTCTTTTTTTGTGCACTCATTTTGTATCCTCCATATTTTCAAAAGAAATAAATAAATCTTTTCTGTTTGTTTGAAATTTAGTGAATGTGACGTTTGAAGTATTAAGCATACGTTTAGATGCCTTTACTATATCAGTAACTGAATATTTATCTGAAAGATATATTATATCTTTTATTCCAACCTGTATAAGTGCTTTAGTACATTCATTACAAGGGAAAAGGGTAGTATATATTTTGCAATTCTCTAAGCTAGTACCTATGCTGTTTAATATAGCATTTAGTTCGGCATGACAGGTATATGGGTATTTTGTTTGCAAAAAATCTCCGGAATTCCCCCAAGGAAAATCATCATCAGAGCAACCTTTAGGAAGTCCATTATAACCTATTCCGATTATTTTATTGTCAGAATTAACTATGCAAGAGCCGACTTGAGTATTAGGATCCTTACTTCTTAATGAGGAGATAAGAGCTATCCCCATGAAATATTCATCCCAAGATATATAATTTTCTCTTTTAGTATCAACCATAAATAAACTCCTTTACATAAAACATTATAGTTACATTATAACTTTTTTTATTAAATAATGTATTGAAAATAATTATCAATTAGAGTATACTATATTTAATAAACTTAACACTTTTTATTTATTTACTAGCGATAAAATATAAAATTAAGCGTTAAGTATATCCTCCATTAAAATTCACCTATAGCTAGAGAGTCAGCTTTTAAAGTTGGCTCTTTTTGATTTTTAAAAATACTTAGCTGACATAAATATATAGGAATAAATATATTAAAATGAACATATTAAATATCTAGGAGGTGATATTTGTGATAAGAACTGTGGTGTGTGAAAAGGAAGGATGCAGTGGAAATAGTTTTTATTTAGAAAATAAGGATGAAAAATTAATATTAACTTGTAAAGAATGTGGAAGTAATTATGAAATAGATGTGAGTTATTATGATTATACTTTATTATCAGAATGCTCTAGGTGTAGAAATGATACATTTAAAATATTTAGAGATAGAGATAAAGAGGGTATATATTTAAAATGCGTAGAATGTGGTGGACCTCCAGAACACATTTATTTAGATGAATATGGCAATCAAATTAATTATGAAAGTAAAATTTTAAATGATGTTAAAGATAGGATAACTCTGTTAGATCAACGTATGTTTTCTTTAGAGAAAAAAATGGAAGAGTTAGAAAATGGACAAGATTTGATAGAAGAATCCTTGGCATATGTTTCAAAGTTCTTAACTGAGCGTAGTTAACATTTATGAGAGTACTAATTAAAGCCTAGTAGTACTCTCTTTTTATTTATGAATTCGTTTCATAAATGAAGGATATGTAAAAAAGTTCACTTACCATATAAATCCAGAAAAGCTTATTGAAGTAATACAGTTATGTTGCTATAATTAGAGCATATGGGAAAAAATGTAATGAGGATATGTTTAAACAAATGATAATAAAATAGATTGATAAATTTATCTATTAGGGAAAAACATCATTAGAAAGGGAGGTTATAAAATGGTCAAAGAAAATATTATTGCTATGATTTTAGCTGGTGGACAAGGATCTAGGTTAGGAGTATTAACTAAAAAGTTGGCAAAACCAGCTGTACCATTTGGAGGAAAATACAGAATTATCGATTTTACTCTAAGCAATTGCTCTAATTCTAATATTCACACGGTAGGTGTGCTTACACAATATCAACCACTAGAATTAAACTCTCACATAGGAATAGGAGACCCCTGGGATTTGGATAGAAGAGATGGGGGGGTAAATATTCTACCACCTTATCAAGAAGAAAAGGGCGGAAATTGGTATAAGGGTACTGCTAATGCTATATATCAAAACATACCTTTTGTAGATGACCATGATCCAGAATATTTGTTGATACTTTCAGGTGATCACATTTATAAGATGGATTATGAAAAAATGTTAGATTTCCATAAAGAACATGAAGCAGATGTAACAATTGCAGTTATTGACGTTTCTTTAGAAGAGGCATCTAGGTTTGGAATAATGAATACAAGAGAGGATTTAAGTATATATGAATTTGAAGAAAAACCAGCTGAACCTAAAAGCACTAAGGCATCTATGGGAATATATATTTTTAACTGGAGAACATTAAAAAAACTATTAAAAGAGGATGAAGCTGATAAAAACTCTAATAATGATTTTGGAAAAAATATAATACCTAAAATGCTAGAGCAAGGTAAGAAGTTAATGGCATATCCTTTTGAAGGATATTGGAAAGATGTTGGCACCATAGAAAGTCTTTGGGAAGCTAATATGGATTTATTAAAAGATGATAATGAATTGAATTTATATGACAATGAATGGAGAATATATTCTATTAATCCAGTAAGGCCAGCTCAATATATAGGACCACATGCTAGTGTAAAATCTTCCTTGGTAGTAGAGGGGTGTATAGTTCATGGAGAAGTAGAAAATTCAGTTTTATTTCCTGGAGTTTTTGTAGGTAAAAATACAGTGATAAAAAACTCTGTAATAATGCCAAATACTAAAATAGGTGAAAATGTAATTATCGATAAAGCTATAGTTGGAAATAATGTAACAATTAGAAGAGAATGTAGAATAGGGCATGGAAACAAGATAACTGTAATACCAGCAAAAGAAGATATTAAAAGTGGTACCATAATGGAATAAACCTAATGTTTATATAGATAAAGGGAGTGGGATTTTGAAAACTTACATGGGAATTATTAACCTAGATGAAAATGAGGGAAGAATAAATGAACTTACTAGAACCAGACCATTGGCATCTGTACCTATGGCGGGAAGATATAGAATCATAGATTTTATACTTTCTAATATGACTAATTCTGGTATCAACAATATAGGGATTTTCACAAAAAACAAATCAAGGTCCTTAATAGATCACTTAAGTAACGGAAGACCTTGGGACTTGCATAGAAAGATAGATGGATTAAGAGTTTTTAATTTTTCAGATGACGATTTATACTATGATGACGTGCATATATTCGCAAACAATATTGAGTTTTTTAAGTTCAGTAGACAAGAATATGTACTAATGGCTCCATCATATATGATTTGTAATATAGATTTTAGTAAAATTAGTGAATATCATGAGAATAATAACTCAGATGTTACAGTAGTTTATAAGAAAATAAATAATGGTGATAGTAGTTTTATTAATTGTGATGCATTAAGCATAGATGAGGAAAATAGAGTAAGAAGTGTAGGCAAAAATATTGGAAGTAATAAAGAACTTAATATATGTATGGAAATGTTTCTTTTGAAAAAAGATTTATTTATAGAGATAATTTATGATTGTATAAAGACCGGTAAGTATAGAAAAATAAAAAAAGCTATTTATGAAAAGTTAGATGAGCTTAAAGTAAATGCTTATGAATTTAAAGGATACCTAAGTTGTATAGATTCTTTGGGTTCTTATTATAAGGCTAACATGGATTTATTAAATGTAAAGATAAATACAGAGTTGTTTTTTGATAATGGTCCAATATATACAAAAACTAAAGATGGAGGACCAACAAAATATACTAAAGATAGTGATGTTAAAAATTCTATAATAGCTAATGGATGTTATATAGAAGGAAGCGTAGAAAATTGTGTTATTTCTAGAAGTGTTCATATAAGAAAAAATGCCAAACTAAAAGACTGTATTATTTTTCAAAATGTAATAATAGCAGAAGATGCTAGCTTAGAGAATGTTCTTATTGATAAATATGGTCATGTGGAAAAAGGTGAAGTTTTAAAAGGTTTAGACAAGCATCCACTAGTTATGGAAAAAGAAAGAGTGTTTTAAGGGGCCACCTCTCAATCTTTTTACAGTAAACTGTAAATTTAAGGTTGATTTAATAAACAATCATAGAGAAACAGGCTATAATTATTAAAGGATAGTGATTTATATTGAAGATTGTGGGGTGGATATAATGAAGAAGAGTAACGTGTGTTTAATAGATATAATGGTTATAATACTTGGGATGGTGATGATTTTATTTGTTAAAAACTCTACAAGATTTTTAGGAGTGGGTTTAATATCTTTAGCCTTTACTTATCTATTAAGAGATAGATATAATATAATAAAAAAACTAAAGTAAGGGTTGATTATATGAATGACAAAAACAGAAAGTTGATAAGATGGATATTATGGGTAGCTTGGATGATAGTAATATTTATCTTTTCTCAATTGCCTGGGGATGTATCAGATGAACAAAGTAAACTAGTAATATATATATTTAATGTATTAGGATTAGATCTTAACAGCCATTTAGGCAATTTAGCCAATTTTGTTGTAAGAAAAGGGGCTCATTTTACTGAGTACTTTATTTTATATATTCTAACGCTAAATGTATTAAGAATGTATATGGATAAAAGAAAGGCTTGGAACTATTCATTAGCATTTGTATTTTTATATGCGTGTAGTGATGAATTTCATCAATCTTTTGTACCAGGAAGAGGTCCAGCGGTTAGAGATGTACTTATAGACACTAGTGGAGGAGCTTTTGCATATATTGTGACTAGCGTAATCAATAGATTTAAAATAGGGAAGAAGTAGCGTAAAGCTACTTCTTTTTATTTTATAATAACAGTCTTAAATTCATAAAATGAGTAATGATGAAATGAAAGTGAATATTCAAAAGGCTGTCCGTTATCCAAAAATCCAACCTGTTGAACATCAGCGATAGGGTCATTTTCCTCTAAACGTAGATGTTCTATTTCAAAAGGAGTAGCTTTTCTAACATGTATAGTTCTATGAGCACTTTGAATTTTATACCCAAGGGTATCTTCAATATATTCATATAAAGAACCTTCCAAAATAGATTTTTTAAAATTAGGCATAAGTGCTAGAGGCATATAAGTCTCTTCAATGACAGTAGGTTTGCCATCTATTAATCTTAAACGAATGATTTTATAAACAAAAGAATCAGGTTCTAATTTAAGTTTTTCACAAATATCCTCATTTGCTGGAATAACTGCAAATTCAATTACTTGGCTAGTAACTTCATGTTTATAATTACTAGCTGTAAGTCCTTCAAATTGACTGGAAAGTAATAATCTTTGAATATCTTTGATCTGTACATCTTTAACAAAGGTACCAGCTCCACGTCTCTTAACAATTAGACCTTCGGCAACAAGCATATCTAAAGCTTTTTTCACAGTCATTTTACTAGCTTTATATTGTTCGCCTAAATCCTTTTCAAAAGGTAATTGTTCATTTGGAATATAAACTTCTTGCAAAATCTTATCTCTTATATCATTAGCAATCTCAACATATTTTAGCATTATGAATCTCCTGATCATATCAAAAGTATATTTATTATGGTTTATATTTATAGTATAACAAAATTTATGAAATAAGAATAGATATTTACCATAAATTTAAAAGTATAGACTTTTATATTAAAAGTATGATATTATTTAACCGTAAAATAATATTTGAACCAAAATATATACTTTTAAGGGGGAAAATAAATGAATTATAAATTTCCAAAAAACTTTTTATGGGGAGCAGCTTCTTCAGGTCCTCAATCAGAAGGAGCTTCAAATAAAGATGGTAAAGGTAAAAACATCTGGGATCACTGGTATGAAATCGATCCAGAAAAGTTTTTTAACCAAGTAGGGCCACAAGATACATCAAATTTTTATAATTTGTACAAAGAAGATATTAAAAGAATGAAAGATATAGGTTTTAACTCTTATAGAACATCAATAACTTGGTCAAGATTAATCCCAGATGGTGATGGCGCGGTTAATGAAAAAGCAGTAGAATTCTATAATAATATTATAGATGAGCTAATAAAAAATGGTATAAAACCAATCATAAACTTATATCACTTTGATATGCCTTTAGCTATGCAAGAAAAAGGCGGCTGGGAAAGTAGAGAAGTAGTAGAAGCTTATGCTAGATATGCACGTAAGTGTTTTGAACTATTCTCTGATAGAGTTAAATATTGGACTACTCATAATGAACCTATAGTTCCAGTAGAAGGCGGATATCTATATCAATTCCATTATCCTTTAGTAACAGATATGAAAAGAGCTGTTCAAGTAGCATATAACACTATGTTATCAAGTGCTAAAGCAGTTGCAGAATTTCATAAGCTAAATGTTGAAGATGGAAAGATAGGAATAATACTTAACCTTACACCTTCTTATCCAAGAGATATAAATAATCCTGATGATGTAAAAGCAGCAAATATTGCAGATTTATTCTTTAATAGAAGCTTTTTAGATCCATCAATATTAGGGGAATATCCTGAGGAATTAATTCAAATTATAAAAGATAACGATATAATTCCAGAAATCCATGAAAATGATCTTGAAGTGATCAAAAATAATACAGTGGATTATTTAGGCGTTAACTATTACCAACCACGTAGAATAAAAGCAAGAGAAAAGGCAGTAGATCCAAGTGAAGCCTTAATGCCAGAAACATTTTTTGGTAACTATGAGTGGCCAGAACGTAAAATGAATATCTATAGAGGCTGGGAGATATATGAAAAGGCTATCTATGATATAGCAGTAAACATTAAAAATAACTATAAAAACATACCTTGGTATATTTCAGAAAATGGTATGGGAGTTCAAGATGAAGACAGATTTATAGATGAAAATGGAATGGTTAAAGACGATTATAGAATTGAGTTTCTTTTTGAGCACTTAAGATGGCTTCATAAAGGAATAGAGGAAGGATCTAATTGCTTTGGATACCATATGTGGACATTTGTAGATAACTGGTCTTGGACTAATGCATATAAAAATCGCTATGGATTCTATAGAGTTGATTTAGATAACAACTTTAAAAGAAGTGTTAAGAAAAGTGGTTTATGGTATAAAAAAGTTGCAGAAAATAATGAGTTAGTTGATTAATATTTCAAAAAATCGGCATTAGTTTTTAATGTCGATTTTTCTGATTTTATGGCATTGTATATCTCTTAAAAACAAAAGTATATATTTTTATGTAATAATATATTGACTTTTAATAGATATGGATATATAATTGTTTTGTAAGCATTTACATCATCTATTAAAAAGGGAGGGATTTTAATATGAAAAAAATTAGATTATTCTGTTCGGCAGGAATGTCAACATCATTATTAGTTAGTAAGATGCAAGAAGCAGCTAAAAGCAAAAATATTGATGTAGATATATTTGCATATCCAGAAGCAGAAGTAAGTGAAAGAGGACAAGAAGCTGACGTAATACTACTTGGGCCGCAAATAAAATATCGTTTAAATGCGATAAAAGAAATTTATCCAGACAAGCCTGTAGATGTTATAGAAATGAGAATGTACGGGTTAATGGATGGAAACGCAGTATTAGAAAAAGCATTGAAATTATTAGGGTAATAATAAAATTTTTAAAATATAAAAACATTATTTTGGAGGGTTAAATATGAATAAGTTAATTGCTGTTCTGGAAGAAAAAGTTGTGCCAGTAGCTATGAAGATAGGAAATAATGCCTATCTAAATGCAATTAAAAATGCGTTCTTAAGACTTATGCCGCTATCATTAATAGGTGCTATGTTTATACTTATTAACAACGTATTTTTAAACTTTGGGGAAGGAACTTTCTTCTATCAAATGGGTATAAGATTATCAGAAGACACTGTTAAGTCTATTGCTCAATTCCAAAGCATCGGTAACGCTGCTATAAATGGAACAATAGGTATAATGTCGTTAATGATACCTTATATGCTAGCTAGTGAAATAGGTAAAAAGAACAATGTTGATGAAGGAGCTACTGGTTTAATGGGTATAGTTTCATTCATAACATTAACACCAGCTGCAATAGGCATTGATTATACAAGCCTAATAAAAGATGGAGTTATAACAATAGACGTAGCATCTAAATTAACTCAATCAGTTGGAGGATTCTCAACATCATTCTTTGGTGGACAAAACGTTATATCAGGTATGCTTATAGGTTTATTTGTTGGAGAACTTTATTCATTTATAGTAAAAAGAGGATGGGTAATAAAAATGCCAGCGAACGTTCCGCCAGCAGTATCTCGTTCTTTCAGTTCATTAATCCCAGGATTTATAATTTTAACTATATTAGGTTCATTGTCAACTATATTATCAAGAAACGGTATGAATTTCCATGATCTTATAATTAAGTTTATAGCTACACCACTAACTAATGCAGGTGGATTAGTAGGAGCTGTATATGTATTCTTCTCAGCATTCTTATGGTTCTTTGGAGTACATGGAGCATTAGCATTGTCAGCGCTAGACAGCCCAGTTATGGGAGTTATGGCACTTCAAAATGTTGACTTATTCCAAAAATATGGATCAGTTGATGCTGCAGTTAAAGCAGGAGAGCATTTCAATATGTGGGCTAAGCCTATGATAGATTCTTATATATTCTTAGGAGGAACTGGAGCAACTTTAGGACTTGTAATAGCTATATTCTTAGCATCAAAACGTCCAGACTGGAGACAAGTTGCGAAGTTTGGTTTACCATCAGGTATATTCCAAATAAACGAACCAATATTATTTGGTCTTCCAATAATACTTAATCCAGTACTATTTATACCATATATAATTGTACAACCTATACTTGCTATAGTTACAACAATCGCATATACAATAGGATTTATTCCTCCAATAACTAACATGGCACCATGGACAATGCCAGTAGGTTTAGGAGCGTTCTTTAACACTAACGGAAGCATAAACGCTATGATACTTGCTTTAGTAAACTTAGCAATAGCTACATTAATATACTTCCCATTTGTAGTTGTAGGTAACAAGGTAGCAGAAAAAGAAAGACAAGAAGCTTTAGATAACCCAGAAGTAACTGCATAATATAAAATCTTAGGAGAATAGGCGTAAGCTGTTCTCCTAAGTTATCTTTTCACAAATATAATTAAAGCATTTAGGAGGAACAATAATGGAAGAATTACAATTAGCAGCATTTCAAATAATAAGTGAAGTAGGTACAGCAAAATCATACATAATAGAAGCTTTAGGATTTGCAAGAGAAAAGAAGTTAGAAGAAGCTAAAGAAACATTAAAAAAAGCAGAAGAACATTTAAAAGAAGGACACAAAGGACACTTTGATTTAGTTCAAAAAGAAGCAAGAGGAGAAAAGCTTGAGTTCTCTATATTATTTATGCATGCTGAAGATCAATTGTTAACTACAGCCACATTAAAAGATGTTGTAACAGAAATGATAAACATGTATACAATGATTCACGAAAAATAAGCTATTAATTTAGTCTATTTTAATTTATAATAAGGCTATTGTTTTAAATAAATACTAAATAGACTAAAGGTGGAATTAGATGAGAAACTTAAAAATGATCATACAATATGATGGAACACGCTATAAAGGATGGCAAAGACAGAAGGATAACGACTTAACTATACAAGGAAAATTAGAAAATGTTTTATCTAAAATGACAGGTGAAACTATACAAGTAATAGGTTGCGGAAGAACAGATTCAGGAGTTCATGCTGAGAATTATGTAGCAAACTTCCACACTAATTGCGATTATAGTATCAATACTATAATGGGATATCTATACGACTTTTTGCCAGAAGACATAGTAGTAAAATCTATAAAAGATACTGGTGAGAGATTCCATGCAAGATATAATGTTAAATCAAAAACTTATATTTATAGAATATATAATAGTAAAGTTAGAAATGTTTTTAACAGAAAGTATGTATATCATACTGATGAGAAATTAGATTTAGAAAACATGAGAAAAGGTGCTGAATATTTAATCGGAACTAATGATTTTCAAAGTTTTACTAGTCTAAAACCTAATACCAAATCTACCGTTAGAACTATTAATTATATAGACATAAAAGAAAATGATGGTTTAATAGAAATTGAGGTTAATGGAAATGGATTCTTATTAAATATGGTGAGAATTATTACAGGAACTCTTTTAGAAGTTGCAAAAGGAAAACTTAAACCAGAGGATGTAAAGAGAATTTTAGATGAAAAAAGAAGAGCAGAGGCTGGTCCTATAGCTCAACCTAAAGGATTAATATTAAAAGATGTAACATTTTAATAAACTTAAAGCTATTGTAATTAAATTTGCAATAGCTTTTTTTCTATTTAAATACTTTTCTATTTTTCTATTTAAGTACTTAACTTCTTATTAAACATAATAATATAATGGACCTAGGTCAATATCTTGGACACATTTTAAGTCTCAAATTGTCATTCTAAAAAGATCTTCTTTCATTTGCGGAGTTATGTAATCAATAGAACTATGAATTCTTTTACGGTTATACCAAGACTCAATGAAAATAAATAAGTCTAACTTTGCACTTTCATAATCATAATATTGAACATTGTTAACTTGTTCTTTCTTTAAAATAGAATGAAAAGACTCTATACAGGCGTTATCATAAGGGCATGCTTTTCTGCTATTTGAAGCTTTTATTCCATATTTTTTTAGTCTATTAATAAACTCTGTACTTGTGTATTGAACTCCAAGATCAGAGTGGAAAATAAGCGATTCAGTTGGCTTCTGGATTTTATATGCATTATCTAAAGCAGCTATTACTACAGAAGAATCCATAGTCTTTGAAAATGAGTAGCCAACTATCTTTCTCGTATACAAGTCCATATATAGAAGCTAAGTAGCACCAGCCGTCCTTTAATGTATGAATATAAGTTATATCTCCTACCCATTTTTCATTTAGTTTGGTAGTTTTAAAATCCTGTTTGAGTAAGTTTACTCTTTCCAATACTTTCTTAGTAGATTTCGGTGGTCTAAATTTTTTAATTACTATAGAACGAATATTTAGCTCCTTCATTAATCTCTGAACTCGTTTAATACTTATATAAGTACCTGACTTTTCAAGAGTTTTTTGTATTTTGGGAGCACCATATCTACATTTGTTTTCATTATAAATTTGTAGTATTCTTTCTTTCAATATTATGTTTTCCGATTCCCTCCGGGACGGAGTATGGTGATGAGATTGGTAGTAAGTACTCTTAGGCATATTCAGTAATTTACACATGAGTCTTACTGGATAAATTCCATGATTATTATCAATAAATTTAATTATATCTCTTGGTCCTTTGAGAATATGGCGATAGCTTTTTTGGCTAAAGCCCGCCTTTGGTGTAATATTTCAAGTTCCATTTTAATTCGTTCATTTTCTTTCTTTAATTTTGCGAACTCTTTAGAGTCTTCCTTACTCTTTTCTTCAGTAGCTTTACTCTTTTTAGCTATAATAGGCTTTTTCGAGATTTTCTCTTTCACTTGAACACTATTAGTCCAGTTATTCAGAGTAGCTGTTGACACGCCATATTCTTCACATATCGCTTTAATTGGTTTTCCGGTATTGTATACTTCGATTACCATCTTCTTAAAATCATCTGTATAAGTTTTTCTTCTCACTTGAACACACCTCTCTTAACTTTATTATAAATAATTATTAAAATGTGTCCATAAAACCATACTAGCATCAATAAATTAAGGAAAATGACTTTGATGAAGCTGAGGAAGAAGGAATCTAATGAAGGTTAAGGAACACCTTCTACAGGTCAGATGTGCATAATAATTGAATGAATTTTATGGAGCTTGAAAAGAAGCTCCTACAGAGAAATACGTGCATAATTATCAATCTATGACTTTAATGAGCATTGAGGAGAATGTTCTACAGAATAGTAATGAGAAGGAATTAAATAGATTAAAATGGATAGAATAGTATTGTAATAATGTTATTTAGGAGGAAAAATTATGACAGAGCTTGAAGATGCAATTGAGAAGATAAGAGAATTGGAGTGTCCTACTGGGGAAGTTGAGGATCGTGTAGCAGAAATACTTGAAGAGTATGAGGTGGCTGAAGGGAACGATATAATCGTATTAAGAGATGAAAACTATGATACCAATGAAGCTGAGGCATATAGTGCCAAAATTCCAGGGGAAATAGATAAATCTCTTGTGGTATTATCAAAATCAGGATTAGATGACTATGTTGCTAAAGTTATTGACGTGTACATAGATTAATCAACTTGTTTTATGATATAAGACTGTACTTAAAATCAAATTTAAGTACAGTCTTATTATTTCTAACTAATATGTGCAGCTTTTTTTACCATAGAAATTTCACTTTCGCTTTCAACAGCTTCTAGGCTTTCATTTAATTTAGCATCAAATAGCATTTTGTATATTTCTATATTTTGTTCGTTTCCGACTGGAGCCATGACTACATATTCTTTAGAGTTTATTAGTAATTGGTCAAGTATTGTGTAATCAACTTTTTCTCCATTTTCATCAGTAAAGGTCATTTTTCTTTTTTCGCTCATTTATCTTCACTCCTTAAAAATTATTCAAGTTTATTATTCTCAAATTAAATAAATTAAATTATAAATATTAATGGAAGTTGTTTATTTATTTTAACTTTTTTATAATATACTTATAGAAGACATGGATATATATGTAAAAGAGGTGAAGGTATTATGAGTGAAATTTTATTAAGTGATCCAATAAAAAAATTAGTAGAGAAAATGCAAGTAGATGAAATTACTGAATACTATATTTATAGTAAAGTAGCGAAAGGAATAAAAAATGATAATAATAGAAAAGTTCTAGAAAAAATAGCTAATGAAGAAAAAGCTCATAGCTTTGTATGGAAAAAATACACCAATAAAGAAGCTAAACCTAAAAAGTTAAAGGTGTTTTGGTATGTACTAATAAGCAGAATTTTAGGCTTTACCTTTGCTTTAAAACTTTTAGAAAAAGGAGAAGAGGCTGCTGGGGTTAATTATGATATTATAGCAAAGGAAATACCTAAAGCAAAGGAGATTGCAGATGATGAGGACAGGCATGAAAAAGAGCTTTTAGGACTTCTTGATGAGGAAAAACTTAAATACGTAGGATCTATGGTTCTTGGATTAAATGATGCCTTAGTAGAACTTACTGGAACCTTAGCAGGTTTATCTTTGGCTATTCAAAATACTAGAATAATAGCACTGTCTGGATTGATTACAGGAATTTCAGCAACTTTATCTATGGCATCATCAGAATTCCTTTCTGCTAGATCAGAGGGAAGAAAAGATGCATTAAAGTCTTGTACTTATACAGGAATAGCATATTTGTTTACTGTAATTATATTGATATTACCATTTTTACTTTTACCTCCTGAGGATTACTTAGTGGCACTTGGAATAATGATCGCTTCAGTAGTCTTAATAATAGCAGGATTTAATTATTATATTTCAATAGCTAAAGATTTAAAGTTTAAAAGACGTTTTTTAGAAATGACAGGTATAAGCTTAGGTGTTGCAGTAATATCTTTTGGTATTGGAATATTAGTTAAAAAGTTTTTAGGAATTGATATTTAAATATGACACACTTATGTGTAATTATGTTTGGTAAGATTAGATTAAGTATATATGAAGAGGTTAAATAGTATGATAGAGGAAATAGAGGCTAAATCAATTTTAGTTAAAAATAAATATCCAAATCAATGGTTTGGAGTGCAATATACTATGAATATATATAAAGGCTGCCAACATGGTTGTATATATTGTGATTCTAGAAGTGAGTGTTATAGGATAGAAAACTTCGATAATATATTAGTAAAAACAAATGCAGTGGAACTTTTAAAAAATGAATTAGCTAGAAAAAGAATTAAAGGAACTATAGGAACTGGGGCTATGAGTGACCCTTATACTCATGTGGAAAGAAAGTATAAGCTTACTAGAAAAGCATTAGAGGTAATTGCAGACTTTAGATATCCAGTTAATATTGTAACTAAAAGTAATCTAATTTTAAGAGATATAGATTTGTTAAAAGAAATAAACAAGATATATGCATCTGTAGCTATAACAATAACAACAGCTGATGATAACTTGGCCAAAAAGATAGAACCTTTTGCATCAAGTCCAACAGAAAGATTTGAGGCTATAGGTATATTATCAGAGCTTGGTATTAATGTAGGTATAACTATGATGCCTATTTTACCATTCATAGAAGATAATGAAGAGAATATCTTGGAAATATTGAATATGGCAAGAAAATATGGGGTTAAATATATTTACCCGTTTTTTGGAGTAACATTAAGGGATAGACAACGTGATTATTATTATGAGAAACTAGATAAGTTATTTCCTGGAGTGAAGGAACAGTATCAAAGTCATTATAAAAATTACTATAGCTGTAGGATTTTAAAATACGAAAAGATAAAAAAGATGTTTTATGATTATTGTAGAATACACGAAATATCTACGGAAATGCCATCTTATTATGAGGAGATATCTTCAACTCAATTAAGTTTTTTAGAGTAAATTTAAAGAAAAAGATTAGCTAATTTAACATCAGCTAATCTTTTTTTCTATTTTATATCAGTAAGTTTTATTGTTACATATCCACAATCATCAAGTGTTTTTAATATTCTATTTAATGGAGCATCTTGAGAATATGTATAATTTAGTTGTCCATCTTTAATATCAATGTTTATATAATCAAATTCTTTGTATGGATGGTAAAAGAAGCTTGCAAGAGATGAGCTTTTGTTGCTTTTAATATTATCTAATAACTCTTGAACATTGTTGTCTTTTACATAACTTAAAGGTGCTGGAACATATATAGTAGTATTATTCCTAGGACTAACCAAAGGGAGCTTGTTCCATATACCTACGTAAGGTTCATATATATAATCAAAATACTTTTCGAGTATAGATTGTTGATATTCAGTAGCTCTATAATGTGGAGATTCAAAAAACTTATAAGGTATATTCAATGAGTTTGCTGTAGTTATTGCTGAATTTACAATGTTTATAACATCCTCTTCTTTAGTATTATAATCTTTTGTAAGTTCAGAACTAACAATGCTCTTTTCATTTCCATACTGATGTGTATAGCCATGAAGACCGATAATACCACCCCTATTTATAATGTAATCTAGGGTATTTATAAATGCAGCATTAGTCATGTTAAAATCTTTTAAAAGATCTATATCTACGTTATTTTCAGGATCCTTAAATCTAGGAACCCATGCTATTGAGAAATTTGCATTATTTATATAAAGATTTTGTGCTACCATTTTAAATTTAAGTAGATTATCTCCATTATATTCTTCACCCACAGAAATGTCTTCTAATCTAATTAAAGATATAGTACCATTAGCCTTGGGGATTTTTATCTTCAAATTATCTATAGGGAAGAATGATATTTTATTATTATCAATATCCCAATAACTTATAAAAGAAAATATTTCTTCAATATCAGAAACTGATAAATATTCTGTTTTATGATTAGTTAAAGCTTCACCTCTAAGCTCTATTGTGCCTGCTTTTGAGGATATATTTTTATTTTCTTTTGATACCGTGTATATTTGATTGTTAAATTCTATTGTATACCTATCTCCAAAGTAATTATAAACTGCACCTACTGATTCACAAAAATCTTTTATTGATATGTAGTATCTTTGTCCTTTTTGAAGAATCGGAGATGAGAGGTCTAATTTATCATCGTTATAAATTAAATCTACATTATTTACTTTAGATATAGAAGTTATGTCATTAGGAAGGGATGGAATTTTTCTAGATAGTTTCCGCTTTTTAAAACTATGTACAAGTTTATCATTTTTTAGTGATGTGAGACTTTTTCCATCAAACTCTTCAATAAATTTAACCCTCAAATCTGGTTTGAAATAAACATATAAAATAATTACGATTATAGATATTGGAATTAAATAGAGAAATTTTTTTATCATTGGAATTAACTCCTTTTAGTTGATATTACTGAATAACACTATTCTATAATATTAGCTAATATAAACATATAGAAGTAATAAAAATTTAATGTAAATATAATAAAAAATACTCAATTAATGTAATTGATACACTAATTGAGTATTTTATAGTAGAGATGAAAAAATTCTAGCAATTCCCTCTATGAATTTATCAACTTTTCCTTCATTTTCATATTCTTCTAGAGGAAATTCTCTGCATCTAAGTAAATCATTATTGAAGATATCATCAAGTTCTTTAGTTTTATGCTCATCATAAACCACACAGTTAATTTCATAATTTAAATCATAACTTCTGATATCCATGTTAGCTGTACCTAAAGTAAATAGTTTCCCATCTACAGTCATAGTTTTAGAATGGATAAAAGCTGTTTTATCATAAAAATATACTTTTACTCCACAACGCATCAGTTCTCCTAAATATGTCCGTGAAGCTTTATTAACAGTAAAGTGGTCTGCTTGCTCCGGGAAAATTATTTTAATATCCACTCCACCTAATGAAGCTATTCTTAAAGCATCCATTATACTTTCGTTAGGGACAAAATAAGGTGTGGATATATAAATATTCTTTTTTGCCATTGTTATCATTTTTAACATTCCCTGCATTATTGCTGGAAATTCAGAGTCAGGTCCACTTTTAACTAGTTGCATAAGAACATCATTTTTTACTGAAGTTGCAGGAAAGTATTGATCAAATTCATCATCATAAAAAGAGTATTCGTTATTTGCCTTTTGTATTGTTAAAAAATCATCTAAAAAAACTGCCTGAAGAGCCATAACGAAGTCACCACTAACCATAAGATGAGTATCTCTCCAGTAACCGAATTTACTTTTGCCTAGGTATTCATCTCCGATGTTTATACCACCTAAAAAACCTACCTTTCCATCTATTATGGCTATTTTTCTATGGTTTCTATAATTTATTTGGGTATTTATAGGGCGTAATAGTGGAGCTAAGAAATAAGAGTAGAATACAATATCGATTCCATTGTCTTTTAAATCTTTTATATAAGCCTTTTTCATTTTAGCGCCCACTCTATCTATAATGAATCTAACTCTAACGCCTTCTTTCGCCTTTTTTATAAGGATATCCTTTATTTCGTTTCCTATATTATCACTTTTTACAATATAATACTCTAAATGAATATGATGAGTGGCATTTAGGAGTTGTTCTTTTAAATCATTAAACTTATCCTCTCCATTAGTATAGAATTTGATATCGTTATTTGGAAATATAGGAGAATCACTATTATTAGCAAGGAGTTCAATAAGCGGAGTATATTGTTTAAGTTTATATTCCTTTATTATAGGAGTTATTAAATCCTTTATTTCATTAGATATGCGATCATTCAATTTATGTATTTTCCAATTTTGACCTAAGAATATATAAAGAATTAAACCAACAGGAGGGAGTAATAATAGAATTAGTAACCAAGCTATTGTTTTTTCGGGTTTTTTTCTTTCCAAAACAACTATAGCAGTACCAACAATAATATTAATGGCCATTATTGCATATGTAATGTAGTTAGTAAAATCTTTCATCTAATTTCCCCCTTTATAGAATATATGATTAATATTATACCAGTTATTTAAATTGTGGTTAAGATATTATAATAGTGAAAGATTATTAAATTTGATATAAAATCTCTATACTTTAATCTGGTATTACATATTATTAACATAAATAAGTATTTAATATCAGATAGGAGAATATTCTTATATGAAGTCATAATTGTATTAAATAAGAAAAAATAAATATAAACATATCCTAGTGTATCAATAATAAAAAAAGTGAGAAAAAATGAGTATTTTGTAGTAAAGGGAATTTATATGCGTTAATTTAGTTTTGATAGGAGGATTTATATGTTTCGTAGATGTTAAGATAAAACACGTCGCAAGTGAAGGCAAACATTTCTTAGTAAGAAATTGATCAACAAAAAATGAAAAAAAGTTGTTGACATGCAAAAAGCTGTGTGATAAGATAACACTTGTCGCTGAGAGAGATTAGCGAAAAAGAAAAAATGGTCTTTGAAAATTAAACAGAGGAAACTTAAGAAGTTTTGAATAAACTTATTTTATAGTCAACGTAATTCTTAGAGTAAGATTAAACTGAAATTTGTGCACTTAATTATTTAAGCGTCACTTAAATTGAGAGTTTGATCCTGGCTCAGGACGAACGCTGGCGGCGTGCTTAACACATGCAAGTCGAGCGAGGAAATTGCTTCGGTAATTTCCTAGCGGCGGACGGGTGAGTAACACGTGGGCAACCTGCCTGATAGAGGGGGATAGCCTCCCGAAAGGGAGATTAATACCGCATAAAGTCAAATGAAGGCATCTTCAAATGACCAAAGGAGTAATCCGCTATCAGATGGGCCCGCGGCGCATTAGCTAGTTGGTGAGGTAACGGCTCACCAAGGCGACGATGCGTAGCCGACCTGAGAGGGTGATCGGCCACATTGGGACTGAGACACGGCCCAGACTCCTACGGGAGGCAGCAGTGGGGAATATTGCACAATGGGGGAAACCCTGATGCAGCAACGCCGCGTGAGTGATGAAGGCCTTCGGGTTGTAAAGCTCTGTCTTCAGGGACGATAATGACGGTACCTGAGGAGGAAGCCACGGCTAACTACGTGCCAGCAGCCGCGGTAATACGTAGGTGGCAAGCGTTGTCCGGATTTACTGGGCGTAAAGGGAGCGTAGGCGGATACTTAAGTGGGATGTGAAATACCTGGGCTTAACTTGGGTGCTGCATTCCAAACTGGGTGTCTAGAGTGTTGGAGAGGAAAGTGGAATTCCTAGTGTAGCGGTGAAATGCGTAGAGATTAGGAAGAACACCAGTGGCGAAGGCGACTTTCTGGACAATAACTGACGCTGAGGCTCGAAAGCGTGGGGAGCAAACAGGATTAGATACCCTGGTAGTCCACGCCGTAAACGATGGGTACTAGGTGTAGGGGGTATCGACTCCCCCTGTGCCGCCGTTAACACAATAAGTACCCCGCCTGGGGAGTACGGTCGCAAGATTAAAACTCAAAGGAATTGACGGGGGCCCGCACAAGCAGCGGAGCATGTGGTTTAATTCGAAGCAACGCGAAGAACCTTACCTAGACTTGACATCTCCTGAATTACTCTTAATCGAGGAAGTTCTCCCTTCGGGGAGGACAGGAAGACAGGTGGTGCATGGTTGTCGTCAGCTCGTGTCGTGAGATGTTGGGTTAAGTCCCGCAACGAGCGCAACCCTTATTGTTAGTTGCTACCATTTAGTTGAGCACTCTAGCAAGACTGCCGTGGTTAACGCGGAGGAAGGTGGGGATGACGTCAAATCATCATGCCCCTTATGTCTAGGGCTACACACGTGCTACAATGGCGAGTACAAAGAGACGCAAAGCCGCGAGGTGGAGCAAAACTTATAAAACTCGTCTCAGTTCGGATTGCAGGCTGAAACTCGCCTGCATGAAGCTGGAGTTGCTAGTAATCGCGAATCAGAATGTCGCGGTGAATACGTTCCCGGGCCTTGTACACACCGCCCGTCACACCATGAGAGTTGGCAATACCCGAAGTCCGTAGCCTAACCTTTTAGGAGGGCGCGGCCGAAGGTAGGGTCAGCGATTGGGGTGAAGTCGTAACAAGGTAGCCGTAGGAGAACCTGCGGCTGGATCACCTCCTTTCTATGGAGAAATTACTTAAAACTACAACTTAGTAGAATTTAAGTATAAAATTCAGTCAATATAATTGACAAAGATTTACGTTTTCCTCTGTTTAATTTTGAACGACCATAAGTTGTTCAATGTTCTTTGAAAATTGCACATAAGTAAGTAAAGTAATATATAATAAAGCCAGTTGGCAATTAATTAATCAAATTCTTTTATAGAATGACATAGGTCAAGATATAAAGGGCGTATGGTGAATGCCTTGGCATCGGGAGCCGAAGAAGGACGCGATAAGCTGCGAAAAGCTCTGGGTAGGCGCAAATAGCCTGTGATCCAGAGATGTCCGAATGAGGAAACTCACATGGGAAACCCCATGTATCCATAAGTGAATACATAGCTTATGGAGGGTAAACTCAGGGAACTGAAACATCTAAGTACCTGAAGGAAGAGAAAGAAAAATCGATTTCCTAAGTAGCGGCGAGCGAAAGGGAAAGAGCCCAAACCAGAAATTTATTTCTGGGGTTGCGGACAGAACATAAAAGCTAAATTACGTTAATCGAAGAGAACTGGAAAGTTCCACCGCATAAGGTAATAGTCCTGTAGATGAAAACGCGAAATAGTAAGTTCTGATCCAGAGTACCACGAGACACGTGAAACCTTGTGGGAAGCAGGGAGGACCACCTCCCAAGGCTAAATACTACCCGATGACCGATAGTGAAGAAGTACCGTGAGGGAAAGGTGAAAAGAACCCCGGGAGGGGAGTGAAATAGAACCTGAAACCGTATGCCCACAACCGGTCATAGCACTTTATATGTGTGATGACGTGCTTTTTGTAGAACGAGCCAACGAGTCACGATATGTAGCGAGGTTAAGTACTTAAGGTACGGAGCCGAAGGGAAACCGAGTCTTAATAGGGCACAAAGTTGCATGTCGTGGACCCGAAACCGGGTGACCTATCCATGGCCAGGTTGAAGCGAGAGTAAAATCTCGTGGAGGACCGAACCACGTTGGTGTTGAAAAACCATGGGATGAGCTGTGGATAGCGGAGAAATTCCAATCGAACTCGGAGATAGCTGGTTCTCCTCGAAATAGCTTTAGGGCTAGCGTCGAATATGAGTAATGGAGGTAGAGCACTGAATGGGCTAGGGGGCATATCGCTTACCGAACCTTATCAAACTCCGAATGCCATATACTATTAGTTCGGCAGTCAGACTGCGAATGATAAGATCCGTAGTCAAAAGGGAAACAGCCCAGATCGTCAGCTAAGGTCCCAAAGTGTAAGTTAAGTGGAAAAGGATGTGGGATTTCGAAGACAACTAGGATGTTGGCTTAGAAGCAGCCACTCATTAAAAGAGTGCGTAATAGCTCACTAGTCGAGAGATCCTGCGCCGAAGATGTTCGGGGCTCAAACTTACCACCGAAGCTACGGGCTTACAGTAATGTAAGCGGTAGAGGAGCGTCGTAAACGGGCAGAAGTCGTACCGAAAGGAGCGGTGGACTGTTTACGAGTGAGAATGTTGGCATTAGTAGCGAGATGTGAGTGAGAATCTCACAGGCCGAAAACCTAAGGTTTCCTCAGGAAGGCTCGTCCGCTGAGGGTTAGTCGGGACCTAAGCCGAGGCCGAAAGGCGTAGGTGATGGACAATAGGTTGATATTCCTATACCACTACCATCGTTATTACCGATGGCGTGACGCAGGAGGATAGTGTGTGCTAGCTATTGGATGCTAGTCTAAGCACTTAGGGAGTTAAGACAGGAAAATCCGTTTTAACAATTCTGAGGTGTGATGGGGAAGTCCATTTATGGATGAAGTACATGATTCCACGCTGCCAAGAAAAGCGTCTAGGGAGAAAAGTAGTGCCCGTACCGCAAACCGACACAGGTAGGTGAGGAGAGAATCCTAAGGCCGGCGGAAGAATTGCAGTTAAGGAACTCGGCAAATTGACCCCGTAACTTCGGGAGAAGGGGTGCCTACGAGAGTAGGTCGCAGAGAATAGGCCCAAGCAACTGTTTAGCAAAAACACAGGTCTCTGCTAAAGCGAAAGCTGATGTATAGGGGCTGACGCCTGCCCGGTGCTGGAAGGTTAAGGGGAACACTTAGCGCAAGCGAAGGTGTGAACTTAAGCCCCAGTAAACGGCGGCCGTAACTATAACGGTCCTAAGGTAGCGAAATTCCTTGTCGGGTAAGTTCCGACCCGCACGAATGGCGTAATGATTTGGGCACTGTCTCAACTGCAAATCCGGCGAAGTTGTAGTGCAAGTGAAGATGCTTGCTACCCGCGATTGGACGGAAAGACCCCGTAGAGCTTTACTGTAGTTTAGCATTGAGTTTCGGTATTGTCTGTACAGGATAGGTGGGAGACTGGGAAACTAGGGCGTCAGCTTTAGTGGAGTCAACCTTGGGATACCACCCTGATAGTACTGGAATTCTAACTGGACACCATGAAACTGGTGACAGGACATTGTTAGATGGGCAGTTTGACTGGGGCGGTCGCCTCCGAAAAAGTAACGGAGGCGCTCAAAGGTTCCCTCAGAAGGGTCGGAAATCCTTCGAAGAGTGCAAAGGCAGAAGGGAGCCTGACTGCGACACCTACAAGTGGAGCAGGGACGAAAGTCGGACTTAGTGATCCGGTGGTACCTCGTGGGAGGGCCATCGCTCAACGGATAAAAGCTACCTCGGGGATAACAGGCTGATCTCCCCCAAGAGTCCACATCGACGGGGAGGTTTGGCACCTCGATGTCGGCTCGTCGCATCCTGGGGCTGAAGTAGGTCCCAAGGGTTGGGCTGTTCGCCCATTAAAGCGGCACGCGAGCTGGGTTCAGAACGTCGTGAGACAGTTCGGTCCCTATCCGTCGCGGGCGTAGGAAATTTGAGAGGAGCTGTCCTTAGTACGAGAGGACCGGGATGGACTGACCTCTGGTGTACCAGTTGTTCCGCCAGGAGCATAGCTGGGTAGCTAAGTCGGGAAGGGATAAACGCTGAAGGCATCTAAGCGTGAAGCCCACCTCAAGATAAGATTTCCCATAGAGTAATCTAGTAAGATCCCTTGAAGAACACAAGGTTGATAGGTGAGAGGTGTAAGTGTGGTAACATATTTAGCTGACTCATACTAATAGATCGAGGGCTTGACCAATAAGTTAACTGGAATATATATTATTAAATGAACTTACGTGCAATTTTGAAAGAACAAAATTCTTTCATAATATATTTGGTGATAATGGCATAAAGGTAACACCCCTTCCCATTCCGAACAGGATCGTTAAGCTTTATTACGCCGATGGTACTGCATGGGAGACTGTGTGGGAGAGTAGGAAGTCGCCAAATTTTGTTCCGCGATAGCTCAATGGTGGAGCACTCGGCTGTTAACCGATAGGTTGGAGGTTCGAGCCCTCTTCGCGGAGCCAATTTGATTATTACACTAGGATTTTTCCTAGTGTTTTTTTGTTTTTAATCTAATATAATTAATATAGTATCCTAAAAACATTCAAATGAATGTTTTATTTTATATAAGAAAAGTATAAGATGTCGATTTATTCGTTTGTGCTCATTTGTGAATAAATATGATTATTTTTGTTGACAAGTTTAAGTTGTTAATATAAAATGAGATTAAGCAATCAAACAAATGCAAAAATGAGCAAATATTTTAAGATAAGGTGTGAAATATATCATGTTTGCGCAACAAAGACAACAAATCATTTCTGAAATTTTAAAAGAAAAGAGCAGTATAAAGGTAAATGAAATATCATTAATGCTCAATGTATCAGAGTCAACCATAAGAAGAGATTTGCAGGAGATGGAAGAAAAGAATCTTCTTACGAGAACACATGGGGGAGCTGTAGGGTTAGATAATAAAACGAATTATGAACCTTCATTTCAAGATAAGAAAGACGAAAGAATTGATCAGAAAAAAAAGATAGCAGAAACTGCAAGTGAATTCATTCAAGATGGAGATACAATAATAATGGATTCTGGGACAACTACTTTAGAGTTAGCAAAAAGAATTAAAGCTAAAAACTTGACTATAATAACTAATTCTATTGATATTGCATCAGAACTATCTAGTAATAAAGATATAGAAATAATAGTAACAGGTGGATCATTAAGAGTTAATACAAGAGCAATGGTTGGTAACATGGCAGAAGCCGTACTTCGAAACTTTAGAGTAGATAAAGTTTTTTTAGGGGCTAACGGTATATCTATAGAAGAGGGAATAACTACTCCTAACTATGCAGAGGCCCAAACTAAAAAAATTATGATGAATCATGCTAAAAAAGTTATAGTAATGGCAGATAGTAGCAAATTCGAAAACGTTTCGTTTTCAGTTATATGTCCAGTTAAAGCTGTAAGTATGATAATAACTAGTGATGATATTGATAAAAGAATAATTGAGGAATATGAAGAAGTTGGAGTGGAAATAATAACAACTTAGATATAGGAGGTGATTTGATGGTAATAACTGTGACGCTTAATCCAGCAATAGATAAAACACTAATTGTAGATGGCTTTCAGTTGGGATCTGTAAATAGAACCATGGATGTGAGACATGATATTGGAGGAAAAGGTGTTAACGTTTCTAAGGTTCTAAAAAATTTAGGAATAGATTCCTTAGCAATAGGTTTTTTAGGCGGAGTATTTAGAAAATCTTTTGAATCTGAATTAGATAAAAGGAATATAACTCATAGATTTGTGAAGATAAAAAATGATACTAGAACCAATATGAAGATAGTAGATAATATTAATAAAACTTATACTGATATAAATGAAGCTGGTCCTCAGATATCTACAGAAGAGCTGAATGAATTTATAGATATATATAAAGAAGTTTGCAAAGAAGGGGATATAGTTGTTCTATCAGGTGGAGTACCTCGAGGTGTATCAAAAGATATATATAAAGTTTTGACAGGAATCGCAAAAGAAAAAGGTGCTTTAGTAATTATTGATGCTGAAGGGGAGCTTTTGGAAGAAGGAATGAAAGAAAAACCTTTTGCCATAAAGCCAAATGATCATGAATTGTCAATTATGTTCAATGAGGATCTAAAGGACGAAAAAAGTATATTAGAAAAAGCTTTGTTGGTAAAAAATAATATGAAGATATCTAATATACTAGTATCTATGGGATCCAGAGGAGCGTTATATATAACTGATAAAGGAAAATACATAGCTGGAGGATTAAAAGTACCTGTAAAAAGCACCGTAGGTGCAGGAGACTCCATGGTTGCAGCTTTAGTGTATTCTATGGTAAAAGAATTAGATGACGAAAATACATTAGGTTTTGCTCAAGCTTGTGGAGCGGCTACAGTTACTTTAGAAGGTACAGAGGCATGTAGCAAAAAACAAGTTGAAGAATTACTACCAAAATCAATGGAACTTATAAGGAGGATATAACATGGAAATAAAAGATATGTTTTCTAAAGAAAGAGTTTGCTTACAATTAGGAGCTAAAAATAAATTAGAAGCAATAGATGAATTAATAGATATATTAGTTAAAGATGGCAAGATTAACGACAAAGAGACATTTAGAAAAGCAGTACTAAAAAGAGAGGAGGAGTTTTCTACAGGAATAGGAATGGGAATAGCTATACCACATGGTAAAAGCGATTCAGTAAATGAGGCTGCTATAGTTTTTGGTAAAAGTGATCAGGGAATAGATTATGGTTCAATGGATGATAAGCCTGCACACTTATTTTTCTTAATAGCAGTACCACAAGATAGTAACGACATACACTTAAGAGCATTAAGTCAAATATCAAGAAAATTAATGCATGAAAATGTAAGAAACGCAATCATGAATTCAAGTAATTTTGAAGAATTTATAAAAGTATTTGAGTAAAATATTAAAATTTATTATGGGGGTATTATTATGAAAATAGTAGCAATAACATCCTGTCCAACAGGAATAGCCCATACATACATGGCTGCCGAGGCATTAGAAATGGCAGCTAAAGAAATGGGTCATCAAATTAAGGTTGAAACTCAAGGTTCTGTAGGTGTTGAAAACGTATTAACAGAAAAAGACATTGCTGAAGCAAACTGTGTTATCATAGCAGCAGACACTAACGTATCTAAAGATAGATTTGTTGGAAAAGCATTAGTAGAAGTGGCGGTTTCTGAAGCAATAAAGGATGCTAAAGGACTTATTGAAAAAGCTAAAGGTGCTAAGGTTTTAAAAGCTGAAGTATCTGAAGAAGCAAATAAGGAGAAAAAAGAAGGTTCTTCACAAAAGAAAGGTGTATATAAACATCTTATGACTGGTGTATCATACATGATTCCTTTTGTTGTTGCAGGTGGTATATTAATAGCATTAGGATTTGCATTTGGCGGAATCTATGTTTATGAAAATGTAGGTTCATTTGGAGAAGTAATATTCTCAACAGGTAAAGCAGCATTCGCATTCATGGTACCTGTACTTGCTGGATTTATAGCATACTCAATAGCAGATAGACCTGGTATAGTACCTGGATTTGTAGGTGGAGCTTTAGCTAATACCATAGGTGCTGGATTCTTAGGAGCATTACTTGCTGGATTTATAGCTGGTTATGTTGTTATAGGAATTAGAAAATATATCAAATTACCAAAATCTATGGATGGATTAATGCCAGTACTAATTATCCCAGTATTATCAACTTTTATAATCGCAATCATAATGACTTTTGTTTTAGGTGGTCCTGTTAAGGCAATTAACGATGCAATGAATTCTGGATTAGTTAGTTTAAGCGGAAGTAGTAAAGTTCTTTTAGGTTTAATCTTAGGAATAATGATGGCCGCAGATATGGGTGGTCCTATAAATAAAGCTGCATACGTATTTGGAACAGCAACTTTAGCTAATGGAAGTTCTTCAGCTATAATGGCAGCGGTTATGGTAGCTGGTATGGTACCTCCTTTAGGAATAGCATTGGCAACAGTTATGTCAAAGAAAAAATTTACTGTTGAAGAAAGAGAAGCTGGAAAAGCTAACTGGGTAATGGGATTAGCATTCATAACAGAAGGAGCTATACCATTTGCAGCAGCTGACCCTGTAAGAGTAATACCTTCACTTATGGCTGGATCAGGAGTAGCAGGAGCACTTTCAATGTTATTTAATGTTACATTAGCAGTTCCTCACGGTGGAGCATTCGTATTAGCTTTACCAAACGTAGTAACTGGGCTTGGAATGTATTTAATAGCTATGGTAGCAGGAACTGTAGTAAGTGGAGTTCTTCTATCAGCACTTAAAAAAGAAGTATAGAATATAAATACAAGGAAGTTATAGCTAAACTATCAAATAGTTTGCTATAACTTCTTTTTTATTTTATAATTTAATTAAGAATTATTATCAATTACTAGGAGTGATGACTATGGAATTAAAAGAGGCGATAATTAATAGAAGATCCATAGGCAATGTTGAGAATAAAGAGGTTCCTAAAGAAATAATTGAAGAAATAATAGAGTCTGCAAAGTGGGCACCTACAAGATTCTTAACACAACCTTGGAGATTTTTTGTTATAACAAAGGAAGGAAGACATTCTTTATCTAAGGTAATTGAAGAGATTGCAATTGATTTAGGTACAGATCCAAATACAGAAGAAGGAAAAAAGAGATTAGAATTAGAACGAAATAAACCATTCAGAGCACCAGTCATTATAGCTGTTGCAGCAGAAGTAAGTGAAAAGGAAAGAGTAATAAGGATTGAGGAGCTTGGAGCGGTATATGCTGGAATACAAAATATGTTGCTTACAGCTCATTCATTAGGAATATCTGCATATTGGAAGACTGGCAAGGAGTGTTATCACCCTAGGATGAAAGAGTTTTTTTATCTTAAGGAAAAAGATGAAGTATTAGCATTTATATATTTAGGTTACTCTGAGAGTACTAAAAATGCAGTACAAAGAATATCAACAAAAGAACTGACTACATGGATTGAGTATTAAGATATTTAATAGTATTGACTTTCTTTTGGGTTTAGGAATATAATATATAAAATATTATAAATTCTATGAAGAGGATAGTAACTAATTAGAATTCTTATAGAGAGCGAAGGATGGTGAAAGCTTCGCAGAAAAATTTTTAGTGAAAGACACCTTAGAGAAATTTATTTGAAATTTAGTAGGATAAATCGGTTGCTACCGTTAAAAGGCTTAAAGATAATCTTTTTAGATATTAGATTAAATAAGGATGGCACCGTGGGTAAACTCACTCCTGTTATGGAGTGAGTTTTTTGTTTTTATTTATATATATTCTAAGGTTAATTAGGATGGTACCGTGAAGTATAGCTTTGCTCCTAAATGGAGTGAAGCTTTTTTTATTATTTGAGAGTTAGTTTTTTATTCAAATGTCCGAACATTCGAACATTAGAATGTTCGGACATTTGAAAAATTAAATAAAAGTTTTTAAAATGAAAGGAGTCAATTATGAAAAGAATAATGATTAGTAGGCTAGAAGGGTCTATAGGAGAAAAAATATTTATACAAGGTTGGGTTCACAGAGTTAGAATTTTAAAAAATATTTCCTTTGTAATAGTAAGAGATAGAAGTGGAATGGTTCAATGTGTGGTTGACAAAGATATAGATTTAAATAATTTAACAAATGAATCTGTAGTAGAGATAACTGGAGTAGCTAAAGAAGGAAAAAACTCTTTAAATAATTTTGAAGTAATAGTTGAAGAAATTAACGTTATAAATAAAGTAGATGAGATACTTCCTATAGAAGTAAATAAAAATTCTTTAGATATTTCTTTAGAAACATTATTAAATAATAGAGTTCTAAGTCTTAGAAATGAAAAAAATAATGCAATATTTAAAGTTCAGCATATATTGTTGCAGGGGTTTAGAGAGTTTTTATCAAAAGAAGATTTTACAGAAATATTTTCCCCTAAAATTGTAGCTGAGGGTGCTGAAGGAGGAACATCTGTATTCAAATTAAATTATTTCGGGAAAGAAGCCTATTTATCTCAAAGTCCACAGTTTTATAAGCAGATGATGATAGCGGCAGGATATGAAAGAGTTTTCGAAATTGGAAACTTTTTTAGAGCAGAAGAGCATGATACAAGAAGACATCTAAACCAATTTACAAGTATGGACGTAGAGTTGGCATTTATAGAAGATGAAAATTCAATTATAGATATTGAAGAAAACTTACTAAAATATATGTTTAACAAGTTAATTAATGAAGGGGAAAGATATATTAAGTTATTGAATGTTGATGTGCCTCAAATCGATATGATACCAAGAATAGAATTTAAAGAGGCTTTAAAAATATTAAAAGAAAACTATGGAAAGATTATTAATGACATTGATTTAGATTCTGAAGGAGAAGAACTTATAAGCAAATATGCTAAAGAGAAGTTTAATTCAGATTTTATATTCATAACTAATTATTACAGAGAAAAAAGACCTATGTATACAATGCCTAAGGGAAACGAGGGGACTAAATCTTTTGACCTTATATTTAGAGGAATGGAAATAACATCTGGGGGACAAAGAATTGATGATTACTCTATGTTAATAGAGAGCTTTACAGCTAAAGGGTTAAATCCGGAAGATTTTAAAAGTTATATTGATATTTTTAAATATGGAGTTCCACCACATGGAGGTTTTGCTATAGGTTTGGAAAGGTTTTTAGCCTTATTGCTAGGATTTAGTAATGTGAGGGAAACAACTCTATTTCCAAGGGATAAGAGCAGACTTGTTCCTTAGAGAATTAGTGACTTTACAAGGAAAATAATCCTTGCATCAAAATAATAAATGTGATATTATAAATGAGTAATAAAAAGTAAAGATATAAGAAGATAATAATTTTCTCCAGTTTTAGAGAATTTGTTAATCACTTATAAATCTTTAAAAATGGAGGAATTGAAATGGCAGATAAAACTATCGTTTGCAGAGATTGCGGAAAAGACTTCGTTTTCACTGAAGGAGAACAAGCTTTTTACAAAGAAAAAGGATTCGACAATGAACCAGTAAGATGCGTTGATTGTAGAAGAGCTAAAAAACAACAAAACAATAGAAGATAATTATTGTAAATGTTGAAGCTATAAGATC
The DNA here is from genome assembly GCF_035905475.1 of Clostridium intestinale. Taxonomy (NCBI): domain Bacteria; kingdom Bacillati; phylum Bacillota; class Clostridia; order Eubacteriales; family Clostridiaceae; genus Clostridium; species Clostridium intestinale. The sequence continues at coordinate 3,931,761 of NZ_CP121166.1, forward strand.
TAATCTTATAGCTTTTTTGCGTTTAAAAATATATTTAGATAATAAGATTTATGTTTAATATAAAAGTAAAGTATAACTAAATAAATTATAGGCTTTAAGCAGATACTACCTAAGAATAAAATAAATTTATTTGGAGGAGTTACAGATGAAAGCTATAGTTTATGAAGGTATTAGAGATGTAGAAGTTAAACAAGTAAAAGATCCTACTATTCAAAAATCGGATGATATAATAGTTAAAGTAACTTCTACAGCTATCTGCGGATCAGACTTACATTTAGTTCATGGCTTTATACCTAACCTTCCTAAAGGGTTTGTATTAGGACATGAAACCATGGGGATTGTAGAAGAGGTAGGAAAAGATGTAACTAAGGTTAAAAAAGGAGATAGAGTAATAGTTCCATTTCCGGTTTCTTGCGGACATTGTTGGTATTGTGAACATGATTTATGGAGTCAATGTGATAACTCAAATCCAAATGGAGAAGCTGGAGGATTATTGGGATACAGTAATACTTTTGGAGGTTATGATGGAGGGCAAGCGCAATATTTAAGAGTTCCTTATGCAAATGTAGGCCCTACTATAATTCCTGAGGAGTTAACAGATGAACAAGTTTTGTTTTTAACTGATATTTTACCAACATCACTTTGGGGTGTTGATATTGCAGAAGTAAAACCAAATGATACAGTTGTGGTTTTAGGATCTGGGCCAGTAGGCTTATTAGCTCAAAAGTGGGCTATATATAAAGGAGCTAAAAGAGTAATTGCAGTTGATAGAGTAGGATATAGATTAGAGCATGCTAGAAAGTATAATCAAGTTGAAACTATCAATTTTGAAGATTATGATAATACAGGTGAATATATTAAAGAAATAACTGGAGGAGGAGCAGATGCAGTAGTAGATTGTGTTGGGATGGATGGAAAGATGTCTACCATAGAAAAAATAGAAAGTGCATTAAAGCTTCAAGGCGGATCAAAGTCAGCTATTGAAATAGCCTCTCAAGCTATTAGAAAAGGTGGGACAGTAGCTTTAGTAGGTGTTTATGGATCTAAGTATAATGCATTTCCATTAGGAGATTTCTTCTCAAGGAACATTACTTTAAGAATGGGTCAATGTCCAGCACATACATATGTAGATCCTATATTAGAATTAATTAAAGAAGGTAAGTTTGATGCTACAGATATAATAACTCATAGGTTATCAATTGATGAAGGAAAACACGCTTATGGTATATTTGATGCTAAAGAAGACAATTGCATAAAGGTTGTTTTAAAACCTAATTAATATATGGAAGAATACAGTATGAAAATATTGTATTCTTTTTTATTTATAAATAGAAATAGTTTGAATATTTAGAAAATTAAAAGGAAATATAATAAATATGGAGAATATATAATAATAAAAGCGTTCTATCTATAGAGTTAGGAATAATATTTTAATACTATTAATATTTTAATATAGATGACTTAGCTGAAATTTTTTCAGCATCATATAGCCTAAACTTTAAAGAAAGGTGGGTGAATGTTAAGGCGCAGGACCTTAACGCACGTATGAAAGAGTACAAAATTTCCAATTTAAGAAATGTAGGAATAGTTGGACACAGTTCATCAGGAAAGACATCTTTGGTAGAGGCTTTATTATTTACAACAAATACAATAGACAGATTAGGAAAGACAGAGGAAGGAACTACTGTAAGTGACTATGATTTAGAAGAAAGAAAAAGGAGGATATCTTTAAACACAACAATTTTACCTTTAGAATATGAGGATAAAAAAATAAATTTATTAGATACTCCAGGTTACTTTGATTTCGTAGGAGAAATGGTTCAAGGCATGAGAGCAGTAGATGTAGCAACAATAGTAGTATGCGGTGTATCAGGTGTTGCAGTAGGCGATGAAAAAGCGTGGGATTATTGTAATAAAATAAAACTCCCTAGGAGCTTTTTTATAAATAAGCTAGATAGAGAAAACTCTGATTTTGATAGAGTTTTAGAAGACTTAAAAAATAGATTTGGGATAAGTGTTGTACCTATTCAATATCCAATTGGAAAAGAAGATGATTTTCACGGAGTAGTAAATGTTATATCTAGAAAGGCGAGAATATATAGTAAAGGAAATCCTAAAGGAGTTTTCTGTGATATACCACCTGAACTAGAGGAAAAGATAGATAGCTGTAAACAGGCTATCATGGAAGCTGTTGCAGAGACTGATGAAGAGCTTCTAGATAAATACTTCTCAGAAGGAGAATTATCTGATGAAGAAATATATAAAGGACTAATTAGAGGTTGTGCAAATGGGGATGTGGCACCTGTTATGTGTGGCAGTTCTACATCAGCTATAGGAATGGATGTATTACTTGAAGATATATGCGAATGTTTCCCATCACCTGAATATGCACTTCCACAAAAGGGAATTGATTTACAAACTGATGAAGAGGTTTTCATGAACTATGATGAAAATAAGCCTTTTTCTGCATTTATTTTTAAAACAATTGCAGATCCTTTTGTAGGAAAATTATCTCTATTTAAAGTAATTACAGGAAAAGCTAAAAGTGATTTAAGTATATATAATTCTAATAAAGATAAAAGTGAGAAGCTAAGTAATTTATATTTCATGAGAGGGAAACAGCAGGTAGTAGCTAAAGAGATTATAGCTGGTGATATAGGTGCAATAGCTAAACTGCAATATAGTGCGACAGGGGATACCCTATGTGAATCTACCTTCAAGATAAAATATGATAAAATAAACTTCCCAGAGCCTGTAATATCTATGTCTATAGTACCAAAGAGTAAAGGTGATGAGGAGAAGATATCATTGTCTTTGGGCAAATTATTAGAAGAAGACCCAACTTTTAAGATAAGTAGAGATATTGAGAATGCAGAAACTATAGTATCTGGGGTAGGAGAAGCACATCTAGAGGTTATAGCTGCAAAGATAAAGAATAAGTTTGGCGTTGATGTATTGCTTCAAGAACCAAAGGTTCCATATAGAGAGGCTATAAAAGGGGTTGCTGATGTTCAAGGAAAGCATAAAAAGCAATCTGGTGGACATGGTCAATATGGAGATGTATGGATTAAATTTGAAGCAAGAAATGATGGAGAAGATGAGCTAGAATTTATTGATAAGGTTGTTGGTGGGTCTGTACCTAGAAACTTTATACCAGCAGTTGAAAAAGGCTTAAAAGAATGCATTCGTCACGGGGTATTGGCTGGCTATCCAGTTATAGGATTAAAAGCTACTCTTCATGACGGCTCTTATCATACAGTAGACTCATCAGAAATGGCATTTAAGATAGCTGCTTCTCAAGCCTATAAGAGAGGTTTAGAGAAAGCTAATCCTATTTTGTTAGAACCTATAATGTCTGTAACCATAAGTATACCAGAAGATTATATGGGAGATATAATAGGAGATATAAACAAGAGAAGAGGAAGAGTGTTAGGAATGGAGCCAGATAAAAAGCTTCAAAAGATTATAGCAGAAGTACCGATGGCTGAGATGTTTAAGTATGCTACAGACCTTAGAAGTATAACTGGAGCTAGAGGTAGTTTTGAGATGAAGTTTGAGAGATATGAAGAAGTTCCAACTTCAGAAACCTTAATTATAATAGATGAAGTTAAAAGGAATAGGGAGCTTAGAAACGAAGCTTAATAATACGATAATGAGAAATATAAACACCCTTAGGATAAAATTTCCTATGGGTGTTTTCTATTAAATAGGGTATATATTTATGCTTTCTTGGTTAAATTAATTTCAATAAAGAATATAGGAATATAAAGGGGAATATGCTAAGTAATAGGTGCCTGAAATTAGAGTGGTTCACTAGGAGGGTTCACATATGTCAGAATATAAAATGGAGATAAAAGGAGAAATAGGATTAAGTGATTATAGTAATATTTATGATTATATAGGAGTTGTAGATACTGCGGATAACTTTACTATAACATTAGATTCATCCCAAACTGAAAACCTAGACATAATATGCTCGATGCTTAAAGATAATAAGTTTAACATATTGTATCAAGGGGAAGATTCACAAGGAAATTATTTTATTAATGCTATAAAAAAGAAGTGAGAATTTGTATATACTTATGTTATAATAAGTATGTTATGTATTGAGAATACTAGTTTTAAGAGAACTAGTATTTTATTAGAGTTTTATTGGGACAAGTTATAAATCTAGGAGGGAAATCTATGAAAAATTATGTAGTAGGTGTTGACTTAGGAGGAACAAAGATCAGCTGTGCCTTATCTGATCTTGAGGGTAGAGTTGTAGCTCAAACTACAATACCAACTTTAGCGCATGAAGGAGATAATCCTGTATTAGGAAGAATAATCAAAACTATAGAGATGGTTTTAGAAGAAGGAAACGTTGCAACTAATGAAGTAGCTGCAATCGGAATAGGATCTCCAGGACCTCTTGATGCAAAAAAAGGAATTATAGTAACTACACCGAATCTTCCATTTAAAAACTTTCAATTAGTACAGCCAATAGAAGAAAAATTTTCTATTCCAACTTATCTAGACAATGACGCTAATGTAGCTGCAATAGCGGAATTTATGTTTGGAGCAGGTAAAGGAACTGAAAATATGGTATATATAACAGTAAGCACAGGTGTTGGTGGAGGAGCTATATTAAATGGTAAAATATATAGAGGAAGCACCACTAATGCATTAGAAGTAGGTCATACTACTGTATTCCCAGGTGGCCCAAGATGTGGATGTGGAAATTTAGGATGTCTAGAAGCTACTTCTTCAGGAACAGCTATAGGTAGACGTGCAAATGAAGCAGTAAACAGTAAGGTAGAAACATCATTAAGAGATTACGAAACTGTTACTTCATATGAAGTGTTTAAAGAAGCAGAAAAAGGTGATGCTGTATCTAAGAAGATATTAGATGAAGCATTCAGCTATCTAGGAATTGGTGTAGCTAACATAATAGCAAGCTTTGATCCAGATAAGGTTATAATAGGTGGAGGAGTTTCAAAGGGCGGAGATGTACTATTTAATAAAGTACAAGAAGTTGTAAACGAAAGATGCTTCAAATCAATGGCAGAATATTGCAAGATAGTTCCAGCTGGATTAGGAACAGATGCTGGTGTTTTAGGAGCTGTGGCTCTAGCTATAATGGAAAGTAAATAGATTTTATATAAAGGTAGGGATTGTTGCTCCTTACCTTTTTTTCATGTGAAACTTCTTTTTATTGCATTGAAAAAATATTATGATATATAATATTAAGAACAGGAAAATAAATACAGTAAGGAGTAAGGCATGGATTATAATTATAGATTTTTGAAACTAGAATTTTTAGACATATATGAAGAGCTAACTAAGCTAGAGATGACATCAGAAGAATATCATTATATTCTGGAAAATGCAGTTCTTCTAGTAGTAAAAAGAGTTTATGAAAAACTTTCTATAGAATATATAAATGAAGATATTAAAATATGCCTTAGAAACCTTATGGTTAAAGGATATATAAACGAGGAACTATACCATGATGTTATTAATCTCCTAAATACAAAGAGAAGCTTTGATGAGGAGTGTGGGAGAGTCATGTATGAAGTAAGTACATGGCTTGTAACAGAATTTGGAGAAGAGGATTATTCTCTATTTATGGACAGCCTAACAGAAAAGGAAAAGAATATATTTAAGAAATACATCTATCCAAAAGAAATAAGTATTGAAATAGTCGAAAATGAAGAAGAGAATTTAAAAACACTAGAGAATATACTTCCTTATTATGAAGAAGAAGTTGAGGATGAGGAGCTATCTGCTTTAATAAATGATGGTGAAAATTATTACTATGGAAGAAATGATAAAGAGAAGAACTTGGAAAAATGTTTTGAATGTTTTAGCGAAGCTGCAGACTTAGGAAGTTCTTATGCTCAATCTTGGATAGGATATTTGTATGAACTTGGACTAGGAGTGGAGAAAGACTATGACAAAGCGTTAGAATGGTATAAAAAATCTTCCTTAAGCGACAATGCCTATTCTCAGTGGGCAATAGGAATGATGTATCTCTCTGACAAAAAGCCGGATAATGACTATAAGATGTCTTTATATTGGTTTACAAAGTCAGCGGAAAATGAATATGCTCCAGGACAATATCAGCTTGCAAATCTATACTATGATGGTGATGGAGTAAATCAAAACTATGAGGAAGCTTTCAAATATTATTCTAAGTCGGCAGGGTATGGTTATTCACCAGCAGAATTCATGTTAAGTACTATGTATAAGAATGCACTTGGTATAGAGGAAGATATGGTAAAGGCTGTGTATTGGTGTAAAAAGGCAGCGGAGCATGGTTATCCACCAGCACAATTAATAGCAGGAAAACTATTAACACAAGGGTTTAATATAGAACAAGATAAAAATAAGGGAATAGAGTTCATAGAGAAAGCAGCAGAAGAGGGAATGACGGAAGCATACAATTATTTGGCCGAATTATATGAAGGTAATTATGGACAAGAAAAGGATCTTAATAAAGCACTAAACTATTATGAGAAATCTACAGAGTTAAATGATATTGAAGGAAAGCTTTCTCTTGGATTATATAAATTATATGGTTATGCTGGAGAAACTGACTATAAAGGGGCTTATGAAATATTTTCAGAGCTTGTAGATAAAGAAAAAGATCCTAGTGCAATGGTAAGACTAGCAATAATGTATATGGAAGGTTACTATGTTGAGAAGGATTTAGATGAGGCATTAGAGCTATCTATTAATGCTTCTGATCTAGATTATGGGAGTGCGTATATAAATGCCGGTTATATATACGAAAGAAAAGATTTTTTGAAAAAAGATGTTAACAGAGCGCTAGAATATTATAATAAAGCTTGTGAAAAGGAAATGCCAGAGGCATTCTTTAACATTGCTATGTTATATAGAAATGGTGAATTAGGTGAAATCAATGGAATAAAAGCCTTTGAATACTTTAAAAAGGCGGCTGACTTAGGAGATTTGGAAGCTGCAGCTTATGTAGGAGATTATTTAGAGTATTCTTATGGAGTAATACCTAAAGATCACTATGAGGCATATAGATATTATTATATGGGATATGAATATGGGCTTAACCAATCTAGTTATGCTATGGGAAGATTCTATAAAGATGGTATGGTAGTAAAAAAAGATTATAAAAAGGCTTTTGATATTTTTTCAAGCATTTATGAAAAGGGATATAAATATGCTTCAGCAGAATTAGGAGAATGTTATATATTTGGATATGGAGTTAAACAGGATGTAGAAAAGGGCATAGCCTTATTAAATCAAGGAATGGAGCTAGAAAATCCTAGGGCATTTTTAATAATGGGGGATTGTTATCAACTTGGATTGGGTGTAAAAAGAAAAAAGAGTAAAGCCATAGATTACTATATACAAGCTTTTAAAAAGGCAGAATGGGATGCGGCACTTAAGCTTGCGGAAAATCAATATAAATTAGGTGGAATAATAAAAAAATATAGTAGTATATTTAGATTTTTAGAAGTTGGAGCAGATAATGGACATGGTGGATGCTGCTTTAATCTAGGGATATTATATTATTATGGAAAAGGACATAGGAAAGATTTAAGAAAATCAAAGGAATATATATTAAAGGCCTGTGACTATGGAATACCAGAAGCTGAAAATTTCTATAGATTAAAGCTTTCAAAAATAGGGGAAAGTTCTATAGAAGCAACAAAGATATCTTCAGGGCAATATTTTGTTAATATTTTAAAAAAATGATTTTATAAAAAAGATATCTCTTTTGGGATATCTTTTTTACACTTATAATTAAAAGAGAAAAAGTTTTAGGAGGAGAATATGAAAACTACTATATATTTAACAAGACATGGAGAAACTATATGGAATTTAGAGAAAAGGCTACAAGGATGGAATAACTCTCCTTTGACAAAAGACGGAATAGATCAGGCAAAAAATTTAAGCAAAAGACTAGAAGATATAAACATTGATGTAATATATACAAGTCCTTCAGAGAGAGCGTTTAAAACGGCAAAGATTTTAAAAGGAGAAAAAGATTTAGAAATAAAGCTTCATGAAGGTTTAAAAGAAATGGGTTTTGGACTATGGGAAGGAATGATATGGGAAGAAATAGAGAACTCTGAGAAATATGGAAAGGAACTATATAACCTATATTATAACCCTAAAGAATATAAGCCTTTTGAAGGAGAAGAAATAGATATTTTTGAAAAAAGAACTAAAGAAGCTCTAGAGGAGATAATTGAGAACAATAAAGGAAAAGATGTTTTAATAGTTACTCATGGAATTACTTTAAAGCTGATGGTTGGGTATTTTGAGAACTTAGGAATTGAAGAAACTATTAAAGGGATAGTTATGGGACAAACTTCTCTTACAAAGATAACTATTGAAGAAGATACATATAATATAGAATTTAAAAATGATACTAGTCATTATCAAGATGACTACATAAAAAAAGGCTGGTAATAAGAAGATAAGTAGGACGAAATTTTAAAATTCTGTCCTACTTTTATGTAAGTTATAGCCCATTAATATTATCTAAAAACGGCAATAACAATTATAACCTTAAAAGCTTGTCTGGTCAATATAAAATAACTAATGAAAAAATTTCTAAGAATAAAAAGAGCAAATCTGCATAGATTAAATAGTGTACAGGACAAGAATTCACGAATAGGAGTGATTAATATGCCGAAAGATAGTCAAGTTGATAATAAATTATCTAGAAAATTGAAATCTAATTGGGATGATACATCTGCATCAGAGGAAGGCAAAAATAAAAACAAAACTAGAAAGAAACAATCTGCCCCAGTAACTTGGCAATAAATTCTTTTGCCTCATACATAACCTCCATCTAGCTTTTACCCCACCTTAAAGCTAAAGGTTACAAATATAAACTACTTAATTATACTTAGATGTTTAGGTTTTGAGGTAAGAGAGTTTTTAACATAAAGGTCTGTCCGAAGTAGAGTTACTCTACTTTTAGGACAGATTTTTTATTGCATAAGAAATTTGGAGCATTATTGCTTTGATAATTTTTTGAAAGTTTAAATTAAGCTATTACCTAGAAAATTCCAACAACAAATGATATCATTATAATTAATAAATTTATTAAGAAGGTGAATTAAATGAATGCTGAAATTATTGCAGTAGGTACAGAGATTTTATTAGGAGATATAGTAAACACGAATGCGCAATATATATCTAGAGAGTTAGCTAACCTTGGAATAAATGTATATAAACAAGAAGTTGTTGGAGATAATGAAGAAAGAGTTTTGGAAAGTTTTAAAAATGCTTTTGAAAATTCAGATATTATAATAACTACAGGTGGACTTGGACCGACACCAGATGATTTGACAAAAGAAATGGCAGCTAAATATTTTAATAAGGAGCTTGTGCTTCATGAAGAATCTTATGAGAATTTAAAAACGTTTTTTGATAAAAGTGGAAGAGAATTAGTAGGAAGTAATGAGAAACAAGTTTATTTTCCAAAAGATGCAATAGTTTTTAAAAATGATCATGGAACAGCTCCAGGAGCAATTATAGAAGGGGATAATGGTAAGAAGATAATAGTATTGCCTGGACCTCCAAGAGAAATGAAACCTATGTTTGATAATTATGTTGTTCCATATCTTAAGGAATTTACAGATAGTGTTTTGGTTTCAAAGGTGTTAAGAACTTTTGGCATTGGAGAAAGTCGTATGGCAGAAATAGTTAATGACTTAATAGTTAATCAAACCAATCCTACAGTAGCACCTTATGCTAAAGATATAGAAGCTATTTTAAGAATAACAGCTAAAGCTAAAAATGAAAAAGAAGCAGAAGAACTTATAAAACCTGTTGAAAAAGAGATTAGAAGAAGATTAGAAGAATATATATATGGAGAGGGAGAAACTTCTTTAGAAGAGGTTGTGGGAGAGCTCCTAGTTAAAAAAGGAATAAAAATAGCAACTGCAGAAAGTTGCACAGGTGGGATGGTGGCAGAGAAACTTATTAACTACGCTGGAATATCTGAAAGCTTTTTGGAAGGGACAGTTACTTATTCAAATGAAGCTAAAATGAAGAGATTAGGTGTAAAAAAAGAAACCTTAGATAAATATGGTGCAGTAAGTAAAGAGACTGCTAAAGAAATGGCTGAGGGTATAGCTAAAGTAGCAGGAGCTGATTTAGGAGTTTCAACCACAGGAATTGCAGGACCAGGTGGTGGAACAGCTGAAAAACCAGTTGGACTAGTTTATATTGGGGTATATTATAAAGGGAATTGTTTAGTTAAGGAATTTAACTTTACAGGTGATAGAAATAGAGTTAGAGTAAGAACTACTATGAGTGCACTTGACCTTGTAAGAAGAACTATAAAGTAATAAAACAACAAACCCTCCAAGACTCATAAGGACTCCTAGAGGGATGTTAATTATATTAAAATGGGGGAGAGGCAATATCATATAAAGCTTAGTAGCTTCATTTATATTTTAGACAACTCTAATGGATATTATACAAAATAATAAAAAAAATTTAAGAAAGTAGGCATTTTATGAGAAAGATTTTTAGAGCTAATTTGTATTTTCTAATGATACTTTTAATAAGCACTTTTGTTCCATATCTTTTGGGGATAGTATATGAAAACATAAATTTAACTGATTCTAGAATTATCTTATTTCTGAATCATGTAATCTTATTTTTAGTTCCAGCGGCTATATATATACTAGTAACAAAATCATCTGTCAAAAAAACTTTTAGATTAAATCCTATAAGTTTTAAAAATATATTTTGGATAATGATTTTAGCATTTGCAATACAACCTGTTGTAATGTTATTTTCACTAATATCAGGTTTCTTTTTTTCAAATGATGTAGGCGCTTTTATCGGATCTATAATGGACACACCATACCCAATATTACTTTTATTAATAGCAGTAATGCCTGCTATTACAGAAGAGGTAACACTAAGAGGTATAGTTTTATCAGGATATGATTTTAAAAATAAATGGATAGCATCTATAGTTACAGGATTATTGTTTGGAGTATTTCATTTAAATGCACAGCAGTTCCTATATGCAGCAGTTTTAGGAATGATTTTAGCATATTTAGTTAGAATAACAAATAGTATATTTGCATCTGTAGTTATGCATTTTATGATAAATGGATTTCAAGTAACCTTGCAGAAGATAGTTTCATTATTTATGGAGAACAATGTGAGTCCAGATGCTATTTCACAATTTAGTATGAGTGAAAAAATGGCAGCATTGTCTGTGTGGGGATTTTTAGGGATAATATTTGGAGCTATATCTATAATAATAATCAAAAAAATTGAAGATGACTGTAAATCTAGAGGAATATATGATTCCTATGAGAGATTAGGAGCAAGTTCAAGACATTCTTATATGAGAGTGGATTTGGACTCTAATTCTGTCACAGAAGTGACTTCGGACATACTTTCAACAAAAGAAAGAGTGCTAAATGGACCTTTAATAGCCACTATAATAATTTATTTTATAGTAATGAATTTACCTACTTTGGTACTTGCCTTCAATAGATTAGTCAATTTTAGAAGATAATACTTAGAATTAAAACTCTTTAATAAGTAAAAAATACTTATTGAAGGGAGTTGATTATTATGCCACAAAACAAACCTAATGATTCAATGCAAAAAGGTGAAAGAAGACAAAAACTTCATGAAAAGCAAGACAATAAAGGAAATGATAAAGTAGATAAGGGATATAGAAGTTTTGAAGATGAGAAAATAAAATAATATATTAAAGAGGTCTTTGTTATTCAAAGACCTCTTTAAATTAAGCTATATAATCTTTTATGAAATTTAAAAATCTCTCCATTTCAGAATCAGTACCGATGGTTACTCTTAAATAATTATCAATTCTAGAAGAACTAAAGTATCTAACGAATATACCATCTTTCTTTAAGGCTTCGAATAAATCCTTAGCCTTTATAGTAGGATGAGTTATAAATATGAAGTTAGCTTTTGATTCAGGAATTATAAAACCTAATTCTTTTAATTCCTCAATAGTATTTTCTCTAGTTTTGATTATTTTTGCACAAGTATCTTTAAAATACTCATCATCCTTAAGAGAAGCTATGGCTAACCTTTGAGATATATAATCTAAAGGATAAGAGTTAAAAGAGTTCTTAACATCATTTAAGTAAGATATAGCCTCCTTAGAACCTAAAGCTACACCAACCCTTAAACCTGCTAAAGATCTTGATTTAGAATAAGTTTGAATAACAACTAGATTATCATATTTATTTATAAGCTTAACAGCAGATTTTCCACCAAAATCTATATAAGCCTCATCAACAATCACTATTACATCTCTATTTTTTATCAAAATATCTTCTATAAAGGACAAATCCACACCAACGCCAGTAGGTGCATTAGGATTAGGGAATATAATTCCTCCATTTTTTCTAAAGTAGTCCTCTTTAGTTATGGTTAAATCCTCATTTAAAGGAATTTTATCATAACTGATATTAAATAAATCACCGTATACAGGATAAAAAGAATAAGTTATATCAGGGAACAATAGTGGTTTGTCTGAATTAAAATAAGTCATAAAAGATAAAGCTAAAACATCATCAGAACCATTTCCAACAAAAATTTGATCTTTTTCTAAACCATAATAATCAGCCAAAGTTTCTACTAATTCACTAGCAGTAGGATCAGGATATAATCTTAAGTTTGAGCCCTCTACATTTTTAAGCTCCTCAATAACCTTAGGAGCCGGAGGATAAGGGTTTTCATTTGTATTTAACTTTAAGATATTAACTACCTTAGGCTGTTCGCCTGGAATATATGGGTCTACCTTTCTTATCTTATCTAACCAAAGTGTACTCATAGTGATCACCTGCTATCCTAAATATAATTCAGCTAGTTTATTGAAAGCAGCTAAAGATTTTTCAATTTTATCATAAGAAACACAATATGCAATTCTAAAATGTCCAGGACAACCAAAAGCAGAACCAGGAACTATTAATAAATTAAACTTTTTAGCATCTTGACAGAACTTAACATCATCTTCTATTAAAGATTTTGGGAAAAGATAGAAAGCTCCTTGAGGTTTTACACAAGAAAAACCTATTTTTGTAAGGTGATTATATAATAAGTCTCTATTTTTCTTATAAATATCAACATCTACTTCGGAATCTAGAGTTCTAGCAACTACTCTTTGGAATAGAGAAGGAGCGTTAACGAAACCTAGGACTCTGTTAGCAACATTTAGCCCCTGCATAAGTTCATCCAAATAATCAAGTCCGTTATTAGCTATTATGTATCCTATTCTCTCACCAGGTAAGGATAAAGATTTACTATAAGAATAACAAATTAAAGAATTATTATAGTAATTCAATATATTAGGCACTTCTACCCCATCATAAATAATTTCTTTATAAGGTTCATCAGCCATTAAATATATACTTGTATTAAATTCCTTTTGTTTCCTAGTTAAAATTCTAGCTAAAGCCTTGATAGTTTCTTTTGAATAAACAGCACCTGTAGGATTATTAGGTGAGTTAATAAGAACTCCTTTAGTCTTACTTGTAATTTTGGATTCTAAATCATTTAAGTTAGGTTGGAAGTTATCTAAATTGGAAGAAGCTATAATTAATCTTCCATCATAATTATTAACGTAGTTTTTATATTCTCCAAAGTAAGGAGCAAATGTTATAATTTCATCACCAGGATTAAGTAAGGTTTTAAAAATTATATTTAATCCTCCCGCTGCTCCACAAGTCATTATTATATTATTTTCATTTAAGTTAAGCGTATATTTTTTATTAGTAAAGTCAGCAATCTTAGCTCTAACATCAGGATAACCTGAGTTATTCATATAACCATGGACTAGATTAGGCGACTCCTCAGATAGTATGTCTATTATAGTGTTTTTTACGGTTTCAGGTGGTTCAGCGTATGGATTTCCAAGACTATAGTCAAAAACATTTTCTTCCCCATGTATTACTGCCAGTCTTTTACCTTCTTCAAACATTGCTCTAATAGCAGAACTACTAACCATAAGATCTTTTATTCTGTTAGATAACATTTATTAGCCCCCATTCTTTAAAATAATAATATTATTTTATCATACCCTAATGGAGATTTAAAGAAAAGCGCTAGAAAGCCTTTTTCTAATTTTAATCCCTAATAAAACAGTTAAGAATACAACAATAATGTCTTTAATAATAAATGGATATAATCCTGCAGCAAGTGCAGCTGGAAGAGATAAGTGAGCAACTATGGATAATTGCAGAACACCAGTAAAATAGTCAACAGCAATAGCTATATAAACTAAAATGAAAGTTAATAGAGGATTGTCCTGTTTTTTAGAATAGCCAATGATTAAAGCCATTAGGGGGAAGCCTATAATATATCCTCCTGTAGGGCCAAGAATTACATTTAGTCCTCCATGAAAATTAGAGAAAACAGGTAAACCAACAGCACCTAATAAAATAAAAATAATAACGGATAAAAATGATTGCTTTGGAGTATAAATAAGGGCTAATAATATAACTGCTGGAACTTGTAGAGTTATTGGAACAGTAGAAAAGGGAATAGGTATTGAAAATTGAGATAAAACAGCTAATATAGCAGCGCCCATACCTATAAAGGTTAAGTCTCTAATAGATAATTTTTGGTTCATAATAAAACTCCTTTAAAATAAATTATATGGTAAATATATACCATAGTATAAAAGAGCAAAAAACAATTGTCAACCAAATTATTTTAAAATAGGTTTACAATTAAAACAAAAAAAGAACTTCAATAAAAGAAGCTCTAGGTAAAACTAATCACAAATTTTTTCAAGATTTTCAGTATACTTTTCAATATCAAAATTTAATATTTCTACGTCTTTTACTAAGTATGAAGCTTGGGTAAGATCTGAGTTAATTAGATTTTCAAACATCTTTTCTGTTGGGATAATGCTTTGACCTAGAATTGTTTCAACTTCAATTACTATCTTGCTTTTAATAGTGTAATTTCTATTCATAAAAATCCTCCTTTAAATATTTATATCTTATAAAATAATAATAACAGTAAATTAGTAAAAATTAATGCATAATATCGTTAAGAATTATTAAAAGGAAGTTAAAAAAATACACCGACAAACTATAAAGTAAGCCAGTGTATTTCTTTAAGTTGATAGCTGCTTATTTCGTTGAAGTTGAGGTTTATTGATTTATCACATTTGATAATCTTTAAAATCTTTCTTCAACAATATTATTTTGTCCACGTAAAAAATATAAATGCTATTAAAACAATTCATACATTGGATAAAATTATAAAGTGAAATACTCTTGTAATAAACTTGGCCATCTATTAAAATTATCCTAGCGAAGTTAATACTAAGGAGAGAAGAAAATGAGTGTTTTAACAGTTAAAGACATGAGCCATGGATTTGGTGATAGAGCTATATTTGAAGATGTGTCCTTTAGATTATTAAAAGGAGAGCATGTAGGTTTAATTGGAGCTAACGGAGAAGGAAAATCTACATTCATGAACATAGTTACAAACAAACTTATGCCAGACGAAGGTAAGGTACTTTGGTCAAATAATGTTAGAATTGGATACATGGATCAACATGCAGCTTTAGAAAAAGGAATATCCATAAGAGATGCACTTAGAGATGCATTTAAGTACCTATTTGATTTAGAGGAAGAAATGAATTCTCTTTATGGAAAAATGGGAGAAGTAGAACCAGAAGAATTAGAAAAAATGCTTGAAAGAACAGCAACGATTCAAGATTTATTAGACCATAATGGATTTTATGTAATAGATGCAAAGGTAGAAGAAGTTGCTAAAGGTCTTGGACTTTTAGATTTAGGTTTAGATAGAGATGTAGATGACTTATCAGGTGGACAAAGAACAAAAATATTATTAGGGAAGTTATTACTACAAAACTCAGAAATATTACTTTTAGATGAGCCTACTAACTATTTAGATGAAGAGCACATAGAATGGTTAAAGAGATATTTGAATAACTACGAAAATGCTTTTATATTAATATCCCATGATATTCCATTTTTAAATTCAGTAGTTAATCTCATATATCATGTAGAAGAAAGAAAACTAACAAGATATGTTGGAGATTATGATGAATTTAGAAGATTATACGAAGAAAACAAAAAGAGATTAGAAGCAGCATATGAAAAACAACAAAAAGAAATAGCTAGACTAGAAGACTTTGTTGCAAGAAATAAGGCTAATGTTGCTACTGCAAATATGGCTAAATCAAGACAAAAGAAACTTGATAAAATGGACGTAATAGAACTTTCAAAGGAAAAACCAAAACCAGAATTTAACTTCAAAGCAGCTAGAGCTTCAGGAAAAGTAATATTTGAAACTAAAGGGTTAGTAATAGGATATGATTCACCATTAACTAAACCATTAGATCTTTATATGGAAAGAGGCCAAAAAATAGCTTTAGTTGGAGCAAATGGATTAGGTAAATCTACCCTATTGAAGAGTTTACTTGGCAAAGTAAAACCTTTAAGTGGAGAAGTTGAACTTGGAGATTACCAGTACATAGGTTACTTTGAACAAGAAGATAGATCTGGAAATACTAACACTTGTATAGAAGAAGTATGGCAAGAGTTCCCAAGCAAAACTCAATATGAAATAAGAGCAGCCTTAGCTAAATGCGGATTAACAACTAAACAGTTAGAATCAAAAATAATGGTTTTATCTGGAGGAGAAGCTGCAAAAGTAAGACTATGCAAAATCTTAAACACAGAAACAAACATACTAATTCTAGATGAGCCTACAAACCATTTAGACGTAGAAGCAAAAGAAGAATTAAAAAGAGCCTTAAGAGAATATAAAGGCTCAATATTACTAGTATCCCATGAACCAGAATTCTACAGAGATGTAGTTAATGAAATATGGAATTGTGAAGATTGGACTACTAAGATAGTTTAAAAAACAGATAGAGGTGTAAATTTAAATCAATTTATGAATTTAAGTAAATACATGTAACAAAAAAGAAGGTACCTCAGCTAAAGGATACCTTCTTTTTTTATATCTAAATAATTAAGTAGCGTATTTTGATTATTAATAGAGTTTAAGTTTTTTATGTAATATAGTGTTAATTAATCTTAAATAGTTAATATCTTAATTTGCATTTATAAGATGAATTGCATATAATAATCTATATAGAATCCGTATGGAATACAAACAGAGCGTTAAAGGAGGCGCAAAATGAAAAAAGAAGTTTATAACAATGAAAAGGTTAGTGTTAATTTTAGTGCAATGGAATTAGGTCAGATAGATGCACTTGTAGAACAAGGCTTTTATTCAGATCGTTCTGACTTAATTAGAACCGCTGTACGTGCTGAATTAGATAAGCGTTCAAATGATTTAGAAATTATATTAAAAGGAACACTACCACATGAGTTTTTAACAGTGGACAAAGATGAATTAATTATTATGACAGGTATCCTAAGACTGGGATGCAAAGAACTAGAAGCATATAAAACAAGAGGTACAAAGCTAGTTATTAAAATGATTGGTGCATTTATCATTGAAAAAGATGTACCTGTGGATTTAGTAAAAGATACTATTAAAAGTATAAAGATATGGGGTAAAATAAGTGCTACAGATGAAGTTAAAAAGATATTTCAGTAAATTAATTTACAAAATGAGAGTTGTGAAAGCAGCACTCTTTTTGTATGCAGATAAAATTATTGATAAAATAAAGAATCAAAAGAGATTAAAGAAAACTTTTAGGAGTACAATACAAAGCCCCTGTATCGATTAAGACACAGGAGCTAGAAAAAATATACTGTTTACAAAAATGGTTTATTTGTAGCTATAAGCAATGTTAAAACAACAGACTAATAAGTCTGTAATATAATATGTGCGGATTGTAAGATAATTGATACAAATGAGGATAGTTTTACATGGTTGTATTTTTTATTTTAAAACTAAAAAACAAATAAATTTATTTATAAAAGAATCAAATTATTAACTATAGTCAATAATAAAATTGTGAATAGTTAATAAAATTAAAGAAACGTAGTAGTTTATAGTTTTCGAAATAATATTTATAAATTTATATTAGATATTAGGAATATAATATACTATAATTATTTAATATTAAAAAACAAATAAAATTGAGTTGTGATAATTTAAGAAAATCTGATATAATATAAGTAAGATTCTAAATCTTTGATTTAGATAACTGAACGTACACTTGTAGTGTAAATAAGAAAAGGCTTAGTGCGCGAACACTAAGCCAATCCTAGAACGTTTTTAGTTTTAGGGCTATTGGATTTTAGTTATGTTAGCAAGAAAAAAGCACTAATCTTTGGAGGATGGGTGCTTTTTCTCTTTTCCTTGAACTTCTATATCTAAACCAAGAAATTTGACCTTGATTTTTATAGTTGAAATAAAAAGATTGTGTTTTAATATTAATCTAATAATATAAACAACAAAAGTACCTTTTATTATAGTTTCTAACATATCCAATACCACCCCCTTAAGCTATAGTGAAATATCACCAATAGCCCAAGGTGGGAGAAACGTACAAACCACCGTAACCATCCACTTCTACGGTACGAGTTTTACTTGGATAGTATAGCATAATTTATATATTAAGTATAGTAAGTCATTTAAATGAAAAAGAATGAAGGTAAGTTTTAATAAAGACATAAAGAAGTAAATAATTTTGAAAGGATAAGAGAGAAATGGATATAAAAATCATAAAAGGAAACCTAGATCACATAAATGACTGCGAAGAAGCCCTAATAAATTCAGAACTAGGAAAAAGATATTTCACAGAATCAGGAAGAGCTAAGAAGGCATTAGAAGAAGGATTTTCTAAAGAAGAAATATATGTAGCCGTAGATATGCACAACAACTGTTTGGGGTTTTTGTGGTTTATTTTAAGTGGAGCGTTTCATGCATTTCCATATCTACATATAATTGCATTAAAAGAAGAAAGTCGTAACCATGGAGTAGGCAAAAAGCTATTGCAATACTTCGAAGATGTTTGTTTTAAAGACTTTTCAAAAGTATTTTTAGTGGTTGGAGATTTTAATCCAGATGCAAAAAGACTATATGAAAAAATCGGATATACTGAAGTAGGGTGTTTACCTAGTTTGTATAGAGAGGGAATAAATGAACACTTAATGATGAAACTAAGAGAGGAAAACTTAGTTAATCATTAGTTTTATTTTTAATCAATTCTATTTCAGCCATTAAGGAATTAATACGGGCTTCTAGTTCATTAATTTTATCAGTTTGACTTTGAGTATTTTCAGTTTTTGGAGCAGTAGGGCTATTAGGGCCACAATATGGATTATTTATATTATAATTTTTAGGATTATAATATAATCCTGGGCCACCTTGAAAATACTGTTGTTGTGCATTATATGTTAATATTACTTGCCCCAGTAGTTCAAACCAGTTTCCTAGTGCATTCTGAACATTAAAAGGCATATTACCTGCTAATATTTCTCCAAGAATTGCTCCTATAATAACGAATAGTTCAGGATTTAAGCTTTGAAATCCATTGGGGATATCTTTGCAACCTTCATTAGTAGATTCATTCTCATTGTTTGACTTAGTATAGCCGCAGGCTCTAGCAAAATCTTCAAAATTACTCCACCCATTAAAATTCACAGCTTCCCCTCAGACATAATTACTTTAATCTATGATATTCTTTTTAATTAATAGATGATACTTTTTAATATAAAAATTATAGTAAAGCCTCAATTGCAAATCGAAACGCAACCATATAGATTCTAAATTGAGTATTAATTCTTAAATTTAATATATATGCAAGGCGGTTGCACCTTGGCTTACAAAAAGATTGGATCATACCAGTCTTTTTTGTTTTGATAAGTTTAAAATTCATATATCCTAAAAGAGTTGGCGGCAGAATGGAGGATATATGTCTAAATTTTTTACTTATGAAGAAAGACTTGAATTACAAAAATTTCTGAAAGAAAGTCTTTCCTTCAAAGAAATTAGTCGCAGATTGGATAAAAATCCAACTACCATTTCTAGAGAAGTGCGTAAATACACTTCAGAAGTTGCTACCGGCTATCCGGGCTATCCATTTAATGCCTGTAAGAACCGGTTCAACTGTAGGGTAAAAGATGTATGTGAAAAAAACTGCACCAGAAAAGCTACAGTCTACTGTAAGCTCTGCCAATCCTGTAATGATAACTGCCCCGATTTCGTTTTAGAAATCTGTACTGCACGATTCCGCATTCCTTACGTTTGCAATGGCTGCGAAACGCTCGGCAAGTGCTCCCTATTAAAAAGTATTTACGATGCAGAACTTGCACATCGTAAAGCACATGAATCTATCTCGCAATCCAGAAGTGGATTATGTGTTTCTGAGGCCGAGATAGGTCGGTTGAATAAGATAATTTCACCACTCGTTCAGAATGGGCAATCCGTTCATCAAATATATGTTAGTCATGAAGATGAACTTATGTGCAGTGAGAAAACAATTTATAACTATATCGATGCCTGCCTTTTTGATGTCAGGAATATTGACTTACCCCGTAAGGTAAAGTTTCGTGAACGTTACAAAAAGGCAGAGTTCAAAGTAGATAAAGGATGCCGTATTGGGCGCAACTACGAAGCATTTAGTGCATTTATTGAAAAAAATCCAGATACAGCAGTTGTTCAGATGGATTCCGTCATTGGAGCAAAAGGAGGCAAATGCCTTCTAACCATACACTTTGTGGATACAAGTATGATGTTGGCTTTCTTGCGGGACGCTAATACTTCAAAATCAGTAATTGATATTTTCAATCAGCTAGATGAAACATTAGGAAAAGAGCTTTTTAGTAAGCTTTTCCCAGTCATACTTACCGACAATGGAAGTGAATTTTCAAATCCTAAAGCCATTGAATATAGGGGGTCATTTCCTATGTTGAGAACACATGTATTTTATTGCGATGCTGGAAGTCCGTATCAAAAAGGTGCTATTGAAGTAAATCACGAGTTGATTCGAAGAATACTTCCAAAAGGCACTAACTTTAATCAACTTACGCAGGAATATGTTAGTTTAATGATGAATCACATCAACTCATACAAAAGAAAAAAACTGAACAACCGTAGCCCATACGAAACGTTCAGCTTTTATCACGGAGAAGAAGTTCTACATAAACTAGGATGTTCACCGGTTGCCGCCAGTGACATCATGATGAAACCTGCTCTTCTCAAAAAATAATATAAACTATGCCGCCAACAGCTCATATAGAACTGATATTAGAGGTGGATTCTCCGATTACAAAAAAAATTGAGAGAGAATCGACTTCCTTTTAGCATGCCTATTTTTAATATCATACGGCATAAAAACGGAAAAATCAAACTGCATTTTCATTACAAATGTAGCTTCTCATTTACAAAACTTGCTTTTCGATTTCAAAAGTTGCGTTTCGCTTACAAATATTCAGTTGTTGGTTATAAACATTGCATATCAGTTTACAAAGTGGCATCTCATGTTACTATTGAGTAATTATAGTAAAGTATAAATAGCAGTTCTACAAGCAAGGATTGCTTTTTTGCTGTTAAAAAATAAATATAAAGTGAAAATAGATAAATATTTATTGATAAACAATAAAAAGTGTGATATTCTTTATTTACAAATTAAAGTGAAATGAAAAGATCATCAATTTTTCAGGAGGATTTGTTATGAAAAGAAATTCAACATTTTTATTAAAGGTAGTTAGTTTTGTTATTGTAATTCCTATGGTTAGTTTATTTATATTACTGTTACCTTGGGTAATGAGTGGTCTTGCAGAAGTTATTCCAGTATCCAATTACATAAAATATCTAGGTTTTATAGGATTGTATGGAGCAATGATACCTTTTTGCTTTGGGGTTTATCAGGTTATAAAACTTTTTAGTTATATGAAGAATAAAGTTTCTTCTGAATTGTATTTAGAGACTTTAAGAAACATAAAATATTCTTCACTTACAGTTAGTTTTTTATATGTATTAGGAATGCCTTTATTATTTCTTATGGCAGATAAAGATGACTCGCCAGGGATTTTACTTTTTGGGTTAATTGTATTTTTAGTAAATTGTATGAGTGCAATCTTATCAGCTGTTTTTGAAAGAAGAAGTCATGCTTTCTAAAAAATAGTATTAAAAATTATAGTATACACTTTAGTGTGCAGCTTGAAATAAAAAAAACAATGTGTAAATATGAAAAATAAAGGAGAGTTTATCTATATGTTAAAGAATAAAAAAACTATAGCTTTAATCTGTACAGCAATACTAGCTGTAGCAATTATAAATGGTCAAACTGTTAATGCAGCAATTTCAAAAACACTATCTATTTTTAGGGCTCAGGATTTAAAAGGAGTAACTGTAACTCTTGATGATATTCAACAGATTCAGAGTAAGCTTTCAAGTGGGCAGGGAGAGATAAACCTTGAAAAGATGGGAAACATAAAGGTACAAGGAGGACAGAAGAAAGTTTCTTCAAAAGAAGATGTAAAAAACATTACAGATGTTATAGTAGCTTTTCCATCAGTTCTTGATGGGGTAGTACCAAGTGTTAATGTTGTTGAACCTACAGCTATTGAGTTCACACTGAAGGCAGAGAATGTAAATGAAATAATGAAATCCTATGGAGCTACAAAACTTCTGCCAGCAAATATTGATGGTAAGACTTTTAAAATAGATTTTGCTTCTCAGGTGACTATGAACTACAGTATAAACAATAAACCTATAACAATTATGGAGACAAAATCTCCAGAAATAACAGTACCTGATGATGTGGATATTGACGCAGTGTATGATGCAGTTGTAGAAATGCCTATAATTCCTCAAAGGCTACAATCACAGCTTAAGTCTATGAAGGATTGGAAAAACACTCTTTATATTCCAGTGATAGAATCAGAAATGACAGAAGTTAATATAAAC
Organism: Clostridium intestinale; assembly: GCF_035905475.1. Taxonomy (NCBI): domain Bacteria; kingdom Bacillati; phylum Bacillota; class Clostridia; order Eubacteriales; family Clostridiaceae; genus Clostridium; species Clostridium intestinale. The sequence continues at coordinate 3,954,621 of NZ_CP121166.1, forward strand.
GGTGCAAAAGGATATATGTCTAAGGATTATGGAAATTCAGAAGAGAACTCTGAATCAGCGGTAATTTGGTACGATAAGGGTATTATCTATGTTGTATCCGGACAAGTAGACAGTGAGGAGCTTTTAAAGATTGCAAAATCTGTTAAATAAAGCTTTGCTTATGAGGTGATAGGATGGTAATAGAGACAGAAAGTTTAACAAAATATTATGGAAATAAAATTGGCTGTAAAGACATATCAATATCAGTAGGTGCGGGAGAAATTTTTGGATTTCTTGGTCCTAATGGGGCAGGAAAAAGTACATTTATAAAAATGATGGTAGGTTTATTATTTCCAACCAGTGGAAAAGCATTTGTATTGGGTAAGCCTGTTGGAGATATCGATGTAAGAAAGAAAATAGGATATCTGCCTGAAAACTTTAAATATCAGGATTGGATGACAGGTGAAGACCTTCTAAACTTCCATGCTTCCTTATATAAGTTGGACAAAAAAAGTGCTGTATCAAAGATAGAAGAAGTTCTTGATATTGTCAAACTTAAAGGGCATGAGAGTTATCGTGTAGGCACCTATAGCAAGGGCATGCAGCAACGTATTGGATTAGCATGTGCTCTTTTAACAGATCCAGATCTGCTTTTTTTAGATGAACCTACTTCAGCACTTGACCCTGTGGGTAGAAAAGAGGTAAGGGAAATAATGACTACCTTGAAGTCTAAGGGGAAAACAGTATTACTTAACAGTCATCTTCTAAGTGAGGTTGAAGCTGTGTGTGATAGTGCGGCTATAATTAAAAGGGGCAGTATAATTAAGTACGGAAAAATGGATGACATACTTGAAAGCAAGTTAATTCTTGAGATACAAGCAGAAAATTTAAGTAATGAAATTTTAAGTAAGCTTAAAGAGTTTGATAGTTCGCTTACACAATCAAACAACAAGCTAAATATGCAAATTAAGAGCAAAACTGACATAAATTGCATAGCATCTATAATAGTTAATGGAGGAGGAAGACTATTCGAACTGTCACCAAAGAAAGTTTCACTTGAAAATGTGTTCTTAAACTTGATAGAAGGGGGTGAGCAAAGGTGATTGCAATAGCAGCAGCATCCTTTAAGGAGGCTTTAAGGAAAAAAATATTAATACTTGTTGCAGCACTTACTCTTGTTTACCTTACATTATTTGGGGTAATCACTCATTTTGCAGTAGATGACCTTGCAAGAGCTGGAACTTTAAATACAATAAATGCTCTTGATGTAGCTTCAAATATAATATCATTTTTAGGGTTTTATTTTTCAAGTATGCTTGTGGCATTTCTCACAATTATGGCATCTATAGGTTCAATTTCTTCAGAAATTGAAAGTGGTGTAATACATTCTATAATAACACGTCCAATTAAACGATCTAGTTATGTAATTGGAAAATATCTTGGACTTGGAGCCCTATCAGTGATATATTCAGTTTTTCTCTTTATATCAATAATTACAATATGTACAATATTTAAGCTTCCCATAGTAAATAGCCTTGAACCACTAAATATAATAAAAGGTCTTTTATTTTTTACTTTGGAACCAATAGCTATTCTTGCTCTTTCTATTTTAGGAAGTGCTTCATTTAAAACACTAAGCAATGGAATATTTGTTATTTCAATATATATTTTAGGACTTATAGGTGGAGTAATGGAACAGGTAGGTTCCATGCTCTCAAATCAAAGTCTTATAAATCTAGGGATTATTTCTAGCTTGATTTCACCCTTCGATATAATATACAGGCAGATGATTTCGTCCATATTTAGAAATATTGGTATTACAGGTCCTTTTATGGGCTCAGGAGGGATAACAAGTACAGCTCCAAGTATATGGATGATTGTCTACATACTTATCTATATTCCTGGTTTAGTTAGCTTAGCAGTAAGAAAATTCAGCTTAAAGGACATTTCATGATGCTTATAAAATAAGTTAGTAATTAAATTATGTGAGGTAATATATGAAGATAAAGTTAATTCAACCTGCAATGCGCCAAAGACCTATGGATACAAAATTAAAAACAAGAATGTCTCCCTCATTAGCTTTATTAACAATAGCTAATCTTACTCCAAAAAAGCATGAAGTTATTATTGAAAATGAGAACATTGAGAGTATAAATTTTGATGAGGCTGTAGATTTGGTAGCCATAACTGTTACTGTAGATGTTATGAATAGAGCTGTGGAAATATCCAAAGAATTTCAAAAGCGTGGAGTAACAGTAGTAGCAGGTGGGATACATATTACCGCAGATCCAGAAAGTGCTAGTAGGAGGTTTGATGTAATATGTGTTGGAATGGCTGAGAGAGTTTGGGGAAAAATTCTTAAAGATAAAGAAAATAACTCCCTAAAAAAGATATACTCTGATATGCACAATATAGAAGGAAGTGAAATAGTATCACCAAAGTATGAGATTATTGATACTAATAAATACTTATACACCAACATAATTAGTACAAGTAGAGGTTGCCCCTTCGAATGTGATTTTTGTTATAATAGCTGCAAAAGTGGACTTAGAACATATATAAATAGACCAGTAGAGGATGTAATTAAGGATATAAAAGCTTTAAAAACAAAGCATATAATGTTTATTGATGATAACTTTATAGGAAATCCACCATGGACAAGAAGGCTGTTAGTGGAAATTAAACCTCTTAAATTAAAGTGGAATGCTGCTGTTACCTCTAATATAGGGAATATGCCAGAACTATTAGATGAGATGAAGGAAGCTGGGTGTGAAAGTCTATTTATAGGTTTTGAAAGCATAAACAGCAAATCGATAGCAAGTGTTCACAAAATACAAAACAGTGTAAAAAGATATGAAAAACTTGTGGAGGAAGTTCATAAAAGAGGAATAATGATAAATGCAAGTTTTGTATTTGGATTAGATGAAGATGATGCCTCTGTATTTAAAGACACCTTAGAATGGATAGTTAAAAACAAGATAGAAACAGTAACCTCACATATCCTTACCCCCTATCCTGGAACAAAACTATATGAATCATTATTAAAAGAAAATAGAATTGTAGACTTTAACCTATCAAATTATAATACCTCACATGTGGTATATAAACCTAAGAACATAACACCAGAAGAACTATATAATGGTTACTTATGGATCTATAAAGAAATATATACCTTCAAAAATATAATAAAAAGACTCCCAAAATCTAAAAAACAATGGATTCCATTTTTAGCATTTAACTTATTTTATAGGAAGTTTGGAAAATTTACAGAACTACTTTGCAACATAGCTTCATTTAAAAATATAGGAAGATTTTTTAGATTGGTGGCTTATCGTATAAATTGAATATTTATAGTTAAAAATAGTAGCTTTAGTGTTAGAAATTAAAGCTACTATTTTTTTATTTTTATACAAGGGTTAATATGCTATTTTGATTAATATGGAAAAATAGTATAATATTAATATATGTAATGTTATGTGGGGAGTGGGATGAATGCTAGAGGCAATAGAGCAACAAATAATAAACAGTATAAATAATAAATGGACTAAAGATAAGGACAAGAGAAGAGATATAGATATAGATAAGGTATCAGAGAATTTTAGAATTATCTGCTCAAGTAGGGCTACGACAATAAATATAATAGAAAGTCTAAAAATATCTGAGAATAAAGAGAGTAAGATTCAAGAACTGAAAGAAAATATGTCTAAAATATATAATTGGATAACTGAAGAAAGTATTAACAGTCTAATAGTAAAATATAATACCTCATTAAAAGATAAGAAAAAAGAAGCAGAATATAAAGCAGAATTACTTCAAATACAAGATTATTTAGAAGAATTACAGAAAACTATAATTAATAGAACAGTGGACAAGTTATTTTTATTTCATAAAATTATAGGAGGAGAATAATATTGATAAATCCAACAAGAGAATGGAGAGCGTTTGATTCAGAAAAAGAAAAAATGGAAAAGCTAAAAGAATGGAAGCTTATTTCACCTAAAGCTATGGAAATAAAGAAATTCTACTATAAAGGAGCCTATACTAAAGAGGCTGTAGAATGTGATGTAGCAGGATATGTAGATGGTAATGAAATTATATTATACATAAATGGAGAATTGCATAGTATTCATCCTGACTATTTTTTAGATATGCAGAAAAAAGAGAAATTTATAATTTTAGATATTGAAACACCAATGAGTTTTAAATCGGAAGATGGGATAAGGGAAGTGGCTGTAATTGCGGTTGAAGATTTTAGAGTAGTTGATAGCCTTCACCTTGCAATTATAAATGATGAAGAAAAATATAAGCAAGGATATGGAGCGGGATTAGAAGCAATTGAAAAAGATGAAGTATCAAAAGAAAATTTCAAAAATTTCATATCAAAGCATAAATGCCCTATAATTGCACATAACGCTAGTTTTGATAGAAGATTCCTAAGATATTGGAATTGGGTAGATGATAAACAAGAATTTTATTGTAGTAGAGATAATATAAAATCTAAGGAAACCTTGGAGAGTTATAAGCTCGAATATCTACTAAATCACTATGGTATAAAGCAAGAGCAATCTCATAATGCAATGCAGGATGTTTTGGATTTATTAGAAATATTAAAAATAGTTAAGATTGAAAAGTGGATATCGTTAGGAGAATACAGAGAAGATAAAAAAGAAAAAAGAGTAAGGAATTATGAAAATGATAGTAAAAAGAGAGAAGAAGACAGAAAAAAATTAGAGTATGCTAAAGATAATATTATAGAGAATATATTTAACAATAAAAGAATAGTTTTTACTGGAGACATGAAAGAAGATAGGGCCGAGATGAGATCTATTGCAATTAGATATGGAGCTATAAGTATAGATAGTGTTAGTAAGAAAACTGATATGCTTGTGGTAGGTGAAAATGCAGGAAGTAAGTTAACTAAGGCTCAAGAATTTGGAATTGATATAATAAATGAAGCTGACTTTTGGAATATAATAAATAAGAAACAATAGATGTAATATACTTGATAAAAATTTATTTGTTTATTTTTTATTAAAATTTGATATAATATAAATAAGATACTAAATTTTTAATTTAGTTAATTGAATTTACGCTTATAGGCGTAAATGAGAGATAAAAAAGTAGAGTGCGCTAACACTCTACTATATACAACTATAGTTGCTCAGGCAACTGGTATCACTTATTTTTGTGTAAAAATAGTAGCTTTCCAATTGCGATGTGGGGCTACTATTTTTTTGAGATTTTTTCTATAAGTAACACTATAAATGTTAATAGTGCTAATAAGAACATACCTGCTGTAAATAGTAACATTAAATCATCGTTACTCATAAGTATCACCCCCTTCCATAAAAGAGGTAGAGTGATACCAGTAGCCCACATTCAACTATGAAATTGTACTTTAGAATTATACCATAATTATGTAGAAAATATATAGAGGAATAAAGTGGGAAATATAAAATGTTTATATAGGTAAAAATTTTGTTATGTATAAGAAAATCAATATTATTAGATGGAAGTATCAGTAAATAGAAAAATAAGCATAGTTGTGATAAGATTATATAAATAAATTATACTGATATAGGAGTAAAGTAATGGATTTTAATAATGAAATGAATTTAAGGTTTAAAGCTATGATGCAAAAGCCATGGACGTTACTTAGAGATAGGATAATTTATAATAAAAGAGAAATATTGCTTACAGAAATACAGGCAGTGGATGTATTTTCTAGACCTACTTTTGCCACAAATGGATTGATACAAATTACTGTAAGAGGTAAAATTATAAATTTAGTATATTCTAATAAGTACAAAAAAGAAGGCGAAATAGCTACGGAATATCTAAAAGAGAATTATGGAGACAAAAATAGAAAAGTAAATAAGAAAAGTGCCGCTGATATTCAAAAAGAAATAGAAAGCTTGCCATATAAGGATGATTGGGGAACTAAAAAAGAAATAATGGAGTTACCAAATGTACTTAATAAAGATGAACATATTAAAGCCATAACCAGTGGTTTTACTGAAGGTAATACATGGATTATAGTGTGTACTGATAGACGTGTATTAATGCTGGATAAAGGTATGCTTTATGGATTAAGATTAATAGATATTCCATTAGATAAAATTAATAGTATATCCCATTATAAAGGATTAGGACTTGGTAAAATAGCTATTACAGATGGAGCTGTTACAAGAGCTATACAGAATGTACCAAATGTAACTGTAAGCTTTTTTGCTGATACAGTTAATAAAGAAGTGCAAATATATAAGGAACTGAAAACTTCACATAGGGGGAACGCAGTAAACTCTACATCTCCGGCAGATGAATTAATAAAATATAAGCAGTTGCTGGATATGGGAGCATTAACCCAAGAAGAATTTGATAAAAAGAAAAAAGAGCTACTAAATTTATAGAAGCTAAAACAAATCCCTATACAGTAGTTAAAAATCTACCATATAGGGATCCTTTGTTTATTTTAGCATATTTCTTCTTCCCAACAACCAAATGCAACTACAACTTTGCTATGATTTAAATTAGTTGACTTTATGATTAACGAATAGTTTCCACCTGGAGCTATAATAAATTTTCCGTCTTCTTCAGCAACTAATGTTTCGTTAGGTTGTACAATTCTTTTATAAACATTAATTCCTTTTTTAGGAGTAACTATATCAGAATCTGAAGATAGAATGTTAACCCTATTTTTAGGAAGAGGTTTTAGTGCAGTATTGGTTGGAGAAACATTATATGATTTATCTAAATTCTCAGGAAGACTAGCGTTAAGCCATATTTCGGCAGTTAAATGTTCATCAGAAAAATTAGAAATAGTAAATACATTTACGAATAATATGACATCAGAATTACGAGGATTTACTAAACCTGACCAAGCGTCTGCCCCCTTACATACACGTAAAGGTTCAGTCTGACCTACAAAGTACTTTCCTTCTATAGATTTAGATAAAGAAACTGGAATACTAACCACTTCACGTGTTTTCATAGCCCTACTTAATAAATAATTAGTTTTATCTTCTGACATAAATATATCTCCTTAATTCTTTTTGGAAATTAAATATAGAATATAATATGATTTAAGTCGAAGATTGTTACAAAATTAGTTTGGAAAATGTAATTTGTCGAAAGTACAGTTCCATAGATAATAATAAAAACAAATCCCTATACAGTAGATTTCTTAGGTCTAATGTATAGGGATCATTTATTTTATAAGACTAGACTATTTCACGTGAGTTTGTTTCAGTAACTTTAGCTTTAGATGGACTTAATAATAATCCATTTTTAGTAAGAAAGATATTATTAGTTATAATAACATCCATCAATGCCGTAACTTGCTCATTAGTTAATCCATCTTTAACACCTTGTATAGTTAAAGTTGCCTTGCTGCCATTTGATGTCACGAAGGTTAGGGTTAAAGATCTCTCCATAACTTACACCTCCTTATTCTTCATCTGGAGTTTTTTCAATGCTTATAATCTTGTTAAGCAAAAATTCTCCAGTTTCTGTTTCTAAAATCTCTGAAATTGCTTCTGCCACGTTGTAAATATTTTCATAGGGAGCATCTAGTCTTATACCGGAGAACGTTCTTTTCTTGAAAATTGCCTCCCCTTTGCCATTTACACCATTTTGTATCTCGATTATTAGGGATAATGACTTCAGGGTATCAGTTATTTCCATTAGCGTAGCCTCCTTATTTTTTTATATACAATATATTATGAATTAAGTCGATTACTGCTACAAAAATAATTAATAAAATAGAATTTGTCGGTTTTATAGAGAATTTCACAGCAATTTAAAGCATTAATAAAATCAATTGCGCAATTGCGCAAAACATCAAAACATCAAAACATCAAAAGCGCAAATGCGCAAATGCGCAATTACGCAAAAAGTTAGAAATTATTTTGGAGGTGGAGCATAAAATATATAAAAGAGTTTGAGGGGTAAGGTGTTTATGAGTAAGAAGAAAAAAGGACTTAAGACACAAATAGATGTTAATGATAGTAGCGATATTTTAAGTGAGGCACTTTGGTATGATACTGATGAGGTTGAGGGAAGAGTAATAGAAGAATTTTATTTTGAAGAACAACCTAAAGAAGAAGTAAGGAACACAGAAGAGAGCAAAGTATCTATAAGTGAAACAATACTAGGAAGTGAAGATAAAATCATAAACAGTACTAATTTAGATAAACAAGTTGAGGATCATAGTGTAACTAAAAATATAAGACTTAGAAAGTCCACTGTAAATATGGCTCAAGAGATGAGGATGCTCCATCCCCATGACAATATTAGAATTAGCAGAATAATAGATGATTCTATAAGGCATTATTATAAGTTTATAAAGGATCAAGGAGGATTTGTTGTAGAAAAGGTTGAGTTAAATGCTTCTAGAAGTGCAGGTTTAGCTAAAGCTACTAGAGATATTATCTATGAAGAAAATTATGTCATTCCCTTTGATGACAAGGTAAATATTAATGGAGGAATTGAAGAGCTCAGTGGGGATTTAATTAAAGAATATTTTAGAGCATCAGAAAGTGCGCTTTATTGGGAAGTTAGTAAGTTTTCATTAGAAGTTTTAGCGAAAAAGCTTGGGATAGTTCAGAATTCTAAAGTTAAAAATGTAGGTTTACTTATGTTTAGTAATTCTCCTCAAAAGTTTTTTCCTATGTGTCAGATTGAAGTAATAGATTTTACAAAGAAATCTTTTGAAGCAGATTTTACGGAGAAGATTTTTACAGGGTCAATATATACTCAGTTAATAGGTGCTTTAGTATACATTAGCAATTCGGTTATAAAAGAGAAATTTATAAAAGTTAATGATAAGTCTGAAGCGGTAAGAATGTTTAGTTACCCTTATGAGGCCATTAAAGAAGCTTTGGTTAATAGCGTTTATCACAGAGATTATTTAGGGAACGAGCCTATTGAGGTCAGAATATATAAAGATGAAATAATAATAATTAATTATCCAGGTGCAGACAAGTCCATAAAGCTTGAGGATATTAATGTGGGAAGAGTTTTTGCAAGAAGATATAGAAATAGAAAAATAGGTGAGTTTTTAAAAGCTATGAAATTAGCACAAGGAAAAGCTACAGGTTTATCTAAAATTATTGATGTTATGAAAAAGAATTATTCACCAAGGCCTGTTTTTGAGATGGATGATGAGAGAAGCTACTTTTTGGTTAGGTTAGCTATAAATAGTTATTTTTAGCCTAATTATTTGGTTAGCTCCTCCGTAAAATATTTTTATATATAAATTTTGTTGTAATTATTTTTCTAATAGATTTATATCCTCTCCTTGGAGTTTTCTAAGTCTAATATTCTCTCTTCCCCAGGTACACATTACATCTATAATTTCATTAGCGGTTTTTCCATATTCAGTAACATAGTATTCAACTTTTGGTGGCATTTGATGATAATTTATTCTTCCCACAATTCCATCTCTTTCTAGTTCACGAAGTTGTTGTATTAGTACTTTTTGAGAGATATCTGGAATAAGACGTTCTAACTCACTGGTTCTTTTAGCACCAGACATAAGTAGACACACAATTAAAGCTTTCCACTTACCACCAAGGATTTCTAGAGTTGCTTCAATTCCTAAATTATATTGTTTCAAAATATCACCTCCAATTTTATTATAGTTTATCAGATTATATTATGGTAATACACACTTCAAAGTAAGTATCTTACTGACTTTATTGTGTGTATTTACAATATATATTTTTAGGACAATAATAATTATAAAGCTAATTTCAAGTGCTGTAAAATAAGCATTGAAAGGATTTAAGATAATTAGATGTGATAGAAAGGATTGGTGATTTTATGAAAACTCTTATAATATTAGCTCACCCTGACATTGATAATTCAAAAGTAAATAAAAGGTGGAAAGAGGAATTAGAGAAATATCCAAATGATATTATAGTTCACGAGCTTTACAAAGAATATCCAGATTGGAATATTGACGTTGAAAGGGAACAACAACTGCTTGAAGCACATAATCATATAATTCTACAGTGTCCTTTATATTGGTATAGCTATCCGCCTTTATTGAAAAAGTGGTTTGATGATGTTTTTACCTATGGTTGGGCATATGGTTCAAAAGGAAATAAATTAAAAGATAAGAAGTTTGGAATTGCTTTATCAATAGGAGATAAAAAAGAAAATTATTTACCTACAAGTTCAGTTTCTTTTACAGTTGATGAAGTGATTACACCATTTAAGGCTAGTATGAAGCATGTTGGGGCTATAACATTACCTTATTTTGCTGTCTTTGGAGCTTCATTTCAGGTAACCAGTGAAGAAATAGATCAAAGTGCAAAAGACTATATTAATTATTTAGAAAGCTTCTCTGTAAATTCTTTTATATAGCTTATCACTTCATCAGAATTTGACCAATGAATATAATGTTGTGAGTCCTTAAGTGTTATATGACGGCTATCTGTTGACCAAGATGAAAGCTCTTCTTGCACCTTTGTCCACTCTTCTCCACTATCAGAGGATAATACAAGTATTGGGACATTGATAGTAGAACCATAATTGAGAACTGTTTTTGCATTTTCATTTATATATTTTAAATTGCCTAAGTTTATTGAAGACCCTGTATATTTATAGTACATTGACTTATCAACTTCTTTTAAGTTTTCTGGAAGGTTTTTATTTCTTATATTTTCACCATACAGTGGAAGAAGTAAAGAGAAATTACCTAAAAGCCTGTTGATTCCTAAAACACGAAGAAGGGATGTCCCTCTATTAAAAGCTATAGAGGATATTTCAGAAGAGGTGCTATAAAATTCAGGGCTTCCCCCATCTAAAAACACTATTCCAGCAACTTTTTCTTTATATCTTTGAGCAAAGTTAATTGCTTCTAGTGAGCCTAAAGAATGACATACTAATATTAGGGGTTTATTTTCTTTGCTTAAAGAATTCACTATAGTGGATAATTCATAAGTCAAATTATCTATATCCCTACTAGCCTTTGTTTTAGAACTCCAACCATATCCAGAATGGTCAAAAGAGATTGTTTTTGAGTATTTAGCTAAAGTGTCTTGTAAATAATAAAAATCTGTATAAGCAGAAGGTGTGCCTGAGCCTGTAATAAAAACTAAAGTGCTATCACCATCACCCTTAACATAACAATGAGCATCATAATTACCAGTGTTAACATATGTTCCAGGAGCTTGATATTTATTATTTTCATACTTTTGCATGACTCCTTGCCAAACAATACCTATAAAAAGTACGAATATTATAATAGCTCTCTTTGATTTTAGTATCTTTTTCATATATTCTCCCATAATTAACTTGATTTTATTGTTTAAATTATACCATATTGTGTATAGAGGCAATAAAAATAAAAAAGTAGAATATTTAAGATATAAATAGTACATTTTTATGATTTTTTATACAAAATATTACATGGAATATTAAAGAAAATATGTAAACAATCGATATAAGAAATATGATGGTTAAAAAAGTCATAAATCACAGTTTATAAAATACAATTATAAATGTGATAAAAGTTATAAGGGGGAAAAATTAATGAAAAGTTTAAAAAAATTGAGTATTATATTAGCAATTATGATGTTCTCTATTGTCATGGTTTCATGCTCAAAACCTAAAACAACTCCAGTGGAAGGTACACAAATACTATTAGACATGATATTTAAGGATGATAAATCCAATATAAGTAAGATAGGTATGAGTGATGCCGATTATAAGGAATTCAGAGATGAGTTAGAAAAAGGATATGTACAGGCATTTGCTCAAGACCCAACTGGAAATACGATTTCTGCGGAAGATCAAGAGAAACTTAAGAACTCTATCTTTACAGGGCTAGCTAAAATGGAATATGAAGTAAGCGAAATATCACAAGATAAAGATACTGCAAAAGTTGAGGTTAAAATAAAAGGTTTCGATTTAGATAAAATAATTAATGATGGTACTGGTAAAATCACTGAAGCGGTTTTTGCTAATCCATCTATATCAGAAGCAGAGTTAATGAAGTTATCAACAGATATAGTTAGCGAGGGATTTGCAAACGGAGTGTTTATTGAACAACCTAAATCACTTACACTAGATTTAAATTTAGAAAATAATATGTGGGTTCCAAGTGATACGGGGATTTACAATTTCATGGCTGAAGCTGTAAGCAATTAGTTAAATCACTAAATTTGAGCATAAAATAATTGAGGTCACAATTGAGGATTAGTTTTTTCAATTGTGACCTTAATTATTTTATTTTTTAGCTCTTGCTTCATTTTTAAATACACCTTTATGGGCACCAGAACAAAATGGAGGATTTGTTGTTAAGCCACATCTACATAAATAACATCTTCCCTCTGGCCATACACCTTGAGGTTTTTCCATAACATTTCCTTCACCATCGAGTATTTCTACATCACCTAAATCCCCTGTAATAAGTAATGGAGCATTGTCTATAGCTTGAATTTTAATTTTACCCATATTGCTACCTTCTTTCTAAAATTTTTAATATCTTAGTGTAGTATATGTACATAACTAAGTTTTATTATAAATTTATACTTTAAAGATAGAATGTTAAAAAATTCTTTAGTAGCTTCTACTAAATATAATCTCATTGATTTAATGCTTAAATTTAGATTATAATCATCAATATATTGGGATGATTAAAAGGAGAGAGATATGAAGCTAAAAGTGTTAGTGGATAATAACACATATATTGATCAATATTATTGTGGAGAACCAGCGGTATCATATTACATTGAAGACGAAGGTAGTAGATTATTATTTGATTTAGGATATTCAGAGTTATTTATCAAAAACTCTAAGGCACTAGGTATAGATTTAAGTGATTTGGACCATATAGTAATTTCCCATGGACATGATGACCATACTGGTGGATTAAAACATTATTTTGAAGAAAATAATAAAGATAAAATAACTATTACAGCACATCCAGATGCTTTTAATGAAAAATCTTTAGGCAATATTAAAATCTGTTCACCCATTTTAAAGGAAGACTTAAAAGAAAAGTGTAATCTGAACTTATCAAAGGAACCAGTTAAGCTTAGTGAAAATATAACTTTCTTAGGAGAGATACCACAAATGAATTCCTTTGAATCTAGAAAGTTAATCGGGAAACAGGTAGTTGATAACGAATTAATTGATGATTATGTGGTTGATGATAGTGCAATTGTTTATAAAAATAAGAAGGGAATATTTATAATTACAGGATGTTCCCATAGTGGAATATGTAATATTATTGAGTATGCCAAAAAAGTCTGTAAAGATGATAGAGTTCTAGGGGTAATAGGCGGGTTCCATCTATTTAAGGTGGATGAGCAAGTTAGAAATACAATTGATTACTTAAATGAGAATAATATTAATGAATTATATCCTTGTCATTGTACTTCTTTTGAGGTTAGAGCAGAAATGTATAAGAGTTTGAAAGTGAAGGAAGTAGGTGTAGGGTTAGAATTAATTTGGTGAAAAAAAGAAATAGATTAGAGTTACATCCTTCTATTTAAATATTTTCTTCAAAACAGTATAATATATAATTATAGAAATAAAGTATATTTAAATGAGAAAGGATAAGAAGATGAATAAGAAAATACTAACGATGGAGTTATTAGATGGGATATACGGAGTATGTAGATTAGATAAAAATGAGTTAATTCCTAATTGGGCACAAAACGGGGATTTTTTTTCTATAACAAGAACAGCTGATGAGTTATCAATAGTTTGTAGTGAAGAATTCATTCCTTCTGATGTAAAGTGTGAAGGGGATTGGAGAATTCTTAAAATCAAGGGTCCGTTAGTTTTTTCTTTAGTAGGAATACTGGCATCTATCAGTACAATTTTGGCTCAAAAGGGCATAACTATATTTGCAATTTCTACTTATGATACAGATTATATCCTTGTTAAAAATAAAGATATAGATAATACTGTAGAAGCCCTTGTTAATGAAAGATATGAAGTTATTTGTTAGTTATACCATACTCAAAAGCTGAAGTGTTAAATTGCTTTAGCTTTTTATTTTTATAAAACAATACAGAACCATTCTATATACTTGAGCTAAATTATATTAAAGAAATATAATATTATTGTATAGGAGGTGATATTGATGAAGGAAAATAAGTATGATGATAATAACTTTTTTAATAAATATAAGGATATGGATCGTTCAAAGAAAGGGCTTGAAGGTGCTGGAGAATGGCATGAGCTGAAGAAGATGTTGCCTGACTTTGAGGGAAAAAGGGTTTTAGATTTAGGATGTGGCTTTGGATGGCACTGTAGATATGCAATTGATAATGGAGCAAAATTAGCTGTTGGTGTTGATATTTCACAGAGGATGTTAGATGAAGCTAAGAACAAAACTAATGATAGTAAAGTACAGTATATTTGTATGCCGATAGAAGATATAGATTTTCAAGATAATTCTTTCGATGTAGTTATAAGTTCTTTAGCTTTACATTATATTGAATCCTTCGAGGAGATTTTAGCTAAAATAGATAAATATATTCCAAGTGGTGGAGAGTTTATATTTTCCGTAGAACATCCTATATTTACTGCAAGTGGTGAACAGGATTGGCATTATGATGATGAAGGCAACGCTATTCACTGGCCAGTGGATAGGTATTTTTATGAAGGTTCACGTAGGGCAAAGTTTTTAGGGGAAGAAGTAATAAAGTATCATAAGACTTTAACAACCTATATTAATTGTCTCATTAATTCAGGTTTTGAAATAACAGGAGTTACTGAACCAAAGCCAGAGGAGAAGATGCTTGAAAGAGTTCCTGGAATGCTAGAGGAATTGCGTAGGCCTATGATGTTAATTATATCTTCAAGGAAAAAATAATTAAGTGAAACAGTACTGATTAATTCAGTACTGTTTTTATTTTTTTTAAATTTTTTGCAAAGTATACTTTACAAATAATGCAAAGTATACTATACTAAAAATGTAAAGTGTGCTTTGCAAGGAGGAACGTATATGAAAACTAGAATTCAAGAATTAAGAAAAAAGCACAAGATGTCACAGGAAGAACTGGCATTGGCGGTTGGGGTAACTAGGCAGACTATTACTTCATTAGAACGTGAGAAGTATACAGCTTCTTTGGTTTTAGCTTATAAAATAGCTCAAATATTTGGATTGACAATAGAAGAAGTATTTGATTTTACAGATGTGGAGGATTTATAAAATGGATAAGTTTAGAAGTGTTTTAAAGAAAAGAATAATTTATATGGGTGGATTTAATGGCGTAGCTATTTGTTTCATAGTTTTATCTGCGGTATATAGAAATATGGTTGCTGGTGGTAATTCTAATGTTGGAGATTTTATTAGCGGATTCCAGCTAGGGGGAGCTCTAGGAGCTGAGGCTGTTATGTTAGTTGCTATAGGCAAGTATGTAAAGGCACTAAGAAGTGAAACAGAATTAAGAAAAGTATATATTGAAGAAAATGATGAAAGACAAAAGTTAATTAGAGATAAAATCGGAGGCGGAGTTATTAATGTATCTTTAGGTGTAATTGCTACAGCTACTATTATTTCAGGATTTTTTAGTCAAGTAGTATTTATGACTTTAGCCGCAGTTTTAATTTTTATAACACTTACAAAGGGAGCTTTTAAGCTTTATTATAGAACTAAATTTTAGGAGGGTTTTTTATGAAAGAAATTAAGTCTAATAAATGTTTATTTTTTGCTAGTATAGGATCTTTAATGTACTTTTTAGGAGGAGATTTTCTAAATACTCATGAGTTTGTGAAAGGGCTTTGTGTAGGGCTTTCAATTGTACTATATTCAGTTGGGCTTTATAGTATAAATCATGATATTAATAAGCTTAAGGATGGGAAGAGAAATTTATTAAAAAAGATTGTTAGATAAGGACGTTAAGAGAAATAAAGCTTGAAGTAAGTGAACTTCAAGCTTTATTTTTTATATAGAAGGCTTAATTTTCTTTTTGTTAAAAGGTACTGCTATAAGCCCTAAAAGTGCAATTAATGAGGTTATTAAAAATGATTTATTGTATACTTTATTACTTTCATCATTTTTTATTATGGTTGCTTCATCTAAAATTTTATATATCTCATTTGCTTGAACACTAAACTTTTTTTGAATTATTATTTTCGTTGTATCTGACGCGGAAGCAAGTAGTGGTTGCTCCTGTGCCAAAATCAATTCATCGACAGCTTCTTTTGAAAAAGATCTGTTTTCAGTAGAACTTGATGATGATATTTTGCTAGTAATTATATCTTTAACTTGCTCCTCTAATATTTGATTACTATTAATATTATCAATAATTCTTAATTTTGCATTATCAATGGCTTGGGTACTATAATGGTTGCTTAAGGTTGATACTAAAGCTATAGCTATGCAGGCAGTAAGTTGTCTGAAACTGTTTAATATACCAGAGGCAATTCCATTTTTATTTTCTGAGATTTCTTCAAAGGCACTTTGATATAGAGGAGTAGTAGCCCCTAGACCAATTCCTACTAAGATAAATGAGCTATAAATTATATTCAAATTATTTGAGCTGTTCATGAAAAAGAACATAAAGTCTCCTAGAGAAACTAATAATATAGCAAGCGTAGAAGTTACCCTAGCTCCAAATTTCATTGCTATAAGCCCAAAAACAGGTGACATAAAAAAGGAAATACCACTTATGATTCCAATAATAGCGCCTGATTTTAGAACACTATAACCTAACTGATTTTCTAAATAGAAATTCATAAGGTAGGAAATAGGCATATAAGCAAAAAATACAACTCCTATTATTATAACTGATGAAGTAAAGCTTTTTGTCTTAAAAAGTTTAAACTCTATCATAGGATTTTTAGATTTAAGTTCGTATAAAACAAATGCAATTAGAGAAACTACAGAAGTAATTATTAAAGTCATTATTTTTGAGCTAGTCCAGCCATAATCATTTCCTTTTACCAAAAAGAATGTTAGTGCGCCTATTCCATAACTTATGAGAAGTGAGCCGATAATGTCTATACTCTTTTCTATTGTTTTATCATAGGATTCCTTAAGATATAATATTCCAAACAATAAGGAAATAATAATAAATGGTATATTTACGTAGAATATTGATTTAAATCCTAAAAATTCATTTAAAATGCCACCTAATATTGGACCGGAGGCAGCAGAAATAGAAATTATCATACCTACTATAACAGCTAATTTTGACATTGCATCTTTACCAAAAATCTCTATACCTAGAGGAATTGCTAAAGGAGTCAAGATGGCTGCCCCTATGCCTTGAATAATTCTAAAAATTATTATCATAGAAAGTGAAGTTGATAGACCGCATAACATTGAAGATACACCAAAAACTAAAAGACCAATTACAAATAGTTTTTTTCGTCCAAAGATATCTGCAAGTTTAGAGAAGTTTATTAAAAGTGCAGAGAAAGGAATTAAGTAAGCTGTGCTAACCCAAGAGATTCCTGTAATATCTGTGTTAAAGTATTCAGCCATAGAGGGCAAGGACACATTTACTATAGTTGCATCCAATACTGTTAGAAAGCATGCAATTGCTAGTGATATAAATGCTAAGGTTTTTTCTTTTTTATTCATAATTATATCCTCCTAAATATGAAATAGAGTTCATATTCATATAATATATCTTTGGAAATAGAAAGTCAATATATGAAACAGATTTCATATTCACTTTAATTTGACTTTTTATTAGCTATCTTTTACTATTAAGTTAGGTGATGAATATGGAGAAAAAAACTAGAATACCAACGCAAAAAAGGGCATTAGAAAAGTACAATAAAATAATAGATGCTGCTTATAAGCTTTTTAATGAAAAAGGTTATTATAATACAACTACAGCAGATATATCAAAGGAAGCAGGAGTAGCAACTGGTTCCGTTTATGCTTATTTTAATGATAAAAAGGAAATTTATATTAAGGTTATTGAAAAAATTAATGATAATTTTAATTATCCAACGCGTACATTTTGGCAAGAAAATACAGATAAAGGATTTGATAATCCAGAAACGGTAAAAGATTTATTTAAATTATTTATAAAGATGGTGATGGATTATCATGATTTTTCTAAAATCTTTCACGATGAGATGAATGCGTTAGCTCTTTTAGATGAGGACATAGCTAAAGTTGTTAATGATCAACTTGATAATAGAGTAATTAGGACACGAGAGGTGTTTGAAGCTTTATCAATACCAACTAAAAGTAAAGAAGATGAAGAAATATTTATATACTATGTATTATTATTGATAGACGATGTATGTCATAAAATTCTTTATGGGGATGATGTAATAAATGTGGATTTATACATTGATAAATGTGTAAGCATGATATATACGTTGTTTGAAAGTTCTATAGATTATAAAAGAATAGAAAAACCTTAATATTCTTAAACCTACATATTGGTGCAAGGAATATCGGACTCACAGTATATATTTCCTTTATGATGAATATGAAGGGGGAGATGGATTTGGATTGGATTGAGAGAATGAATGCTGCTTTAGAATATATAGAAGAAAATATTCAAGGCGAGATTATTTATTCAGAAATTGCAAAAAGGGCCTATTGTTCTGAATATCATTTTTCTAGAATGTTTTCGGCAATTAGTGGAATAGCTTTATCAGAATACATAAGGCGTAGAAGATTGACTCTTGCTGCCTTTGAAATTCAAAAAACTGATATACGTATACTAGATATAGCTGTTAAATATGGATATGAATCTGGGGACTCATTTTCAAGAGCATTTCAAAAAACTCATGGTATAAAACCTTCAGAGGCACGTAATTCAGGAGCTCAATTAAAAGCCTTTCCAAAAATCTCTTTTCAAATATCTATAAAGGGAGATAAGGAAATGGAGTATAGGATTGAGAATATTGATTTCGAGATTAGAATAGTTGGGAAGAAAGAGTTAGTAAAGACCAATAGAGCTTTTAAGACCATACCTACTCTTTGGAGCAAATCAAAAAAAGAAGGTTTTACTCAAAGATTAATTGATATGTCATGGGAGAATCCTAAATGTAAAATGGAAGGTCTACTTGGAGTTTGTGGAAAAGAAGCTGCCATTATGGATGATGAATTTGAGTATTTTATGGGAGTAAGATATACGGAAGATAAACAAGAAGACTTAGAAGAATTGATAATTCCATCAAGTACTTGGGCAGTTTTCCCTAATATTGTGGAAGCATGGAAGAGATTATATTCAGAATGGATTCCTACGTCAGGTTATGAACTTGGAAATCTTCCATGTATAGAATGTTATTATGGAGCTGGTCATAAACCAAGACATGAACTTTGGGTACCAGTTATAGCTAAAAAATGAGGTCATGCTTTATAAAGGCATGACCTTAAGTTTTTATAGATTATTTGTTTTTAATTATGATTTTGAATTCATCTAGATTTATTTTGTATTCTGTAAGCATTTCTATAACTGTGTCTCTAAAAGAATTTTGAGGAGATTTTTTCTCAAGCGGTTGGATGTTTTTTACGATTTTATTACTATTTTTATTTGATCTGTATTGTTTTGTTAGGATTGCTGCAGTTTTTACAAGTAAGTCGTCCCAGTCTTCAACTAAAACATTGTGATTGTGAAGTGTAAATCCTTTAGGATCTTTTAGTGAAAAGTCTTTATATATTTCTATTTGTTCTTCTGTGGTAGCTTGAGAGGGAGAAGTTTCTTTAGAAGTATTTACTGATTCTTCTTTAATTGCATTAGTTATGCTTGCTGCTTTAGAAACTTCAGTAGGAGCTTCTTTTCTCATGTTGCTTTCATATTCATCTTGCATCCAACTAACATAGTTGTTTATGTTTTGAACAACGTCGTAGATAGCTATTGAAGTATCTCTATGCTCCTGGCTTGTTGTAAATTCTCTGTTCTTTTTGATTATTTCGCTTGACCTATCTTCAATGTAATTTATAGTATCTTCTAAAATATCAGCTAAATTGTTAAGACCATTTTGAATCTCTATAGACATAGTTGGAAAATTCTCTATTAGGTATTTAACAGTATCTCCTTCAAATAAGGATAGATTTCTTTTTTGAGATAAACTTTTTTTCTGAGAAAAGCTTGGCTCAATTTCTTTAACTTCTACTTTAGGTTCTGGCATAATAGGCACCTCTTTTTCTTTAATTTCATTTCTTTTTAAAAATCCCATTAATTAATAACCTCCTGTTTTGTAAATTAAATATTTGTATACTACTTTATCAGTAGTATAAGTTTGTACATATACATGAGTACTCACAAAGTGGTCTATTTATTTCTTAAATATAAAAAAACTTTAGAAGAAATCAGTTTGTCTATACTTATAATTGTATTTGTAATACTACTGCAATACAATAGCAATATGTGAAAAATGTGGAATTTTGGAGGGTAAAAATGATTAAGAAGGTATTGGCATTTTGTGTAAGGGAAAAAGAGAATAAATATGAGATTTTAGTGTTAAGTAAGATAAATGGAAAAGGAACTGAGGTTCCAGGCGGATCTGTAGAAGAGGGGGAATCTTTAGAGGAGTCTGTGAAAAGAGAATTGTTTGAAGAAACAGGAATAGATGTTATAAAAGATATACATCATATTTTAACTATTCCATTTCATGCAAAATGGAGAGGAGAGTGGCAAGAAAGAAATATATTTAAAGTAGAGCTTAAAGATAATATAAAAGATGAGTGGGTACATGAAATTTCAGATGGTGTAGAGGATAAAGGTAAAAAAGCTAAAATTTATTGGCTGGATAGTGAGTTAGCTAAAAAAGAATTGTTGTGGGGGCAAGGAACTTTTATTGAAGGGATTTTGAAGAATTAGTAGTATTAAGAAGAAGTATCAGAATGTTGGTATTTCTTTTTTTTTGGAAAATTATATAAATTTATTGCAAATATCGAGTATCGATAATATAATATTATTATCGATACTCGATATTAAAGAGGTGATAAGAAATGGCAAGAGAACAGCTTCAGACTCTAACTGAACCAATGTATTATATATTGATGGCTTTACTTAAAGAAAGATGTGGGGTAGACATCATGGAAGCTGTATTAGAAATATCTAATGGTCGTGTAAAGGTTGGACCAGGAACTTTATATGCTCTTCTTGGAAAGTTTGAAAAGGAAAATATAATAATGGAGACAGAAGTTCAAGGTAGAAAAAGAAGTTATATAATCACAGATAAAGGCAAGGAGATACTTGTAGAAGAATATAAAAGATTAGTTACTATGGTGAATGATGGGTTATCAAATATGGAGGGAGAACTATGAGAAATAAAAAAACTGTTTTTTTTCTTTATGAACCATATGAATGTTCTGCATTAGAAGAATACTTTGAAGCTATGGCTGAATCAGGATGGTTAATTAAATCTATAAATAGACCATTTCTAAAATTTGAAAGAATAGAACCTAAGAAATTAAAGTTTTCAGTTGATATATTAAATAAAATTTCATCTTATGATCCAGAGGACAGTGAGGATGCATTAGATTATAGAGAATACTGTGAAGCCGCTGGTTGGAAATATATATGTCAGGATAAGAAGATTCAAGTGTTTTATACTGAGGACTATAATAAAGCTATAGACATTCAGACAGATGAGGGGGAGAAGTTTAAATCGGTGGTTAAGGCATCAATGGGGAATGTGTTTTCATATATTCTTACTGTTGCTTTATGGGTTTTGCTTATTTGGATTAGTTTAAGGCGAGGCGATATAAGTTATGATATAACCTCAAATGTAATGATTGCAACTTTAGCGGCAGTGTGTATTGGAATAGTAATATATGTTAGTAAGATAATGAGTTTTATAATATGGTTTTTTAAGGCAAGGAAACAAGTAAAAGATAATAAATCTATGCCCTATAATAACTATAAACAAGTAAAAGTAAAAAATAGTTTATCAATTTTTTATTTATTGATTTGGATTGGATTATATTGTTTTTTCTTAATTCGTGATGAAAGTAACTATGAAAAAGGGAATAGTGTATTAGTAATCTTAATGATATCAGCAGTTATAATATCTGTATTTATAGCTAGATACATTAGAAAGAAAAGATACTCAAGGGAAACGAACATCACTTTGACTATAAGCGGAGCAGTTGTAGCTATATTTGTATTGTTGATATTTACAGGGATATCAATTTCAATAGATACTTTAAGTGAAGATAATAGAAATGAAATAGCAAAAACCAAGAGTGAACTTACAATTAGTGATTTCGGATATAAGGAAAATGAGAGTGATTTTTATGGGGATTATCAGAAGAGCATACTTGCAGAACGAATATATTACTCAAATCGTGATGAAAACAATAGTTTAAGTTATACAGTTTTAAATAGTAAGTATCCTTGGATTGTTGAGTTACAAGAAAATAGGATAACAGAGTGGGTTAGTAGATTTGAAGAAGATTTGAAGATAAGAAATACTAGCCTTCCAAGTAATAATAGGGTCTATTCTGATGAGGAAAATGAAGCGTATATATTTGTAACAAAAAATAGAGTGGTTGATATGCATATAAATCTTTCAGGAATTGATAAAGACGAGTTTTTAGATATAGTATATGAGAAGTTATTAAAGGAGAATTAGGGTATGAGAAACAAAAAGACGGTTTATTTTCTTTATGAGCCTTATGAGTGTTCAGCACTAGAAGAATATTTTGAGGCTATGGCTGAATCAGGGTGGCTAATTAAATCTATAAATAGACCATTTTTAAAATTTGAAAAAATAGAACCTAAGAAACTAAAATTTTCAGTTGATATATTAAATAAAATATCAAAATATGATCCTGATGATAGTGAGGATGCATTAGACTACAGGGAATACTGTGAAGCCGCTGGTTGGAAATATATATGTCAAGATAAGAAGATCCAAGTGTTTTATACTGAAGATTATAACTCGACTATAGACATCCAAACAGACGAGAGGGAGAAGTTTAAATCAGTGGTTAAAGCTTCATTAGGAAATATGATTTTATATCTTTTTCTTGTGTTAACATGGGGATTTAATATTAAAACGCTAGTCTATGGAGACATCAGTTATGCGCTAACATCTAATTTTTTTATATTTTCATTACCGTTAATATTTAGCCTTATATTAATATACTCTTCTAAGCCAGTTAACTTTCTTATATGGGTTTTAAAATCAAGAAAAAGATTAAGAGAAAATAAATCTATAAAATATAATAATTACAAGCAAGTAAGGTTAAAAAATATATTGATATCTTCAATTACTATGATTTATACTGGGCTATTTGCAGTATTTATACTTAGTGATGATAATGCCACTAGAAGTGGTAGAATAATATTTTTAATACTAATTTTTAGTGTAATTATAGGTCCTATATTTATTACTAGATATATTAGAAAGAAGAGATATTCTAGACAAACTAATATTACTTTAGCTGTAGGTGGGGGATTTGCAGGTATATTTATCTTTTTAGTACTTACTGGAGTATTACTTACATTTGGTACCATAGATTATGGTGATAGAAATAAGGTTCCAAAGGAGAAAATAGAACTTACAGTTAGGGATTTAGGATATGATAACAATGATGATGATATGTCTGTTGATTACCGTAGAAGCCTGATCGCTGAAAAGATATATTGTTTTAATTCTGTGGATGAAGATAAATATATAAGCTATACTCTATTAAAAAGTAAGTACCCATTTTTAATAGAGCTTCAAGAAAAAAGTTTGGTAAAACATATTGGTAAGATTAAGGATGATCTAGAGTTGGTGGACACTAATATTCCCAAAGATATTAAAGTGTATACCTATAGAAATGAAGAGGAATATATATTTGTGTCAAAAAATAGAGCTATACAAGTGCATATTAAAATTAAGAATATAGATAAGGATAAATTTATAGATGTAATATATGAGAAGTTATTAAAGGAGAATTAGGGATGAAGGAGATAAAGACAAGGTATTTTACTTTTGAGCCTTATGAATGTTTAGCTGTAGAAGAATACCTAGAAATGATGGCAAAACAAGGATGGTTATTAGATACAATAAACAGACCATTTTTTAGATTTAAAAAAATAGAGCCTCAAAACTTAAGATTTTATGTAGATATACCTAATGTGAGGGAAGATAGACTAGAAGATTATATAGAGTATTGTAGAGCCGCTGGGTGGAGATATTTAGATAAACTAGATAGCAATTTTATATTTTATGCAGAGGATAATGATAAGACAATAGATATTCATACAGACCAAAATGAAAAGTTTAGGGTGGTTTCTAAAATGTCCTTATCAAATATTGTTCTAAAAATAATACTAATATTGATGTGTGCTTATTGGGTTTATACGTGTTTATTTGTGATGGATGATTTTTTAGCTTCTAATTCATCTATAATAACCTTTTTAGCAATAACCGTTGGAGGAATTAGTAGTACTATTAAAGTAGCTAACTTTTTCATATGGAGAGTAAAAGCAAAAAGAAGTTTAAGCAAAAATGAATTTATGCCTTACAATAATTATAAACAGCTAAAAAGGAAAAATATATTTTCTAACCTAGGATCTTTTGGCATGATTACTTTAACTATTTTAGCTCTTATTAATGAAAATATACACAATACAAAAGCCTTATCTATATTTTTTGTATCACTAGTAGTATTTGGGATATTTATGGGAGGTATTATATACCTTTTTAACTCTAAAAAATATTATAAGTATTCTAATGGAATATTGATTTTAAGATATTCAGTAGCATTTGTTTATATTATGGGAGCAATAATTTCTTTAAGTTTTTTTTCCACCGTTGATAAATTCACGGTAGTAGAACAAGTTAAAATGAGCATTGAGGATTTTGGATATAAACAAGAGAAAGATCCATTTAACGTTTATGATAAAAGTATAATAGCTGAGAGAGTAGATTATAGTTATTATGGGGATGAAAATAGTTTTAGTTATACATCCTTTAAAAGTAAATCTTTCGTAGTAATTAAGTTTCAAGAGGTAACACTTTTAAGAAGACTGAAAGGCTATGGAAGTGATTTAAAATTAGAGGAAACTAAACTTCCTGAAAACATTAGAGTTTATAGCGATGAGGAGAAAAAATCATATGTTGTGGTGTCAGAGGATAGAGTAATAGATACAAGAAATAGGATGGACAACATTAATGAAGATGAATTTCTAGATAAGATTTATGAAAAGTTAATATTAGAATAAAGATAAAAAGCTCTTGCAAGATTAATTAAAGTTGCAAGAGCTTTTAATTAATTTAGTTATTTTTATTTCCCCAAGTCTCAAAGTGGATATTGTCCTCATTAAACCTGTCAGTTGTAGCTCTATTTTCATCAGGATACCCTATAGAAATAACAGCCAAAGGAGTAATAGTTTCTGGAAGATTAAAAATTTTCTTTAAGCCTTTAACTCTACCTTCTTCTGGATAAATTCCAAGCCAAACTCCACCAAGACCAATTTCCTCAGATCTTAAAAGTATGTTTTCTGTAGCAGCCGAACAATCTTGAACCCAATATCCAGGGAACTTTTCTTTATCCTTATTACCACATACTATTATTGCAACAGAAGCTGTTTTTAGAGGAGTAGAATATTTACTAATATTCATAATTTCCTCAAAGGTATCTTTATTTCTAACTACTATGAAATCCCAAGGTTGAGCATTACCGGCAGAAGGAGCAGCCATAGCAGCTTTTAATAAATCTTTAACTTGGTCGTCACTTACCTGTTCATTAGTATATTTTCTAATACTTTTTCTGTTATAAATTATACTCATGGATAAATCTCCTTTTTAAATAGATTATTTATTTTATGTTATCATATGGGGATATTTAGCTCAAATATGATTATTGGTACTTTTTATTTCGTTAGAACTAGTTTTGATAGATAGAGACAAATTTATTCCTATAGCAATATGGTTAAAAGGAATTTAATGCAACCACTACGTGGTATGCTACAGGATTAAGGTGTATAATTTAGTTAATATATATAGTTTTGGGGAGGTAAATATGATGAATGGATTTGGAATGTTTAATTTAATGTCATTTATATTTCCGTTATTCTTTTTAGTGTTTTTTGGGCTACTTATTTTTAGCGTTGTTAGAGGTGTTAAGAAATGGAGTTATAATAATAAACAACCTATAATTCCAGTTCAAGCAACGATAGTGTCAAAGAGGATGTCAGTAAGTCATCATGATCATCATGATGCAAATACTAATATGAATTCAACTTCTACTTCAACTACCTATTATATTACTTTTGAGTTTTCTAATGGAGAGAGAGTTGAGTTTGTAGTTTCAGGTTATGATTATGGAATGATGGTTGAAGGGGATAAAGGAACATTAACTTTTCAAGGGACTAGGTTTAAAGGTTTTGTTAGGGAATTTTAGACGTAGAAGTATAAGGAGGATTTTATGAAACTATTAGTTTTAGGGGGAAGCGAGTTTGTTAGCCAAGCGTTGGTTAAACATCTTATATCTAAAGGATATAGTGTTGATATACTTACAAGAGGTATAAAAAAATTAAGTTACGATGGTTATAACAAGCACATTAAGTGTGATAGAAAAGATGCACTACTATTCGGTAGAAGCGGTTCTCAGCTTCAGTCTAATCCTTTTTTGTGTAATAAACTAATGAATTTAATGCAGCTACTGCGTAGCATGCTACAGAAATAAGGTGTATATCAATATTTGTGGAGAAGTAATAGGAGAATCACCTATAATTAAAGAGGTAAATAGTTCAAAATCTATACAGCAGGTTAGAACCTATTTTCCATTTAGAAATACAAACTATACTTTAAGTATAGACAAGTTAAAGGCAAGTGGATTACACATACCTAAAACAGGTCTAAAAGAAGGACTTAAGAGAACATATAGATGGTATAAAGAAAATGAGATTAAATTGGAAGATAAAAAGATGATTAATGTTGATAATTTATTAGAATAAATTTTATTGAAAAAGTTCTACTTCTCTAAGAGATGGGGAGCTTTTTTGTTCTTTAGGAATTTATATTATTTCAAAGTTGTGGATAACTTAAATTAGATATGAATATATGAAGGCTACATGAAGCTCCTAAAGAATAAAAAACAAGAAAATTGAGCGCCTGCCAGTTTTTCCTCACATGCGTTTGGAAAGGCAGATGCGCAAAAAAAGTCGACGGCTCATAATCGCCTTGGCGACTTTTTTGTTTTAGGTAGAATACTAACTGGTATCAAAAGTAAGCCTAGGAATTAATTTTATGCACTTAAATTGAGTGCAATGTGATAATATATATACATATAAAAAATAACTTGTACACATAAAACAATTTAGAAGGTGAAAAAATTATTGATATAAATTATGAAGGATTAACAGGAAAAGTTGTAACTAATAAGAGTACTTCTTATGATGAGGATAGACAAGCTTGGAATAGGGCAATAGAAAAGTATCCACTAGTAATTGTTTATTGTTACGAGAAGGAGGATGTTATAAATGCAGTAAGATGGGCGAGAGAAAAGTCCCTAGATATAAGAATAAGATCAGGGGCACATCATTATGAAGGGTATTCAACTGGGGATGGTGTAGTAGTTATTGACGTCAGCAAAATGCAAGAGATAAGTATAGATGAAGAAAATAAGCTTGTAAAAATAGCTGGTGGCGTTAGAAATAGAGAGATATATGAAGCATTAGGAGAGAAAGAATATCCTTTTCCAGGGGGAGGATGTCCTACAGTTGGAGTTACTGGTTTAGTTTTAGGTGGAGGCTGGGGATATTCTAGCAGACTTTTTGGATTAGCTTCTGATAGTTTAATTGAACTAGAGATGGTTGATTATAAGGGAGATTTAATAATTGCAAATGAAGCTATAAATGAAGATTTATTTTGGGCTTGCAAGGGTGGAGGTGGCGGAAATTTTGGAATAGTTGTCAGCATGACCTTTGCACTTTCAGAAAAAAGAAAGATGACCACCCTAATAAATATAGAGTATTTACATATAACAAAAGAAGAAAATATAAAGATTATTGAGGTTTTGCAAAACTCATTTAAAACTTGGGGAAGAAATATCAATATAAAAACAGCCATATATAACTCTAAAGAAAAAGGAAGAGGAGTAAAAATCACAGGATTGATGCATGGAAGTCTAGAAGAGGCAAACATAGCATTAAAGGATTTTAAAAATATTTCAGATAAAGCTATTTTTAAGTTAGAATATATGCCTTTATTAGAAGCCAATAGAGTAATACAAGATAGTCATCCTGATTTTGAAAAATACAAGTCTACAGGAAGATTTGTTTATAAAGATTACAGCAGAGAAGAGATCGAAAAAATCATAGAAACTGTTGAGAATGTAGCAGAAGGTTCAACTTATGCGGCTATTTCCTTTTATGGGTTAGGTGGAGCTGTAGAAGATAAAGATAAACAAAGTACAGCATTTTATTATAGAGATTCAAAGTTTATAATGGGAATTCAATCTGTTTGGGAAGAAGATAAGTATTCTGAGGAAAATAAGAGTTGGATCATAGATAGGTTTGAATTCATAAAAACTATAACTCAAGGTTCATACATAAACTTTCCTTTTGGGGAACTTGAAGATTATGAAACAGAGTATTATGGAGAGAATAAGTACAAGCTTAGAGAAGTAAAGGCGAAATATGATCCCTATAATATATTTACTTTTAAGCAGGGAATCCAAATAGATAAAAGTATACATTGAGTTGTATAAAAATAAGGGTTAACACCAACTTTTAGGGTTGGTGTTTTTTTGAATAAATTAATATTGACAAGCTTTTTGAAAACATATACAATTTAAATATAAAGTTCATGAACTAAGAAATTAAATTTTCTTTTAAAACAAAATAAAAAGTTGAATGGTGATATGAATTCAACTAAAGGTCTTTAAATTTATTTAACGACCTCTAGTTGGGTTCTTTTTTTATACCATTTTACAAAACTCTTATTTAATTAATTATATATTTAAGGGGGAAAAACAATGTCTAAATATCTTATGGGAATAGATGCGGGATGTACGTCTACTAAAGCTGTAATTTTTGATGAGTTTGGGAATGAAATCACATCCTCTTCCACTTTGAGTACAAGAGTAAAGCCTAGAGGAAAAGGATTTGAAGAATTTGATGTGGATGCTCTTTGGAGATCAACATCTAAGTGTATTAAGGAAGCCGTAGAAAAAGCTAAAATAGATCCAAAGGATATTACAGGTATAGGAGTATGTTCTTTTGGAAATGGAATAGTGGTTTTAGATAAAGAAGGAAATGCAGCTGCACCAGGAGCTTTTTCACATGATTATAGAGCAAATGACATTATTGATATGTATAAGAAAAAAGGTAGTTATGATAAAATCAATGAAATTATAAAAGGAACTTTGTTTGCAGGAGAACCAGGTCCACTTCTTTGCTGGTTTAAAAAATATGAACCAGAAGTGTATAACAAAATTGGAGCAGTTTTAATGTTTAAGGATCTTATAATGTATAGATTAACAGATGTGTTTGCTACTGATGCAAATGTATTTGGAGGTTCTAGCATGATGGATCTTGGAAAATTAGAGTATTCTAAAGAACTTCTTGATCTTTATGAGATTCCAGAGATGTATGATAAGCTTCCTAAACTTGCAATAGAATCTTCGGAGATTGTAGGAAGGGTTACAAAAGAAGCTTCACAGTTAACAGGTCTTGCAGAAGGTACTCCAGTAGTTGGAGGAATGATGGATATACTTGCTTGTTTAGTAGGAGCTGGAGCTACAGCTCCAGGAGTAATAACAGCTATTGCTGGAACTTGGTGTATTAATGAAACACATTCAGAAAATATAATCCCAGGGGCATCAGCAAATATGCCATTTCTAACTAGAGGTAAATATTTAAATTGTTCATTTACAGGTGCTTCAGGAGTTAATTATGAATGGTTTAATAGAGCATTAGGAGGAACAGCAACATTAGAAGCAAATAATAGAGGAGTGTCTCCTTATAAGGTTTTAGATGAACTAATAGACTTAGTTCCAGTTGGTAAAACTCAAGTTATTTACCATCCTTTTGTAGCACAGCCAAGTGTTCATGAAAATGCACGTGCAAATTTCTTTAATATAGATCAAAATACCTCTTATGCAGAGATAGCTTACTCAATAGTAGAGGGAGTTGCTTTTATGCACAGGCAACATATAAACTTTCTAAAAAATTCAGGTTGTGAAGCAAAAGTCATCCGCTTAACAGGAGGCGTAGCAAGGAGTAAGGTTTGGGCACGCGTATTTGCAGATGTACTTGAACTTCCTATAGAAGTTGTTGATTGTGAAGAGGTAGGAGCTCTTGGAGTAGCTATAACTGCTGGAGTAGGAGCAGGATTATACGATAGCTATGAAGATGCATTTAAAAAAGCAGTAAGAATTCGAAAACCTTTTATGCCTAATATAGATACGTTTGATATATACGGAAAAAGATTTAGGGAATGGGAAAGATTAATTGAAATAATGAAAATATATTGGAATGAAAAATCAGATATCTAAACATACGGACAAGCTTATATAGAATTTATATATAAATAAATGAAACAGTGATTTTTAACCGAGGATATAAGTTAAAAGTTAAATTATAATAAAAAAAGGAGAATGATTAGGATGAAAAAAACAAAAATTTTACTTGTAGCTGATGGAGGAATAACTCCAGATTTAATGAAGAAGATGTATGAACTTGAAAAGTATAATGCTGAAGTTACAATGATAGAAGACAAAGATATGTATGCAATGGGACCTATAACAGATCGAATGCTTCAAATAGAGTTAGGGGGAATTGATGCAGCTCCAACATATAAACCTTTATTAGATGAATGTAAAGATAAAGATATTATAGTAGTACATGTAGCTTCAATAAATAAAGAAGTGATTGATGCATGTGAAAATCTTAAGGTGGCAGCAGTTTTAAGAGGCGGCTATGAAAATGCAGATGTAGAAGAACTAACCAAAAGAGGTATTAAGCTTATAAATGCTCCATGGAGAAGTGCACATGCAGTTGCTGATTTTACAGTTGGGATGATGATTGCTGAAAATAAAAATATAGCGCGTGCTCATAAGTTAATATATGAGGGAAAGTGGTGTAAAAAGTTTGCTAATCAAGAATATATACATGATATGAGAACAAGAACTGTAGGTATAATAGGATTCGGATATATTGGGCGTAAAGTAATAGATAGATTAAAAGGCTTTGAATGCAATGTAATAGTTCATGACCCATTTATGGATAAAAAAGTTATAGAGGAAGCTGGACTTAAAGCGGTAACATTAGAAGAACTATTAACACAATCAGATTTTATTTCAATGCATATTCGTTTATCAGAAAAAACTAATAAGTTCATTGGGGAAAAGGAATTTGCTCAAATGAAACAAACAGCATATTTTATAAATACAGCTCGTGCAGGAATTGTTGATACTGATGCGTTAATACATGCTTTAGAAACAAAGTCTATAGGAGGTGCCGCAATAGACGTATTTGATGAAGAGCCTTTACCAAAAGATAGTCCGCTCCTTAAACTAGATAACATTACACTTACTTCACACTTAGCAGGAACCTCATGCGATACTATGCGTAATTCCGTAGAAATTGGATTTGATGACCTTAAAAATTACTTGCAAGGATTACCAATGCAAAATGTGCGTAACTAATTTATATATTTGGAGGTGTATATATGGTAACTAAAAAAATACTTCTTAAGTCTGTTGATGATATAAAAAACTTTGTAGATAAAGCTTCTTTAGTAGAGTATGAGATTGATTTGATTTCTGGAAGATATACAGTTAATGCAAAATCAATTATGGGAGTATTTAGCCTTGACTTAACTGGTACAGTAACAATTAATATTTATGAGGATTCTTGTGAAGATTTTTTAAAGAAGATAGAAAAATTCATAGTAAATGATTAAAAAATAGGATGGAATACACTTTGGAAAATGTTGACAAAACTTATGTTAAAGGATACCATTATAGTAATTAAACAGATTACGGAGAATCTTAATGAATGAGAAAAACAATGAATTTTCAATAATCCCATCAATTAGAATGATCAAAGATTTATCTTATGCATTAACTCTTAAAAATGAATATATATTATTGAGTGAAGCTCATATTGGTAATTTGAAGTCTCTTGTAGATACCTGTCATAAAGCAAACAAGAAAGCTATAGTTAATGTAGAGCTTATAGGTGGATTAAACTTAGATAAAACTGGTATACATCTTTTAAAAAAATTGTATCAGGTGGATATGGTTATTTGCTCTAGTACAGCAAAATTAAATATGATGAAATCTATAGGCTTAAAGACAATTCAAAGAATTACTTTAATGGACTCAAAGTCCTTTGATACATCTTCAAAAGCTATAGTAGATTCTAAATGTGATTTAATAGAGTTAAGACCAGGCGTATATGGAATAAAGTATATTGATAGACTTAAAAAAATTAAAAATGTTCCTATGATTTTAGGGGGATTTGTAGAAGATGAACTATTAGTAAATGAAGCAAGAAAAACAGGATTTATAGGAGTTACTACAAGTTGTAAAGATTTATGGCATATAAAAACAAAATAAATTAGTTGAATGGTGTATTGGAATTCGGCTAAAGACTACTAATTAAAATTTAGTAGCCTTTAGTCGATTTTTTTCTTTATGAAGTATCTAAGTAACTGAAAGGAGTAGTTTTAATGAAAGTAGTAGGAATAGGAGATTTATTAATTCCCAAGGAATATATAGAGGAGGGCTTCAAAAGATTTAAGGATTACGGGACACAATTACAGGTAGTAGAGTGGAGCTTAAATAGTTATGAGGAATTACAAAATATAAACCTTTTGGTAGAAACAAAGGGATGCGAGGTTTATGAAGTGCCCGAATATATTGTTGATTCGGTTAAAGATGCAGATATTATTATTACTCAGTTTTGTCCAATAACTAAAGAAGTCATAGATAATTGTAAGAATTTGAAAGCTATTGGAGTTTTAAGAGGTGGCTATGAAAATGTAAATTTAGACTATGCAGGTAAAAAAGGTATACCAGTATTTAATACACCAGGAAGAAATTCCAATGCGGTTGCAGATTTTACTGTAGGACTATTAATTTCAGAATGTAGAAACATTGCTAAAAGTCATAGAAATTTAAAAAATGGAGAATGGATTAGAGACTATTCTAATGCAGAGTACGTTCCAGATTTAGCAGATAAAACAGTGGGTATAGTGGGATTTGGAGAGATTGGAAGAAAGGTTGCTAAAAGACTGGAAGGCTTTGATATGAAAGTTGTAGTATATGATCCATTTCTTAAAGATGATTCTGAAGTAAATAAAGTTTCTTTAGAGGAGTTAATGAAAACATCTGATTTTGTAACCTTACATGCAAGATTAACTAAGGAAACAGAAAAACTCATAAATAAAGATTTGTTGGGGTTAATGAAGCCTACTGCGTATTTAATTAACTCGGCAAGGTCTGGACTAGTAGATGAAGAGGCTTTATATGAAGCTTTGAAAAATAAAGAAATTGCTGGATCGGCTTTAGATGTTTTTGACAAAGAGCCTCCAGGAAAAGAATACCCTTTAGTAACTTTAGAAAATGTTACAATAACTCCTCATTTAGCAGGTGGAACTAAAGATGCATTTACAAGTTCTCCAAAGATTTTAGGTGAAGAAATGATAAAACTTTTATCGGGTGAAAAGCCAAGAGGAACTGTTAATGAAAAAGTCTATGAAGAAAGTAAAGAAAATTTCATAATAAATAAAATCTGAGGTGGACTATGTATTTAAATTTAAGAGGAAAAGTAGCTATTGTAACAGGTGGCGGAGGTGGACTTGGAAGAGCAATCTGTAAAGAGTTGGCAAGAGAAGGCGTAAAGGTGGTATTAAGCTATAGGTCAAATGAGAAAGAAATAAGTTCATTTGTAGACGAATTAAATGAAAAGTATACAGGAAAGGTAGTGGCAGTAAAGGGAGACTTAATAGATGAAGAAAGCATAGATAATCTATTTAATGCCGCTATAGAAGAGTTTAGCTGTGTAGATATTCTTGTAAACAATGCAGGGGTATGGCCTACAGCTTATGTTAAGGATATGGAAGTAGAAGATTTCCAAAGAACAATGATTATTAACCTTCAAGTTCCATTTATATTAAGCAAGAAGATGGTTAATCATTTAATTGATCGAGAAAGTAAAGGGAAAATAATAAATATAGTTTCACAGGCAGCCTTCCACGGGTCTACAACTGGACATGCACATTATGCTGCATCTAAAGGAGGATTAGTTACTTTTACTGTGTCTTTGGCAAGAGAAGTAGCTAAATATGGAATAAATGTAACCGCTGTAGCTCCAGGAATAATGAGAACTAAAATGAATGAACAGCAGTTAAATAACAAAGAGGATGAAGATTATTATATGAAAAGAATTCCTCTTGGGAGAATTTCTGAACCCGAGGAAGTAGCTTATACCGTAGTATTTTTAGCCTCTAATAGAGCGGATTATATTACAGGTGCGACTATTGATGTTACTGGCGGTATGTTAATGAGATAAAAGTTAAAGATTATAAAAATATAGGAGGAATAGATATGGCATTAGTAAATTTAAAATCTATACTAGAGGACGCAAGAAAGAGAAAATATGCAGTTGGAGCGTTTGATGTAAGTAATAATGATATGGCTATGGCAGTTATAGAGGCAGCAGAAGAGCTAAACTCTCCTGTGATTTTAATGGGATTAAAGGTTGACTTAGAGGGTGACAAGCTAGAATATTGGACAAAATCTTTAATAGCTATGGCAAAAAGAGCAACTGTCCCTGTTTGTTTACATTTAGATCATGCAACAGATGTTGATTTTATTAAAAACTGTATAAATAGTGGATTTACATCAGTTATGTTCGATGGCTCGGTGCTGCCTATAGAGGATAATATAAGAATAACTAGAGAAGTTGTAGAATATGCACATAAGTTTAATGTATCAGTAGAAGCAGAACTTGGTCATGTTGGAGATGGAATAGTAGGAAATTCTGAAACTGGGATTAAGAAGGAAAAATCAGATGAGTATGACAATCCAGACGACTTCCTAACTAATCCAGAAGAAATGGAATATTTCATTAAAAGTACAGGAGTAGATGCATTAGCAGTTGCAATAGGAACGGCTCATGGAGTTTATGTACGCGAACCTAAACTGCATTTTGATAGGTTAGATACTCTAAATAAGTTATCTACTGTTCCAATGGTAATGCATGGAGGTTCAGGAACTCCAGATGAAGCTATTAAAACATCAATTGAGCTTGGAATATGTAAGATAAACATATTCTCAGAAATGCTTACTGCATTTTTCACTAAATTAAAAGAGGAATTAAATCAAAAAGAACATATGGCTATATGGCCATGTACAGCATACGAAAACCCTTTAAAAGCTATGAAAGAAGTTGTTAAAGAGAAGATGTTATTGCTAGGTTCTAAAGATAAGGGAAAATAAATTTAAAATAAATGAAGCTGTCGTACAATTTATTCTTGTACGATAGCTCTATTAAATATTATATAGGGAGGGCATTTATGAAATTTTTAAGAGGTGTAATAGGATATGGTTTGGCAGGGTTATTCGTAGCTCTTGTATGGGGAGATTTTGTTAAGGATTATGGAATAGCTGGTGGAGTAGCTGCATGTGTATTAATAATAAGTCCATTGTGGTATATAAACCATTACTTGCAGTTAGTTAAATTTGATGATGATTCAGCCTTTATAGACATGGGACTTGGGGTAGCAACATGTGCATTTTTAAAACAGGCATTTATAGAAAAATCTCCAGAGTCTATAGTAAATGGTATTCCAACATTAGTTTGTGTAATAATAGGGTCAGTTGCAGGTGGGCTTGTAGCTGCTAAAATTGAAAAGGATTTCTTAAAGGGAAAAAAAGAAGATTTAGATATAGTTAGTATAGAAGAAAATAATGTGGTTGAATTTAATCTTGATAAAGAAACTATACAGGAAGAATTATAATGGTATGGAGGAAGATATTATGAATATGTCAATGGCTATACACACTATGGTAGGTGCTTTTGTATTTCCGTTTTTTATTAGAATTGCTTGGGGAAAGATGGTTGAGGACTTTGGAGCTATAGGAGGATGGCTTGCAGTAACTTTTGTTGTTGCATTAACCTGGAGTATGAATCATGGAGTAACAACACCATTAATTCATCAATCTGGTGCTTGGGTTGATCAAGGATTTGCAGCTGGTTTTGGTCTATTAGCAGCAACAACAGCACTAGGAGGAAAGTTTAAAAAAGCCTTGCCTAATATGATGGCAGCTATCGTAGGAGGCGCTTTAGCAGCTCTTATAGTATCATTTGTATTTGCACCTTAGAATTTAGAATAATTAATATAGGAACAGCATGTAATTTTAATAATAAATTATGTGCTGTTTTTGCGTTATAGTCAAAAATATTTTCAAATTATGAAACACTAAGTTTTATTATAGTGATATTTAAAGCATAATGGTAAAATTTATATTAAGGGTAATAATATATTCAAAGGAGATGAAGGGAATGACAAAAGAAACAAAGAATATAATTCCAGAGAACTTTATGTGGGGAGGAGCAGTTACATCTTTTCAGAGTGAAGGAGCTTGGAATGAAGGTGGAAAAGGAGTATCTATAGTAGATACCAGAGAGATTAAGGAAGGCTTTTCTGATTGGAAAGTAGCAGTTGATTTTTACCACAAATATAAAGAAGATATAGCACTTTTTAAGGAATTAGGTATAAATACTTATCGTACCAGCATTTCTTGGAGCAGAATATTTCCAGAGGGTGAAGGGGACGTTAACGAAGAAGGAATAGAATTTTATAATAAAATATTTGATGAGTTGCTGGCAAATGGAATACAACCTGTTATAACTTTATACCATTTTGATATTCCACAAGCTTTAGCAGATAAATATAATGGTTTTGCATCAAGGAAAGTTGTAGATTTGTTTGAAAACTACGCTAGAACAGTATTTGAAAGATTTAAAGATAAGGTTAAATATTGGATTACTTTTAATGAGCAAAACCTAGTTCTTATGCATTTACAAGCATGGGGAGCTACTCCTAAAGAAGGAGATAACATAGAAGAGTTTTCTTTTCAAGTGTGTCATAATGTTTTTATAGCTCATGCAAAAGCAACTAAAGCGCTTCATGAAATTATACCAGATGGTAAAATGGGTGGAATGGTTACTTACATGACCATGTATCCAAATAGCTGCAAACCAGAAGATGCATTAGCTACATTAAAGGCTAAGGAATTATTTAATGATTTATACTTTGATGTTTTTGCAAATGGAGAATATCCATCTTACGTAACTAGTAATTTAAAAAAGAAAAATATAATGCCTGTATTTGAAGCTGGTGATGAAGAACTATTAAAAGAAAATACTGTTGATTATTTAACTTTTAGCTATTATCAAAGCCAGACTGTTAAGTTTGTTGGAGAAAGCCCAGAAGAGGTAATGAAGGGCATGGTACCAAATCCAAATCTAAAAGCAAATGAATGGGGATGGACCATAGATCCTATAGGGATTAGAGTGGCATTAAAAGAAATATATGCACGCTATAGAATGCCTATATTTATCACTGAAAATGGAATTGGCGTTAGAGAAGAATTAAATGAAAACAACACTGTAGAAGATGATTATAGAATAGATTATTTAAAGGCTCATATTGAACAAATGAAACTTGCAATGGAAGAGGGAGTAGAAGTTATAGGATATCTAATGTGGGGATGTACAGATATACTAAGCTCTCAAGGAGAAATGAAAAAGAGATATGGGGTTATTTTTGTAAACCGTGATGAAACAGATTTAAAAGACTTAAAAAGGTATAAGAAAAAGAGCTTTAACTGGTTTAAGAAAGTAATAGAAAGTAATGGAGAAATTCTATAGTTCTGCTAAAATAATAGGTAGAGGTGATGTAAAATGATAAAACATATAGTAACTTGGAAATTAAAAGAGGAAGCTGAAGGAAACACTAAAGTAGAAAATGCTAAAAAGATAAAAGAGATTCTTGAAGCTTTAGATGGAAAGATAGAGACACTAAAGGCTATTGAAGTTGGAATTAATTTTAATGATAGTACGCAAGCTTATGATGTAGTTTTATACTCTGAGTTTGATACTGTAGAAGGACTAAACATTTATCAAAATCATCCAGAACACGTTAAAGCTGGTACCTTTATAAAGGCAGTTGTAACTGATAGAATAGTTGTAGATTATGAAGTATAATTAATTATAAGAGCACTATAGTTTAAAAGCTAAAGTGCTCTTTAATTTACACACAAGGAGAAGGTTATGAGATTTATTGAGGATATAAAAAACTATAAACCCTACAATGAACAAGAAGAGAAAGATAAAAAATTAATAGAATATCATATAGATAGCTTTAAGGACATTCTTACGAGAGAAAATGAATTAGCGCACTTAACAAGTTCAGCTTTTATATTAAATAAAGATAAAAGTAAAGTTCTTATGATTTATCATAATATTTATGATTCATGGGCATGGACAGGTGGTCATGCAGATGGCGAAGAAGACTTGTTAGCTGTAGCGCTAAAAGAAGCAAAAGAAGAGACTGGAATTAAAAAGGTAACACCTATAACTTCAGATATATTTTCTCTAGAAATTTTACCTGTAGCAGGTCATTATAAGAGAGGAAAGTATGTATCTGCGCATCTTCATTTATCAGTGACCTACTTACTAGAAGCAGATGAAAATGAAGAGCTTATTATAAAACCTGATGAAAACAGTGGAGTAAAATGGATTCCTATAGATGAAGTGGCTAAGGTATCTAATGAACCTCATATGAGAGTGATTTATGAGAAGATAATTTCTAAGATAAGGGGTGTTTATAAGTAGCAAGAAAATAGCAAGTAGCTTTATGATAAGTTACTTGCTATTTTTTTATCTAATAAGTTTAAAGATTATAAAAAAGCTATTTCTAAGTATTGTACAGATAGTAGTTAATAAGCTATTAAAGAAGTTTAAAGTCCTTAAAAGAATTTGATGGATCTGAGGAGAAGGAAATGAATCTAATGAGACTTGTGAAGAAGTCTCTACAGGGCAGACGTGTAGGTAATTATCTATGCAGTTAAGATGAATGAAATAATAAGAGGACTAGGATTATTTAATTGTGGTAAAATATAGGTAAATTTAAGAGATTTAGTAGGAGGGAAGTATGAAGATATATATTAGTGCAGATATTGAAGGGATAACAGGGGTTACTAGTTGGAGTGAAACGGAGAAAGGGCATGGAGATTTTTCAGTTTTCGGAGTTCAGATGACTAAAGAAGTTAAGGCGGCTTGTGAGGGAGCTTATGAAGCTGGAGCTAGTGACATATATGTAAAAGATGCTCATGATAGTGCAAGAAATATTGATATTAATGAGTTACCTGAGTATGTGAAGCTTCAAAGTGGATGGGCAGGAGATCCTATGTGTATGGTAAGTGGGTTGGACGAAAGTTTTGATGGAGTTATTTTTATAGGATATCATTCAAGAGCAGGTAGTGGAACTAGTCCGCTTGCACATACTTTAGATACAGGCATGTCTTATATAAAAATAAATGGAGCTTATGCTAGTGAGTTTTTGATTAATGCCTATGCAGCAGCTCTTCATAATGTACCAGTGGTGTTTGTAAGTGGAGATAAAGGTCTTATAGATGAAGTTAAACAAACAAATGGAAGTATTAAGATTCTAGCAGTTAAAGAAGGCGTAGGACAATGCACTATAAATATTCATCCAAATAAAGCTATAAAAGATATTAAAACTTTAGTTAAGGAAGCCTTAGTGACAGATTATAGTCTATGCAAAATTACTTTGCCAAAAACTTTTAATATAGAACTAGCTTATGAAAGGCATGAAAAAGCATATAGAAATTCTTTTTATCCTGGGGCAAAACTGATTGAACCAAGGGTTATTTCTTATACTACAGATAACTATTATGAAGTTTTAAGATTGTTTCATTTCTTAACTTAGGAGAAGTATATGAATATCAATATACCCAAAGAAAGTAAGGAATAAATTAATAAAATACTTGATTTGTGTAAGAGTAAGTTAAAAGAAAATTTAGCTTATTCTAATTAGAATATAATGAAAAATATTGAGGAGAAAAAATATGTATAAAGAAGCTATGTTTATAATCTATGTTAAAGATCAAGAAAAATCTAAAAAGTTTTATGAGTCACTTTTAAAATTAAGTATTAGACTGCATGTACCTGGAATGACAGAATTTCAAGTTTCAGAAACAACTGTATTAGGTTTAATGCCAGAGGAAGGTATCGCAAGAATTCTTGGGAGTAAGATAACTCATCCAAAGGAGAGTAATGGTGCATCTAGGTGTGAGCTTTATTTATATGTAGATAGTCCAGATGAATATTTGGATAGGTTAGTGGAGCTAGGTGGTAAAGAGGTAAGTAAAGGGGAAATAAGAAACTGGGGAGACTATGTATCTTATGGATTAGATTTAGATGGACATGTTGTTGCATTTGCTAAAAGAGATTAAATAATAAAAGGATAAATAGACATAACTATTTATCCTTTTATAATTTTAAGAATTTGCAAATGATTTTGCGGTATCAAATAAACTGTCATGTTTAACAGCTTTTACATTAAAGCGTAGTAGTTTAAAAGTATATTGAATAATAAAACCTATTCCAAACACAGATATTATTGTTCCAATACCAACTTTAGCTCCAAGTAACCATCCTATTATTAAGGCAGTCCCTTCAATTCCCCCTCGGATTACCCCTATAGAAACATTGGGAAGGCGCTTGCTAAGAGCAATCATAAGAGAATCTCTTGGACCTGAACCAAGCCCTTGTCCTATATAAAAGTAACTTCCAAAAGAAATAACTATTTGTCCAACTAAAAGCATTATTAAACCAAAGAAAAAGTTGTCCATAACAGGAATGATTTTTAAACCTAATAAAATATCTGACATTGCCCCGATTAAAACAGTATTTAGGATTGTTCCTAAACCTATCTTTTCTTTAAGTAATACAATAAATATAAGAATACCCACTCCAGTAAGTATCACAACATTTCCATAAGTAATTCCTGTAATATTAGATACCCCCACACTAAAAGCATCCCAAGGAGCAAGTCCAATATTAGCTTGAATTGTTAGCACTACACCTAAAGCAAATAAAAAAAGTCCCCAAATAAGCTTTAGGGTTCTCAAAGATAATTGTTTCATTTTAAAATACCCCCTTGTATTGATTACAATGATTTTAAGTGATTAAGCTAAGATTGTCAAATTTCACTTGAAATTAGTCTATTTAAGTAGGCTACTACTCTTAGATAGACCTTCTAAGCCAAATTAAATTATTATGTTTAATAACCATATAAATGGTTATCTGGAAAACCAGAAATACAGAAATCTGGATATCCAGATATCCAGTTAAATGGGGGAAATATTTCATTAGATTCATTTTAAGTATTAAATTATCGGTATCAAAAAATATATGGTAAAATATTAACAAATACTAATATATCTGGAGGTAAGAAAGCTATGATTAAGAAAATCACCAAAGAGATTGTTGATTCTTTTAATGAGATAATAATGTATTTAGCTAAAAGAGATATTAAAGAGATTTCAAAAGAAGAATTACTTAAAAAATGTAATATAGATAAAGTGGATTTGCTAATAATATTGGGAAGCGCTATTCCCTATATAGCTGAAGAGGGTGGCAGAGCTTACAAAAATAATTTAGCAAAAGAGATTATGATAGTAGGGGGAATCGGACACTCAACTATATATTTAGAAGAAAATATACTTAATAATTTAAAATATGAAGGTATAGAAGTAAAAAATAGAGCAGAAGCAGATATTCTAAAAGATGTTTTAGTTAAGAATCAGGGTATAAAAGAGGAAGACATAATTATTGAAAATAAATCTACTAATTGTGGATCTAACGCCCATGAAGCCTTTAATGTTATAAAAGAATTAAACAAAAAGCCAAAAACAATTTTAATTCTTCAAGATCCAACCATGCAGTTAAGAACAGATGAATGTTTTAAGAAGGAATGGAAGGATAAACAAGTGGAATTTATTAATTATTCCTGCTTTGTACCATTAATCAAAGAAGAGAATGGAGAAATGAAGTTTATAGATAATGATATTTATGGGCTTTGGGATATGCACAGATTCATTTCTTTAATTATGGGAGAAATACCTAGACTTAAAGATGATGAAAATGGATATGGACCTAGGGGAAAAGGATTTATAGGTCACATGGATATTCCTAAAGAAGTTTTGGAGGCTTATGAAGTTTTACTTCCTTATTATAGTGAGTATTTGAGATAAAGATTTAATATTATATAAAATAAGGGGTTATGTAAATGAAAAAGAAGCTAATAATCATAAATGGAACTATGGGTGTTGGAAAGAGTACTATTTCAAAAGCTTTATATAAAAGTCTTGATAATTCTGTTTGGCTTGATGGGGATTGGTGTTGGATGATGAACCCTTTTGTAGTCAATGATGAAAATAAAAAGATGGTTGAAGATAACATAGTTTATCTTTTGAGTAATTTTTTAAGGAATTCATCTTTAGAACATATTGTTTTTAACTGGGTGATTCATGAAGAGAGTATTTTTGAGCTATTACTGAACAGACTTAAAGATTTTGATTTTGAGTTGTATAAGATAACTCTTATATGTTCAGAGGAAGTTTTGAGAAATAGGATTATTGAGGATTTTAAGAATGGAAGAGGAGACAGAAATTTAGAGAATAGCCTTAAAAGGCTTGAGCTTTATAGAAATATGGATACTATAAAGATAGATACAAGTAATAAGAAGATAGATGAAACTATAGAGGAGATTATAAATATTATAAATCCCTAATTATTTGAGAGTATTTGAGGATACTCTCATTTTTCTTGCATAGGAAGAAAGTGCTTTCCTATGCAAGAAAATAGGAATTGAGCGCCTGCCAGTTTTCTTCACATGCGTTCAGAAAGGCAGATGCGCAAAAAAAATCGACGGCTCATAATCGCCTTGACGATTTTTTATTTCAATAATGTTATAATAAATTATCGAATTTGGTTTTAAGGTATGTATTTTATAAATAAACTTATAATATAGGAAGGGATAATCTCATTTGACGTTAGGGGGCTTGGGCGTGAAAAAGAGTAAGGACAGGGAATTTAAAAAGCTTAAAGAACAGATTAGTAACATTGAAACTATTGCGAGAAATTCCAAAAATAATGCTTTGTGGGAGCAGGAGGCCTCTTTAAGAAAGAAAATAAAGATTTTAAAAGGTATGCAGGATAAAGGGTTTAAGGGTTTTAAGGATGTATATTATAGGTATATAGATTTATTTAAGTATGTGTCTGAGAGAATAATAGAAGATTATAATAGAAAAAATGGAACTGAATTTAGTTTTAATAAAATAATTAAGGATGACTATGAGGGATTTATGAAATCTGGGGTGCTGAGTATTTTACTTACCAGGCATATACCCAAGGTATTGGAAGAAGACTTTAACAGAACTTTTCCTAAGAATCCAAAAGATGAATATAGAGAAACTAGAAAATATAAGAGAAAATTTTATCTTCATTTAGGAGAAACCAATACAGGAAAAACCTATAATGCTATGGAGGCTTTAAAGAAGGCTAATAAGGGTATTTATTTATCTCCCCTGAGAATCTTAGCCCTTGAAAACTATGAAAAGTTAAATAAGCAAGGGGTTCCTTGCGATCTTGTAACAGGTGAGGAAGAGGATTTAGTTGAAAATTCTAGACATGTAAGCTGTACTATAGAAAAGCTTAATATAGATGAGGAATATGACGTAGGTATAATTGATGAGATTCAAATGATTAAAGATGACTTTAGAGGTTTTGCGTGGACTCGTGCAGTTTTAGGACTTAAGGCCAGAGAAGTTCATGTATGTGGGGCTTTTAATGCTAAAAATATACTAGTAAAAATTATTGAGGACTGCGGAGAAGATTATGAAATAATAGAATATGTAAGAGAGATGCCTTTAATAGTTGAAGATAAAGCTTTTAAACTTAAAAATACATCAGCCGGTGATGGGCTAGTTGTTTTTTCTAAGAAAAAGGTGCTGGAGTTAGCTAGTTATTTTGCCGAAAAGGGCATAAAAGCTAGTCTTATATATGGTGATTTACCT
This sequence comes from Clostridium intestinale, assembly GCF_035905475.1. Lineage (NCBI taxonomy): Bacteria > Bacillati > Bacillota > Clostridia > Eubacteriales > Clostridiaceae > Clostridium > Clostridium intestinale. The sequence goes on from NZ_CP121166.1 coordinate 3,998,614, forward strand.
CCAGAGGTAAGAAGAAAGCAGTATGAGGAATTTGTAACTGGTGAAAACAGTATTTTAATAACAACTGATGCTATTGGTATGGGTGTTAATCTTCCATTGAAAAGAATTGTGTTTATGGATACTAGGAAGTTTGATGGTAATGAGGTTAGAAGTTTAACATCTCAAGAAATTAAGCAAATAGCAGGAAGAGCGGGTAGAAAAGGTATTTATGATAGAGGGTATGTAGCTGCTTATGGAGAGAGTGGAGAGTTTATAAGATATAACTTAGAGACTAAGGATGAGAATATTTATGAAGCTGTTTTAGGTCCTAGTGAAGGGATTGTAAATATAAGAAATATCCCACTTAAAGATAAGCTTGCCCTTTGGAGTACAAGAGAAGTTGAGGGTAGTTTATACAGAAAGATGGATGTAAGTGAGTATATAATAAAACTTGAAAATATAAAGACCTATAGATTATCTCAAGAAATAGAGTGGAAACTTATGAAGATTCCTTTTGATATTAGTGAAAGAGAACTTATGATAACTTATTTGAGTTATATAGATGAAATATTTATATCTAATAAAAAGGAAATAAGTAAACCTAGATATTTTATGAATGATTTAAAGGAGTTAGAGCTGTATTATCAGAGGATAAATATATATTATTCTTTTGGTAAGAATTTTGGGCTGGAAATAGATATTGATTGGATTAAAAAAGAGAGAGTAAAAATAGGAGAGAAAATAAATAGACTTTTAAAGAATATAAGGGAAGAAGCCGAAGATTTAAAATCCTAGGCTTCTTCTATTATTGAGTGTAGAAAAGGCTTATTTATGCAAGTTTAGGGTATTTTGAAAATATACTTTTACTTTTTTTAGCTTCCTCTAAATCAAATGAGTTTATATACATTTCTTTGATTTCGCTTATAAGAGGATATCTTGGATTAGCTCCTGTGCATTGATCATCAAAAGCTTGCTCACACATATCATCAAGGTTTCTATAGAAATTTTCTTTTGATATTCCATATTCTTTTATGCTCATAGGAATATTTATTTTCTTTTTAAGTTCATTTATAGCTTTTATTAATAAATCTACTTTTTCATCCTCAGTATTTCCACCAAGGTTTAGATAATCAGCTATCCTTGCATACCTCATTTTTATATTAGGATATTTATATTGAGGGAATCCTGCTTGTTTTTTAGGATCATCTGCTGCATTAAATTTTATAACTTCATTTATTAGTAAGGCATTAGCTACTCCATGAGGAATATGGTGTTCTGCTCCTAGTTTGTGAGCCATTGAGTGACATACTCCTAAGAAACAGTTTGCAAAAGCCATTCCTGCCATAGTTGAAGCATGGGCCATTTTTTCTCTAGCTTTAATATTTGTTGTTCCTTCCTCGTAAGCAAGAGGTAGGTATTTAAATATAAGTCTTATAGATTCCATTGCTAACCCATTAGTATATTCAGAAGCTTGAATAGATGTGTAGGCTTCTAATCCATGGGTTAATGCATCTATTCCTGAAGCGCTGGTTAATCCTTTTGGCATATTCATCATCAATTCTGCATCTACTATAGCCATATCAGGTGTTAACTCATAATCTGCAAGTGGATATTTTATACCTGATTTTTCATCAGTAATAACTGCAAAAGGTGTAACCTCAGAGCCTGTACCAGCAGAGGTTGCTATAGCTACCATCATTGCCTTAGTACCTAATTTAGGGAATGGACATATTCTTTTTCTTATATCCATGAATCTCATAGCAACATCTTCGAATTGAATCTCAGGGTGTTCATATAAAACTCTCATTATTTTTGCTGCATCCATAGGAGATCCTCCCCCTAGGGCTATAATTACATCAGGATTATAGCTTAACATTTCATTTGCACCTTTAAGGGCAGTAGATAGAGTAGGATCAGGTTCAACTTCAGTAAATATTCTAAAGTCTACTCCTATTTCACTAAGAACATCTGTAACTCTATTTGTATATCCTAGATCATTTAATATTCTATCTGTTACTATAAAAGCTTTCTTTTTACCTAAGTCCTTTAGTTCTCTTATAGCAAATGGTAAAGAACCATATTTAAAATAGGTTTTTTGTGGTACTTTAAACCAAAGCATATTTTCTCTCCTCTCAGCTACGTTTTTTATATTTAATAAATGTTTTGGTCCAATGTTATCTGAAACTGAGTTTCCACCCCATGGACCACAGCCAAGTGTAAGTGAAGGTGTTAATCTAAAGTTAAACACATCCCCCATAGCTCCATGAGTAGCTGGAACATTTATTAAAGTTCTAACAGTTTTCATATTTAAAGTGAATTTATCTAATTTTTCTTTTTGTGTTAAGGTATCTATATAAAGGGTTGAGGTATGTCCTAAACCACCTTGTTCAATTAATCTTGAAGCTTTTTCTATAGCTTCATCAAAAGTTTTAACTCTATACATTGTTAGTACAGGAGATAACTTTTCATGGGCTAAAGGTTCAGAGAATTCTACAGATTGTGCCTCTGCAACTAAAACTCTTGTATTATCTGGCACGGTAATTCCAGCAAGTTCAGCTATTTTTAAAGCAGATTGTCCTACTATATCTGGATTTATATTACCTTTAACTAATAGTATCTTTTTTAGTTTTTCTGCTTCGAAGAATCTTAATACATAAGCTCCTCTTTCTTCAAATTCCTTCTTTACTTCATCATAAATTGAGTCTAAAACTAATACTGATTGCTCTGAAGCACATATTACGCCGTTGTCAAAGGATTTGGATAAAATTATTGAGCTTACTGCCATTTTTATATGAGCAGTTTCATCTATTATGGCAGGGGTGTTACCAGCACCTACACCTATGGCAGGTTTACCAGAAGAGTAAGCAGCCTTAACCATAGCAGGGCCACCAGTTGCTAAGATGATATCAGCTTCTTTCATAACAATTTGAGAAAGTTCGATACTAGGTTCATCTATCCATCCAATTATACCTTCTGGGGCTCCAGCTTCAACTGCTGCTTTTAAAACTATTTTTGCAGCTTCAATAGTAGCATTTTTTGCTCTCGGATGAGGAGAGAATATAATTCCGTTTCTTGTTTTTAAAGATATTAAAGCTTTAAATATAGCTGTTGATGTAGGATTAGTGGTAGGAATAATAGCAGCTACAACTCCTATAGGAGAAGCTATTCTTTTAAAACCAGCAGATTCATCATGTTCTAAAACACCACAAGTTTTCTCATCTTTATATTTATTGTAAATATACTCAGCTGCAAAATGATTCTTCATAACCTTATCTTCTAAAACACCCATACCACTTTCTTCTACAGCCATTTTAGCTAATTTAATTCTTGCATTATTTGCAGCTATGGCAGCGTTTCTGAATATTTTATCTACTTGTTCTTGGGTATATGAGGAAAATATCTTTTGAGCTTTTCTTATTTCTTCTAGTTTAACCATTAAATCTTCACTATTAGTAACTTTCATACAAATCCCTTCCTTTAATCCAAATTGTTAATTATTTAACATCTATGTTAATAATATAACAAGAATTGAATTAAATCAAGGTTATTTTCAGAAAATTTTAAATTTATAGTTTAATTAAAGTTTAGCTATATAAGCGAAGTAGTTGATGAAAATGTTTAAATAAGGTGGGAAATTTTATGAGAAAAATAGCAAATTCATAAATAATTGATATTAAAATTGATAATTATTTAACATAAAGTAGATAAGAAAAAAAGTGAGATTTCTCTCACTTTTTCCTAATCTATGACGGTTATATTTTGTCTGCTATAAAGATTTTTGATTTCAGAACTAATAGAGTCAGTTATTAAATAACTCAAATCCTGAGGTGGGCAAACAACTTGATTTGAAACTGTTCCTAGTTTATCTGAAGTAACAAGTGCTATTATTTCAGAGGAAATTGACACCATTTTTCTTTTGGTCAAACATTCAGAAAGGGTAGGGCAACTTACCCCTATTTGAGAGTCTATATTGTATATACCCATAATATAGATATCAACTCTCATGGTAGATAACGCCTCAACCGTATCTATTCCAACGTTTATCATTGATTTTTTGTTCAATGTGCCACCAAGCATAATAACTTCTATTTGTTTGTGATTAGCTAAAGCTACAGCTATCGGTGGACTGTTGGTTATCACTGTTGCTTTTAGATTGATAGGTAGCTGTTTGGTTAAACATAAATTTGTAGTTCCACCATCAATCAATAAAACTTGATCATCCTTTATAAAGGGTAAAGCTTTTTGGGCTAAACTCATCTTTATATCACTGAAGACTTTTTCTCTAATAGAAAAATCCTCAAGTGGAGGACCTAGTCTAAGAGCACCACTATGAACTCTTCTAATTAATCCTTTATTATCAAGATCTTTTAAATCTCTTCTTATGGTATCTTCCGAAACAGATAATCTATGACTTAAATCACTTGCAATAACCTTTTGCTCAGAGTTTATAATTTTTAAAATTTCCTGTTGACGTTCTTCTTTTAACATAATCACCGTTCCAATCTGCTGAATAGATATACTATAAAGAATATGATAACATATATTTTACAATTATTAAATAAAATATAAACAATTAAATATAAGAAAAAAAACGCAAATAAAAGTAAAAAATATGCGTTAATATACTTTACTTAGCGTGAAAAATAGATTAGAATATAAATGAAGAAGCACAAAACCGCTATAACGGGCAAAAGTAAGAAAATAGCTTCAACAATTGTTGCATGTATTCAGTACATCAGCATTCTTAAAAGAAATCGTATAAAATTTATAAAATCTTTGGCAACAACATGCCAATAAAAAATAAGATTTAAGATAAGATTTAAGGAGGAAAAAAAGTTGAATACAGAAAAACTAAAAGATATAGCAAAAGCTATAAGAGTAGACATCATTGAAATGTTAACAGCATCAAAATCAGGACATCCAGGTGGATCATTATCTATCGCAGATATATTAACAGTATTATATTTCGAGGAAATGAACATAAAGGTAGAAGATCCTAGATGGGAAGACAGAGATAGATTTGTTTTATCAAAAGGACATGCAGCACCAGGATTATATGCAGCTTTAGCAGAAAGAGGATATTTCTCAAAAGAAGAACTTAAATCTTTAAGAAAATTTGAATCAATACTTCAAGGACACCCAGACATGAAGAAAACTCCAGGAGTAGATATGTCAACAGGATCACTTGGACAAGGATTATCAGCAGCTAATGGAATAGCTTTAGCAGGAAAATTAAACAAAAAAGACTATAGAGTATATACAATAATCGGAGACGGAGAACTTCAAGAAGGACAAATCTGGGAAGCTGCAATGAGTACATCTCATTACAAATTAGATAATGTAGTAGCTTTCATAGATCATAATGGACTTCAAATAGATGGATCAAACGAAGAAGTTATGAACGTAAATCCAGTAGATGCGAAGTTTGAAGCTTTCGGATGGAATGTTTTAGTTATAGATGGACATAATTTAGAAGAAATAAAAGAAGCTTTAGTTAAAGCAAAAGAAGTTAAAGGAAAACCAACAGCAATAATAGCTAAGACAGTTAAAGGAAAAGGCGTTTCCTTCATGGAAAATAAAGCTTCATGGCATGGAACTGCACCAAATGAAGAACAAAAAGTACAAGCTTTAAGTGAGTTACAAGGAGGAGAAAAATAATGAATATAGCAACTAGAGAAGCTTACGGAGAAGCATTAAAAGAATTAGCATCAAATGAGAACGTAGTAGTATTAGATGCAGACCTTGCAAAAGCAACTAAGAGTGGAGAATTCAAGAATGTTGCACCAGATAGATTCTTTGATATGGGAATAGCAGAAGGTGACATGATTGGAACAGCAGCAGGATTAGCTACATGTGGAAAAATACCATTTGCAACTACTTTTGCTATGTTTGCAGCAGGAAGAGCATTTGAGCAAATCAGAAACTCAGTAGCTTATCCAAAATTAAATGTTAAAATAGCTGTAACTCATGCGGGTATAACAGTAGGAGAAGATGGTGGAAGTCATCAAGCTATAGAAGATATATCTTTAATGAGAAGTATACCAAATATGGTAGTAATAAATCCAGCTGATGCGGTAGAAGCTAAAAAAGCAGTATTTGCGGCAGTAGATTATTATGGACCAGTTTATATAAGATTCGGAAGAGCAGCTACACCTGTAATCCATGATGAAAACTATGAATTCAAAATAGGAAAAGGTGAAGTTTTAAGAGAAGGAAAAGACGTACTTATAGTAGCAACAGGAATAATGGTAGCTAAAGCTTTAGAAGCAGCAGAAACATTAAGCAAAGAAAACATAGAAGCAACTGTTGTAAATATACCAACTATAAAACCATTAGATAATGAACTTATAGTAAACCTAGCTAAAACTATAGGTAAAGTAGTTACAGCTGAAGAACACAGCATAATAGGTGGATTAGGTTCAGCAGTAGCAGAAGTATTAGCTGAAGAAGCTCCAGCTAAACTTAAGAGAATAGGAGTTAAAGACGTATTTGGTCAATCAGGAACTCCAGATGTTCTATTAGCACATTATGGATTAACTGCAAAAGATATAGTTGAAGCAGCTAAATCACTTTAATAGTTATTACTAAGGGGGGAAATAACCATGAGCACAAGTTTATATAATGTAGTAGATGATAATACAAAACTTACATTAAAAAAGCTGAAAAATGGTACGGATATAAGGGGAATAGCTATAGAAACTGAAGAGTACAAAGAAACCCTAAGCCCCGAAATTGTGAAATTACTTGGAGTTGGTTTTGCAAAGTTTTTAAAAAATAAGTCAAATAATAAAGATAATATAAAAGTGGCATTAGGTATGGACTCGAGATTATCAGGTCCTAGTTTAAAATCAGCTTTGACTGAGTCTCTAACTAAAGTTGGAGTAAATGTAGATGATTGTGGAATTACTACCACACCATCTATGTTTATGACTACGGTTTTAGAAGAGTATAAATGTGATGGATCAATAATGATAACAGCTAGCCACCTTCCATATTATTATAATGGTCTTAAATTTTTCACTCCACTTGGAGGATGTGAGAAAGAAGATATTGATGAAATAATAAATTTGGCTTTAGAAGATAATGAAGATTATATAGTGGTATCACAAGGAACTGTTTCAGAAATAGATTTAGTAAAAGACTATTCTAAATTACTAGTTGATAAAGTAAGAATTGCTGTAGGAACTGAAAAACCATTGGCAGGAAGCAAAATAATAGTGGATGCAGGAAATGGAGCAGGTGGATTCTTTGCAGATAAGGTATTAAAGGAACTTGGGGCAGACATTGAAGGTAGTCAGTTTTTAGACCCAGATGGAACTTTCCCTAACCATATACCTAACCCAGAAAACAAAGAAGCTATGGAATCTATAAAAAATGCAGTACTTAATTCAAAAGCAGATTTAGGAATAATATTTGACACCGATGTAGATAGATCAGCAATAGTTGCTAAAACAGGAGAAGAGATAAATAAAAATGCTCTTATAGCATTAATATCTTCTATAGTTTTAAAAGAAAATGAGGGGGCAACTATAGTTACAGATTCTATTACCTCAACAGGATTAGCAGAGTTTATAACTAACTTAGGTGGAGTTCATCATAGATTTAAAAGAGGATATAAAAATGTCATAAACGAAGCTAAAAGGCTTAATGAAGAAGGCATAGTATCTCCTTTAGCAATAGAAACTTCAGGGCATGCAGCTTTAAAGGAAAACTATTTTCTAGATGATGGAGCTTACCTTATAGTAAAAATCCTTATAGAAATGTCCAAATTGAAAAAAGAGGGCAAGGATATAGATTCCCTAATAAAAGACTTAAAGCATCCTTTAGAAACTGAAGAAAAAAGGATAAAAATTAAGTGTGAAGATTTTAGACCTTACGGACAGTCTGTTATAGAAGATTTAAAAGAAAGTGTTTCTACTATAGAAGGCTGGAGTATTGAACCTAAAAACTATGAAGGAATAAAAATAAATTGTCTAAAAGAACAAGGCTGGTTCCTACTTAGATTATCTCTTCATGAGCCTTTACTTGCTTTAAATATAGAAAGTGACTTAACTGGCGGAGCAAAAGATATTTATAGTAAGTTAGCTAAGCTTTTGGAGAAATACAAGGAATTAGCATTATAAAGAAATACACAAATAAGGTTAGAGAGTAAAATCTCTGACCTTATTTTTTTGCCTCAAAATTGAGAACTTTCTCATTTAAATAAATCTAACTTTAGTATAAAATTTTAAGAAAATGTATACAGAAAACGTAAGTCTATTTTTGAAAATGTATACAGTTTAATTTCTTTTGGCTTAGAAAGGAGGGTTAGGAGATAAATTACAATTAGAAATATGTTTGGCACAGCACTTGCTAAATATATAAACGTAGGAGGATTTAGTATGAATTTAAAAGACAAGTTTATAAACCTAATAAAAAATGAAAACAAAAAAGATCCTTATACTGATGCTAAGCTTGCAAAGATGTTAGCTACATCAAGAGAAAATATCACCGCATTAAGAAAAGAACTTAATATAGGAAACTCTCGAGAAAGAAGAAAACCTTATCTTGAAAATAAAGTAGAAGAAATTCTAAAGAAGGATCCTAAGATAAATGTAAGTAAAATAACTAGGAAACTTTTAGAAGATGGTTTTGATATATCGAGGCATGTAGTTGAAGAGTTATTGCAAGAAAACGGTGAAAATATTGAAAAGATAATTGATGGAGATGAATACTCAGATCCTTTTGAACTTTTGATAGGTTATAACGGAAGTTTAAAAAAATGTATTTATCAAGCTAAGTCAGCAATACTATATCCACCTTTTGGACTTCCTACATTAATTACAGGTGAGAGTGGTGTTGGTAAAACACAATTTGCAGAGAGTATGTACAAGTTTGCTAAGAATTACAGAGAAGGTTCAGAAGACATGCCTTTTATAATATTCAACTGTGCAGACTATGGGGACAATCCTCAATTATTATTATCCTTATTATATGGATACAAAAAAGGAGCTTTTACAGGAGCGGATTCAGATAGTGAGGGATTAGTAGAACAAGCAAATAACGGGATACTTTTTTTAGATGAAATTCATAGACTTCCCCCGAAAGGACAAGAAATACTTTTCTCAATATTAGATAGGGGTACATTTAGAAGGCTTGGGGAGACAGGTGTTGAAAGAAAAGTAAATATTATGTTCATAGGTGCTACTACCGAAAACATAGAATCTCAGCTTCTTCTAACATTTAGAAGAAGAATACCTATGATAATTTCTATACCTTCATTAAAAGAAAGATTTTTTGTAGAGAAAATTAATCTAATATATCAGTTTTTTCAAGAAGAGTGCGACAGAATCAATTACAAGATTTATATAGAGGCAAGAGTAATTGAAATATTGACACTAAAAAAGTTTAACGGAAATATAGGCCAGTTGAAAAGCATAATAAAGGTTATTTGCGCCAGAGCATTTATGAAACACATAAATAGAAGTGAGGACATAATCAATATAGGCTATGATGAAGTTTTAGAATCAAACATAGTTGATAATGGTCTTATGCTAGAAGATGTAAATGTAATGGAAGTTAGAAAGTACAGCAAGGATATGATACTCATTCCCTTGTCTGGAAATAAGATAGAGGTTTTAAAAAATAGTAAAAATGATGATGTGTTTTTAGAAGATTTTTATTCTCAAATTGAAAAGAAATACCATGAACTATTAAATCTAGATATGGAAGCAGAAGAGTGTGAAGAGATACTTTGGACCTTTATAGTAAATAAGTTTAAAGATCTAGAATTTGATGGGGATAAGGATAAATTAGTTACCTTAAATGATTTAGTAAATCTCATTGATGGCGATATAGTTAACTTAGTTAAAGAGCTAAGAGGGAGTTTGATTAAAAATATTGACTCATCTAATGAAAACGTATTTCTTTATTTAGCTATACATCTTGAAGAAGCTGTTAAAAGGATAATGCTTAAACAGCAGATAATTAACATTAACTTAGCTAAGATAAAGGACGAACTCTTTGAAGAATATAGATCAGCATTATGTTTTGCAGAAAAATTAGAAAAGAAGAAAAACATAAAAATACCAGAAGATGAAGTTGGATTCATTGCTATGTATATAAAGGCAGCTACTGAAAAGAAACCAAATGAAAGTAGAGTAGGGGTAATAGTTCTTTCCCATGGACAGATTGCTACAGAGATAGTGAAGGTAACAAAACAACTATTAAATGTTAAATTTCCAGTAGCAATAGATATGCCCTTAAGCGAAAATCCATCTGTAATTTATGAAAAGGCACTAGCAGTTTCTAAAATAGTTGATGAAGGAAAAGGAATAATATTTTTAGTTGATATGGGTTCATTAGTTAAGGTTGGAGGGATGATTTCAGACAAGCTTGGAATAAAAACTAGGACAATAGACAGAGTAGATTTACTAAGTGTTATAGAAGCCGCTAGAAAGGCATCTTTACACGATAGTGATTTAGATGAAATTTATTTCAGTCTAACTAGATCTAGAGTAAGTTATCCTAACTTAGTTGTAGAGGAAACCTCAAAACCTAAAGCAATAGTTACACTTTGTTTAACTGGTGAAGGAACAGCTTCATTTATAAAAGAATCTTACTTGAAAAATTATCCCAATCTCAATATATTTCAACTAGGTGTTATGGATGAAAAGCTAAGAGAAAAAATCAAAGAAATTGGAATGAATTATAAGATTATAGCAATAGTAGGAACCATAAATCCAGAGATTGAAGGAATAAACTTTATACCTTATGATCCACTATTAATAAATAACGGATCAAGAGAACTGGAATTTATATTAAATAAAAGCAAGCTTAATAGTAGCTCAATATATGATGATGATTTAATTCTATTTGAACCAGACATCAAAAACTCTAAGGAGTTAATTGAAATAATGTGCTCCTTACTTATAAATAAAGGATATGTAAATAAAGGTTTTATGAATTCTGTACTAAAAAGAGAAGAAATAGTTCCAACCTTCTTTAAAGGGGGAGTAGCTATGCCTCATGGAGATACGTCAGAAGTAAAAAGATCTTCTATGGTTTTCGTAAAACTCAAAAGACCTATAAGCTGGGGATTTGGTAATGTTCAAATAGTATGTCTACCAACCCTTAGAGTTAATGATAAAAGTCTTGTAAAAAGTATGCTAAAGCCATTCTTAAAACAAGAGTTTATAGAAGAATTAAAGGCTACTAAAAGCATTAAAGAGTTTAAAGATAAAATTTACTATATATTAAATTAATTAAAGGAGTGAAAATATCATGTTAGATTTAGATTTAATCGAACTAAAATTAAAAGCAAAGTCGTCACAAGAGGTCATAGAAAAGTTAGGAAATCTTATGTTGTCAAAAGGATATGTACTAGATAGTTATGTAGATGCAGTTCTTACTAGGGAGGAAACACTTCCTACTGGGTTACCTATAGATGGGTTTAGCGTAGCTATACCACATACAGATTCAGGTCACGTAAATGAGTCAACAATAGCAATTGCTACATTAGAGGAACCGGTAGAGTTTAATATGATGATTGACCCTACACAAAAAACAAAAGTGCAATTAGTATTTTTACTTGCAGTAAAAAATCCTAATGCACAGGTTCAGTTACTAAAAACATTAATGTCAGTTTTCCAAAATAAAGAATTGCTGATGAATCTTCAAAAAGCTTCATCAAAAGAAGAAGTAAATGAGCTATTACGCTGCTTGGCAGTCTAATATAAAAATAATATGAAAAGGGGTAGAATGTAAAATGAAAAAATTCAGTGTTTTATCAGTATGTGGATCAGGAACAGTTACTTCATCAATGATAGCTGAAAAGCTAAAAGATGAACTTGAAGAAAGAGGTATATATATTACAACTAAGGAAGCTAGACCAACAGAAGCTTATAATTTAGTATCGGGAGGAGGTTTTGATTTTATAACTCATACAAGTCCACTTCCAGAAGCAGATTATGGTATTCCTACTATTAATGCTGTAGGATTCTTAACTGGATTTGGAGAAGAAGAATTCCTTGATGAAGTTATGGCTGTTATTGAAAAATTAAGTAAAAAGTAGAATAAAGGGGAGGAGTCAAGATGTTTTTTCAAACACTAAAACAAATTTTTGATACATTTGGAGCACCAATATTTGTTCCTATAATGATTTTTGTTATAGCAAAAATCTTAAAAGTAAAAACTAAAAAAGCTTTCTTTTCAGCTTTATATGCAGGGGTAGGACTTGAAGGGTTCACGTTATTATTAAATTCATTTACACCAATCATATCACCAATTGTTCAAAAGATGGTAGATACTACAGGAATTCAATTACCTGCATTCGATGTAGGTTGGCAAGCAACAGCTTTAGTTGCATTCTCAACTGAACCAGGAATGATATTTTTAGCAGTAGGTTTAATAGTACAGACTCTATTATTCGTTCTTAAAGTTACAAATGTATTCCAACCTTCAGATCTTTGGAATAATTACTCTTATATAGTATGGGGTTCAATGGTATTTGTAGTTACTAAAAACATGTTCTTAGCGTTAGCTTGTATGATTTTATTAAACATGTACAGCTTATTAATTGCAGAGCTTATGGCAAAAAGATGGTCAAGTTATTATCAATATCCAAACTGTACAATAATAGCTATGCATAATATAGAGGCAGCAGTATTTACAGCAGCTTTTGATCCAATACTTAATGCAATAGGATTTAATAAAATAAAGTTAAATCCACAAATACTACAAAAGAAACTAGGTTTCTTCGGAGAACCAATTTCTTTAGGACTATTATTAGGTATGTTTATAGGTGCACTAGGAAACTTAACATCACTTAACACTTTAGCAGCTTGGGGAGAAATAACTAAAATGGGTATTGCAACAAGTGCAATCATGGCTATATTCCCTAAGATAGCAGGACTTTTTGCTCAAGCATTCCTTCCAATAACTGAAGCTGCTAGAAAGAGTCTTAAAAAAGGATCTAACTCTACACGTGAATTCTACCTAGGTGTTAATGATGCTACAGGATATGGTGAACCAGCTACATTAATCAGCGGAGTTATATTAATTCCAATCATGGTAGTAGTAGCAATGGTTTTACCAGGAAACAAGGTATTACCAGTTGTAGATTTACTAGCATTGCCTTACATGGTACAAGGTATAGTTGCATTAACAAATGGTAACATGGCTAAAACAATAGTTAACGGAATCATTTGGTTTGGACTTGGACTATTAATGTGTACTTACACAGCACCATTATTTACTGAAATAGCTACAGGGGTAGGAATCGCACTACCTGCAGGAGCGTTAATGATAACAAGCTTTAACATTTTAGGAAAACCACTTATGGGATTAGTATTCTTTGCATTCTTAAGTCAAAATCCTATATTTATTGGTTTAGCAGTAGCTGTATACGTAGTATTACTAATACTATTCAGAAAGAACAAAGATGTAATCTATGATTACTTAGAAAGACAAGCTGCAAAAAATAACCCAGAACCAATAGCTGAAGCAGTTTAATATTTAAAATAGAAATGTGGTGATGGCTTAGTAAAGTCTCACTACATTTTTATTTTGGAAATTATACACCGTCATGCTTTAGAATCTCCTATGATTTTCATGAAACTCATTTATTGTAATATTACTTTTAAAGAATGAAAAACTGCATACTTAATTATTTAATTATCACCGTACTTATGGTAGTACGGTGATAATTAAGTAATTAGATAATTAAGTAATTAAATTCCCTCTGCTATTCCATATAGAGATGTAGAGCTGTATACCAATAAATAATTGTATAGAGGTAACATCAGTTACAGAAATGAGCTATACAAAGTGATACACTTTAATTAATCACTTATAGAAATTAATGGTAATCAAGAGTGAATAATTATTTTAAGGAGGAGCTTTTTATGAAAGGATTTGTTGATAAGGATGCTTGCATAGGTTGCGGATTATGCGCAGCTGTATGTCCAGAAGTATTTGAAATGGACGATGAAGGAAAAGCGCAAGCAGTAGAAAATGAACTTGAAGATAACTTAGTTGAAAGTGCAAAAGAAGCTGAAGAACAATGTCCAGTAAGTGCCATAACAGTAGAGTAATTAATTTAAAGCTTAGATACTAATTTAAAACTTATAAAAGTAGACTACATTCTATTTAAATTACATTGATGAGAAGTCATGTGATTAATGGAGATGTAGTCTTTTTTTGTTCCTTTAAGGTACGCTCCTACAGATTATAGATGCCCAAAAAGCATAAACATTTTATGAAAAAGGATAATTTTTAAGGAAATGTAATGGAGATGGAAGTTTTACTGTAAAAATCTGCTTTTACATATGGTATAAATTTATATTTTTGGTTGGCATGGGACTTGCTCTTTATTAATTACAAAAGGTGAACTTTTTAAATAAAGGTATCCTATTAGGAGCCTTCTGAAAGGAGTAATAGTTCAATGGAAGGAAAAATGAAAGCAGCAGTTATACATGCATTAAAAGATGTGAGATGTGAGATGGTAGACATTCCACAGATTGGATCAGATGATGTTTTAGTTAAAGTTAAATATGCAGGAATATGTGGCTCAGATTTACCAAGAGCAATGGTTAGTGGGGCAAGAAAGTATCCATTAATATTAGGACATGAATTTTGCGGTGAGATAGAGGAAGTTGGAGCAAATGTTGCAGGTTTTGAGAAAGGTGATAGAGTTGCTATAGCACCACTTATACCTTGTGGAGAATGTGAATATTGCAGAGCAGGAAATTATGGTTTATGCGATCATTACAATATTATAGGAACTGGAAGTAACGGAGCTTTTGCTGAATATACTAAGGTTCCAAAGGAACATGTACTTAAGATTCCTGATAGTTTAGATTTTGAAACAGCGGCAGGAATAGAACCAGCTACAATAGGTTATCATGGATTAGCTAAAGCAGAAATAACACCAGGAGATACAGTTGTAGTAATGGGATGTGGTCCAATAGGTCAATTCACTATTCAATGGGCTAAGATTTTTGGAGCTTCAAAAATTATAGCAGTTGATATATTTGATGAAAAATTACAACTTGCAAAAGAATTAGGTGCAGATATAACAGTTAATTCAAAGGATTGTGATGCAGTTAAAGTAATTAGGGAATTAACTAATGGTGGAGCTGATGTAGTTGCAGAAACAGCAGGAAGTAAATTCACACAAGAGCAAGCAATACTAATAGCTAAAAAAAGAGGAAGAGTAGTTTATCTTGGAATATCTCACTCTGAATTACATCTAAAAGAAGAGTCTATAGAAAGTGTATTAAGAGGAGAAATTAAGATACAAGGTTCTTGGAATTCATATACATCACCATATCCAGGAAGGGCTTGGTATGCAACTATAGATTTCATGTCAAAAGGTGAAATAAAGTTTAAGCCAATGATATCTCACAAAATAAAGGTTGAAGAAGTTGGTAAATATTTAGAAGATATGGCTGGAAGAAAAATTTACTTCAATAAAGTTCTAGTAGAATTTTAGATGTTTAAAATACTAAAGCATATAGTAAAGGAGAAATAGAGATGGGAATAAAAATATCACCTTCAATATTAGGAGCAAACTTTTGTAATTTAGAGAAGGATATACACAGTTTAGAAAGTCATGGAATAAAATCACTTCATATTGATGTTATGGACGGTAACTTTGTACCTAATATAGCTTTTGGACCAGATCAAATTAAGATGCTTAGGAGCATAAGCAAAGATTTAGAATTTGATGTTCACATGATGGTAAAAAATCCAGATATGTTTATTGAGGCTTTAGTGGAAGCCGGGGCAGATAATATAACAGTTCATGCAGAAACTTGCCCTCATCTCTATAAGACTATTTATACTATAAAAAGCTTTGGCATAAAAGCAGGTGTATCTTTAAATCCTGCTACATCAATAGAGGCAATAAAACATGTGAAGGAAATGCTAAACAAGGTTTTAGTTATGACAGTAGAGCCTGGTTTTGGAGGACAAACCTTTATACCGTTTATGGGACATAAAATAAAGGAATTACATGAGCTTAAAATGGCTAAAGGTTTAGATTTTGATATACAAGTAGATGGTGGAATAAATATAAACAATATTTCAAAGGTTATGGAACTTGGAGCTAATGATATAGTTATAGGCTCAGCAATGTTTGAAGGTGGAGATATTTCTAAAACCTTAGCTGAATTTAATAAAGTAGTTTCAAAATTCTACTAATGATTTTGTAGAGTGTGATTTTTTGTGGTAAATGAGTTAGAAACGGATTAGATGTAAGAGCAATATTTATAAGTGTTTATGGGGTGAGAGTATGATAGCAATAGGTTGTGATCATGGTGGATATCAACTTAAAGAAGCAATAAAGAAGTATCTAGATAAAAATAATATTGAATATAAAGACTTTGGAAGCTATTCAAGTGAGAGTGTAGATTATCCTAAGGTAGCTTTTGAAGTAGCAACAGAAGTAGCTCTTAAACATTTTGAAAAAGGTATATTATGCTGTGGTACAGGGGTAGGCGTTTCAATTGCAGCCAATAAAGTCCCTGGAATAAGAGCAGCTTTAGTAAGTGATAAATTCACAGCAAAGGCAACGAGAGAACATAATGATTCCAATGTTTTATGTTTAGGTGGAAGAGTTATAGGAGAAGAGCTTGCGTTTATGATAGTTGACATATGGTTAAATACAGAGTTTATAGGAAAACATCATACAAGAAGATTAGAACAAATTAAGGATTATGAAGCATATTAAACTAAAATTAGAGAGGAGAAATTTAAAATGTTAGAACAATTAAAAGAGAAGGTATTAAAAGCAAATTTAGATTTACCGGGATATGGACTTGTTAAGTTTACTTGGGGAAATGTTAGCGCAATAGATAGGGAGACAGGCTTAGTTGTAATAAAACCAAGTGGTGTTGAATATGATAATATGACAGCCGAGGATTTAGTAGTAGTAGATTTAGATGGAAACATAGTTGAAGGAAAATTAAGACCATCTTCAGATACACCGACTCATTTAGTGTTATATAAGAAGTTTAAGGATATTGGTGGAATCGTTCATACACATTCTCCTTGGGCTACAATATGGGCACAAGCAACTAAAAGTGTACCAGCATTTGGGACAACTCATGCAGATCACTTTTATGGAACAATCCCATGTACAAGAGCTTTAAATGAACAAGAAATAAAGGGTCAATATGAAGAAGAAACTGGTAATGTAATAGTTGAAACTTTTAAAGATATAGATCCAAGTCAAATGCCAGGGGTACTAGTATATAGTCATGGACCATTTACTTGGGGAAAAGATGCTGATGAAGCAGTTCATAATGCAGTTATATTAGAAGAAGTTTGTAAAATGGCTTATGATACTTTAAACTTAAATACTCATCTGGCATCTATAGATAGTAACTTATTAGATAAACATTTCTTAAGAAAACATGGTGCAAACTCATATTACGGACAAACTAAGTAATTCAATAATTAATAGCATAACTTGTTTCAAGACTTGTTATGCTATTAATTTTATTAGGGGGAGAAAATATGTTGGATAATTTAAAGAGGGAACTGCTACAAGTAGCTAAAGATGCTGAAAAATCAGGACTTTGCAGGCATAAGTCAGGAAACTTCAGTATAAGAGACAGAAAGAGTAATTTAGTGGTTGTAACTCCAGCAGGAGTTGACAGAAATGAACTTATTCATGAACAGATTTGTGTAGTAGATATGGAGGCAAATGTAATAGAAAGATTAGGGGATATGAAACCTACAAGCGAACTTTTGATGCATCTACAGATATATAAGACAAGACCCGATATTAATGTAATAGTTCATACTCATTCAAAATTTGCTACTTCATTTGCAGTGCTTAAAAAGCCTATACCAGCAATAGTTTATGAGTGTTCGGCGCTAGGATTAAAAGAAGGGATAATTCCAGTAGCTGATTATGGAACTCCAGGAACAACAGCACTTTCTAATAGCGTAATAGAACCAATACAAAAAGCTGATGTAGTACTTTTAGAAAGTCATGGAGTAGTAGCCGTTGATAGAAATAGTAAAGACGCATTACTTAAGGCTAACTACGTTGAAGAATTAGCGGAGATTTATTATAGAGCTCTTATGATGAATGGTGGAAAAGAGCCTAACGCTATAAGTTTAGATGAAATACAAAAATGGAGATATCCTTCTGAAATAAAGTTTTAGGACTAACGGGAGTTTTATAAAGAGAATAATATAAGTTTAAAAGCCATCTTTTCGTGAAAGGTGGCTTTTATTATCTATAAATCTTCAGTATATTCTTTTAATACTTTTCCTATAGAATCATGTATAACTAAATCAGCTTTAGAGTCAGCAGAGGTAGTGCTTTTATTTATTAATATTAGATTTTTTCCTTTAAAATAATTAATTAGTCCAGCAGCTGGATAAACAACTAATGAAGTGCCACCAATAATTAAAGTATCAGCATGAGCTATTGCATTAACAGCTCCATTTATAACATTCTCATCCAAACCTTCTTCATATAAAACAACATCTGGTTTTACAGTTCCTTCACATTCTGTACAAGTGGGGATTTTAGAAGCTTTTAATATAAATTCTATTGGATAAAATTTATGACATTTAGTGCAGTAGTTTCTGTGAACAGATCCGTGTAGTTCAAAAATAGTCTTAGAACCAGCAGCTTGATGAAGCCCATCTATATTTTGAGTAATAACTGCTTTTAGTTTACCTAGTTTTTCAAGTTTAGCTAGTGCTAAGTGAGCATCATTAGGTTTAGCTTCTTCATAAATGAGTTTATCTTTATAAAATTTATAAAAATCCTCAGTATATCTCATAAAGTATGTATGAGAAACTAGTTGTTCAGGAGTAAAAGTTTTATTTAATTTCTCATTGAATAGGCCACTAGCGCTTCTAAAATCAGGTATTCCAGATTCTGTTGATACGCCAGCACCCCCAAAGAATACAATATTATTTGAGTTGATAAGTATTTCTTTTAATTTATCTATGCTCATAGAATCTCCTTACATTTAAAGTAAATATAAGTACATTATATCACTTCTATATAAAAAGTACCGAGAACTATTATTCTCGGTACTCACAAAATTTATAAGGATATCCTTACTTTTGTTATTCTTTTTTCCTTAACTTCCTCTATATTAAAAGTTATATTTTCGTAAGTAAGATTATATGTCTCTCCATCTTTAGGTATAGAGCCTAATAGATTTATTAAGAATCCACCTAAAGTGTCTGTATAACCATCTTCTAGTTCCATATGAAGAGAATCTGCTAAATCATCTAAAGATAATAAACCATTTGCTACATAGGTCTTATTATCTAATTTTTCTATATGAGGTTCTTCGTGATCATCTTCATCATTTATATTACCCATAACTTCTTCAATAAGATCTTCTATAGTAAGTATTCCTGAGAAACCGCCATATTCATCTATTAATATAGCCATAGTTTTCTTATTGGACTGAAGTTCTCTAAATAATATATCTATATTTTTAGTTTCTGGTACAAAATAAGGTTGATGAAGAATTTCTCTAATATTAACATTCTCAAAACCAACTTTACGAGCTTGTACTATAAAATCTTTCATATAAAGAATACCTATAATATTATCTATATCATCTTCATAGACAGGTATTCGAGAAAATCTTTCTTCTAATAATTCATCAATAGCTTCTGCTATAGGGGTATCTATATTAAGTAGGTATACATCGGTTCTAGGTGTCATAATTTCTTTTGATATAGTATCATCAAACTCGAATATACTCTCTATCATATCTTTTTCGGTTTCATTTATTACTCCATGTTCTTGTCCAACTTCTATTAAAGAACGTATTTCTTCTTTAGATACTTTCTCTTCTAAATCATCATCATTAAGCTTTGTTATTCTAAGCAATAAATTTGTTGATCCAGAAAGTAGTTTTACATATGGTAAGGCAATTTTAGAAATAAAAATTATAGGTTTAATTGAAAACATTGCTATAGCTTCTGCTTTCTTTAAGGCGATACGTTTAGGAAATAACTCTCCAAATACAAGAGTTACATAAGAAAGTAAGATAGTAACAACAATTTGAGCTATATTACTACTATAAGGAACACTTAGGCTATCTAATAGGTTAGCTAATTGTCCTGATACTCCAGTAGCTGCAGATGCACTAGCAAAAAATCCAGCTAAGGTAATACCAACTTGTATAGTAGATAGAAAATTACTAGGTTCGTTCATAAGATCTTCTAGTAATTTAGCTTTTTTGTTGCCTTCTTCGGCAAGGTGTCTGATTTTATTCTTATTAATTGAGACTATTGCCATTTCTGCTGATGCAAAAAAAGCATTAATTAAAGTTAGGATAACTATCAAAACCAATTGAGTCGTGACGCTACCCTCAGGGACTGATTCCATTAAAATTCCTCCTTGTTATTAAACAAAATATGTTATGAAATATATAATACCATATTTAATGATTATTTTAAAGCCTTAATAAGATTGAAAATTGGAATTATAATAGATATTCCTAAAACTAAAGGCTACAGGCCCTAGTGTATCAATATAAGAAATACTTAGTAAAACAATGAATTATTTAGAAATATAGAAATAATATGATAAATATGATAGATTTGTAGAAAAAGGTCGAAATATATGTGTTAAGATATTACTTGTCGCTGCGGTACAGTAGCGAAAAACAAAAAACAAAAAATGGTCTTTGAAAATTAAACAGAGGAAACTTAAGAAGTTTTGAATAAAACTTACACAACGAAAGTTGTGAGTAAGTAATTGTAACAAGTGTAAAACTTGAAGCAAATACTTAAAGTCAACGTAATTCTTAGAGTAAGATTAAACTAAAATTTGTGCACATTAGTGTGACACTTAAATTGAGAGTTTGATCCTGGCTCAGGACGAACGCTGGCGGCGTGCTTAACACATGCAAGTCGAGCGAGGAAATTGCTTCGGTAATTTCCTAGCGGCGGACGGGTGAGTAACACGTGGGCAACCTGCCTGATAGAGGGGGATAGCCTCCCGAAAGGGAGATTAATACCGCATAAAGTCAAATGAAGGCATCTTCAAATGACCAAAGGAGTAATCCGCTATCAGATGGGCCCGCGGCGCATTAGCTAGTTGGTGAGGTAACGGCTCACCAAGGCGACGATGCGTAGCCGACCTGAGAGGGTGATCGGCCACATTGGGACTGAGACACGGCCCAGACTCCTACGGGAGGCAGCAGTGGGGAATATTGCACAATGGGGGAAACCCTGATGCAGCAACGCCGCGTGAGTGATGAAGGCCTTCGGGTTGTAAAGCTCTGTCTTCAGGGACGATAATGACGGTACCTGAGGAGGAAGCCACGGCTAACTACGTGCCAGCAGCCGCGGTAATACGTAGGTGGCAAGCGTTGTCCGGATTTACTGGGCGTAAAGGGAGCGTAGGCGGATACTTAAGTGGGATGTGAAATACCTGGGCTTAACTTGGGTGCTGCATTCCAAACTGGGTGTCTAGAGTGTTGGAGAGGAAAGTGGAATTCCTAGTGTAGCGGTGAAATGCGTAGAGATTAGGAAGAACACCAGTGGCGAAGGCGACTTTCTGGACAATAACTGACGCTGAGGCTCGAAAGCGTGGGGAGCAAACAGGATTAGATACCCTGGTAGTCCACGCCGTAAACGATGGGTACTAGGTGTAGGGGGTATCGACTCCCCCTGTGCCGCCGTTAACACAATAAGTACCCCGCCTGGGGAGTACGGTCGCAAGATTAAAACTCAAAGGAATTGACGGGGGCCCGCACAAGCAGCGGAGCATGTGGTTTAATTCGAAGCAACGCGAAGAACCTTACCTAGACTTGACATCTCCTGAATTACTCTTAATCGAGGAAGTTCTCCCTTCGGGGAGGACAGGAAGACAGGTGGTGCATGGTTGTCGTCAGCTCGTGTCGTGAGATGTTGGGTTAAGTCCCGCAACGAGCGCAACCCTTATTGTTAGTTGCTACCATTTAGTTGAGCACTCTAGCAAGACTGCCGTGGTTAACGCGGAGGAAGGTGGGGATGACGTCAAATCATCATGCCCCTTATGTCTAGGGCTACACACGTGCTACAATGGCGAGTACAAAGAGACGCAAAGCCGCGAGGTGGAGCAAAACTTATAAAACTCGTCTCAGTTCGGATTGCAGGCTGAAACTCGCCTGCATGAAGCTGGAGTTGCTAGTAATCGCGAATCAGAATGTCGCGGTGAATACGTTCCCGGGCCTTGTACACACCGCCCGTCACACCATGAGAGTTGGCAATACCCGAAGTCCGTAGCCTAACCTTTTAGGAGGGCGCGGCCGAAGGTAGGGTCAGCGATTGGGGTGAAGTCGTAACAAGGTAGCCGTAGGAGAACCTGCGGCTGGATCACCTCCTTTCTATGGAGAAATTACTTAAAACTACAACTTAGTAGAATTTAAGTATAAAATTCAGTCAATATAATTGACAAAGATTTACGTTTTCCTCTGTTTAATTTTGAACGACCATAAGTTGTTCAATGTTCTTTGAAAATTGCACATAAGTAAGTAAAGTAATATATAATAAAGCCAGTTGGCAATTAATTAATCAAATTCTTTTATAGAATGACATAGGTCAAGATATAAAGGGCGTATGGTGAATGCCTTGGCATCGGGAGCCGAAGAAGGACGCGATAAGCTGCGAAAAGCTCTGGGTAGGCGCAAATAGCCTGTGATCCAGAGATGTCCGAATGAGGAAACTCACATGGGAAACCCCATGTATCCATAAGTGAATACATAGCTTATGGAGGGTAAACTCAGGGAACTGAAACATCTAAGTACCTGAAGGAAGAGAAAGAAAAATCGATTTCCTAAGTAGCGGCGAGCGAAAGGGAAAGAGCCCAAACCAGAAATTTATTTCTGGGGTTGCGGACAGAACATAAAAGCTAAATTACGTTAATCGAAGAGAACTGGAAAGTTCCACCGCATAAGGTAATAGTCCTGTAGATGAAAACGCGAAATAGTAAGTTCTGATCCAGAGTACCACGAGACACGTGAAACCTTGTGGGAAGCAGGGAGGACCACCTCCCAAGGCTAAATACTACCCGATGACCGATAGTGAAGAAGTACCGTGAGGGAAAGGTGAAAAGAACCCCGGGAGGGGAGTGAAATAGAACCTGAAACCGTATGCCCACAACCGGTCATAGCACTTTATATGTGTGATGACGTGCTTTTTGTAGAACGAGCCAACGAGTCACGATATGTAGCGAGGTTAAGTACTTAAGGTACGGAGCCGAAGGGAAACCGAGTCTTAATAGGGCACAAAGTTGCATGTCGTGGACCCGAAACCGGGTGACCTATCCATGGCCAGGTTGAAGCGAGAGTAAAATCTCGTGGAGGACCGAACCACGTTGGTGTTGAAAAACCATGGGATGAGCTGTGGATAGCGGAGAAATTCCAATCGAACTCGGAGATAGCTGGTTCTCCTCGAAATAGCTTTAGGGCTAGCGTCGAATATGAGTAATGGAGGTAGAGCACTGAATGGGCTAGGGGGCATATCGCTTACCGAACCTTATCAAACTCCGAATGCCATATACTATTAGTTCGGCAGTCAGACTGCGAATGATAAGATCCGTAGTCAAAAGGGAAACAGCCCAGATCGTCAGCTAAGGTCCCAAAGTGTAAGTTAAGTGGAAAAGGATGTGGGATTTCGAAGACAACTAGGATGTTGGCTTAGAAGCAGCCACTCATTAAAAGAGTGCGTAATAGCTCACTAGTCGAGAGATCCTGCGCCGAAGATGTTCGGGGCTCAAACTTACCACCGAAGCTACGGGCTTACAGTAATGTAAGCGGTAGAGGAGCGTCGTAAACGGGCAGAAGTCGTACCGAAAGGAGCGGTGGACTGTTTACGAGTGAGAATGTTGGCATTAGTAGCGAGATGTGAGTGAGAATCTCACAGGCCGAAAACCTAAGGTTTCCTCAGGAAGGCTCGTCCGCTGAGGGTTAGTCGGGACCTAAGCCGAGGCCGAAAGGCGTAGGTGATGGACAATAGGTTGATATTCCTATACCACTACCATCGTTATTACCGATGGCGTGACGCAGGAGGATAGTGTGTGCTAGCTATTGGATGCTAGTCTAAGCACTTAGGGAGTTAAGACAGGAAAATCCGTTTTAACAATTCTGAGGTGTGATGGGGAAGTCCATTTATGGATGAAGTACATGATTCCACGCTGCCAAGAAAAGCGTCTAGGGAGAAAAGTAGTGCCCGTACCGCAAACCGACACAGGTAGGTGAGGAGAGAATCCTAAGGCCGGCGGAAGAATTGCAGTTAAGGAACTCGGCAAATTGACCCCGTAACTTCGGGAGAAGGGGTGCCTACGAGAGTAGGTCGCAGAGAATAGGCCCAAGCAACTGTTTAGCAAAAACACAGGTCTCTGCTAAAGCGAAAGCTGATGTATAGGGGCTGACGCCTGCCCGGTGCTGGAAGGTTAAGGGGAACACTTAGCGCAAGCGAAGGTGTGAACTTAAGCCCCAGTAAACGGCGGCCGTAACTATAACGGTCCTAAGGTAGCGAAATTCCTTGTCGGGTAAGTTCCGACCCGCACGAATGGCGTAATGATTTGGGCACTGTCTCAACTGCAAATCCGGCGAAGTTGTAGTGCAAGTGAAGATGCTTGCTACCCGCGATTGGACGGAAAGACCCCGTAGAGCTTTACTGTAGTTTAGCATTGAGTTTCGGTATTGTCTGTACAGGATAGGTGGGAGACTGGGAAACTAGGGCGTCAGCTTTAGTGGAGTCAACCTTGGGATACCACCCTGATAGTACTGGAATTCTAACTGGACACCATGAAACTGGTGACAGGACATTGTTAGATGGGCAGTTTGACTGGGGCGGTCGCCTCCGAAAAAGTAACGGAGGCGCTCAAAGGTTCCCTCAGAAGGGTCGGAAATCCTTCGAAGAGTGCAAAGGCAGAAGGGAGCCTGACTGCGACACCTACAAGTGGAGCAGGGACGAAAGTCGGACTTAGTGATCCGGTGGTACCTCGTGGGAGGGCCATCGCTCAACGGATAAAAGCTACCTCGGGGATAACAGGCTGATCTCCCCCAAGAGTCCACATCGACGGGGAGGTTTGGCACCTCGATGTCGGCTCGTCGCATCCTGGGGCTGAAGTAGGTCCCAAGGGTTGGGCTGTTCGCCCATTAAAGCGGCACGCGAGCTGGGTTCAGAACGTCGTGAGACAGTTCGGTCCCTATCCGTCGCGGGCGTAGGAAATTTGAGAGGAGCTGTCCTTAGTACGAGAGGACCGGGATGGACTGACCTCTGGTGTACCAGTTGTTCCGCCAGGAGCATAGCTGGGTAGCTAAGTCGGGAAGGGATAAACGCTGAAGGCATCTAAGCGTGAAGCCCACCTCAAGATAAGATTTCCCATAGAGTAATCTAGTAAGATCCCTTGAAGAACACAAGGTTGATAGGTGAGGGGTGTAAGTGTGGTAACATATTTAGCTGACTCATACTAATAGATCGAGGGCTTGACCAATAAGTTAACTGGAATATATATTATTAAATGAACTTACGTGCAATTTTGAAAGAACAAAATTCTTTCATAATATATTTGGTGATAATGGCATAAAGGTAACACCCCTTCCCATTCCGAACAGGATCGTTAAGCTTTATTACGCCGATGGTACTGCATGGGAGACTGTGTGGGAGAGTAGGAAGTCGCCAAATAATTTATTTACAGGAAACTATTACAATGCAAGTTGTAGTAGTTTCTTTTTTGTTTGAAATATTTATATGTCAAAATCAGATAAAATCTTTTATTTCCCGAGAAATATTTTAATTTTTTTCTGTATAAAAAACTTTTAATAAATCAATAATTATAATATATTGACAAAATTTATTGATAACCATATAATATTTAAGTAAAGTATTTTATGGCTCGATAGCTCAGTCGGTAGAGCAGAGGACTGAAAATCCTCGTGTCGCTGGTTCGATTCCTGCTCGAGCCACCATAAGCCTAGTATTAACTAGGCTTATATTTTTCTCTTGAGTTAACGGTAAAAACTCTATCAAAACTCCGATAATTAACATTAATTAGTTGATGTTTACAAGTTGGATAAAATCACAGTGAAAGCTGTGATTTTTTGTTTCTGTTTTTTTAAATATATTAACTGGATGTAAATAAAAATTTAAGTATATTTAATATTACCTTAAGTAGAATGTAAGAAAATCTTAATATATTGAGGATATAATAATCAATAATAAGATTTTAATAAAAGGGTTGGTGAGGTTTATGAAGGAGGTTTTTAACAAGATTTCTTTAACTGAAGAAGAAAATGAGTACTTAGCAAAAGGAATTGCATTAGGTGCGGGTTTAGGTGTATTGATTGGTGTGGTTGTAGACAATGTTATGTTTGGATTTTCTTTAGGTGGAGTTTTAGGAGTATTAGGATCTCTGGCCTTCTCTTCATATAGAAAATATAAGAATAAGAATATAAAATCAGTAATTAAAAAACTGTAGGAATTAATATTCCTACAGTTTTTTTAAGTTTTCTATAACATCATTAATATGATCTTTTACTTTAACTTTTCTAAATTCTTTTCTTAGAATACCTTTTTCATCAATTAAAAAAGTACTTCTTTCTATACCAATGGTTTTTCTTCCATACATATTTTTCTCTTTTAATACATCATATAGAGCACAAACTTCTTTATCTTCATCACTTAATAATAAAAATGGTAATCCGAATTTTGTAATAAATTTATCATGAGAGGCTAAACTATCTTTACTTATACCAATTACAACAGCATTTTCGTTAGTTATAGTAGGTATACTATCTCTAAAGTCACAGGCTTGTGTAGAGCATCCTGGAGTGTTGTCTTTTGGGTAGAAATAAAGAACAACCTTTTTCCCAAGATAATCACTTAGTTTATGAGTTTCTCCATCTGATCCTTTTAATATGAAGTCAGGTGCTAGATTTCCAATTTCTATTTTTGACATAATTATTACCTCCTAAGTATATAAAATTATTATATAATAATTATTATTAATCATCAAGGAAAAGGAAGTTAAACGATAATATGGAGTTCTTTAGTGTATTAATTTTCTTAAATATGTTATTATGTTAGAGTGTTAAGTTTATATATAAAGGAGATTATGTATGGAAAATAAAGTTTTGGCAGTTGTAGCTGGTAATGAAATAACTGAAATGGATTTACAGCAAGCTATTTTAAAGTATCCTCAAGATAGAAGAGGGATGTTTGCAACAGAACAAGGTAAAAAACAATTATTAGAACAAATGATTTCGTTTGAATTAATGTTCCAATTTGGAAAAGAAGCTTCTTTAGATAAAACTAAAGAATTTGAAACAGAAGTGGAAAAGTTTAAAAAAGAGCTTTTAACTCAAATGGTTATTAACAAAGTAATATCAGAAGTGACTGTTACTGATGATGAAGCTTTAAAATACTATGAAGAAAATAGAAGTATGTTTTCAGAACCAGAAAATGTGACAGCAAAACATATTTTAATAAGTTCAGAGGAAGAAGCAAATAAAATTAAAAAAGAAATAAAATCAAATAACGTAACATTTGAAGAAGCTGCTAGTCAATATTCATCATGTCCATCTAAGGAACAAGGTGGTAATTTAGGTTCATTCTCAAGAGGAATGATGGTTCCTGAGTTTGAAGAAGCTGCATTTGCATCAGAGATAGGCGTTGTAACTGAGCCTGTTAAAACTCAATTTGGATATCACTTGATAAAGGTAGAAGCTAAAAATGCTGGTAAAGATTTAGATTTTGAAGAAGTTAAGGATGGAGTTGTAAATCAACTACTTCAAGAGACTCAACAAAAGAAATATTTTGATTTAATTGGAGAATTAAGTACAAAATATACTATAGATAGAAAATAATAAAATCGCTCTAGATTGTTAAGATCTAGAGTTTTTTATTGAAAATATTAAAGAATTTAATCATTGGGAGATTATAACTAAATTATTTTAGTCATAATATGTTGAAATATAATATAAAAGATGTTATAGTTATAAAAGCTTTTAACTTAGTCCAGAGAGACTAGCAAGGGGGATAAACAAATGAATAATGAACAATTACAAGTATCAGTGGTAGATGTAAATGAGAGTGTGCCACTAAAGAGAGCAATTCCTTTAAGTATCCAGCATTTATTTGCAATGTTTGGATCATCAGTATTAGTACCAATTCTTTTTGGAATAGATCCAGCGACAGTATTATTTTTTAATGGTATAGGTACATTATTATATGCATTCCTTACTAAAAAGAAGATACCTGCATATTTAGGATCAAGTTTCGCATATCTTGCACCAGTTTTTCTATTGTATAGTGAAGGGTATACCTTCCAACATGCACAAGGTGGATTTGTAGTTTCAGGTTTGATTTTTGCAACAATTGCTATAATAGTTAAATTTACAGGAACAGGTTGGATAAACAAGTTATTCCCACCAGCAGCTATGGGAGCTATAGTTACAATCATTGGATTAGAATTAGCACCAACAGCAGCAGATATGGCTGGATTCGCAGTAGGTGGATCTAATAATCCAGAGTTTTCTAATCCTAAATGGATATTAGTATCTATGATAACTTTAGCAGCAGTAATTTTAAGTAGTGTATTACTAAGAGGATTCTTAAAAGTTATTCCTATATTAATAGGTGTTGTGGTAGGTTATATTGCAGCATACGCTAATGGATTAGTTGATTTTACAACACTTGGACAAGCGAGTTTCTTTGTAACACCTAATATAAACATAGCTAAATTTGATTTCACGGCAATAATGACAATATTACCAGCAACTTTTGTAGTAGTAGCTGAACATATAGGGCATTTAGCTGTAACTAGTAGTATAGTTGGAAGAGATTTATCTGAAGATCCAGGACTACATAGATCGCTCCTTGGAGATGGATTATCTACAGCACTATCAGGATTTTTTGGTTCGGTTCCAACAACAACTTATGGTGAAAACATAGGGGTTATGGCATTAACTAAAGTTTATAGTGTATATGTTATATGTGGAGCTGGTCTTATATCTATAGTATTAGGTTTTTCAGGAAAACTATCAGCTTTAATTAGCAGTATACCAACCCCAGTAATAGGAGGCGTTAGTTTACTTCTATTTGGAACTATAGCTACATCTGGTTTAAGAACTTTTATAGAAAAAGGTGTGGATTTTGCTAAATCAAGAAACTTAATTTTAACATCAGTAATTTTTGTAATAGGATTAAGTGGTATAACTGTAAAATTAGGAGCTGTAGAATTAAAAGGAATGGGACTAGCTACTATAGTTGCCATGATTTTAAGTGTAAGCTTTATGATATTTGATTCACTAGGAATAATGAATGAAAAAGAAGATTAATAATATAAAAGCAGGAGATTTTAATTTAAAAAATCTCCTGCTTTTCTTTATACAGCGAATTCAGTGAAATCTTCAATATACTTATCAGCACTATTAATAAGTTTTTCTCTATGCTTAGATGAATGTTCATCGTATACTGCGATAACTTTCATTCCAGCAGCCTTAGCACCTTCTACAGCAGCGGGTATGTCTTCAAAAACAATACACTTATCTGGTGTTACACCTAAACGCTTTGCAGCTAGAAGATATACATCAGGGAAGTTTTTTCCTCTAGTAACCTCATTAGTAGTTGTAATGCTATCAAAAAAATCCTTAATATCATTGCTTTCTAGGGCTATATCTAATAAAGGTGATGAGTTTGAAGTAGCAAGAGCTAGTTTAATGCCATTAGATTTTAAATAGCTTAATAATTTTTTAGCTCCAGGTTTAAGTCTGGCTTTATTCAAATAATTATCATAGGCTAAATCATTAATTTCTTTAACTATTTCATCTGTAGATTCTTTTAGATTAAAATTGTCCTTAAAATACTGAGCGGTCTGCTTAAAACTTAAATGATTTATTTTTTCTTCTAAATCTGAAGGTCTTTTTGCTCCTTTACTTTCTAAATAAGTTATATTAATTTCATCCCAAATCCACATTGAGTCTATAAGAGTTCCATCTAAATCAAATATTGCAGCTTGTACATCTTTAAACAAATATATCTCCCCCAAATTCCTAATGTTATTTTTATAGTATATTAAAAAGTTATTAAGTTCAATATCATAATAAATTTTAATGCAGCATATCAAACTCTATATACTGCATTAATGAAACAGTTTAGCTAAATTCTCTTTCAAAGATTTTAATTTTTTCTTTACTCTTAAAATCCTCTAAGGAATCTATACCAACATTACTTAAAACTTCTTTCATAATATCGCTGTGAGTAGCTACCTTAACGGCTGAATTGTAGGCAAATTCATCAACTGAGGTTTTACCATATTCTTTAGGAATTAG
This sequence comes from Clostridium intestinale, assembly GCF_035905475.1. Taxonomy (NCBI): domain Bacteria; kingdom Bacillati; phylum Bacillota; class Clostridia; order Eubacteriales; family Clostridiaceae; genus Clostridium; species Clostridium intestinale. Next base: position 4,028,892 of record NZ_CP121166.1, read on the forward strand.
GGCTTTAGGGCCACCGACACATCCTCCAACACAACCCATTCCTTCTATAAAATTGGCATCTAGTTCTCCAGCCTTAGCTTTTTCTAATATTTCTTTACATTCCTTTACCCCGTTAGCTTGAGCAGTTTTTAGTTTTATATGTTTTTCAGGAAAAAGTTCTTCAACTGCTTCTGATACAGCTATTGAAACTCCACCAGTTCTTGCATACAACCTTCCTCCTCTTGAAGCATATTCTATTGAAGGGATTCCTTGAAGTTCATTTGGTCTAATATCTAAAACTTCAAATATTCCTTTTAATTCTTCAAAGGTAAGCACGTAATCAATAGCATCTGAGATATCATTATCTCTAGCCTCTGCTTTTTTAGCGATACAAGGACCTATGAATACAACCTTAACATCTGGATTTAACTCTTTTAAAACTCTTCCTGCTGCAATCATAGGAGACACAGAAGGGGAAACATCTTTAACTAAATCATGATATACTTTTTTTAACATACCAACCCACATAGGACAGCAACAAGAGGTTATCATAATGTCACCATCTTTATTAACGTGATGATTAAATTCTACAGCTTCTTTTATGGTTAACATATCAGCTGTAAAAGCAACTTCTATCATGTCTGAGAATCCCATTTTTATAAAAGCAGCTCTATATTGGTCCATTGTTACATCAGATCCCCATTGACCAGATATTGCAGGAGCAACAGCTGCTATTACTTTTTTGTTATTTTTTAGTAAATCTATTATGGGGATAAATTCAATCCTATCTATAAATTTACCACTATCACAAGCTTCCACACATATGCCACAGTCAGTACAAAGATCGGTGTCTATATAAGTAGTTCCTTTTATTGGATCATCTAAAATAGCATCAAAGGGACAGGCGGTTTGACACTTAGTTCTCTCACCAGCTTCAGAAGTACAATCTCTAGAACAAGAGGAAACTTTTTCAATTATTTTTTCTCGAACTTTATAGTTTGTAATAGCTTTTTTTAGATTATAAATGAAATTTTCATCAGCTTTAACATCAACACCACATAATGAAGAGATTACAGACATAGCTTCAATCTTATCAAAGTTTGGAGAATTCATTATATTTTCTAAGGTTGAATTAAAATTTCCATCATAATAGGATTTAACTAATTCTTTAAATAAGTCTTCGTAAATTTTTTTCATAATATTCCTCCTAAGTGTAAATACTAATTTAGAAAACTTTTCTATTTGTTAGATTAACCATTATTTATAACTATTATGATTTTAGGAGAGAAAACTTATGAAAATATTGATAGGAATTTATATATTTTTAATACTTATGTTTTGGAGTCTTTGTGTAGCTGCTTCGAAAAGCGAAAAATATTATGAAAATATTATGTCTGATAAGGAAGAAGTGAAATAATTATGTAAGTTACAAAATATATATTATATGTAGTAATTTATTTAGGAAGGTGGATATGGTAGATTTAGTTATAGATCCGGGTCACGGAGGATCAGATTATGGGGCTAGAGGAGAAGGCTCTTTGGTAGAAAAATCTTTAACCTTATACATTGCAAATAAGATTAAAGAGTATTTGGATAAGAAACAGATATCTGTAATTTTGACTAGAAATGATGACAGATATGTGACTTTAGAAGAGAGAGCTAAAATTGCTAATAAAAATAAAGCTAGATGTTTTATGAGTATTCATATTAATAGCTCAGGTGTAGATAGTGCTGAGGGAACGGAAGTTTATACATTTACTAAAGGTGATGAAGGAGAGCGGTTAGCAGCTAATGTATTAGATAAGATAGTCTCTGGTGTTAGTTTAAAAAATCGAGGTGTAAAATTTGCTAATTTTACAGTTCTAAAAGAAACTGAGATGCCAGCAATTTTGGTAGAAACTTGTTTCATTAGTAACTCAAAAGAAGAAGCGTTGCTTAAAGAAGATTATTTTAGAGACAAAATAGCGCTTTCTATAGCTAATGGATTCCTTAGACATATTGGAAGAGAAGAAATTTCTATGGGAATTGATGAAGACATAGTTATTAATTCTAAAATCCCTATAATATCAATGCCTACTGCAACAAAGTATCAAGCATTTCAATGGGCTAGAAAAAAGGGAGCTACAGAGGAGTTTATTGCACTTGCAGAAATTTACTGGAATACCTCTATTGAGTCTGGAGTAAATCCAGTAGTAGCATATGCACAAAGTGCTATAGAAACTAATTTAGGAACTTTTAATGGGGTTTTTAAGAAAGAGTACAAGAATCCATGTGGATTAAGGATAAGTAATGATATAAATGATGAAAATGGAGGATATGCAACATTTAACAATTGGACAAGTGGTGTTGAGGCTCATTTAGATCATTTAGGACTTTATGCAGGAGGCGTTATTTATCCTAAAAGAATAAGTAGGGATCCTAGACATTTTCCTTATTTATTAGGTAAAGCGAAATATATAGAGGATTTATCGGGAAATTGGTCACCTTTAGATGACTATGGAATGAAGGTGTTAGAGTTAGTTAGGGAAATAGAGTCAAGCTACTCAGAAGAGGGGATAGCACCTATAAAACTTGATGATAATAATGATGGAAATAACTATAACGATGAGTTAGTAAATGATGATGATAGTGTTGAAGGACTAAAAAAGGAAGTTAGTAGTATTATTAATGATATAGAAAAGCTTAAAAGCAGAACTGAAGAATTAAAAATATACATTAACTCAGTAGAAGGATTTTTGGCACAGGAGAAAAAACTTAAAGATGCTTTAAATGCAACTAATATGTCATTACAGGAAAAAAATAAGAGTTATGAGCAAACTATAGAAGATATTTTAGATGTAATAAGTAAATTAAGAAGTATTGTTATATAAAAAAAGAATTGCTTAAGCAATTCTTTTTTTGGTCGGGGTGACAGGGATTGAACCTGCGACCTCATGGTCCCAAACCACGCGCGCTCCCATCTGCGCTACACCCCGTAGCACATAGATTATTATAAATAGTTTCTTTAAAGATGTCAATAATTTTAAGAAAAATATTCTAATACTGTATTTACTTTTATTTATACAGTGTATATAATACCTTTAGTTTATAAAATAAAGGGAGGTAAATTGCTATGAGAGGAACTACTGTAATCATGGTACTAGCGAGCCTTTGGTTTTTAATATTAGGAACAAGCATTTTGTTAAGTAAAAAAGTAAGAGGTATTATAGAGAGTGCAAGTATCGCTAATGATAAAACAGCTTATGTTAGATTTAATGCGTTTTTTAATTTATGCTTAGGGGGAATAGGTGTACTATTAGGAGTTGTGGATTACTTTTTTAAAGAGTATTCATTGTACATAGTGGGAGCTTATGCTGTAATTATGATATCAGCTGGATTAATTCAAGGAAGACTAAGTGCTAAATATAAATAAATAATTAAAGACCTTGTTTATGTATTAATAAGCAAGGTCTTTTGACTTGTAGCACTTTACGCTTGATATTTAACTAAATATTATAATATACTTACATGGAGCATAGAATTATAATAGGTAAAACAACTAATAATATTTTGTTCACGATATGTTTGTATTTATAAATACAATGGACTGTAAACATTTTATCTGACAACTTTAATGTTGAATAGGTTGTGGCAGTTTTTAATAAATTGTAAAATTTTGATTATTGGACGAATTGGGATTGGTTGTAAATAGGAAAAGTGTTATACTTATAACAGTTTACTAATTAATTGAAGGGGGGAAGGTATTACTTATTCGATTAGTAATGCCAAGGTGTTTATGAAGAAGAAGGCAATATCAGCTTTACTTGCAGCCTCGCTAGTATTCGGAACAGGTGTACAAGTATGGGCAGAACCTTTAACAGAACAGCAACAGCAGGAACTTAACGAAAAGGGTGCAAAGGCAGCAGATGCAAAAAGTAAGTATTCGGAGTTAAAGAATAAAGTAGATGAATTAGATGCACAAATTCAACCAATAGCGTTAGCTATGGAGGAAAATAATACTAAGATAGAAAATACAAATAAAGAAATTGATGATACTAAAAAAGCAATTGAAAAAAGTCAAAAGGAATTAGCTGAAAAAGAAGAGGTTTTTGGAGCTAGAATGAGAGCTCTATACAAATCAGGTGGACAAGAAAGCTACATAGGACTTTTATTAAGTGCTAATAGCTTAGGAGACTTTGTTTCTAAGGCTCAGGCAGTTGGTAAGATAATGAGCTTAGATAAGCAAATCATAGATGAGCTTAATGAAAAGAAAAAAGAATATGATGAACACATTGCGACGTTGAAAACTAAGATTCAAGAACTTGAAGATTTAAATAAAGATAATAAAGTAAAATTAGAAGAACTAAATGTTAAAAAAGCAGAACAACAAGTTTATGTTGATCAAGCTAAAGCTGAATATGATAAGATAGCTGATGATTTAATTACAGTTGAAAGAAATCTATATAGGCCTTTTGCTAATATAGTAAATAATTCAAGTAGTTCAGTTGATGATTTAAATAATGCTATAACAACATTAAGATCCCTTAGAAAGACTGTCAAGAGTTCTCAAGCTGATAATGAATTAGTTGACTTAATAGAAAAAGCTAAAAGTTTAGTACAAGAAAAAACAGCACCAAGCTTAAGCAGAGGTGGTGGAGCAGGATCTGCATCGGATTCAGCAATTCTTTCTATAGCTTATAGTAAATTAAATTCCACGTATGTTTATGGAGCTACTGGTCCTAACGTATTTGATTGCTCAGGATTTACTCAATATGTGTTTAGACAAGCCGGTATATCTATAGGAAGAGATACCTATGCTCAAGTTGGTAATGGGACTCCAGTGAGTTATTCTAACCTTCAGGTGGGAGATTTAGTCTTTACTAGTCCCCACCATGTAGGTATATATGTAGGTAATGGACAAATGATTCATGCTCCTCAAACAGGAGATGTAGTCAAAGTATCTAATATTTGGACCTTCTACGCAGCTAGAAGAGTAAAATAGAATATAGTTTATTATAGAGGGTGTTTAAAACATCCTCTTAATTTTTTTTGAAGTTTTTATAATTAATCTTTATAATGGATAAGTAATAGATATTTGGAGTGTGATGAATTTGGATATAAATAGATTTATTAAAGATGATGAGACCCTTGATGACCTACAGCTTAATGGAATTCATCTTATTCAAAAAAAGAAAGCCTTTAGATTTGGGATAGATGCGGTACTATTAGCTAATTTTGCAGAAGTAAAAAGAAAGCATAGAGTAATTGATATTTGTACTGGAACAGGAATAGTACCATTTGTAATATATGGGAAAAAATCTCCTGAGAGTATTCTCGGTATTGAAATACAAGAAGAATTTGTCGAAATGGCAAAAAGAAGTGTAGAAATAAATAATGCACAGGAGAAAGTAAAGTTTATTAAAGGGGATATTAAGGATATAAAGCTTATGAAGACAATAGAGAAAGCTGATGTTATAACAGTAAATCCCCCATACAAACTTAATTCTTCAGGAATAATAAATAGCAGTGATAAACTTGCTGTAGCTAGACATGAAATTTTATGCTCATTAGAGGATGTAATAATAGGCGCCAGGATTTTACTAAAAGATAATGGCAAATTATATATGGTACATAGACCAGAAAGATTGGCGGATATTTTATGTTTGATGAGAAAGCATAAAATAGAACCTAAAAGAATTAGAATGATTCAACCCAATACAAAAAAACCTCCCAATATAGTGTTAATTGAGGCGCAGAGGGATGGAGGGGCCTTTCTTAAGTGGGAAGCACCTTTGTATGTATATAATGATTGTGGAGGCTATAGCGAGGAAATAGAGCGTATATATGGAAGGGAGAAAGATAATGAGTAAATTATATATAGTACCTACTCCAATAGGTAATTTAAAGGATATAACTATAAGAGCTTTAGATGTTTTGAAAGAGTGTAATGTTATTGCGGCTGAAGATACTAGACAAACAATAAAACTTCTTAATCATTTTAATATCAAAAAACAACTGATAAGTTATCATCAACATAATGAATTAACGAAATCAGAAGAGATAATAAATAGAGTAAGAGGTGGAGAAATTGTAGCTTTAGTTAGTGATGCTGGTTCTCCGGGGATATCTGATCCTGGTAGTGTGATTATTAAAAGATGTATAGAAGAAGAAGTTGAATTTGAAGTATTACCAGGGGCAACTGCAATAATAACAGCGTTAGTTAATTCAGGATTAGATACAACTAAGTTTACTTTTAGAGGTTTTGTACCTAGAGAAAATAAAGAAAGAAGAGTATTAATTAGTGAAATAAAAAACCATAAAGAAACACTGGTATTTTATGAGGCTCCACACAGGATTAAAGAAACCTTAAGTTTTCTTCATGATGAATTAGGAGATAGAAAAGTGGCTATTTGTAGGGAGTTAACTAAACTTCATGAACAAATAGTACGTGGATCAATTTCAGAGGTTATAGAGCATTTTAATATAAATAACCCAAGAGGAGAGTTTGTAGTTGTAATTGAAGGGAAAAGTCAAGAGGAAATAGACTTAGAACAAAAGGCTAAATGGGAAAACACTACAGTGGAAGAACATATAATACTTTATGTAGATAGAGGATATAGTAAAAAAGAAGCAATTAAATTAGTTGCAAAAGAAAGAAGTATGCCTAAGTCAGAGGTATATAAATATTCAACTGATCTATAATAAAAAAAGCACTTCTTGGGGTTGAAGTGCTTTTTTAACCATATATACATATTGATTTATTTATGGATTAAAAATAATGTTAATTATTTTTTTAATTCAGCCATACAGTTCTTGCATATATTTTTTCCCTTGTAGTTAGTAACATCTCTTGCATCTCCGCAGAATATGCAAGCTGGCTCATATTTCTTTAATATGATTTGCTCACCGTCTACATATATTTCTAGAGCATCCTTTTCAGCGATATCTAATGTTCTTCTTAGCTCTATTGGAATAACTATTCTTCCTAACTCGTCAACTCTTCTTACTACACCTGTTGATTTCATATAAATTTCCTCCTCGTTTTACAACATTCGACATTTCGTATATTAATATTAGCAAAGATGTAATTTAAAGTCAATACATTTTCTCTAAATAACTGCAATATTTACAAATTTCTTACTTAAATAACATCTAAGATTAATATAATACCAAATAATTGAAATGTCAATAGTATAGTTTTCAAATAAATGGTAATAATATTATATAGATGAAATGAATAAAATAAGTATTTATAAGGGTTCTAGGGATATAATATAGTTAGATATATGAAGAATAATAATATTTTTAGATAATTAAATTTCTGTGATAAAAAAGTAATAACTTACCATAAATAAAAATTATATGTCGAAAGTGTATATAAAATAAGGATTATATTAACAATGATTCTATATATTATATGTCAATAAAAAGTATAAGTTACAGAAATATAAATAAATAATTAGTTAGTTTGACGAATAATACTAAGATAGTTATTTTATGTAACAATTTATTATATAATTCATTACAATATATATAAATTTTTTTTATTATTATAATCAAAATATTAAAAAAATATAAAAACTCATGTTTTATAAAAAATTATTTGTTGAAGTATTTATATTGACAAAAGCATATTAGAGAAAATTGTTGATAAATAGCTAATTATTCAACAGGTGTTCCACAAGTAATAAACAGATAATCCACAGGGTAAATGTGAATTATGTGGATAAAAATGGATGTAATAAATTTATATCCACATAATTTTTGAAGTTATCCACAATATATGTTGATAACTTGTTTATAACTGTGGATTGTAACTCTAAGGGTCTTAAAATAAGGATTTATTAAAATAAAATATTATTAATAAATTGATGATAACTTGTAAAGAGTTTTGGTATACTATATAATAACAGATATAGTGGATTTTAATGTGGAGGTACTCTTATGGATGAAAAAAGATTTGATGAAGAATACATTGCGAAGTTGGCAGAAGAGATGTCTAAAAATAGTATGATATCTTATGATGATTTACCTAAATATGATTTATTTTTATCACAAGTTATAGATTACTTAAATGATAAATTTGTTGACGATAAATATACAAATAATATAGTTCAGAACTATATAAAAAGTGAAGTTATAACTAAGCCAGAAGATGGTAAAAAAAGAGGATATACTAAAGTTCATTTAGCACAATTAGTATTACTTAGTTATATGAGACCAGTACTTACTACAGAGGAAATAAAAAAGGTATTTAAACTAGCATTTAATGAAATAAATCTTAGAGCAGATGATATAATTGACTGGGAGTCTGCTTATAAAATATTTTCAGATATACAAAGTGAAAGTTTTAATGATATAAAAAATTCATCTGTATTACATGATTCAAAATTAGAAAATATAGTAAAAGACTTAAATCTGGAAGACAAAGATGAAGAAAGAATAAAGATATTTTTATTAGTATTATCTTTGATTGCGCAAGCAAGTGTTATTAAAAAATTAGTGCAGAAAATAGTAAATGAATATAATGAAAAATAAATTTCAATAAATCCTCGATATTTTGAGGATTTATTTTTTTGGAATTAATGCTATTATTAGTATATCCAATTAGAAGGAAGTGATCATTGAAACAATGAAAAGAATAGATAAAATCTATAATTTTTTAATGAATGAAACTAAAGACTTTACTGTAGAAGATTTTAAGGAACTTAAAGGGTTTTCTGCAATAGAGATAGCGGATAGATTAGATATATTAAGGAATAATGTAAGCAAAGAATTAAATGAACTATATAAATCAGATTTGGTGATTAAGATAAAAGAAAGACCTGTTAAATATTTCAGCAAAAGAAGGTTAGAGGAATTATTAAATGTAGAAATAGTAGAGAGGCAAGTGGAGATACGAGAGCTTAGTGAATTATTTGGTGAAGAAAGTAAGATGACTAATTCACCTTTTGATTACTTAATAGGAGCTGAGGGGAGTTTAAAACAAGCTATAAATCAATCAAAGGCAGCGATAATGTATCCTCCAAATGGACTACATACATTAATATTAGGAGAAACTGGGGTAGGGAAAACTTTATTCGCAAATATGATGTTTAACTATGCTAAATTCTCTAAAAGATTTAAAGATAATGCACCTTTTATAGTTTTTAATTGTGCTGATTATGGAAATAATCCTCAACTACTTCTTTCTCATATATTTGGACATATTAAAGGTGCTTTTACAGGTGCAGATACAGAAAAAGAGGGAATCGTAGAAAAGGCAGATGGAGGAATATTATTTTTAGATGAGATTCATAGATTAAGTCCAGAAGGGCAGGAAATGATATTCTACTTCATGGACACTGGAACTTACAATAAATTAGGAGAAAGCGATAGAAAAAGAAGAGCAAATGTACTTATTATTGGAGCAACTACTGAAGAACCTAAGTCATCATTGTTAGCAACTTTTTTAAGAAGAATACCAGTAACAATTACAATACCATCGCTTCAGAAAAGACCATTAGAAGAAAGACTGGAACTTATAAAACATATGTTTTCAGCTGAAGCCAATAGAGTAAATAAAAAGGTTATAGTAGCTAGGGAAGTTATAAAAGCCTTGATTGGTAGTTCTTATACAGGGAACATAGGTAAGCTAAAGTCGAATATACAATTGATATGTGCAACTGCATTTTTAAATAGTTTAGAATCAGGAGACGCAATAGAAATTAATATTGAAAGCATACCTCCTAATATTCAAAAAGGGCTTTTTGTTATTTCTGATAATAGGAAAGACTTCGAAGAAATTTCATCTATTATAGATAATAATATGATTATTAGTCCTAAGGGTCAGATTAGTTTATTAAAAAATGATGATTATGAGCTTCCATTTAATTTATATAGAATTATAGAGGATAAATCTGAAATTCTTAAAAATGAAGGTATGAATAAAGAAGTAATTCATGATTTGGTCATGAAAGATATTGATGCCCAATTAAAAACTTTCTACAAAAAAATTAGAAAAGATAATAATGTAAAAGAAAAACTTTTATCTATTGTAGATAATGATGTATTTGAATTTACACAATATATAAAAAAGTTTACTGAAGATAGGCTAAATGTAACATATGGGGAAAGATTTGTATATGCTGTAAGTTTGCATTTAAGTGTATTTTTAAAACAAAGAGCTGATGATCATTTAACAAAGGAAAAAATAGATAGAATGGGTTATTCCATAGATGAAGATGGGCAGGAGTATGTAGTTGCGGAGGATATAGCGAATAAAATAGAAAACAAATTTAGAGTTAAAGTCCCTAAAATAGAAATTATATATTTAGCCATGTTATTAAAGAATTTAGAAGAAGAAAAGGTTATTAGTGAGAAAGTAGGTATATTAGTAATTGCTCATGGAAGTAGTACTGCCTTAAGTATGGTTAATGTAGCAGTAGACTTACTCGGCAAAGAAGGACCTATTGAGGCGGTGGATATGCCACTTGATGTTAGCCCACAAAGTATATTAGAAGAGGTTACGGAAAAAGTTGTTGAAATGAACGAAGGAAAAGGTGTACTTCTAATGGTAGACATGGGTTCCCTAGTAACCTTTGGGCAGATAATACAGGAGAGGACAAATATAAAAACTAGAACTTTAGATATGGTGTCCACTCCTTTAGTTATAGAAGCTGTTAGAAAAGGACATTTATTTTCAGAAGAGTTGGATGAAATATATTTTTCATTAAGAGAATTTAATGGATACAGTAATATTATAAATACCAACTCTAATAAACAAGGTTCTTCAAAGCCTAAAACAGTTATAACCGTATGTTCTTCTGGAGTTGGAACAGCAGAGAAACTTAAAGAGATAGTGAAGAATATAATTGAAGATATTTCAGTTGAAGAAATAGAGGTTATCCCTATAGGTATAAAAGGTGCAGAAGAAAATGTAAAAAATCTTGAGAGTACAAAAAATGTTATTGCTATAGTAGGGGTTAAAAATGTAGGTAAAGATATACCATTTATTTCACTTGAATCCTTTATAGGTGGAAGTGGTGCAAATGTATTAAGAGGAATAATATCTGGTGTGGAAGTAAGAGAAGAGGAAAGTAGGAGCCTTTTAATTAGAGAATTGTGTGAAGAAAATTTAGAAGAGTATTTAACATATCTTAATCCTAAAAAGATTATAGGGCTTTTGATGGACTTTATTAGATTGTTAGAGGAAGGTTTAAATAAAAATTTATCTAATGCAGAACAGCTTAGATTAATAATACATGTTGCTTGCGCTATAGAAAGAATGGTATTAAATTCAGGATTAACTTATAGAGGAGAAAAGAATTTTACTGCAAATTGTTTAGATGCTGTTAAAAATTCAGTAAAAGTATTCGAAGATAGTCTCAGAATAATACTAACAGAAGATGAAGTGTATCATATTTGTGAAATAATTTGATACAGTATTAGAAAAAATAAGAAAAGTGTATTAGCTTATAAATAGAAGTGTATCAAAATGTATTTTTCATCATAAGAAAGTATCAAAGCAGTGATATTTCTTAGTTGAAATGGCTTACATTCATTGATACACTTTTTTTGGCATGGATATTGCTATAATAAATAACGTATACAAAATAGATTAGTATATAAAATAAGAATATAAAGTTCTAAAAGGAGGAGCGGTTATGCCAGCAGTAGTTGTTGCAACCCATGGAAGATTTTCTGAAGAGTTAGTTAAGTCCTCAGAAATGATTTTTGGAAAACAGGAAAATGTAGAATATATAACCTTTATGCCAGGAGAAGGAACTGAAGATTTAACTAGAAAGTATAGTGAAGCTATAAAAGCTTTAGATATAGAGAATGGGTTAATATTTTTAGTAGATCTTTTTGGAGGAAGCCCATTTAATGCAGCTACATCGATAGTTGTAGAAAATGAAAATATGGATATAGTTACAGGCGTAAATTTACCTATGTTACTTGAGGTATTTGGAGCGAGAACATCTAGTTCTATAAGTGAGCTTGTAAAGATAGCTGAGAATTCAGGTAAAGAGTCCATTAGACCGTTTAAAGAGGGTCTTATAATAAATAAAAACATTAACGATGATGATGAGGAGGTTCTATAATTATGAAAATAGTTTTAGCTAGAATTGATGACAGATTAATACATGGTCAAGTAGCAACAGTTTGGTCGAAGGTAACTGGGTGTGAAAAAATAATAGTAGTAAGTGACGAGGTAGCAAAGGATGAGCTTAGAAGTACATTATTAGTGCAAGTAGCTCCTCCAGGAATAAAAGCACATGTTTTAAATGTTGATAAAGCTATAAGAGTATACAATAACCCTAAAAATGATTTTAAAGCTTTATTATTATTTACTAATCCTACAGATGTTTTAAGATTAGTTGAAGCTGGAGTAGGTATTGAAAGTGTAAATATTGGAGGAATGTCATTTAAAGAAGGAAAGAAACAAATAACTGGAGCAATTTCTGTAAATGATCAAGATATTTCATCTTTCAAAGAGTTAAACAAAAAGGGAATAGAATTAGAAATAAGAGTTGTTGCATCTGACTCTAAGGTTCTATTAAAAGATAAATTACCACTATAAAATTAAAGAATTAAAGAAATGGGAGGAAGAAAATTATGAATGCTTTACAAATTATTCTTGTTGTAGCATGGGCATGTATTTCAGGTATTGGTTCAGTTCTAGATGAATTCCAAACACACAGACCTTTGATATCATGTACAATTATAGGACTTATATTAGGAGATATGAAAACCGGTATTATATTAGGTGGAACATTAGAATTAATGGCTTTAGGATGGATGAATATAGGAGCAGCTATGGCACCAGATGCTGCACTTGCTAGCTGTATATCCACAATTTTAGTAATAGTTTCTAAACAAAGCATTGCAGAAGGAATAGCTATTGCTATACCACTAGCTGCTGCTGGTCAAGTTTTAACAATATTTGCAAGAACTTTATCAGTTGGTTTACAACACAGAGCTGATAAATATGCTGAAGAAGCTAACTTTGCTGGAGTAGATATGTGTCATTTAGGTGGATTGGTTATCCAAGCACTTCGTGTAGCTATACCAGTATTAATAGTTGCTATGTTTGCAGGTACAGATCAAGTAACAAATATGCTAAATGCAATTCCAGATGTTGTTACAAAAGGACTTCAAGTTGCAGGTGGATTCATAGTTGTAGTTGGTTACGCTATGGTTATAAACATGATGGGTGCTAAACACTTAATGCCTATGTTCTTCTTAGGATTTGTTGTAGCTTCATTCTCAAGCTATAATCTAGTAGCTCTAGGTATATTAGGAACAATTTTAGCTTTACTATATCTACAATTATCACCAAAGTATAATGGAGCAGTGCAAGTTGCATCTGCAAGTGATGACTTTGATGATGATGTGTTAGATTAAGAAGGAGGAGGAAATAGGAATGAGTGAACAAAAAAAATTAACTAAAAAAGATTTAATTAGTGTATTCCTTCGTTCAAACTTTCATCAAGGTTCTTGGAACTTTGAAAGAATGCAGGCTATAGGGTATGCGTATGCAATGAATCCTGTTCTTAAGAAGTTATATACAACTAAAGAGGAACAAAAAGATGCTTTAAAGAGACACTTAGAGTTCTTTAATACTCAACCATTTGTAACATCACCTATATTAGGAGTTACTTGTGCAATGGAAGAGCAAAGAGCTAATGGTGCAGATATAGATAATGGAGCTATAAACGGAGTTAAGGTTGGTTTAATGGGACCTTTAGCAGGAGTTGGTGATCCAATATTCTGGGGTACTTTAAGACCTGTACTTGCTGCATTAGGAGCTTCAATAGCAACTGGCGGTAGCTTACTTGGACCAATATTATTCTTCGTTTTATGGAATGTAGTTCGTTTAGGATTTAGATGGATTACACAATTTTATGGATATCAAGTTGGTGCTAACATAGTTAAAGATTTAGCTGGTAATAAGCTACAAAAATTAACTGAAGGAGCTTCAATACTTGGATTATTCATAATGGGTGCTTTAGTTGCTAGATGGACATCTATAAAGGTTCCATTTGAACTTTCAAGAGTTACTAATGCTGCTGGAGAAGTAACAGTTACAACTGTTCAAAGTGTTTTAGATTCTTTATTACCAGGATTATTAGCATTAGGATTAACATTCCTTTGCATGAGATTATTAAAGAAAAAAGTAAGTCCAATATGGTTAATCTTCGGATTATTCGCAGTAGGTATAATTGGATATGCTATAGGATTATTAGGTCTATAAGATTAAATTTTCACTACGTTTAATTTTTAGAAACCTTGGGAGATACTAAAATAAGTATTTTCCAAGGTTTTTTACATTATAGGAGAATTAAAAGTCTGAGTCATTATAATTTTATAGTGGCTTTTACTTAAAAAGTTATTCTATTGCTATAGAATCTTTTAATACTCTAATTGGTCTCATCATATCGTGGTCTTCGTGCTCTAATATATGACAATGCCACACATAATCCCCAGAATGATCTTTAAAATGCATGATTAATCTTGTTATCATTCCAGGAAAAACTTTAACAGTATCCTTCCAACCAGTTTCGAAGTTTCTAGGAGCTTCTGGTGGTCCAGTATACTTAATCTTACCTGTTTCCTGATAAAAAGAAACATCAAAAGGAATCCTATCTAATATTTTAAATTGAACTAAATGAATATGAATAGGATGAGGAAAAGTAGTTAAATTTAATATATTCCATATCTCTATACTATCATATTCAGGTTTTTCAGTTGTTGGATCACTCCACATACGATCATTTAACATAAGCATAGGTCTACCGTAATGATCTGTTGAAGCACTTAATGTCAATATTCTAGAATTATCAGCTAAGTCTTCAGTTAAATGACTTTGTGGTGTTAGTTCATGAGGAATTTCAGTCTTATCTTCTCCTCTTAAAGGTAGACATACTCTAAATTGCATTATTACGCTAATGTTTGGATCTGGAGATTCGTTGTTTAGAGTAATAGTTTCTCCCTTTAAGTTAGAAAAATCAACTATTATATCAGTTCTTTCAGCTGGTTCTAATTCTATTGAGTCCAGTGTAACAGGATGGTGTAACAATCCTCCGTCTGTACCAATCTGATAAAAGTTTTGTTTATTAGATAAACTTAGAGCATATCCTCTGGTATTTGAGCCATTAATAACTCTAAATCTGTACTTTCTAGGTTCAACATTAAGATATGGCCAGACCTTACCGTTTACTACAATTGTATTACCTAAAAATGCAGGAACTACTGATGGTTTTACATCCACTGGGAATGGTGGTGAATCTGGATAAAATAAAGAACCATCTTTGTTAAAGGATTTATCTTGAATCATCAAAGGGATTTCGTAGTTGCCTTTAGGAATATTTAATCTCTTTTCAAGTGGGTCACGAAGAATATAAAGTCCAGCAAGACCTGCATAAACATTTAATCTAGTTATTCCCATACTATGATCGTGATACCACATTAAGGTACCAGGCTGATGATTGGTATATCTATAAACCTTTCTCTTAAAAGTTTTCCCAGTAAAGGTGTAATCTTTTGTAAACCAAGCATCAGGGTGTCCATCACTTTCCCAGTCAACATTAGCACCATGAAGATGAACTACGGTTCTTACTTCTGGCGAATCTGAAGCACCATGAAGAGTGCGGTCTACAGGTAAAAAATGCTTTGAAGGAAGATTATTAATCCAACGTACCCATATTGACTTATCTTTTACAGCTTCTATTGTAGGTCCAGGAAAAATCCCCTCATAACCCCATATATAGGTGAGAGGAAATTGTTTATGAAAAGAATGATAGCTTTCTTTCATTTCGATCTCATAATATACATTCCCGTTTTCTATAAGAGGTCTCATTACAGGTGGGCGAGGAAGTTTATCTGTAAACTTAGGAATAGTATCAGGATTCGATGGATCTACTATTTCATTATTTGTGCTATCAATATAAAATTCATTACTCAAAATAAGCACATCCTTTTAGATAAATTTAGTCTCTTTTGCAATATATAATATGAATTAAACGACAATGTGTGATATTATTATCATAAATTTGACAATATGACTTTTTTAGAGATAAATATGTATAGCTAAATAATGAAAAACACATAATCTTCACATAATATATCTAAAATGATTAGAAATTTATATGTTAGAATAAAAATGTAATTTAATAAGATAAATTCTGGGGTGATAATAATGGATAAGACTATATATCTTGTTGAGGATGAAAAGAGTTTAAATATTTTATTAGAAAGATATCTACAACTAGAAGGTTATAAAGTAACGACATTTCTAGATGGAGATAGTGCTCTACAAAAAATAAAGGATATGCCAGATTTATGGATACTGGATATAATGCTTCCAGGAGCAGATGGGTATGAGCTTATAAAAAAGATAAAAGATAATAATAAAAATACTCCGGTAATATTTATGTCAGCAAGAAATGAAGAGCTTGATAGAGTTGTTGGACTTGAGCTAGGAAGTGATGACTATTTATCTAAACCATTTTTACCTAGGGAGTTAGTTATAAGAACTAATAAACTTATGGAGAGAATTTATGGTGATGAAAAAGAGCGAGTATCAGAATTATCAATAACCATAGGAGACTATGTTATTAGTAAAACGCAAAGAACAGTTTTCCTTGGTGAAATAGAGATTCAATTAACTAAAATGGAGTTTGAATTACTTAATTATCTAGCTGAAAATAAAAACATTTTAATATCTAGAGACCAAATACTTAGAAATGTTTGGGGAGATGATTATTTCGGTTCAGATAGAGTTGTTGATGATACTATAAGGAGATTAAGAAAGAAAGTTGATAAGTTAAATATAGAGACTGTGTATGGCTATGGATATAAGTTGGTATATAAGTCATGAGGGAATTAAGATTTAAATCATTAACAATGAGAATATGGACTACATTTACAGCAGTAATTTTAGTTATAATATGTAGTATTTCAATAGTATATTTAGTTGCCTACAGAACCATAAATGAAGCCAATAAGATGCAGGATCTAAAGGTTTTTCATGATGCAATAATTGATAGCGAAAATTTTATTCAACCTAACAGGTTTGATGAATTAAGAAACCTAAGAGGAAGTGAACATTTTATTGCTAAGGTGAGTAGTTCTGGAGATATAAAGATAGAAAGTGTAAGAAAGATTTCTGAAAAATTCTTCCCTCAAAACGAAGGCAATGTAAATGAGGGAAATAGGGGGATAGTACCCCCTGGAATAAAGGATGAGGGATTTAGAGAGTGGATGGCTACTTTTGCTAAAGGAGATATGACTGAAAGTGAATTTAAGGAGTATTTTAATAATAGAAAATATATATTTGTAATAAGTTCTATTAAAACAAATGCCTCTGAAAATGAATATTTAATATCTTTTACGCCAAATAGTGAAGATAATATAATAATATACATGGTTATGTTTATAGGACTTATATTTATTGGAATAGGCTTTTTTACAGCTAAGGTAGTTGCAAACCGTATCTCAAAACCCCTTAAGGAATTAGAAAATCATACAGTAAGAATAGCTCAAAAAGATTGGAAAGAGCCTATAATGATTAAAAGTGAGGATGAGATTGGAAGACTGGCAAAGGCTATGAACCTGATGCAGATAGAACTAAAGAGAATAGACGAGGAAGAAAAAACTTTTCTTCAAAGTATATCTCATGACTTAAAAACACCTGTCATGGTTATTATGAGTCATGCAGAAGCTATTATAGATGGTGTTTATATAGATTCAGTAGAGAAAACTGCAGAAATAATAAAAGAAGAAGCAATTAGTTTAGAGAAAAAAATAAAGCAGTTATTATACCTTAATACATTAGATTATGTTTTAGGAAATAATATTGACAATGAAGAATTTGATTTAAAAGAAGTTCTTTTAAAGATAATAAATAGGTTTGAAGTTGTAAATAGCAACCTTGATTGGGATCTTGACCTTGATAGGATTATAATTAAAGGTAATAAAGAAAAGGTTAAAGTTGCAATTGAAAATATATTAGAAAATGGATTAAGATATGCAAAAAGTCAGATAAGAGTAAAGCTTAAAAGAGAAGCAAATTATGGAATTATAGAGCTTTATAATGACGGACAGAATATATCTGAGGATAATATTGAACATATATTTGAAACACTCTATAAAGATAAAACAGGGAATTTTGGATTAGGATTAGCTATATCCAAAAAGATAGTAGACTTTTATGGCGGAAGTATAAAAGCTGTTAATAGAGAAGAGGGTGTAAGTTTTATAATTAAATATCCAATTTAGTGAATGAGGTTTAAGTAGTAAAAGATACTTAGACCTTTTTTTATTGTACGTTTGTACAATTGTACAACTGTACAAACGTACAAATAAAAAAATGTATAATCTTACAATTGTACAAGTGTACATCTGTACACTTGTACAATAATATTTAAATTTTTAACTTAAATAGGTCTGTGAATAAAGAAATAGAGAATATAAACAGGGCCAACATATAAAGTGAGTTCTTCTAAGATTTATCATCACATAAATTTCACATAATTATTTGATAATAGCATTACAATTAGTGTCTATAATGTGAGATATGAAATTAGTAAGGAATCACCTAAGGGGGAAGGAATAAATGAGAAAGTTAAAGCTATCAAAAAATGAACTTCTGCTAGTGCCAATATTAATATTATCAGGATTTTTAAGTTTATTTAATTTAAGTATTGAAGGTTATGGGAATGAGTACTACGCCGCTGGTGTTAAAAGCATGACAATGAGTTTAAAGAATTTCTTCTTTGTATCATTTGATCCAGCAGGATTTGTAACTATAGATAAACCACCTTTAGGATTTATGATACAGGCATTATCAGCAAAGATATTTGGGTATAGTGGATGGAGTATAATTCTTCCTCAAGCTTTAGCAGGAGTTATCTCAGTATGGGTTATTTATAAAATAGTAAAGAGATCTTTCGGAATTCCAGCTGCTTTAATATCATCTTTGTGTCTTGCTATAACTCCAATTTTTGTGGCTGATAGTAGAAATAATACAAACGATAATCTTTTAGTATTAGTTTTGCTTTTAGCATGTTGGGTGTTATCAAAGGCTGCAGAAAAAGGACATTTAAAACTATTAATTTTAAGCTTAGTTCTTGTAGGTATAGGATTTAATATAAAAATGCTTCAAGCTTACATGATTGTACCTGCTTTATATATAACATATTTGTTATCTACAGCAGTTTCATGGAAAAAGAGGATAGGACATTTAGTATTAGGAACCATAGTTCTTTTAATAACTTCTTTGAGTTGGGCTTTTGTTGTAGATTTAGTTCCAGAAGAGAATAGACCATTTATAGGAAGCAGCACAGATAATACGGTTATGGAATTGATAATAGGGCATAACGGATTAGAGAGACTTGGTCTTGGAAGTTCATCAAATTCAAATAGAAGTGGACTAGGTGGATTTGGTGAAATGAATCCTCAAGATGCTATGAATAGAGGGCAAGAAACACAAACAGGAAATTATTCATCAAATGGAGATAGTGAAAAGCCTCAACCACCAGAAGGAGCCAATGGACAAATGATGCAAGGTAATCCAGAAAGAGAAGGAAATATGGGTGAAGGTAAAGCACCGGATGGTTCAAGTGGAAATATGCCTCAAAGAGAAGGTGGATCTCAAGGAGGTATGGGATTTGGTAACATGAGAGCTGGTGGTGGCCAAGCGAGTAATATGGGAGGCTCAGAGGGAGCTGGTATTACAAGATTATTTCAAAACAACAGTTTGTCAGATCAAATAATATGGTTATTTCCATTATCATTAATAGGTTTTATAGCAGCCGCTATAAAGGAGAAATTAAACTTAAAGTTGGATAACAAAAAGAAATTAGGATTAGCACTATGGTTTGTTTGGTTAGTACCTGTATTTATATATTTTAGTTTTACAACAGGGTTATTTCATCCATACTATTTAACTATGCTTGCTCCCCCTATAGCAGCATTAACAGGTATAGGTGCTACATCTATGTGGGAACTTTACAAAGATAGAGGTTGGAAATCATGGTTTTTACCAGGAGCTCTTATAATTAATGCAGGAGTTCAACTATTAATCCTCTCTTATTATAGTAGTGATAATATAAGCAAAATATTAGCTATAACAGTATTTGTTTTATCTGGTGTATCTTCGGTAGTTTTAATTGCACTAAATTTACTAAGAAATAATGATAAAAAAGTAATAGACAAAATTGTAGTATCAATATCGGTAATAGGATTGTTAATAACACCATTAGTTTGGTCATCAACTACAATGTTTTATAAAATGTCAGGAACATTTCCTTCGGCAGGGTTAAGTTTGAGAACTGAGGAGATAGGAATGGGAAATACCTTAGAAGGTAATGAAGATATAACTAAGCTTGTAGATTACCTTAAATCCAATATAACCAGTGAAAAATATTTGGTGGCAGTACAATCAGCTACTGGTACAGCTTCACAAATAATCATAAATACAGGTGAATCTGTAATGACTCTAGGAGGATTTAGTGGCTCAGATCAGATATTAACTTTAGATGAGTTTAAAGAATTGGTGAATAAAGGAGAAATCAGATATGTCATAACTGGTGGCCAAGGTAGAGGTGGAAATAATGAAATAATGTCTTGGGTTCAAGAAAATGGTGTATTGGTTCCAGAAAGTAAGTGGGATAACACTAAAACTTCAACCACTGGAAATAAGACATTAAATCAGGGTTTTGGTAGAGGGAATTCTATAGAATTGTATGATTTAAAACCTGGCAAATAGAAGGTAACGCGCTTAGTAGAGGAGAAAAGAATGGATTTTTTCAAAAATGTTAAATTGACACAAAAAATTAGTTTGTTATCTATAAGTTTTTTAATATTCCTGACCATAATAGGAGTTACTTCAGTAAAACAATTGACAGTATTAAACAATAAAATTATGGAATTAAATGAACAAAGAGTTGCTCCAATTATAAAACTAGAAAATATAAAATCAGATATTGAGTATATCAGGTATGAAGGTAATTCTTTAATGGATGCAAGTGATGACGATGAGAAGAAAACTATAAAAGATGCAATAGCAACTAAGGTATCTGATATAGATGAGGCCTTACTTGAGTATAAAGATGATGAGGATTTTTCTAGTTTATTTAGTAATTATGACGCATTTATTGCAGCTAAGGACACATTTGTTGAAAATGCAGAACAACGTGGTCTTATTCAGCAAAATGGATCACATTTAGAAGGACAAATTCCACCAGAATCTCAAGATGGAGCTGGAGGAGCACCTAATAATATGCAGGCTTTTGATGAGGCGAAGATAGCCTTAGTTGAATCTTTTGATGAGGTTATAAACAATCATGTTTTAGAAGCACAGAATACTTATCAGGATAGTAAAGCTGATTATAAAAAAACGGTAATGATATTAATATCTATAGTTGTAATATGTATAGTCATTTCTCTTTTATTATCAATTGTAATAATAAGATCAATAATTGTGCCAGTAAAAAAGGTTACTGGGAAGCTAAAAGAAGTTTCAGAAAGCAATGGAGATTTAACTCAAAGGATTAATTATGAAAGTAAAGATGAAATAGGACAATTGAGTAAAAGTTTTGATTTGTTTATGGATAAATTACAGTCAATTATTAAAGAAGTAGCTAGTTCTGCTGAGGTTATAGAGTCTTCAAGTGGACAACTAAGTAAAGCAACAGCAATAACCACAGAGTCTTTAGAAGAGATTTCTAAGACTGTAGTAGATATAAGTGGAGGAGCAGCAGATGGAGCGGCATCAGCAGAAGAAACAACTGCAGGACTTTCAGAGGCAGCAAGATTTTCAGAAGCGGCTTCCGATGCAAGTAGAAAAACTGCTTATAATAGTAAAAAGGTTAAAGAATCAGCAGAGGATGGAGCTAACAAAATAGATGAGATAGTATCTTCAATTACAAACATAGCAAGTTCATCTAAAGAGGTTTCAGTGATAATAAATGAGTTAGATTATTCCTCAAGAAAAATAGGAGATATTATAAAAATAATCACATCAATATCAGAACAAACAAATCTATTAGCATTAAATGCAGCAATAGAGGCTGCAAGGGCTGGAGAGGCTGGCAAAGGCTTTAATGTAGTATCAGACGAAATCAGAAAATTAGCAGATGAAAGTAGTAAGGCAGCTAGAGATATATATGAATTAGTTAAGGATAATCAGTTAAAATCGGCATCGGCAGTAACTTCAGTAAATCAGGTAGAAGAAAAAGTTGCAAAAGGTGTTGAAAAGGCATCTGAAGTAGGTGAAAGTATCCAAAATATCATTAAAAATGTTAATGAAATAGTTGTAGAAATAGAGCAAATAGACAAAGCAAATGTTCAACAAGTGGAAAGCACAAAAGAGATAGAGCAAGCAATAAATAACATAGCTTTATCCTCAAATGAAATAGCATCAGGAACTGAGAACATAAGCTCTAGTATAGAAGAACAACTTAAAACCATGAATGGAATAGAGGAAACCACAGAAGATTTATTAGAAATGTCTAGAAGGTTAAGCAAAATAACCTCTGGATTTAAGGTATAGATTATAAGTTAATAAACGTGATTATAAACAATAAATAATTTAGGAGGAATTACTGTGAAAAAGAAATTAATTAAATCATTAATAGTAGCAGCTCTTGCCGTAGCAGTTATTACAGGAGGAATTTTCGGGTATAAGAAGTTTTTTGGTACTAATAAAGCTGTAGCAGCAAGTAGTAGATATATAACTGCAACGGCATCTAAAATGGATTTATCAGTAAATATACAAGGAACAGGAAGTGCATTTGCAGGGACTTCTAAAGAGGTAACGCCAAGCAATGAGGGGGTTATACAAAATTTAAATGTTCAAGTAGGAGATACTGTTAATAAAGGAGATACTCTTTTTGTAGCATATAGTGAAGACATTGCAAATGCTTTAGAAACAGCTAAAAACAATGTGTCAAAACAAGAGGCAGCAATAACAACCTCTAATAATCAAAGAGCATCAAAAATATCAGAAGCGCAAACTGCGGTTAAAAATGCTCAATCTCAATTAGATTCCGCTAATAAAGCGTTACAAGCTAATCCCACAGATGAATTACTAAAGGGGAAAGTACAAACTGCACAAGATAATTTAGATAAACAAAAACAGACATTAGAAAGTGCTCAAAATAGTTCAACAGCAGACACAACGCAATTAACTAATGCCCAAGAGCAGTATGAAAAAGCATTAGCTAATTATAATAAAATGACAGTTACCTCACCAATATCAGGAGTTGTAGTTGCTAAAACTTATAACACAGGGGATGATGTACAAGCATCTAAATCAGTTTTAACAATAATAGATCCAAATTCTATAAAAGTTAAGGTAGCTGTAGATGAATTAGACATAGCTAAAGTAACTAGTGGACAAACAGCTACAGTTAAGTTTGATGCAATAAGTGATAAGAGCTTTGAGGGAACAGTTGAGGCTATAGCGCAATTAGGTACAAGCAACAATAATGTAACTACCTATGATGTAACTTTAGGCATAAAAGAACCCACAGGAATTAAGGTAGGTATGAACGCTAATATTACCATAGCAATACAAAGTAAAAAGGACGCATTAGTAGTTCCAGTTGAGGCTGTAACAAAAGAAAGTGACAAAAAATATGTTACAGTTTCAAGTTCATCTGGTGAAAGTGAAGGAACTCAGTCAAGAGGGCAAAGAGTAGAGATTACTACAGGACTAGAAAATGAGAGTTATGTAGAAATAGTTAGTGGAGTAACAGAGGGAGAAAAGTTACTTATTACTTTGCCAACAACAACTACATCAACTAATACTAATAGAAGTGAGAGAGGCAGCTTTGGAGGAGCATCTATGGGAGGCTCTTCTATGGGAGGCGGCTCAATGGGTGGTGGAAGTGGAGCTCCATCAGGAGGACAAAGACCTTAAGGAGGTGAGGTAATGAATAAATACACTAATAAATCTGAAGTAATTAATATGAGTAATATAAATAAGATATATTCAATGGGAAGTAGTGAATTTAAAGCTCTTGACAATATTAACTTAAGTATTAATAAAGGTGAATATGTAGCTATAGTTGGGCCTTCTGGGGCAGGTAAGTCAACTCTTATGAATATAATAGGATGCCTAGATACACCAAGTGGTGGAGAATATATATTAGATGGATTAAATACAAAATGTAGTGATTCAAAATTAGCAGAGATAAGAAATAAAAAGATAGGTTTTATATTTCAGAATTATAATTTATTGCCTAAATTAAATGTTTTGGAAAATGTAGAATTACCCCTTTTATATTTAGGAATGAGTAGTCGTGAAATAAAAGAGAAAGCATTGTCAGCATTAAAAAAAGTTGGTCTAGAAACCCATTTAAAGCATAAGCCTAATGAGTTATCAGGAGGGCAAAAGCAAAGAGTTGCAATAGCCAGAGCCTTGGTAACAGAACCTCAGATAATACTTGCAGATGAACCTACAGGAGCTTTAGATAGTAAGACAGGAAGAGAAGTTCTTAATATGTTGGAAGATTTAAATAAAGAAGGTAATACCATAATTATAATAACTCATGACAAGGAAATAGCAGCCGAGGCTAAAAGAATGATAACCGTAAGAGATGGAATAATCACCTCAGATACTTGGAAAGTAGGTGAAATAAGCATATGAGAATTTCAAAACTAATTAGGATTTCTTTAGCATCTGTTTGGAGTAATAAAATGCGATCTTTTCTTACTATGCTTGGTATAATAATAGGAATATCTTCAGTAAGCATATTAGTAGGAATAGGAGAAGGAACGAAAAAGCAGGTAACTGAGCAAATTGAAAGCCTTGGAACCAATCTTATAACAGTTAGTATAACTGGAAATAGAACTAAGGCCATTACTAATGAGGAGCTTGAAGAATTAAAAACTAAACCAGGTATTAAGGAGATAGCTCCTGCATTAAGTCAAGGAAACATAAATGTTAAAGCAGGAACAACATCTAAAACTACTACACTTGAAGCTTCAACAGCTAACTATGCAGATATAAGAAAATTAGCAGTTGCAAGTGGTAGATTCATTAATGATAATGACGATGAGAATAGATATAAGGTTGCAGTAATTGGCTCAGAAAC
Organism: Clostridium intestinale; assembly: GCF_035905475.1. Taxonomy (NCBI): domain Bacteria; kingdom Bacillati; phylum Bacillota; class Clostridia; order Eubacteriales; family Clostridiaceae; genus Clostridium; species Clostridium intestinale. Next base: position 4,053,935 of record NZ_CP121166.1, read on the forward strand.
AGCTACAAATCTATTTTCAACAACAAATGTTGTAGGAAAGACAATGTATATAAGTGGTATTGAGTTTAAAATAATAGGAGTTCTTGAGTCTCAAGGAACAAGTGCTACAGGTTCAAGTGATGATAGGGTAATAATTCCATTACAAACAGCTCAAAGATTGTTACAAACTACAACTGTAAAAACATTTTATGCGGAAGCTACAGATAAAGACAGTGTTAGTGAAGCAAAATCATATCTAACCTTATTTCTTAATAAGAAGTATGATAATAATACAAATAGCTATAGAATAATGGATCAGACAAGTCTTTTAGAAACAGCTAGCTCAACTACTTCAAGTTTAACTACAATGCTTGGAGGAATTGCTGCAATATCTTTAGTAGTAGGGGGAATAGGTATAATGAATATTATGCTGGTTTCTGTTATAGAAAGAACTAGAGAAATAGGCATAAGAAAAGCTATAGGAGCTAAAAGAGGAGTAATTTTAACACAATTTTTGATAGAAGCAGCTACAATAAGTACACTAGGTGGTATTTTTGGAGTTTTAATAGGATTTTTAGGCGCTTATGTGGCTCAAAACTTCTTTAACTTAAGTGTAAGTATTTCTAATAATATAGTAATAGGAGCATTTATTTTCTCCTTCTTAGTTGGAGTAGTGTTTGGCATATATCCAGCCAATAAAGCATCAAAATTGAATCCTATTGATGCATTGAGATTTGAATAAGTTCTAATAAAGGAAACGTATCAAAAAGTTTTTGGTACGTTTCCTTTTTAATAGCTATTATTTAGGGTAAAATATTAAGTATCAAGTGAAACTTGATTCAGGTGGAGTTTGGTCTCCAACTGAATCTTAGTTGAACTTATCTAGGGTCGTGCCACTGTTAGCTCCCGACTTAATATAGGATGGGAGTGCTACAGTGGCTAGACATCAGATCAAATATACTTAAATGAGGATAACCATGGATATAAAAGAACTAAGAATATCTGTAAGAAATCTTATTGAATTCATTTTAAGAAGAGGAAGTATAGATAGCGGATATACAGGTAACAAGAGGGCGCAAGAAGGAACCAAAGCTCATCAATATTTACAAAAAGAGAATAGCAAAATCTATGAAACCTATAAAAAAGAAGTTTATTTAAAGCATGTATTTAGTAGAGAAGATATAGTATTAACAGTAGAAGGACGAGCTGATGGGATAATAGATTTAGATGAAAAGATAATTATAGATGAAATAAAAAGTACAACTAGAGATTTAATTGATATACAAGAGGAAGATAACTTACTACATTGGGCTCAGGTTAAATTTTATGGATATATGTATTTAATAGAAAATAGTTTAGAAAACATAGAGTTACAACTCACATACATAAATCTAGAAAGTAGTGAAGTAAAGAGCTTCCTTAAAGAGTTCAACCTTAAGGAGCTTGAGGAGTTTGTAAATAGTGTAGTAGACGAATATGTAAAATGGGCAAAGTTTACTTTAGAGTGGAAAGAAATTAGGAATAATTCTATAAAAGATTTAACATTTCCCTTTCCTAAGTATAGACAAGGACAAAGAGAATTTGCGGTTGTTATCTATAATACCATAAGAAATAATGGTATGCTTTTTGCACAAGCGCCTACAGGAATAGGAAAAACCATATCAACACTTTTTCCTAGCATAAAGGCATTAGGTGAAGAGCAGGCAGATAGAATATTTTATTTAACAGCTAAGACAATTACAAGGACTGTAGCTGAAGAGTCTATAAGTATTTTAAGAAATGAGGATTTAAGAGTAAAAAGCATTACCTTAACAGCTAAAGATAAAATCTGCTTTAGTGAAGAGGGAAAATGTAATACAGAAGAATGTCCTTACGCAAAAGGATATTATGACAAAGTTAATGAGGCTTTATTTAAAATACTTAACAATGAAGATGAATTTACAAGAGAAAAGATAGAAGCATATGCTAGGGAATATGAAATATGTCCATTTGAATTTTCTTTAGAAATATCAATTTGGTGTGATGTAATAATAGGGGATTATAATTATGCATTTGATCCTAGAGTATACTTAAAAAGATTTTTTGATGAAAGAACAGAAGATTATATATTTTTAATAGATGAAGCTCATAATCTAGTATCTAGAGGAAGAGAGATGTTTTCAGCAGCTATAAGTAAAAGAAAGATTTTGGACCTTAAAAATCTTTTAAAGGGAGAAAAAAAGCTAACAAGAAGATTAAATAAGATAAATAATTTTTTGATAGCTTTGAGAAAAGAGGGAGATGGGAAAGGAGAAAATGAGTTTATAACAGAAGAACCTAATGTGGTATACGAATATATTAGAGACTATTTAAAAGAGTGTGATGAATTTCTAATAAATAATAGGGATTTTCAATATTATCAAGAGGTTTTAGATGTTTACTTTGAGTTAAATACTTTTATAAATATGAGTGAATTATATGATGAAAATTATTTAAGCCTGGTTGTTATTGATGGAAATGAACTAATATTAAAGCTTTATTGTATTAATCCAAGAGATAATCTTATAACTGGAATGAATAGAGCTAAAAGTAAGGTTATATTTTCAGCAACATTATCACCAAGCAGTTATTTTATAGAACTTCTTGGAGGAGAGGAAAATAGCTATAAGATGAGTTTACCATCTCCTTTTCCAAAAGAAAATCTATTAACTTTAATAGCGCCTATATCTACACGGTTTAAACATAGAGGGGCAACAATAGAGAAGATACTTCTTATGATAATAGAATTTGTAAAAGGCAAAAAAGGTAACTATATGTGTTTCTTCCCGTCTCATAGATATATGAAGCAAGCTGAGGAACTTTTAACTAAGCTTAGTGATGAAATTATATATATACCTCAAAAAGAAAATATGACTGAGATAGAAAAAGAAGATTTTTTAGATAAGTTTAAAAAACCAAAGGAGAAGGTACAACTAGGCTTATGTGTCATGGGAGGAATATTCTCAGAAGGGATAGATTTAAAAGGTGATTCCTTAATAGGGGCAATAATAGTAGGGGTAGGTCTCCCTCAATTATCTTTTGAGCAAAATCTAATTAAGGACTTTTTTAATGAAGTTGGAACAGGGTACGATTATGCATATGTTTATCCAGGGATTAATAAAGTTATGCAGGCTGTAGGGAGAGTTATTAGAAGAGAAGAAGATAAGGGTGCAGTTTTATTAATTGATGATAGGTTTTTAACTGAAAAGTATATTAAACTTATGCCAGAAGGTTGGAGAGATTTTAAAGTAGTCAAAGATAACAGTTCTATAAATAAACAAGTCAAAGAATTTTGGAGGAGTAATAATGAAGAATAAGATATTTTATTTTTCATCTACGGGAAATTGCTTGTATGTATCAAAGCAAATAAAAGATGAATTAGGAGAATGTGAAATAATATCAATACCTAAAGCTATGAAGGAAGGAAAATTTGAGTATGAAGGAGATAGGATAGGAATTGTATTTCCACTACATTCATATGGACTGCCAATTATAGTTAGAGACTTTATAGAAAAAATAAAGATTAACAAAGATGCTTATATATTTGCTGTAGAAGTTACTGGTGGAGGTAAGTCAAATTTCCCATTAATAGAAATAGATACGCTTCTAGAGGATAAAGGAGAAATAAAAAATTCAGTTATAATAAAATATATTTCAAACTATACCAGAATGGGTAAAAATCCTACAGAAGAAAGAGCTAAAAAGGCTATAGAAGAAAACACCTCTAAGCTTCAAGAATTTATAAAAACACTAAAAACTAAAGAAATAAAAGCCTTACCAAAAAGATATTCTTTAATTCACAAAAAGTTTTATAGTTTATGGAAAGATTCCTATAAAGAAAAAGACAAAAACTTTAATGTAGATGAAAGATGTATATCTTGTTCTATGTGTCAAAAAATATGTCCAGTAAATAATATAGAAATGGTTGAAGGATATCCTAAATGGACGGGAAAATGTATAGACTGTATGGCTTGCATAAATATATGTCCAAGTAAGGCTATAAACCTTGGAAAAAGCACACAAAATAAAAATAGATACAGAAATCCATATATTAAAGCCAATGAATTAATATAATTACAATAAATATTATATTTTAGAAATTATTAATTTAAGTGGGTATGATTTCATCTGTATACAACGTAAAAAGTGTAATAAAACTAAATGCTTAATGGACACAATATGTTTGTAAACATTAAGGAGGGATATATTATGAATTACAGAAGAAATCATAAAATAAAAGAAGGATTAATTCCTACAGCATTAGGTACCGCAGTAACTGCAGGAGCAATAGCAGCTCGTTGTATGGACGCAAGACACCACAGCATGGGTAAAAGAGATATAGTGCCAATGTTAGAAACGGCTGTATTAGGCTTTGGATTAGCTCATGTAGTACTGGGAGCTATTGATTTATTTCAAGATTAATAGATGTATTATAAACCATACAGAGAAATGTATGGTTTTTTTATTTTTAAATCCATAAAATTGTATATTAAAAGTATAAATGGTATTTAAAAGCAAAAGGAAAACCTCTACAAACCCAGCTATAATGGGACTTTAAATTAGATTATAATTTTAACAATAATAATTATTAATAAATAATTTTATGAAGAATTAAGTAGAGTAATAAGAGAGTTAGTGATATAATTAGTTTAAAATATTTCATAAAAATAGGGGTGGAAAAATGAAAGGAACTGTTGTAAGTACCTGGATGAAAACATGTAGTAATATGTATAGTAAAGAATGCGTTGAAAATGCTTTAGCCTCTGCTGGACTTGACAGACATAAGATTTTTTCTCCGTTAGAAGATGTAGATGATGCAATAATTAATAAATTAATATCTAATATAGCTCAGGCTAATAAGGTATCTATTTCTGAACTATGGAGAAAAATAGGTGTTGATAATATAAAGGCATTTTTTAAGGATTATCCAGCATTTTTTAAACATGAAAATCTATATACGTTTTTAAAATCAATGTATGATGTTCACGTTATTGTTGTTAAAAGAATACCAGGAGCAAAACCGCCACTATTAAACTTGGAACCAATATCTAAAAGAGAAGCTATATTTGAGTATTCTTCTAAAAGAGGTATGTTTGATTACTTTCAAGGATTAATAGAGGGAGCAAGTAAGCATTTTAATGAAAAATTAAGTACTGAAGAAATATCTAGAACCCCTGATAATCTTAAATTAAAATTAACTTTTGAAAATGATATATATGTTAAGAAAAGTTATAAAATAAATAAGATATTATCTTTTGGTTTCCTAAAGGATGTAGGAGCAAAGGTAACAATTTTATCAACACTTATAATTGCTATATTAAATTTATTAGTTTATTTTACAGCTAAAGATTTACTTATATACACTTCAATTGCAAGTGGTTTAATTGGTTCATTTGTAGCCAACTATATATTACATAGACCTATGAAGGTCATAATCAATGATTTAGAAAGACTTAAGCAACATAATTATGTGGATGATTTATATCTTGAAACTAATGACTCCTATGAAAAATTCTATGATTTAATAAAAGATTATAAGAAAGTAATCACAGAAGATTTTGTTGGATTTAAAGGAGTTACAGATGAGATTAACACCTTTAGTGCCGAGGTAAGTAATATAGCTAACAAGATGAACTCTACTTCAGAAGAAATTGGCGGAGTAGTAGAACAAGTTGCTAATGCTGCAATACTTCAAACCTCCGAAATAGAAGGATCAGTAGCTATGCTAAAAGATAGTGTTCAATCTATAGTATATGTAACTAAAAAGGAACATGAAAATAAAGGCGAATTAGAAAATGCTGTAGCTAAAATTACTAATAGTTATAAAAACACTAAAGCTACATCAGACAAGCTTAATGATGTATTAGTAGAATTCGGCAATGTTAAAACTAATAGCTTAGAATTACAAGAAAAGGCTAAAGGAATAACACAAATCGTATCATTAGTATCTTCAATAGCAGAACAAACAAACTTACTTGCTTTAAATGCATCTATAGAAGCAGCTAGAGCTGGTGAAGCTGGAAGAGGATTTGCGGTTGTAGCTGAAGAAGTTAGAAAACTTGCAGAACAATCACAACAAGCTGTTAATGATATAACTGGAAGTTTAAATCAAATAATTGGTGAAATAGATAATGTAGTAACAGACATAGGAACACAATTTGATGTTTTAAAAGAAGAAAACAGCAAATTAAATGTAGCTGTTAGCTATAGTGATAGTGCTAATACAACTATAAACCTAGTAGCAAATAAGATGATTGAAACTTCAGACCTACTTGAAAAAGAGACAGGCTCTATGTCTGAAGTATATAGCAAGATTGAATCTCTAGTATCTATAGCAGAAGAAAATACTGCAGCATCAGAAGAAGTAAGTTCTAGTGTATTAATGTATACAGAAGATATTAGAAATCTTACTAAGAGTATACAAGAGTTTAAGCAGTTAGCAGAACAATTTAATGACGATATGGATAAATATAAGATATAATATCAAAAGTAGTTCTCAATTTATTTTGAGAACTACTTTTTTACGCCGTAACCTCCATATAAAGAAGCCACATCTCTAATGGTTATAAAAGCATCTGGATAACTATTTTTAACATAATCTATAACTTCATTTTTAATTTTTCTTTTTAGATGAATCATAAGTATACGCTTTTCATTCACTCTTCCATAGGCCTTTATTTCAGTAACCCCAATTTTTTTATCTCTTAAATATTGAGCAAGCTTATTGCCATCTTCCTTATTTAAAATAATCTCTAAAGTTACTAATCCATAATTTAATTTTTCCTCTAAAGATAAGCCGACAAAATGTCCTAAAGCGTAACCTAAAGCATAGGCTATCATTCTATTTGGATAACTAGTTATATCAACAATTATTCTGCTTACAACTACTAACCAAAGCATAATCTCAAAAAAAGCAATAATTGAAGCAATAGTCTTTTCTTTTTTAGTTATGAATATTGTTTTAACTGTGGTTAAGGATACTTCTATAATTTTGGCTAAAAAGATAATTAATGTACTTAATATCATTTTCTACACCTCCTATATAAAGTTTTCTCTAATAATACTAAATTTATAGTTATATATCAATAAAAGAAGGTGAAGAAATAAATTATTTTCTTCACCTTCTTTTGGTTAAATATTAAATCCAAGGTAATAAAATGTAAACTGATTTAATTTAAAACTATACTGCATTGTGAACGAAGGATGCTATTCTATCAACTGGGATATCACTAACTGCACCAGTATTAAAAGGTCTTCTATTACCATTATGGTTGCAACATTGATTGTTATTTCCTGAATTTATTTGATAATACTCATCACAAGCGCTACCTAAAGGGCATGCTGGGGGAGCCCCTGTTTCATTTAGTAGCCTTATGAAAGTTGGATTTACCGCTAAAAGTACTCCTGTAAACCCTTGACCAGATAAACCTCCACTTGTTGTGAATACTGTAACTGTTTCACCTATATATCTAGCCATATGAGCTACAAAATTACAATCTGAACCGTTAGCCATTTTGAATTTCCTCCTCTGTAATAAATTTATCATTAAGAATAATGATATGAGACAAAGTATCTTGATATATATTATGAGCGAAAGATTTATGTTGTTACAAAAAAATACAAAATATTTATAGAAAATACATTTATATACAATTAAGAACGGCGAAATATATTTGTATAATATACTATCCTCTTGGCAAACTAATTTTTAGAAAATCCAATAGAGAGGGTGTTAATTATGAAGAATTCAAATGGAATATCCGTTTATAGCGAAATCGGAAAACTTAAAACTGTTTTACTACATTGCCCAGGAGCTGAGTTAGAAAATATAGGACCTGCACACTTACAACAGCTTCTCTTTAACGAAATTTTATATATAAATCAAGCTCAAAAAGAGCATAATCAATTCTCAGACATTCTAAAAAAAGAAGGTGTGGAAGTTCTTTATATTACAGAGCTTATGGCTGAGGTCTTAAAAGATAATAGAGTAAGAAAAGAATTTTTGGATGACTTTTTGAAAGAAGGAAATGCAGATGTAACTGGATTAAAAGAGAATATCCTTGAATATTTAAATGAGTTTTCACCAGAAGAATTAATAAAGAAATGTGTTGGAGGAATAAAGAGAGGGGATATACAAGATAAAAGAGCAAATAACCTCGAAAATATGGTGAAAAATGCGCATCCTTTTTATATAGATCCTATTCCTAATCTATATTATCAAAGGGATATATTTGCCTCTGTAGGAAAAGGAATTTCCTTAAGTGTAATGGCGAATAAAGTGAGAGATAGAGAGGTTTTATTACCTGAATACATATTTAAATATCATCCAAGATTTAAAGGTACAGAGATGTGGTATCATAGGCAAAAGGCGCATAATATTGAAGGCGGAGATATATTAGTATTATCTGATAAAGTAGTTGCTATAGGGATAAGTCAAAGAACTCATCCAATCGCTATAGAAAAATTAGCAGAGAAATTACTGTCATCATCAGAATCTTTTGAAGTAATTTTAGCCTTTGATATACCTAAAGAAGATGCCTATATACATTTAGATAGAGTATTTACAATGGTTGATTACGATAAGTTCACTATATATCCACAAATACAGGAACCACTAGATGTTTATAGTATAACTATGGATAAAAATAATAAAATAAAAATCATATATGAACATGATGATTTAGCAAAAATATTAGCAAAACATCTTAACTTAGGTACAGTTAATTTAATAAAATGTGGAGATGGAGATCCAATAGCTGCTAACAGAGAACAATGGAGTGATGGTAGTAATACTTTAGCTGTAGCACCAGGAAAAGTCATATGTTATGACAGAAATTATATAACTAATAATGCTTTAAGAAAAAATGGCGTGGAGGTTTTAGAAATAGAATCTTACGAGCTGTCTAGAGGCGGTGGAGGTCCTAGGTGTATGAGCATGCCAATAGTAAGAGATAAATTGTAAAGTGACAACTAAAATTATGTAAGTTTTCACTTTATTTTTAAAATACTAATTTAGGCATAGAAAATTAACAAAGTACTACATTTGGGTTATTATAAATAAAATTTACACATAAAAATAAATAAAGTGAAAACTTGAGTATGATATTGTATGAGGTAGTATTTAAGAAATAAACTAATGAAAAGGCTTTTCTTATTAAAAAATAATTGTGAACTTTTTGTTACAATATAAATATATGAAAAAGTAATTAAGAGAGGACGTGAGTATTATTTGAGGGAGCTTATAAGTAAATTCAAAGAGGTTACAGTATCAGTATTGCCTATAACTATAATTGTATTAATACTTAACTTTACCATTACTCCCATAGAGTCAGATTTAATATGGAGATTTTTAATTGGGGCTGTATTTATAATAGTTGGATTAGGAATATTTTTATTTGGTGCTGAATTAGGAATTCAGCCTATAGGGACTTTAATGGGGTCAACACTAACTAAAACTAAAAAAGTATCAATAATAATTATATTTGGTTTTATTCTTGGATTCTTTATAACCATAGCAGAACCAGATTTGCAGATACTAGCAAAACAAGTAAATGAAGTTACAGCTGGAGCGGTATCACAAGCATTATTATTGATAGTTGTTTCTATTGGAGTAGCAGTACTACTTGTAATAGGTTTATTAAGAGTGGTCTTTAATATAGCCTTATCTAAAATTCTAACAATTCTTTACGGGATAATATTATTACTATCTATCTTTACGTCATCTGGCTTTTTAGGCATATCTTTTGATGCAGCAGGAGCCACAACAGGATCTATGACAGTTCCTTTCATATTAGCTTTAGGTCTAGGAATAGCATCTGTAAATGGTAAAAAAACATCCGAAGAAGATAGTTTTGGACTAGTAGCTATAGCATCTATTGGACCTATAGCATCTGTACTCATAATGAGCATAATATCTAAAGTTGAAATCTCAGCAGAACTTTCTAGTAATAAAAATGAAGCTGTAAATGGAATTCTTTCTCCTTATATACATGAGATACCAAAGATGCTATTAGAAGTGGCAGTAGCTCTATTACCATTAGTAGTACTATTTTTAATATTTCAAGTAATATATTTTAAATTATCAAAAAAGAAATTTACGAAAATATTAAAGGGAATGGGTTATACATTTATAGGATTAGTTCTATTTTTGACTGGAGTTAATGCAGGATTTATGGAAGTTGGAAGCGAAATAGGAAGAGAGGTAGCCTTATTAGAGAATAATTGGATTCTTATACCAATAGGGTTTATACTAGGATTTACAGTTATATTTGCAGAACCAGCTGTTCACGTCTTAAATGAGCAGGTTGAAGATGTTACAAGTGGTCATATAAAGAAAGAATTTATATTATATACACTATCTATAGGAGTAGCAATAGCAGTTTCATTATCTATGATAAGGATAATGGTGCCTTGGATGAAATTGGCATACTATCTATTGCCAGGATATATAATAGCTATAATTCTTTCATATAAGGTTCCTAAAATATTTGTAGGAATAGCATTTGATTCAGGGGGAGTAGCCTCAGGGCCTATGACTGCAACCTTTATTTTAGCCTTTGCCCAAGGGGCAGCAGATGCCATAGACAGTGCAAATGTTCTTATAGATGCATTTGGTGTAATAGCAATGGTAGCATTAACACCACTTATAGCCATACAAATTTTAGGGTTGATTTATAAACGTAAGACCATGAAGGAGGGAGTTCAGTTAGATGGTAAGTAATCCAAGAAACTCTGGGTATTCAATGTTTATAGCGATAGTTAACTTTGGAGTTGGAAGTAAGATATTGAAAGAAGCAAAAAAAGAAGGAGTATCAGGCGGAACCATATTTTTAGGAAAAGGAGCAGCAAAAAACCATATATTAGAACTATTAGGACTAGATAAGGTGAAAAAAGAGGTAGTTTTAATGGCTTCTTGTAGTGATATTGAAAATAAGGTTCATGATATACTAACCAAAAAATTTGCTCTCCATAAACCTAATCATGGAATACTATTCTCAATTGAAGTTAACAAAGTATTTGGATCAAGGGTATGTAGTGCAAATAGTGAAAAACAAGAGGGAGGATCTATGGAAGAGTTAAAGGAAAAAAATGATTATGAAGCTATTTTCACCATAGTGGATAGAGGAAATGCAGAAGATGTTGTAGAAGCCGCTACACTAGCTGGAGCACAAGGTGGAACTATAGTCAATGGTAGAGGATCTGGAGTCCACGAAAACAGCCAATTCTTTGGAATGACCATAGAACCAGAAAAAGAAATAGTTATCATACTCATCGAAAAATCAAAAACAAATGATGTGGTTACAGCAATTAGAGAAAAAGTTGACATAGATGAACCTGGCAAAGGAATAGTATTCATAATAGATGTAAACAAAACTTCAGGTTTGGTAAACGTAGATAATATATTATAAATATTAGAAGAGAAAATATTTTTTAAAAGCACTGATTCAAGAGAGTCAGTGCTTTTTCATTGGGAATATACCTTTTAAAGGGAATAAGGACTATATGGCAACTGATTGTCCAGGAGCATTAATGGAATATATGGGTGATATAAATGGAGCTGCAGCTTTTATACCTAAAGCAACTTAAAATACTACAACTAATCAGAATGGAGAATCAATTGGTGTGTTGTAGCTAAAAGTGGACTTAATGCAAGACGTGGAGATGGTACAATATTTATTTAACCTGACTTTAATATATGTTGGATAGGAAATTGTTGTTACAATTTAACATTAAATACAAGCTAGGAAATTAGGTGTTTTTATTTATTAATTTTTAAAATAGTATGTAGATTTTTTTGTTGTTTTATATACATGTTTGTCGAAAATATTGCTTGTCATTAATCCGCAGAATATACTGAAATAAAAGAAACCATCACGACTTCCAATCAGTAAATGGTTTCTTCACAATAAATTGTAGTTTATTGAATATATCAATTATAAACATATGTTCTCTAAAGTGCAATAGTATTTTAGGAGGATAAATGAATCAAGAAAGAATAGATGCTAAAAAATTGTTTAAAGAAAAAAATTATACTAAAGCAGTGGAGTTGTATGTTAAGGTTTGGGATGAAGATAATATTGATAAATGGGTAGGTTGGGAATATGCTACTTCCTTAAAGAATCTAGGAAATATAGATGAGGCGCTTAAAGTATGTAGAATTCTATATAAATACGAACCTACATTTAAATATAATAATGATTTATATTCATGGACTTTATATGAAAAGTATTTTAAGAATTTGGATGCAAAAGAAAAACCAAAAAGTCTAAATCATCTTTTAAAAGTAGCGGACTTTATAGTTAATATAACTAATCAATCTGATAAATCGCCATATGAAAGAACTATATGGAGAGTTGTAAAAATATACAAAGAAAGCGCTGATTTACAAGCAATGCTTTATTGGTTGAAAAAATTAGATGTAAATAAGTTGAGCGATATCTGTGTTAAGGTGAAAAGTAATAATAAAGAGAGAGAATTGGCTTCACAAAAGGAAGACTGGTTTTATTTAATGAGCAAATGTCTTAAGGAAGTAAAGGAATATGATGAGTGTATCAATATGTGTGATTTGGCTCTCAATAATATAAATAAGTTTCACAATGATAGAGATAAATGGATACAAATGGAAAAAGCACAATGCATGGCGAACTTAGGTAAAGAAGAGGATTCCATCAAATTATTAGAGGGAATATTAATGAAAAAAAATCATTGGGTTATACACTATACGATTTTTAAGATAAAAGTTAAAGTTGGAGATATTAAAGGTGGATTAGCTAGTGCGTATGCAGCAGCTTTATCAAAAGATCCAATGAAATTAAAAGTTAATTTATACTATGAAATAGGTCAAATATTAGAAAATAATAAGAGTTATGAATATGCATTAATGCATTATATATTAAGTAGAAAAGTAAGAGAAGAAAATGAATGGAAAGTGTCAAGCCAATTAAATGAAGCAATAGATAGACTTAAAAATATAACTGCTATTAATAATATGGATATTGAGAAAGAATTAAATAAGTTTTGGACAAGTGGCAAGCTGGAAGGAACCGAGAGAGAAGATGGTTACATATTAAGAATAATGCCTAATGGTAGAGCAGGCTTTATAAAAACAAATATAGAAAATTATTATTTTAAAACATCTTCTTTTTTATCACATAAAAAATTTATCAAGGAAGGAACAAAGGTTACTTTTAGTATTATGGACTCTTTTGATATAAAAAAAAATAAAGATACAAAAGAGGCTATAGATATTTTATGTATTTAAACAAATTTTAGGAGGAGAAACATGGGCAAGAAAAAATATTATGCTGTCCGTAAAGGTAAGGTTCCAGGAGTATATGAATCATGGGAGGAATGCAAAAAAGTAATTGATGGATTTAGTGGTGCAGATTATAAAGCATTTGGAAGTAGGGAAGAAGCTTTAGCATATGCAGAAAATAGGGATATAAGCAAATCTCACAAAGAAAAGGCGCAAGAAGTAGGTGCTGTAATAGCTTATGTAGATGGTAGTTATTCTGATACAGCAAAAAGATATTCCTATGGATGTATTATGATAACCCCAGAAGGTGATATTATAAAAAAATCTGGATATGGAGAAGATCAGAGAGCTTTAAATATTAGAAATGTTGCAGGGGAACTTCAAGGGGCAATGTATGCTGTAAAATCAGCTTTAGACTTAGGATATAAAAGGCTTATAATTAGGCATGATTATATAGGGATATCTAAGTGGTTTAATGGAGAATGGAAAGCCAAGGATGAAATAGTAAAAATTTATGTTGAATATATGAGTAAATTTAAAAATAGAATTGAAATAATGTTTGAAAAAGTTACTGCTCATAGTGGAGATTATTATAATGAAGAAGCAGATAAATTAGCTAAAAATGCTATTATGTTAAATAATAAAAAAGAGTTGTTGGACAATGAAATAAATAATTCTAATGAGGATAGCCAACGTGAAAAAATTATTAATTTGATCAATGATTTAATAATGGAAACGAATGAAGTTATGGAGTTTTTAGGGATAAGCAGGCAGAAATTAACGGCTATTAATAAGCAACAAAAATTAATTCCTATTAAAAAAGATATATATTTGAGAATAGACATAGAGAATTTTATGAAAGAAATAAGTGAAAAATAGGAGGGAATATTTTGGTAGATAAAATTAAGAAAAAGTTGGAAGATTTAATTGAAGAAATAGAGGGTGTATGCGAAATTGAAGATATTAGTTTTTCATATGAAAAAAATAGTGATTTATTAACGCAAGTTACATTAAATAGTAGTACAATCCTAAGGCTATACAGTACTAAAAAGGGATTAAAAATAGATGATTCTGTAGCAAAAGATAAGGAAGTAGCGAATAAAGTAATAAATAAGTGGAAAGAATTACATTATAACGAAATAGAAAATAAAAATTTTACATATAAAAAAGTTAAAGATTTTTCTAAAAGTAAAGAGAATCTATTAGGATTAGCAGAAGGTGGATTTGTATCTAATGAATATAAGGGAAATTCAAACATATATGATTTCTGTATAGTTATAGAAGATAAAGAGGTATGTGAGAAAGTAACAATAAATTTTTATAAGACTGGAAGTATAATGGTTCAAGGGTATACAGGTAATTTATGGGAAAGGGTATGTAGGGCAATAGAGGAAGGCATAGATTGTGATGTTAAAGATATATTTAGAAGAATAGCTACAGAAGCATTAAATATAGAGGATGATACAAAGGATGATTTTAGTAAGTATGATGAAAGTCTTAAAGAAAAATTAACAGAGCAAGTATATAATTATCTCAGCATAGAGGATAGAGAGTATTTAACTTCATCTGAGAAATTAATTCAAGAAAAAGTTAAATTTCGTAGATATAATAGTATATTGTGCCCAGCGGTACTATCTCTTGAAGGATTTTTTAAGATATTAATAGTGAAGTTAAAAATATTAAAGACTTATGAAATATCTAATTCTAAATTTAATTTTGGATGTATATTTGACGATAAACACAAGCTTTTAGATTCTAAATATAGAATAATGACATGCAAAGATGAAATGCATAGAAAAGAAATTAAAGAAGTTATAGAGTTATTATATAGTAAAATAAAAGCATTCAGAAATCCTGCATGTCATAGTAGTGGAGGAATGGGACCGTATAGTTCAAATGTTAGAAGTTTTGAAAGATGTAAGGAAATATATGAAAAAGAAGTAATTCAGTGTATAAAGGATTCATATTATACTGTGTACAAGTAAATACTTATCTGTTAATATAAATAATAAAGAAAGGTTGGTGAAGTGATTGTGATAAAGAAACATTATATTAATAATTTGTGTAATAATGAGTTTTCATATCATGATGACATTATCATTTGGGAAATAGATTTTAATAATCGTAATAGAACATGTGTATTGCAATCAAGTTCATCATATAATCCATGTGACTATATACAAGATTTGTTTAGAAGTGTAAAGGAAATAAATCCAGAAATATGTAATATGTTTATTGACCTAAAAAACTTTTATGGAGATTATACTGATTCATGGTTTTGGAAATGTACTTTTATCTTAGATTCATGCAGAAATTTAGATGATGTTGTATTTGAAGATATACAAGATATTAATTTGACTAAAGATGAGAATCAGATAATAAAAGAATATCTGTATAGATGCGTTCAAAAAGAAGCATTTATTTAAAAGTATTTATATATAATTAAATTAAAACTGCACTTCTTTAAAATAGAAGTGCAGTTTTAATTTAAGGAATTACTACATTAATATATACATAAAAAATATAGAATAATACAAATCGCTGAAAGTCTTGATTTTACTATATTCCTTAACATAGAAAAATACACAAAAACACATCAATCTAATCTAGAAGTAGGGGGGGAATCCCTCTAGGTGCACCAATTTCTTTTCTCCAGTTTTTAAAGTCACCTTATAGGCTCTTAAAGCTTTTTGGGGCAATTAAGTTTCTGATTTAGGTTGTGAAAGTGACTTCTAACAATCCTCCCCCTTAACCCTCACAAATTATCCCCGAGCACATCCAACCTTTCAAAAGTAAATAACCCACACCATCCCCCACCTTTAGACATATTATATTACTAAGTTTCATTTTTTGTGAAAGGAGGTAATATAAATGACAGAGAGCATATTAACACGTATTTCTTTAGAAGTGGAATATAAAGCAGGACTAGATAAAGAAGGAAAAGATGTGTTTAAAAAGCAGAGCTTTATAGGCATAAAAGAAGATGCTTCTGATGAGGCTTTATGCATAATAGGCAACTCAATAGGTGATGTTTTAGATACTCAAATATATAGAGTATCTAAAGGACTAAAGTATGAATTGATTAATTTATAAAAAATATAAATTTGCTTTAAGGTAGTAATAGTCTAGTTTTAGACGTTACTACCTTTCTTTTTAACTATATTTACCATACGGATTTCTATATTTCGACATATATATATATTAATATCAAGTGAAAATTTTTTCAGGTAGAAATTATTCTTAATTGAATAAATAATGAGAAAATATCTCCCTCTAATAGAAGATTTAAAGGCTTGGTAATTATGCAAAAGATAAAAAAATTGAGGTGATTTTATGAGTCAAGATGACTGTGACTATGAATATATAGAACAGCTTGTGTATAGAGTTCAAAATGGTGAGATTGAGGCAAAAGATCAATTAGCTATAAGAGTTAAATACTTTATTAGAAGCATAGTTAAAAAGTATCATATCAATTCCTATAGGCGTAGAGATAAAGTCAGTGAAGGTTATGAGATTATGTTTAGATGCATCAAGGATTATGATGTAAAGAGAGGAAAGTTTTTTCCTTTTATAAGAAGATGTATAAATAATCACTTTATAAATTTATTAAAAGCCACTAAAAAAGGTGAATTTAAAGATGGAAAAAAGACTTTGATTATAGATGAAAAACTAGAGAATGTGCTATTTTATGAAATGGATTATCCAGAAGATATTTTATATGAAAAGTTTAATATAGAGGTTTTAAGAAAGGCTCTAAGATCATTAAATGAAAAGGAACTTGAGCTAATTAAGTATAGATATTATGAAAAAAAGACTCTAAAAACCTATGCTAAAGATAAATGTATAGATTATAGCACTGCCATTAGGCGTAATAAAGCTGTTCTTGAAAAGTTAAAAAAGCTTATAAATAAGGAATTAAAAAACCATAGGGACTGATTAAAAATTTGTAAAAAGAGAGGCTGAAATAATTCAGCCTCTCAAATTTTTTAAATGAATTACTCTAAACTAATTCAGTGCTTCTTCTTTCATTTAGCTTTGCAGAATAGAGAGAAATAAGATCATTACCTTTGGATGTGAAGATGTTTTGCTCTAAAATGTCATTAGCTAATTTGGTTACTTCTTCTTTAGTTAGGTCACTTCTAACATCTGAAATGGAGAACGTTGCTTTATCTCCACTTGAGGTTACAAATACAAGTGTTAAAGAATAATTCATTTTTATTCACCACCTTTTAATTATTTTTAATACATATATTAAGCTTCATCTATGATAGAAACTTCATTTAGCATAAAGTATCTAGTAGATGAGCTTAACACTGCAGCAATTGACTTTGCAACTATTACTACATTACTTACAGGAGCATCTACTTTTACATTAGAATAGCTCTTTTTTCTAAAGGTATCTGCACCAGCATCATTTGTTCCAGACTTTACTTCTATTACTAAAGAAGTGGTCTTTGGTTCTTTGATAGCCTCCATAATATCACCTCCTTCCAAAATAAAATGTCTATACTATATAAGTAAAACAATAAATAAAAAAGTGGCGTTTTTTAGAGAAAAAGTTTGTTTTTTTGTAAAAGAAGTCAGTGTTTAATGACCTTCTTAGAACTTCTACAGAAGGAATTTAATGGGGCTGAACTTATACGCTGTAGAGACTTCTTCCCAAGTCTCTTTAGATTCTTATTAGGAACGCTCCTACAGGGTAGAAGTACATAGAATCATATAGTCATAGAATCATAGGGTCATAAAGTCATAGAATCATAGAGTCATAAAATCATAAAGTAGCATAGTATAAATAGTAGATTAAATAGGTAATATCGGGGGAAGATTTATGAAAAATAAAAAAACTGAAGGATTAGGTGCTAATGATGAGATTACACAGGGAGGAGAATGGGTAAGTGGTGAAAAGCAGGTTGGGCAAACTATAGTAGATTTTGGGTTCGAACCTGAAGAAGTTTCTGTGAAGAAACAAGTGGAAGAAAAGAGCATATCAGTTCCTAAGATTGAAAAGAGGTTTAGTAGACTTAATTTTTTATCAGTAAATGATGAGGAGCTAACATTAAGAAAAACCTATAATCTTAAGGAATCTATCGTAATAATGATTAATCAATTAAAGCTTGTTCATCCAAATGCCAATGCAAGATTTAATTCTATAGTTGAAAAAGCAATAAAACACTACTATAAATACATTATGGAAGAAGGCGGAAGCCAAGAAGAGTAGATAAATTAGCATTAAGAAAAGAAACATCATGGATAAATAGTTAGAATTTATAATTTTATTAAATAAATATATCCTCAAAAGCATTGATTTAGATGAGTCAGTGCTTTTTCATTTCTAAAACTACCATAATAGTTTCTAAAAATGAGCCGTAGAGTAGGAGGAATGTATAAGAGTAAAGCTGTGTGGAATAAGGCGATTATATTTTTGAAGCATAAAGTTTAAACAAACTATTTTTATAAAATAAATAGTGGAATAGTATCCCATAGCATAGTCGAAACTTTTGTTATTATTCCTGTTTTCCAAGTATATGTAGAGGTGATATTATGATTATGCTAAGAAAAAATATAAAGGTATAATAGTTAGAATTATTAATATATACAAATGTTGAAATAGATTAAATAGGAGATTTTAAAATGAATATTAGCAACTAAAAGTTCATAGATAATCCGAATGTCATGGTGATTATAACAAAATAATTAGTTTTTATATTTGTAAAAGCAATAAGCGATAAGGGGTATTAAATATATGAAGTTGATTCATGAATTGATTAGTGAAGATGAATCTGCAAAGAAAATATTATTAAAATGGGAAGATGAAGCAATAAATAAAATAGAAATTCTACATCCGTGCGAAGAGAATAATGAGAAGGTGTTACTAAACTTGCAGGTAACAACAAAGTCTTTATTAGGAGCAATAGCGTATAATACTGGTGGTATATTTATAGAATACGGATGGATTAGAATTTTGGGCAGCGGAAGTAATAAAATTAATAGAGATGTTTCATCATGGAATGGGCTAAATAGTAATAAAAAATTAAATGGAGCTTTATTAGTTGCAGATGATGTTTTAGGGGGATTTTTTGCAATAAATGGAGGTGCATTTATCGGGGAGATGGGGAATGTGTTCTACCTTGCTCCAGATACATTAGAGTGGGAAGATCTAGATTTAAAATTTGCAGATTTTATTTATTGGACTTTCACAGGAGATATAAACAAATTTTATGAAACATTTAGATGGCAAGGATGGAAAGATGAGATTGGCAAGATAACTGGAGATGATGGGATTTCAGTGTATCCTTATCTTTGGGCGGAAGATTTAGATGTAGAAATACGGTCAAGAAAGAGAGTTCCCATTGAGGAATTGTGGGGAATTACTATGGAGTTTAGAGAGCGGTTCGGTTTAAACTAGAGAAACTTTTTAGAACGTATTACGAATTAAGAGGAGTACTATAAGGGATCATAGGGAGAAAATTATATCAATATGATGTAGTGGGAGATGAGATGATTTGAGTGATTTTTTTGAAAGGCATGAACCCGCAAGTAGTAGAGCGAATGTGTTCGGATGGATTAGTATTAAAGATGATAAATATAAGCTTTTATCGGAGGCTCCAGATTTAATAAATAGAATTAATCAATATATAATAGAAATAAACGGATTTAAAAAATTCATTGAATATTTAGGGAAGGATAAGCAAATTTATTCTTGTTGTTATTTTAAAAATAAATCTGAAATTTTGACAAAGATCCAAAAATATATTAAAAAGAAAGCACTAATAAAAGAAGAATTTGTTGAATCTAATATAGTTGATGAACTCTATTATAAAAAAATATATAGTATAAAAGATTTTGACATCGAGTTGTTTAAAGATTCTTATTGCGATACTTTATTAGTTTTTTCAAATGATAAATTTGAAGAAAATACATTGGTAGAAATATTAAAAAAGTTAGATTTCTTTTGTCAACCAAAGGATCTCGGGGGGTATTTTCCAACTGAAAATGTTATTTCTTCATTAATAGCAAAAGAAATGGGATTAGTTTATGTTGTAAGGCATTATTGTAATTGGGATGAAGTAAATGAAAGAGATATATTTGTTAGTTATTCAAAAGAGAAATTATAAATATAGTTTTGTAAAGGATAGTATATTATGAAAAAAGTATCTTCTTTAGGATCTGTAGGAGTTTTATTGGGCTTAGTAATATCAAGATTTACTGTGATTAAGTATGGGGTTAATGCGAGACCAATCATACTATTTACTATACTAACAGTTTGTATGTTATGTGAAATATTATTAATAATTAGAAGAGAGTATATAATTGCAGTATGTTCATTGTCTATGATAATACCTTTAGTTCTTATAACAATTGGGGTGTATTTAGATAACGTAATTGTAGATTTTATTGGAATAGGATTAATATTTATATTAATTCCACTTATGATAAAGTTTCTAAAGAGATATAAAAATAATTCTAGTATTAAGTAGTTTGTAAATTGTTAAGTTAGGGGTAAAAGATGTTAGATAAGATCAAGAAAAAAGTCATAAATATTTTAGATTTAAGTAGTGATAGGTTACCTTTTGGATTTTTTGCAGCAATAGTAGTTATAACTTCTATAACTACTAAAAGAATGGGTTTCAATTCAATTATTATATTATTAGTTACAGTAAGTGTATTAATGCTATTAGCAACTATTACACAGATCATGAGACATGATAGAAATAAAAGAAATATTTTAATTTATTTTGGAGCGACATTAGCATGCATAATTATGACTATAACAGCTGAGAGATTAGAATATTATTTAAGAATAGGTGATTCAATAATGTTTGCTAATATTATAAAGATATTCTTAAGTGGATTGGCTATAGTTGCGGATATAATTGGAATACTCCAAATCAAAAATAAGATTAATAGCAAAGGAAAAAAGCTTACATTAATTATCATAATGATATATTTTAGTATGATAGCTATACTAGCAATAGTTTTTTTACCTCCTAAAAACATATGACACATAAATAATATAAAAAGATGACCTAAACATTAGTCGTAGTTTTTTGTTCTATAATATATTTATTTATTAAAAAACAATACGTAGGGGCAATTATATTTCTAGTGATTTCTATACCACTTAGCGTAGTTGCTGTTGGAATGTATCTAGGAAATATGGAATTATTAGAATTAGGACTAGTATTATTTTTACTACAACTGGAAGTTTAGCTTTAGTTTTACCTAGATTTATAAAAAATAGCTAAAGTATATGTAATGAGAATGTATAAATACGTGCAGGAGTTATTTATAGTAAAGGAGACTAAGATGTGTTTATAAGAATTTTTATTCGTTCTAATACAGTAGATGAAGCTAAGGAAGTGTATCAAAACTTAATTAATGAAACAAAACAATTTATTAAATCTGAAAAAATAGAGAAAATAGAACCTTATTGGAAATATGATGATACACATGTTATAGAAGCGAATATATTATTAAATTGCCACTTAGATAGTATTCAATTTAAAGAATTTTTATATAAAATATCAGATAAGTGGGAGTTCTTTGGTATTCCTGTAGATGAAGCATTAGCATCTAGAAATGTAGATGGATGTAAATACATTATTGATGAAATTGATATGATAAATATATTCTATTAATTAAATTTAATATATTTAAAAATTAATAAGCATAAAATTTAACCACAGCTAATAGTTAAACATAAAAGTATTCAATATACTTGGATAGTTTATTGTTTTATAATTAGATACCAACTCCAAAAATATTTAATGTTTCTTAATATTATGAAAGTAGGTCTATAAATTGAAAGATAAAAGAGCGCTTATGTCTATATTATCCATTGCTTGTGGACTTTTTGGGTATTTTTGTTGGAATAATGTTCGAAGTGAATTTAGAATTTTATTTTTAGTTGCAGTATTCATATTAGTAATGGCGTATATTATGGAAGGCAAAAAAAATAATTATAATAAGGTTTCATTAAAAATAAGTATACTAGCGTTAATGTTATCTGTAACTCTTTTTGTGAATGAACTTATTACGTATAAGTATCCTGAATTCTTATATTTACAAGGATATATCATTTCTTTAACTATTGTCATAATTAGTGTTATGCTAATTGTTAGTGCAATTTATTATATTAAAGCATCTAATAGAAGAAAGCGTGCTTTAATGATAGCAATTATATCATTTATGATATTATGTGTAATAGTTATAATTATAGCTGCGGTACTAAAAAATAAATAGATATTATAGTTTTTAGAAAACAGGTGATTGAATGAGATTTAAAAATAAAAAAAGATTTTTAATTTTAATGTTTCTATTGATTTTAATTTTTTGGTATATAGCATATAAGGTTAAGAGATTTGATAATAAGTTATTGCTGGGCATTGCAGTAATAGTGTCAAGCATATTTTACTTAGTTGCTGTTTTTGAATATTTTCAAGTAGAAGAAGATAGACTTATATACGTAAATCCTTTAGGAATGATAAGAAAAGAAATACCATGGACTGAGATAGTAAGAATATATGTTTATTCTGATAATGTTTTGAAAGCAGTTAAGATTGGATATGGAACATTAACAGAGAGAGAAATAACCATCGATTTTGTGACTAAAGACTATAAAAGATTAATTAAAATGGTATTAGATAAAGTTGAGGGAAATGAGAAAGTTTCAATAGATATAAGAATTGATGATTTCATAAAATAAATATACCTTCAAAAGCATTGATTTACACGAGTCAGTGCTTTTTCATTTGTAAAATAACCTAATAAACTTCTAACACTGATCTGTAGAAAAGAAAATAATTAGACTGACTCTGAATAGAGGGGGAGAAAATTTTATTGTGAGGGGTTAATAGTTGGGAAATAGAAGTGGTATAATAAAAAGTAAATATAGTAACACAATTGGAGGTAACAATGGATAAAACGATTGATAGAGAGTATATGCTAAAGACTGCAAAAACTTTGTTGGAGTTTAACAGTCCTAGTGGATTTTGTTTTGATATTATGAAAGTAATAGAAAAATGGGCAGTGGGATTTGGATATGATTTTGAGACAACTAATAAAGGTTGTGGAATTATTACTGTACCAGGTAAGGAAGAAGGTAAGGTAGTTGGATTATCGGCTCATGTTGATACTTTAGGAGCTATGGTAAGATCAATAACTAGCAGTGGAACTTTAAAGTTTACTTTGGTAGGTTCTCCTACAGTTCCAACTTTAGATAGTGAATATTGTAGTATAAGAACTAGAGATGGCAAGATATATACTGGAACTTTTTTAAGTGATAGTCCAGCAGCTCATGTTTTTGTAGATAGTAAAACTAAACCTAGAGATCCTGAGCATATGCATATAAGAATAGATGAAAGAGTAACTAATAAAGAAGAAACTCAAAAACTTGGTATATGTCCAGGGGATTTTGTGTTTATTGATCCTAAAACAACAATAACAGAAAGCGGCTTTATTAAGTCAAGATTTATAGATGATAAGGGAAGTGTAGCTTGTCTCATGACTTTGCTTGAAATGATGAGCAGGGAAAAAATTGTTCCTACATACACTACTAAAATATTTATTTCTACTTATGAAGAAGTTGGGCATGGTTCATCATATATTCCAAGTGATATAACTGAAATGATAGCTGTAGATATGGGATGTATAGGTGATGACCTTAGCTGTACAGAATATGATATTTCTATTTGTGCAAAAGATTCAGGTGGACCTTATGATTATAATATGGTAACTGACTTAGTGAATTTGGCTAAAGGAAATAACTTAAAGTATGTAGTTGATATTTATCCTATGTATGGATCAGATGTTGGAGCAGCTCTTCATGGAGGAAACAATATAAGAGGGGCTTTAATTGGGCCTGGAGTTCATGCATCTCATGGAATGGAGAGAACTCACAGCGAAGCTTTAGAAAATACTATTAAACTTTTATATCTATATTTAACTAAATAGAAAATAATCTAGTCCATAAAGATTTCGGTCTTTATGGACTATTATTTATAGAAGATTTATTAATTCATTCCCATAAAAACTTTTTCTGGAGTTATAGGAAGGTGCCTTACATTTACTCCAACAGCATTATAAACTGCTGCGGCAATGGCTGGCGCAGGTGTGTTTATAACTATTTCACCTATGGATTTTGCACCAAAAGGGCCAGTTGGCTCATAGCTTTCTTCAAAATCAACTATTATATTACCGATATCTTTTCTTGTTGGAATTTTGTATTGCATAAAGCTGTTGCTTTGAAGTCTTCCATTAGGATCATATTTAACATCTTCATATAAGGCTAATCCTATTCCTTGAACGATTCCGCCTTCAGCTTGGATTTTTGCAAGTTTTGGATTTATTATAGTTCCACAGTCAACTACTCCTACATAGTTTAATAAATCAACTTTTCCAGTTTCTTTATCGACTTCTACTTCTGCAAAACCAGCCATAAATGGTGGTGGAGTAACGTCACTTCCATGATTTCCAAAGCCTATTAGATGTTTACCCTTAGGACCAACAGTTAATTTCTCTGCTAAATCCTTAAGTGATATTAGCTTATCATGAGTTTTAGATTTAACTACATCTTCTGATAGTTCTAATTCATCTTTAGCAATATCTAATATTTTTGAAGCTTCTTCTAGAATTTTAGTTTTTAAATCTTCAGAGGCTTTAACCACTGCCATACCTGTAACATAGGTTCCGCTTGATGCATAAGAACCTGGATCATAAGGAGTTATATCTGTATCTGCTGCAATAACTGTTATGTTTTCCATGGAGGTATCAAGTACCTCAGCTGCCATTTGTGTAAGGATTGTATCGCAGCCCATTCCTACATCTGTAGCACTTATTAAAAGAGTAAAGTCGCCTTCCTCATTTAATTTAACTTCAACAGAAGAAGTGTCTATATGAGCTATTCCTGAACCTTGCATAGTTATAGACATACCAACTGACCTTATTTTGTTAGGAGAAACTTCTCTAGATGGATATTTTTCATCCCAATTAATAAGAGTTTTACCCTTCTTAATACAATCTTCTAAGGATATACTTTGAATTGGTTTTCCATAGGCTTTTGTAGTTTCCCCATACTCTACTAGGTTTTTTAATCTTAGTTCTATAGGGTCTATATTTAATTTTGCTGAGAGCTCATTCATAGCAGATTCAACTGCAAAGGTTCCTTGAGTAGCACCGTAACCTCTAAAGGCAGCTCCTATAACTTTATTAGTATAAACTGCTTGGCCAAAGAATCTTGATGCTTTTACCTTGTTGTATAAAGGGAGGGTTTTTTCAGCTACTAAACCTAGGGTTGTAAAACCATGTTCCCCATAAGCTCCTTGGTCAGATAAAGCATTTATATCTATGGCATTTATGGTTCCATCTTTTTCGGCACCTATAGTAACTTTGATTCTCATGGCATGTCTAGTATTGGTTGCTTCAAAATTTTCTTTTCTTTCATATATTATTTTAGATGGTTTACCTGTTTTTAAGGTAACTAGGGCTGTATATATTTCAACTACAGAGGTTTGTTTACCACCAAAACCTCCACCTACCCTAGGTTTAATTATTCTAATTTTACTAGGGGATATCTCTAATGCTCTAGCCAATTGTCTTTTTATGTGGAAAGGAACCTGAGTTGAAGATGTTACTACTAATCTTCCCATATGGTCAAGGTAACTAAAACTTCTGAAGGTTTCCATCATTGCATGAGCTTGTGCTTGAGGATAATAGGTGCTTTCAACTACTACAGGGGAATTGTTTATAACCTCATCAACATTTTCTCCAAAGGAATCGTTTCTGGTACATACTATATTTCTATCCTTCTCCATTCCTGTTGGAAAGTTTAGATGAATATCTTCTTCTGGGTGAATTATTGAAGGATGGTCTATAGCTTTTTCAAAATCCAAAACAGGCTCCAATACTTCATATTCAACCTTAATCATATTCATGGCCTTTATAGCAGTTTTTCCATCTACAGCAGCTATGATAGCCACTTCATCTCCAACATAACGAACTAGTTCATCTAAGATTAAGTTATCATAAGGAGATGGTTCAGGGAAGGATTGTCCTGCTAAGGTAAAGCGGGTTTTAGGTACATCTTTATGAGTAAATATACATTCTACTCCTTCAAGTTTTTCAGCTCTTGAAACGTCGATGGATTTTATCCTAGCAAAAGCATGAGGACTTCTTAATATTTTAATAACTAAAGCGTTTTGGAGTGCTAGATCCTCAGTATATACTGGTTTTCCTGTAACTAAAGCTAAACTATCTATTTTATTAAAGCTTTTTCCTACTGACTTCATATTACATTACCTCCAAGTATTTTTTTACTGCTCTAAGTTGTCCCATGTAGCCTGTACATCTACATAGGTTTCCAGTTAGATAATGAATTATCTCTTCTTCAGTAGGATTTTTTAGCTCATTTTTCATAGCTATTACTGTCATTATAAAACCAGGACTACAGAATCCACATTGTTCAGCACCTTCATTTGAAAGAATTTGTCCAAACCTTTTCGCTTCCTCTTGAACTCCTTCTATAGTAACAATTTTTTTATCACAAGCTTTTAATGTAAGTAAGGTACAAGATAATAAAGGAGAGCCATCTATCCAAACGGTACATAACCCACAGCAGCTTGTGTCACAACCTTTTTTAGCTCCAAGATATCCATTTGCTCTAAGAGTATCTATAAGCATATCATCTGCTTCAACTTGTAATTTATGATTTTTACCATTTATATTTAAGTTTACTAACATTTTATTACCTCCATAATAGCTCTTTTAACCAATACTTTGCTTATTGCTTGTCTGTATTCATAAGTAGCTCTCATATTGGTTCCAAATATAAGTTCAGAGCTCATTATATCTAGAGCTTTATTTAAAGAAGCTTCGCTAAAGCCTTCCTTTGATAAAAACTTTGACGCATCTATAGAGATTTTTGCAGTGGCAGGTCTAGCCCCTACAACTATTTTGAAATCATCATTAAGTTTAGATACAGTTACATTTAATATAGGATAATCACTTTTTGAATTTCTTAAAGATTTATAACTAGCTTTTCTCTCATTTTTCTTTATATAAATTTTAGTTAATATGTCTTTTTCATAGGGTTTTATTAAAAAATCTTGAAGGCTTAGTCTTCCACCTTTATATAGCTCAACTTCTGTATCAAGGGCTAATAAGGCAGTTATAAAATCAGAAAAACCGTATTTTGAATATACTGAAGCCCCTACAGTTACTATATTTCTAAATTGAACCCCAATAATATCTTTAACAGCTTCTTTTAATACTCCATTAAAGTAGCTGTTTAACGCTTCACTTGTTTCTATATCTCTAAATGTAGTTGAAGCACCTATTTCTATATAATTATCAGTTTCATTTATGTAATTAAGGTTAAGCTTTGAAAGGTCTATTCCTGTACCTATCCTTTTTGACCCCATTTTTAAAAAGGCACATCCTCCTAGAATGGTATTAGTCTTTCTAGCCACTAATTTATTGTAGGCATCTTCTAAGGTTTCAGGTTGAAAGAATTCTAACAAAGTAAACATATATTATACTCCTCCTAAAAAACTTTATATTAACACGAATATTTTCAAACTATTTTATTATATCATATTCTATATAGGCGTACATATATTAATTTTAAATTAGGTATGTTCAGATTTATTATCCTGTTGTATAATAAAAAAGGTCTTGTTATCACTTTGATAAAAATATATTGAGGTTTTAGAAGGAAAAGAGTTGGGATTATAATTATCAATAAATACAATCTTTTATATCAAAATGATAAATAATTATCATTTTGATATAAAAGATTAATAAAAAAATTATTAGAAAAATAAATAATTAGACAAATGGAATACTTTTAATGGTAAAAATGCATAAATATAAGTAATAAGTAGCCTGTGTTAAACCATATTAATTCATATATTCCTTAAATTACATATTCGAGAAGTTGGCACGGGAATTGCTCTATATATTTATGCAGTTTAGTTAGAATCTTTATTTGATAAATGACTATTATTTTATGCCATTAAAAATTAATAACGAATATTATTATAAGCAAGTTCAATGAGGAACTTTAGAGCTTAGAAATTGATTTTTTATTGTATTTCTAAAACTCAAAGTCTCTTTTGAACTTGCTTTTTTATTTTTAATAATAATATTGTCATTTAGAAAGATAGGGAGGTAAAGGTAGCAATTGTTAATCAAAATTTTAAGTATTTAATTAAGGGGGAAAAAACATGAAAAAATTTCTTAAAATCTTTGCAACAGGTTTAGTTGCAGCATCATTAGCATTAACTGGTTGTAGCACATCTTCGGGGGATTCAGGAAAGAAAACTGAAGAAACAAAAAAGGATATAAAAGTTGGATTCTTATTATCAGGTCCAATTACAGATGGGGGATATAACTTCAATCACAACAAAGGTAGACTTTACCTTGAGGAACAAACTGGAGTTGAAACAATTTATAAAGAGTCTGTTAAAGAAGATTCAGCTGAGGTTCAAAAAGTTGTAGAAGATATGATTAGCCAAGGTGCTAATGTAATAGTTGGAGCAAGTTTTGGATTTATGGATGGTATGGTTGCATCTGCAAAAGCTCATCCAGATGTAAAGTTCTTACATGGGGGTGGACATCAAACAGCAGATAATTTATCTAACTACTTTGGTAGAGAGTATGAGGCTAGATACTTATCAGGTATAGCTGCTGGTATGAAATCTAAAACTAAAAAACTTGGTTTTGTAGGAGCATTCCCAATACCAGAAGTTATAAGAGGTATTAATGCATTTACTTTAGGAGCACAATCAGTAGATCCAAGTATAACTGTACAAGTTGTTTGGACAAATACTTGGTATGATCCAGCTAAAGAAAAAGAAGCTGCAAAAGCTCTTATCGCAAATGGTGCTGATGTTATAGGACAACATCAAAATACAGCAGGTGCACAGCAGGCAGCAGAAGAAGCTGGAGTATTCTCAGTAGGTTATAACATAGACATGAGCGAAGCTGCTCCAAAAGCTAACTTAACTTCAGACATATTTAACTGGGGAGTTTATTACACAGCTCAAATAAAAGCAATTCAAGATGGTACATGGAAATCTGGAAGCTACTGGGGTGGAATTAAAGATGGTCTAGTTGATATAGCACCACTTACAAGTAATGTAGCAGAAGGAACTAAAGAGAAGATAGAAAAAGCTAAAGCAGCAGTTGTTTCAGGAGAAAACAAAATATTTGTTGGACCTTTAAAAGATCAAACTGGAGCAGAAAAAGTTGCAGCTGGAAAAACTATGACTGATGATGAAATCTTCTCTATGAACTGGTTTGTAAAAGGTGTAGATGGAACTATTCAAAAATAATTAATATGGAGTGATACTTTATGAATTCAGAGTTAATTGCTGTAAAAAGAATAACCAAGACATTTGGAAAAGTTGTAGCAAATAACAATGTTGATTTCAGCGTAAATGCCGGTGAAATACATGCACTTTTGGGTGAAAATGGGGCAGGTAAAAGTACACTTATGAATATGCTATCTGGAGTTTATACTCCAGATAGTGGTTCAATATTCATACATGGAAAAGAAGTTACTTTTACATCACCTAAAGATGCTATAAAAGCAGGAGTTGGAATGATATATCAACATTTTAAGTTAGTAGAATCAATGACTGCTATACAAAATGTATTGTTAGGACAAGAAAATAAATTATTTGTTAGTCAAAAGAAGCTTTTAAATAAGATTAATGATATTTGTAATAGGTTTGAGTTAGATATAGATGTTAATAAATATGTTCAAGACATGTCTGTTGGGGAAAGACAAAATCTTGAGATATTAAAGGTATTATATAGAGGTGCAGATATTCTTATATTAGATGAACCAACATCGGTTTTTACACCACAAGAAACTAAAAAGTTATTTAACATTATGAATAAAATGAAGCAAGAGGGTTGCGCTGTAATATTTATAACACATAAATTAGATGAAGTTATGGAGGTTTCAGATAGAATCACTATATTAAGAAAAGGTGAGACAATCTGTACTGTTGATAAGTTGAATACAAATCCTAAAAATCTTACTGAACTTATGGTGGGAAAAGAAATGGATTTATTTATAGATAGGGTAGAATGTGAAGCTGGAGAAGTAGTTTTAAAGGTTTCAGATTTAAGTGTTTCAGGTAGCGACAAAATAAAGCTATTAAAGGATGTAAGTTTTGAAATAAAAGCTGGAGAGGTACTAGGTATAGCGGGTATAGCTGGTTGTGGTCAAAAGGAGCTTTGTGAAGCTATAACGGGAATATGTAAAATTGATAATGGCGAAATAAACTTTAAGGGAGAAAACTTAGCTGGAAAAACCTCTAAAGAATTTATGGAAAGAGGAATAGCTATGAGTTTTGTTCCAGAGGATAGACTAGGGATGGGGCTAGTTGGAGCCATGGGAATAGTAGATAATCTATTATTAAAAGACTATAGAAAACAAAAGGGTATGTTTGTTAATAGAAAAAGTCTAGTAGATAAGGCTAAGGATATAGTAGAAAAGTTAGAGGTTAAAACACCAGGAATATATTATCCTATAAGGTATCTATCAGGTGGAAACATTCAGAAGGTTTTACTTGGAAGAGAATTAAGCTTAAATCCTAAACTTATAGTTATGGCTTATCCAGTGAGAGGTTTAGATATAAATACTTGTTACACCATTTACAACTTAATAAATGAGGAAAAGAAAAAAGGTACCTCAATTTTATTTGTTGGAGAAGATTTAGATGTACTTATTAAACTTTGTGATAGGATTATGGTTTTAAATAGTGGAAATGTAACTGGAGTAATTGAGGCAGAAAAAGCTACTAAAGAAGAAATTGGTCTTATGATGGTATCAAGCGGAAATAAGGATGGTGATAAATATGCTAGTGAGGCTAGTTAAGAGAACAGAAGTAGATAATAAAAAAAGTATGCAGATAAGAGTACTAGCAGTAGTTTTGGCTTTAGTTATAGTAAGCTTATTACTTCTTTTTCTTAAATTAAATCCATTAAGTGTATATGGCACAATGCTAAAAGGCGCTTTTGGTTCTGCTTATGGAATAAGACAAACAATAATTCAAGCAATCCCTCTTTTGATTGCTGGTTTAGGAGTATCTATAGCCTTCAAAATGAAGTTTTGGAACATAGGGGGAGAAGGACAGATAATGATGGGAGCTTTTGGAGCTGCGCTAGTAGCTTTAAATTTTCAAAGCTTACCTAAACCATTATTATTGCTACTAATGCTTGTAGTAGGTGCTGTTTTAGGTGGAATATGTGTGTTAATTCCAACATATTTTAGAGTAAAATATAGAACTAATGAAACTATTACAACCCTTATGATGAACTATATAGTTATAAAATTCATAACCTACTTACAGTACGGACCATGGAGAGATAAAAATTCTTTAGGCTTTCCTAAAATTCCAAATTTCTCTGATAATGCTATTATGCCTAAACTTTTTGGGGTTCATATAGGATGGATTATAGCTATAATTTTAGCTGTTTTAGTATATATTTATATGAACTACACTAAAAAAGGATATGAAATTTCAGTAATAGGAGAAAGTGAAAATACGGCTAAATATGCAGGGATGGATATAAAGAAAACAATTCTTGGAGCGCTTTTCTTAAGTGGGGCAATATGTGGAATTGCAGGAGTTATACAAGCTTCAGCAGTAAGTCAGACTTTATCTGTAGAAGTATCAGGTGGAGTAGGTAATACAGCTGTTATAATAGCTTGGCTTGGAAATTTAAGCTCCATAGGAATAAGTATAGTAGCTGTACTATTTGCAGCTTTAGTGTCTGGTGCAAGACTTATACAAACAGCTTATGGAATTCCTGAATCTGCAGCTTCATTACTGCAAGCGATTATACTTTTCTGTGTACTTGGAAGTGAGTTTTTTGTAAGATTTAAGCTTATATTTAACGGAGTATCTAAAAAAAGAGAAAAAGTTCAGGAGGTGGCATAAATGGATTGGATTACGAATTTTTTAGCAGCAGCAGTTATCGCAGGAACACCGCTTCTTTTTGGAACTTTAGGAGAAATAATAATAGAAAAAGTAGGAAATCTTAACCTAGGGGTTGAGGGGTTAATGCTTTTGGGTTCAGTTATGGGCTTTATGGTAGGCTTAAGTACTGGAAATCCATTTATTGCTTTAATTGCAGCTATGATTGCGGGAGCATTAGGAGCATTAATATATGCCTTTTTAACTGTTACCCTTAGAGCCAATCAAACTGTTTCAGGTTTAGCTTTAACCATATTTGGAACAGGATTATCAAGTTTACTTGGAACTAAACTTGTAGGCCAAGTAACTCCAGATAGTATAAAAGCATTTTTTAAACCTGTTGCCATTCCTTTATTATCAAAGATACCAGTTTTAGGTACAGCTTTATTTAACCAAGATCCCTTTATTTATTTAGGATATATATGTGCAATAGTCCTAGGATTATATTTATATAAAACCTCAAAAGGGTTAAATGTTATAGCTGTAGGAGAAAATCCAGCAGCTGCAGATGCTGCAAGTATAAATATTAATTTATATAAATATGTGCATATTCTTTTAGGTGGAGCTTTGTGTGGACTTGGAGGAGCTTATCTTTCACTTGTATATGTACCTGCTTGGCAAGAAAATGTTACAGCTGGTCGTGGGTGGATAGCGGTGGCTTTAGTTATATTTGTAGGATGGAATCCATTTAAGGCTTTAATAGGAGCTTATTTCTTTGGAGGGTTAGATATATTAGGATTTAGAATAAGTAGTCCATTTATTAATCAATATTTGATTGCGGCTATTCCATATATAGCAACCTTCGTAGTTCTTGTAGTGGTTTCTATGAGAAATTCAAGAAAAAATTCTCCACCTAAATCTTTAGGACAATCATATTTTAGAGAAGAAAGATAAAAGATCTTAGAAAAATAAATTAGTTTAGAGGTTGCTGCAAACAAACTTGCAGTAACCTTATTTTTAAATTAGTAAGTTAGAGTTGATTATGAAAAATAGGGGGTGATTATATGCTTATTGATGAAATAAGTAAACCTGTTAAGAGAATAGATGTTGAGGATAAGATTAAAGGGAAAACGGAATATTTAGCAGATATGCACTTTGAAGATGCTTTATATGCAAAAACATTAAGATCCACAAAGGCAAGAGCTGAAATATTATCAATAGATATTCCGAGTCTTCCAGAAGGATATTATATAGTAGATAAAAATGATGTGCCTGCTAGAAATGGGGTAAAAATTATAAATTATGAGATGCCGTTTTTTGCAGAGGATACAGTAAACTACATTGGGGAACCGCTTTTACTTTTGGTAGGACCTGATAAAGAGACGGTTGAGGAATTAATAACAGAGATAAAAGTTAATTATAAAGAGTTAAAGGGAGTTTTCTCCATAGATGAATCGGAAGCACTAACTGAACTTATATATGGAAAAGATAATTGTTTTATAGAATATAATTATGGAAAAGGTGACCTAGATAAAACTGAAAAAGAAGCAGCCTATGTATTTGAAAAAGAATATACAACTGGATATCAAGAGCACATATATTTAGAAACTCAAGGTATGGTTGGAACTTATGAAAATGGAAGAGTTAAGGTTATAGGCTCTATGCAGTGTCCTTATTATGTTAAAGATGCAGTAGTAGATGCTTTAGGTTTTGATTATGATGATGTTCAGATAGTTCAAAGTAATACTGGTGGAGGTTTTGGGGGAAAGGAAGAATATCCTTCCTTAATAGGTGGGCAAGTTGCTATTGCTGCATTAAAGATTAAAAAGCCAGTTAAGCTTATATTTGATAGGGATGAAGATATTCAATGCACAACTAAAAGACATCCTTCACAAATTATTTTAAAAACTTTTTTAGATAAAAATCATAAGATAATAGGTGTAGATGCAGATGTTAAATTAGATGGTGGCGCTTACATGGGAATATCTAATATAGTTCTACAAAGAAGTATATTTGCAGCCATAGGTGTATATGATGTTGAAAATATAAAGGTTAGAGGAAGAGCTTTTGCTACTAATAATATTGTAACAGGAGCCTATAGAGGTTTTGGAGCGCCGCAATCTTTTTTTGCTACAGAAATGCACATGGAATATATGGCAAAGGAATTAGGAATAAATTCTTTGGACTTTAAGAAAAAGAATTTATTGAAAAAAGGAGATCTATCTTCAACTGGTGGGGTATTTAGAGAGGATATTGTATTACCAAAAATAATTGAAACTATAGAAGAAATGTCTTCATATAGCGAGAAATATGAACAATATAAAAAGAGTGATAAATATAAGGGAGTAGGAATGTCTCTATTTTTCCATGGAGGCGGATTCACTGGAAATGGTGAAAGGGATATTATAAAGGCAAAGGTTAAGCTTAAAAAATATAAAAATGATAAAGTAGAAATTCTTATATCTAACGTTGAAATGGGACAGGGAGTAACTACTGGACTTAGGAAGATAGTTGCCCATGCTTTAGAGATACCATTAGAAGATATAATATATGCAAATCCAGATACTGATAGGGTTCCAAATTCAGGACCTACAGTTGCTTCAAGAACCACAATGATTATAGGAAAACTTCTTCAAAATGCGGCTATAAGGATGAAGGAAGAGTGGAAATCTGGAGAAGAGATAGAGATCATGGAAAAATATAAACATCCAGAAGGGTTTAATTGGGATGCAGAAGCTTTAGTTGGAGATGCGTATAATACTTATTCATGGGGAGCTAACGTAGTAGAGGTTGAAGTTAATCCTATAACTTATGAAGTAGATATAAAGGGTGTTTGGACTGTTTTTGATATAGGTAAGGCTATTGATGCAAAGATAATAGAAGGTCAGATAGAAGGTGGAGTTGCTCAAGGTTTAGGTTATGCAGGTATGGAGGTTATGAATTCAAAAGAAGGAAGATTAATTCAAAGAACCAACACAGATTACGTAATACCTACAGCTAAGGATCTACCTAAGATTCATAATAAGTTAGTTAACACACCTTATGATTACGGTCCTTTTGGAGCTAAAAGTGCAGGGGAACTTACTTTAATAGGAGCAGCATCTGCTTATGCAATTGCAGTGCAAAATGCAATAGGAAAAACAGTGAGCCAGATTCCTGTAACCCCTGAGTTAATAATGGAGGTAATAAAAAATGACAAAAATTAAATTCAATCTAAATAATGAAGAAGTTAGTATTGAAAGCAATCCATTAAGACGACTTTTAGATGTTCTAAGAGAGGATTTTAAGTTGATAGCTCCAAAAGAAGGTTGTGGACAAGGCGAATGTGGAGCCTGTTCTGTAATTATAGATGGAAATCTTATTAATTCTTGCTGTGTGCCTTTAGGTAATGTAAATGCAGCTAAAGTTATTACAATAGAAGGTCTCGTAGATACTAAAGAATTTAATATACTCAAGGAAGCATATGAGGATGCGGGAGCTGTTCAATGTGGTTTTTGTACTCCAGGAATGATAATGGCATCATATGCACTACTAACTAAAAATAGTAGACCAAATGAGGATGAAATCAGAGAAGGAATATCAGGGAATCTTTGTAGATGTACAGGATACGATAAAATAATCGAAGCTATTAAGTTAGCTTCAAAAAGAGGTGATACTGTATGGTAATAAGTAAAGAGGAGAACTCTAATATAATATTGTATTTACCAGAAAGTTTAAAAGAGGCTTTGGAGGTAATAAGTAGAGAAGAGACTATAATATTATCTGGCGGAACAGATCTTATGGTAAGAAGGAAAAGACCCTCAGGACTTATACCTAGGTTTGATAAAAATACTGTCTTTGTTGCAAATCTAACAGAATTAAAAAAGATATACACATTAAGAGATTATCTTCATATAGGAGCTGCATGTACATTTTCTGAAATTAGTAATTATGAGTTAATTCCTGATTATTTTAAAATTGTAATTAAGGATATAGCATCACCGGCTATAAGGAATGTAGCAACTATCGGAGGCAATATCTGTAATGCTTCACCAGCTGCAGATATACTTCCATTACTTTATGCTTTAGAAGCTGAACTAGTGGTAGGAAGCCTGAAGGGGGATAGGATAATATTTATAGAGGATTTTATTGTTGCCCCAGGAAGAAATGTATTAGGCAGTGATGAAATTTTAAAAGAAATAAGGATTCCTATAGTTAACTTTAATGAATATTATTATAAGAAAGTTGGAACTAGAAAAGCTACAGCAATATCTAAACTATCTTTTATAGGATTTATAAATGTTGAGGAAGATGTAATTAAAGACGTGAGAATAGCTTTTGGAGCAGTAGCACCTACAATAGTTAAATCTAAAAAGATGGAGAATGAATTAATAGGAAAAAATATAAACAATTTAGATGAAATAAGCGAAGAATTAATTGAGGACTATTCAGATTTAATAAATCCTATAGACGATCAAAGATCAAATAAAAACTATAGAAAGCAGGTAGCGGTTAATTTATTAAAGGATTTTCTGAAATTAAAATAGATTCTTCCTATATAGAGTGGATAATGAGCAATAAATTATATAAATATAATAAAGCCCTTTTAAATTTTAAATTTATAATATAAAGACGTCATTGTATAATTAAATTACAGTGACGTTTTTGTGCAATAAGTATTAAGGAGTGTTAATATATGGATATTAAAAAGGATTTGCCAGAGATTTTTGAAGATTTTTCTGAAGCAAGAAAAAATGGGTTCATAATAGCAAAAGAACTTAAGGAGAAGAACATTCCTTTAATAGGAACATTTTGTACATATATGCCCCAGGAAATAGCTATGGCGGCTGGAGCAGCAGTAGTTTCTCTTTGTTCAACCTCAGATGAAACTATAGGAGATGCAGAAATGGATCTTCCTAGAAATCTTTGTCCACTAATAAAAAGTAGCTATGGTTTTGGGAAAACAGATAAGTGTCCTTATTTTTACTTCTCTGATTTAATTGTAGGAGAGACAACCTGTGATGGAAAGAAAAAGATGTATGAATATTTAGGGGAATTTAAAGCTGTTCATGTCATGCAGTTACCTAATACACAAGTTGGGGAAAAGAGCTATGAATTATGGAAAAGTGAGATAATAAAGCTAAAAGATTTATTAGAAGATAAATTAGAACTTAGAATTACAGAAGATAAGATTAAAGAAGCTATAAACTTAAAAAATAGAGAAAGAGTAGCTTTAAAAGAGTTTTATGAAATAGGTAAGTTAAATCCACCAGCTATTTCTGGAACGGATATATTGAAGGTTATATATGGAGCGACCTTTAAGTTTGATAAAGAACAATCTATAGAAGAACTTTCTAGTTTAACTGAGAGAGTAAAAAGAGAATACTCACAAGGAAAAAGACTAGATAGTAGACCAAGAATATTAATAACAGGATGTCCTATAGGGGGAGCTGCTGAAAAGGTAGTAAAAGCTATAGAAGATAATGGTGGTTATGTAGTTGCTTTTGAAAACTGCACAGTTGCTAAAGCAAATGAACTTTTAGTAGATGAGGATAAGGATGTATTTGATGCATTAGCAGAAAAATATCTTGCAATAGGCTGCTCTTGCATGAGTCCTAATGAAAATAGAAAAACTTTATTAGGAAAGATGATTGAAGAGTATAAGGTGGATGGGGTAGTAGATGTAATACTTCAGGCTTGCCATACTTATGCTGTAGAGACTCTTTCAATAAAAAGATTTACAAATAATAATTATAAAGTTCCATATATGGCAGTAGAGACAGACTATTCACAGTCAGATATAGGACAGTTAAATACAAGAATGGCAGCATTTATAGAAATGTTATAGGTGAAAATATGTATTCAATAGGAATAGATTCAGGTTCTACCTCAACTAAAGGAATATTATATAATGGGAATATAGTTAAAAAGATAATAACTAAAACAACTTCAAGACCTAGAGAGAGTATGATGAAGATATATTCAGATTTATCTTATGGACTTGAAGATAAACCCTATGTAGTGCTTACTGGTTATGGGAGAGAACTTGCGGATTTTGGAGATAAGAAGGTTACTGAAATTACCTGTCATGGAAAAGGTGCTAAATACCTTTGTGAAAATACAAGAACTGTAATAGACATTGGTGGTCAAGATAGCAAGGTTATAAAACTAGATCGAGATGGTAATCTTACAGATTTTTTGATGAATGATAAATGTGCAGCTGGGACTGGAAGATTTTTAGAGGTTATGGTAAAGACCTTAGATGAAGAGCTATCTTTAATAGACTCCCTTACAAAAGGGGTTAAGCCATATCCAATATCTAGTATGTGTACGGTATTTGCAGAATCAGAAGTTATAAGCCTAATCGCTAAAGAGGTTCCAAGAGAAGAAATATTGTCAGGAATTTTATCTTCTATAGCAAAAAGAACAGCTACCTTCGCATCTAAATTAAATATTGAAGAAGGTGTGTTTTTCTCTGGGGGAGTTAGTAGAAGCGAGGAATTTAAGAGAAGATTAGAAGGATTTATAAATAAAGAAATAAAGGTATCTCCTTTATCACAATATGCTGGCGCAATAGGAGCAGCAATAATTGGATATGAGAAGCAATTTAAATTGAGGAAGTGAATTTGTATGAGCCAAAATAACGTGAAATTTACCTGTGGCGGTGGATGTACAGCTAAGTTAGGTCCAGGTATGCTTAAAAGTGTATTAGATAAAATTCCTAATAAGTTTGATGAGAATTTATTAATAGGATTTGATAGCTCAGACGATGGAGCTGTATATAAATTGACAGATGACATAGCTATTATTCAGACCTTGGACTTTTTTACTCCTATAGTAGAAGATCCATATACTTTTGGCAAAATAGCTGCAGCTAATGCTTTAAGTGATGTATATGCCATGGGGGGAGAGGTAAAGGTAGCTCTTAATATTGTGGGATTTCCAGAAAAGATGGAGGCAGATATTCTAGGAGAAATACTTAGAGGAGGAGCTGAAAAAGTTCATGAAGCAGGAGGAGTTGTATCGGGAGGACATTCTATAAATGATCCAGAACCTAAATATGGCTTATCTGTAACCGGGGTAGTTCATCCTTTAAAGATTCTTGCTAATAATAACTGCAAGATAGGAGATAAACTTATACTTACAAAACCACTAGGGGTAGGAATAATAACAACAGCTCATCGGGTAGGAGAAGCCAGTGAAGAAGCTTATAATAAGGCTATAAAATCTATGGAAACTTTAAATAAATATGCGGCTGATAAGATGAAAAAATACAAAGTTAACGCATGTACTGATGTAACTGGCTTTGGATTTTTAGGACATTTAAATGAGATGATTAAAGATGAATATTCAATAAAGGTAAATGGAAACACCATTCCTTATATAAAAGAAGCTTATGACTATGCTAAAGAGTTTTTAATAACAGCAGGTGGACAAAGAAATAGAAGACATTTAAAGGATAAAGTATTTTTTAAAGATATTGAATTTGCATTAGAGGAAATTCTATTTGATCCACAAACTTCTGGAGGACTTTTGATAAGCTTATCTTCAGATGAGGCAGATGATTTATTGAAGGAATTACAAGAACTTGATTTAAAATCAGAAATTGTAGGAGAAGTTATTGAAAAACAAGAGTTTAATATAATAATAGAGAAATATTAAAGGAGAGAGAACTATGATAAAAGTTGATGCTAGAGGGGAACTTTGCCCTATACCAGTAATAAAGGCTAAAAAAGCTTTAAAAGAAATTGAGAAAGATGGGGTTATTCAAGTAGTTGTAGATAACGAAATAGCGAAAGAAAATTTAGAGAAAATGGCTAAAGAAATTGGATATAAGTATGCGGGCGAAAAATTAGGTGAAGATCACTATGAGGTTAAGATAATAAAAGGAGAAGGGGAAGAAGAAGTTAAAGAAGTTCTTATAACAAAGGAAACTATAAGTTCAACAGCTGTAGTTATTTCTTCTGACAAGATGGGAGAAGGAAATGAAGAATTAGGAACTATTTTAATGAAAGCTTTTATTTATACCTTAACAGAAACAGAGACTCTTCCAACCTGCATTCTATTTTATAATGGAGGAGCTAAACTTACAACTAAGAACTCATCTGTATTAGAAGATTTGAAAAAGCTTGAAGAACAAGGGGTAGAAATATTAACCTGTGGAACATGTCTAAATTATTATGGATTAACTGAAGAATTAGCTGTTGGATCTGTAACTAACATGTACAGTATTGTTGAAAAAATGAATTCTTCAGATAAAATCATTAAACCATAAGAGGAATTAGAATGGATGTGGAGATATTTAGTTTAATAACTTTTGATTCTACTCACAGTGCTATTAGAGCTGAAAAAGAGCTTATGAATAATATAAATGTAAGAATAATACCTGTTCCAAGAGAGATAACTTCAGGTTGTGGCCTTTCACTTAAGCTGGATAACAATAATATAGATAAGGCTAGAGAGATTCTTATTAGCAAAAACATAAAAACTTCTGGTTATTATTTGATTAAGAAAATAGGATTAAATAAGGAAGTAACTCGCTATGAAACTTAAGGAAGTTTTAGATGTAAAGTTAGGGGATGTTATAACTATTGTTGGGGCAGGAGGGAAAACTACCTTAATGTTTACCTTAGGAGAAGAGTTAAGAGGAGAGGGGAAAGTTTTAATAACCACTACAACAAAAATATATATGCCTGAAACTAAGCAGTTTGATTTTCTAGAAATTGATTCCCATAAGTTTAATGAATATGTTATTGATAAGGGTATTTATATTTATGGAGAAAGTGTAGATTCTGAGAATAAGATAAAGGGGTTAAATTTAAAACTTTTAGAAAAACAGCTTCATAAATTTGACTATGTATTAGTAGAAGGGGATGGCTCCAAAAAGAAACCTATTAAAGGGTGGAGAGAAGATGAGCCAGTTGTAAGTAGTAATACTACTAAAACTGTAGGTGTTTTAAGTATAGAGGTTGTTGGAAAAGAAATTAATGAAGAAAATATTCATAGAGTAGACAGGTTTTTAGATATAACTAATTCAAAATTGGATGATGTTGTAGATTTAGAGATGATTACTTCTCTAGTTTTCCATGAAAAAGGATTATTTAAAGATGCAAAAGGTGAAAAAATACTTTTTATAAATAAGGTTGAAAGTCATAAAGACAAGATGCTGGCGGAATGTCTAAAAGAAAAGATAAAGAAAATAAATAATGGATATATAAATAAAATTATTTGTGGAAGCTTAAGAGGGGAAGTTTATGATTAATTGTATAGTTATGGCATCTGGATACGGAAGTAGAATAGGAACAAATAAACTTCTTTTAGAGTATAGAGATAAAAAGCTTATTGAGCATATTATGGATAAGATTTTACAGATTAATTTTTATTCAAGGCTTGTAGTAGCAAAGGATAAGGAAGTTTTAGATATTGCATGTAAAAGAGGATTTAAAGTAGTGGAAAATAAAAATTCTATTCTTGGGCAAAGTGAATCCATAAAACTAGGAATAGAGAGTTCTCCAGTTGCAGAAGGATACATGTTTTTTACAGGAGATCAACCTTTATTAAGTAAGCTAACAATAGAGAAGATGATAGATGCTTTTAAAAATAATCCTCAGAATATAGTAATTCCTAAATATAAAGAGAGAAATGGTAGTCCAGTTATATTCTCTTCAATATTTATAGATGAACTTAAAGCTTTAAAAGGAGATAAGGGTGGAAGAGAAGTCATTAAAAGAAACAAGGATAGTTTAATATTTGTTGAAGTTGAAAATGAATATGAGCTGATGGATATAGATACCTGGGAGGATTATGAAAAATTACAGTTACAAAGGAAGGATAATTTATAATGAAAGAAATGGTTATAGTTAGAGGGGGAGGAGATATAGCCTCTGGTGTAATTCAAAAGTTATATAGATGTGGATTTAAGGTTTTGGTATTGGAAATAGAAAACCCTACCTGCATTAGAAGAGAGGTAAGTTTTAGCGAGGCTTTATTTGAAGATGAAATAGAAGTAGAGGGAATAAAATCTGTTAGGGTAAAAAACTTAGAAGAAATAGAAGATGCTTGGAAGAATAATAAGGTACCTGTGATTGTAGATCCAAAAGGAAGTTATATAAACTTATTAAAACCTAAGGCAGTAGTAGATGGAATATTAGCGAAAAAGAATTTAGGAACTTACATTAATATGGCACCTATAACCATAGCTTTAGGACCAGGTTTTGAAGCAGGAAAAGATGTTGATGTAGTAATAGAAACAAATAGAGGACATAATTTAGGAAGACTTATATTTAATGGAGAAGCTCAAGCAGATACTGGGGCACCAGGGAATATAGGAGGATATACTAAAGAAAGAGTTATATATAGTCCTTGTGATGGTGTTATAAATAATGTAAGAGTGATTGGGGATATAGTAAAAAAAGAAGAGCCATTAGCATATGTAGGAGATTATATAGTTAGAGCTACTATAGATGGAGTTTTAAGAGGGATAATAAGAAATAACAGCAAGGTGTATAAAGGACTTAAAATTGCAGATATTGATCCAAGGCTTGAAGAGAGAAAAAACTGCTTTACTATTTCTGATAAAGCTAGAACTATAGGTGGAGGGGTATTAGAAGCTCTGATATACTTAATCAGACAATAATTGTTGATTTACAAATATATACCCAGTTGTTATAATAAATTATATAAAAAAATAACATTTAATTAATAAAATATCATATAAACTACTGAAAACTTTCCAAAATATTAAAATTGATAAGGAGGGGACTATGAGTAAAGTTATTTTTGAAAAAGTCCTTGAAGCTTTAAATAAAGATGAAGAAGTAGCTCTAGTTATGCTTACAAACAGCATAGGTTCAGTACCAGGTGCAGAAGAATCTATGATGGCTGTATATAAAGATGGAAAAACTATTGGCACTGTGGGTGGTGGGAAGATAGAGTTTGACTTAATAAAAAGAAGCCTTAAAGCATTAGAAACAGGAGAGAGTTTCACATTTAAATACACCTTAAACGAAACTGGTGAGTTAAAAATGACTTGCGGTGGGGTATCAGAAGGGTTTGTAAGGATAGTAAAACCTAATGAAAAGTTGGTTATTTTCGGAGCTGGACATGTATCTCAAAAGATAGCTTCTATAGCTAGTAGTTTAAGCTTTGATGTTTATATAGTAGATGATAGAGAAGAGTTTAAAAATGTTGATACTTTTAAGGATGTAAAGAGATTTTTATGCTGTACCCCTAGTGAAGCCTTAAGTGAGATTAATTTAAATAATAGAAGCTATGTAATATTGGTTACTAGAGGTCATGTTACTGATTATGAAGCGCTTAAAGAAGTTATAAATAGAGATGTTGCATATATAGGCATGATGGGAAGTAAAAAGAAGGTTAAGGAAATAAAAGAGAAGTTAAATAATGAAGATATAGATAAAGAGAAAATAAAGAAACTTTATGCTCCTATAGGACTTGATATATGTAATGGTACTCCGGAAGAAATAGCCATATCTATTATAAGTGAGATACTGGTGATTAAAAACAAAGGTACCTTGAAACATTTAAGTGAAAGGGAGGAATAGGTTTGTATTCAGTTGGAATAATAACAGCTAGTGATAAAGGTTCTAAAGGTGAACGAGTAGATAAAAGTGGAGATGTAATTAGAGAAATAGTAGAAGCAAGTGGATATAAAGTTAATAGATATGTAGTAGTTCCAGATGAAAGAGAAGATCTAAAAAAAGAGCTTACATATATGAGTGATGATCTAAAGTTGAATTTAGTGGTTACAACAGGAGGTACAGGCTTTAGTCAAAGAGATGTAACCCCAGAAGCTACTAAAGAAATAATTGAGAGA
Source organism: Clostridium intestinale (assembly GCF_035905475.1). Classification (NCBI taxonomy): domain Bacteria; kingdom Bacillati; phylum Bacillota; class Clostridia; order Eubacteriales; family Clostridiaceae; genus Clostridium; species Clostridium intestinale. The sequence continues at coordinate 4,097,931 of NZ_CP121166.1, forward strand.
GAAGTGCCAGGAATATCAGAGGCAATAAGAGCTTACAGTTTAACTATAACTAAGAGAGCTATGCTATCTAGAGGAATATCTGGTATAAGAGGGAACACCTTAATAGTTAATCTACCTGGAAGCCCTAAAGCTGTAAGAGAATCTCTAGAATATATAATAACTGAGTTAGAGCATGGAATAAAGATATTAATTGGTGAAGACTCTGAGTGTGCAAGATAAAAGGGGTGAAATGATGAAAAAGATAAAAACTGAAGATGCAGTGGGAATGATTTTATTTCATGATATTACTAAAATAGTCCCAGGAGGATTTAAGGGTAGAGCTTTTAAGAAGGGACATTTAATAAAACAAGAGGATGTACAGGAACTACTTTCATTAGGAAAAGACCATATTTATGTGTGGGAAGATATTGAAGGATTTTTACATGAAAATGATGCGGCTATAAGGCTTAAGAATTTAGCTTGTGGAGAAGGTATCGTGTTTGGGGAGATAAAAGAAGGAAAGATAGATTTTATAGCAGAACATGATGGACTTCTTAAAATAGATTCAGAGGAACTACTAAATTTAAATATGATAGATGAAATAATGATGGCTACTCTTCATGACAATACGTATGTGAAAAAGGGAGAAAAGCTTGGGGGAACAAGAGTAATTCCTTTAGTTATAGATGAAAAGAAAATAATAGAAGCTGAGGATACCATAAAAAATAAAATAGTGAGAGTAGTTAAAGTTAATCCGAAAAAAGTAGGTATAGTAACTACAGGCAATGAAGTTTTTTATGGAAGAATAAAAGATGCCTTTGGATCAGTTATAAGAGGGAAAGCAGCTGAATATGGCTGTGAAGTATTGGGGCAAAAAATACTACCAGATGATTTAGATAAAATTAAGTCAGCTATTTTGGAGTTTATAAATGAAGGCGCAGAGCTCATAATGTGTACAGGCGGTATGTCTGTAGATCCTGATGATTTAACCCCTTCTGCAATAAAGGCAACAGGAGCAGAGATTATAACCTATGGTTCTCCAGTTTTACCAGGAGCAATGTTTTTACTTGCTTATAATGGAGATATTCCTATAATGGGACTTCCAGGATGTGTTATGCACTCTAAAAGAACAGTTTTAGATCTAGTTTTACCTAGAGTTTTAGCTGGTGAAAGAATAACCAAAAGAGACATTGCTATGTATGGCCAAGGTGGCTTATGTCTAAATTGCGAAGTATGTACCTTCCCACATTGTAGTTTTGGAAAGTACTAAAAGGAGGTGCGAAATGGAAAAATTAACTCACTTTGATGAGCAAGGTAAAGCTAAAATGGTTGATGTAACAGAAAAGGATATAACTAAAAGAATAGCTAGAGCTTCTGGGAAAATACAAGTAAGTCCTGAAACTTTAAAGATAATTGAAGAAGGTAAAATAGGTAAGGGGGATGTGCTCGGAGTAGCTAGAATAGCAGGTATTATGGGGAGTAAAAAAACTTCAGACTTAATTCCAATGTGCCATCCTCTACTAATAAATGGCTGCAAGATTGAATTTAATATAAATAGAGAAAATAATGAAATTGAAATATATTCAGAAGTAAAAGTAAGTGGGAAAACAGGAGTAGAAATGGAAGCTTTAACAGCAGTATCCATAACTGCTCTTACTATATATGACATGTGTAAAGCCGTAGATAAAGGAATGATTATTAAAGATATTCACCTTATAGAAAAAATAGGTGGAAAGAGCGGGCATTTCTTATACGACAATAATACTAAGATTAAATAAGTTTGGGGGCTAGGGTTATGAAAGAATCATTATTAAAGCCTATTCAGAGTACTGTCTTAAAATATGCAGAAGTTATAGCAAACGTAATAAAAGTAGATGTGGAAATTGTAGATAGTAACTTAAATACTATAGCAGGGACTGGAATATTTACTAGCAATATAAATGGAGATAACAAAGGTGTAGTTTATAAACATGTTTTAGCTACAGGGAAACATCAAATTATAGAAAATCCTAGAGAAGCTGAAATATGTAGACTCTGTAATCAGAAAAATGAATGTTTAGAAATGATGGAGATATCAACGCCCATAATATTTCAAAAAGAAATAATAGGGGTAATAGGTTTGGTTTGTACTACTATTGAACAAAAAAATTACCTGTCTGATAATTTAGATTCCCATTTAGAGTTTTTGTATAAAATAAGTGAACTTATAAGTGCAAAGATATATGAATTTAAGGGGAATGAAAGAAATGTATCTTATATAAATTTACTTAAGCAAGTTGTTAATAGTGTAGATAACGGAGTTATAATTATAAATTCTGAAAGTAAAATAGTTGAAATGAATAGTAAAGCTATGAAAAAGTTAGAATTAACTCCGAGCGATATTAATGGGAATATACAGCTTAAACTTTTAGAAGGAAATATATTAGAAGAAGAATTCTATAAAGTAAGAATAAATGGCAAAAAATATAATCTTGTAGGAAGCCTAATACCGCTAGAAGATACCTTAGAAGACTACAATAAAATGCTTATTTTTAATATGCTAAAGGATGTAAATACAAAGGCGTATAAAATAACCAGTGATAATAAAATAGTAGGTTTAGAGGCTATAATCGGAGAAGGTAAAGCCATGCAAGGCATAAAAGATAAAATAAGAAAAATAGCTAACACTAAATCAACTGTATTTGTTACTGGAGAAAGTGGAACTGGAAAAGAACTTATAGCTAGGGCAATTCATGCTGAAAGTGATAGAAGAAATAACCCTTTTATAGGAATAAACTGTGCAGCTATACCAGATACCCTACTAGAGAGTGAACTATTTGGATATGTTAAAGGAGCATTTAGTGGTGCAAATCCTAATGGAAGAATAGGTAAATTCGAGCTAGCAAATAAAGGTGTGATATTTTTAGATGAGGTTGGAGACATGCCTCTGTATCTTCAGGCTAAATTATTAAGGGTTCTTCAAGAGAGAACATTAGTAAGAATAGGCTCTAATGAATTAGTAAACTTGGATATTAGAGTAGTTGCAGCAACTAATAAAGATCTAAGACAAATGATTAAGGAGAATAAATTTAGAGAAGATTTATATTATAGATTAAATGTTATACCTATAGAAATACCTGCACTAAGGGAAAGAAGAGAAGATTTTAAACTCATATTAAACACTCTAATTGATAAATATAATAAAATTTTTGATAAGTATGTTCATACTGTTAATAAAGATGCTTATGAAAAATTAATAAGATACAGTTGGCCTGGAAATATTCGTGAGCTTGAAAATGTAGTAGAACTTTTAATTAATTTATCTGACAGTAGAGGAATAATAGAGAAAGAAATGCTTCCACATACTATATTAGGTAATAACAAAGTTGAGACTTTTCATGAAGAGGAAGAAATACGATTTCTTAAGGATATAGAAAGAGAATATATACTTAAAGCTTTAGATAAATATGGCTATGATACCAATGGGAAAAAGATGGTTGCAGAAAAACTGGGAATAGGAATAGCTACTATATATAGAAAAATAGGCTCTTTTAAAGAATAGTTATCAATGTGAGAAGGTATTATCATTTTGATAATTAATTACTATAGTAGAATTTCTAAATCTAAAAAGTTAAAAGGGATTTAAGCGGTTTTTAGTTTCATAAAAATACTTTTGGTAAAATCAATAATCTAAGTGGCAAAAATACACCTATATTTTTAATATATCAACAATTTTTATACATTTGGCAAGGGATTTGCTAGAAAGGTAAAGTAAGAAATGTTTATAAAGAAAAACTTAATAGAGAAATAGAAACAAGTTCAATGACGAACTTTCAAAATCTTAGGAAAAATAGATTTATTTTTCTTTTATTTGAAATGAGAGTACTGAACTTGTTTTTTTTTATTTTCCTTTTAAGTTTAAAGTAAAAATATAGGGGGCTAATTATGATTAGGTTTATATTAAACGGAAGAGAAGTTTCTGCAGATGGAGAGTTGAAGTTAATTGATTATTTAAGAGATTATGAAGGATTAACTTCAGTGAAAAATGGATGTGCAAAGGGTACTTGCGGGGCATGTACTGTAGTTATTGAAGGAAAAAATATAAGAGCTTGTATCAAAAAGATAAAGGATATAGAGGGAAAAGAAGTAGTTACAATTGAAGGTTTAACAGAACTTGAAAAAGAAGTTTATACAGATTCATTTTCAAATGCTGGTGCTGTTCAGTGTGGATTTTGTATTCCTGGAATGATAATGAGTGCTAAAGCATTAATAGACAGCAATCCTAATCCTACAGAAGAAGATGTAAAAAAGGCAATAAAGAGTAATTTATGCAGATGCACTGGATATGTAAAAATAGAAAAAGCAATTTTAATGGCAGCTGAAGCTTTTAGAAAACATAATAAAATTCATTTAGAGCAAGAAGCTAAAGTAGGAAGACGAATGGCTAGAATTGATGCCAAAGAAAAGATTCTAGGTACAGCAAAATATCCCGACGATTATTACATAGAAGGAATGTTATATGGAAAAGCTCTTCGCTCAAGATATCCAAGAGCAAAGGTTTTAAGTATAGATACAGATGAAGCTAAAAAGCTTCAAGGTGTACATGCAGTTCTTACTGCCGAAGATATTCCAGCTAATAATTATCAAGGATATATATTTAAAGATTGGCCTACTATGGTAGCTATAGGAGAAGAGACTAGATATTTAGGGGATGCTATAGCAATAGTAGCAGCTGAAACAAAAGACATATTAGAAAAAGCGCTTTCATTAATAAAGGTTGAATATGAAGAATTACCAGCAATAACTAATGTTCATGATGCCTTAAAAGATGATGCCTACAAGATACATGAAAAAGGGAATATTTTAAGTAACACTTATGTAAAAAGAGGAAATCCAGATAAGGCAATTGAGGAATCAAAATATGTTGTAACAAAAAAATATAAGACTATGCCTATAGATCATGCCTTCTTAGAACCAGAAGCAACCATAGCTTTTTATGAAGGAGATGTATTGACTTTATATGTTTCTTCACAACATATTCATTCAGATCATGAAGGTATATGTCATGTATTAGGACTTCCAGAAGATAAGGTACATGTTATATCAGCATATGTTGGAGGGGGATTTGGAGGAAAAGAAGATTTGACAGTGCAACACCATGCAGCTCTTCTTACTTACTACACCAAAAAGCCAGTTAAAATAACCTTTAGCAGAGAGGAAAGTTTACTTGTACATCCAAAGAGACATGGAATGGAAGTAGAAGTAACTACAGCTTGTGATGAGGAAGGAAATTTGACAGCTTTAAAGGCTAAGGTTTTAGCGGATACAGGAGCTTACGCATCTCTTGGTTCCGTGGTACTAGAGAGAGCGTGCACTCATTTATGTGGACCATATAGAATACCTAATATTGAACTTAACGGATATGCAATATATACAAATAATCCGCCAGGAGGGGCATTTAGAGGATTTGGAGTTCCTCAAACAACCTTTGGAAGTGAAACCAATATAAATATTCTTGCAGAGCAAGTAGGTCTAGACAAATGGGAGTTTAGATACAAAAATGCTGTAAAACCAGGAGATATTCTTCCAACTGGACAACTGTGCGATGAGAGTACAGCGATAATAGAAACTTTAGAAGCAATAAAGGATGAATATTACAGTGGAAAACATAAATACATAGGTATTGCTTGTGCTATGAAAAACACTGGTTGCGGAGTTGGAGTAATAGATACAGGGAGATGTAATATAGAAGTTAAAAATGGAAAGATAATTATAAAAACTTCTGCTCAATGTATAGGACAAGGACTGGCAACAGTCATGACACAAATTTGTGGAGAAACTACAGGAATATCTTTAGAATTAATTGAATATCATTCACCAGATACTATGGTTACTCCAGATTCAGGTCCTACTACAGCATCAAGACAAACCTTAATTACAGGAGAAGCAACTAGAAGAGTTTCTTTAAAATTAAAGGAAGCTCTAAAAACAAAAACATTAGAAGAGCTTGAAGGAGAAGTATTTAAGTCAGATTTTACTGCAATTACAGATAAGTTAGCTTCAGAAAAGGAAAATCCAAAACAACATATAGCTTATGGATATGCAACCCAAATGGTAATTTTAGATGAAAAGGGGAAGGTTGAAAAAGTATTTGTAGCTCAAGATGTTGGAAGAGCAATAAATCCTACAAACGTGGAGGGACAGATAGAAGGTGGAGTTGTAATGGGACTTGGATTTGCTCTTACAGAGAAATTTGAGACAGAAGATGGATATGTGAAATCAAAGTTTGGAACAATAGGTTTATGGAGATCTACAGATGTTCCTAAGATAGAATATAAACTTATAGAAAAGAAACTAGGAGACTTAGCATATGGTGCTAAAGGGGTTGGGGAACTAGTTTTAATACCAACTTTAGCGGCGACTTCAGAAGCCTATAGAACCTTTGATGGAGAAAGAAGATATACTCTTCCACTAGATAATACTCCATATAAAAAGAAGTAAAAATGAAGGGGGTAAGAAATGAAAACTTCTGTTATTATTTTAGCTGCTGGTCAAGGTAAAAGGATGGGAACTGTAAAACAGCTACTTCCTTGGGGAGATACAACAGTATTAGGACAATCTATTACTTGCTATAATGATATTAATATTGATAAACTTATTATAGTAGTTGGATATAAAGCAGATTTAATAAAAGAAATTTTTTCACAGGATAAGATAACCTGGGCATATAATGAAGATTTTGCTGGAGATATGGCAAGTTCTTTCAAAAAAGGCTTTGAAAAAATAGATAATGATACAGAAGTTTTATATCTTGCTTTAGGAGACACGCCAGCAATTAAGGCTGAAACATTACAACTTATGGAATCAGTTTATGATAAAAACAGATATAAGATCATAATACCAATGGTTAATGGTAGAAAAGGACACCCGGTATTGTTTTCTAAAGATATATTTAAAGATTTAGAGATGGTTGGAGAAAATTATAATTTAAAAGATGTAATTAAAAATCACGATGATGAGGTTTATTATTTACAAGTAGAAGATGAGAATATTATTTATGACATAGATACTATAGAAGAATATGAAACCTTATTAAGAAAGAATAATCTATAAAGGTGGCATTGATAAAATTGATAGATAAACAAGGAAGAAATATAGAATATTTAAGAATTTCATTAACTGATGTATGTAATTTAAGATGTGTTTACTGCATGCCAAAAGATAATATTACTTTTATGGATAAAGAGAAAATCTTAAAAGATGATGAAGTTATAAAGCTAGTCAAATTAATGGCTAAATGTGGCATAAAAAAAGTGAGATTAACAGGTGGAGAACCACTTACTAGAAAGAACATACTTAAAATAATAGAAGATATACACAGAGTACCTGGCATAGAAGAAGTATATATAACAACCAATGCCCTTTTATTAGAAGGAAAAGAAAGAGAATTTAAAGAAGCAGGTTTAAAAGGAGTAAATATAAGTTTAGATACTTTAAAGGAAGAGACCTACAGAGACATTACTAGAGGTGGAGATTTAAAAGTTGTATTAAGAGTTATAGATAATTTATTAGACTTAGGTATTAAAGTTAAGGTTAATTCAGTAATAATTGGAGGAGTTAATGAAGATGAAATATTAAATTTAGCAGCTCTTACAATAAATAAAAAAATGGATGTAAGATTTATAGAGCTTATGCCTATAGGAGCAGCTAAAGATTTAACCCCTATAACCAATAATAAAGTTAAAGAGATTATAAAGCATGGGCATGTACTTGAAGATGAAAAGATGATAGGAATAAGTGGACCTGCAAAGTATATGAAACTAAAGAATGCCTTAGGTAAGGTTGGATTTATAAGTGCTATAAGCGATAATTTTTGTGAAAGTTGTAATAGGATAAGAGTAACTTCAGAAGGATTTTTAAAACAATGTCTACATTGGAATTATGGTATAGATTTAAAGACTTTAATCAGAAGTGGAATGAATGACGAAGAGTTATTGGAGATAATAAAAGACAAAATATATAATAAACCTATTAAACATAGCTTTGGAAAAGATGAAAAGGATAAGGATAATAGATTTATGAATGAGATAGGAGGATAACCATGGGTAGAATAGTAGCAATATGTACAAGCGTGAAAAAGGGGACCAAAAAAGAAGAAGTTAAAGAGATAGAATTGGTTGAAGACTTTGGATTAAAGGGAGATGCTCATGGTGGTAAGTGGCATAGACAGGTAAGTTTATTGGCCAAGGAAGAAATTGATTCCTTTAATAAAAAAGGTGGTAAAGTAGTTTATGGAGACTTTGGTGAAAATTTAGTTACCGAAGGAATAGATTTAGCTAGTTTATCAGTAGGAGATAAAGTAATAATTGGAGAGGCATTAATAGAAATAACTCAATTAGGCAAAAAGTGTCATGATAAATGTGAGATTTTTTATTCAGTAGGGGAGTGTATAATGCCTACCAAAGGGATTTTTGGAAAGGTATTAAAAGGTGGAGATATATATTTAGGAGAAAAAATTGAATTATATTAGGACTTAGATGTATTATCAAAATGATAATAAAATATCATTTTGAGAGTAGAGGGTTTATTTACTGAAAGTTTTATCGGATTCAAGATTATCCACAAGTATTTAATAAGTTGTTTGTTTTCAAGGCTTTAATGATTAATAGTAAGAATTAATAGTGAATTGGCACAGTATTTGCTTATATAAATCATATGAGTATTTAAAAATGAAATTTAAATTTTAGATTAAAAACAAGTTCAATGATGAGCTTTTAATTTCTAAATATATTTCTTTGGAATATATTTTTAATTAGGGATCACATTGGGCTTTTTTTAATTTAGTACTATTAAGGAGCGGAAACAAATGGACAACATTATAAAATGGAAATTTAATGAACTTAAAAATTGTGGTAAGGCTTCCACAGACTTTTTATCTAAGAAAGAAGTTTCTAAAGCTAAAAACTTTCATGGTAGTTTTCCTCAATATGAAAGGACTCCAGTAGCATCTTTAGATAATTTAGCTAAAGAAATTGGTCTTGGAGGAATATATCTTAAAGATGAATCGTATAGATTTGGATTAAATGCTTTTAAAGTATTAGGTGGTTCTTTTGCTATGGCAAAATATATAGCTAAAAAATTAGAAACAGATATATCAGAACTTGACTATAAAAAAATTATATCTGATGAAGTTAGAGATAAACTTGGTGAAATAACTTTTGTAACGGCTACAGATGGAAATCATGGAAGAGGTGTAGCTTGGACAGCAAATAAGCTTAAACAAAAATCTGTAATTTATATGCCTATAGGATCATCTTTAACTAGGTTAGCACATATACAAGCTGAAGGTGCAGAAGCCTCCATTACTGATATGAATTATGATGATGCAGTAAGATTTGCAGCTAAGTATGCTGAAGAGAATAATGGACTTATGGTACAAGATACAGCTTGGGAAGGGTATGAAGAAATCCCTACATGGATAATGCAAGGATATGGAACTATGGCATTAGAAGCTTCAGAGCAGCTAAAAGAGATTGAAGTGGAAAAACCAACACATGTTTTTGTTCAAGCAGGAGTAGGATCATTAGCAGGAGCAGTTCAAGGTTTTTTTGCTTCTGAATTAGGAGAAGATTGCCCAACAACTGTTATAGTTGAGTCAAATTTAGCAGATTGTTTTTATAAATCGGCAGTAGCTGGAGATGGAAAAGCTTATGCTGTGGGGGGGGATATGCAAACTATAATGGCAGGACTTGCTTGCGGAGAAGCTAATACTATAGGCTGGGAAGTTCTTAAAAGTTATAGTTCAGCATTCGTATCTTGCCCAGACTGGGTATCAGCAAATGGAATGAGGATATTAGGAAATCCACTAAAAGATGATAGAAAAGTAATTTCAGGGGAGTCTGGAGCAGTTACTACAGGTTTACTATATGAAATAATGACTAATCCAGATTATAAGGAACTAAAAGAAGATTTAAAACTAGATGACAAGTCTAAGGTTTTGCTTTTTAGTACTGAAGGAGATACAGATCCAGCTATGTACAGAAAGATAGTATGGAAAGGCGTAAATAGTAAAGAAGAATTATAAAATAATTGAGGTGAAAGTATGTTATCAGAAGCAAGAAAAAATAAACTTACAGAAGTGTGTCAGGAATTAATAAGAAACAAAAGCTACTCAGGAGAAGAAAAAAATGTAGCAGATGCTATTAAGACGGTTTTTGAGGAGTTAGGTTACGATGATTATTTTATAGATGAATATGGAAATATAATTGGACATATAAAGGGAAGTGAAGAAGGAAAGAAAATTTTATTTGATGGTCATATAGATACAGTTCCAGTACCAGATGAATCTAAGTGGACTCACAATCCTTATGGTGGAGAAATTGTAGATGGAAAGATATATGGTCGTGGAACTTCTGACATGAAGGGACAGCTAAGTGCAATGATAGTTGCAGCAGCTTGTTTTGCTGAGGATATTAAAAAAGACTTTAAGGGAGATATATATGTAGCAGGGGTTGTACATGAGGAGATATTTGAAGGAATAGCTTCAAGAAAAATAAGTGAAGCTGTAAATCCTGATTATGTAGTAATAGGTGAATCTTCAGAGCTAAATCTTAAAATAGGACAAAGAGGTCGTGCGGAGATTGTTATAGAAACCTTTGGAAAACCAGCTCATTCGGCTAATCCTGAAAAAGGTATAAATGCAGTATATAAAATGAGTAAAATCATAGAGAAAATTCAAGAACTTGAAACACCAGTGCATCCAGTATTAGGTAAAGGCATATTAGTTTTAACAGATATAAAATCTTCTCCTTATCCAGGGGCATCAGTAGTTCCAGACTATTGCAAGGCAACTTTTGATAGAAGACTTTTAGTTGGAGAAACAAAGGAAAGTGTATTAGCACCTATAAAAGCTTTTGTTGAAGAATTAATGAAGGAAGATTCAGAACTTAAAGCGGAGGTTTCTTATGCTAAAGCTACTGAAAATTGTTATACAGGAAGTACTATTTCAGGGGAAAGATTTTTCCCAGGATGGCTTTATGAAGAAAAGGATGAATTTGTTCAAATAGCTTATGAAGGATTAAAAAGTGCAGGTTTAGATCCAGAAATAACCCAATACTCTTTCTGTACAAATGGAAGTCATTATGCGGGAGAAAAAGGAATAAGAACTATAGGATTTGGCCCATCGAAAGAAAACTTGGCTCATACTATAGATGAATATATAGAATTAGAACAATTATTTATTGGAGCTGAAGGATATTACGGAATATTGAATTCTCTATACAAAAAATAAGGGGTGTTAAAAATGAGAGTGTTAATTAAAGGGGGAACTATCGTTGATGGAACCTTGCAAAAAGGATATTTAGGAAACTTACTTATAGAGAATAACAAAATATTAGAGATAAGCAAAGAAGAAATAAAAGCAGATAAGATAATTGATGCAGCTGGAAGAGTAGTTTGTCCTGGATTTATAGACACTCATAGTCACTCAGATTTAAAGATATTAGATAATCCTTTTAATGAAATTAAGATAAGACAAGGAATAACTACAGAAGTATTAGGGCAGGATGGAATATCTATGGCTCCACTTCCTAAAGAATATATAAGCACTTGGAGAAAGAACTTAGCCGGACTTGATGGGGAAAGCGACAATATAGATTGGGAATATGAAACCACGGATAATTATCTTAAGCTTATGGAGAAAAACGGAGTAGGATTAAATGAACTTTATCTAGTGCCTCATGGAAATGTAAGAATGGAAGCCATGGGTTTAGAGGACAGATATTCAACCACAGAAGAAATAGAGAAAATGTGTGAAATAGTAAGAAGAGAAATGGAAGCAGGAGCTTATGGATTATCAACAGGGTTAATCTATATTCCTTGTGCATATTCCGAGACAAAAGAAATTATAGAAATGTGTAAGGTAGTAGCAGAATATGATGGAGTATTTGTAGTTCATCAAAGAAGCGAAGCTGATACTATTCTTAAATCTATGGAGGAAGTTATAAACATAGGAAGAGAATCTGGTGTTAAAGTTCACTTCTCACATTTTAAAGTATGTGGGAAAAATAACTGGCAGTATATTGATGGAGTTATTGAGCTTTTAGAGAAGGCACAAAAGGAAGGAATAAAAGTTTCTTTCGACCAATATCCCTATGCGGCAGGAAGTACAATGCTTGGAGTAGTTTTACCTCCATGGGCACATTCAGGTGGTACAGATAAACTTTTAGAGAGGTTAAAAGACGAAGAATTAAGAAAGAAAATGATCTATGATATAGAGCATGGCATAGATGGATGGGATAATTTCATAGACTTTGCAGGTCTTGATCAGATATTTGTAACCAGTGTAAGAACCAAAGAAAATGAACATCTAATAGGTAAAAATCTACTAGAGATAGGTGAGCTTAAAGGAAAAGATCCTTATAATGCAACTTTTGATTTATTGTACGAAGAAGAGAATGCAGTAGGAATGGTAGATTTCTATGGATTAGAGGAACATGTAATTAAATTCATGAAGAGGAAAGAGCAAAATGTTTGTACAGATGGGCTTCTTTCAGGAAAACCACATCCTAGAGCTTATGGTTCTTTCCCAAAGGTTATAAATAGATATGTTAAGGAATTAAATATCCTTTCTATTGAAGAAGCTGTATATAAAATGACCTATAAAGCGGCAGAAGCTTTTAATATTAAAGATAGAGGAAGCTTAGAAGTTGGAAAGTACGCTGATATAGTAATAGTAAATATGGATACCGTTAAGGATAAAGGAACCTTTGTAGATCCTACACAATATCCAGAGGGAATTGATTATGTAATCATAAATGGTAATGTTGTTGTGGAAGAAGGACAATATAACAAGATTATTGCCGGGAAGGTAATAAGAAGGAATTAAGAAAGTAAGGGGGCTAATCCTTTGATTATAGGAAATGGAAGAGTAATAACTAGGGATGAAAAAAATCCATATATAGAAAATGGAGCAGTAGTTATAAAAGATAACACCATAATAGCGGTGGGAGAGTATTCATTACTTAAAGAAAAGTATAAAGAGGAAGAGTTTATAGATGCAAAAGGAAAGGTGATTATGCCTGGACTTATAAATACGCATATGCATATTTATAGTGCTTTTGCTAGAGGAATGGCAGGAAAAGGACCAGCACCTAAAAACTTCACTGATATCTTAGAAAATCTTTGGTGGAGACTTGATAAAGGCTTAACTCTAGAGGATACAAAATATAGTGCCTATACGACTTACTTAGATTGTATAAAAAATGGAGTAACTACTGTTTTTGATCATCATGCAAGCCCTTATAGTGTTGAAGGCAGTCTATTTACAATAGGAGATGCAGCAAAAGAACTTGGAGTTAGAACTTGTCTTTGTTATGAAACTTCAGATAGAGATGGGGAAGAGATTCTTAAAGCTGGAATAAATGAAAATATAAACTTTATCAAAACTTATAACAATGTGAATGAGGAAATGTTAAAAGGAATGTTTGGAATGCATGCCGCATTTACTCTTTCAGACAAAAGTTTAGATATGTGTAGAGAAGCTATGGAAGGATTAGATGCAGGTTATCACATACATACCTCAGAAGGAATAGATGATTTATACGATTCCCTAAGAAATCATGGAAAAAGAGTTGTAGAAAGACTTATGGATTTTGATATTCTTTCAGATAAAACCATAGCTGTTCATTGTGTTCATGTTAATAGTAGAGAAATGGAGATTTTAAAGCAAACAAATACAAATGTAGTTCATAATCCAGAATCAAATATGGGGAATGCAGTAGGATGTTCACCAGTTTTAGAATTTATAAAAAGAGGGATTAACGTGGGTCTTGGAACTGATGGATATACTAGCGACATGATGGAATCCATGAAGGTAGGAAATATAATTCATAAACATAATCTATGTGATCCTAATGTTGGCTTTAATGAAGTATCCTCTATGGCATTTGATAATAACAGAAAAATAAGCTCTAAGTATTTCAACAAAGAAGTTGGAGCTTTAAAAGAAGGAGCTTATGGAGATGTAATTATTGTAGATTATAATCCTCTTACTCCTTTAAATGAAAACAATATAAATGGACATATTATATTTGGAATGTCAGGAAGATGTGTTACAGACACAATAATAAATGGAAAAGTAGTAATGAGAAATAGAGTAATAAATACAGTGGATGAAGAAAAGATATTCTCAAAATCTAGAGAGATAGCTCAAAAGTTATGGGAAAGAATCTAAAATAAATTAATTAAGGGGAGTTAATTATGGCAAATTTAAATATAGATATTTTAGGTATGAAATTTAATAATCCAGTTTTTACAGCAGCTGGCCCAGGTGCTAAAGATGGAGATATGTGTGTAGCAGCAGTAAAAGGAGGAGCTGGTGGATTAGTTACTAAAACTATATCAGTAGATGCGGCAGATGTTCCAAGACCTTGTATGGGAGCAACTAATAGCGGATTTTTAAATACTGAGCTTTGGTCAGAATTGCCTAAAGAACAATGGATAGAAAAAGAGTACTTAAAGGCTAAAGAAGCTGGAGTTCCTATGATAGTAAGTATGGGATACACAAAGGAGCAGATTGAGGTAGTTGCTCCTTTGGTTAAACCTTATGCAGATGCAGTTGAACTTTCAACTCACTATGTTGGAACAGATGTAACACCTATAGTAAATGCACTAAAGGCAGCAAAAGCAGCATTAGATGTTCCGGTATTTATGAAAATGAGTCCACATACTGACATTAAGGTAATAGCAAAAGCAGTAGAAGATGCAGGTGCAGATGGACTTGTTATGATTAATTCCTTTGGTCCATGTATGTCTATAGATATAAATACAGGACTACCTATAATGGGAAGTAAAAATGGTTATGGCTGGTTATCAGGAACAGCTATAAGACCACTTGCTATTAGATGTATATTTGAAGCTTCTCAGGTTGTAAAGATTCCTATAATAGGAGTTGGAGGAGTGTCAAACGGAAGAGATGCAGCTGAAATGTTAATGGCTGGAGCTTCAGCTGTTCAGGTATGCACGGAAGCTATATTAAAAGGTCCAAGCATTTATGGGAAAATAGCTAAAGAACTTAATGATTTTTTAGATACAAAGGGCTATAAAGATGTAAATGAAATAGTGGGACTAGCTTCCAAGAATATAAATGAAAGAAACTTTAGAACTCACACAGTTCCTCCAGTAGTAAATCATGATAAGTGTATAACTTGTGGAATATGTAAGAGAAGCTGTGTATATGATGCTATAGAGATTGATGGAAAGCTTACTATAGATAATGAAAAATGCTTTGGTTGTGGACTTTGTGTAACTAGATGTCCTAAAGAAGCATTATCAATTTCTTATGTTTAATTAGTTGAGAAAGGGGTATGGTTATGGGGATAGTATTAATTAATGGTAGAGTTGTTACTCCGGAGGAAACCGTTGAATGTGATATAAGAATAGAAAATGAAGTAATTGAAAGCATGGGAAAAGATTTAGCAAAGGAAAATGATAAGATTATTGATGTAAAAGGAGCTTACATTCTTCCAGGGGCAATTGATACTCACACACATTTTGATTTGGATACAGGAACTACCTTTACAGCTGATAATTTTGAAACAGGAACTAAAGCTGCTATAGTTGGGGGAACCACAACCATACTAGATTTCGCAACACAAAACAAAGGGGAATCTCTAGAAGATGCTCTAAATAATTGGCATAAAAAAGCTCATAACAAAGCATACTGCGACTATGGTTTTCACATGGCAATAACTGATTGGAATGAGAAAGTTTCTAAAGATATGCAACTTATGATAGATGAAGGTGTAACCTCATTTAAGATGTATATGGCTTATAAAAATTTAATGGTTAAAGATAGAGAAATATATGAGGCCTTAGTTAGAAGTAAAGAAATAGGTGGACTTATAGGCTTTCATTGTGAAAATGGAGATATTATAGATGCTTTAGTTGATAATGCTAGAAAAAATCATAAAACTAAACCTTATTACCATTTTAAAACTAGACCAGCTTGCCTGGAAAGCGAGGCTATTAATAGACTTGCTTCAATAGGAGAAGTAGCAAAAGCTCCAGTTTGGGTTGTTCATTTAAGTACTGAAATGGGACTTAAAGAGGTCAAGAAGGCAAGAGCAAAAGGAGTAGAGGTAGTACTTGAAAGTTGTCCTCAATACCTCCTTTTAGATAACAGCTATTATGGAAAAGAAACAGATGAAAGCTTTGAAGCTGCAAAATATGTTATGTCTCCACCTCTTAGAGAAAAAAATGATAATGAAGCTCTTTGGGAAGGAATTAGAAATGGGGATATAGATTTTCTAGGAACAGACCATTGTTCCTTTAACTATAAAGGGCAAAAAGATCTAGGAATAGATGATTTTAGTAAAATTCCTAATGGAGGACCAGGAGTAGAACATAGAGTTTATCTAATGTATACCTATGGAGTTTGTGAGGGTAAGATATCAATAAATGAGATGAGTAAATTAGTATCAACTAATGCTGCGAAAAACTTTGGTTTATATCCTAAAAAGGGAATAATTCAAGTTGGAAGTGATGCAGATTTAGTTGTTATTAATCCTAACACAGAAACTATAATAACAAAAGATAAACAAACCCAAAATGTCGATTATACTCCTTATGAGGGCTTTAAAAGAAAAGGTTCAATTGAGTATGTATTATTAAGAGGACATGAAGTTGTAAAAGACGAAAACTTTATAGATAATTCACCAATAGGCTTATATCAGAGGAGAAATATAAGGCAATTTAATTAAGGGGGCTAAGAGATGTATACATTTATTCTTAATAATAGGGAAGTTGAGGCTAAAGAAGATATAAATCTCTTAGAATTTTTAAGAGAACAGGAAGACTTAACCTCAGTAAAAAATGGCTGCTCAGAAGGTGCTTGTGGTGCATGTATGGTTCTTTTAGATGGAAAAGCCATGAGAGCATGTATACTAAAAACCTCAAAAATCCAAGGAAAACATGTAATTACAGTTGAAGGGTTATCAGAGAAAGAAAAAGAGGTTTTCGCTTACTCCTTTGGGGAAGCAGGGGCAGTTCAATGCGGATTTTGTATTCCTGGAATGGTTATAAGTGCAAAGGCTTTAATCGATACAAATAATAATCCCACTAGTGAGGACATTAAGAAGGCGCTAAGAGGGAATATATGCAGATGTACAGGATATATCAAAATAGAGCAAGCAGTTAACATGGCTGCAAAAATCATAAGAGAAGGAACGGAAGTTCCAGAAACTCACTTTAAGGGTGTTATGGGAGAAAACGTTCATAGGGTTGATGCTTTAGCTAAAACCTTAGGAACAGGTAAATATGTAGATGATATGAAAATTAATGGGATGCTTTATGGATCAGCTTTAAGAACAAAATATCCTAGAGCATTAGTTAAAAACATAAATATAGAAGAAGCTAAAAAAATTCCAGGTGTAGTGGCTATATTAACCTATAAGGATATCCCGGGAAATAGATATTTAGGTCATTTAGTTAAGGATTGGCCAGCCCTTATAGCTGAAGGTGAGGAAACTAGATATATAGGAGACTCTATAGCATTAGTTGCCGCTGAAAATAAGAAAGCACTTAAAGAAGGTTTAGAAGCAATAGTTGTAGACTATGAAGAAAGAACCCCTTTAAGTTCACCAGAAATGGCTTTAGAAATAAATGCACCTAAAATTCATGAAAAAGGAAATATACTTTTTAAGCAGGTTTTAAATAGAGGAAATGCTGAAGACACCATAAAAAATTCTAAATATGTTGTAACAAATAAATATTCTGTTCCCTTTACTGAACATGCCTTTATGGAGCCAGAATGTGCTATAGGTATGCCACATGGTTTTGGAGTTAAGGTTTATACTGGAGGGCAAAATGTATTTGATGATCAACATGAAATAATGTCTCTTTTAGGACTTCCAGAAGAAGAGGTGAGAATAGTTAGTAAATATGTTGGGGGAGGTTTTGGTGGCAAAGAAGATATGAGTGTTCAACACCATGCAGCTCTGTTAGCATATATAACTAAAAAGCCAGTAAAAGTAAGCTTAAGCAGAAAAGAAAGCATAATGATTCATCCTAAAAGGCATGCTATGGAGATGGAATTCACAACAGCCTGTGATGAAAATGGCATATTAACTGCTATGAAAGCGGTTGTTATATCAGATACAGGAGCTTATGCGTCACTTGGAGGACCTGTGCTTCAAAGAGCATGCACCCATGCAGCTGGACCATATAATTATCACAACGTGGATATAATAGGAACAGCTGTGTATACTAACAATCCACCAGGAGGAGCTTTTAGAGGCTTTGGGGTTACTCAGACAGCTTTTGCAACAGAATGTAATTTAAACCAACTAGCAGAAATGGTTGGCATATCACCTTGGGAGATAAGGTATAAAAATGCTATAGAGCCAGGCCAAGTTCTACCAAATGGACAAATAGCAGATGAAGGAACAGCTCTAAAAGAAACTCTAGAAGCTGTAAAGCAAGCTTATGAAAGCAGTCCATATGCAGGAATAGCTTGTGCCCTTAAAAACAGTGGGGTAGGAGTTGGAGTACCAGACGTAGGACGAAGCAGGTTGACTATTATAGCTGGAAAAGTTCATGTAAGATGTGGAGCGGCTTGTATAGGTCAGGGAATTGGAACAGTTAATGCTCAAATAGTATGTGAAACCACTGGAATAACCTATGACAAAATAGTCGTAGAAGATCCAGACACTCATGTTACACCAAATTCAGGAACTACTACAGCATCAAGGCAGACAGTATTTGCAGGAGAAGCTACAAAGCAGGCAGCTATTAAACTAAAAAAAGACTTAGAAAATAAAACGCTAGAAGAACTTGAAGGCAATGATTATTATGGAGAATACAAAGGAGTTACTGATCCTATAGGTTCAGATAAAGAAAATCCAGTAAGTCATGTAGCGTATGGATATGCAACACAAGTTGCTATAATAGATGAAAAGGGAATTCTTAAAAAAGTGGTAGCGGCTCATGATGTAGGGAGAGCAGTAAATCCTAAAAATGTAGAAGGACAGATAGAAGGTGGAGTAGTTATGGGACTTGGTTATGCTTTAACTGAGGATTATCCATTAAAGGATTCCATCCCAACCGCAAAATATGGAACTTTAGGACTTTTTAGAGCTAATCAAGTTCCAGATATAGAATCTATAATAATTGAAAAAAATACTGATGAGGTTGCCTATGGAGCAAAGGGAATAGGGGAGATAGTTGTTATTCCTACAGCACCAGCAGTCCAAGGAGCATACTATAAATTAGATGGAAAGTTTAGAACAAAGCTCCCACTTAGTGAAACCCCATATAGAAAAAAATAAAAACTCATGTTTTTACATCATTATTGAGATAAATATTGTTTAGACAAGTATCATAATGAGTTAAATTATAGAATAGATTAGTATAGACTGGTAAAACATTCTAATTAAAACAGGGGGTTTTTTATGAAAGTCTATATAGTACTAAGCATGGATACAAATGATGTAATTTCTGTAGATAAGGTTTTTAGGGATAAGGAAATAGCAGAGAAGTATGCAGATATTCAAAATTCAAGAAACAGGGCGTTAGATTATTTTATAAGAGAACGAGCTTTAATGGAAAACATAGATGAGCCTGTTAGTGTGTAGATAAAAAAGAGGTGTAAAAATCAAACTTAAATGATTTTTACACTTTTTTATGTTTATAAAATAAAGAGAAAATAAATTTAATCAATATCTAAATGAATTTACGAGAAAATCATTTCTTTAGTTTTGCTTGAATCAACCATATATTCGTAGGCTGCTATATGGCTATAATATAATTGTCCAAGCTTTTGACCTGTAGGAAGGTTCCAATCTTTTTGAAGTTCTGATGAAATAGCAAACCAGTTTGTAGTTTTTACTCCAGCTTGAGCCAGTCTACTTATAGCTGACTGCTCCACTAAGGGACACCATGTTCCAGAGGCGTCAATAGTAGCGTAAACATCATAACCATCTCTTACAGCAGAGATAGCAGGAAATGTTAAACAGACGTCTGTAACTATTCCAGCCATTATTAATTTACTTCTTCCAGTAGCTTTAACTTTTCTTAAAAAGTTTTGATCTTCCCAAGCATTTATTATTGTTCTATCTATTACCTGAACATCAGGAAACATTTCAGTAATTTCTTTTAAGAATTCACCATTTGGACCACTGCTTTTACTTGAAGTTAATATAACTGGAATATTAAATAGTTTTGCAGTTTCTGCTAAGGAGATAATATTATTTTTCAAAATATTTGTAGGTAAAGTTTTTACTGTAGAAAGTAACCCAACTTGATGGTCGATTAAAATCAAAGCAGAATTTTCTGGAGTCAAAGTTTCATAAAATCTAGTATTATCTTGCATAATTAGAAACCTCCTAAAAATATATTTTTGAATTAAGCTACAGTAATTAATATTCCCTTAGCTGATTTTCATATGTTCTATAATTAATGACATTAAAGCTTGAATTTATAAATTTTTAACGATAATTACTAAAAACTAAGCGTTTATTTCAAAAACCACATATTCACATTAATTTCATGGTAATATAAAGGTGGGAACAATTAAGTAAAATGGTACATATAGCTTTTTATTAGCGACTTAGAAAACTAAAGGGGAATTTATGAAAAATTTGATATTAATTTTAATGTTGATAGGCTTACTATTAGATTTTTATGCAGTATTTAATCTATTTAGATTTAAGATAGGTTTTAATATTATTGGGAATAGGACATATGTCAGTAGGACTAGCAGAGTTAAACTAAATAAGTATCTTGTAATCGGTGGAGTAGGGATTACTATAACTTCGATTGCATCGATTTTAAAGATATTCGTAGGATAATGAGGGGGAGAATATGAAAAAGAAGTTTTCAAGATTATTTATAATCAATATTTTGTTTTATTTAAACAATTTGCTCTATTTAATATTTGGATTAAAGATAGAGAGTAATTCTTTAGAACAGGCTTGGTCAATGATACCTCTTATCTTTATTGTAATAGTATATGATTTTATGGATTATTCATGGAAAAATAACTTAAGTATAAAAAACAAATCCATAGTTGATTTTATTATAAGGATTTTAGCTTTTTTAGCTGTATTATATAGTGATGAAAATAAAATGGTATTTTTTATTTTACTTATGATATTAATGACTATAACAAATATACTGATAGAATTTGATATAAAAAAAGATATACACAGTAATAATTATTATAAGGATATAAAAGAATTTGATTTATATGAAAATGAAAAGTTGGATAATTTGATAAAGAGATACTATTATTATAAAAATGTAGATCTAGATAAGTGCAATTTAGATAATAGATATGAAGTAGATAAAATGTTTAAGCTTGAAAAGAAAGAGAAATTGGCAAAATGGATTTCCTTTTGTTCGATGTATATACCAATTATTTTTTTAGATGTTTTCACAGGTATAGGCAAAATTCTTATAGGGATAATACTTTTGGTAGCATTTATTATATATATTTACGTATCTCATGAAAAATTTAGCTGTTTTTATAAAGACAATAAAAGATTGAGAAGAAAAAATATAATGAATTGTATATTTCTGTTTATGGGGATGACAATATTATATATAGTAAAGATGTTCCTTCATAAAAGTAATTTAGTAGAATTAAGTTTTAGAGATGAAGTATTTATTATGATTACTGGGATATTATTTTGTGCATTTTCAATGAATCATAGTCAAGAAATATTAAATAGATATTAAAATAAAGGTTAATAAATGAGCTGTCGCAATATGCGGTAGCTCATTTATTTTGGATATATTCCCAAATAAATGTTAAAAAAATAACCACAAATATAACGTTGTAAGTTTTTAAATTATGATTACAAAAGAAAAAGTTTTTATAACTCAATAATACTCTTGAATTCATAGGTTTATATAAATAAAAAATTGAATATTTAGAAAAATATTATCAATTTAATGTTAAAAAATTAACATTATTTCTGAAAAAAGTGATATAATTAAATAGTAATAATATAGAAGAATTTTATATAGGACAAGGAGGTTCTTTTATGGAATGGAAAAAAAATTTCGAAAGTAAGATAGTTACTGCAGATGAAGCTTCTAGAAAAATAAAATCAGGGGATAGAGTTGTTTTAGGCAATGCTTGTGCAGCTCCCAAAGATGTTGTTAAGGCCATGGTTTTAAACAAGGAAAATTATAGAAATGTTGAAATCATGAATATGCTTTTGCTAGAAGAATGTGAATATGTAAAACCTGAAATGGAGCCATATTTCCGTCACAATTCTTTATTTGTTGGAGGTGGAGTTAGAGAGGCTGTTATGTCTGGAAGGGCAGATTATACGCCATGTTTTTTTTCTGAAATGCCTAAATTATTTAGAAGTATAAGGGTAGATGTAGCTATAATTAATGTTAGTGCACCTGATGAGCATGGATATTGTAGTTTTGGGGTATCTGTTGACTATATTAAGGCAGCGGCAGAAGAAGCAAAAATTGTTATAGCAGAAGTAAACGATAAGATGCCAAGAACTATTGGAGATTCTTTTATACATGTTTCAAAGATAGATTATATAGTAAAGACCTCAAACAACATAGTTGAACTTAACCCTCCAAAGATTGGGGAGCTCGAAAGAGCTATTGGTGAAAACTGCGCAAAGTTAGTAGACGATGAATCAACTCTTCAATTAGGAATAGGGGCTATACCAGATGCTGTTTTATTATTCCTTAAAGATAAAAAGAATTTAGGGCTTCATTCGGAAATGATTTCTGATGGAGTTGTTGAGCTAATTGAATCAGGTGTTATTACAAATGAGGCTAAAACTTTGCATAGAGGTAGATCTGTAATCACATTTCTTATGGGAACAAAAAAGCTTTATGATTATGTAGATAATAACCCCAATATTATAGTATATCCAGTTGACTATGTTAATGATCCACGTGTTATAGCTCAAAATGATAAGATGGTTTCTATTAATTCTTGTATCCAAGTGGATCTTATGGGACAAGTAGCCGCAGACACAATAGGATTAACTCAGTTTAGCGGAGTTGGTGGACAAGTTGATTTTATAAGAGGAGCTGCAATGAGCAAAGGCGGTAAATCTATAATAGCAATGCCTTCAACAGCTGGACATGGAAAATTTTCAAGGATAGTCCCTATGTTAGATGAAGGAGCCGCGGTAACCACATCTAGAAATGATATACATTACGTTGTTACTGAATTCGGGATAGCAGAATTAAAAGGAAAAACCTTAAGGGATAGAGCAAGAAATTTAATAAATGTTGCACACCCTAATTTTAAAGAAGAATTGATAAGTGAATGGGAAAGAAGATTTAAAATGAAGTTTTAGAAATATGTATATAGACATCCTATAGAAATATGGGATGTCTATATTTTATTGTTTAATATTATTTAAATATACTTGATTTTATATTATACTTGTTATATATTATATATAACAAGTATAATATGATAAAGGAGGAGATAAAATGCTCATAAGAATTGATTTTCAAAGTGATGTTCCTATATATCTTCAGCTTAAAAATCAAATAGTCCATGGAATAGCAAGTTCAGAACTTCAGCCGGAAGAAAGCCTACCTTCTGTTAGACAAATGGCTGAAGACATTGGCATAAATCTTCACACTGTAAATAAGGGATATAACCTATTAAAGGATGAAGGGTTTGTTACTATTGATAGACGTAAAGGTGCAGTAGTAAATGAAATACCTATTAAGCCAAGCGAAAAGGTTAAGGAAACTTTAAAAGATGAGCTGAAAAATATAATTGCTCAAGCGCATTGTTTTGGAATGGATAAAGAAGAGTTTATAAATGAGTGTTTAAGCATGTATGACGAATATAATAAATAAACCTCAAGGAGGGGTGTTTTATGAATAACGAATTAATTAGTAATGTGATGTCAGTTTTCATTTTTGCTTTGTTATATTTGACCTTTTTAGTTACCCCTAAGATAACTAGAAAGGATTTAATATTTGGTGTTTCTATACCATTGGACAGGACTAAAGATGAAGAAATAAAAAAAATATCTAGAAGTTATTATATTGAACTAACAGGAATAACTTTAATTATTGCCATAATATATTTTATAATATTAAACAATGTTTTGAACCACCCATTAACTTTAGTATTATTTACTTTTGTTATTATTGGAGCATATTTTGTAGTATTTTTAAGAGCTAATAAAAAGATGAAAACATATAAAAGTAAAAATAATTTTATGGGTAATAAAAAACAGGTGGTTTATGTTGATACCAATATGTCTAAAACCTTAAGAAAAGATGCTGTAATACATCCTGTTTGGTTTATTATACCTGGAATTATAGCTTTAACTAATTTAATTTTGCCACTTATGAATTACGATAATCTTCCAGAAAATATAGGTACACATTGGAATATACAAGGTGTTGCGGATAGATTTGTGACTAAATCTATGGGTTCAGTTATAAGTACTGGATTAATACCTTTAGTATTAGTTGGAATTTTAGCTTTCACAAATTACTCTATTGCTATAAGTAAAAATAAAATTGATGCAAGTAATCCTGTTAAATCTTCACAAAAATTATTTAAGTTTAAGAAAATTAATTCAATAATGATATATTGTTTAACTATTGGATTAACTCTTTTATTAACAACATTTAATTTAAAATCTTGTAATATTATTTCTTTTGATTTAGCTAAATTTTCACCAGTTTTAATTATATTTTTCCTAGCAGTAGTTATAGGTCCTATTATTATAAGTATTAAAATAGGTCAAGGTGGAAGCAATATAAAGGATAAGGATGAATCAGATATAAATTCTGATGTTATAAATGTTGATGACGATGAGTTTTGGATACTTGGATCTTTTTACTATAATCCTAATGATCCATCAATATTTGTAGAAAAGCGTTTTGGAACTGGATGGACAATGAATTTTGGCAATAAAATATCTATTATTATATCGATAATATTTATAATATTTGTAACTATAATGATGCTAATGCCAGTTATATTTTCATAAAGTAAAGTAGGGGTGTGTTGATATGGTAAGTAATAATGTAATAATTTCAATGCTTATAGTAATGCTAGTTTGTGTATTATTTCCTATAGGTATATTTATATATTTCAAAATTAAAGATGGGATATCTATAAAGACAACCTTAGGGGGAATAATAGGCTTTGTATTATTTGCACTAATATTAGAGCAAATACTTCATAAAGTTGTAACATCATCAAATATAATTCCAGTAAACACTTTAGCTTTTGGGATATATGGGGCGCTGGCTGCTGGAGTATTTGAAGAAACAGGAAGATTTTTGGTTTTCAAAACTTTTTTAAAGAATAAAAGAGAATGGAAAGACGGACTAGGATATGCTATAGGTCATGGAGGAATAGAAGCTATACTAGTTGGAGGATTGAGTTTTCTGAACTCTTTAATAATAACTTTTGCATTAAACTCAGGCACTTTAGATACGATGCTAAAGGGACAAAGTGAATCTATGGTTGAAGGTATTAAATCTTCTGTAATTAATGCAACTCCTTTAATGATTGGGGTTGGAGGTATTGAGAGAATATTTGCATTTATGGTTCAAGTAGGACTTACTTTTGTAGTGTTTTATGGAGTCAAAAAGAGAAAAAATATTTATCTTTTATATGCAATATTGCTCCATGCATTAGTAGATTTTATTCCTGCTTTATATCAAACCAAGATAATAAGTAATGTTTTTATAGTAGAGGCAGTTGTAGGTATATTTGCAATTATAGCAGTAGTTTTTACTATAAGAAGTAGAAAAATATTTGAGAATATTGAATAGAAAATAAAACTCTGAGAATAATTTTTTGTCCTCAGAGTTTTTTCTATTTACAATAAAATATTTTAGGAATATATTGTATTTACAGTTAATTTCCCTAATATGTTTCCAGTTGAAAATGATGAAGAAGAGGTAGAGAAAATGACCCGTATATTACTTGATGGAATAAGAAAATAATTATAAATATAGGAGGCAACTTACCATGCACAGTAATTCTGTTATTTCTGTACAAAATATTACACAGAAGTTTGGTTCCAATACAGTACTTGATGATGTAAGTATTGAGGTTAAAAAAGGTGAGGTATTAGGTATTTTAGGACCTTCTGGTTCTGGAAAAACAACTTTAGTTAAGTCTATAGTTGGAATGCAGACACCGAACTTAGGAAGTATTGAAGTGTTGAATACTAAAATTCCATCATTAAAGGTAACATCTAAGGTTGGTTATATGGCTCAATCTGATGCCTTATATGAGGACTTAAATGCAATGGATAATCTTTTGTTTTTTGCTGAACTTTATGGATTAAAAGTAAAGAAAGCAAAAGAGAGGGCTAGGGAGGTTTTAAAACTTACACATCTTTTAGAAGATGAAAAAAAGGCTGTGAGAAACTTCTCTGGTGGAATGAAAAGAAGACTATCTCTTGCGATAGCTTTAATACACGCCCCTGAGATTTTAATATTAGATGAACCAACAGTTGGAATAGATCCAGTGCTTAGACAGGAGTTCTGGGGCAAGTTTAATGAACTTAAAGATAGTGGTTGTACTATAATAATTACTACTCATGTTATGGATGAAGCTGAAAAGTGCGATAGATTAGCTCTTATAAGAGATGGAAAGATAACGGCATTATCTTCTCCAGAGGACTTAAAAAAACAAGCTAAGACTGAAACTATAGAAGGTGCTTTTTTGTATTTTGGAAGCTTAAAGGGGGAGAAATAATATGAGAAGTATTACTGTTGCTAAAAGGGTTATGAAACAGATTATAGGAGATAAACGTACCATAGGAATGATGTTATTAGCACCTATATTTGTTATCTATCTTTTTAGTATAATATTGACTTCCGCTCCAGAGAAGGCAAAGGTTGATGTAATATCAGCACCAGAAGAGTTTATAGTTTTCCTTAAAGATGAGGCAGAGGTCATAAATGTATCTAATGAAAATGAAGCTATAGATAATCTTAAAGAAAAGAAATCAGATGGATTTATAAATTTTAGTGGAGATAAATCAGAAATAACTATTGATGGTTCAGAGCCTAATACAGCAAAACTTACAATAAATTCAGTAAGTAAGGCACTGTCATCTTATTCAGAAGATAAATTATCTGTATTTATACAAGATATCAGTAAAACCTTAAAGGGAAATGCCGTGAAAATAGATATGCCTAATAAACCAGAGATTAATTATCTTTATGGCGCAGAAGATATGGATTTATTTGATGTTTTAGCACCAAGCATGATGGGATTTTTTATATTCTTTTTTGTATTTCTAATAGCTGGAGTATCTTTTCTAAGAGAAAGAATAAGTGGAACATTAGATAGAATATTAGCTACGCCTTTAAAGAGAAGTGAGATAGTGCTTGGATATTTTATAGGCTTTGGTGTATTTGTAGTTATTCAGACTGTAATTATACAACTGTTTATGTTTTATGGATTAGATATAAATTTAAAAGGCAGTTTTTTAAGTGTATTATTAATAAATATAATACTTGCAGCTGGATCACTGTCCTTAGGAACATTTTTATCATCATTTGCAAGAAATGAACTTCAGTTATTTCAGTTTATACCAGTTATAATAATTCCTCAGATTCTATTTAGCGGCATATTTAATCTGACAGAAGCTCCAACATGGGTACATGTTTTATCTAAAGTATTTCCTCTTACCTATGGAGCAGAAGCTTTAAAAAATGTTGCTATAAAAGGATACACTTTAGGGGAAGTTTCTTTTGATGTTTTTATGCTTGCAGGATATGCAATATTATTTATAATGCTTAATATATTAGCTTTAAAGAAATATAGAAGGATTTAGAAGTAAAAAAAGTAGTTTTTATCAGCTTAAAAACTACTTTTTTTGTACATTATACTATTCTAAACTAAATACATAGATAAACATAGTACATAGTAAAACTAATCATTTAGTAAAACTAATCAGTTAGGTAAAAATAGTACATAGTAAAGCTATGTATTTAGGTAAACACAGTATGCAGTAAAACTTAAAATCAGAAGGATTTTAATGAGGATTAAAAATAAGCCTCTGAAGAGCTACAGTGTAGACAATTCTTTTATAGCTTTAATCCCGATCTCAATTTCATCACTGGTATTAAAGTAAGAAAAACTAAATCTTACTGCTCCTTGCTCTTTAGTGCCTAAAGCTTCATGCATAAGTGGAGCACAGTGAGCACCAGCTCTTGTTGCTATTTCATAGTTATTCCAAAGTTCATCACATACAAGGTTTGAATCATAATCACCAAGATTTAAAGTAACTATAGGAGCTCTTAAAAACTTTGAGAAGTCTCCATAGATACGTATATTTTGAATATCTTTAATTCCATTATAAAACTTCCACATATGAGAGAGTTCCTTTTCTCTTATTTTATCTATTCCTATTTCATCTATAAATTCAAGTCCTGCTAAAAGTCCTGCTATACTGTGGCTATTAACTGTTCCTGCTTCTAAAGCATCGGGCATTTCTAGGGGATGGGACTTTGAATATGAGTGACTTCCGCTGCCTCCTGTTTTTAATGGACGTATTGGAAGATTATCTTTTATACATACTCCGCCTGTACCTTGGGGACCCATTAAAGATTTATGTCCTGTAAAGCAAATTATATCAACATTATCTCTGTGCATATCTATAGGGAAAACTCCAGCAGTTTGAGAAGCATCTAATATAAATAGTAGATTGTTTTTTTTGCATATTTCTCCTATAAGTTTTATATCTATAAGGTTTCCTGTAAGATTTGAACCATGGGTGCACACTATGGCTTTAGTGGTTGATTTAATTTCTTTTTCTATTTTAGAGTAATTTAAAATTCCATTTATATCAGAAGGAATTATGGATAAATCAATTCCTTTTTCTCTTAAAGCATAAAGTGGTCTTAAAACAGAATTATGTTCAAGTTCTGTAGTTATTACATGATCACCTATGATCAGACAACCGTTTAAAGATATATTTAAAGCTTCTGTAGAATTTGAAGTGAAGGCAACATTTAGAGGATTACCAACGTTAAATAGTTCTGAAACTTTTTCTCTGGTTTTATATACAAGTCTAGAAGCATCAAGAGCTAAAGAGTAAGAGCCTCTAGAAGGATTTCCTAAAGTATTTATAGCATTTGCAACAGCTAGAGCTACAGTATCTGGTTTTGGGAAGCTTGTAGCTGCATTATCAAAATAAATCATTATATTTGCACCTCATAATTTTATGATATTATATCATTATAACAAATTTACTAGTAGGTGATTAAGATGAATGAAGAAATTTTTAATTTAATTGCGTTTAACTCAACAAGTAATGCTATAAGAGCAGAGAAGGAATTGAAACTAAACGATATAGAGGTTAAAGTTTTACCTGTACCTAGAGAGATAACAGCAAGTTGTGGTTTATCTATAAAAATAGAAACTAAGGATTTAGAAAAAGCTGTATCTACTCTTAAAGAAGGAAGTATTGATGTAGCTGGATACTACAATGTTAGTAAGATTGGATTAAATAGAAACATAGAAAAAATAGAGCTTTAAGGGAAATCGCTATAAGGTAGATAGAAATTATTCTACAGTATAGTGATTTTTTTGTTATATAGGTTCATATAATTTTTATTTCTTGGGGCATAATAATTTTATTAATCAGAAAAGTGAGGAGAGGATTACATGCTCTATGGATATATAACTATATTAGCAGTAATTGTAGTAGCTATACTTTATATGTTATTAAGAGGCAGAGGAGAAGAAGACCATAATTTAATGGAGGATGTTCCTAGTATAAGTATAAATAAAGAAAGCTTAGAAAAGCATGCTTTTCAGATATCACAATATTTTTCTACCATTACAAGGAAGTCCAATTGTAGAAGAAAATTAATTAAAAGCTTAGACAATAGTTATGGTCATATAATTAAGACTTATGAATATTTAGATAAGCAGGTTAAACAAAGGAAAGAAATTCTGCCAGCAGCTGAATGGATGATAGATAATTTATATTTAATTGAAAGAGAATATAAGGACATAAAACATAATATGCCAATGTCATATTATAAGGGGCTTCCGGTAATTAAAAAAGGGATAATGAAGGGATATGCTAGGTGTTATCACATAGCAGTAGAACTTATTTCGCATACAGATGGAGCCGTAGATGAAGAGATTATAGAAACCTTTATAAAGGCATATCAAAAAAATTCTGTTCTTACCACAGGAGAGCTTTGGGCTTTACCTATTATGATAAGGATAGCTTTAATTCAAAATATAAGTAAGATAGCAGAAAAAATAATTTATGCACAACAAGAAAAACAAAAGGCAGAAACTTTAGCTGAGAAAATTATAGAGGCATATAATAATGAAAGACTTGAGGATGAACTTAGAAGGATATCCTTAGAGGAAAATATAGAGTATAGTTCACATTTTGTGGAAAGATTACTTAAGGTTGTTAGAGATAATGGTGTAGATAGAGCACCATTTTATAAGTGGATAGATGATAGACTGATTTTGCAGCAAACTACAGCTGACAAAATGATAATTGTTGAGCATCAAAAGCAAGGAAGTTATCAGATATCAATGGGAAATTCAGTTACTAGTATAAGAGCAGTAGCTGCAATAAATTGGAGAGACATATTTGAAGAAATAAGTATGGTGGAGAAAATATTGCAAAATGATCCAGCTAATATTTATTGTAATATGGATTTTGAATCTAGAGACTATTACAGACATAAGATAGAAAAATTATCAAAAACAATAGATGTAGATGAGGTTGTTATAGCACAAAAAGCTATTGAGTGTGCCAAAAATGCTGATAGTGATGAAGCTTATATAAGACATATAGGTTATTACCTTATAGATGATGGTATAAGTAAATTGAAAAAAGTGGTTGGTGGAAAAAGAAGTATAAAGGATGGTTTTGAAGGTTTTATATTTAAGCATAAAACTTTCTTATACTTATGTGTTATAACAGTTGTTACTATTTTATTAAGCTTTACATCTATAGGAATGGTAAAGAATTCTCTAAATCCTATTACTTATGTAGTAGCTTTTTTGGTTCTTCTTATACCTTGCAGTGAAATAGTTATCTCTATATTACATTGGAGTATAAATAAATTATTAGATCCTAAATTTATTCCTAAAATGGAGCTATCAAAGGAATTGCCAGAGGATTGCACATCCATGGTTGTAATTCCAACTCTATTAAGTAATAAGGATAGAGTTTTGGATTTGATAGGAGATTTGGAAGTATATTATCTTGCAAATCAACATAAAAATCTATACTTTGGGCTTTTAGGAGATTTTAAGGACGGTAAAAATAAAGAAGAAAAAGAAGATAAACACATATTAGAATTAGCTTTAAATGAAGTAAAAAGATTAAATGATAAATATTCAAATAATGGTGAAGATATATTTTATTTCTTTAATAGATATAGACAATATAACGACAAGGAAAATATATGGATTGGATGGGAAAGAAAACGTGGTAAGCTCATGGAGTTTAATGCTCTACTAAGAGGAGCTAAAAACACAAGTTATGATACTATAAGCGGAGATATTACAAAACTTCAAAAAGTTAAGTATGTAATAACCTTAGACGCAGATACTCAATTACCTAGAGAAACTGCAAAAAAACTTATAGGGGCTATGTGTCATGTGCTTAATAAACCTCATGTTGATGAAAAAGATAAAAGGGTTAAAAGAGGATATGGCTTAATGCAGCCTAGAGTAAGTGTTGGTACTATTGCAGCTAACAAAACTGTTTTTTCAAAGATTTTCTCTGGGGAAACAGGGATAGATAAATATACTACTGCTATATCAGATGTATATAATGATTTTTTTGGCGAGGGCATTTTTACAGGGAAGGGAATTTATGATGTAGATATTTTTAACTACATGCTTAAAGATGAGATTCCAGAAAACACAGTGCTTAGTCATGACTTATTAGAAGGTTCTTATGTAAGGACAGCATTAGTTACAGATATAGAACTTATAGATGGGTACCCAGCTTATTATAATTCTAGCTCTATGAGACTTCATAGATGGGTAAGAGGAGATTGGCAGATTATTAAATGGATTACTAAAAAGTCTCCTTTAAACACTGTTTCTAGGTGGAAGATATTTGATAACTTAAGGAGAAGTATTTTAGCACCATCTATTATATTACTGACACTATTATCTTTTGTTATATTTCCTCATAGTGAAGAATGGATTGTAATAGCTTTATTAGCTATTTTATGTCCTATTCTTTTTGATGTGTCAGAGGCAGTAGTTTCACCTATTAAGGGGATAAGTTTATCAGGGAAAATAGGAAATGGGAAAACGGCATTAGAACAAACTTTATTGATTTTTTGCTTTTTACCTTATCAAGCTTATTTAATGATGAATGCTATAATAAAAACTTTATATAGAGTTTTTATTAGTAAAAAAAATCTTCTTGAATGGCAAACAGCAGCAGATGTTGAGTCAAAGCTTAAGAGGGGAATGAAGGATTTTATTTCGTTTATGTGGCAAGGGTCTGCTATAGCCCTATTAATTTTGGGAATTTCTTTCTTAAATTCCACAGAAGCGGGGTTATTAATACTTCCTTCATGTATTTTATGGTTTTTAAGCCCAGTAGTTGCTTATTATATTAGTAGTGATATACCTTTAACTCGTTTAGATATAAATAAGGAAGATACTCATTTATTAAGAATTTTAAGTAGAAAGACTTGGGCATATTTTGAGGATTTTGTTAATAAGGAAAACAACTGGTTAGCACCTGATAATTATCAGGCTGATCCTCCAAATGGAGTAGCTACAAGAACTTCGCCTACTAACATGGGAATGGGAATTACATCTAATTTAGCGGCCTATGACTTAGGATACATAGGGGTAATAGAAACTGTAGATAGATTAGAAAAAATACTAACTAGTATGGATGGGCTTATAAAATATAAAGGACACTTTTATAATTGGTATGACACAGTAAGTAAAGAGCCTTTATATCCAAGGTATGTTTCTACAGTTGATAGTGGAAATCTAGTAGGATATTTATGGGTGGCTGAGGAAGCCCTTGAAGAATATAAAAATGATATTATAGTTAATAAAAGGAAGATAGATGGGTTATGTGATGTTTTAGAGTTATGCAACGAAGAAATAGAGTTAGCCTCAGGAATAAAAGAAATCTATTCACCTATAATAAGTGATATTAGAGAAGTAGATTTAGATATTATAAGTTGGAGAAATCTTTTAACTAATATAAGAAATAAAGCCTTAGAAGTTGATAAGATTGATGGCTGTAGAAACTTGTATTGGAACAATAAGTTAAAAAGTTCTGTAAATAAGTATTTAGGAGAAATACAAAGGATATTCCCTTGGGTAGATATATTTATACAAAACATATCTTCAATGGATACCAAAGAAGAGGATCTTAAAAAGATTCCTTCTAATACTAAATTAATAGAGCTAAATAATAAAATAGATGAAGTTATTTCAGGTACCAATATAAATGAAGTTTGGTGGGAAGAGTTTAAACTTCTTTTTAATAACGGAAAAGATGAAGTAAATAAAATAATCAATAAAATTAATAGAGTAAAAGATAATTTACACAGTATGGCAGAGAATACTGATTTCTCAATTTTATATAATAAAAGCAGAAATCTTTTTGCTATAGGATATGACATAGAGAGAGATGAGCTTGGAAATTCTTATTATGACTTACTTGCATCAGAATCAAGGCAAGCAAGTTTTATAGCAGTAGCCAAAGGTGATGTGGAGCAAAGACACTGGTTTAGTTTAGGAAGAGCAATGACTCTTATGGATAGTGGAAAAGGTCTTGTTTCTTGGTCTGGAACTATGTTTGAATACTACATGCCCCTACTTATTATGAGAAACTATCCAGATACTCTGTTAAATGAGACTTATAGAGAAGTAATAGGTGTTCAGCAGCGTTACGGAAGGAAAAGAGGGGTGCCTTGGGGAATATCAGAGTCAGCATTTTATACATTTGATATCTCAAAAAATTATCAATATAAAGCTTTTGGAGTTCCAAGTATTGGCCTAAAAAGAGGGTTAGCAAACGAGTTAGTAGTATCTCCATATTCCACAGTAATGGGACTTCAAATAGATTTTAAAGGTTCTTTAGAGAATATAAAAAGTCTAAAAAATGAAGGGCTAGATGGGAAATATGGTTTCTATGAAGCTATTGATTATACAAAAGATAGATTATCTAAGGACGTAAATAAGGCCATAGTTAAATGCTTTATGGTTCATCATCAAGGTATGAGTTTAATGGCTTTAACAAATGTATTAAATCATAATATTTTTCAAGATAGATTCCACAGAATACCTAGAGTTAAGGCTACTGAACTACTACTTCAAGAGAAGGTATCTAAGAGGGTTGTATATGATAGACCACAAAAATTTGAACCTATAGAATTAAACTTAGAAAAACAAGATATCGTAGTAAGAACCTTTAATACTGCTAAGAGTAAATATCCAGAGGGTCATCTTTTGTCTAATGGTAATTACTCAACCATGATAACTAATAGTGGAAGTGGATACGGTAAGCTAAAGGATATGACTGTTTACAGATGGAGAGAAGATCTGACTTTAGATAATACAGGAATGTTCTTTTATATAAAGAATTTAAATTCTAATGAGTATTGGAGCGCAGCTTATTCACCATGTGGCAATGAAGGAGAAGAGTATGAGGTTATATTTTCTCTAGATAAAGCTGAGTTTAGGAGAAAAGATGGTAATCTTACAACTTATTATGAAATAACTGTGTCTCAAGAGGACAATGCAGAAGTAAGGAGAATATCCATAACTAATCACAGTGAACATAGCAGAACAGTAGAGGTAACAAGTTATGCTGAAGCTACTCTTGCACCTTATAATGCAGATATAGTTCATCCAACCTTTAGTAACTTATTTATAAGAACTGAATATGTTGAAAGTCCTTCTTGTGTAATAGCTAATAGAAGACCAAGAGCTAAAGGGCAGAAAAAACCTCATGTTATGCAAACTATAGCAGTTCAAGGAGAAGCTATAGGAACCATACAATATGAAACTAGCAGAGCTAATTTTTTAGGTAGAGGAAGAGCGGTATCAAATCCTATAGTTATGGATGATGAAACACCACTTAAAAATACAGTAGGTGCAGTACTCGATCCTATAATAAGCATGAGAAGAAGATTAAAAATAAGACCAGGTGAAACAGTAAAGATAGCTTATACAACAGCAGTTGGGGATTCTAGAGAAGAAGTTATAGAATTAGCAAAAAAATACTCAGAAATGAGAAATGTTGAAAAGGTATTTGAAGCTTCTTGGACTCAGACGCAAATGGAAATGAAATATTTAGGAATAAAGTCTACACAAGCAAATATATATCAGCTTATGGCTTCAAAGATATTATTCTTAAATAACTCGCTAAGAGAAAGAGAAGATTATATTAAAAGGATTAAGAAGGCTCAATCATCCTTATGGCCTTATGGTATATCAGGAGACGTACCTATACTTTTAATAATAATAAGGGATGAGAAGGATTTGTATTTAATAAAGCAAGGACTTCAAGCTCATGAATATTGGGATAGAAAAGGTCTTAAAGTAGATTTTGTAGTATTAAATCTACAAAATACTCTATACATTCAACCCCTACAAGAAGCTATAAAGGATATTGTAAATTCAAGCTATGCAAGGGATAGACAAAATATTCAAGGAGGAGTGTTTCTACATAGCAAAGGAAGTATGGCTCAGGATGACATAGAATTTTTAATATCCATAGCTAGATTTTTTATTGATGGAGACAAGGGAAGTTTAATAGAACAAATAGAACTAGTAAGTGAAGAGGAAGATAACATAGAGTATTTATCTGTAAAAGAAAAAGACTATGGAAATATTCAGTATTCATACCCAAGCAAAAATCTAGATTACTATAATGGAGTAGGTGGATTCGACACAGAAAATGATGAATATGTAATAATACTTAAGGACAATAAGACCACTCCTGCACCTTGGATTAATGTAGTATCTAATGGAGACTTTGGGTTCCATATATCAGAAAGTGGAAGCAGCTATACCTGGTATAAAAATAGTAGAGAAAATAAGATAAGCACTTGGTCAAACGATCCTATAACAGACCCATTAACTGAAGGCTTATATGTAAGAGATGAGATTACAGGAAAGGTATGGGGAATATCCGCAAGACCACTTAGAGATAAGGGAGAATATATAGCTGAACATGGTTTTGGATATTCTAGGTTTAAACATTTCTCACAAGGAATATTAGGAGAAATGACTACTTTCTGTCCTATGGATGAAAGTGTAAGAGTGGAGATAGTAAAGTTAAAAAATCATACTAATGAAGAGAGAAAATTATCATTAACCTATTATTCAGAGCTTTCATTAGGAGTAGTACCTCAGCAGACTGTTCAATATATATCAAGCTATTTAGAGGAAGACTTTATATATGCTCAAAACCCTTATAGTGAGCACTTTGGAAGGGCATTTGCATATCTTACTATATTAGGTGGAGAGGATAGAAGCTTTACTGGAAATAGAAGCGAGTTTTTAGGAAGAGGAGGAAACGTTGAGGAACCTGAAGCTCTGAAGAAAGCTAGGTTATCAAATGTTACTGGAGCAGGATACGACCCTTGTTTAGCTTGTAATACTAAGATTTCATTAAAACCAGATGAAGAAATCGAATTAATAGTATTATTTGGGCAAAAAGAAGGAATAGAAAATATAAAAGCCGTAATTAATAGATTTAAAGATATTAGTTATGCTGATAACTCATTAGTAGAGGTTAAGAATTTCTGGAGGGATTTACTTCATAGAGTTCAGGTTAAAACACCAGATAAAACCATGGATATTATGCTTAACGGATGGCTTATGTATCAAACTCTCGCTTGTAGGTATTGGGCTAGAACTGCATTTTATCAATCTGGTGGAGCTATGGGCTTTAGAGATCAACTTCAAGATGTTATGTCTATAGGATTTTTAGATTCAAGCTTTACTAAAGAGCAAATAATACGAAGTGCAACAAGACAATTTGTAGAAGGTGATGTTCAGCATTGGTGGCATCCAGTTGTTAATAGTGGTATAAGAACAAGATTTTCTGATGACTTGTTATGGCTTCCTTATGTAACTATAGATTACATAAAAAACACTGGAGATTACAGTATATTAGATGAAGAAGCAGTATATCTTGAAGATGAACCATTAAGAGAAGGGGAAGATGAAAGATATAAGGTTACTCCAGAATCAGATAAAAAAGGAAGTATATATGAACACTGTATAAGAGCTATAGAAATTTCTTTAAGATTTGGGGAACACAACATTCCACTTATGGGAAGTGGAGACTGGAATGATGGTATGAGTACTGTTGGGAACGAAGGAAAAGGAGAAAGTGTATGGCTTGGTTGGTTCCTATACAGCATACTAGATAACTTTAAAGAAATTTGTAAACATAAAAATGATGAAGAAAAGTTTACACGTTATGAGGAAATGAGAGACTTTATAGGAGAAAATCTAGAGAAAAATGCTTGGGATGGAGGCTGGTATAGAAGAGCCTACTTTGACGATGGAACTCCTCTTGGTTCAATAGAAAATGATGAATGTCAGATAGATTCTTTATCTCAATCTTGGGCAGTTATATCTGGAGCAGGAAGAAAAGAGCGTGTAGAAGAAGCAATGCGTGCCTTAGAAAAATATTTAATTAAAGAAGATAAAGGAATAGTACTTCTACTTACACCACCTTTTAATAATTCTAAGTTAGAACCTGGATACATAAAAGGTTATATTGCTGGAGTTAGAGAAAATGGAGGTCAATATACCCATGCAGCTACTTGGGTAATATTAGCTATGGCGAAGTTAGGTTATGGATATAAGGCATGGAAAACATTCCATATGATAAATCCTATAAACCATTCAAAATCTCATCTAGAATGTGAAAGATATAAAGTAGAACCTTACGTAATGACTGCCGATGTATATGGTGCAGAAGGTCATGAAGGAAGAGGTGGTTGGAGCTGGTATACTGGAACTTCTGGATGGATGTTTAGAGTAGGTATTGAAGGAATCCTTGGGCTTAAGCTAAAAGGAGATAAGGGATTCATTATAGAACCAGCTGTTCCAGATGAATGGAATGAATATGAGATTAACTACAGAAAAGATAAATGCTCCTATAACATTAAGGTTGTTAGAGGAGAAAAGAAAGAAATTTATCTTGATGGTAAACTATTAGAGGATAATCTAGTTCCATATTTAGAAGATGGAGAACATATAGTTAAAGTAATTATATAATGAGAAGGGATCATTGTGATAAATTATTGCAATGGTCTCTTTTTATTTTATCCTGTAGGAGCGGTCCTAAGCTCCATTAGATTCCCTATATCTGCTTCCTTTTAGAAGCTCGAAGAACTTAATTAAATTCATTATCTTTCTCAGCGTTAGACTTATTAAGAACAAAGTAAACTTTTAAAAAAGCCTTGCTAATGAATTAAGGCAAAGTCAAAATCCATATTGAACAATAGATGAATAGAAAAATATTTTTATAAAAGATGAATAATGAGTGGGAAGAAAAGTAGACTACCCAGTGTCAAAGTGTCAAAGTGTCAAAGTGTCAAAGTGTCAAAGTGTCAAAGTGTCAAAGTGTCAAAGTGTCAAAGTGTCAATATGGCATTATGTTGTACTTAGAAGGGATTTAATGAAACTCTTGAGAAAAAGAGTTTTTACAGAATATAAATTGACAGATTTACCTATATATAGCCGTATATATATGTGAAGGGGGGATAGGGAAATGAAAAAACTAAAATTTTTATTTATTACATTACTTTCAGTCATAATTTTAACAGCTTCACTAGTTGGTTGTGAAGGTAAAAAAAATGATGTTCCAAGGGTTAAAGGGTTATTTTATAAAGTAGAAAAGGATGGGAACTATTTATATCTTGGAGGTTCTGTTCACGTAGGAAAAGAAGTTAAATTTATAGATTCAGTTGAAAAGGCCTATAAAGAATCTATTGGACTTGGAGTAGAAGTAGATATACAAAATAGCATAGAAGGATTTATATCCGAAAACAAAAAATACTTTATAGTAGTTGGAGCGGGTCACATAGTTGGAGAAGATGGAATTATTAAAGCCTTAGAAGATAAAGGTTACTCAATTACTAGACTTGAATAATAAATAAAGGAGTTTCTATTAGGAATGAAGTGATAGAGGCTCCTTTTACCTTTAATTAAATAATAGTTTAATTGTTCTAGCAAGATAGGTACTTTATACTAACGCATATTTCTATAGTTAACAAAATGACTAATAGATTAGAACATACCCCTATAAAAAGGGATCTCATTCTCTTCCTCAGCTTCAGTCTAATCCTTTTACTTATTAAAAACAAAGTAAACTTTTTTGAAAAAGATCTTGATAATAAGTCACGGAAAAGCCAAAATGCCTATTGAAGAATTGAAGAATTGAAGAATTGAAGAATTGAAGAATTGAAGAATTGAAGAATTGAAGAATTGAAGAATTGAAGAATTGAAGAATTGAAGAATTGAAGAATTGAAGAATTGAAGAATTGAAGAATTGAAGAATTGAAGAATTGAAGAATTGAAGAAAAAAGGAATCTAATGGAGTTTGAGAAGAAACTCCTACAGGGCAGTAGTGCACATCTATTCGGTAGACACGCACTGCTTATCTGTAGAAGTTCGAAGAACTTCATCAAATCCCTTCTCTTCCTTAGCGCCAGTCTAATCCTTTTATACATTAAGAAGAAAGCTCATTAGTGAATAAATACATAAACTTATGAAGAAAATAATTAGAGATAAAACATAGGAGGAAGATAGAGATGAAAAAAATATTTACTTTAATACTTACGTCAATGCTTTTAGTTGGATGTACAGCAAAAGATTCTGGTGCAGCTAAGAATGCCGAAAATGCTACACTTTTAGATAAGGTTAAAAAGGCAGGAGTTATAAAAATAGGCACTGAAGGTACTTATGCACCTTTTACATACTATGATAGTTCGGGGACTTTAACTGGTTTTGATATAGACATAGCAAATGAAATAGCTAATAGGCTTGGTGTCAAAGCAGAGTATGTTGAAACAAAATGGGATGGAATGTTTGCTGGGTTAGATGCAGAAAGATTTGATGCTATAGCTAATCAAGTTGGAATAAAAGCAGAGAGGCAAGAAAAATATGACTTTTCAGATCCATATATAGTTTCAAAAGCAGTTCTTATAGTTAATAAAGATAATACAGATATTAAAACTTTTGATAATTTAAAAGGAAAAAAGTCAGCTCAAAGTTTAACTAGCAACTTAGCTGATATAGCAAGGAAGTACGGAGCTGAAATAGTTCAATCTGATGGATTTAATCAGTCTATAGATTTATTAACCTCAAAAAGAGTTGATGCTACAGTTAATGATAGCTTGTCATTTTATGATTTAAATAAACAAAAACCTGATTTAGGGGTAAAAATTGTGGCTGAATACGAAAATGCAGATAAGTGTGGAATAATGTTTAGAAAAAATAATAAGGAACTAGTTGATGCTGTTAATAAAGCGTTAGCAGATATGAAGAGTGATGGAACATATTTAAAAATATCAGAAAAATGGTTTGGTACAGATGTATCTAAATAGAAGGAAAAGCTTATGAATTTTGATGAAAGAATAGTAAGGATAGTTAAAGATTCCTTTTTTCCATTACTTGAGGCTGGAATTAAGTTTACAATACCTGTAGCTGTTATATCATTTGTACTAGGACTAATATTAGCATTGTTTATAGCTTTAATGAGAATATCAGGAGCTTGGCTATTAGAGGGAATAGCAAAATTTTATGTATGGATAATAAGAGGAACCCCTTTATTAGTACAGTTATTTATAATTTTCTATGGATTACCTAAAATCGGAGTCATATTAGCACCACTTCCATCAGCTATTATTGGATTTACTATGAATATGGGTGCGTATAATTCTGAGGTAATAAGAGCGGCAATAATATCTATAGCTAAAGGACAATGGGAAGCTGCCTATTCTATAGGAATGACTAAAAGGCAGGCTTTAGATAGAATAATTTTACCTCAAGCTGCAAGGGTATCAATACCTCCATTATTTAATTCTTTTATAAGTTTGGTTAAGGACACCTCTCTTGCAGCATCTATAACTTTGACAGAAATGTTTCAAGTAGCACAGAGAATAACAGCAGCCACTTATGAACCTCTTGTATTGTATTGCGAAGCTGCATTTATTTATCTGATGTTTTGTACAGTATTAACCTTTATTCAAGGATGGATAGAACACAGATTAGATAGATACGTAGCTAAATAATTGGAGGAATTATATGATTAAAATAAAAGGCTTAATGAAGAGGTTTGGGGATAATTTAATATTAAAAAATGTAAGTTTAGACATTAATAAAGGTGAAACTGTTGTTATAATTGGACCATCTGGATCTGGAAAAACAACTTTTTTAAGATGTATTAATTTACTTGAGATACCTAATGATGGAGAAATAAATTTAGGAGAAAACAAGATTAATTTCCATGACCCAAATAAGGTCAGTCAAAAAGAAATATTAGAACTTAGAAAACATACAGGCATGGTGTTTCAAAGTTTTAATCTTTTCCCACATAAAACTGTAGAAGAGAATATTATAGAAGGACAGATTACTGTTCTTAAGAGAGGTAAGGGAGAAGCTATAAGTAAGTCAGATGAGTTACTTAGTAAAGTAGGGTTAAGTGATAAAAAGATGAGCTACCCTCATGAATTATCAGGAGGGCAACAACAAAGAGTGGCAATAGCTAGAGCCATGGCCATGGATCCAGCGGTAATCTTATTTGATGAACCTACATCGGCGTTAGATCCAGAGCTCGAGGTTGAGGTTTTAAATGTAATGAAGGAGCTTGCAAAGGAAGGAATGACAATGATTGTAGTAACTCATAAAATGAGCTTTGCAAGAGATGTGGCTAATAAGGTTGTCTTTATGGATAACGGAATTATAGTTGAAGAAGGTACACCAAATTATATATTTAAAGAGTCAAAAAACGAACGATTAAGACAGTTCTTGAACATAATAAATGATTAGTATAATTGATATATTAATTAAAATACACTTGAATATATAATGAATTAATAAGTGTTGAGAAAAATATTTTATAATCTATTAAAAATATATTGGCAATATTAATACTCATATGCTATACTAATAGTATTAACAAAGGCGTTTTCAGTAACATGAAAGCGCCTTGTTTTTTATTATTGAATAGATATATAGACAATGAAGTCAATTTCTTTATTTCAAGAAATTGGCTTTTTCTGTTTAAGTATAAATAAGGTGGTGCAAGATGAAAAAAGTAATTATTAAACTAGATCATGTTGATAAATGTTTTGAAAAAAATCATATAGTTAAGGATTTATGTTTGGAAATTTATGAAGGTGAATTTTTAACAATGCTTGGACCCTCAGGATGTGGAAAAACTACTACCTTAAGAATGTTGGCAGGCTTTGAGGATTCAACTAATGGAATTATAAGTGTTGAGGGAGAGGATGTTCGTAATAAGGCTCCTTATGAGAGAAATTTAAACACAGTTTTTCAAAACTATGCACTTTTTCCTCATATGAATATTTATGATAATGTTGCCTTTGGGCTAAGCATGAAGAAGGTAAACAAGGCAGAAATTAAAGAAAGAGTTAAGGAAATGTTAGAGCTAGTTCAGCTTAAAGGGTTTGAGAAAAGAAAGCCAGATCAACTTTCAGGAGGTCAAAAGCAAAGAGTAGCTATAGCTAGAGCTCTTATAAATAAACCTAAGGTGCTATTACTTGATGAACCTTTAGGAGCTTTGGATTTAAAGCTTAGAAAACAAATGCAGATGGAGCTTAAAAGGTTACAGAAAAAACTTGGAATTACATTTATATATGTTACCCATGATCAAGAAGAAGCGCTTACTATGAGTGATAGAATAGCCATTATGAATGGAGGAATATTAGAGCAAGTTGGAACTCCAGATGAGATATATGAAAGACCAGTATCAAAATTTGTTGCTGATTTTATAGGGGAATCAAATATATTTTCTGGAACTATTAGAGCAAATAATGGAGATTATTTAAAAATAGATGTTGATGAAGGACAAGTGGTCTCTTATGCTAAAGGGTTTATGGAGGATGAGCATGTATATGTATCAGTAAGACCTGAAAAAATCAATATGTCCATGCAATCCATAGAGGGGTTTTCTTTAGTAGGTATAGTTAAAGAGCATGTATATGTTGGATCTATGATTAAGAGTATTGTAGTTTTATCTTCGGGAGAAGAGATAAAAATAAATAGGTTAACAGGAGAGGATTTAATTCCAATAGGCAAAAAGGTATATATACATTGGAATGTTAAAGATGCTGTAGTTATGCACTCAAAAGACAATGAGGAGAAATTTATAGGGGAAGAGAGAGGGTTAGATTTTATAGAAAATAAAAGGACTATAAGTGTATAGGGGGGATAGAATGGAGACAGTTAATAAAAAGCTAGTTAATAATTTTAATAAGGCAATAATACCGATAATCACTATGGTGGGACCAGTTACTTTTTGGCTTTTACTATTTGTATTAATACCTCTTATATATGTTCTTGGAATTAGTTTTATGGAAAAGGGGGTATATGGTGGCGTTGAAGCTACTTTTACCTTAGCTAATTACAAAGCGCTATTTGATCCTTTATACCTGAATATATTTTTAAGATCCTTAATTATAGCAGCAGCTACTAC
Organism: Clostridium intestinale; assembly: GCF_035905475.1. Lineage (NCBI taxonomy): Bacteria > Bacillati > Bacillota > Clostridia > Eubacteriales > Clostridiaceae > Clostridium > Clostridium intestinale. The sequence continues at coordinate 4,141,595 of NZ_CP121166.1, forward strand.
TTTTTTGTGTTTAATAATAGGATATCCTTTTGCATATTTCATATCAAAAAGATCACCAATGACAAGGGTAATATTATTAATGTTAGTTATAATACCCTTTTGGACTAATTCCTTAATCCGTACTTATGGGTGGATTATTATTCTTAGAACTGAGGGGTTATTAAATCAAGTACTAATGACATTTCATATTATTAAAGAACCTTTAAAGATAATGTATACCAATATTGCTGTAATGATTGGCATGGTATATACTCTATTTCCATTTATGGTATTGCCTTTATATTCTTCAATTGAAAAACTAGATAAATCTCTACTTGAAGCGGCAAATGACTTAGGAGCTAAACCTAGGAATTCATTTTTAAAGGTGACTCTTCCTTTAACTAAATCAGGGATTTTTGCAGGTTCTATATTAGTATTTATACCTACTTTAGGGTACTTCTTCATTCCAGATTTATTAGGTGGAAGCAAAATAATGCTTATAGGGAATTTAATAAAAAATCAATTCTTAACAGCAAGGAATTGGCCTCTCGGAGCAGCTTTATCTATGGTATTAATAGTATTAACAATAGTTCTTGTTGGAGTATATTCAAAAACTGGAGGAGATATGGAGGACATAGGAAGGGGATTTTAGTATGAATAGAAGTAAAAAGTTATTTAATATATCAACGTTAGTATATGTATGTCTTGTTTATTTGTTTTTATATCTGCCTATTTTTGTGTTGGTATTATTCTCTTTTAATAGTTCAAAACTAAACATTAATTTTGAGGGATTTACTTTAAAGTGGTATGGGGAGTTGTTTTCAAATGGACCACTTCTTGAAGCCTTAAAGAATACAATGATAGTTGCTTTTTTTAGTACTTTAGTTTCTGGAATAATAGGAACAATAGCGGCTGTGGGAATGTATAGGTACAGCTTTAAGGGCAAAAGTGTAATAGATAGTTTATTATATGTACCAGTAGTTATTCCAGAAATAGTTTTGGGAATTTCATTACTTTCATTTTTTTCACTTATAAAAATAGATTTAGGTTTATTTTCTTTAGTGCTTGCCCACGCAACCTTTAGCATACCTTTTGTGGTCATAACTGTAAGATCTAGACTCAGTGGGTTTGATAAATCCATAGAAGAAGCAGCTATGGATTTAGGTGCTAGTAGATTAAAAACTTTTTTAAAAGTAACTTTACCTATTATATGGCCTGGAGTAATGTCAGGGGTACTACTAGCATTTACTTTATCTTTAGATGATGTAATAATAAGCTTTTTTACTACAGGTCCACAAAGCAATACCTTACCTTTAAAGATTTTCTCAATGGTTAAAACGGGAGTTACTCCTGATGTAAATGCACTTTCAACTTTGATGCTGGTAGCAACCTTTATGGTAGTTGGAGCGGCTCAATATATACAAATAAGAAAAGAAAAAAGTTTAAATTACAATAATGATTAAGAGGGGTGTAGAAATGAAATTTAAAAAGGTTTTAGGGATTTTATTAACAACTACTATTTTAGTTGGGGGGCTATACGGTTGTGGAAAGAAGTCTTCTGAAAGTAAAGGTGAGTTAAATGTTTTTAACTGGACAGAATATTTACCACAATCTGTTATTGATAAATTTCAAGAAGAGTATGGAATAAAGGTTAATTATAGTAACTACTCTTCAAATGAGGAATTACTAGCAAAAGTTCAAACGGCAAATGAAGGAACTTATGATATTGTGGTACCTAGTGACTATATGGTAGATATAATGATTAATAAAGGACTACTTGAAAAGATAGATACTGATAAGCTTACAAACTTTAAAAATTTAGATGAGGCGTATTTAAATCAATATTTTGATAAAGGAAATGAATATTCGGTTCCTTATGTAGCAGGTGCGGCAGTTATTGCAGTTAATAAAGATAAGGTTAAGGAGAATATAACATCATTTAAAGATCTTTTGAATTCTAAATATAAAGATTCTATAGTGGCTTTAGATGACCAAAGAGCTCTTATAGGTATTGCACTTAGAGCATTAGGATATTCAATGAATGAAGTTGATGATAAAAAACTTCAAGAAGCAAAAGAATATCTAACAAAATTAAAACCTAATATAAGAAGTTTCGATAGTGATAGTCCTAAAACCTCAATGATAAGTGGAGAAACTTCTATAGGCTTTATGTGGAATGCTGAAGCTGCACTTGCTTACCAAGAAAATAAAAATATACAACCAGTTTTTCCAGAGGAAGGGACTTATTTGTTCTTAGACAATATGGCTATTCCTAAAGGTGCAAAAAATAAAGAGGCAGCTGAGAAGTTTATAGATTTTATCCTTAGACCAGAAATAACAGAAATGATAGCAGAAGAATATCCTTATAAAATTGTAAATAAGGCAGCTTATGATTTATTACCAGATGAGTATAAAAATAATAAGGCTTCAAATTTACCTACAGAAGTATTCACAAAAGGAGAATATGTTAAGGATGTTGGAGAATCTACATCAAAGTTTGATGATCTTTGGAATTCATTTAAGCAATAGTTATGAAGGAGGGAAGCGCTATGGATGTTAAAAAGATGTATATAGATGGTCAATGGGTAACTTCATCCTCAGGAGAAATAAGAGAAATTATAAATCCGGCTACAGGTAAGGTTATAGAGACGGTTGCAGAAGGAACGGCTGAAGATGTTAAAAAAGCAGTAACAGCAGCAAAAAGAGCTTTCTATGAAGATGGATGGATGGAAACTACAGCTATAGAGAGAGCAAGTTATCTATATAAAATTGCAGATAGATTAGAAAGTATGGAAAAAGAATTTTCTGAGATAGATACTTTAGATAATGGAAAACCACTTAGAGAAACAGTGGGGGACGTACAAGATGGAGTTGCATGCTTAAGATATTATGCAGGTCTTGTTAATAAGCCAAGTGGACAAATTTATGAAGTGCCAGATCCTAATATGCAGTCAATGGTAGTTAGAGAACCTATAGGAGTGTGTGGCCAGATAATTCCATGGAACTATCCACTTTTAATGGCTTTATGGAAGATTGCTCCTGCATTAGCGGCAGGAAATACAATTGTATTTAAGCCATCAGAAGTTACGCCACTTAGTGCTATTAAATTATTTGAAGTAATTGAATCTGTAGGGATTCCAAAAGGAGTTGCTAATCTAGTTATGGGAGCAGGAGCTGTAGTTGGACATGAGATTGCAGCTAATATGGATATAGATAAGGTTGCTTTTACTGGTGGTACTAAAACAGGACGAAGTATAATGCAGGCAGCCACAGGAAATATAAAAAATATTTCATTAGAGCTTGGAGGAAAATCTCCAAACATTGTATTTGCAGATGCAGATTTTGAAACAGCTGTTGATTATGCATTGTTTGGTATATTTTGCAATCAAGGACAAGTGTGTTCAGCAGGTTCAAGATTAATTCTTGAAGATAAGATATATGATAAATTCATCGCAAGACTTGTGGAGAGAGCTAAAAAAATTAAGGTAGGATCAGGAGTTGATCCAGAAACTGAAATGGGACCTCTTGTAAGCAAAATACAGATGGATAAGGTTCTAAATTATATTGAAATAGGTAAAAAGGAGGATGCAAAATTAGTTTGCGGTGGAAATAAGATTAACACTGAAGGATTGAAGGATGGATTTTTCGTTGAACCTACTATATTTATAGATACAACTCCAGATATGACGATAGTTAAAGAAGAGATTTTTGGACCTGTTCTTGTGGTACAAAAGTTTACAGGGGAAGAAGAGGCAATAAAATTAGCAAATGATACAGTTTATGGACTTGCAGGTGCAGTATTTACTCAAGATGGAGCTAAAGCTATGAGAGTAATAAAGAAATTAAGAGCAGGAATTACTTGGGTGAATTCATATCATCCAACATTTAATGAAGCACCTTGGGGTGGATATAAACAAAGTGGAATAGGAAGAGAACTTGGAACTTTTGGTTTAGAGGAGTATACAGAAGTGAAGCAAATTAATATTAATTTAAAACCTGAGCCATTATATTGGTTTAAAGAATAATGAAAAGGAGTAGATATTTATGGAAAAGAAATTTGTGCTTGAGGATTTAGAAAGAATCCTAAGCTATGTAACTGGTGATGAACTGACGGCATACGATAAGAAGAAAATAGTAAAGGAAGCAGTTGATAATTATAATAATTACGTGAATCCTGGCTGGTTAAAGTATAGAAAATCAGTTTCAACAAATGCAGCTTTTGTTGAATGGACTGACAATGATTCATATTTTTATGATGTAAATGGAGAAGAGTTCATAGATTGTCTAGGTGGTTTTGGAATTTTTATGTGCGGTCATAGAAATGAAGAGATATTAGAGGTTGTTGAAGCTCAGCTTAAGAAGCAGGCACTTCATAGCCAAGAACTTTTAGATCCATTAAGAGGGTACCTTGCTAAGGCTATGGCTGAGATTACTCCAGGAGACTTAAATTATTGTTTCTTTACAAATGGAGGAGCTGAAGCTGTAGAAATGGCTATAAAACTTGCAAGAATAGCTACTGGAGGTAGCTGGTATATTTCTGCCGTAAACGGATTTCATGGTAAGTCTATGGGAGCTATTTCTCTAGGAGGAAAGGATACCTATAGAACTCCATATCTTCCTATGATACAACAAGTACAACATGTTGAATATGGAAATGCAGAGGATATAAGAAAAGCCATAAGAAACTTAACACATGTAGGTGAAAAAGTTGCAGCAGTTGTACTTGAGCCTATACAAGGGGAGGGAGGTATTATTATTCCACCAAAGGGATATCTAAAAGAGGTAAGAAAGATATGTGACGAGTATGATGTATGTCTAATTTTAGATGAAATTCAAACTGGAATGGGAAGAACTGGCACAATGTTTCGTTGTGAAGCAGAGGGGGTTGTTCCAGATATTTTAACTTACGGAAAAGCTTTTGGTGGGGGAATTATGCCTATAACAGGAATTATTGCAAGACCGCATTTATGGGTGAAGGAGCTTCAAGATAATCCTTGGATTTTAGGATCACCAACTTTTGGAGGTAATCCACTTGCTTGTTCTGCAGCATTAGCTACTATAAAATATATGTTAAAACATGATATTCCGAAACAAGCCCATGAAAAAGGAGAATATTTGCTTAAGGGATTAAACAAGCTAAAAAGTAAATATCCTGAACTAATTCAAGAAGTTAGAGGGGTTGGATTAATGATAGGAGTAGAGTTTAATAAAACTGAAATGGGTTTTTCAGTTGCAAAAGGACTTTTCTCAAGAAAAGTAATGACAGCCGGAACTTTAGTAAATTCTAAAACTATAAGATTTGAACCTGCAGCTACAACTTCATATGAAGATTTTGATAAGGTATTAAAAAGATTAGATGAGGCGTTAGCAGATACAAAAAAACTTTTTAATCATAGTGATTCTAAAATAGGTTAATAAATTATAAAGTGACAGTTGGCAATAAGAGATTAATTCTCTGAAATTTGTCTACTGTCACTTTTATTATAATTGATTTACAAATTCTTTATGAAGATGTTTTTCTAAGTTAAATCCTAAATCTCTTAATACTGAATCTAAAGCTTTAAGTGTCAAATAGAGTTTATCTTCATAACAGTTTTCACCCATATGCCCTATACGAAACACCTTATTTTGTAAAAAACCAAATCCACCAGCGATAATTATATTATGTTCTTTAAGCATATTATTGAATATATCACTGTAGTTAAGATTATCAGGAACTAATATAGTAGAAACTGTATTTGACGGATGTGTTTCTGGAAATAGTTCTAGTCCAGAATATTTTAGAGTATTTCTAAGAGCAGTGGCATATTTTGAATGTCTAGAAATTACTCCTTCTTTATCTTCCAATATATTATCTAAAGCAACATCAAATGCATATAGATCACTTATAGGCTGAGTGTAAGGAAACCATTTATCCTCATACCAAGTATTCCAAGTGGAAAGATTAGTATAAAATCCTCTTATAGGTTGAGTTCTATTGTTTATAGCATCTAAAGCTTTAGAACTTAAACTTAAAAACGTTAGTCCAACTGGAGCAGAAAGACACTTTTGAGAACCGCCTACTATAATATCTATATTCCAGTCATCTACATAAACTTCTTCCCCACCTATACTAGATACGGCATCAACTACAGAAATTATATTATAACTATTAAGAAGTTTACATATGTCTTTTATTGGATTAGTTATACCAGATGGTGTTTCACAATGAACTAATGTTGCTATTTTATAATCATGGTTTTCTTTAAGAAAGTTTTCTAATTGATTTATATTAATTCCTTTTCTTTTATTACCATGAAAATAGTCAACTCTGCCGCCATACATTTTAGAAAAATCTCCAAAACCTTCTCCATATATACCATTTTCAATACATAAAACCTTATCTCCATCTTCTATTAAGGAAGCACAAGCAGCCTCTAAACCTAATATTCCTTCTCCAGCTAAAACTAGAGTTTTATTCTTTGTATTTAATAGAAGTTGTAATTTTGAACATATATTTTTATAGAAGTCGAAAAACTCCAAATCTAAGTCAGGATTAGTTATTTCTTTTGCTAAGGCAATTCGTACATTTTCTTTAATATAAGTAGGTCCAGGTGTCATTAATAAAGTATTCATAATAATAACCTCCTTTATAGGTTAGTTAAAATATTTCTACGAGAAAAAGCTCCTTGTAGATAGTAAGCTAAAGGAAGTCCTATTACGGCACCAACAACACATTGCATAAAATTACCCCATATAGATTGAATAGGTGCTATAAAATTGCCTAACATCGCAGCTTCTGTAAGATAGTAACCACCAACCATAATTATAGTTGCAATTATTATTCCTAAAGAATTGAATATTATTACTTTTGATTTAGATGAACCAGCCTTATGAGAAAGATATCCCATAATATATCCCATAGTGAATCTTATTATAAATGTAAATGGTGCCCATATAAAATATGAACTTGTTACATCAAATAAAGCCATGCCAAACGCCCCCGATATGGCACCAGCTTTTTTCCCAAAAACTATAGCAATAGTAAAAGCCATTACATTACCTAGATGAAATAGTCCTCCAGAAGTAGGACCAGGTATGTTTATAAATCTAGTAGCTACGTAAACTAAAGCTATAAACAGACCGTATAAAGCAAGGTTTTTTATTTTTGATTGATTTGTAGTAGTATTATTCATTAACACTAAGCCCCCTTGGTAATTTTTATTGAATATATCTTAACGCAAATATATAAAAAATTAAAATGTATGCATACAATTATAAATGCTTTTAGTATCACTAATTTTATAAGTTTAATAATATATAATATATCAATAAAAATAGGAGAAAATTTATGAGTTATACTACAGATAGACAACCTCAGGGGAGAGCAAGGTCCACTGCTAATCTACTTAGAGAAGGTATGATAGCAGAATTAGTTGCTATAGATGACTATAGCTATTTCATTAGTTATACTGATAATAGAGAAGTAAAAGAAATACTTCATCATATAATGGAAGAAGAAAAAAGACACTATGGAATGTTTTTAGATGCTTTAAGAAAAGTAGATGATGAAGAAAGTGCTATGCAGGAGAAGGTAAAAAATGAAGTTAAGCTATCTAATAGAGGAAGAGAAAAGTTAGGGATAAAAAATAGACCAGCTAAAGACGATTTATTAAAATTTATAAGAGATGCAATTAAAGGAGAGTTGGAGGCAATAATACTTTATGATCACATGGTTAATGAAATTTGTGATGAGTATGTAAATAAGATTATAAATAGTATAACTAAAGAAGAAAAAGAACATGTTGAAGAACTTACTAAGGTTTTAGTACTTTTAGATAAGGATACTTATGGGCCTATAGGCTGGGATCTATAAATTAGGAAAAGTGATGCAAAATGTTGTGCATCACTTTTTCACTATAAAAGAAAATCAAGTGTTATAAATTAATAAAAAACACTCTCACATATTATTTGAATAGTATATTATAAATAATAATTTGTAAGGGTGTTTATTTTGGCAAAAGGTTATATATTAGTTAGATTATTTAAGGTAAAGGATGCGTTACCTATAACACAAGCTAAGCTTAAAATTATAAATTCTGAAAATAAGGAAGTAGTTTATGAGAATGAGGATGCATTTGATATAAGTGGAAGAAGTAAGAATATAGAAGTTATAACTCCAGAAAAGTCTCTTTCCTTAAAACCTTATGAGGAGGGCATACTTCCTTATGGAGTATATAATATAGAGGTAGATTCAGAAAAAGATGGTAAGGTTATAGTAGAGGGAGTAAGTGTATTTGAAGAAAATACATCTATACAAAATATTGAAATAGTTGAGGAGAATAATAATAATAACTTTAAGGGTTCACCAAAACAAATAGTTATTTCACCTCAAAAGCTTGTTATGAAGAATGGATTAGGCGAAAAACAAGGAATTTCAATTACACCATATGTTTTGGATCAAGTATATATACCTGAATTTATTATAGTTCATTTAGGAGCCCCAAGTGCAGCCGCAGAAAATGTTACAGTAGGATTTATTGACTACATAAAAAATGTTGCTTCAAGTGAAATTTATCCAACCTGGCCAGAAGAAGCTCTAAAAGCCAATATTTATTGTCAAATATCTTTTGCATTAAATAGAATTTATACAGAATGGTATAGAAATAAAGGGTATTCTTTTCAAATAACGAACTCTACTGCCTATGACCAATATTTTATAAAAGGTAGAAATATATTTGAGAACATAAGCAAGATTGTTGATGATATTTTTAGTAAGTATATTATAACTATAGGAAACAAAACTCCATTTTTTGCTCAATATTGCAATGGAACTACTGTTACCTGTGATGGGTTATCTCAATGGGGGACTGTGGATTTAGCCAAAGCAGGAATGGAGGCATTTGGAATTATTAAATATTATTTTGGTGAGGATAAGGAGTTAGTTAGAGCCACTATAATTGAAGGTATACCAGAATCTTATCCAGGAACACCTTTAAGACTTAATGATATAAACGAAAATGTTAAAGTAATTCAAAAGCAATTAAATAGAATATCTAAAAATTTTCCTGCAATACCTAAAATACCTTTAGAGGATGGGAATTTTGGAAAAGACACTGAGGAAGCAGTTAAGACTTTTCAGAGAACTTTTAATTTGACACCAGATGGTATTATAGGTAGATCTACTTGGTATAGAATATCTAGTATTTATGTTGGGGTAAAAAGATTAGCTGAATTAGAGCAAGAACCAGAAGAAGAGATTAAAGAGCCAGAGGGAGATGGAAAGTACCCAGGATATTTATTAAAATATGGCTCAAGGGGAGAGAAAGTAAGAGAAATGCAAAGCTATCTTGCTGAAATTTCTAAATATTATAATATACCAAGTATACTTCCAGATGGAATATTCGGTAATATAACCAAGCAAACTGTTATAGAATTTCAAAGGTTATTTGGATTGGACGCAGATGGAATAGTAGGGGTTAGTACTTGGGATATGATTTATAACGTGTATAAAAAATTAGATCGAAAAAATATTAGAGAAACCTATATATATTCTTCTGATTATCCGGGATATGTGCTAAAAGAATATTTAATTAATGATGATATAAAGTGGCTACAGACTTACTTAAATTCAATAGCTAAATTTTATAAAGAGGTTCCGACTATAGCTGTAGATGGTATATATAGAAAAAGGACTAGAAATGCTGTAAGTTCTTTTCAGAGACTCTTCGGATTGAGTCCTACTGGGGAAATAGGATATAACGATTGGAATAAATTAATATCTGTATATAAATCTTTAGGTGATGAAAAAGACAATAAGAGAATTGAAAATATATATGATTATCCAGGATTACCGATTATGATTGAAGATGAAGATGGATACGTGACTATTTTACAAAAGTATATAAACATTTTATCTAAGAATAATTATAGAGTACATCAAGTAAATGTTACTGGATACTTCAATGAAGAAACTGAACTTGCAGTAAAGAAGCTTCAAAAAGAATTTGATTTACCTCCTACTGGTAAGGTTGATGAAACCACATGGAATAAAATTTTATCAATATATAAAGCCTTATATACAGGAGATTTTGTTAAAAGAAAAAGACATTAGAAATATTTAGAAGATAAATAAACAGTTATTGAAAGAGATTTAGATAACTGTTTATTTATTTTTTCTATATTATGGAACAAAACAAGTTGACTACTGACAACTTATAAAATATAATTAAGTTGTGATTAAAGTGAAAGGAGAACTGTTGATGATAAAAGTTTGTTTATTAGGGTTAGGTAGAACAGGAAAAGAAATAGCTAAAGTTTTATTAGAAGAAGAGGATATAGACCTAACTTTTGTGGTATGTAGTAAAGATAGTGAAAAGGCTAATAGGGATTTAGGAGAAGTATTAAATATAAGTAATACTGGGGTAAATGTCATAGAGTCCGATGATCTTGAAGGTTATATATTAAAATATAAACCTCAAGTAGCAATAGATTTCTCTAAAAGTGAAGCTGCTATAGAAAATGCAAAAATATTGTCTAAGATGAAAGTTAAAATAATTATTGGAACTACAGGTTTTAATGAATTGCAACACAAAAAGTTAGTTAATTTAGCTAGAGAAAATAAAACAGCCATAGTTCATGCGCCAAACATAACAGTAGGAGTAAACGTATTAATGACGCTTACTAACATAGCAGCAGGTATTCTCCAAGACTATGATTCTACAATTATAGAATCTCATTTTAAAGAAAAGAAGGAAGCTCCTACAAGCACAGCTAAAAAGATTGCAAATGAAATAGTCAAGGGACATGCTTATGAAGAGAATATTAATAATATTGATATTAATTCCATCCCTATATTATCAGTAAGAGCTGGTGGAATAGTGGGTAGACATAAGGTAATAATGGCTGGAGAACATGATAAGATTGAGATAACACATGAGTCTTTTTCTAGAAAGGCTTTTGCATTAGGGGCACTAAGAGCAGTAAGATTTATCGTTGATAAGATTGGTTACTATGAAATGGATGATGTTCTTAATCTAAAGGAAATAATGAATAAGTTCTCAGAAAGAAGTATATTAGTAAATCAAATGGAAAATTAATAAATATAATTTAATTAAAGAAGGTGTTGAAAAATAATTTTAAAATTATTTTTCAACACCTTTTATATGATTTTAGCTAAAAAATTCTAAAATGTAAGAGCATTCAAAAGTACTTCCTATTTCTAATTTTTCTACGCCTTCTCTGTCTTTAAATTCTCCAGCAAAACCTTCGTAATCAGCATGACCATACCAAGGCTCTATACAGACAAAAGGTGCACCTGTAGGTTTAGACCACAAACCTAGGTAAGGGAATCCACTAAAATCCATAGACATATATTTATTATGGTTTTTAGACTTTAAATAAATTTTGTTGGATTTTAAATTATTAAATACTAAAGCGTCATTTTTAAAAACTTCTTTTGATAAAGGAATCTTATTCTCATTATCTAGATAAGGAATATTTTTATTTGTATAAAGTCCTGTAATTGGAGAAAGTTCCATTATAGAAGTAGTTTCCTTTTCAGAGAACTCAAAATAATAGTCATCTATAGTTTCACCTTCTTCTATTGAACAAAGGAAAGCAGGGTGAGCACCTACTGAAAAATAGATATCTTTATCATCTAAATTATCTACAGTGTAACTTACCTTTATAGAATTATTTATAAGGGTATATTTTACTTTAAGTGAAAACTTATAAGGATATATTTCTAAAGTTTTTTCGTTATATTTTAAAAGAAATTCTAAAGAATCTTGAGATTTATTTATTACTTCATAATTGCATACTCTACCAAATCCATGTTGAGGAAGCTCATAGGTATTGCCATCAACTCTATATTTATTTTCTGAAACCTTTCCAACTATCGGGAATAAAATTGGAGCATGGTATTTCCAATGATTTCCATCACCGTTCCATAGAAATTCTGTAACACTATTTTTAGTTTTAATACTATGTAATTCAGCACCATAAGCATTAGCTTCAACTTTTAAAAATTCATTTTCTATCAACAAGTTCATAAATGTATTACCTCCTGCAAAATAACTAATTCACTACAATTATATCATTAATAAAAGAAATAGTAAGTTATTATAAATCTTTATGTAGGTATTTTGGTATAATAAGTAGTACTAGAGTGTAATTATAAATTATAGCAATTAAGTTAAGGAGACAATGGCATGAAAAAAGATTGTTTTATGGATAAGAATTGCCTTTGGAGTTTTATTAAAAAGTTAGTAGTAAGAGTTAATGATGATGAAATTTTTGCACTTTCTGCTCAATTAGCCTATTATTTACTACTTTCATTTTTCCCACTTCTAATGTTAATTATGATTATTGTAGGATTCAGTAATATAAGTACAACAGACACATTAAAATATTTAGAAGGATTATTACCTATAAATACCTATTTGCTTATTGAATCTACTGTTGTAGAGGTTTTAGACGGACAAAAGGGCCAGTTGCTTTGGTTTTCAGTAATATTATCTGTATGGTCCTCCTCGTCAGGATTTGCAGCAGTTATAAAAGGATTAAATAAAGCTTATGGAATAAAAGAAACAAGGGGATATATAAAGGGGACTTTAATTTCTATACTTTGTACAATCGGAGTAGTATTAATTATAATTTTAACATTATTTTTAGTTGTATTTGGAGGAGTTATTAGAGAATTTTTAATTGCCAAACTCCCTTTTGATAATATTATAACCTTTGCTTGGGATATATTGAGATTTGCAATACTTATATTTGTTATGATATTTGTATTTGCAACCTTATATCATTTTGCTCCTTGTAAAAGATTAAAGTGGCATGACGCATTACCAGGAGCGGTAACTACAACACTGGGATGGATTGTTGTGTCGTCTTTATTCTCATTTTATGTAAATAATTTTTCCAATTATTCTAGGTTTTATGGAAGTTTAGGTGCTGTGATTGTATTGATGACATGGCTTTATATAACTTCTGTTATACTTCTTTTAGGGGGAGAAATTAATGCAATTTTAATGGAATAAGTAGTTTTAAAATTTATAAAGATTATAAATTATATTTGAATAATATCCTGAATTATGGTTAGAATTTACAATAAAGTAATTCAGGAGGTTAAATTAATGAATAAAATAGTTTTAATGGGAAAAATAATCAAAGACCCTGAACTTAGAGTACTAGAAGAGACAGAAAAAGTATTTACTAAATTTATTATAGCTGTAGAAAGAAATTTTAAAGCATCAGATGGAACTAGAAAATCAGACTTAATCCCTGTAGTAATGTGGGGAAGAAAAGCAGAAGTAATTTGTGAGTATGGAAAAAAAGGAACTATGCTAACATTAAGCGGCCGCTTAAGAACAGGAAGTTATGAAGATAAAGAAGGAAACAAAAAATACATAGCAGAAGTTATCGCAGAAGATTTTAAGTTTTTGCAAAGAAGACAACAAGAAAAAGAAGCGGTTTTGGATGAAATCAAATAATTCCTGGGGGTTTATCCCCAGGAATTATTTGATTAAGCTATATATTAAACTAAAGCTCCTTTTTAACCTCTTTATCCATAATAGTTTGAGCAAATCCAACACCAAACTCGAAGGCTTTTTTCAAGTCTTCAGGAGATGGTTTAAATAGTATCTTTAAGCCAGGAGTGTACATTTTCATTTTTAATTCCTTTAAACGAGCTTCCATTCTAGGAACTGCCTCACCACTCCAACCATATGAACCAAATGCTCCTGCATATTTTCCACCGTGAATTACAGGATTAAGTTTAGCTAAAACATCTCTGATTGGCTCGAGCAATTCTCCAACTATTGTTGGTGAACCAAATAAAATACCCTCAGAATCAGAAATATCTTTTACTATATCTTTTAAGTCATTATGAATAACATTATATAACTTAATATCAAATTTACCTACGGATTGAATTCCTTCAGATATTTTGTTAGCAAGTTGCTCTGTATATCCATAGGCTGATACATAAGAAATTGTTATTTTTTTTATTTCTTTAGGAGCTGGAGGAGTACTCCACTCTTTATACAAAGAAACTATCTTCCATGGATCTTCTCTTAAAACTGGACCATGACCAGGGCAGATAAGGTCTATATCCAAATCTTTAATTTTATCTATTGCACTTAAAACATAAGATTTAAAAGGTCCCATTATACAATCAAAGTAATATCTTAACGCTTCATTATATTGCTCTTGATCAGGGATTTTATCATTAAATACGTCCTCAAAACAATAGTGTGCTCCAAAAGAATCACAAGTAATGAGTGTTTTATCTTCTGGTATATAGGTATATATAGTGTCTGGCCAGTGTAAGAATGGAGCAGATATAAATTTAAGAGTTTTATTTCCTAAACTTATACTGTCGTTATCAGATACCACAATAGCATCTATATCTCTATTAGCTATTTTCTCCATAAACTTAATTGCAGGTGCAGAACCTACTACTTTTGCTTTAGGAGATAAATCTAGTAATTTTGCGACAGAACCTGCATGATCAGGTTCTGTATGATCTACAACTATATAATCTATTTTGGTAACATCAATATCTAGAGTTTTTAAGCGTGCTAAATATTGATCAAAAAATTGTTCTTTTACAGTTTCAAAAACTGCAACTTTTTCACTTCCTTTAACAACATATGAATTATAAGTTGTTCCATAAGGAGTATACATTATAATATCAAAAATTCTTAAATCTGGATCTAAAGCTCCAACCCAATGAATATCTTTTTTTATTTCTAAAGAGCGCATATTTTACACCTTCCTTATACATTATAGCGTTTAATTATTATATAATAATAATTATCCATTAATATTATTATATAATAATTGTTGATAAAAATAAATACTGTAGAATTAATTTACAAATTTATTAAATGGTAATAATTTGTTGATAAAATAGCTATTTTACAATATAATTATGAACTAACAATAAGTTATTAAGTTTTAGAATAGGAGATATTAAATAATGAGTTCAGTTTTTTGGGTTTTATTATTGTCTGCAACACCACTAATAGAGCAAAGAGGAGCAATTCCATATGCTATTTATGCTGGAATGGAACCACTACAAGCATTTATAGTAGGTTATTTAGGAAGTCTAATACCAGCTCCTTTTATTTTGCTACTATTTAATGCGATTTATAAGTGGTTAAAAAAATATCCTAAATTTGAAAAGATAACAAATCTTATAGATAATAAAATAAGTAAAAATAAACATAATCTTGAAAAATATAAGGAAATTGGACTTATAACCTTTATAGCTATACCACTTCCTACTACAGGTGTGTGGACAGGAACAGCTATAGCGGCTTTTTTAGGATTGGATTTTAAAAAGTCAATGTTTTGTGCGGCAGTAGGAGCAGCAGGTTCAGCTATATTAATAACAATTTTATGTATGGTTTTCCCGGCTTTATTTTAAGGGAAATACTTTGTAAAAAAGGTTATCAAATTTGATAGCCTTTTTTATTTGGAATAAAAGGATGAATTGGCATAAATATTGCTTGTTATATTGGTATAAAAAGTTCAAATTATAAGATAATGAACTATGCTAAATAAAAAAAACAGTATATAATAATATTTCATTAGAAATTTATTAACATAAAATTAATTATTATTATGGAGAGGTGGTGATAATAGATCAGTCGAAATATAAGCTAGATTCAGTAACGGGGTGATATAGATATGGAAAAACTAGTAGAAATTATTAAACAAGAAGATAAAAAGAATCCTTATACAGATCAAGAATTAGCTAAAATATTATCTTTACCTAGATTAAAGATTATCAGTGAAAGAAACAAACTAAATATTCCAGACTCTAGAGATAGAAGAAAAAAAATGTTGTTAGAGGACTTAAAATATATTCTAACTAAAAATCCAAACATGTCAGAGAGAAAAATAACTGATCTGATGATAGAAAGAGGATACAATATCTCTAGAAATATTGTGGCTAGAAATATGAAAGATTTATTAGAAGATACTGAATCAAAAAATGATAACAATAAAGATATTGAAAAATCTTCTAATACATTTAAAGAATATATAAAAAGAGAAGAAAAAACAGAGGAAGATGAATCAGGGTTTAAAAAATTAATAGGTTATAGAGGAAGTCTTAAAAATAAGATTGATTTAGCAAAAGCTGCTATACTTTACCCACCCAATGGATTACATACATTAATATACGGGGGAACAGGAGTAGGTAAAAGTGAATTAGCAGAATGCATGTATGAATTTGCTGTAGCTAACAATGTTAAATCTAAAGACGCTCCATTTATCATATTTAACTGTGCAGATTATGCTGAAAACCCAAATCTTTTAATATCTCAATTATTTGGTGTGGTAAAAGGTGCATATACTGGAGCCAACTCAGATCGGGAAGGATTAGTGGAAAAGGCTAATGGCGGAGTACTATTTTTAGATGAAATCCATAGACTGCCGCCAGAAGGACAAGAAATTCTATTCTATTTAATAGATAAAGGTAAGTATAGAAAACTTGGAGAGACAAATACTGAAAGAAATGTAAATGTTTTAATACTAGGAGCTACAACAGAAAATCCAGAATCTAATCTGCTATTAACCTTTAGGCGAAGAATTCCAATGTTAATAGAGTTGCCGAAACTAACAGATAGACCACTATCGGAAAAACTTGAGATTATAACAATGTTTTTAGTTAGAGAAGCAAATAGAGTTAATAGAAATCTTTTAGTAACTAGAGATGTGCTTATGTGTTTAATGTTATATAACTGTCAAGGGAATATCGGACAGCTTAAGAGTGACATACAAGTAATATGTGCAAAAGGATATGTTAAATACATGTCTAAAAACATCAGTGAAGTAATTATTGATATGGAAGACTTAAGTAACATTATTAAAAGTGAGTTCTTAAAAGGAAATAAAATAAACAAAACAATAATGAGCTTAGTTACTGACGATCTATATATTGATATTAAAAATATGAAAAGTCATAAAAGTGAAATTACTAAGTACGTAAATGAGAACGAGATATACCAATATATAGAGAATGAGTTCCAGAATCTTGAGAGTCAAGGGATGAAGTCAGAAGAAATTGATGAGATTCTTTTGCAAAAAGTTGAAGGTAAGTTAGGAAGGATAATTGATAATAAAAATATAACAAAGGTGCTTAATATAAATGAATTAAAGACTATAGTAAGACCTGAAGTTATAAACATAACCGAAAAAATACTAGATATTGTAAGGGATAAATATAAGTTTATAAATAACAGCTTTTTTATAGCACTTGCAATACACATTAACTTTACTATAGAGAGAGTACTTACTGGGAAGAGTATAACAAAATCAAATATAGATGTTACTAAAAAAGTACTTCCACAAGAATTCCAAGTTGCAGAAAAAATTAGGAAGACTATAGAAAAAGCTACTAATCTACCAATACCAAATGATGAAGCAGGATATATAGCACTATATATTAATAAATTTTGTTCAGATGAATTAATACTAGAACCTAAAGTAAGAGTTATTATAATAACTCATGGACATGTTGCAGAAGGGATGGCAGATGTAGTAAATCAACTATTAGGAGTAGATGATACCATAGGAATAGAAATCGCCTTAGATGAATCCCCAGAAAGTGCACTAGAGAGAACGATAAAGGTAGTTAAACAAATAGATGAAGGGAAAGGCTGTCTTTTACTTGTAGATATGGGGTCCCTAGGTGGATTTGCTAGTGCTATTGAAGAAAGGACTGGAATTAGAGCTAAAACAATAGGAAGAGTTGATACACTGCTAGCTTTGGAAGCAGTTAGAAAAGCTTCAATAGAAGGAGATAGTCTTGATAATATAATGGAAGAATTAAAGGAGTCAAGATTATATCAGGGTACATTTAAGTCAGAGATATCTAGTAGAGCAAATGTAGATGAAAAGAAAAAAGCTTTAGTAACAATATGCTTAACTGGAGAAGGTAATGCCCTAAGTATAAAGAAATATCTTGAAAATCACTTAAAAAGAGATAATAAAGATATAGAAATATTCCCTATGGGCTTTATAAATAAAGAAGATATAGAGGAGGAGATAGAGTTACTTTCAGAGGAATATAATGTGGTAGCAGTTTGTGGAACAATAAATCCTAAGATAAGCAATGTTCCATTTGTATCCTATGAAAGTATATTAAATGGTAAAGGAATAAGCCGAATATCTAAATTTATGGATATATACACACAAGAAGAAGTTGTAAATGAAGAAAGGTTAATAGATTTAATACAAGAAGACTTGGTATTTTTAGATATGGATGAATTATCTAAAGAGAGCATTATAGACAAGATGGCAGAAACTTTAGAAGCTAAGGGATATGTTAATAGCAAATTTATATTAAGTCTATATAAAAGAGAAGCCATGGGTAGTGGAATATTTAATAATACAATAGCAATTCCTCACGGATTGCCAGAAAACGTGATAAAACCGGCAATTGCCATAGCAAAACTAAATAATCCAGTTCAGTGGGAAGGGGAAGTTATGGTAGATTTAGTAGTGATGTTGGCATTAAAAGAAAATAATAGACAAGAAATTAAAAAATTATTTTCCATGATTAGGGAAGAGGATCTTACTGAAAAGCTGAAAACAGCTCAATCTGTAAAAGATATCAAGAAAATGTTTTCATAAAATCAAAATATTCCATAATGTTGGCATGACCCTTGCTAATATAAATAGTATCTAGCTCAGGAAGGAGAAGTGGGGATGGAGATAAATAATTATATTAAGAAAGAATTGATAAAAGTAAATCTACCTTGCAAAAATAGAAATGAATTATTTCAAATGATGCATGACGAAGCATTTAAACATGGCTATGTGGAACGCGACTTCTTAGAAGGTTTGTTGTCGAGAGAAGATGTATTCCCTACAGGAATAAAATTGGAAAACTATAGTGTAGCCATTCCTCATACAGAGGCAGAATATATAAAGGAACAGTTTATAGCTATAATAGTGCCTGAAAAACCAATAACATTTAAGTTAATGGATGACGAAACTCAAGAAGAGGAAGTTAATTTAATTTTTATGTTAGGTTTAAATAAACCTCATAGTCAATTAGAGGTTTTAAAAGAACTAATGGGTTTAATCCAAGAAGAAGAAGTTGTTAAAAAGATAATTTCATCAAAAGATGTAAACGAAATTAAGAGTATATTAGAAGCAAGTTAACATCAATCAAAAAATAAAAGAATTATTAGGAGGAATTTATTATGGGAAAACGTATTTTAGTAGCATGTGGAGCGGGAATAGCAACATCAACAGTGGTTTGTGACAGAGTAGAAAAATTGGTTAAAGAAAATGGAATAGATGCAGAAGTAATTCAATGTAAAATTGCAGAGGTTGCATCTAAGCAAGAAGGGGCAGACTTAATAGTATCAACAACTATTTTACCAACAACTTATAGTATACCAGCTTTAAAAGCAACAGCTTATATAACTGGTATTGGTACAGAAAAGTTAGATGAAAAGATATTAAGTTATCTTAAGTAAAAAGATTTACACTGTCTTTTTATTGTAAAGATAGAGAGACAGTTAAATAATATTTAATTTATATTTTGAGGAGGAATTTATAATGGACAAACTTATGGAAATCGTTCAGTACATTTTAGGTATCGGACCTACAGCAATCTTACCACTAGCAATTTTAATTATCGGTCTAATATTTGGTACAGGTTTTAAGAAAGCATTTAACTCAGGAATAATTATAGGTATAGGTTTTGTAGGTATAAGCTTAGTTGCAAACTTACTTACAAGCACATTAGGACCAGTTGCTCAACAAATGGTTGAGAGATTTGGTTTAAACTTAACTGTAATTGACGCTGGTTGGCCAGCAGCAGCAGCAGCAGCTTGGGCATCACCAGTAGCAGCTATAATGATTCCAATATGTTTAGCTGTAAACTTAATAATGATATTCACTAAGACAACAAAAACATTAGATATAGATATATGGAATTACTGGCACTTTATAGCAGCTGGAGCAACTGGATATATAGTTACAGGCAGCTGGTGGTTTGCAATACTTTGTGCAGTTTTATACGAAATCGTTGTATTAATTGTTGCTGATAAAACAGCTCCAATGGTATCAGAATTCTATGAACTTGATGGTATATCTCTTCCTACTGGATCTACAGCAGCATTTGCTCCACTAGGATACTTAATCGGTAAAGTAGTAGATAAAATCCCAGGAATAAATAGCATAAAAGCAGATGCTGAAACTATTCAAAAGAGATTTGGTATATTCGGTCAACCTATGATGATGGGATTAATCCTTGGTTGTATACTTGGTATTTTAGCAGGTTTAGATGTTGGTTCAATATTCAAAACTGGTATATCAATGGGTGGTGTTATGCTTCTAATGCCAAGAATGGTTAAGATATTAATGGAAGGTTTAATTCCAATATCAGAAGCAGTTAAAACTATGCTTCAAAAGAAATATGCTGGTAGAGAATTATATATCGGTATAGATGCAGCTGTATCAGTTGGTCATCCATCAGTTATGGCAACAGCATTAATATTAGTTCCAATAACAATATTCTTAGCTGTTATATTACCAGGAAATAAAGTTTTACCTTTCGGTGACTTAGCAACAATTCCATTCTACATGGCATTTATAGTTGGATTTAGAAAAGGAAATATTGTTCACTCAGTAATTACAGGAACTATACTTATAGCAATATCATTATTCATGGCAACAAACTTTGCAGATGTTCATACAGCAATGATGGCAAATGCAGACTTCAATATGCCAAATGGAATGACTCAAATATCAAGTTTAGATATGGGTGGTAACTTATTTAACTGGTTAATATTAAAATTTGCAGAGCTTGCTAAAGCTTTTTTCTAAAGCTTTAACTATATAAATAATATTTGTTAGAAGGAGGAAATTATGAAAGCAGCAGTATTGCATTCAGTAGGAGATATAAGGTATGAAGATATAGATATCAAACCTTATGGAGATGATGAAGTTAAAATAAAGGTAATGGCGGCAGGTATATGCGGGTCAGATCCTCCAAGAGCATTAAAAAATTGGAAGTATCCTTTACCAGCTATATTAGGACATGAATTTGCAGGTTATATAGTTGAAAAAGGTAAAAATGTTAAAAACGTAGAAATAGGAGATAGAGTTGTTGCTATTCCATTTGAACCATGTTTTGAATGTGAATATTGTAAAAAAGGTCATTTCTCACTTTGCGAAAGTTATGGAATGTTAGGAGCACAATCTTATGGAGGTTTTGCAGAATTTGTAAATGTGAAAGCTCAAAATGTCCTAAAGATAGGTGACATCGACTATGAAGAAGCAGCAATGATAGAGCCATTAGCGGTAGCATTACATGGAGTTTTAAATATTAAACCTCAAGTTGGTGATACTGTAGCAGTTCTAGGAGCTGGTACTATAGGTCAATTAACAATTCAATGGCTTAAGGTAGCTGGAGTTGAGAAAGTAATAGCAGTAGACATATCTGATAAAAAAATATCTGAGGCTTTAAATCTTGGAGCAGATGTTGCAATCAATGCATTGAAGGAAAACCCAGTAGAAAGAATACTAGAATTAACTAATGGAATGGGTGTAGATATTTGTATTGAATGTGCTGGTTCAAAAATAACTCAAGAACAATGCCTTCTTGTTACTAAAAAGAAAGGTAAAATAGGATATCAAGGAATCGGTCATGCTGGTATTGAATTATCAGAGGCTGCTTTTGAAGGAATATTTAGAAAAGAGTTAAATATCCAAGGATTCTGGAATTCATATTCAGCACCTTTCCCAGGACAAGAATGGGTTAAGAGTATAGAGTATGTAAAACAAAAGAAGATAAAATTAAAAGAGTTAATATCACATAGATTCACTCTAGAAGATACAGCTAAAGCTTTTAAAATGATAGGTGATAGAAAAGAAGAATATAATAAAATAATGATAGTACAAGACTAGAGGGGGGATTTAGAAGTGAAAGCATTGACAAAGACCGAAAAAGGATATGACAAAATGGCATTACTAGATATAGAAGAGCCAAAGGCAGAAAAAAATCTAGTAAAAATAAAGGTTGAATATAGTGGGATATGCGGATCGGATTTACACTCTTTTAAAGGTGAATATGGAAACATAAAAACACCTGTAGTACTAGGTCATGAATTTTCAGGTGTAGTAGTAGAAGTTGGTGAAAGTGTTACAAAGGTAAAGGTTGGAGATCGAGTAACTAGTGAAACTACTTTTGAAACTTGCGGTGAGTGCGATTTCTGTAAGAGTAAAGATTATAATCTATGCTCTACTAGAAAAGGTATAGGAACTCAAGCAAATGGAAGTTTTGCAGAGTATGTATTATCAAGAGAAGAAAGTGTTCATGTATTACCTGAAAATGTTAGCTTATTAGCAGCTTCATTAACAGAACCACTTGCTTGTTGTGTACATGCAGCATTAGAAAAAACTACTATAAATGCAGGCGAAGTTGCATTAGTATTTGGACCAGGTCCAATAGGATTACTTCTTAGCCAAGTAGTAAAATCTCAAGGTGCTTATGTAATATTAGCAGGTGTTACAAAAGATAAAGAAAGAATGGAATTAGCTAAAAAGTTAGGTATAGATTTAGTTGTAGATTTACTTCAAGAAGATTTAGATGCGATAGTAATGGAAAAAACTAATGGATATGGAGCTAATAAGGTATTTGATTGTTCAGGCGTTATCCATGCAGTAAATCAAGGATTAAGACTTACAAAGAAAAAAGGTGACTTTGTTCAAGTAGGCTTATTCGCTAAAGTAAAAAATGAATTAGATCAAGAAGCTATTATTCAAAGAGAAATAAGATATATTGGATCTAGATCTCAAAAACCAAGTTCTTGGATAACATCTTTAGAATTACTAAGAGATAAAAAAGTTGATACTGAAACATTAGTAACTAAAATGGTAGACCTTGAAAACTGGAGAGACGGTATAGATGCAGCTATGCAAGGAAGCGAAATTAAGGTTGTTATAAAATCTTAATAACTAAAGACGTAATAAAAGATAAAGTTAATAAAGTAGCTTTAGAAGTAGAACTTAAGATTGAGGGGGGATATAAATGGATATAATAATTTCACCATCATTGTTATCAGCAAATGTATGTAATTACGCAGAGGATTTCGGAGTATTTAATCAAAAAGATATAAAATCAATCCATATAGACCTTATGGACGGACACTATGTTCCCAACATATCATTCGGATTGGACCAAATAGCTTCTTTAAGAAAATTGACAGATGCAGAATTTGATGTTCATCTTATGGTTACTGATCCAGATAAATTTGTTGAAACTTTGGTTGAGGCAGGTACAAACAGTATAACAATACATGCAGAAGTAGCGACTCATCTATATAAAAGTATACATTATTTAAAAAGTTTTGGAATTAAGGCAGGGGTAGCAATAAATCCAGCTACATCACTACAGTGCTTAGAATATGTTTATCCACTACTAAATAGAGTTCTAATAATGTCTGTTGAGCCTGGATTTGGAGGACAAGCATTTGTACCTTTTGCTTTAGAGAAAATAAAACAATTAAATAAGATAAAAGAGGATGGTAATTACGACTTTACTATTCAAGTAGATGGGGGAATAAACATAGATAACATAGAAGATGTTATTAAGTGTGGAGCTAGAGATATTGTTATAGGTTCATCTTTATTTAAACAAGATTTGTCAGAGAATATTGATTTGTTTAATAATAAAATAAATGAAATTATTAATACCCCTTAACCCCTCACATTTTAATAATAAAGATAAGGAGAATATTGCGAGTATTCTCCTATTCTTTTATTAATAATTAATTATACTACGTCATTTACTTTCTTACAACAGAATAAATATTGAATATAGAGAGGATGATAAAAATGAAAATATCAATAGGTTGCGATCACGGTGGTTTTAAATTGAAGGAAAAGATTAAGGAATACCTTACATCTAAGAATATAGAGGTAGACGACTATGGTACATTTAGTTCTGAAAGCGTTAATTATCCTAATTATGCTATAAGTGTATCAAAATCTGTAGTAGATAAAAAAAGTGATTTAGGAATATTATGTTGTGGTACAGGAATAGGTATGTCTATAGTGGCAAATAAAATTCCTG
The DNA here is from genome assembly GCF_035905475.1 of Clostridium intestinale. Lineage (NCBI taxonomy): Bacteria > Bacillati > Bacillota > Clostridia > Eubacteriales > Clostridiaceae > Clostridium > Clostridium intestinale. The sequence continues at coordinate 4,165,662 of NZ_CP121166.1, forward strand.
GTATAAGAGCAGCAGTTGTTGGAGATACTTTTTCAGCTAAAGCTACTAAAGAACATAATAATACAAATATATTATGTTTAGGTGAAAGAGTTATAGGAGAAGGCCTAGCTTTAGATATAGTGGATATATGGATTAATGCTGAGTTTCAAGGTGGACGTCATCAAGATAGATTAGATTGTATTACAGCTGTAGAACAAGGTAATCTATAGAAGTTTTTATAGAAAAAGGGGGGATTTATTGTGATAGAAGAATTAAAGAAGTTACAAAATGGAACAGATATCAGAGGAATAGCTATAGAAACGTCAGAGCATAAAGTAAATCTAACACCTCAGGTAATAAGATTTATAGGAAATGGATTTGTAAAGTGGATAAAAGAAAATAAATGTAACGGTAAAAGTAAGATAAAAATAGCAGTAGGCATGGATTCAAGATTATCAGGTCCAGAACTTAGAACTTCTTTAATAGATTTACTTATAAATGTAGGGTGTGATGTGTATGACTGTAATATGAGTACAACGCCAGCTATGTTTATGACAACACTATTGGATAATTACAAATGTGATGGAGCCATAATGATAACGGCAAGTCACCTTCCTTATTACTATAATGGACTTAAGTTTTTCACTAAAGAAGGGGGTTGTGAGAAGAAAGATATAGAAGATATCTTATTCTCAACCTACAACTCAGAGATGAGCTATACAACTAAGGGAGAACTTAAAGAAGTAAACTTGATAGATGAGTATTCAAACTTGTTGGTTGATAAAATCAGGTCATCAGTAAACTCAAAGAAAAATTACAATAAACCATTAGATGGAGCAAAAATAATAGTAGATGCTGGAAATGGGGCTGGAGGTTTCTTTGCTAATAAAGTATTGATGGAGCTTGGAGCTAATACAGAAGGAAGTCAATTCCTAGATCCAGATGGAACTTTCCCCAATCATATTCCTAACCCAGAAAATAAAAAGGCCATGGAATCTATAAAAAAGGCCGTGTTAAAATGGGATGCAGATCTTGGGATAATCTTTGATACTGATGTAGATAGAGCTGCAATAGTATCTAATACAGGAGAAGAAATAAATAAGAATGCCCTTATAGGGCTAATATCTTCCATAGTGCTTGAAGAACATCCAAAATCAGTAATAGTTACTGATTCAGTAACATCTACAGGATTAGCTGAGTTTATAAGTACTTTAGGTGGAGTTCATCATAGATTCAAAAGAGGATATAAAAATGTAATAAACGAATCTAAAAGACTAAATGAAGAAGGCAGAGATAGTCAATTAGCTATAGAAACATCTGGCCATGCAGCTTTAAAGGAAAACTACTTTTTAGATGATGGTGCTTATCTTATAGCTAAAATATTAATAAAAATGGCTAAGCTTAAAGAAGAAGGAAAAGAGATATCAAGTCTTATTAGGGGATTAAAACACCCAAAAGAAAGTGAAGATATAAGACTTAAGATAAGAAGAGAGAATTTTAAATCATATGGGGAACAGGTAATAAGTGGAGTAAAGCAGTATGCTTATAAAGTTGAAGGTTGGAGTGTAGATCATGAAAACTTTGAAGGAGTAAAGATAACCTGCGATGAGAATTCCGGTGATGGGTGGTTTCTGCTTAGATTGTCCCTACATGAACCAGTACTTCCTCTTAATGTTGAATCAGATAGTATAGGAGGAGTAAATAAAATATTAGATAGATTAGCACCTTTCTTGGAAAAATATAGTGAACTAGACTTATCTAATATATCTAAATATACTATAATTATATAATGTTTTATAAGGGGTTGAGTAATATGAAGTTAGCTGCATCTATAATGTGTGCTAATCAATTAGAGTTAGCTGTAGAATTAAAGAGGCTAGAGGAAGCAAGTATAGAACTTCTACACTGTGATGTTATGGATGGTGTTTTTGTTAATAACTTAGCTATGGGACCATATGTATTAGAGGCTATAAGTAAGGCTACTAGCATACCATTAGATATACATTTAGCAACGGTAGATGTACCAAAATACATAGATATGTATTCATATTTAAAACCGGAATTTATGTCGTTTCATATAGAGGCAAGTAAAAATGTCGATGAGGATATTGAACGTATAAGAAAAAAAGGAATAAAGGTATCTTTAGCAATAAGTCCAGAAACTTCTATTGAGAGTATTAAGCCATATTTGAAAAGAATAGATATGGTTTTAATGATGACTGTAAACCCGGGGTTTGCAGGCCAAAAGTTTAATTATAGCGTATTGAATAAAATAGATGAGTTAAATGAATATATGAAATCATTTGACAAAAAACCTGTTATAGAAGTTGATGGATGTATAAATAAAAATACTATTTTAGAATTAAAAAATAGAGATATAGACACGTATGTATTAGGAACATCAGCATTGTTTAATAAAGATAAAGAGAGCTATAAAGATAAAGCAAGAATAGTAAGAGAACTAATATTTGAATAAGACTAAAGAGAATGTTATAAGTTTAAAATTTGTAACATTCTCTATTTATATGAAATATAATAATAGCAATTTTATTTTAGAGTTGATTTTATTTACGAATATTGGTATAATTTAATTAGGGTTGTTAACGTATACACAAATTTCAGCTATGGAAAAGGGAATTTTTAGAGAGATGTTTTTAAAAGAATCGGTATATCCGATTCTTTTTTCGTAATAAAATTAACTGCTTATGCATAAAATAGTACTTGAATAGTAAGAATAACTTGGCATAAGGAGGGAATTAGCTTGGATAAAAAAATATCATCAAAAAGTTTTTTTGAGTTTATAAATTTAGTATGTGCAAGAGAAGTAGAGTATTTCATGTTAGAGACTAACTATACTACTAAGTTTAATAATAATATAAAGCAGATTATAGAGGAGCTAAAGACCATAGGGAAAACAAGTGTAGAATTTATGGTTTTATTTAATACAAAAGGTGAGATTGCTCTAATTAATGAAGAGATAATTGGTAGTTATGTAGGAGAAAATTTAATTGAAAATTTAAAAACTACATATAAACATACTGATATTGATACTTTAATAGAGTTAAGTGAAAAGTATTCTTACGAAGAGAAGCAAACTTTTATAATTAAGTTATATGAAGATTTATGTAGAATATTGAATGAGATATATAAAGATATTAAATTTAGAAAAGAAGTCGCAGAAAGTTATAAAAAGAGGTATTCACTAGCTCATGTAAGGGAAGATATGCTGCCTATGTCAATAGCATCAATACTTATTTTAGAAGATATATGTGCATATTTGTCTTTTGATGTAGAATTAACAAAAATAATACCACAAAAAACTAAATAATTCGATTTTAACCCCCATTAACAAAGGGTATTAGGAGGAAGTTGTTTACAGATTTGCTCTTTTTACAAATAAATTGTCTATAAATAATAGAAAGTTTTTTTTATTTGAACCATTGTTTGACAAAGTTTTTTTAGTAGATTATGATATGATTTTTTTAGAGTTTATTTTATGCCAAAGGGGATTTATAAGTTATTAAGGGGGAGAAAAATCAATGATTATTTTAAAGAATGAAAAAGTTGTTGAAAGTGTACAAGATAACAGTAGGTATGAGTATTCGTACAGATTAGTTAAAACCGACTATAGAAATATGGTTGCCTACGGCATAGAAGTTGAAAGGATGGACTTCAATGATGAAAATTTAATAAATATAGAGAGGGAATGTATAAATAAAATTTCTCCAGTATATAACAAAGTAGAAAATATGGTAGATTTACTCTATAAGTATAGAGTATCACCTATACATCTAGTGGATGTTTTAGGAGAAACAATAGACGAATGTGTTATGGATTTTCCTAATTAAAGAATAATATAGAAAGGGTTTAGAGCTCTTTCTTTTTATTATGAAAAAATTATTATTTTGAAAACTTGTTAGTTGTAATTATATAATTTAAGTATAGAATTTTAGATATAAAGTGAAACTTCAGGAGGAAGCTTATGATTTATGGTATAGGAGTTGACATAATAGAAATAAATAGGGTAGAAAATGCAATAGAAAGAACTACAAGTTTTCTAGGAAAAGTTTTTAATGAATCAGAGATACTGTACGTTAAAAATAAAAAAAATAAGTATGAGAGTTTAGCAGGAAATTTCGCAGCTAAAGAAGCCTTTTCAAAAGCGTTAGGTACGGGGGTAAGAGGTTTCTCTTTAAGAGAGATAGAGATAACAAGAGATACTTTAGGAAAGCCAGGTATTTTACTTCATGGAAAGGCTAAGGAATTGGTGGAAAAAGAAAATCTAAGTATTCATTTAAGTATATCTCATAATACTACAAATGCAGTTGCATATGTAGTATTAGAAAAAATATAGGAGGAGATATGATAGAAATCCTAAGCTCTAAGTCTTCAAGAGAAATGGATAAGATCTCAATAGACAAGTGGGGTATTCCAAGTATTTTATTGATGGAGAATGCGGTATTTTCTCTATTGAAACACTTTAAAGATTTGGATGACATACTAATTGTATGTGGTCCCGGAAATAATGGGGGTGATGGATTAGCATTAACACGGCATCTACTTAATTTGAATAAGAGAGTTAGAGTATTTATAGCAACAGATACTAGTGGAAAAACAAGTGATTTTAATACTAATTTTAGGTTGTTAGAATGTCTAAAAGTAGAAATCATCTTGATGTCAGAGGATAAAAATTTAAGTGTTTTCAAAAAAAGCATAAATGAGTGCAAGGTTTTGGTAGATTGCATCTTTGGGACTGGCTTGAATAGAAATACTGATGGGATATATTCAAAGCTGATAAATGAAATAAACAAGTCTAAAGCTTATAAGATCTCAATAGATATTCCATCAGGACTTTGCAGTAATGCAGGAGTTCCTTTAGGAGAAGCTATAATTTCTGACAAAACAATAACATTTCAATCGATTAAAAAAGGTTTTATAAATTACGAAGCATTAGATTATATAGGTGAACTAATAGTAGAAAATATAGGAATACCTAATGAAATTGAAAAAGAAATATCCGAAAGTATTTGGATGTTAGAAGAAAAAGATGTAAAAAATCTTATACCCAAAAGAAAAAGGCATTATCATAAGGGTAAGTATGGTAGAGTGTGTGTTGTTGCAGGAAGTAATAGGTACTCAGGCGCAGCATATCTTAGTACTCAAGCTGCAGTAAAAGCAGGAGCGGGTCTGGTTTATCTGTATACAGATAAAACGTTGAAGCCCTCTTTGGATAGCAAATTAACGGAGGCTATGGTTGGGGACTATGAATCAGATGAATTCAAAGAAATTATAGATAAATCTGATGTCATTGTTTTTGGTCCTGGACTTGAAAATACAGTTGAAACTCTTGATAAGTTAAAATTAATTCTTGAAAATTTTAAAGGTAAACTTTTAATAGATGCTGATGGAATTAATGTACTAGAAAATAACTTGAGTCTGTTACATAAGTGTAAATGTAAGGTAGTGATGACTCCTCATCCAGGAGAAATGAGTAGAATAACTGGAAAATCCATAAGATATGTAAATGAAAATAGAATAGAATTAGTAAAAAGATTTAGCAAAGAGTATAATGTGGTTTTATTGTTAAAGGGATTGTATACGGTAATATCTGATGGAAATGGAGTATGTGTTAATCCAACTGGAAATAGCGCCATGGCTTCAGGGGGAATGGGAGACACTTTATCAGGTATAATTGGTGCTTTGATTGGACAAGGATTAGATGTATTTCAAGCAACAAAATTAGGAGCATATTTGCATGGATATATAGGAGAAAAACTATCAAAAACAATGTATATAGTTAATGCCAGCAATATAATAGAAAATTTACCTTTGTTTTTAAAAGAGTTTGTATCAAAGGATGAATAAATAAAATTATGTGATAATAGTATTAATGTAGGATTAATTAGTTTGGAGGAATTATGAAGAGAAAAATCCTGTTTTTAATACTTATATTCTTAGTAATAGGCTTATCTTTTTGCTCAATAGTGTACTTGAAATTCTCAAGAAGTGATGAAAAAATTATAAGTGACATAAGAGAGCTTAAAAGTTATCAATGTGATGTAAGGTACGTTATTAAAAATTCAAGAGGAGAAATAAAAGAAGAAACTAATCAACTTTATAGTGACAATAAAGGTAATAGAGTGGACTTTGGAGAAGATAGAATACAGGTGTATAATAATGAAGGAAAGGTTAAAGTTTGGGATAAAATTTTAAATAAAGGCTATGAGACTACAACTCAAGATTATAGTTTTTATTCAATTAGTTTTATTAACAATCTTTCTAAGTATTTAAATGATGGAAGTACTATGGAGATGGAGTATGATAAAGAGATAAATAAGAGATATCTTAAAGTTAACGTAGTGCTTGATAATAATAATCCTAATTTAGATAGAGCTATATTATATGTAGATATATACGAAAGAGTTCCAGAAAAGCTTTTAGTGTTTAATAAAAAAGGAGAATTAGTAGTAGAAGCCTTTTATAATAATTTTATACGAGATGCTAAGGTGGATGAAACTCTATTTGATTTAGGAGAATAGAGAGAGTATTAAGAGGTGTGAATAATGGAAAATAGTATTAGACCTGTATGGGCAGAAGTTGATTTAGGACGTATAGAGCATAATGTAAAACAAATAAAAAGTCTTTGTGAAAACAAGAAAATATATGGAGTAGTTAAAGCAGATGCATATGGACATGGAGCTTTGGATATTGTTCAAGTATTATTAAAATCTGGAGTTACTGATTTAGCTGTAGCCTTAATAACAGAGGCTTTAGAGATTATAAAATCTGGAATAAATGTACCGATGTTAATTTTAGGTTTTACACCATTAACTTTTGCAGAAGATATATTAAATAATAATATAGAGCAGACCGTTTATGATCTGGAGTACGCAAAGAAACTTTCAGAAATAGCTCAAGAAAAAAATAAAACAGCTAAAATTCATATTGCAGTAGATACAGGTATGGGAAGAATAGGATTCTTGCCAAATGAAAAAGGAATGGAAGCTGTTAGACAAATAAGTAAACTACCTAATATTAATATTGAAGGAATCTTTACTCATTTTTCTACAGCGGATGAAGCTGATAAAACTTATTCATTAGAGCAACTAGCTAAGTTTAATAAGTTTGTTGATGACCTAGAGAATGAAGGAATTAAAATTAATATAAAGCATGCATCAAATAGTGCTGGAATAATGGATTTACCAGAGGCACATTTTAATGCAGTAAGACCAGGAATAATAATGTATGGATATTATCCGTCCAATGAAGTTATAAAAGAAAGACTAGATTTAAAACCAGCATTAACTCTTAAAACTAGTGTAGTTCATGTTAAAACACTTCCTAAAGATATGTATATAAGCTATGGAAGAAAGTATAAAACAGATAAGGAAAGAGTAATAGCAACATTACCTATAGGTTATGCTGATGGTTATACAAGAGCACTTTCTAATAAAGGAAAGGTAATTGTAAATGGAAAATTAGCATCCATAGTAGGAGCTGTGTGTATGGATCAGTGTATGATTGATGTAACTGATGTAGGTACAGTAAAAGTTGGGGATGAGGTAATACTTTTAGGTGAACATGGTAATACAAGATTTAATGCAGATGATTTAGCAGAACTTTTAGATACAATAAATTATGAAATTATATGTATGATTGGCAGAAGAGTGCCAAGAGTTTACATAAACAATGAGAAAATTGTCAAAATAAGAAACTATGTGTAATTAAAAACTAAAATATGGAAAATGAAGAGATAAAATCCTTTGACATATTGACATAATTTGCAATATAATTAGTACATAAACTCTTTTTCTACCTAGGAGGAATGGTTATGTCTATATCAAAGGATAATTCTATAAAATTAAATTTATTCAATAATAATGAAAAAAACAGTAAATTTAATGAAAACAACTTAATATTATATATTGAGGGTCAAGAAGTAGTTTTAAACGAATCAGAAATAATTAAAGCCTACGAAGAAATGGCGCAGATTAATTTAGAATTAGCTGAAACTTGTATGGATTCTTGTATACAAGAAACTGATGAATACGAGAAGTGGTTATGCGGAGTGTGATAGACAGATGACCAATATGGTAGTAAAAAGAGGAGATGTCTTTTATGCTGACCTAAGCCCGGTAATAGGATCGGAGCAAGGAGGCATAAGGCCGGTTATTATAATCCAGAATGACATCGGAAACAGGTATAGTCCAACAGTTATTGTGGCTGCAATAACTTCTCAGATAAACAAAGCAAAACTTCCTACTCATGTAGAAATTTCGTCTGAAGAATATGGATTAAATAGAGATTCAGTAGTATTGCTTGAGCAGGTTAGAACTTTGGACAAGAGAAGGTTAAAAGAAAAAATTGGTCATATGACTGAAGGCGATATGAAAAAAGTAGACAAAGCTTTATTGATAAGCTTAGGACTTTCTTAAGAAAAGACTCAATTTAAAAGTATTATTATATTAATAGGTTATTTAAAATTGATTAATTTTAAATAACCTATTTTTATTTAAATTTAAATAGTATAGCACAATAAAAATAAACAGTAAAAAATATAGCTTATATAAGTCAATTATATATACAAAATGTTATATTATATGTTATAATTGCAACTGGAAAATAATCGTAGAAAAATAAACTTTTAAGCAGGGGGATAAGTATGAGTAATAAAATTGCTGAACTAAAAGAAATAGCTAAAGTAATAAGGAAGGATATAGTATCCATGCTTACTGAATCAGGGTCAGGGCATCCAGGTGGATCTTTATCAGCAACTGATATACTAACAACACTATATTTTAATGAGATGAAAATAGATCCTAAAGATCCTCAAAATCCAAATAGAGACAGATTTGTATTATCAAAAGGCCATGCTGCTCCAGTTTTATATGCAACTTTGGCAAGAAAAGGGTATTTTGATGTAGAAGAATTAAAAACTTTAAGAAAACTTGGATCAAATCTTCAAGGACATCCTAATATGAACGACTTATCAGGTGTAGATATGTCAACAGGTTCATTAGGTCAGGGGATATCTGCTGCCGTAGGAATGGCTTTGGCAGGAAAATTATACAATAAAGATTATAGAGTTTTTGCCCTTCTTGGAGACGGAGAATTAGAAGAAGGACAGGTATGGGAAGCTTCTATGAGCGCTGCACATTATAAATTAGATAATTTAACTATATTTGTCGATTTTAATGGACTTCAAATAGATGGGGATATACATGAAGTAATGAATCCATCTCCAATTGATAAGAAATTTGAAGCTTTTGGATGGAAAACAATCATAATAGATGGTCATAATTATGAAGATATACTGAATGCTATAGAAGAAGCCAAGGCTACGAAAGATAAGCCAACTGCTATCATAGCTAAAACAATAAAAGGTAAAGGGGTATCTTTTATGGAAAATGAAGCAGCTTGGCATGGAACAGCACCTAATAAAGAGCAATGCGAACAAGCGTTAAGAGAAATAGGAGGAGAAAACTAATGGGTAAAAAGATAGCTACAAGAGAAGCATATGGAAAGGCTTTGGCAGAAATAGGACAAGTTAATAAGAACATAGTAGTATTAGATGCAGATTTATCGAAGTCAACAAAAACAGCAGATTTTAAAAATGTTTGTGAAGACAGATTTATAAACATGGGAATAGCTGAAGGAAATATGATGTCTGTAGCAGCTGGGCTTTCTACATGTGGGAAAATACCTTTTGTAAGTACCTTTGCTATGTTTGCAGCTGGAAGAGCCTTTGAACAAATCAGAAATTCAATATGTTATCCTAAATTAAATGTTAAAATATGTGCTACACATGCGGGATTAACTGTTGGAGAAGATGGGGCATCTCATCAAGCAATAGAAGATTTATCACTTATGAGAAGTATACCAAATATGACAGTAATTTCGCCAAGTGATTCCGTAGAGACAGAAGCAGCTATAAAAGCTGTAGCTGAATATAATGGACCTTGTTACGTAAGACTAGGTAGAGCGGCAGTTAATGTAATAAACGATAACCCTGAATACTCTTTTGTTATAGGAAAAGGAGTAACTTTAAAAGAAGGTAATGACGTAACTATAATAGCTAACGGAATAATGGTAGATGTAGCTTTGGAAGCAGTAGGTATATTAGAAAGTGAAGGAATTAATGCTAGAGTTATTAATGTACATACATTAAAACCTATAGATAGTGAACTTCTAGTAAAGGCGGCTAAAGAAACGGGAGCATTAGTTACTGTTGAAGAACATAATGTCATAGGTGGACTTGGATCAGCAGTTTCAGAAGTTTTAGCAGAAACATATCCAGTTCCAATAGTTAAAGTTGGTGTTAAAGATACTTTTGGAGAGAGTGGAAAACCAGAAGAACTGCTTAAGGTTTATGGATTAACTTCAGAGGAAATAGTTAAGGCTGTTAAAAAGTCTATTTCTTTAAAAAGATAATTTAAAAACAGAAAAAACAGTGTGGCAAGAATAATTTGCTATACTGTTTTTAATTTTTGAGCTAAAATATTAAAGGTGATATTAAAACTTAATAATTTCCAATACAAAAAATAGAATGATAAAAAAAGGATAAAATAATTGTTAATATGAAAAACTATTTTATGAGGAGGGTAGCTATGAAAAAAACTGTTTTTAAAGATTATTTTTTGATAACATTAGGAATAATTTTGGTGGTATTTTCACTAGAGTATTTTTTTATACCTAATAAAATAGCAGCTGGAGGGGTTACTGGTATTGCTATTGTACTAACAAGCTATTTACCATGGATTAATACTGGGGCATTCGTATTTATATTGAACTTAATATTATTTGCATTAGCATTCTTACTTATTGGGGGAAGTTTTGGAGCGAAAACTATATACGCAAGCTTTGGTTTATCGTTTGTAATGTGGTCTGTTGAAAAGTTTTTAAATCCTGTGGCTGTAACTGAAGAATTGATGCTAGCTGCAGTTTTTGGAACATTAATTAGCTCTCTCGGTATGGCACTTATATTTAATGTAAATGCATCTACAGGAGGGACTGATATATTAGCAAAGATTTTAAATAAGTATATAATGCTGGATATTGGTAAATCTTTGTTGGCAGTGGATTTTTTAGTAACCTTAGCCGGAGCTATTACATTTGGAATTGATGTAGGATTATATGCGCTTTTTAGTGTTATATTGAATGGATTAACTATAGATAAGGTAATAGAAGGATTCAAAGTTAGAAAAGAAATTAAGATAATTAGTGATAAGAATATGGAAATAAGTGAATTCATATTAAATGATTTAGACAGAGGATGTACATTTCTTACTGCAAAAGGCGGATTTAATAAAAATAATATAAGTATTTTATATACAGTATTAGGGAGAACAGAATTTATAAAACTTAAAAATTATATAAGAGAAATAGACCCTAGGGCATTTATTACAGTAGGAGAGGCACATGAAGTATTAGGTGAAGGGTTTGGAGAGTTAGAGTAATAGGGGGACAAAAGATGAAAAAATATATAAAGGAATACTTCTTAATAACACTGGGAGTACTATTGTTAGCTGTTGCGTTGGAGTATTTCTTTTATCCAAATGAAATTGCGGCAGGTGGAATATCAGGATTAGCACTAGTAGTTAACAGGATTTTTGGTATTTCTACAGGGATTATAATGATTGGAGCAAATATTATTTTATTCTCTTTAGCATTTTTATTAATAGGAGGAAGCTTTGGAACAAAGAGTTTATATGCAGCATTTGGCCTTTCGGCATTGCTTTGGGTAGTTGAAAAATTCTTGAATCCTGTAGCAATTACAGAAAATTTAGTACTTGCTACTGTGATAGGAAGTGTAATAAGTTCAATAGGGATTGCAATAGTGTTTTCTCAAAACTCTTCTACAGGTGGAACCGCTATTATAGCTAAAATATTAAATAAATACATTCATTTAGATATAGGTAAGTGTCTTCTAATTTCAGATTTTATAGTAACGTTACTTGCAATATATATATTTGGTATAGACCTAGGTATGTTTGGTTTAATAAGTGTATTTATGGTAGGGAATTTAGTGGACAAATTTATAGAGGGTTTTAATATATGTAAGCAGGTAATGATAATAACCTCAAAAGGTGAAGAAATTGTTAATTATATTATTAATGAAGTAGATAGAGGGTGTACGGTAATTAATGGTACTGGAGGCTATTCTAAGGAAGAAACCAAAATAATATATACAGTTTTAAATAGAAGAGATTTTATCAAACTAAAAGGTAAAATTAAAGAAATTGATAGAAGAGCATTTATTACAGTTAATGACGTAAGAGAGGTTTTAGGCGAGGGATTTAATATACTACCTGAGTAGCTAATTTTTATAAAAAGAGGAATTTATGATTTGTATCTAAGTTCTTCTTTTTTTCATTTAAATATTAAATATATTGATATAATTCTACAGAAAAATAGAAATTATTAAAAAACTTTTAAAAATTGGATTTCATAATAAATTTTTTGTATGCTATAATAAAACCATATATGACAAAACTGGCTAACTATTTTGATGAAAAAATTGAGAGGTGTTTATATGATCGAATTTAAGAATGTGAGTAAGCTTTATAATAATAACGTAAAAGCTTTGGTAGATGTTAACATAAAAATAGAAAATGGAGAATTCGTTTTCCTAGTTGGTCCTTCCGGTGCAGGTAAATCAACATTTATAAAAATGCTTATAAAAGAAGTAGATCCTACTAATGGCAAAATAATAGTTAATGGAACTGATTTATCAGCAGTTAAAAGAGCACAAGTACCATACTATAGAAGAAAAATTGGAATGGTTTTTCAAGACTTTAGACTTATTCCTACTCTAAATGTATATGAAAATGTTGCGTTTGCAATGAGAGTAGTTGAAGCATCTCAAAGAGAAATAAGAAGAAGAGTTCCAATGGTATTATCTTTAGTTGGATTATCGCACAAATACAAAATGTTCCCAAATGAACTTTCTGGTGGAGAACAACAGAGGGTTTCTTTGGCAAGGGCAATAGTAAATAATCCATCAGTGTTAATTGCAGATGAACCTACAGGGAATTTGGACCCAGAAACTTCTACAGAAATAATGAACTTATTAGATGACATAAACAGAGCGGGTACTACTATACTAATGGCTACACATGCTAAAGACATAGTTGATACCATGAAAAAGAGAGTTATAGCAATAGAAAAAGGTACGATAGCAAGAGACATCATGAAAGGTAGGTATGAAGATGAAATTAAGTAGTATAAAATATTTTATAGTGGATGCATTTAAAAGTATAAAAAGAAATTTAACTATTAGTATTGCATCAATGGCTACAGTTTTAGTTACATTACTTATATTTGGAGTTTTCTTGTTAACAGCATTGAACATAGGTAAAGGTGTAGCAGATATAGAATCTAAAGTTGAAATAATGGTAGTGCTTAAAGACGATGTTACAATGATGGATCAACGTGAAATTGAAATACAGTTAAAAAAAGAAACTGGAGTTAAAGATGTTGTATATGAATCTAAAGCAGAAGCTTTAGAAAAATTTAAAGGTCAATTAAATGAATATAAAGATTTACTTAATGGATATGATGATAAAAATAATCCACTTACCAATTCATTTTTAGTAAAACTAGAAAAACCAGAGTATGCTGAAGCAGTGGCTGATTCCGTATCTGATATGACTGGAGTAGAAAGCGTAGAAAATGATCAAGAATTGATTAATAAAATTGCTTCTTTTACAAAAGCTATAAGATGGGTAGGAGTGGTACTATTTATAATATTAGTTGGAGTATCATTATTCTTAATTATAAACACAATAAAGCTAACAGTATTCTCAAGAAGAAGAGAAGTTGGAATAATGAAGTTTGTTGGAGCTACAGATTGGTTTATTAGATGGCCTTTTATAATAGAAGGTGTAATTATAGGTTTATTAGGTGCTGTATTATCTAATATTGTTCTATATTCATCTTATAGTGTATTATTCTCTGTAATATCTAAACAACTTATTACTATGACATTGGTAGCTCCTAGTTACGTATTAACAGTGATGCTTGGAGAGTTTATAATAGGTGGAATATTAATTGGTGCATTTGGAAGTTTCATTGCTCTTAGAAAATTCTTAATAGTTTAACAAATATGGTATAATATTCTCTACATATGTTAATATATTTAAAGCAAGGATGTATGAAAGGAAGACAAAATATGAATAATAAATTTGTTGAAGTAAAAAGAAAATCAAAATTTCCTAAGATTTTGATAGCAGTAATAATTGCCTTGCTATTTCTAGGGAGTAATATTTTCTTCTTTTTCTTAGGGAATAGGCTAACATTAAATGGACTAGTAATTCCTTGGGGAAGAGGGGAAATAAGTGAATCACTTAAAGGAATAGACAATGTAGAGAAATTTAAAAAACTATTTTCAATTAGAGATGAGCTTTATTTAAAATATGATGGCGAAATCGATGAGGATAAATTAGTAGATGGAGCTATTAAAGGAATGACGGAATCATTAGGTGATCCCTACACAGTATATATGACAAAAGAAGAGGCTGAAAGTTTTAATAGTAAAATGCAAGGGAACTTCTCAGGAGTAGGGATACAACTTGACATAAAGGATGAAAATATAGTGGTTGTAACACCTATTGAAGGTTCTCCAGCAGAAAAAGCAGGTATCTTAAAGGGTGATGTTATATTAAAGGTTGACGGGAAAGACGTTTCATCTAAAGAGTATGACAAAGCTGTGGCTATGATCAGAGGGGAAAAAGGAACAGACGTTACCTTAACATTATATAGAGAAGATAAAGGCAATTTTGATATTAAACTAAAAAGAGATACTATAACAGTAAAATCTGTTGAAGGTGAGATGTTATCAAACGGAGTTGGATATGTTACAATAAGTTCTTTTGATGAACATACAGATAAAGAATTTTTAGATACCCTAAACAATTTAAAGGGCAAAGGAATGAAAGGTATAATATTAGACCTTAGAGGAAATCCAGGTGGATATATGCATACCGCAGTATCTGTAGCATCTCAATTTATTCAAAAAGATAAAGTAATAGTAGCAACAAAAGATAAGTATAATCAAGAAGAACATGCTTTATCACAAGGTGGTAGCTTCATTGGAACACCTCTAGTGGTGCTTATAGATAATGGAACAGCATCAGCTTCAGAAATTGTATCCGGAGCTTTTAAAGATTATAAAGTAGCGGATTTAGTTGGAACTAAAACTTTCGGAAAAGGTGTAGTTCAAAGACCTCTAGAATTAGATGATGGGACTTTATTAAAGGTAACAATTTCTAAGTGGTATACTCCTAATGGAAACAATATTCATAAAAGTGGAATTGAAGCTGATTATGAAGTGGAGTACCCAAAAGAATTGGCAACTGCAAAATATAATAGAAGTAAAGATCCTCAATTTGCTAAAGCTTTAGAGTTGATAACAGAAAAATTAAAATAGGAGGATTTAAGACTATGGATCTAACCTTATATACATTAAGATCCGTAGCATCTGCGATAATAGGACCATCAATAATAGTTGTTATATTATTAGGGGTAATGTTCTATATTAAAAATAAGAAGATATCATTTATGCAAAAAATGATAGTAGGGGAGAGTATTAACTCTCCCCTAGAACTTACTTTGTCACAAATAGTTTTAGGTATTTTTGCAGGTGCAATTGGAAGCTTATTATTAACTTACTTTGGTATAATGTTTAATGAAAATTCAAGGATAGAGTGGTTATTTTTAGTATCAATGTTATTGATGTTATATAAACCTAGATTCGTATGTTTTTCATATAGTGGAGCTATAATAGGAGCTTTAACATTAATTTTAACTTTTATATATGGAGATCAATCTCCAATAAAACTAGATATAGTACATTTAGTAATGTTTGTAGGAATTATTCATATAGTAGAAGGTTTTTTAGTTATTATTGATGGAAGCAGAGGCGCTATACCTGTATTTACTAATAAGAATGGTAAGATATTAGGTGGGTTTGCACTTAATAGATACTGGTCTTTGCCTATAGCTGTGTTAATAATAATGAATTCATCAGGAAGTTATATAGGAACACAAAGTGTAGGAACTCCTGATTGGTGGCCAATACTTAATCACAGCTATACACTAGATATTCTAAAGACTGCCATAATAGGGTTATTTCCCTATTATGGAGTTGTAGGATATTCATCTATTACTTTTTCCAGTACTAAAAGAGAGAAGACATTGTTGTCTGGTTCATTAATTTCTCTTTATGGCATTTTATTATGTGGTGTTGCATTGATAGCAGACCTTGGGATTACAGGAAGTATAGTTGCTTTAATATTTATGCCTCTAACCCATGAAGCAATGCTTAGGTTATCTAGCTACATAGAAGAAAAAAAGTCGCCTTTATATACCAGCGATGAAGAAGGAATATGTGTGCTTGAAGTAGCACCAAGATCACCTGCCTTTGATGTTGGTATCAAAAGTGGTGATAAGATACTTCTTATAAATGAAGAAATAATTAGCAATGAAGCTGAAATATATAAAATTGTTAAAGAAAGCTTCAATGATGTAAAATTAAAAGTGAAAAATATAAATGGGATAATATGTGACTATACATTAAAACCAGATATAAATAGAAGAATAGGGGTAGTGTTAGTTCCTAAAATGGTTAAGCAAGAAGATGCTATGCCTTTAGACAATGACTTTAGAAGTGTTTTAGAGAAGGTTAGAAATAGGAAAAACAATAAAGAATAAAGACTAATAAGAAATGTAAGCTAATCTAAAAATAAGTATTTATTTATGGGTTTAGCTTACATTTTTAATTAATGAGTAAATATTGACTAAGAGAGAATATAAATATAGAATATATTTAGGAACTTATGTTCGATGAGCAATTTAAGTTAGTTTTATTAAGGAGTAGGAGGGAAATATGGGTAACTTTAAAATAGAATCAAAATTTAAACCTACAGGCGACCAGCCTCAAGCTATAGCAAGTATTGTAAATTCCTTGAGAAATGGTGAAAGAGGGCAAACCTTATTAGGTGTAACTGGTTCTGGTAAAACTTTTACTATGGCAAATATAATTGAAGAAGTTCAGAAACCTACATTAATACTTGCACATAATAAAACACTTGCAGCTCAATTATGTGCTGAATTTAAAGAGTTTTTTCCAAACAATATTGTTGAATACTTTGTGTCATATTATGACTATTATCAGCCAGAAGCTTATGTAGCTCATACAGATACTTTTATTGAAAAAGATGCATCAATTAATGACGAAATAGATAAGTTGCGTCACTCAGCTACGTCAGCGTTACTAGAGCGAAGAGATGTAATAATTGTTGCTTCCGTATCTTGTATATACGGATTAGGTAACCCAGAAGAATATAAGAAGCTTACTATATCTTTAAGAGTTGGTATGGAAAAAGATAGAGATGAAATAATGAGAAGACTTATAGAAATTCAATATGAAAGAAATGATATAGACTTCGCTAGAGGTACATTCAGAGTTAGAGGAGATTCTTTAGACATAATACCAGCATCATCATCTAACAAAGGAATAAGAGTAGAATTTTTTGGAGATGAAATTGAAAAGATAAGAGAATTTGATGTTTTGACCGGTAAGATAATTGGGGATAGAAAACATGTATCTATATCTCCTGCATCCCACTTTGCTGCATCTAATGAAACTGTAGAAAAAGCTTTGGGAACCATAGAAGTTGAGTTAGAGGATAGACTTAAGGAACTAAATGCAGAAGGAAAACTTTTAGAGGCTCAAAGATTAAAACAAAGAACAAATTTTGATATAGAAATGATTAGAGAGATGGGGTATTGTACAGGAATAGAAAATTATTCTAGAATTCTAGATGGAAGGGCTCCAGGAACCTCGCCTCAAACTTTAATTGACTATTTCCCAGAGGATTTTCTGCTTTTTATAGATGAATCTCATGTAACTTTACCACAAGTTAGAGCAATGTATGCAGGAGATAGAAGTAGAAAAGAATCTTTGGTGGAATATGGATTCAGACTTCCTTGTGCATATGACAATAGACCACTGAAATTCCAAGAGTTTGAGAAAAAAATAAATCAGGTTGTTTTCGTATCTGCAACACCAGCAGTATACGAAATAGATAATTCTACGAATGTAGCAGAACAGGTAATTAGACCAACAGGACTTCTTGATCCTGTAATTGAAGTTAGGCCTGTAGAAGGACAGATCGATGATTTATACAGTCAGATAAAAAATACTGTAGATAAAGGATTTAGAGTGTTAGTAACCACATTAACTAAGAGAATGGCTGAAGATTTAACTAAGTATCTTAAAGATCTAGGAGTAAAAACAACTTATATGCATTCAGATATAGAAACAATTGAAAGAATGAAAATAATAAGAGATCTTAGATTAGGAGAAGAGGATGTTCTTGTAGGGATAAATCTATTAAGGGAAGGACTAGATATACCTGAAGTAGCTTTAGTAGCTATATTGGATGCCGACAAAGAGGGATTCCTTCGTTCTGAAACGTCACTAATTCAGACTATTGGTAGAGCAGCTAGAAATGCTGAATCAAAAGTTATAATGTATGCTGATAAAATAACTAATGCTATGGATAAAGCTATAAAGGAAACTGATAGAAGAAGAGAAATTCAAATTAAATATAATGAAGAGCATGGAATAACTCCTACAACAATAATTAAAGATGTAAGAGAAGTTATTGAAGCTACTAAGGTTGCTGAAGATAAAGAAGTGTACGGATTGTCTGAGTTAGTTACTGAAAGTATAGAAAATAAAGCAGAATTAATAAAGAAATATGAAGAAGAAATGATAGATGCAGCTAAAAATCTACAATTTGAAAGAGCAGCAGAATTAAGAGATAAAATAAAGAAGCTTAAAGATAAGAAATAAGGGTTATTGCACTATTAGATAGTGCAATAACCCTATTTAGTTGGACAGAGAAAAGTACTCATTAGCAGAAGCTTTATTTGGTAAAGAACCCTTAAATAATATAGATAATAATTTATATTTATCTACTAAAAAGTTGAATAATAAAGAAACTGATAAACTTACCAAAGTAAATCCTACCCAGCTAGTACTAGGGAAAATACTCAATAATAAATTCCCCACGGGTTTATGAAGATACATTATAATTAGTGAATTTTTACCGCAATAAGATAAAAACTTAATAATAGTTTTATTCTTCATATTATTACTAAAACTCAAAATTAAAATAGTAAAAGTTAAAGGATATATTAAATCTAAAATGGGATGTTTAAAAAAAGATTCTTTTATATTTAAATAATAGTAAAAATCCTTCTCAATGTTTAAATATAGTAAAATAATAGCAGATAAAGAGCATATAACTAAAGAATATACTGAGGATAGATATTTTAATATATTCTTACTATAAAAGCCTATAGCATAATAAGATAAACATATTGGCAATACATCTATTCCTAGAAAAAACCAGTATTTTTCATCTATGAGTGTTATAGTATCAGGTATAGTATTAATAGAATATACGTGTGCTAATAAATAACCGAGGAATATAAATAATATGATATAAATAGTCTTTAGATATCTTTGCATTTTAGTAAATACAAACCTAGTTAAGAATAAAATTGGAATAAACCAAAAAACTCCCCAAGCAGCTTTACCGCTATAAATATGACGTGAAAAATAGAGGATAAAGTTGTATAAAGAAATACTATCAGGAGAGATAATAAAGTCAAACATTATATCTATAACTGAAAAAATAATATAGGGAATATAAAAATTTAACAACTGAATTTTAAAGTCAATATTTTGTTTATGTAGAATGCCGCTAATTATAAAGAATGCAGGCATATGAAACCAATACATGTACGGAGCAAACTTGAAGGGGCTATGAGATAATACTACTGTTATGATTAATATACCTTTTGCTAAATCTAAATAAGTTATTCGTTTATTCATTATTCCTCCTAAAATGTGTATTTATTATTAATTTTAATAAAGTTTTGTTACAAATTTGTGACTAAATAATCTGAATTAGCATATTAAGTTAGATTAATAAATGAAATAGTGAACCAGTAAGTGATATTTATGATAAAATTATTAATTAGATATCAATAAAAATTTGGAGGGTTATATGGGATTTCATGTTAGAATGAAACAATACTCAGAGGACTTTACACAATCGGAACAAAAGATAAGTGAATATATATTAAAAAATCAGGAAGAGGTGGTTAATCTTTCTGCTCAAGAATTAGGAGAAAAAACAGGAACTTCTCCAGCATCAATTGTAAGATTCTCTAGAAAACTAGGATTTTCGGGGTTTGGAGAATTAAAAATTGAGATAGCTAAAACTACTAGTTCTGAAGAGGAAGAGTTAGATACTATTATTTCACCTAAAGATTCAGTATCAGACATAGCAGAAAAGGTTGTTAATAGAGCAGTTACTTCATTAAAAGAGACATATAGTTTAATAAATATTAAAGATTTAGAGGAATCTATTAATTTAATGAGAGAAGCTGAAACAATATATTTGTTTGGGATAGGAGCATCATCTTTAGTAGCTATGGATTTAATGTATAAACTAGTGAGGATAAATAAAAGGGTTATATTTAATATAGATAGTCATTTACAGCTAGCAGCGGTAGTACATATTACAAATAAAGATGTAGCTATAGGAATATCATATAGTGGGAAAACAAGAGAGGTAAATGAGGGGATAATAAGAGCTAAAGAAAAAGGAGCAAAAGTAATAAGTATAACTAATTGTAATAAGAATCCTCTTTCTAGCATAAGTGATATATCTTTAAACATACCTAATGAGGAAAGACAACTAAGGTTTGGAGCTATATCTTCTAGAATGGATCAATTAGCACTTATAGATATATTATTTTTAGGTGTAGCTATTGGGAATTTTGATAAAATTGAAGATATGCTAATGGAAACAAAGGAAATAGTCAAAAAATTGAAATAGGTCAAAAACATTTTCTATATTTTAGAAAATGTTTTTTTATTTCTATAAAAATAGGAATAAAATAAAACTTTATTTCATAAAATTAAAATAAATATTGAAATATTATTTCAAAAGTGTATAATAATAATTGAAGGTGAAAACATTTACGCGAGGTGATATTTTGAATGGAATTAATTTAAATAAACTAGTAACAGAAAGTAGAAATAAAAATACTAAAAATATAGACAAGCTGACGACTATAGAAATGCTTAAACTGATAAATAATGAGGATAAAAGTGTCCCATTAGCAGTTGAGAAAGAGATATATAATATAGCTAAATCTATAGATATTATAGCAGAAGCTGTTCAAAATGGAGGAAGATTAATTTATTGTGGAGCAGGAACATCAGGAAGACTAGGTGTGTTAGATGCATCTGAGTGTCCTCCTACTTATGGTGTTGATTCTAACTTGGTACATGCCTTTATTGCTGGAGGAAAAGAAGCAATGTTTAGTGCAATAGAAGGTGCAGAAGATTCAAAAGAACTTTGTGCAGAGGATTTGAAAGGTATAAATTTTTCAAACAAGGATGTTCTAGTAGGAATTGCTGCATCTGGAAGAACTCCTTATGTAATAGGCGGATTAGAATATGCTAAAAGCATACAAGCTACAACTGTTTCTTTAACTTGCAATCCTGATTCAGAGATTAGCAGCATAGCAGATATTGCTATAAGTCCTGTAGTAGGGCCTGAAGTAGTAACTGGATCAACTAGAATGAAAGCAGGTACAGCACAAAAATTAGTTTTAAACATGATATCAACAGGAGTAATGATTAAAATAGGCAAGGTATTTGGTAATCTAATGGTAGATGTAAAGGCAAGTAATGAAAAACTTATAGAAAGAGCAAAGAGAATAGTAGTAGAAGCTACTGGGGTGAGTAAAGAAGAGGCCTCAAGGGTATTAGAAAAAACTAAATATAATGTAAAATTATCTATATTCATGATTGTTTCTAATTTAGAAATAGAAAATGCTGAAATAATTTTAAATGAAAATTATGGATACATAGCTAAGGCTATTGAATCAATAAAAAAATAGATTTAGGAGGGATTTACATGAAAGTATTAATGGTATGTTCTGGAGGGATGTCATCAGCGATAGTTGTGAAAGCTGTAAAAGCTGAAGCAGATAGACAAAATTTTGAGTTAGATATTAAGGCTGTTGGAACAGGGGAATTTGAGGATGAGTTAGCTACTGGAGAGTATGATTTAGCTATAGTAGCTCCTCAAGTTAAACACAGATTTGAAACTTTTAAAAATCAAGCAACACAATATAATGTACCAATAGAACTTATAATACCTATGGGATATACACCTTTAGGGGCTCCAAAGACTCTAGAGCAAATTAAAAAACATAAAAAATAATTAATAAAGGAGAGAATAAAAATGCAGAAATTTTTAACGTGGATTGAAGAAAAGTTCATGCCACCTATGGCTAGGCTTGCTGAACAGAGGTATTTAAAGGCAATAAGAGACGGAATTATTTCAGCTTTATCACTTATCATAGTAGGATGTTTTTTCATTATCGTAGCTCAACCACCTATAGATTCATTAAAGACTTTAGTAGCACCTCATGTAGCCAATATAATGATTCCATACAGAATAACAATGGGACTAATGTCTATCTATGCAGTATACGGTATGGGGTATAGTTTAGCGAAATCATATAAACTAGATGGAATGAGTGGAGGAGTACTATCATTAGCAGGTTTTTTAATGATGACAGTTCCACTAAACATTGATGGAGTAATAAACAATGCTATTAAGGCAGGTGTAGAAGGTGCAGATAAAATAACTGCTCCAGGATGGATATTGCCTATGGGAAATTTAGGGGCAGCAGGAATGTTCACCGGAATAATCATGATGATATTCGGAGTTGAAACATTAAGAATATTAAAGAAACATAAGATAACTATAAAAATGCCTGATCAAGTTCCTGAATCTGTTGCAAGAAGTTTTGAAGCTCTGATTCCAGCAGCTGTTGTTATAATAGTATCTTGGGTAGTTAGAGTAGTATTAAGATTTGATTTAAATCAAGCAATTATAAATGTTTTTAAGCCAATAAATAATATAGTTGGAAATAGTTTAATTGGAGTAGTACTACCTGTTATATTAATAACTCTATTATGGTCAGCAGGCGTTCATGGAGTATCAATAATAGGATCTATATTGAGACCTATGTGGTTAATAATGTTAGAGCAAAATGCGTTAGACTTATCTAATGGAGTTGCATCAAATAAACTATCATATGTTGCACCTGAACAATTTTATCAATGGTTTGTTTGGATAGGGGGATCAGGAGCCACATTATCATTGTGCCTACTTCTAATATTCTCAAAATCAACTTACTTAAGGTCTGTCGGAAGATTTTCATTAATTCCAGGACTATTTAATATCAATGAACCTTTGATATTTGGTGTACCATTAGTTTTAAATCCATTATTAGCTATACCATTTATATTAGCACCAACTGTAATGACAATATTAAGTTATATAGCAGTTAAATCGGGAATGATATCAGGATTTGTAGTTAATGCTCCATGGACTCTACCAACACCTATAGGAGCATATCTAGCTACTGGTGGTGACTGGAAAGCACCAGTTCTAGTAATAATAAATATATTAATAGGTGTTGCAATATACTATCCATTCTTTAAATCATATGAAGCTAAACTTATTAAAGAAGAAAATGCTCAAGTTGACGGAGCTGTTCAAGTATAGTTAAATTATAAAATAATCATGGAGCTGTCGCATTAGCAGATAAAATTTATTAGCGACTGCTCCCTTTTTAGATTATGTTTTGATATGTAGTTTCCTTAGAAAATTTAAAGCTAAAGATATAAAAATGGCTATAATCCGCATAAACACTATATATAGTTATCTATATATATAGTTATATAGATAATGTTATATTTTTTATAGCAAAACAATAAAATTAGGAGGAGAAATAATGGAAGAAAAAATTTTTGAAATAATATTACACTGTGGTGACGCAAGAGGACATGCTTTTGATGCTTTAAAATTTGCAAGAGAAGGAAGGTTTGATGAGGCAGCGGATTCAATTAAAAAAAGTGAAGAAGAACTAAGGTTATCTCATAAGACTCAAACGGAGCTTATACAATCAGAAATAAATGGAGAAAAAGTTGAAATGAGCTTGTTAATGGTTCATGCACAAGATCAGCTTATGACAGCAATTTCAGAACAAAATTTGATAGTTCAAATGATAGAAATGTGTAAAGAAATAAAAGAATTAAAAAAATAAAAAATGGAGGTGTTTTTTATGATAAACACTTTTTTAAATATATTACTATTAATAGCTTTTGTAGCTATAACTGCAAAACTCACAAAATACATGATTGAAGTGAAAAAATGGAATTTGATGAAATATAGATGGTATATTGCTTTTATAGCTCCTTTTATAATAATAATTCCTACAGTGGCATTTGAAAATTTACCTAAATTTGTATTACAAATATCGGGATTTGTATTTGGCATGAGTTGTATAATATTCTTTGAGACAACAAGATTAATGATTGAGAAGAAGGAATTAAAAGGAGTAATCTATAATAACACTACCCCAAAATACAAAAAGAAAAAATAGTGAAGAAGGTTATGTCATGAAAAAAGAAAGCTATGTAGTGGGACTGATGTCAGGAACTTCTTTAGATGGTATTGATTCGGCATTAATAAATATAGTAGAAATAGATGGCAAAATAGAAGTAAAGCTAATAGATTTTATAAATGAGCCATTGGAAGAAGAACTAAAAGAAAAAATAAAAAGAGCCTTAAGTAAAGAAAGTTCTAATGTAGAACTCATATGCAGTTTAAATTTTGAATTAGGATATGCATTTAGTAATGCTGTAAAAAATTTGTGCAAAAAAGCAAATTTTGATATTGATAAGCTGGATATTATAGGATCACACGGTCAGACTATTTTTCATATTCCAAAAGCTTATGGAGAACATATAAAATCAACACTACAAATAGGAGAACCAGCAATTATAGCATATGAAACAGAAACCACAGTTATCTCTAATTTTAGAACTATGGATATGGCGGCTGGTGGTCAAGGAGCTCCTTTAGTTCCATATACGGAATATCTGCTTTATAGAGGAGATAAAAATAGAATCTTACAAAATATTGGGGGTATAGGGAATGCTACTGTATTACCGAGATATTGCAAATTAGAAGATGTCTATGCTTTTGATACTGGACCAGGAAATATGATAATTGATGAAGTTACTAAAAATTTAAAAGGAATACCATATGATAAAGATGGTTATTTTGCAAGCATTGGAAGTATAAAGCAAGACCTACTTAATGAACTAATGAGTATAGAATATATATCTATGAAACCACCTAAAACTACTGGAAGAGAGCTGTTTGGAAAACAATTAGTAGATTGTATTTTAAATAAATATGGGGATTTAAAGGCTGAAGATATAATAGCAACTATGACCATGTTTACCGCTAAATCTATAGCTTATAATTATAAAAAATTTATTTTTCCAAAACTAAAAATAGACGAAGTAATTTTAGGTGGAGGGGGAAGTTATAATAAAACCCTGATCAAAATGCTTAAAGAAGAACTTAAGGATGTTAAAGTATTAATACAAGAAGATTTAGGATTATCATCAGATGCAAAAGAGGCAGTGGCATTTGCCTTATTAGCTTATGAAACTGTTAATAGAAGGGCCGGAAATGTTTTGGGAGCTACAGGGGCAAGAAAAAGAGTTATACTTGGAAATATAACATTACCGCCTATAAAAAATAGAAGGAGATAGAGATATGAGAAAATTAGGAATTTCAATTTATCCTACACATGCAACATTAGAAGAAAATTTAGCTTATATAGATTTAGCTGCGAAATACAAGTTTAAGAGAGTTTTTACTTGTCTTTTATCTGTTGAGGGAGATAAAGAAAAGATTGTTGAAGAATTTAAAAAAACAATTGAGCATGCAAACAAATACAATATGGAGGTAATGGCTGACGTATCCCCTAGAGTGTTTGGAGACTTAAATATAAGTTATGAAGACCTAAGTTTTTTTAAGGAAATAGGAGCCTATGGAGTAAGGTTAGACATGGGTTTTACAGGGAACGAGGAATCCTTAATGACTTATAATCCCCAAGGATTAAAGATAGAATTAAATATGAGCTCAGGAACAAAGTATATAGAGAATATCCAATCTTATAAACCTAATATGAATAACATAATGGCTTGTCATAATTTTTATCCACATAGATATACAGGATTAAGTTATGATCATTTTATAAAGTGCTCAAAACAGTATAAAGAATTAGGAATAACTACAGCAGCATTTGTAAACTCCACTGAGGCTACATTTGGTCCTTGGCCAGTAAATGAAGGGTTATGTACTTTAGAAATTCATAGAGAAATGGGTATAGTAGCACAAGCTAAACATTTATGGGCTACTGGATTGATTGATGATATAATAATAGCTAACTGCTTTGCGTCAGAAGAGGAATTGAGGCAATTAAGCGAGATAGATCCGTATTGTTTATCATTTAATGTAGAAATAAATAAAGATGTACCTAATGTTGAAAGAAAAATTCTTTTAGAAGAATTGCATTTTAACAGAGGCGATGTTTCGGATTATGTTATTAGGAGCACACAAAGCAGAGTTAAGTTTAAGGGGCATGAATTTATTCCATTTAACACAATAGATATGAAAAAGGGAGATCTAGTTATAGAGACTTCTCTTTATGGACATTATGCAGGGGAACTGCATTTAGTAAAAAAAGAAATGAAAAACACAGGAAAATCTAATGTTGTGGGGAGAATAGTTCCAGAAGAACAATTTTTATTAGATTTTATTGAACCATGGCAAAAATTTAGATTAAAAGAGGTTAAGTAGAAACTGTTGCATTGCAGCAGTTTTTTTGTGGAAAAGTTATAGCTTTATATAGTTAAACAATTAAACAATTAAAACTTTATAACTTTTTATAAAGTTTTAATTGTTTAAAGTCCTAATAACCTAGAGATTCATTAATTACTATAACTTTTATTCTATTTTTTATAAATTGACCTGTTATTAGTACAAAATCATTACATATGCGATCTTTATGGTTACAGTCTATACATCTATCTAATTTAGTACAGGGAGTAGATTTCCCTAAACGTTTTGCATCTAAGGGGGCAGCTATTTGGCGAGTTCTTTTGATAGCACTATCTAGATTTTCAACTATTTTGTTAATACCAACCACAATAATTACTTGCTTAGGACCGTATAGCATAGGAGCAACGCGGCTTCCATTACCATCTATGTTGAAAATTTCTCCAGCTAGAGTAATAGCACTTGTACCAGTAATAAATGTATCAACATTAAAATTTTTTATATATAAATCACGTTTTTCTTCTTTTGATAAAGATGGATTAAATTTATCTAAAAATCTGTAATTGCCATTTCTTAAAAATTTAAAAATACCTGTATCTTCTAAAGTTATAGAATCACCTGAACCTACTGAAGACCCTTTGATTATTAATTCAGATATTAAATTTAATAGCTCTTCATTATTGTTTACAAAGTAGCCAGCCATATTATTTTTTTCAAGATTGGTTATTAATTTAGTAATACTTTGATTCATTTACTCACCTCTAAGACTTTTGAGAAATAGTATATCAAATAAATAAGAGAGCAGCAATATATAGAAATATATAAATATTTCTATAGAATAGATTGTTGACTAATGCACTTGAAAGATTTAAAATATAAATTATACGAACAGATGTTCAATAATATGTATGACAAATTTGAATTTACTCTGGAATTTAGGCAAAAATATTAGATAGGAATTTATAGAAGTATATTGATCAACAGGAGGATTAAATGAAGGATAAGATAATTATTAAAGGTGCAAAAGTTCACAATTTAAAGAACGTAAGTTTAGAAATTCCAAGGGATAAACTAGTGGTGTTTACTGGATTATCAGGCTCGGGGAAGTCTTCTTTAGCATTTGATACTCTTTATGCAGAAGGACAAAGAAGATATGTTGAATCCCTATCAGCTTACGCTAGGCAATTTTTAGGACAAATGAATAAACCAGATGTTGAATACATAGAGGGACTTTCTCCTGCTATATCAATTGACCAAAAGACTACATCAAAAAATCCACGTTCTACAGTTGGTACAGTTACAGAAATATATGATTATTTAAGACTGTTATATGCTAGAATAGGAACTCCGCATTGCCCTAAGTGCGGAAAAGAGATAACCCAGCAAACAGTGGATCAGATTGTAGATCATGTTATGGCAATGGGGGAAAAAACAAAGATACAAGTATTATCTCCTCTTGTTAGAGGTAGAAAAGGGACTCATGAAAAGATTTTAGATAGCATAAGAAAAAATGGCTTTGTGAGAGCAAGAATAGACGGAGAAATATACGAGATTACTGAAGAGGAAGTAAAGCTAGAAAAGAATAACAAACACAATATAGAAGCTGTTATAGATAGATTAGTTATAAAGTCAGATATAGAGAGAAGGTTAACTGATTCTCTAGAGATGGCATTAAAACTTAGCGGCGGCTTAGTAATAATCAATAAAGTTGGAGAAGAAGATGTATTGTTCTCAGAAAATTTTGCTTGTGCTGATTGTGGAATAAGTATAGATGAATTAGCACCTAGATTATTTTCTTTTAACTCTCCCTTTGGAAAATGTGACCACTGTGATGGTTTAGGAACTTTAATGGAAATAGATGAAGATTTAGTAATACCTAATAAGGAATTGTCTATAATGGAGGGAGCTATTGCCTCTTGGGGAGATGGAAGACTTAAGGAAGATGCATGGACTTTTGCAGTGTTAAATTCTTTAAGCAAAAAATATGGTTTTGATTTGAATACTCCTATAAAAGATCTTCCAAGAAACATAGTAGAGCTATTATTATATGGAACTAAGGGTGAGAGAGTTTCAGTAGATTATACAAAGGAAGGGATTAAAGGAACCTACAATCATGCGTTTGAGGGAGAAATTAATAATCTTAAAAGAAGATATAGAGATACTAACTCTGACCTTATTAAAGGTGAAGTAGAAAAGTTTATGAGCAATAATCATTGTCCTAAGTGTAAAGGACATAGGCTTAAGCCAGAAGCTTTAGCTGTAACTGTGGGAGAGAAAAATATAAGCGAATTCACAAGATTATCCGTAAATGATGAACTCAGTTATATAAATTCCTTGGAGTTATCAGAAAAAAATAAGGTAATAAGTGAACAAATTCTAAAAGAAATAAGAAGCAGACTAAGTTTCTTAAAGGATGTAGGATTAGATTATTTAGATTTAGCAAGAAACTCAGGAACTCTATCAGGAGGAGAAGCACAAAGAATAAGATTAGCAACTCAAATAGGATCATCTTTAATGGGAGTTTTATATATACTAGATGAACCTAGTATAGGACTTCATCAAAGAGATAATGACAGGCTGATTAAGACCTTAAAACACCTAAGAGATGTTGGAAATACGGTTATTGTAGTTGAACATGATGATGATACAATAAAAGAAGCTGATTTTGTTGTAGATATAGGACCAGGAGCTGGAGAACATGGTGGAAATATAGTAGCTGCTGGAACTTTAGATGTTATTAAGAATTGCAAAGAGTCTATAACAGGCCAATATTTAAGAAAAGAAAAAGTAGTAGAATTACCTAGTGAGAGAAGAACAGGAAATGGTAACTTCTTATCTATAAAAGGAGCAAAGGAAAACAATCTTAAAAATGTTAATGTAAAAATTCCATTAGGATTACTAACGATGGTTACTGGTGTATCCGGATCAGGAAAAAGTACCCTAGTTAATGAAGTTTTGTATAAAGGACTATATAAAATTATAAATAGAGCTAATATTGTTCCAGGTAAACATAAAGAAATAACAGGATATGAGGCTATAGATAAGATAATAGACATAGATCAA
The DNA here is from genome assembly GCF_035905475.1 of Clostridium intestinale. NCBI lineage: Bacteria > Bacillati > Bacillota > Clostridia > Eubacteriales > Clostridiaceae > Clostridium > Clostridium intestinale. The sequence goes on from NZ_CP121166.1 coordinate 4,195,511, forward strand.
AGCCCAATAGGAAGAACACCACGTTCTAATCCAGCCACATATACTGGAGTTTTTGATATAATCCGTGAACTTTTCTCTCAAACTACTGAGGCAAAAATGAAGGGGTATAAACCAGGCAGATTTTCTTTTAATGTAAAGGGTGGAAGATGTGAGGCTTGCTCTGGAGACGGAATTATAAAAATAGAAATGCAATTTTTATCAGATGTTTATGTACCTTGCGAGGTTTGTAAAGGAAAAAGATATAATAGAGAGACTTTAGATGTAAAATATAAAGGTAAAAATATAGATGACATATTAAATATGACAGTGGAAGAAGGATTAAAATTCTTCGAGAATCTACCAAGAATTAAGAATAAACTTGAAACCTTGTATGATGTAGGTCTAGGATACATAAGATTAGGTCAACCATCAACACAACTTTCTGGTGGAGAAGCTCAAAGAATAAAATTAGCCTATGAACTTTCAAAAAGAAGTACAGGGAAAACCTTATATATTCTTGATGAACCAACAACAGGTTTACATATAGATGATGTTAATAGATTAACTCAGATAATTAGAAGACTTGTTGAAGCTGGAAATTCTGTAGTAGTAATTGAACATAATTTAGATATGATTAAATGTGCGGATTATATTATAGATTTAGGTCCAGAAGGTGGAGATGGAGGTGGCACTATAGTAGCTACAGGAACTCCAGAAGAAATTATTAAGGTTGAAAGTTCATTCACTGGTAAATATCTTAAAAAATATTTAGAATAAGATCAGGTGTAACTTGATTGAGTTGGGGTATCCATAAGGTGTCATAAGTTGACTAGTGGGTACCCTAAAATAATATATAATTTTATAGGAATTTCTTAAGATTACCTGAAAAATGCAATATTTGTAGTTTTTTTGTTGTATAATCATTAATGTACTAGTGAGACAATATAAATAAGAGTATGAAATAATAATTGAGGTGAGTACATGAGTTTTCAGAAATTGATAGGAGTGGTCTTTGCAATTTTATTTATTGTGGTATTATACATAATTATTTACTACGCGCTTAAAATTATGTACAAAGATGTAAAAGGCGGAAATAGAACAAAGGGTTCATCTAATAAAGAAAAATTAGCCTATGGGTTAGAAGTTGTTAATGAAGGACAAAACTCTAATCTAAAGAAAGGCTCTCTTATACATGTTAGAAATACTGTGACAATAGGAAGAAAAGAGGATAATTCTATTATTTTATCTGATACCTTTGTTTCAGGTAACCATGCTAAGTTATATGTGAGAAATAATGAGTTTTATTTAGAGGACTTAGATAGTACTAACGGAACTTATATTAATAATCAAAAACTACAAGGAAGAATGAAGTTAAAGATGAATGATGAAATAAAAATAGGTACAGTAGTATTTAAAGTGATGTAACTGGGGTGAAAAAATGAAGACTTTAAAGGATGAAAGAAAACTTTTAGCAGTAGTATACTTTTTAACCATAGCACTTTTCGTTAATCTAGCACTCCTTAAAGATCCTATAGATATAGGAGCTTTAATTATGGGAGGAGTATTAATTATACTTATAGGGTTTTCTCACTTTGTTATAAGAAAATACTATCCAGATGGAGATAAGTTTATACTTATATTTGCAGCTGTTTTAGCAGTAATAGGAATAGCAGTTTTATATAGATTAGATGAAAAAGTTGCTATAAAGCAAATTATATGGTTTATAGCAGGAATAACAGCTTATATTCTTATAATAGTATTACTTCCAGACCTAAAAACTTTTAATAGATATAGATACTATTTTTTAGCGGCTACGGCTCTGTTTATGCCTATGGCCTTACTTATCGGTAAAGAACAATATGGAGCAAAAAACTGGGTGCTATTTGGAGGTTTTGGATTTCAACCATCAGAATTCGGAAAGATATTTTTAGTTCTCTACCTGGCTTCGGCTTTAAGAAATTATGAAGACAAGAAGAATTTAATGGGAGACTTTAAACAACTTGTGGAGCCAGCAGCAGTAGTTATGGCATCCATAGGATGTATGGTTTTACAGAGAGATTTAGGTTCTGCCTTAATTTTCTTTGGAATTTCAGTAACTATATTATATATAGCTACAGCTAAAGGGAAATACGTATTTATGAGCTTAGGGCTATTTTCTGTAGGATCAGTAGTAGCTTATGGATTATTTTCTCATGTAAGAAATAGAGTTCTTATATGGAAGGATTTATGGGCATATGCTAATAACGAAAGTTATCAAATAGTTCAAGGGCTTTATTCTATATCATCAGGTGGTATGGTAGGAACAGGACTAGGGCAAGGGTATCCAGGATTCATTCCAGTAAATACAACGGACTTTATATTTGCAGTTATTTGCGAAGAAATGGGAATGGTATTTGGGATAGGTATATTAATGCTTTACTTCCTTTTATTTTATAGAGGTATGAGAAGTGCACTTAAGGTTGAAGATAGATTTTCTCAACTGATTTCAGTTGGATTTTCAGCAATGATTGCAGCTCAAGTTTTAGTAATTATAGGTGGAGTATTTGCCGTTATTCCATTGACTGGTATAACGCTTCCTCTTATAAGTTATGGTGGAACTTCTATGCTAACAATGTTTTTTGCACTTGGAATTATGCAAAAGATATCAGAGGAGGGTTAAAGTATGAAAGATATCCAAAGTAGTATAAAAAAGGTAATGATAGTTTTTTCTTTTCTACTTTTAGCTTTAATTACTTATATAGCTTATTTTCAGGCCTTTAAAGCTCCTGATATAGCAGAAAAAACAGGTAATCAGAGATTGTGGGCGGAAAGAAATAAAGTTTTAAGAGGAACTATATATGATAGAAATATGGTGGCTCTAACGGAGAGTAAAAGAAAAGATGCATTAACTCAAGAGAGAAAATATACTCAAGGATCATTATATTCACATATTTTAGGATATGCAAATGAAAAGTATGGACTAACAGGATTAGAAAATACTTATGACAAAGAATTAAGAAATTATAATAAAATATCTTATTCGGTTAATAGCTTATTAGATACTTTAAAAATTAAAGAAGCTTTTAAAAATAGAATAGATGAAGATGAGGATATAGTCGGGAATTCTTTAGTTACCTCATTAGATACTAATGTACAAAAATCCGCTTATCAAGCATTAGAAAATAAAAAAGGAGCAGTAGTGGTGTTAAATCCTAAAACTGGGGAGATTATAGCCTCTGTTTCTAGTCCTACTTATGATCCTAATAATTTAGATGATGTTATGAAAGCAGCTAATTCAGGAGCACAATCTAATTTTCCACTTATTAATAGAAGTACAGCTGGTATGTATGCTCCAGGATCAACCTTTAAGATTGTAACTTTAACATCTTCATTAGAAAATTTACCTGGAGTTACGAATAGAACCTTTAACGATAATGGAAAGATAGTATTTAATTCTAAACAATCCTTAAGTAACTATGGGGGAGCTTCATATGGTTCTATAGGATTAAAGGATGCACTAAGAGTTTCATCAAATGTGGTTTTTGGTACACTAGCTATGGATTTAGGAAATGGTAAGCTCAAGACTACAGCAGAGAATTATTATTTTAATAAAAACATCCCTGCTAATGGAGTAGTTATAGAAACTTCTCAATTTCCTACCATAGATGATTCAGAAAAAGGAAGCATAGCTCAAACAGGAATAGGTCAAAGTTCTATTTTAGCTACACCTATGCAGATGGTGTTAATAGCTTCTGCCGTAGCTAATGATGGAGTAATGGTTGAGCCTAAACTTGTAAATACAGTAGTTGATAAAAACGGGAAAACCGTTAAGAATATAGATACAAAAAACATAGGAAGAAGCCTTTCAAGTGAAAATGCTGCGATAATTAAAGATTACATGAGAAATGTAGTAAGTAGTAGAGAGAACAGTCAATGGACCTATTTTAAAGGACTTAATGTGGCTGGTAAAACTGGTACAGCCGATTATAAGCTTCCAGATGGAAAAGATGCAGTTCCAAATGCTTGGTTTATTGGATTTGCTCCAGCAGAGAATCCTCAATATGCAATTGCAGTGTTAATCGAAAATGGAGGAGTTGGCGGTGTAGCAGCGGCAGAGACTGCAGGAAAGGTATTAAAAACAGCCATGGGCAAATAGGAAGAGGTGGTTTTTATATTTGATTTTGAATATCATTTGAAGAACCTTCCTGAGAAACCTGGAGTTTATATAATGAAAAACTCTTTAGGTGAGATTATATATGTTGGGAAGGCAAAGGTTTTAAAAAATAGAGTAAGACAGTATTTTCAAAGTTCTAAAAATCATTCAGAAAAAGTTAAAAAGATGGTGTCGAATATTTCTGAGTTTGAATATATAGTTACAGATTTAGAAATGGAGGCTCTTCTATTAGAATGTAATTTAATTAAAAAACATAGCCCTAAGTATAATATTGCACTTAAAGATGATAAGTTTTACCCGTTTATTAAGATAACAATGAATGAAGATTTTCCAAGAGTATTTGTTACTAGGAATTATGCTAAAGACGGTAATAAGTATTTTGGACCTTATGTAAATGGCACAGCTGTCTATGAGACTATAACTTTAATAAAGAAGATATTCCCACTAAGAACTTGTAAGAGATCTATTATAGAAGGTGGGGAAAAAACAAGACCTTGCTTAAATTATCATATTAATTTATGTAAGGCCCCTTGTGCTGCACTTATATCGAAAGCTGAGTATAGAAAGATGATAGATCAGATTATAGATATATTAAACGGCAAAGATAATTATATAGTTAAGGAACTTAAAGAAAAAATGCTAAAGGCCTCAAATGAATTAGAATTTGAGGAGGCTGGAGGTTATAGAGATAAGATATTAGCGATAGAAAATATAATAGAGAAACAAAAGATGTTTACAGTTAAAGAAGGAGAAGAAGACTATATAAATCTTTATTGTGATGAAAAAGATTGTTGTGTACAAATATTCTTTTCAAGAGATGGAAAAATCAGTGGAAGAGAGCATTTTGTATTTGAAGATAAAGCGGGATATAATAAAAGAGAAATTTTAAGAGAATTTATTACTAGTTTTTATGGTGGAACAGCGCAAATACCTAAGAATATTTACCTACCAGATGTAGATGATTTAGAGTTATTAGAAGAGTTTCTAACTATAAAAAGAGGGTCAAAGGTTTGGATAAAGATACCTAAAAAAGGAGAGAAGATAAATCTTCTTGATATGGTAGAAGAAAATGCAAAGGTAACTTTAGATAAATTTAAAGATAAGATATTAAGCGATAAAGAAATAAATAGGGTAGCTTTAGAGGAGCTTAGAGAAATTTTAGAGTTAGATGAGTTGCCTATGAGAATAGAGGCTTATGATATCTCAAATATTCAAGGAGTGGATTCTGTAGGAACCATGGTAGTATTTGAAGAAGGTAAACCTAAAAATAGCGATTATAGAAGATTTAGAATAAAAACAGTTCAAGGTCCTAATGATTATGAAAGTATGAGAGAGGTATTAACAAGAAGATTTGCTCATGGATTAGAGGAAGTTAAGCAAATCCAAGAGAGAAAATTAACTCTTGGAGGTGGTAAATTCTCGGTATTTCCAGATGTAATCTTAATGGATGGAGGAAAAGGTCAAGTTAATATAGCACTTGAAGTTTTACAGAGTTTTGGAGTAGATATACCTGTTTGTGGAATGGTTAAAGATGACAAACATAGTACAAGAGGGCTTATTTATAATAATCAAGAGATATTATTGTCAAGAAGAAGCAATTTATTTCATATGCTTACAAGGATACAAGATGAGGTTCATAGATTTGCTATAACCTATCATAGAAGTTTGAGAGATAAAAGAACTCTTCATTCCATATTAGAAGATATACCTTATGTAGGAGAGAAGAGAAGAAGAAACCTACTTTTAAAATTCGGAAGTGTAGATAATATAAAAAAAGCTACTGTGGAAGAATTATTAGAAACACCTGGAATAGATAAAAAAGCTGCTGATAGTATAAAAAAGTACTTTAGTGGCAATTAAATAAATAGGGAAAGAAAGAGGGGCTTTAGCTATGAAATATGTAGTAGATACGCACACACATACTATTGATTCAGGGCACGCTTATAGTACATGGTTAGAAAATATTAAGTGGGCATCTGAAAACGGAGTTAAGGTTTTAGCAACAACAGAACACGGACCAGCTATGCCTGGAGGACCACATATATTCTTTTTTAATAATCTTAAGGTTTTACCAAGAGAAATGTATGATGTAATTCACTTAAGAGGTTGCGAAGCTAATATTGTAGACTTTGAAGGGAATATAGACATACCAATGGAAACACAAAATAAACTTGATTTAATAATTGCATCTTTACATGATGTTGTTATAGAATCTGGAACTGAAGAGCAGAATACGGATGCACTTTTAAATGTAATGGAAAACCCAAAGGTTGATATATTAGGTCATATAGGAAATCCCCAATTCCCAATATGTATAGAGAAAGTTATAAAAAAAGCAAAAGAAAAGAATAAAATAATAGAAGTAAATAATAGTTCATTTAGATCAAGACCAGGAAGTGAAAAGAATTGTAAGAAAGTAATTGAGTTATGTAAAAAATATGAGGTTAATATAATAGTTAGTTCAGATGCCCATGTATGTACTCAAATAGGTAAATTTGATGTAGCCCATGAACTTTTACAAGAAATTTCTTTTCCAGAAGAGTTAATAATGAACACAAATAAAGATAAGATAATAAACTATTTAGTGAAGAAAAATAAGCTTAAAGACATATAGCTTGTTAAATTTAGGATTATTTATTATACTTATATATTAGAGTACTATTAATCAGAAGGGGTTTCAATATGAATCAGTACGGTTTTTTATTAAATAAGCTAGACAAAATACTTGATAAAAATGACATAAAGATAAATGAGCCAATGAGTGAACATATATATTTTAAAGTTGGTGGACCAGTAGATTACTTGCTTAATCCAAAAAATAAAGAGCAGGTTGTGGAAATTATAAATATTTGCAAAAATGAAAATATTCCATACTATATAATTGGTAATGGATCAAATCTTTTAGTTAAAGATGGTGGAATAAGAGGCGTTGTAATAAAACTTTGCGAGTTAGATAATATAGAAGTGAAAGATAATACTATAATATCAGAATGCGGAGCTTTATTATCTAAGGTTTCAGAAGCTGCACTAGATAATTCTTTGACAGGATTTGAATTTGCTTGCGGGATTCCAGGAAGTATTGGCGGAGCTGTATATATGAATGCAGGAGCCTACGATGGAGAAATATCTCATGTTATAAAATGGGCTGAAATAATTGACGGAGATGGAAAACTAGTAAGGTTATCGAAGGATGAACTGAAATTAGGATATAGAACTTCGTATATTATGGAGAATGGGTTTGTTGTTATAAGCGCTTGTTTTGAATTAAGGTTTGGAGATAAAGAGTTAATTAAAAATAGAGTAGATGAATTAACTAGAAGAAGAGAAGAAAGGCAACCGCTTGAGTATCCTTCAGCAGGAAGTACATTTAAAAGACCACCTGGATACTTTGCAGGTAAGCTTATACAAGATGCTGGGCTTAAAGGTTTTTCTTTAGGGGGAGCCGCTGTATCGGAAAAACATTCAGGTTTTGTAATTAACAAAGGAGATGCAACTGCTAAAGATATTTTGGATTTAATAGCTCATATTCAAGCAACAATAAAAGAAAAATTTGGGGTGGAGCTTAATACTGAAGTCAGGATAATTGGAGAAGAAAAAGATAATTAGATAAACAAGAACTCAGCTTTTAAGGCTGAGTTTTTTACTTAGTGGTATTTAAAATAATATTCATCATAATGGAGGGAGTAAGCACATAAATATTAATACAAAAATTAAGTATTTATGATATAATTTATTATAGATTTTTAGTAGAAAGGACGGTGAAATCCTGATTTTGCTTAAGGCAATATTGTCAGGGGAACTTATGAGATTTGTAATTGTTACTGGATTGTCAGGAGCGGGAAAAACGGAAGCCACAAGAAGCCTTGAGGATTTAGGATATTTTTGTGTTGATAACTTACCACCTAAATTAATACCTAAATTTGCAGAAGCATGTATTCAAAGTGAAGGAAAGATAGATAAGGTTGCACTTGTTATAGATATTAGAGGGGGAGTTTTTTTTGATGACCTCTTTGAAAGCTTAATATATTTAAAAGATGGTGAATTTAAGTATGAGATATTATTTTTAGAAGCATCAGATGATATATTAGTAAAAAGATTTAAGGAATCAAGGAGAAGTCATCCATTAGCTCCAGATGGAAGAGTTATAACAGGAATAGAAAGTGAAAGAAAGAAATTAAGGGAAGTTAAGGATAGAGCAGATATAATTATAGATACATCAAAATATGCAATAAAGGATCTTAGGGAGAAAATAAATGAGAATTATGGAGATGGAAAGGTTATAGAAAAACAATTATCTGTGACTATATTATCTTTTGGTTTTAAATATGGAATACCTGTAGATGCTGATTTGGTATTTGATGTTAGATTTATTCCAAATCCTTTTTATATACCAGAACTAAAACCTTTTTCTGGAAATGAAAAACCTGTCAAAGATTATGTATTATCTCAAGAAGAGACTATAGGATTTGTAGAAAGACTTGAAGATATGCTTAAATTTCTTATACCAAACTATACTAAAGAAGGAAAGAGGCAGTTGATTATTGCAATAGGTTGTACTGGAGGAAGACATAGATCTGTTGCTATTGCTAATGATATTTACGAAAGATTAAGTAATGATTATACGGTTGGAATTGAGCATAGGGATGTGAATGAAGATACCTATAAGGGAGCTAGAAAGTTATGAGGTTCCTAGACTGGTTAAGACCTGGAATAAGGGTTAAAAGATGGATCTTATTTGGATTATTAGGAGTGCTTTTAGTAGCTTACGGTTTTACGGAACTTGCTTTACACAGTATGTATAGCATCATGTATAAAGTATTTTATGTATTTTTAATAATAACAGGGATTTTTGTTTTATATGTTTCAGTAACTGAAGTGATGAGGGGAATAATAGCACTTATAAATAAAGGATATATAAAGGTATCCTTAGATTCAGATAAAATGCAAAATCTTATATATGAAAAAAGATTATTAGTAAAAGGACCTAAAATAGTAGTAATTGGTGGGGGGACAGGTCTTTCCACAATGCTAAGAGGATTAAAGTATTATACTTCTAATATAACTGCTATAGTTACAGTTGCAGATGATGGTGGAGGATCTGGGGATTTAAGAGAAGATTTAGGTATTCTTCCGCCAGGAGATATAAGAAACTGTATATTAGCTTTGGCTGATACGGAGCCTTTGATGGAAGAACTACTTCAATATAGATTTAAAGATGGAAGGCTTAAGAATCAAAGCTTCGGTAATTTATTTTTAGCTGCAATGGATGGAATTTCGGATAATTTTGAGGATGCTGTTCAGAAGATGAGTTCGGTATTAGCAGTAACAGGGAAAGTTATACCTGTAACTTTGGAAAACATGAGATTGAAAGCATTTTATGAAAATGGTAATACAGTAGAGGGCGAATCACAGATACCAGAAGAAGCTATTGCTCAAAAAACTAAAATTTCGAAGTTAATGATTATACCTGAAAATGCAGAGCCATTAAGGGAGGCATTAACAGCTATACGAGAAGCCGATGTAATAATTATGGGACCAGGAAGTTTATATACTTCTGTTTTGCCAAATTTATTAGTAAAAAAGATATCGACAACCATTAAGAGAAGTAGTGGTTTAAAAATGTATGTCTCTAATATAATGACTCAGCCAGGAGAAACAGATAATTTTAAAGTTTCAGATCATCTAAGGGTTTTGTATAAACATTGTGGGAAAGATATAGTCGATTATGTTATAGCAAATGTTCAAGAATTACCTAAAAATCTTATTGAAAAATATAGGGAAGAAGGTTCTCAAGAAGTAATAATTGATAAAGAGATTATAAATAAGATGGGAATAGAGATTATAGAAGCTAATTTAGTTAAATATAAAGATGGCTTCATTAGACATAATTCAGAGGAACTCGCAAAAGTAATAATGACTACAGTTATGGAGAAAGCTCTTCTTTATGATAAGAAGAAGATAATAGAGTATATGTATCTATCCCAAAGGTTAAAAGAAAGTAAATAACTATATATTAAAGGAAGTATAAAGGGAAGGGAGATCCTATGTCATCATTTTCATCTAAGGTTAAAGGAGAAATATGCAGATATACAGATATAACTAGGGAAGAGGCTTTAGCTGAATTATCAGCTATAATGAAGGTAAGTGGAACTTTAGCCTTTAGTGGTAGGCAGATTAGTTTTAAGATAACAACAGAAAATCCAGGTGCAGCAAGATTAATATTTACTCTTCTTAAAGAACATTTTAGTATTCACTCTAAACTTATGGTTAAAAAGAGTAGTTCTTTAAAAAAGAACAATATTTATATGGTTCTAGTTACAGAAGAAATGGGAGTAAAAGAACTACTTTATGAAACTGGTATATTTAAAGAAGTTGAAGGCATAATGTCTTTAAGCTATGGTATAGAAGAACAAATGGTTTCTAGTGATGAAAACGCTAGAGCATATATTAGAGGTGCATTACTTGGAGGAGGAAGTATATCTAATCCGGAAAAAGCATATCATCTAGAATTTGTGACTCATAGTGAAGAATATGCTAAAGATTTAAGTAAACTTGTTAATAGGTTTGGATTGAATTCTAAAATTATTCAGAGGAAAAACAGTTATATAGTTTATATTAAAGAAGGTGAACAGATAGTTGATCTTTTAAATATAGTAGGAGCTCATACTTGCCTATTGGAGTTAGAAAATATAAGGATAATGAAGGAAATGAGGAATAATGTAAATAGACTTGTAAATTGTGAGACTGCAAACTTAAGTAAAACTGTTAATGCCGCAGTAAGACAAGTTGAAAGTATAAGACTCATTCAAAAGGAAATAGGACTTCAAAGATTACCTAAAAATTTAAGAGATATAGCAGAGCTTAGATTAAATTATCCAGATGAATCCTTAAAAGAGTTAGGAGAAATGCTAGATCCACCAGTAGGGAAATCAGGTGTAAATCACAGATTAAGAAAAATAGAAAAAATAGCAGAAGAGCTACGAGGGAAGTAAGATAGTTAAACTTAGATTAAGTTATTGTTATGAATGTTAAAGATTGAGTTAAAGGTGTATTAATAATAATACACCTTTAATTATTTTATGTAAAATTGGTATTAAGATGGTTGTTTGGAGGAATAAAAACAATGATAAAGAAAAGTATTAGAAATCAGCTATTAATACCAATTATATCTATGATAATTCTTTTAGTTTCAGTTTTATCTTATGTAGCCATAAGTGAGTCTAAAAAACACATAACTAATAATTCAGAGAGATTTCTAATTGAATTAACAAATGAAAAAATAAATAATATCAATAATATTTTTAATGATAATTTAACAAGTATGTGGGGAATTGTTAATTCTCAAATTCTGAAGGATGGAAAAACTCCCTGGGAAACTTTAAAAAATTTACTTGATTCTCAAAAAAAATCAAGGGATCATATATCTATAGGAATTATAGATGAAAATGGGAGCATAAAATATAGTGATGACACAACTGGAATGCTTGAAGATAAAGAGTTATTAACTAGAGTGCTTAATGGAGAAGGGTTAGTAAAAAAAGTTGGGATTGATGGAGATAATAATCCTATATTTTCTTATTTAGTTCCGATAGTAGTAGATGGTAGAATATCTAAAATACTAGTTGTAAATAGAATTGAACCAGAGCTTAGCAGAATAGTTAAAGAGGAAGTCTCAGGATATGGGGCAGGAATTATACTAAATGAACAAGGAATTATACAAATACATACTAACAATGAGTTTATAGGTAAAAAGTTAAGTGAGCTTGATGATAATGTTGGATTAGCATATATAGAACAAAAAATGATAAAAGGTGAGGTATCTTCAGGAGAATACAAACTCAACAATAAAGATAATATAATAACATATGGAAAAATAAAAGTAATAGGGTGGTCATTTGGTCAATACCTAGATAAACAGGGAATACAGCAAGAGGTTGATGAGTTGTCAAAGTATTTCTCTGCTTTAGGAGGCATAGTTGCGGTTATTGGTGTATTGACGGCATTAATAATAATAAACCTAATAACACGAAATTTAAAGAAAATAGACAATCATATGACTATACTTTCAACTGGGGACTTAACAAAAGGTGTAGAAGAGAATTTAAAGAAGAAAAAAGATGAGGTTGGAGACATAGCAAATGCTATTAATAAAACCCAACAATATATTTCTGAAATAATTTCATTAATAAAAATAAATTCAGATAGTATTGATATGAAGTCCGAAAATCTATCAAATATTTCAAGTAAGTTTGTCTATTCAACTGAAAACATAGCCCATGCAATAGAAGAAGTAGCAAGTGGAAGTGATACTCAAGCACAGGAATTAACCGATACAGTAGAAATAGTGAATAAGTTTGGACGAGAACTTGATAAAATAGTAGTACAGTTTGAAGAGATAAATACTAGAGCAGTAGACATTGATAAAAAAGCTAAAAAGTCTAATAACTCTATGGAAATGGTTGTCCAAGGATTGTTAGAACTTATAGTGACATTTAGTGAATTTAAAGAAAAAATAAATTTAATGGACAAAAATATTAAAAAGGTTAATGAGTTTACTTCAGTAATCAAATCCATATCAGAACAAACCAATCTTTTAGCTTTAAATGCTGCAATAGAGGCTGCTGCTGCTGGCGATACAGGAAAAGGGTTTGGGGTAGTAGCTGATGAAGTTAGAATTCTAGCAGAAAAAAGTAAAACAGCCTCAAATAAAATTTTTGAAATAGCATCTGATTTATTGAAAGATACACGAAATATTTCCTCAAATAGTGAAAAGATGAATAACGAAATAGTTAAACAAAGAGAGACAATAGATACATCGATGACTTCTTTTAAAGAGATATCATCATCTATAGAAGAAATAACTCCTAGGATAAATAATGTAAGTAGATATGTTGAAAGATTGTCGTCTAATAAGGATGATATCGTCATAAAAAGTGAAAATGTGGCATCAATTTCCCAGGAAATATCTTCATTAGCACAAGAAATATCAGCTTCGATGGAGGAAATGAAAGAATCATCACTTGATGTTTCGATAACATCTAAAGACTTAAAGGATATGACTGCAGTAATGAAAGAGAATGTAGGGATATTTAAAATAGAATAAGGTATGTTTTAAAGTAAGATCGCTTCAATATTGTGTGGTGGTCTTATTTTATTTATAACTTTGATGATTTACCTATTTTATTTAGGGCTATTTTTGTCTAAAATAGAAGATAGGGAAGGAAGTGATGGAGTGAGTGAAAAGAAGTTTTGTCATCTACATTTACATACAGAATACTCTTTGTTAGATGGTTCGGGTAAAATATCTAAAATAATAAAAAAGGCAAAAGAATTAGGGATGGAATCAATAGCAATAACTGATCATGGTGTAATGTATGGATGTGTGGATTTTTATAAAGAGGCGAAGAAAGCAGGCATAAAAGCTATATTAGGCTGTGAAGTTTATGTGGTGCCTAAATCTATGTATATAAAAACTAATGATAGCGAAAATGAAACCCATCATTTAGTTCTTTTAGCTAAAAATCAGCAAGGTTATGAAAATCTGATGAAGATTGTATCAAAGGGTTCAACAGATGGTTTTTACTATAAGCCAAGAATAGATCATGAATATTTGAGAAAACATAGCGAGGGTATAATAGGATTGAGTGCTTGTCTGGGAGGGGAAGTAAACTCAGCATTAAATAATGGTAATTATAATAAGGCAAAGAATATTGCCTTAGAATATAAGGATATATTTAAAGAAGGATTTTATCTAGAACTCCAATACCATGGATTAGAAGAGCAAAGAAAGGTTAATGCAGGTCTTATAGAAATTTCTAAAGAAACTGGAATACCTTTAGTTGCTACTAATGATACTCACTATATTGAGAAGAAGGACTATAAATCTCATGATATATTATTGTGTATTCAAACAGGAAAAACAGTAGAAGATGAAAAGAGGATGAGATATCCTTCTGATGAGTTTTATCTAAAGTCTCCAGAAGAGATGTGGGAATTATTTTCTTATGTTCCCGAGGCACTTGAAAATACAATTAAAATTGCTGAACAATGTAATTTTGATTATGACTTTCATAAATCAAAGTTACCTAAGTTTCCACTACCAGAAGGTCAAGATCCTTATGAGTACTTAAGAGATGTATGTTTTATGGGATTATTAGAGAAATATAATATAACCAATGAAAAATACTCTTATGAAAATATAGAGAAATATAAAAATATTAGTACTGAAGTAAAAGAACTTGTGGATAGATTAGAGTATGAACTTGGAGTAATAAACCAGATGGGTTATGTAGATTACTTCTTAATAGTTTGGGATTTTATAAGATTTTCAAATGAAAACAACATCCCAACAGGTCCTGGAAGAGGGTCTGCAGCAGGATCAATTGTAGCCTTTACGTTAGGGATAACCAAAATAGATCCAATAAAATATAATCTTTTATTTGAACGTTTCTTAAATCCTGAAAGAGTAAGTATGCCTGATATAGATTCAGACTTTTGTTATGAAAGACGACAAGAAGTTATTGACTACGTTGTAGATAAATATGGTGAAAGCAATGTTTCGCAGATAATAACCTTTGGAACAATGGCTCCAAGAGCCTGCATAAGGGACGTTGGAAGAGCTATGAATTATACTTATGCGGAGGTTGATAAAATAGCTAAAATGATTCCTACAATGTTAGGAATCACTATAGAAAAAGCATTGAATCTAAATCCAGAGCTAAAAAAACTATATGATGATGAAGATAGAGTAAGAAATTTAATAGATGTAAGTAGAGATTTAGAGGGATTACCAAGGCATTCATCAACCCATGCGGCTGGTGTTGTAATTGCTTCAAGACCACTTGTAGAATACGTTCCAGTACAGAAAAATGAAGATAATATTGTAACTCAATTTGATATGAATACTTTAGAAGAATTGGGTTTATTAAAAATGGATTTCTTAGGACTTAGAACATTAACAGTAATGAAGGATGCTGTTGATATGATAAGACAAAATAGAGGTATAGAGATAGATTTAGATGATATTAATACTAATGATAAAGAAGTCTATAAGATGTTAGGAGAGGGAAAAACTGTAGGTGTATTCCAATTAGAATCAGCTGGAATGACTAGCTTCATGAAGGATTTGAAGCCTGATTCTTTAGAGGATATAATTGCGGGTATATCATTATATAGACCAGGCCCTATGGCAGAAATACCTAGATATATAGAAAGTAAAAAAAATCCCGATAAGGTTACATATATAACACCAGAATTAGAAAATATATTGGATGTTACTTATGGTGTTATGGTATATCAAGAACAGGTAATGCAGATAGTTAGGGATCTTGCAGGTTATTCTTTAGGACGTTCAGATATGGTTAGAAGAGCTATGTCAAAGAAAAAGCATGAGGTAATGGAGCAGGAAAGACGAAACTTCATCTATGGAATAGTAGATGAAGAAGGAAATATTGAAGTTCCAGGTTGTGTAGGTAATGGTATTTCAGAAGAGGCTGGAAATAAAATATTTGATCAAATGATTGACTTTGCAAGTTACGCTTTTAATAAATCCCATGCTGCGGCTTATGCAATAGTAGGTTATCAAACAGCATTTTTAATGAGGTATTATCCTGTAGAATTTATAGCTGCAATGCTTAATTCAGTAATGGGAAATAATGATAAAGTAGCAGCCTACATAAACTCGGCAGAAAAATTAGGCATTAAGCTTCTACTACCTGATATTAACGAAAGTTACTCTAAGTTTACAGTAAAAGAAGATACTATAAGATTTGGATTGGCTGCAATAAAAAATGTAGGTTATAATGTTGTAGAATCAATAGTAAAAGCAAGAAATGAGAAGGGGAGATTCACATCCTTACAAGATTTCTGTAATAAGATGGATTTTTCATCTATAAATAAGAGGGCAGTTGAAAGCTTAATAAAAGCAGGCGCTTTTGATAGTTTTAATGTATATAGATCAAGACTTTTAGCAGTTCATGAAAAAGTTATGGATTCAGTTGCTGGAGATAAGAGAAGGAATATAGATGGACAAATGAATTTATTTATTGATCTTAATGAAAATGTATCTATTCCAGAGGTTACATATCCGCAGATAAATGAATTTAAGAAAAACTATATTTTAACAATGGAAAAAGAGATGACTGGTTTATATTTAAGTGGGCATCCTTTAGATGATTATAAAGAAAGTATTAAATTACAAACTAGTACTACTATAGATAAAATAATGGCTACAAAGGAAGTTTTAGAAGAAGATATACATGACGTACTTACAGTTGGTATGAGTGGATATAAGGAAGATGCTATAGAAGATGGAACTAGAGTTGTAGTTGCAGGAATAATAAGTTATGTAAGTAGAAAAGTAACTAGGAACAATACTATGATGGCATTTGTTAAGATAGAGGATTTAACAGCATCGATGGAGGTTGTAGTATTCCCTAAAACTTTGGAGAAAGTAAATTCACTTATTAATATGGATAGCTTGGTTGTAGTAAGAGGAAGAGTAAGTATAAACGAAGAAGAATTACCCAAAATTCTGTGTGAAGATATAACTCCGTTAGAAAAAATAAACACAGAAAAAGTTTATATTCGCGTAGAGAATACTACCAAGGCAAAAGAGATTAATAAGCTTCTTAAAGTTCTTTTGACCGAATATAAAGGTGATACTCCTGTTAATATTTTTACTGAAAAAGAAAAACAAAACTTTAGATTAGCTAGAGATTGTTGGGTAGATTTAGACAAGGGAGCTTTAGAGTATCTAAGAAAGAAATTTGGAAATGATAATGTAAAATTAGTTGATTAAAAGTGAGGGTTCTCAATTTTTTGGGAGCTCTTATTTTCATTATTTGTATTTGAAATAATTAAAGGTTTTTGATATAGTATATATGATGTAGATTTATAGAAAAAAATGTTGAAAGTTTTTAAATAGTTTATTAAATATTTAAATCTTATAAAAGCTTTGACAAAAAGTTAATAAATAATAATTAATAAGAGAAATGGGTATAATATAGTTAAATGAAATAGATTACATTATTTTTTGTAATAAAACCTAGTAAAAAGCTTGAAAATACCCGAAACTTTAAGTAAAATTAATTTGTCTTAATATATTTATAATTTTGAGAAAACTTCGAATAATAAGTAGTATTAAGTATGAAAATAGGATTAATACGTTTTTTTTAAAAGTGGTGGGTAAATTTTAGCATATGTGGGACTAGCTGTGTCCCTATAGTGTAGAGGAGGCATAATTAATGAAAAAAATAGCTATTTTAACAAGTGGTGGAGATGCACCAGGAATGAATGCTGCAATAAGAGCAGTTGTAAGAACCGCATTACATAATGGATTGGAAGTAATGGGTGTTGAAAGAGGATATGCTGGTTTAATTAGTGGAGAACTTCACCCAATGGACAGACGTTCAGTATCAGATATTATACAAAGAGGTGGAACAGTTTTAAGGACTGCAAGATGTAATGAATTTAAAACAGAAGAAGGCAGAGAAAAAGGCGCAAAAATACTTAAAGCTTATGGAGTAGACGCATTAGTTGTAATAGGTGGAGATGGATCTTTCACAGGAGCTAAACTTCTTTCTAAACTTGGAGTTAAAACTGTTGGACTTCCAGGAACTATAGATAATGACTTAGCTTATACTGACTACACAATAGGATTTGACACAGCTTTAAATACAGTGCTTGACGCTATAAATAAATTAAGAGACACTTCAACTTCTCATGAGAGAGTTTCTGTAGTAGAAATAATGGGAAGAAACTGTGGAGATTTAGCTTTATATGCAGGTCTTGCAGGTGGTGCAGAATCAATAGTAGTGCCAGAAAAAGGTTTTGACAAAGATGAATTATGCAAAACTATATTAGAAGGAAAAGTTAAAGGAAAAATGCACAATTTAATTTTAGTTGCTGAAGGAGTAGGTGGAGCGGAAGAATTAGCTTCATACATCGAAGAAGTAACTGGAATTGAAACAAGAGCTACTATTCTTGGACATATTCAAAGAGGTGGAAGTCCATCAGCTTCCGATAGAGTGCTTGCATCAAAATTAGGTCATAGAGCAGTGGAAGTTTTATTAGAAGGAAAAACTGCTAGAGTAATAGGAATAAGAAATAATCAAGTAATTGATGTGGATATAGATGAAGCTTTAGCTATAGAAAGAAAATTTGATGAAAAATTATATGATATAGCTACTGAAATATCATCATAAAATTAATTTAAAAGCAATAGCTTTTTAAATATATTTATTTTTAATTTATTTTATTTACGCATTTTGGAATTAAAAAATAAGGAGTGTTATCTATGAGAAAAACAAAAATAATATGTACAATTGGACCGGCTAGTGATAGCGATGAAATTTTATCAAAAATTATAGAAGCAGGAATGAATGCATCTAGACACAACTTTTCACATGGTGATCATGCAGAGCATGCAACAAGAATAAACAAAGTAAAAGAATTAGCTAAAAAATATAATAGAGAAATAGCAGTTCTTTTAGATACAAAAGGACCAGAAATAAGAACCGGAAAATTTGAACCAAGTAAGGTTGAATTAACTGTTGGAACAGATTTCACAATATATCCAGGTGGAGATGTTGTTGGAGATACTACAAAATGTTCTGTAACTTATACAGGTTTAGCTAAAGATGTTAAAGCTGGCGATACTATATTAATAGATGATGGTTTAGTTGGATTAGAAGTTAAATCAGTTGAAGAAGGTAAAGTAAACTGTGTTGTTAAAAATACAGGAATGGTTGGAACTCATAAAGGTGTTAATGTACCAGGAGTAGCAATTAAATTACCAGCTATGACTGAAAAAGATGAATCCGATCTTAAATTTGGTTGTGAAATAGGTGTTAACATGGTAGCTGCTTCATTTATAAGAAAAGCAGAAGATGTTATAGCTATTAGAAAAATATTAGAAGAAAATGGCGGAAGTCATATAGATATATATTCTAAGATAGAAAACCAAGAAGGTGTTGACAATATAGATGAAATCATAGCTGTTTCTGATGGAATAATGGTAGCTAGAGGAGATCTAGGAGTAGAAATTCCAATAGAAAAAGTTCCAGCTGTGCAAAAAATGATTATAGATAAATGTAATGCTGCTTGTAAACCAGTTATTACTGCTACTCAAATGTTAGATTCTATGATAAGAAATCCAAGACCAACTAGAGCAGAGGTTTCAGACGTAGCTAATGCTATATTAGATGGTACAGATGCTATAATGCTTTCAGGTGAATCAGCTAATGGAAGCTGGCCAGTAGAATCGGTTGAAACTATGGCTAAAATAGCTAAAGAAACTGAAAATCAATTAAGTTATGAATTAGCAGTATCTAGCGCTAAAAGACATATACCAGCAATTGGTGGAGTTATTTCAAGAGCTGCATGTAATGCTGCATATGAATTAAAAGCGAGTTCAATAATATCATCAACTCAATCAGGTGCAACTGCAAAGAGAATATCTCAATGTAGACCAGATTGTGCGATTATTGCAGTAACTCCTGATGAGAAAGTTGCAAAGAAATTAGCTTTAAGTTGGGGAGTATATCCAATAGTAGCTGAGAGAGTTAATTCAACAGATGAAATGATGGAAAAAACTGTTGATATAGCTAAAACAACTAAATATGTTAAATCAGGTGATACAGTAGTAATAGTTGCTGGTGTTCCAGTTGAAAAAGTTGGAGCTACTAACATGATGAAAATAAGCATAGTAGAATAATATATAAAACTGTCTAAGATGGTAAAAATCTTTAGACAGTTTTATTTTTTTATGAATAAGTTAAGAATTTGTTTAGATTTACTTAAGGTGCTTTTAATCTTCGAGGTTTATAATAAAATTAATATAAGAAATAACTTAGGGGGTATTTTTATTATGAATCTTGTAAAAAGGGTATTGATAGTAACTGCATCAACAGGACAAGGTCATAATTCAGTAGCAGACTCATTAAAAAAAGAGCTTGAAAAACAAGGCTACGAAGTTAAATGTATAGAACCTATAAAAGAGACTGGAGAAGTTTTAGATAAATTGGTATCAGGAGGATACGAAATTCTTGCAACTAAGGTACCTAGTTTATTTGGAATGTTATATAAAGCAAGCAATCACAAATTAACCAGTAATAGTATAGGCGGAATATTAGGGAAATCCATAAAGGATAGTACTTATGAGATTATAAAAGAATATAAACCTAATATTATAATATCTACTCATCCATTATTGGTTAAAGTTATAGCAAATCTAAAAAAAGAAAATAAAATTAATATTCCATTTATATCTATAGTTACAGATTATAAAGCTCATAGTACTTATGTGGACAAAAGCGTGGATGCCTATATAGTAGGAAGTGAATACACGAAAGAAAGTCTTATAGAAAAGGGAATAGATAAAGGAAGAATATATAGCTATGGAATTCCTGTAAAGAGAGATTTTATGAATTTCACTAATAGTATAAGTAGAGAAGAAGAATTTACTATATTACTAATGGGTGGGAGTATGGGACTAAAATCCATGAAAAAAGCTTTATTTGAGCTAATGAATTTAGATATTCCTTTAAAAATAATAACTGTATGTGGAAATAATGAAATTTTAAAAAGAGAACTTGAAGAGAACTATAAAACAGTACCAGTAAGTAAAGAGTTAATAATTTTAGGATTTACAACAAATGTATCTCAGTTAATGGATAGAGCAAGTTTGATTATAACAAAACCAGGTGGTTTAACTGTAACTGAGGCATTAGTTAAGAGGCTTCCAATTATAATACCTTATTACATACCAGGACAAGAAGAAGAAAATGTTAGATTTTTAGTTAACGAAAAGGCTGCTATATATGCAGAAGGAGATAATTTAAATAATATAATTAAAAGATTATTTAATGATCCTAAAGAACTAAAAAACATGGTAAACAATATAGATAAAATAGTTAAGGAGATTTCACTAGATAATACACTTAATTTAGTTACATCAATAATTGCAAGCTAGTTTCCTAGAAAAGGACTTTGCATTAGCATTTAAGAATTGCTGATGCGAAGTCCCCTTTTTTAATTTATTATTTTACCAGTTTCGGTTATATCATATCCACCAAGACCTTGAAGCTCTAATTTAAACTCATCAGAATTTAAAATCTCCATTAAGATATCAAAATAAGGTAGAATAGAATTCTTCTTTTTTATAACTATTTCATAGCGCTCTTTTTTCATTGGTATAAACTCTATACCTTGAACTTGAAGACTTGTTTTTTCAGTTCCTATTCCTAAGTCTGCATCACCACGAGAAATAGCACTTGCAACTGCTAGATGGGATGTACATTCTTTAGCATATCCATTTATTTTTTCAGGATTAATAGTATGTAAGCGTAGATTCTCATCTAATAATATTCTTGCACCGCTACCTTTTTCTCTATTAACTATAGAGATGTCATTTCTATCTAAATCTAACCAGGATTTTATATTTTTAGGATTGCCTTTATTAACATAGAATCCGATATTTCTGCAAGCTAAATGTACAGTTATGGTTGGTATTCCGGGAACTAATCTTTTTATATAAGGAATATTATAGCTATCAGTATCCCCATCCCAAAGATGAGTTGTTGCTATATGAACCTTATCTTGGTATAAGGAATACAAAGCATTGTATGATCCCATATAAGATCTAAGTATTTGAATGCCCTTAGGATGATATTCAATATGTCTACACAAAATATCTAATGCTACATCTTGACCACATAGAATAACACCTGTATTTGGAATAGGAGGATTTATTTTAGAATCTTCATTATTTACACTACTTATTTCATTAAATAATGATTTTTTGTTGTCTCTGGAATTATTTTTATATTCTTCCACATCTATAAAATCTACTCTGAATTTTCTTCCAACTCGATAAGCTTTAAGTTCACCTCTTTTTATTAGTTCATACACAGTATTTTTTGCTATCTTTAAAATATCTGCTACCTCTTGAGGTGTTAAGGATTTATCTTGAGTCATAATTAAATCTCCTTTCGAATAAGGAATATAAGTAAATTATAGCATAGAAGAAATATTAATCAATTTTACGAATGAAATATAAAAAAATCAAAAAAAGTTTTATAATATCAAAAACATTTACATTGGCAATATCATTATAATTCGTGAAGTGATAATAGGTTTCAATTAGAATAATAGTAAAAAACTTCATTTTTCCTATTGTAAAGCAAAAAAATATATGATAATATTAAGAACATAAATTACAAGTAAACAAACTAATAAAAAATTATGTGTATAGTTGATAAAATTTCATTTAAATATGATATTTTTATGAAATTTAAATTATGTTTTATATTGGACAAAGAAGTCTGTTAACTAAGCGGGCAAAGAAGTCTAGAAATTTAGGTTATTTATGAATTATCTAAATTATGGACTTCTTTTTTTATTATCTAAAATTAAGTATAAATCTTATCTAAAACTCAGTTTTAGATAAGTTTATAATAAATATTCAGTTTGAAGGAGGAGTATAAAAATGAGACAAGTAGCTATTTATGGAAAAGGTGGAATAGGTAAATCTACAACAACACAAAACTTAACATCAGGGCTTGCTACAATGGATAAGAAGATAATGGTAGTGGGATGTGATCCTAAGGCTGACTCAACAAGATTATTACTAGGAGGACTAGCACAAAAAAGTGTTCTTGATACATTAAGAGAAGAAGGAGATGACGTAGATTTAGATTCAATCTTAAAGCCAGGATTTAGAGGCATAAAATGTGTTGAATCAGGCGGTCCAGAACCAGGAGTTGGATGTGCAGGAAGAGGTATAATAACTTCAATAAATATGTTAGAGCAATTAGGTGCTTACGAATCAGATTTAGATTATGTTTTTTATGATGTATTAGGTGACGTTGTATGTGGTGGATTTGCAATGCCAATACGTGAAGGAAAAGCACAAGAAATATATATAGTAGCATCAGGAGAAATGATGGCATTATATGCAGCTAACAATATAGCAAAAGGTATCCAAAAATATGCAAACACTGGTGGAGTTAGATTAGGTGGAATCATCTGTAACTCAAGAAAAGTTGCAAATGAATATGAATTATTAGATAACTTTGCTAAAGAATTAGGAAGTCAATTAATTCACTTTGTACCAAGAAGTCCAATGGTAACAAAAGCTGAAATAAACAAACAAACAGTAATAGAATTTGATTCAACTTGTGAACAGGCAGATGAATATAGAACATTAGCAAGTAAAGTTGATAATAACGATATGTTTGTAATTCCAAAACCAATGAGCCAAGATAGATTAGAAGAAATATTAATGCAATATGGATTAATGGATCTATAAGAAAATAATAAAGAACATATGTGAATAAGAGGAGAGAGTTGTTATGTTAATGGTTCGTGCTATTATAAGACCTGAAAAAGTTGGAACAGTACTATCAGAACTTTTATCAGCTGGATTTCCAGAAGTGACTAAAATAGATGTATTCGGACGTGGAAAGCAAAAAGGAATTAAAGTTGGAGATATATATTATGATGAATTACCAAAAGAAATGATCCTAGTAGTAGTAAAAAATGAAGAAGATAAAGACGATGTTATAAGAATAATAATGAGAACTGCAAGAACAGGAATAAAAGGGGCTTTTGGTGATGGGAAAATATTTGTGTCTCCAGTAGAAACGGCGTATACCATAAGTAGTGGAAAAGAAGTCTTATAAAAGTTGAGGTGCTATAAATGAAAGAAATAATAGGAATTATTCGTTCGAATAAAGTAAATGTAACAAAAGAATCTCTCGCAGAGGCTGGATTTCCCTCATTTACTTGTAGAAAAGTTTTAGGGAGAGGGAAAAAATCATTAAATATGGCTTTAATTGAAGATTTAGTTCTTGATGAAAACATACCTGCCTCACCTGTAGCTGAAAATATATCAGAGCTTGGAAGACTTATACCTAAAAGATTATTCACATTAATAGTTAAAGATGAAGATGTAAAAAAAATTATAGATATAATTATAAAGGTTAACTCCACAGGAAATGCTGGAGATGGGAAAATATTTGTTTTACCAGTTAATGAAGTATATAGAGTAAGAGACAATAAATCTGGAGAAATAGTTATATAAAAGTAAATTTGGAGGTGAATTAAATGAGTACTATAGATAAAGTTTTGGATGGTTATAGTGCCAAAGTATTTAAAAATAGAAAAGCTCATATAGGAGAAATATCTGAAGAAGCACCAGAGTTAACTTCGAATGTAAGAACAATACCAGGAATAATGACAAACAGAGGATGTTGTTACGCAGGGTGTAAAGGGGTTGTACTTGGACCTTTAAAAGATGTTGCAGTAATTACACATGGTCCAATAGGTTGTGGTTTCTATACATGGGGAACAAGAAGGCATAAAGGAAAAAGTGATGAAAACACACAAAACTTTTTAGAATATTGTTTCTCTACAGATATGCAAGAAGGCGATATAGTATTTGGAGGAGAAAAGAAACTTAAACAAGCTATCAAAGAAGTAGTTGAGTTATTTAGCCCAAAATCAATAATGATTTGTTCTACTTGTCCAGTTGGATTAATTGGAGATGATATTCATGCAGTAGCAAAAGAGGCTGAAGCATTATATGGAATCAAAGTTCTAGCATTTTCTTGTGAAGGATATAAAGGGGTATCTCAATCAGCAGGTCACCACATAGCTAACAATGGTCTTATGAAAAATGTTATAGGAACAGGAAGTTATGTACCTAAAAAATTCTCAATAAACTTATTAGGTGAATATAATATAGGTGGAGATGGTTGGGAAATCAGCAGAGTATTAAAGAAAATCGGTTATGATATTGTATCAGTAATGACTGGTGATGGAAGTTACGAAGAACTTAAAAATGCACACACAGCAGATTTAAATATAATCCAATGTCATAGATCAATAAATTATATTGGTGAAATGATGAAAACTAAATATGGTACTGACTGGCTAAAAGTTAATTTTGTAGGTGTTGATGGTACTATAGAATCATTAAGATCAATTGCTAAGTATTTTGGAGATGAAGATCTTATAGAAAGAACAGAAGAAATAATTGCAGAAGAACTTCAAGATATCGAAGAATACATGGAATTATACAAAAATAAATTAACTGGAAAAACAGCAGCATTATTTGTTGGAGGATCTAGATCTCACCATTATCAAAACCTATTAGAAAGTTTAGGTATGAAGACTTTATTAGCAGGTTATGAATTTGCTCATAGAGATGACTACGAAGGAAGCGAAGTAGTACCATTTATGAAAGTTGATGCAGATTCTAAAAATATAGAAGAATTAAAATTAGAAAAAGATCCAGAAAAATTCAGATTAGTTATTCCAGAAGAAAGATATGCTCAATTAAAAGATGAAATAGCGTTAAACTACTACGGTGGTATGGAAAAAAGCATGGATAAGGGAGCAATAGTTGTTGATGATTTAAATCATTATGAAACAGAAGAGTTCTTAAAGTTATTAAAGCCAGACATATTCTTCTCAGGAATAAAGGATAAATTTGTAGCTCAAAAAGGTGGAGTTTTATCAAGACAATTACACTCATATGACTATAGTGGACCATATGCAGGATTTAAGGGAGCTGTAAACTTTGCAAGGGACGTTACTATGGGAATATATACTCCAGCTTGGAACTATACAGTAGCTCCTTGGAAAAAGGAACCTATATTAGAAGGAACATTAGGAGGTGTGGTATAATGTTAGATTTAACACCAAAAGAAGTAAAAGAGAGAAAAGCCCTAAAAATAAATCCAGCTAAAACTTGTCAGCCAGTTGGCGCAATGTACGCAGCATTAGGTGTTCATAAATGCATGCCACACAGCCATGGATCTCAAGGATGTTGTTCATTCCATAGAATGTACTTAACAAGACATTTTAAGGAACCAGCTATAGCTTCAACATCATCATTTACTGAAGGATCATCAGTATTTGGTGGAGGAAGCAATCTTAGAACTGCTGCTAAAAATTTATTTGAAATATATGATCCAGAAATAATTGCAGTTCATACTACTTGTCTATCAGAGACAATAGGTGATGACTTAAACTCAATTATAACTTCAATTAATATTCCAGAAGGAAAATACATGGTTCATACCAATACACCAAGTTATGTAGGATCACATGTAACAGGATTTTCTAATATGGTTTCAGGATTTATCAAATATCTTGCAACCTCAACTGGAACTTCCAATGGAAAATTAAATGTAATTCCTGGTTTCACAAATCCAGGAGATATGAGAGAAATGAAACGTCTTATGAAAGACTTTGGAATAGACTTCACAATGCTTCCAGATACAAGTGGAGTTTTAGATGCTCCTATGACTGGAACATATGAAATGTATCCTAAAGGCGGTACTAAGATAGAAGATATAAAGGCAATGGGAGACAGTGAATTAACACTTGCTCTAGGAAGTTTTGCTTCTGAGTTAGGAGCTACAGATTTAGAGAAGAAATGTAATGTACCATATAAAACATTACTTTTACCAATAGGAATTGGAGCTACAGATGATTTTATAATGGAATTATCTAAGTTCTCTAAAGGAGAAGTTTCAGAAGAATTAGAAGACGAAAGAGGACAACTAGTTGATACAGTAGTTGATTCACATCAATATGTATATGGTAAAAAAGTTGCTATATATGGAGATCCTGATACTGTACTTGGACTAACTAAATTTGTATTAGAATTAGGAATGATTCCTAAATATGTTATAACAGGTACTCCAGGAATAGCTTTTGAAAAGGCTGCTAAAGCTCTATTTGAAGAGTTTGGAGTAGAAGGATGTGTAGCAAAAGCTGCTAGCGATCTTTTTGAATTACATCAATGGATTAAAAATGAAGGTGTAGATTTATTAATAGGTGGAACTCATGGAAAATACATAGCAAGAGCTGAGGATATTCCATTCGTAAGAGCAGGGTTCCCAATTATTGATAGATATGTTCATTCATATATGCCAATAGTAGGATATAGAGGAGCTATGAGAGTTCTAGAATTAATTCTTACTGCATTAATGGATAGAATAGATAGAGATTGTGAAGATGAAGATTTTGAAATGGTAATGTAATTTATTTTTTAAAAAGGATTTTCAAGGGAGGAAATCTTCCCTTGGAAGTCCTTTTTTACTTTATAAGGAAGGTGATTTATTATGGAAGCAAAACCAGTAGCAGAAATTTTAGATGAAAGAAAAGATTTTATTTTTTGTAAAGAAGGCGATCATGGTAACTCTATGAAGTGTGATAGTGAAAGTGTATCTGGATCTGTTAGCCAAAGATCATGTGTATATTGTGGTGCTAGAGTTGTACTTAATCCCATAACGGATGCTTTCCATATAGTTCACGGACCTATAGGATGTGCTAGTTATACATGGGATATAAGAGGAAGTTTATCTAGTGGAGAAGAACTATATCGTAATAGTTTTTCAACAGATTTAAAAGAAAAGGATGTAATCTTTGGAGGAGAGAAAAAATTAGCTGGTGCAATAGAAGGAATCATGAAAAATCATTCACCTAAAACAATATTTGTTTATGCAACTTGTATAGTTGGAGTTATAGGAGATGATGTTGAAGCAGTATGTAAACAAGCTGAACAGAAATATGGAATTCCAGTTATACCAGTAATGTCTCCAGGATTTGCAGGACATAAATCCATGGGATATAAGACAGCATGCAATGCTCTTATGAATTTAATAGGAAGAACTAAGTCCCCTAAGATTAAAGGAGTAAATATATTAGGAGACTTTAATTTATCAGGTGAAATGTGGATAATTAAAAACTATCTTAATAATTTGGGGATAAATGTTGTTTCACAAATAACAGGTGATGCAAAGTGTGAGGAGCTTCAAAAAGCAGATGGCGCTAGTTTAAATATAGTTCAATGTGCAGGTTCCATGACATATCTTGCAAAAAGAATGGAAAAAGAAATGGGAGTACCATTTATAAAGGTAAGTTTCATGGGAATAGAAGATACAATGATTTCTCTTATAAATGTAGCTAATGCTTTGGGAGATAAAGAAATAATAAAAAGAACGCTAGCATTTGTAGAAAAAGAGAGAGCTAATTTAGGAAATGTACTAGAGAAGTATAGAAAAAACCTTGAAGGGAAAAAAGCAGCAATATACGTTGGTGGGGGATTTAAAGCAATATCATTAATAAAGCAGTTTGAAGAATTGGGTATGGAAACTGTAGTGGTTGGAACGCAAACTGGGAAAAAAGATGATTATGAAGTTATAGGTAACTTGGTAAAACCAGGAACAGTTATATTAGATGATGCAAACCCTTATGAACTTGAAAAGTTTATGAATGAAAAGGGAGCAGATGTTTTAGTTGGTGGTGTTAAAGAAAGACCTCTAGCATATAAGCTTGGTATAGCTTTTTGTGATCATAATCATGAGAGAAAACATCCTTTAGCAGGATTTGAAGGAGCTGTTAATTTTGCTAAAGAAATAAACTTAACAATAAATAGTCCAGTTTGGAAATATACAAAAGTTGGGGTGTGATAGTATGGGAGAACAATACGTAAACTTGACAGTTAATCCTTGTAATATGTGTATGCCTATGGGAGTAGTAAGTGCTTTTTATGGAATAAAAGGAGCAATGACAATCCTACATGGGTCCCAAGGATGCAGTACATATATTAGAAGGCACATGGCAACACATTATAATGAACCTATAGATATAGCTTCATCTTCATTAACAGAGCAAGGAACAGTTTATGGTGGAGAAAAAAACTTAATGAAAGGGCTAGAGAACCTAATTAAGTTATATAATCCTGAGGTAATAGCAGTAGCTACAACTTGTTTAGCTGAAACTATAGGTGAAGATGTTTCCCGTCTATCAAAAATATTTCATGAAAAACACCCAGATGAAAAAGTGAAATTAATACCAGTTCCATCTCCAGGTTATGGTGGAAGCCAATACGAGGGATATCTAAAAGCATTAAGATGTATAGTGGAAAATACAGAAATGGAAGAAGAGAAAAATAACAAAATAAATGTAGTTACAGGATATATAAGTCCAGCAGATGTAAGGGAATTAAAAGAGATTTTGGATAGCTTTGATATTGACTATATATTACTTCCAGATATATCTGAGAATCTAGATTCGCCAAGAACTGAGAAATACAACAGGCTATCAGTAGCAGGAACAGATATAAAAGATATATCAAAAATGGGGGGAGCTAGAGCAACAATTGAAATAAGCAGCTTTGTTAAAGATGATTATTCAGCTGGAAAATATCTTGAAGATAAATTTGGCATAAAAAACTATAGATGCAATGTGCCTAGAGGGTTAAGAGATACAGATGAGTTTTTAAAACTATTAAGTGAAATAACTGATAAACCAGTACCAGAGAGATATAAAGCTCAAAGAGGAAGATATATTGATGCTATGATAGATTCTCATAAATATAATGCCGAGGCTAGGGTAGTTATATATGGAGAACCGGATTTTGTTTACTCTACAGCAAGGCTGTGTGTTGAAAATGGTGCTATGCCAGTATTACTTGCTACAGGAACCTCTTGTAAAGAAATGAAGATATTAATAGAAGATGAATTAAATGAAGTGGCTGAGAGATTGTTTATAGATGAATATAAAATACTAGATAATACGGATTTTAAAGATATAGAAAAATATGCACTTGATCTTGGAGCAAATCTTATGATTGGAAGTTCCGATGGAAGAAGAATAGAAGAGAAGCAAGGGATTCCTTTAATAAGAGCTTCTTTCCCTATACATGATAGGATAGGTGGTCAAAGAATATTGAGTATAGGATATGTTGGTTCTTTAAACCTGATTGATGAAGTAACAAATAAAATATTAGAAGTTAAAGAAGGAAAATATAGAAAAAGTATTTATACTCAATTCTATAAAGAGGAGGGAAAGAAAGTGGAAGAAGTATCAAATGTAACAATAGAACCTAAATCAATTGATGAAAAAACTAAAACTCACCCTTGTTTTAGCTGTGGATCGGCTCATAAATATGCAAGGATACATCTGCCTATAGCACCTAAGTGTAACATTAGTTGCAACTATTGTTTAAGAAAATATGATTGTCCAAACGAAAGCCGCCCAGGAGTAACAACAGAAGTATTATCAGCACAACAAGCATTTGAAAAATATAAATTTGTAAAAGAAAAAATGCCTAACTTAACTGTTGTTGGAATAGCAGGGCCAGGAGACTCCTTAGCAAACTTTGAAGAAACTAAAAAAACTCTTAAGTTAATAAAAGAATTTGATAAAGATGTTACATTCTGCTTATCAACTAATGGTTTGATGTTACCATTTTATGCAAATGATCTAGTTGAACTAGGAGTTAGTCATGTGACTATAACTATGAATGCTGTAGATCCTAAAATAGGCGCAAAGGTATATAAATTTGTTGACTATTTTGGAACTAAGTATATTGGGGAAGAAGGCGCATCAATTCTTCTAAATAATCAGTTGCAAGGGCTTAGATTCTTAACAAGCAAAGGGATAGTCTGCAAGATTAATATCGTAATGCTTAAGGGGATCAATGATGAACATATAGAGGAAGTTGTAAAAACAGTAAAAGAATATGGAGCAACTATTACAAATATAATGCAGCTTATACCAGTTAAGGGAAGCGTATTTCAAGATATGCCTTTAGTTAGTAATAAAGAGCTAATGGATTTAAGAAAGACATGTGGAGAGCATATAGAGCAAATGTATCATTGCAAACAATGTAGAGCAGATGCTATAGGAACATTGGAAAATGATGAATCCATTAAATTTAGGAATTTTTCATCAAAAGATGGAGTAAAAGAGGAAGAATCAGCATTAAGATTTGCAGTAGCATCAAAAAGTGGAATGTTAGTAGATAAGCATTTTGGACATGTTACCGAATTTTATATATATGACTACAAAGAAGGGATTGTTTCTTTAGTTGAAAGAAGATCAGTAGAAAAATACTGCCAAGGATCAGAAGAGTGCGACGAGAGAGATGATAAAATATCAAAAATACTTAGATCAATTGAGGATTGTTCAGGAGTTTTAACATTGAGAATTGGTGATGCACCAGCCAATAGGTTAAAGGATAAGGGAATAAAGGTTTTTGTTACCTATGAAAGAATAGAAAAGGCCATAAAGGTTGCGGCTGAAGAAATTATAAAAAATAAAGAGGATAATAAACTAGTTTATATTAAGGAGGAAGAAATAATATGATAAGCCCAAAACATCATATATTTGTGTGTGCAAGTTGTAGAATCAATGGAACTCAAAAGGGGTTTTGCCATTCAAAGGATTCTGTAAATATACTTCAAAGATTTATAGAAGAAGTTGACGATAGAGATTTATCAGGAGAAGTTATGATAACTAACACAGGTTGTTTTTCAATCTGTGATAAGGGTCCTATAGTTGTGGTATATCCAGAAGGAACCTGGTATGGATCTGTAACACCTGACGATGTAGAAGAAATTATGGATAGTCACATAGAAGGTGGAGAAAAAGTAGAAAGATTACTTATATAGTATAAACTTAAGTGCAACTAAGGGGGAATATGCATGGAAAATAAAAAAATAACGATTATAGATAAAACTTTTGTTGCACTTTATGAGATTTATGGCGACAAGCTTAAAAAATTTAAAAATGAGCTTAGAGAATTATGCAATTATCTTAAATTAATAGGAGGGGACTATATTGAGGTTACCCCAAGGATTTTAGATATTTTACTACCCTTGCCCCAAGGGGTAGAATATATATTAAATGTTGAAAATAGATTAGAAGTGAACCAGTATGACAATGTAAATTTTATAATTTTTAACCTCAATAATATCCCCTCATATATCTTAGAAAAAGTTAACTTTATGATAGAAATAAATATAAATACGGTTAAAGATATAGAAATTTTCTCTAATTTTAAATTAGGGTTAAATGCTAATAATTTTATACGAATAACTGGATTGGATGATTTAATATTATATGACTATAAAAAAGTATTTTATAATTTAAAAGAAATATGGGGAGAAAATATAAATTTAAATCCAAAAAACAATTATGGATGTTCTACTGCAATAGCTATAGAATGGATAAAAATGATGGGAAAAAGTGTGACAACAAGTTTTGGAGGTATAGGTGGATATTGTGCATTAGAGGAACTTCTAGCTTCTAAAAACTTCATACTAAATCAACAAAATGATGAAGATTTATCAGTACTTCCTAAAATGGCAAGCTTACTTGAAAAAATAACAGGGAATGCGACACCAAGTAATAAACCTATCATAGGTAAAAATATATTTGAATTTGAATCTGGAATACATGCAGATGGAATATTTAAAAATCCAGAAATATACGAACCTTTTGACCCAACCAAAGTTGGAATAAAAAGAAGGTTAGTAATAGGAAAACATTCAGGAAAAATGGCAATAAAAAAGAAGTTGAGAGAATTGGGACTTCCGATTGAAGAAGATAGATTAGGAACAATGTTAGATAAGATTAGAGAATTAAGCACAAGAAGAGGAAGAGGCTTAAATGATAAAGAGGTATCAGATATATATAATAGTATAAAATGATTTAGGAGGTATTTCATGAATAATAATATATTTATAGTAGATACAACCTTAAGAGACGGAGAGCAAAGTCCTGATATAGCATTTTCATTAAAGAAGAAAATAGCTATAGCAAAGATAATGGATAATAATAAAATCTATCAAATAGAGGCAGGAATACCTGCCATGGGTGAAATAGAAAAAAGATGCATATATAAAATCATGGAGCAGAAGAAAAATTCATTGATATCTGTATGGAATAGGTTGAATAAACAAGATTTGATAGATTCTATAGATTGTAATCCAGATATTATTCATATAAGCATACCAGTATCAGATATACAGATTTACTCTAAACTTAAAAAAGATAGAAAATGGGTTGTAAATAAGATGAGAGAATGTGTTAATTTCGTTAAAGACAAGGATTATGAAGTAACGGTAGGATTTGAAGATGCATCAAGAGCAGATATAAATTTTATAATACACATGGCTAAAATATTAAAAGACTTAGGAGTAAATAGAATAAGATATGCAGACACTGTAGGAATACTTATACCATCTACTACAAGAACAGCCATTACTAATATATTAGAAAATGTACCTATAGATATAGAAATGCATGCACATAATGATTTTGGAATGGCACTTGCAAACTCAATTGAAGCAGCTAAAAGCGGAGCAAGATTTGTAGATTGCACTATGAATGGAATAGGGGAAAGAGCTGGTAACTGCAATTTACAAGAATTTATTAGAGTTTCATCTAGGCTTTTTAACATTAATGATGGAGCTTTGAAAAACTCAATATAAAAATAAAATTAGTATTTTAAGTATATATAGTGTGCTTTATAAAAAAACTAACTATTGTTCAATTTAATTGTAATATAGTTAGTTTTTTTATGGACTTATTTAATTATGTCACTTATTACAAAAGGATTTTTAGTTTTGTCACTAATACATTATGACTAGGATAGATTAAGTTTAGGTTGAATAAATAAGCTGTAAAAACTAAAATATATAGTATAAAAGGCTGAATTTACGAAGAAAACTAGATTCGTCGCATGAATTTAAGAGAGAGGTGTTTATGGAATAATGGGCATTACTTTAAGAGAAAAAGATATAATTATGTCCATAATTGAATCTGATAAAGATAATCCAATAACAATAAACGCTATAGCAGAGAAAATAGATGTAAGCTCAAGAACCGTTTTAAGAACTATACCTTATATAGAGAAATTTTTAAAAGCAAATGGATTTAATTTTGTTAGAAAACCTGGAGTTGGGTTAATATTAAAAGAAACTCAGGAAGGGAAAAAAAGGCTTTTAGAATTAGTAAATAATCAATTCTTAATAGAGGATTACTCGCCTAAACAAAGAGGGTTATTTATATTATGTGAGTTGCTTTTATCAAAGGAGCCTATCAAGCTTTATTATTTTACTTCTGTATTAAATGTATCAGAAGGAACTTTAAGTAATGATTTAGATAAGCTAGAAGGTTGGATAAAAGAAAGAGATTTAAAATTAGTACGTAAACCAGGACTCGGGATATATATAGAAGGAGAAGAAGACAAGACAAGGCAGGCAATAACTTCTATGGTTTATGAATTTGTAGATGAAGAACAAATTATAAACATAATAAAAGAAAAAATATCTTTAGATAAAAAAGATAAAAATAAGTTGGAATTAGATATAAAAAATAGACTGCTAAGTCTTATAGAAAAAGACACTATTAAAACTATAGAGAAATACGTTTCTCAATTAGAGGGTGAAGAAGAATTACATCTAGCAGATAGTGCATATATAGCGCTTATAGTACATTTATCTCTAGCAATACAGAGAATAAAAAATGAAGAGAAAATTGATTTTAATGAAGAAGCTCTAAATGAACTTAGAAACTTACCAGAATTTGATATAGCTAGAAAGTTATCTAAAAAGCTTTCCGAAGCTTTTAATGTTAGTATACCAGATGGAGAAATAGGTTATATAACAATGCATCTTAAAGGTGCAAAACTAGATATGGTGACTTCGAAGGAAGACTATAAAAATATTACCCAATTTCATTTATCTAAATTAGCTATGGAGATAATAAAAACAGCAGAAATTGAAACTTCCTATCCCCTAACAAAGGATAAGAAGCTAGAACAGGATTTAGTGAATCATTTAGGACCAGCTGTAAGCAGACTAAAAATGAATTTGGTTATAAGAAATCCGCTGTTAGACAGAATAAAAGAAGACTATAAAGATATATATAATGTCAGCAAAAGATGCTGTATGGTATTAAAGAATATAGGAAAAGGAACTATACCAGAATCAGAAATTGCCTATATAGCTATGCATATAGCAGCAGCTATAGAAAGAATAAAAAATAATCTAGCAAAACCAAGAATAATAGTAGCATGTGGAAGTGGTATAGGAACATCTAGATTATTATCAGCAAAACTTTTAATACTTTTTCCTAATATTGATATAGTGGATACTGTTTCTGCATTTACTATAAATGACAAAATGTTAATGGAAAAAGATATAGATTTAATTATATCCACAATAAACTTAGATGTTAAATTTCCAAGCATTATTGTAAGTCCTATGTTAACTGATAAAGACAAAGACAAGATAAATAAGTTTTTGAATATTCCGGTAAATAGGTATAGGATTTCTGGAAATGAAAACGGAGTATCAGTAAATAAAGAGCAGAAGTATGAGGATGTATTAACACTAACAAGTTATGGAAACGCAATAAAGTCATTATTAGATAGCTTTGAGGTTTATGAAGATAATGAAATAACCACAAAAGAAGAATTAATAGAAAAAACATCAATATTGTTTTCAAAAGATAATAATGAAAAGGCTCTTATAAAAGAAGGACTATTATATAGAGAAAAATTAGGATCAACATTTATAGAGGAACTTGGAATAAGTTTGTTACATTGTACTTTAGATTCCTTCCAAGGGGTAAAATTTGGATTAATAAGACCGAAAAAAGAAGTAGAAGATTTTCCAAATTTAAAAGTTGTTGTTGTAATAATAGTACCTAAGAAAAATAATACTATATTATTGAAAACAGTTAGTGAAATAAGTGAAGCTATAATTCAAGATGAAAATTTAGTGAAAGATTTTATTGTTAAAGATAAAGAACAGCTATTGAATTATTTAGAAAATTTATATACTAAGTTTTATTTTAAAATTGTTCAAAAAATTACAGATAAAAAAAGTTTATAATATCATTAATATAGAAATTAAAAAAAGAAAAAAGAGGTGCAAATAAATGTTCAATTTTTTTAAGAAAAATAAAAAAGAAGAAGTCGTAGTAGAAAATGAGAGTGATATATTAAGAAAAGCTAATATAAGATTAGGTTTAGAATCAGTTGGTAAAGTTGAAGCTATAGAGATGGCAGGAAGATTATTAGTTGAATCTGGATATGTTGAAGAAGAATATATTCAAGCTATGAAAGAAAGAGAAGAAGTTGTAACAACTTATATAGGCATGGGGGTTGCTATACCTCATGGAATAGGTGAAGCTAAGAAAAATATAAAAAAATCAGGAATAGTAGTATTACAATTCCCAAATGGAATACAATTTGATGATGAAAAAGCATATTTAGTTATAGGTATAGCTGGAATAGGTGATGAACACATAAAAATACTGTCCAATATAGCAGTAGTACTAGAGGATGAAGAAATAACAAAAGAGTTATATACAACTGGAGATAAAGACAAAATATACAAACTTTTTGCTAGTGCAGTATAAAATAATAGGAGGAAGAGATATGAAAGCTATACAAATAGGAGCAGGAAATATAGGAAGAGGATTTATAGGTGAACTTTTAGCTCACTCTGGTTTTGAGGTTACTTTCGTAGACGCTAACAATACCGTTGTCGAGTTAATAAATGAACTTAAAAATTACACTGTGCATGTATTAGATAATGAAAAAAGAGATGAAAAAGTCGAAAATGTTTCAGCCTTAAATATAAATGATGAAAAATTAATGGATGCAATACTTGAAGCAGATATAATGACTACAGCAGTAGGGGTAAATATATTAAGCAGAATAGCAGAAACTTTAGCAAAGGGAATAAAAAATAGATTAGCTAAAGGGGTAGAAAAGAATTTAAACATAATAGCTTGTGAAAATGCAGTAGGAGCATCAGAAGTTTTAAAAGAAGAAATATTTAAATATTTAACAGAAGAAGAAAAGGAAACTGTGGATAAATACGTAGGTTTCCCTAATAGTTCTGTTGATAGAATTGTACCTCCAGTAAGTGAAAAAATGGAGAATCCATTAGATGTAGTAGTAGAAAATTACTATGAATGGAATGTAGATAGAAATGGATTTAGAGGAGAAATTCCAGAAATAAATGGAATGAATTTAACTGGAAATCTTATAGCATATGTAGAGAGAAAGTTATTTACTTTAAATACAGGTCATGCAATAACTGCGTATTTGGGTAATTTAAGAGGCTATAAAACCATAGAAGAAAGTATAAATGATAATGAAATCTATGAAGTTGTATACCATGCTATGGTAGAAAGTGGAGATGGATTAGTAAAGAAATATGATTTTGACAGAGAAGATCACTTAAAGTATATAGATAAGATAATAGCTAGATTTAGAAATCCATATCTTCAAGATGATATAAAGAGAGTAGGAAGAGAACCTATCAGAAAGTTAAGTAAAGGTGATAGACTAGTTAAACCTCTATTAACCTCTATGTCATATGGTATAAGTACAGAAAACTTACTACTAGGAGTAGGTGCTGTATTATATTACAATAACCCAGAAGATCCTCAAAGCTTAAAATTACAAGAGATAATAAAAGAAAAAGGAATCAAAGGTGCAGTTCAAGAAGTTTCTGAGATATCAGATGAAAACATACTTATAAGTATAGAAAGTAAGTATGAACAAGTAAGAGAATTATTTAAATAATGTCATGTATGTGTATAAAAATAGTTAGCAATTTTGTTGCTAACTATTTCCATTATAATAACATTTATTTTTGAGAAATATATAAGTTGAATAGCTGAAATCTATAGAGTAGATAGGGACTTAAAAAAAACCATAGGGCTACAACTCAGTAAAATCAATGGTTTAGAAGTGTCACTATCTAGATAAAAAGATATAAAAATTTGTCACTAACCCTTGGTGACAATGTAGCAGTATCTATAGATTGAAATCATACTACCTGTAAACGTATAATGAAAGTATCAAAAGGAGGTAATAAAAAATGAGTCAAAATGGTGGATTTAAAAACAAAGTTCAAGTATTCGGTAAATTCCTTAGTGGAATGGTACTTCCAAACATCGGTGCTTTTATAGCATGGGGACTTATAACAGCTTTATTTATACCAACAGGATGGATACCAAATGAATATTTTGCTAAATTAGTTGGACCAATGATAACTTACTTACTACCATTATTAATAGCATACACTGGTGGTAAGACTGTAGGTGGACAAAGAGGTGGAGTTATCGGTGCTATAGCTGCAATGGGAGTTATAGTTGGAGCAGATATGCCAATGTTCCTAGGTGCTATGATAGTAGGACCTTTAGCAGGATGGGTAATCAAGAAGTTTGACAAAGCAGTAGATGGAAAAATACCTGCTGGATTCGAAATGTTAGTAAACAATTTCTCAATCGGTATTTTAGGTATGATATTAGCAATGCTAGCATACACAGGTATAGGTCCAGTTGTAGTAGCAATAACTACTATACTACAAGGTGGAGTTGAAGCTATGGTAAATGCAAATCTTTTACCACTAGTATCAATATTCATAGAACCAGGTAAGATATTATTCTTAAACAATGCAATTAACCACGGTATACTTAGTCCATTAGCAGTAGAACAAGTTAAAGAAGTTGGTAAATCAGTATTCTTCTTACTAGAAGCTAACCCAGGTCCAGGACTTGGAATATTACTTGCATACTTTGTATTTGGAAAAGGATCTATAAAAGATTCAACTCCAGGAGCAATAATCATACATTTCCTAGGCGGAATTCACGAAATATACTTCCCATATGTATTAATGAACCCAGCATTAGTATTAGCAGTAATAGCTGGTGGAGCTAGTGGAGTATTCACATTCTCAATATTAGGTGCAGGACTTGTAGCAAGCCCATCACCAGGAAGTATATTAGCTATAATGGCATTAGCACCTAAGGGATCATTCTTATCAGTAATTGCAGGTGTTGCTGTTTCAGCAGTAGTTTCATTCTTAGTAGCTTCAATATTTGTTAAAAATGCTAAGGTACAAGATGAAGAAGATTTAGAATCAGCTAAAGAAGCTGTACAAAGCTTAAAAGTTAAAAAGACTGGAAAAGTAAACAAAATAGTATTTGCATGTGATGCTGGAATGGGATCAAGTGCAATGGGAGCTTCAAAAATAAGAAGCAAAGTTCAAAAATTAGGCTTAGATATAGAAGTAACTCATTCATCAGTTGATGAAATACCAGGAGATGCTGATATAGTTGTAACTCAAGAAAATTTAGCAGACAGAGCAAGAAAAAGCTGCCCAAGTGCTGAATTAGTAACAATTAAAAACTTCATGTCAGATCCTAAGTTAGATGCTTTAATAGAGTCTTTGAAATAATATAAACTTATAACAAAGCTACCTAGTAGATAGAAATTAAATTTCTATACTAGGTAGTTTTTTTTGTATTTAAATTAATTCATTTAAGGTTTGTTTAAGTTGTGGAGAATAAAATAAACCTATGAAATGGAGGAATTAAATATGAATAGAAAATCAATATATAGCAAATTAATAGCAGCACTTTTGTGCACAAGTTTTTTATATTCATGTACTAGAGGTACAGCAACGAATACAGACACTTCAAGTAATACAGCAACAGAGCAAACAATAGCTGCAATAATAGGTGATAAGAGTATAAGCACAGTAATAAGTGAATTAGTTAGTTACGATGAAGAAGATAGTTATACAGATTGGAAAAATGAAAGTCTTAATTACATTAAATTAAATGGAGCATCAGCCACAGTAGAAGGAGATGGGGTAGAGGTTAAGGATAGTACAATAACTATAACAAAAGCAGGTGTTTATGTATTAAGTGGAACCTTAACAGATGGTCAAATACTAATAGATAATGAGGATAAAGGTGTAGTTAGATTAGTATTAAATGGAGTGGATATAACCAACGGCGATAATCCTGCAATATACTCTAAAAAGGCAGGAAAAACTATAATATCCATTGAAGAAGGCACAGTAAATAAATTAACCGATGGAAAAGAATATTCATTAGAAGATTCAGAGGATGAACCAGATGCAACTTTATTCAGTAAAAATGATCTTACTATAAATGGGTCAGGTAAGCTGATTGTAAATGGTAATTACAGTAAAGGGATAAAGACAAAAGATGATTTAAAAATAACTGGAGGAGATATAGAAGTAAATTCTGTTGATAATGGTATAGTTGGAAGAGACTTAGTTGCAGTCAATTCTGGAAACATTACTATAAATGCAGGAGGAGATGGTATTAAATCTACAAATGATGCAGATACAACTAAAGGTTTTATAGCAATTGAAGGTGGAAAATTCAACATAGAGGCAGAGCAAGATGGAATACAGGCAGAAACTTACTTGCTTATAAAAGAGGGTGAATTTAATATTACAGCTGGTGGAGGAAGTGAAAATGCACCTGCCAAGACCAATAATGATATGGGAGGGCCAGGAGGATTTGGAGGACAACAAGGTGGAAATACACAGCAAACCTCTGAATCAAGTAGTACAGATGATACCACAAGTACCAAAGGTCTAAAAGCATCAGGAGAGATAGGAATAGCTGGAGGAACATTTAACATAAATTCTGCTGATGATTCGGTACACACAAATAATAGCATCGTAATAAATGGAGGAGCCTTATCATTATCAGCTGGAGATGATGGAGTGCATGCTGATAATACTTTAGTTATTAACGATGGAAAAATAGATATATCAAAAAGTTATGAAGGGCTTGAGAGTGCAGTAATAACTATAAATGGAGGAGATATAAATATAGTTGCCAGTGATGATGGAATAAATGCAGCTGGAGGAGATGATGAATCAGCTCAAAATAATGCACCAGGACAGGCGAATGAAAATAATAAATTGGTTATAAATGGTGGTTATATTATGGTTGATGCATCTGGAGATGGATTAGACTCAAACGGATATATTTATATGACAAATGGAACTGTGATTGTTAGCGGACCTACAAATGATGGAGATGG
Source organism: Clostridium intestinale (assembly GCF_035905475.1). NCBI lineage: Bacteria > Bacillati > Bacillota > Clostridia > Eubacteriales > Clostridiaceae > Clostridium > Clostridium intestinale. The sequence continues at coordinate 4,236,346 of NZ_CP121166.1, forward strand.
AGCCTTAGACTATGATGGAAGCTTTGAGATGACAGGCGGATTATTAGTAGCTTATGGAAGTTCAGGAATGGCACAAGCAACATCAGATAGCTCAACACAAAACACAATTAGCATGATTTATACTAGTAAACAACAAGCTGGAACAATAGTGCATTTAGAAGATAGTGATGGAAAAGATATTATAACTATAGCGCCTAATAAGGATTATCAATCTATAGTTATAAGTTCACCAGAAATACAAAAAGATAAAACTTATACATTATATTCGGGAGGAGCATCAACAGGAGCAGCAAAAAATGGACTTTACACTAACGGAAAATATACTAATGGAACAAAAGTAGTTGATTTTTCCATATCTAACTCAGTAACTTGGTTATCAGAATCAGGGGTAACAGAAGCTAGAACTAACCAAATGGGCCCAGGAGGCGGTCAACAAGGAGGAATGAAAGGGCAAGGTGGTAAAGGAGGAATGCAAGGAGCACCAAATGGTGATAGACCAACAGAGGCGCAACAACCTCAAACCAATAAATAAATTAATGAAAAGCTATTTCACTAAAATAATTAGTGAAATAGCTTTTTATCATTTATTTTTAGGTAATTCAATAGAAAAGGTGGTTTCTTTATCAACAATGCTTTTTACAGATATTTTTCCGTTATGTTGTTCAACTATGGCTTTGGCTATAGATAGTCCTAGTCCATATCCACCACTATCTCTCGCTCGAGATTTATCAGTGCGATAGAATCTATTAAAGATCTTGGAGATATGCTCTTCTGGAATTCCTTTTCCTGTGTTAGTTACAGATAAATTGATTTTATTATGGGTTTTATTTAGAATTAGATTTATTTTACCTTTTTTATCTGTATATTTAATAGCGTTATCAAGGAAAATCATTATAACTTGTTTAAGCTGTTCTATGTTACCAGATACTATTAAGTTAGGTTCAATATCATAATGAAGAGCGATATTATTTTCAAATACGACTCCTTCCATGGTCAAGATAATATGTTCTACGGCTTCACTTAAGTTAAAATCAGAAAAAATCATCTTTACATCTGAATAATCTACTTGAGCTAGATATAATAAATCACTTGTTAGTTTATTCATTCTTTCAGCTTCAGATTTAATATAGTATAGCCATTTAGATTGATTATGTATGAAGTCATCTTTATTTGAAAGAAGTACGTCAACATTTGTATTTATAACGGTTAGAGGTGTTTTAAGCTCATGAGATGCATCAGCTATAAATTGTTTTTGTTTGTCAAAGGCTTCTTTTATAGGCTGAATTGATCTATTAGCAAAAAATCTACTAATTAGGAAAATGATTATTAGCATAAAGAAGGCGACAATTGTAAATGTATAAATCAAACTTCTGAGAGTATTTTTTTGAAAGGTTATGTCTAAAAAATATAAGTTATAACCACTAGAAGTATGATTTATAACAAAGGCTAAATCAGTATCGTCAACTGAAATATATCCTCTATTAACCTTCTTATTTATAGCTGCCTTTTTTGCTGATTCATAAAATTCATCAGAGATACTAAAGCGTGAAAAAGTGCTTATCTTGTTCCAATTGCCATCAGTAGTAACTGTGAAAGCATACCTTTCCATAGGACCTTGCCCTTTAGTAAAATCATTTTGGGGTACATCCATCTGTTTATCATTAGGCATGTCATCATTAGTTTTAGGTTTGTTACCTTTAGCATCACTTCCTGAAAGCTTATCTAAATCCATATCTATCTGAGTGTAGATATCTTTATGAGTTATTGCATAAATAGAAGTAAAGGAAATAAGAAGCATTATAGAAATAATTACTAGATTGAGAATTAGAAATCTATTTCTAAGCTTTTTAAACATTTATTTTTTAACCTCCAAGATATAACCAGCCCCACGTATGGTTTTAATCTCAACATCCGCATCTAAAAACAAAAGTTTTTTCCTTAAAAAAGATATATAAACTTCTACATGATTATGCTCAACCTCAGAATCAAAGCCCCATATCTTCTCTATTATTAACTCTTTAGAGGTAACAGCGTTTTTACGTATAATAAGCAGTTCTAAGAGTTCACTTTCCTTTAATATAAGCTTAATTTCTTTATCATCCATAGATAATTTTAAAGTGGCTGGATTTAGTTCAATAGAGCCTGTTTTTAGGGTGTTGTCTGTTATAACTTCACTTTTGCGTCTTGAAAGAGCACGTATTCTAGCTAATAACTCTTCAGTTGCAAAAGGTTTTGCTAGGTAATCATCCGCGCCAGTATCTAGCCCTTTAACTTTATCAGAGATATCTCCTTTTGCAGTTAAAAGTATAACTGGAGTAGCTATTTCCTCCTTTCGTAAATGCTTTAGAATTGTTAATCCATCCATTTTAGGAAGCATTATATCTAATAGTATAATATCGTAAATACCACTTAAAGCATTGTCTAATCCATCTTCACCATCATGAACTACATCTACAGTATAATTATTTTTCTTTAATATTTGAGATAAAGCCTCTGATAAATGGATCTCATCTTCAACTACTAAAATCCTCATAATATTCCTCCTGTTAAAGTAGTTTTTATCCTAATTATATCATAGCTAAGCTTAAATGAAGCTTAAAGGGGGAAGAGGATAGACATTAGCTTAAAAAAGTCTTTAAGGTTGGTTTAAGGTTAAAAAAGTAAACTTTAAACATAGATTATTAAGTTCTTGTTAACAAAGATTAATGAAATATTATAAGGAGTGAGTTACATGGCTATAGAAGTGTTTAATAGATACGAGAACAAATTTCAAATGAATAAGGAATTATATATGGATTTTAAGAGAGAATTACTAAAACGTATGGAAATGGATGAATTCAATCAAAATGATGAATTCTATAAAATATCAAATCTTTATTACGATACAAAAGATGACTTATTAATAAGAAGATCCTTAGATAAACCTAAATATAAGGAAAAAGTTAGACTAAGATCTTATGGAGTACCTGAAGAAAATGACAAAGTATACTTAGAGGTTAAGAAGAAGTTTAAAGGCATAGTTAACAAAAGGAGAACAACCTTGAAGTTAGATGAAGCCTACGAATTCTTAGATACTGGTATTAAGCCAGAGTATAAGGAATATATGAACAAGCAGGTATTAAAGGAACTATCTTATATATTGAAGATATATGATTTAGAACCAAAGGTTTATATAGCTTATGATAGAATAGCTTATTTTGAGAAAGAAAATCGTGAGTTTAGAGTAACTTTTGATACTAATATAAGAACCAGAAGATATGATTTAAAACTTGAGTATGGTGATTATGGAAATATTTTAGTGGAAGATGATTTATGGCTTATGGAAGTAAAAGCAGAAAACACTGTGCCATTATGGTTTTCAAAATTACTTTCTGAATATAAATTATATAGCTCAAGTTTTTCAAAATACGGTAATGAATATAAAAATATGATAAAAAATAGTATGGATGCGAAAGGAGAACTTAACATATGCTTGAATCAATATTCAGCTCAACAACCACAACAACTGATTCCACAATATCTTTAGTAACTGCATTATTAATAATAGGGGCCTCATTTATCCTAGGAGGAGTAATTAGTACTACCTATATGAAAACGAGCAGTAAAAAGTTATACTCACAAAACTTTGCACTAACCATGGTACTTTTGCCAGCTGTAGTTGCTATAATAATATTATTGATAGGAAGTAATGTTGCTAGAGCCTTTAGTTTAGCAGGAGCATTTTCAATAATAAGATTTAGAAGTGCCCCAGGTGACCCAAAAGATATATCATATGTGTTATTTGCTATGGCAGCGGGATTAGCTACAGGAGCTGGCTTTATAGGTTATGCAATATTATTTACAGCAATCCTTTGTGCACTTATGTTTATATTAAGTTTAATAAACTTTGGGAATAAAAATGTATCAGAAAAGTTATTAAAAATATCTATTCCGGAAGATTTAGACTACGAAGGCGCTTTTGATGATGTATTTGAGAAATTCACAACAGGATATGAGCTTAAAAAAGTTAAAACAACTAATTTGGGAAGCTTATTTGAATTGGTTTATACCGTAACAATGGATAAAACAGTAAGTCAAAAGAAATTTTTAGACGAGCTACGTTGTAGAAATGGAAACCTAAATATAGCTTTACTTATGGCTCCAGAAGCTACAGAATACTAAGAAAAATATTTAATTTATCCCCTTTAGAATAAAATTAACAGAATGTTAACAATTGAACATGGCAGTTTTAGGCTATAATATCAATGTTATGGAAATGCGCGTTTTCATAGCCAAGTTAGATAAAATAAGAATCTAATGGCAACTGATTCAATTTACTTGCACCGAAAGGTGCTCTTTTTTTGTAGTTTTTTAAGAAAAATTAGTGAAAAATATCATATTTATATAAACAACTAATTAGCGTGCGAACTATATTTATGTACAAGCAATTTGTAGAAAATAATTTTTGTAAATGTTGCGAGCATTTTCCATAGCAAATACATCTAATAAGTGTAACCTTAGCTAAGGAATGATAGAAATAGGGGGAGAGAGGATGCAGGTAATACCTTTCATAAAAATTAAAGCTAAAAAAGAGTCAGTAATTACTTCGATAAAGAATGGTGCACATTATTGCTGTAGAGGCTTCTTCTCAAGCCTCATTAAAGTCATTCTTGTTAAGATTATGTTTAATAAAGAGTTAAACACCTTGTTGCTGTAGAAGCTGTTTCTCAGGCTTCATTAGATTCATTAAATACTATGTTTAATAAAAAGTTAAAAAGTTAAATGTTTAAACATTTAAAAAGAAAAAAAGAAAAACATTTAAAAAGTTAAAAAGAAAAACATTTAAAAAGAAAAACATTTAAAAAGTTAAAAAGACTCTTTTATTCTGATGGGCTTCTCTTAAAGCTCCATCAAATTCATTTTCTCAAGAAAGATACAAAATTAGAAATTCAGAGGTTTTTATTGATGGAAAGACGTTTTTAATATATTATTAGTTTGTATACTAACCATATGGAGGATAATATGGATAATAATATAGGTACGTTAATTAATAGATCATCAAAACTTTTAAAGAATAAAATAAATATATCCTTAGAAAATTTGGGACTAACAGCAGTTCAGTGGTCTGTTTTGAAGGACATTTATAATATAGAAGAATTAAAGGGGGATATAGAAGAGCTAACCCCTTTAGAAATAGGAAGAAGATTAAATTTAGATAAAGCAACTTTATCTGGAGTTATTAATAGACTTATAAATAAGGAATGGATAGAAAAAATTAAAAATCCTAAGGATAAAAGAAGTTTTTATTTACTATTAACGCAAAAGGCGTTATATAATATGGAAGAGCTTGAGCAAATAAATAATGAGACTATAAAAAAGGCAGCAGAGGGTTTATCTAGCCAAGAAATAAAGCTATTAGAAAAGTATTTAGAAACTTTTATAAAAAACTTAGATAATGAATAAAAGCCTTTCTTTTGTAGATAATAGATATGAAATATAAAAGAAGGAGCTGGATTTTATGAATAAACTTGGATGTAGCGCTATGGATTGTGTTAACAATATATCTGGATTATGTTCTGCAAATGTAATATTAGTAACAGGACATGATGCTTCTAGTTCTTCAGGAACTCAGTGTGGTACATTTGCTGAAAAAAGTTTTAAAAATGCTGTTACTAGTGTTGGAAATACTAATTATGTTGGTGAATTAAAACAGATGTTTTCAAATAATAGCGGAATATTAATGTCTCCAGAAGTTAAATGTGAAGCAAAAAAATGTGCATACAACAAAAGAGGAGAATGTTCAGCAGATAACCTAGTTATATTTGGGCCAGAGGCTAGAAGTTCTTATGGAACAGCCTGTGAAACCTTTATAGAGGGATAAAATTTTAATATATAATGAAGATAAGGTAAAAGCATATAATGATAAAAGCTTTTACCTTTTTGATTTTATTTAATTAGTTTAACCTCTAAATTCAATGTGTTCATCATCAGGACCTTTGAAGACAACACGTTTCCACCCTTTCTCTTCAGGGGTTCTTGGACTAGGAATATGTGGTTTAGCAACGATGGGTACACCAGCCTCAACTAATTTAGAGTAGTCTTCATCAAAGTTATCACTAATAAGGCAAAAATGTGATCCAGAATTTATTTTTTTCTTTGTCCAATGCTCAAGTTCTAAAACTGTGTTACCTAATTTAAGATAGACGACTTTTTCAATTTCTGGTATGCCGGGGACATCATGTTCAAAGTATTTTTTAAAACCAAAGTTTTTTTCATAAAATTCAATAGACTTTTCTCTATCTTTAACAGAGATTGCTACATGGTCAATGTGAGTAAACATTAATTAATACCTCCTATTAATTATCTTTTGGTAGCTGAAGTTTGATTTGTAATACAACCCAATTGGATGAGGAGGTATTGTTGAATCCATGAGTTTCACCATGTGGTGAAAAAATAATATCTTTTTCCTTTATAGAGATTGGTTCATTATTTATGGTAATGGTACCTTCTCCAGAAATTATATAAAACACCTCATCAATATCTGAATGCTTATGGTCTGGGGTTATCTGACCAGGGGTGTAAAGTAAAAGACCTGTATCTAGCTGACCTTCTTTAAATATTCCTTTACGTGCACTTTTATCAGCTACAAAGTCTGTAATGTTATCAATATTAAATTTTTGCATTACTATTTCTCCTTTATATGGTTATAATATCTAATATTCAGCAATCATAATGAACTGATACAAGCGCTTGAATTTATATATTAACTGCTGTAAAATCATCATAGTATAGCAACTTTCTTTTTGCAATAAGGCACTTTTTAGTTAAGTACTTACCAAATGGTATGTATTGAATAAAGATGAGGTGGGGAATAAAATGCCATGTGATAAACATTGTCCAATTGAGCATACAGTTAATTTGATTGGACATAAGTGGAAGGTATTAATTATTAGAAACCTATTAAATAAAGGGGTTCAAAGATTTTCAGAATTAAGTAAAGGAATTAATGGAATAAGCCAGAAGATGTTAACTCAACAACTTAAACAGTTGGAGTCTGACGGGATAATAGAAAGAAAGGTTTATGCAGAGGTTCCTCCTAGAGTAGAATATTCATTGACTGAAATTGGATATTCATTAAGTCCAATTTTAGATTCTATGAATACATGGGGTATTTCACATATAAAGCATAATGATGAAAAGATATAAATGTAATTAAAGTAAAATAGGCATTGAATTTTTAATATAATAATGAGAAGGTAAAAGCATATACTAATAAAAAGGCTTTTACCTTTTTTGTTGATCAAGCTGTGAATAAATCTGAAGTAAGTGTGGATAATAGTTGCATGAAAAAATGTTAACTGATATTCTAATATTATCGAATTTAGGAAAGCGCAAGGGTGATAGATTTGGTTGAAAAGAATAAAGAATATGTTTTAGATATAATTTCTCAAGGATATGAAGGAGAAGGAATAGCTAAGATTGGTAGCTATCCAATATTTATAGAGGGTGCATTAAAGAACGAAAAAGTTAAGGTTAAAATAGTAAAAACAAAAAAGACCTATGCATATGGGAAGCTTTTAGAAATTATAGACGAATCTCCAGAAAGAGAAATTCCTGTGTGTGGAATATATGAAAAGTGTGGAGGTTGTAGGCTTCAACATGCAAGCTACAAGGCTCAGATAGATTTTAAAGAGGAAAGAGTTAAGGATTGTATAACTAAAATAGGAAAATTAAATGATAATATAGTTTTAAAGCCTATTGGAATGGAGAATCCTTTTAGATACAGAAATAAGGTCCAATTGCCTATAGGCTCAGTTAACGGAGAGCTTAAGATCGGTTTTTATGCGCCTAGAAGCCATGATATTATTGATTTAAAGACTTGTCATATTCAAGATGAAATTGGGGATAAGGTTGTAGAACTAACTAAAAAGTGGATGAAGAAATACAACATAACTCCAGCTACAGTAGATGGAAGATATAATCCTAAGGGTATCATGAGACATATTATGATAAGAAAGGGATTTAAAACTGGGGAGGTAATGATAGTTCCAGTAACAAACTCTACTGAGCTTCCATATAAAAAAGAATTTATAGAATTGATGATAAATAACATAAAAGGGTTAACTTCAATAGTTCAAAATATAAATGATAAAGAAACCAACGTAATACTTGGGATGAAATCTAGAACTCTTTGGGGAAAAGATACTATAACTGATTATATAGGAGGCTTTAGATTTAATATATCTCCATTATCATTTTTTCAAGTAAATCCAACACAAACAGAAGTGCTTTATTCTAAAGCTTTAGAGTTTGCTGGCCTTACTGGGGAGGAAACTGTATTTGATGCATATTGCGGTACTGGAACAATAACACTATTTCTATCACAAAAAGCTAAAAAAGTTTATGGGGTTGAAATAGTACCACAAGCCATAGATGATGCATGGAAAAACGCAGAAGCAAATAATGTGGATAATGTAGAATTTTTTGTAGGAGAGGCAGAAGAGGTAATACCAGACCTTATAACTAAAGGAATAAAGGCAGATGTTGTGGTTGTAGATCCACCAAGAAAAGGTTGTGAGAAAGCTCTGCTTGAAGCAATAACATCTATTAATCCTAAAAGAATTGTATATGTATCTTGTGATCCAAGTACCTTGGCTAGGGATTTAAATATTTTAGATGGACTTGGATATAAAACTGAGAAGGTTCAGCCAGTTGATATGTTTCCTCAGACGGCTCATATAGAGAATGTTGTATTGATGACGAATAGTTGTCCAAAAGTTAAATAAGACGGATTGACTACATATGTAGCTGTTTTGATGTGAAAATTAAGTGAAAATCGGGCTTTAAAAATTAATTTTATAGCCCGATTTTTTTGACCTTTTTATAGAGGACATCTGAGATTTTCATTGGCTGCTAATTAAGGGTTTATTTCCTATCTGTTTTATCTTAAAAAAGCAGCTAAGGGCTTAAAATACACCACACATTCTAAACAGGCAGCAAGCCCTTACTGCTTACTTATTGAAATATTTATCTAACTTGTTTGCGATACTTCATTTCTTAGGAAAAACTTTTTGTTCAAAACATAAATTCCACACCAGCCTATCAATAATAACAATTGTGCAAGGATAACAAGCCATAGTACCTCCATGTACCCGCCAATAACACAAAGTAAGGTGTTAACCAGAGGAAAACCTAGGAAAGTAAACATGATTGGAAAATCTTTTTTGTAATTCAAAGAGCTAACAAAACGACGATCCCAGAACTTAACTAAGGCTAACACTAAAACTCCCACTGTAATTATGGAAAGTGCAATCAACATTACCCATTGCATATTAGACGTTCTTGGGAAAAATGGTCCCATAAAATTAAAGAAATTGGATAAAGGTGAAACCAAACAAACTAGAGAAAGAATGGAAGCCAATATCGGATATATATAACCAATTAGATTATTGTAACCTTTCTTTTTATGCCACCATTCACCGATTAAAATAAAGGCAGTCCAGTATCCGGCTATATAGATCCATCCTGTAAAATTCATGACAGGTTCCCCATATATTACAGGTTCACCAGGGATCGGGTAATAACTCCACCTGGCAATGATTCCTTCAGAAGTTTGAAAAATCTGTTTTACTGCGACTGGATCCAGTGAAAAGTCAAAAATCATAGCACTAAGTCCAGTAATGAATGGTTTCGTCCAGGACGGTATATTTATCGTCTTCAAAACACGTAACGTTGAGTAAACTATAAGAAACTCGATAATTGGAACAGTTAATGGTATATTGAATATCATTAGGATACTGCGCCCATATGCGTAAAAACCTTCATTTCCCATAAGTCCCATAGATACCGCAACATTTTCAAAGGCTGCGGCGTAGAAAAAGACAAAACCTATGAATTGCATTAATATAATCTTTGGACGTTCTTCGTTATTAATTATATAAAAAATCATTAAAGTTGCAATTATTAAAACTAAAATATCTTGAATAAGCCATACAGGAACTAATGTTATATTTTCCATTGTTTGTACCTCCAGTTAAAATTAATATTTGTGTCGAACGTTCAAATATATTATAATAACACCATGTTACTTAATCAACAGGCAGTTCGATAACATTACGTTCGATATCTTACAAACGATGTAAGGGATGTTCGTTTATGATTTATTTAGGGAGGATATTATGGCATACGAAAAAGCTGACCAACGAGTGAGATATACAAAGATGGTTATAAAAAACAGTTTATTGGAACTTATGAAAGAGAATCCTATCAGCAAAGTTACAGTTACAGATATATGCAAGAAAGCAAATATAAACCGCAATACTTTTTATTCACATTATGCGAATCAGTTTGAACTTCTATCAAATATTGAAGATGAGTTATATGAAGAAATCAGACAGGTTGTGGAACATACTATGAACCTTAAAGCATCTGCTAAACTATCATATGAAATTTGCAAGTATATAAAAGCAAATAGTAATATATGTGAAGTATTATTTTCAGAGAATGGGGACAAAAAATTATTAGAACGTATTATTTATATCAGCCACGATTTAAATATTGAGAAATGGAGTAAAGAAGTTAAATATTTTGATCAAGAATTATTTGATAAATGGTATACATTTACCGCATATGGCAGCATAGCCATAATAAAAAAGTGGGTTAATAGTGGACTGAAGGAAAGTCCCAGCAAAATTGCTGCTTTTATTGATAAAGCGACAGAAGCAGTATCAAAAGATTTTTATTAATGCGCCATTTCATGCATAGAATTTACTCCTGGTGAATGATAAAATTCTCCACAGACTATACAGGCAATATATAGTCTGTGGAGAAAGTAGTTATTATACCCTATCATCCTTATACAAAAGCTTAATTAAACCTATTGCTGTTCTGCAAACCTCCACCATGCGACTGTTCCAACAAATCCTGTTACTCCAGTAATCGCAAGTATGGAGATGCTAGTGATTCCAAGAGGAACATTTGAAATAAATAATGCTGGAATTGTCCAAGGAAAGTAAGCTGAAAGTCCAGCCTGCGCAACGACATTGGAAATGACCACAATAAGGAACGCAAGTCCAATAGGTGCTAAATATCCCTTACTGACATTTGCCAATAAGGCACTTATTGTACTAACAACCATAGTTAGTAGTGATGCTAACATAAAAGTAAAAAAGCTATTCATGATAAGCAACCATGTGCCACCATTAAGTCCAATTAAAATACCCATAATGAATACAACTGCAAACATGAAAAAGGCCATCAATACATCCCAAAGAAAAATTATGATGAACTTTGAGATTACCACATAAAGTTTAGATACAGGTTTCACTAGCAATTCACTGATTGTTTTATCTGTATACTCCCGTCCGAAAACCCAACATGAGGTGAAAGAGAATCCAATAACCAAAATAGCAGTGATTGAACCAAGTAAATCAGTTAAATAAGGTTCCCACCCTGTATTAACAGCATTGTTATATGTTACTAGGCCAAGCATAATTGGCATAGTGGCAAATGCGACAACAACAATCCAAAAAACACTTGAACGTAATACTTTAAGGGCCTCACAATGTATAAATGACAATATCTTCATTAGTTCATCCTCCTTTGACTTTGAATAATTCGTAAAAAATAACCTTCCAAATCTTCTGTAACGATGTTTAGTTGAGTTGGGGGCTGTCCAAAGCGAACCAGCAATTCAGCTAATCTTTCAGGCTTTTCAGTTACGTGGCCATCGAAAAGCAACAAGCGGCCATCTGTATTTTCTTCAAAGTTATATCCGTGTTCTGTGAGTATATGTTTCATTGCATTTTTATTACGTCCATCTAGAATCATATGTTTTTGTAAAGACTGTTCTAGATGTGCCATTTTAATTTCCTGAATTAAGCTACCTTCATGGACAATGCCAATTCGATCGACCAGCTTTGAAAGTTCCTCCAGTTGATGACTAGATATAAAGATAGTAACTCCAAAATTTTTTGATAAATCTAAAAGCATTTTCCTGATTTCTACGACACCAGCAGGATCCAGACCGTTGATAGGTTCATCCAAAATTAAAATTTTTGGATTGTGAATCATTGCTTTGGCTAACCCTAGCCTTTGCTTGTTTCCTAAAGAAAGATTTTTTGCTTTCTTATTTTTATGAGACTCTAAACCGAGTTTTTGTATCACTCTGGTAATAGATTGGTGATCAGATATCATTTGCATCCTACGGGCAATATCTAAATTTTCTATTACAGTAAGTCCTGGATAGTAAGTGGCATCCTCTAAATAACCAACTTGTTCCCACAACTTGTGACTTCCAGAGTTAACTTTATTTCCTAGCATATAGACACTGCCAGACGAAGGGGTTAGCAATGACAGCATCATTTTAATTGTGGTAGACTTACCAGCTCCATTCAAACCAAGAAATCCGAATATTTCTCCACTATTTACCTCAAGTGAAAGATCACTAACGGCACGATAATCACCAAAATTTTTTGTGAGACTATCCAACTGTATTGCAGCTAAGGCGTCACTATTTAATCTTCCCATTTTATACACTCCTTTTGTGAATTTCTTTTTACGTTTTTATTAAAATTAACGCTATAATGAACTTTAATTTTAAAACATCAACTGAACATCAATTTTTACTCAAATTTCAGTTGATGTTTAGTTTACTTTGTAGGTGATATAATACTTATAATGGAGGTGAACTATAGTGTTTGATATTTTAATTGTCGAAGATGATATAAATACACAAAAACTAATGTGCGCAGTTCTAAAGCGTGGCGGATATAACGCATATACTGCAAAAGACGGACTTGAGGCCCTTGATAGGATGGAAACACAGCGATTTGATTTGATTGTTTTGGATCTGATGATGCCTCGTATGGATGGATATAAATTTTGCGGGCAATTAAGAAGTGTGGGAGAGAACATTCCAATACTGATGGTAACAGCCAACCAGGAGACTAAAGACAAGCATAAGGGGTTTCTTGCTGGAACTGATGATTATATGACGAAACCTTTTGATGAACAAGAGATGCTATTTCGAGTAAAGGCGCTTTTACGTAGAGCACAAATTGCCAGTGAACACAGAGTTGTCATGGGGGAAACCACAGCAGATTACAATACGCTTACTGTTTCATGGAAAAGTAAACAACTTGCTTTGCCAAAGAAAGAATTTCAACTTCTTTTTAAGCTCATGAGTTATCCCAATATGATCTTCACGCGCAATCAACTAATGGACGAATTTTGGGGATTGGAGACTGAAACAGACGAGCATACTTTGAATGTTCATATAAACAGATTGAGGGATAAATTTAGAGATAACCAAGATTTTGAAATTGTTACTGTACGCGGCTTGGGATATAAAATTGAGAGGCGAGTATGAAACAAATAAAAAATAGATTCACAAAGAAAATTAGTCTTGTTGTTTCCTTGGTGATCTTGGTTTTTCTAGTTATGTTACTGTCTATTTTATCGGCTGGCTTGATAGCTTATTTGCTAATCAAATTAGGAATCATGGATTTAGAAGGTACTGCAAGTCCAAGTCGAGCAATCTCCATAATGGCATATATCAGTATTTTTTTGGGAGTGGTAATAGCAACATTATTAAGTCTGCGCTCTGTTAAACCAATTAGAGACATGATGAAAGCCACTGAAAAGGTATCTCAGGGTAATTTCTCGGTCATGGTAAAGGGTAGTTTTGTATTTGAATTGGATGCACTTGCTGGGAGTTTCAATAAGATGGTGCATGAGTTAAAAGGTATAGAAACTCTGCGTAGTGACTTTGTAAGAAACTTTTCCCATGAGTTCAAAACTCCAATTACTTCGATTAGTGGATTCGCAAAACTATTACAGGCAGATGATATTAGTGAGGAGGAAAAGCAGGAATACCTGAATATAATAGTGCAAGAATCAGAGCGCCTTGTTCATCTTTCAACTAACGTTCTTAACCTTTCAAAAATAGAAAGTACAGAAATTATTAGCGGAAAAACTATCTATTGTTTGGATGAACAAATTAGAATTGCAATTGTAATGTTAGAACCAAAGTGGAGCGATAAAAACATTCACGTTGACATTAGACTCGAAGATGGAATTAAAATACTTGGAGATAAAAATTTAATCCATCAGATTTGGGTTAATCTTCTTGAAAATGCCATTAAGTTCACCAACACTAGTGGAGTAATAAAGGTTGGTCTATGGAGGAGTGGGGAAAAGGCAATATTTCAGATCGAAGATAACGGATGCGGAATGAATGATGAAACTATAAGTCATATATTTGATAAGTTTTTCCAAGGAGACACGTCTCACTCAGTAGCTGGAAATGGATTAGGTTTGACGTTAGTCAAGAAAATTATAGAATTATGTGAAGGAACAATTGAAGTACAAAGCGAGCTTGGGAAAGGTAGCGTTTTTATTGTGAAATTGCCACTAGGCTTAGATCTTAAGATAGATAATAATTAGTAATACAAAGCTTTGTCATTAAGCGGGTAAGCTAGGAAACGTGACAAACACCTTTTGATTTTGCTCCAAATTATCTAATGGAATTTTTGAAAAATTTAAAATCTGCTATACAATATTTATTATAAGAGGAAAATAAAAAATTCGAATTATGGTATATAGAATGAAGGGTGGTTTAATAATGAAGATACTTATAGTAGGCTATTTTACAGAGAACTCAAAATCAAATGTTATAGGGAACTTTCCAGAAGAATGGGACGTTGTAATTGTCCCACCAGGAGAAGAAATGCTGCATCATATTAAAGATTGTCAGGTAATCATACCTGAACATATTAAAGTGGATAGCAACCTGCTTTCGATAGCAAGAGAATTAAAGTTGGTACAGACAGGTGCAGGATTTGATAATGTTGATATTGATGCCTGCACGAAGTTAGGTATTTGGGTAGCGAATGCTGCGGGAGTGAATGCACAGGCAGTAGCTGAACACGTAATGGCACTGATGTTGTCTTATTATAAAAACATACCGTTTCTTGATACTTTTATGAAAAATAGGATGGATGAAAATCAATTGTATTATACAGGAAGCGAATTAAAGGGCAAAACGATTGGTATTATCGGCTTGGGAGCTGTAGGTAAAAAAGTTGCTGAGTTTTGCAGGGTTTTTGATATGAATGTACTAGCTTATGCTAGAAATACAGTTGTACATTCTGATGGATTTGCAAAAATAACGGATTTCGATACTCTTATAAGCTTATCAGATATAGTAAGTGTACATGTATCCTTGAATCAACAGACAAAACACTTAATCAATAAAGAAGTATTCAAGAAAATGAAGAATACTGCACTTTTCATCAATACAGCCCGTGGTGGGATTGTAAATGAAGGAGACTTGATTGATGCATTAAAAAATAAGGATATTTTAGGAGCGTGCCTAGATGTGTTTGAATCTGAACCGCTTCCTATTAACAGCGAGCTCAGGAGTCTTGGTAATGTTATACTTACCCCACATACGGCAGGTATGCCTGACGGGATCAAGTTCCACAAAAAAAGATATGAGTTTTTTGTGAATAATATAAAACGTGTAGAGAATGGTGAAGAGCCTGAAAGCAAGTTAAATCAATTGTTATAGTTTCGGTACAAAGAATAAGATTAATTAAATCTTATTCTTTTTTTCTCTATACTTAGTAGGAGTCATTTCCGTTACCTTTTTAAATTGGCGCATAAAGTGAATATCATTATTATATCCGCACATTTCTGATATCTTTTTAATTGGAATATCAGTTGTGGAAAGTAAGTATTTGGCATGATCAATTCTACTTAGAATTACATCTGTAATTGCACTTATTCCAAATAATTCTTTATATAGATGTTGAAAGCTAGACCTACTCATACTTAATTCGTGGGATAGTTCATTAATATTCCAATTAATATATGGCTGATTATATATTTTTGTCCGTATAATAGATAGTTTATTGTAATGGGTATTTATAATTTCATTATTTGAGTTATGTATTTTGTTGCTTAGCTTTAAAAAGAATAGTTTTAGATATAATTCGATAGTATCGTATTTGTAACGGTTTGACGCATAGGTTTCATAGCATAAGTTATTTATTATTATTGAAAGTTCATTTAAATTACCAATGTGTACTACTTCATCTTGAGGAATACCAAGGTTTTTAAATAAATCTTTTTCTTCTGGATCTATTTTAAAATGAAACCAATCATTTTGAAATTGAGAACCAAATGAGCGATAGAACTGAGGGGTATCCTCTCTGTATAATATGAAGGAATCAGGTCTTGTTATAATTTCAGAGCCATTTAATGTGAATATGGCAGGAGTTTTTAGAAGGAGCAATAGATAGTTTCCAGAACCATTGGGTCTACTTATATTGAAATCAGCATCGTGGCTATGATTATAGCCTATATTTATTATATGCATATATATTCCATCCCTAAAAATTTGATACATTTATTGTATTTTTGTACTAACATATTGTCAATATTAAATTTGCACAATATGTTAGTACAAACGCATGATACTTAATTGATATTTAATATATGACAACGTATACTGATTACATAAATTAGTGGAAAGTATTAGAAGTGATTAATTTTTAGAAAGGTGATGTTTGTGAGAATTGAAATAACAGATAAGTTAGGTAAAGATATTAATAAAGGAATGATAGGTCTTTTCTTTGAAGACATAAACTATGGCTTAGATGGTGGCTTGCATGCAGAAATGATTGAAAATAGATCTTTTGAATTTGTGGAGTCTAGGGGATTTAAAGATAATTATGAGATAATATTTGATGGGCTTTATGGTTGGGGCGCTTATCCAAAAGATGCAAATGGTGCTGAATTAAATATACAATCAACTAAACCACAAAACAATATAAATCCACATTATCTCGAGTTCATTGCATCTGAAAACCAAATGGGTTTTACTAATAAAGCTTATGATGGAATCTGTATGAAAAAAGATTTGACATATCATATATCTTTTTATGCAAGAACAGAAGATTATATGGGTGGAATTGAGGTTTGCGTAGTAAAGGATGAGAAAATAAAGGCCAATGTGGTTGTGACAGAATCAGTAAGTTCAGAATGGGTTAAATATCAAGCGGATTTAATCTCTAATGAAGATATTTCATATGGAGAATTTGTTGTGAAACTGAGTAAAGCAGGAAAAGTTTACTTTGACTTTATATCAATGAGGCCTTCTGATGCTGTTCTTGGTCTTTTTAGAAAAGATTTAGCTGAGATGCTAAAAGATATGATGCCAGGATTTTTAAGATTTCCAGGAGGATGTATAGTAGAAGGGAACACTTTAGATAGCCGTTATCAATGGAAAAGAAGCATAGGAAAGGTAGAAGAGAGGAAGGTAAACTGGAATCGTTGGGCTGTTCATGGAAGTACAGAAGAAAATAATTACACAAGCGAATATAGTCATTATAATCAGACTTTAGGAATTGGATACCATGAGTATTTTCTTTTATGTGAATATCTTAAAGCTAAGCCTATCCCCGTTATAAATGTAGGACTTGCGTGTCAATTTATGTCTTCTGAAAAAGTAGAAATTGAAGACCTTGAATTTCAAGAATTTGTACAGGATGCTATTGATTTAATAGAATTTGCAAATGGACCTGTAGATTCGAAGTGGGGAAAAATACGAGAAAAGATGGGTCACAGTGAACCATTTGGGCTTGATATGATAGGTATTGGTAATGAGCAATGGGAAACCGAGAATATAGACTTTTTCAAAAGATATGAAATATTTGAAAGAGCAATCCATGAAAAATATCCATATATAAAGTTAATTGGTTCGGCTGGCCCAGATATAAGTTCTAAAAAGTATAGTGATGCATGGAGTTATTATAAGGAGAGGGTAAATAATAATCCTAGTTATGTATATGCCGTTGATGAACATTATTATGTAGAACCAAAGTGGCTTTGTGATAATGTACATTTTTATGATAAGTATCCAAGAGATATTAAGGTTTTTGCAGGTGAATATGCTGCTCATTATGGTTTTGAAATGAATAGACCTGACTTTAATGATTGGGAAGCAGCTTTGTCAGAAGCAGCATTTCTTACAGG
Organism: Clostridium intestinale; assembly: GCF_035905475.1. Lineage (NCBI taxonomy): Bacteria > Bacillati > Bacillota > Clostridia > Eubacteriales > Clostridiaceae > Clostridium > Clostridium intestinale. The sequence continues at coordinate 4,254,364 of NZ_CP121166.1, forward strand.
AATAGAAAGAAATGCAGATGTTGTTGTACTTGCTTCTTATGCACCACTTTTTGCAAGGATTGGATATATGCAATGGTCACATGACATGGTATTTTTTAATGGTGAGGCTTCTTACGGAAGTCCAAGCTACTATGTTCAAAAGATGTACAGCACACTTATGGGGACAAATCTTCTTGAAGTAATAAATGATGTGGAAGAAATACCATTTACTGTTTCTTATAATAAGGAAGAACAATATATAATAGTAAAGCTTGTTAATTACTTGGAGCATGAGGTTCGTGTAGATTTAGAAACTAAATTCTCATTAGCTGAAGATGGGGAAATGTATATTATGGAAGGGAAAACAAAGGATGTAAATTCTATATATAAACCATTTAATGTAGCTCCTAAAAAATATGATATTAATGTAAAAAACAGCATGAGTTATGAAATAAATCCAAGGTCATTTTGTGTAATTAAGATGTATTGTAAGGATGTAGAATGATACAATTTATAAATAAAATTAATCTTCTAGTTAAATTTCAATGTCTTAGAGAGTAAGAGTAAGTTGAGAAAGTCACAGAAGGAGAGTATGATTTAATCTAAGAGTATTATTTTTATGAATTGTTTAAGCTTAAGGATTTTATTTATTATGTGAACAACTAGGAGAAAAATAATGAATTTTAAGAATATGTTTTTCTATATACATTATTGTAATGGCAGAAGACTTATTAGAGAAGACAGTGCGAAGAGATTTACAAGAACTCTTAAACATCATGAATTGGCTTTTTTTACAGGTGGAAAGGGAACGATTGAGATAGAGAATAAGAGATATAAAATTAGAAAAGGGATGCTTTTTTATATTTGTAAAGGGGTATTACATTCATTAGAGTCTGATAGTAATGAGCCACTTAGTTTCTTAACTGTACATTTTAGTTATACCAATATAGATTTTAAGGATGGAAACTGGAATATAGAGGAGCCTATGAAAAGACTTCCTATAAGTACTGTATTAGATTTAAAAGATTATTATAATGTTGAGGATATGTTTCAAAAACTTTTTGATGGTTGGAATGCTAAATTACCGGGATATGAGTTTGTAACTGGAACATTATTTCAGCAGCTATTGATTACTATATATGAAAATGTAAAAGGACAAAATAGAATTTATTCAAACTCAATAAAAGTTGAAAAAGCAATTAAATATATGCATGTGCATATAGATAAAAAGATAACTTTATCTGAATTATCAGAAGTGATTCAGATATCTCCTTTCTATTTATCAAAGATTTTTAAAGATGCTACTGGTTACTCTGTAATAGAATATTTTAATAAGATAAAAATTGATAAAGCTAAAGAATTATTTATAGAAGGAAATAAAAAAGTAAAGGAAGTTGCAAATACTCTCGGATTTGCAGATGAATTTTATTTTAGCAGAATGTTTAAAAAGTTTGAAGGAATAAGTCCTTCAGAATATTATAACAAGAATATCCATGAAGTTTAATATAATACATGGTATAGAGCTCTCTTGTAAGTTAAAATGATATTGCTAATTAATCATGTGATTAGGTAGTAGCGACATTAAACTTAGCGGTAGGAGGGCTTATATTTATGCCTATATGGAAAAGAAATCTTATCTTTTGCTGGTTTGGAATGTTTATGACTGGTATAGGAATGAGTCAAATAGCACCAATATTACCTCTTTATATAAAATATCTTGGAGTTGATAATCCTAGTGAAATAGCACAGCTTTCAGGGATAGCTTTCGGTATTACTTATGTAGTTTCAGCTATCTTTTCACCGATTTGGGGACATGCTGCGGATAAGTTTGGAAGAAAACCAATGCTTTTAAGAGCGAGTTTGGGAATGGCTATAATCGTTGGAGGAATGGGTTTTTCAACTAATGTATATATACTTATAGGATTAAGAGTTTTACAAGGAGCTATAACAGGTTACAGCACATCATGTACAACCTTAATTGCAACTCAAACTGATAAAGATAATGCAGGATATGCATTAGGAACACTTTCAACTGCTAGTATTGCAGGATCTTTACTAGGACCTACAGTTGGGGGTATCATAGAATCATTTTTTAACTTAAGTAGCGTGTTTTTTATAACTGGGGGACTGCTTTTTAGTGCATTTATAACAACACTTTTATTTGTAAAAGAAGAGTTTGTACGTGAAGACAAAAAAGTTCTTAGTATTAAAGAAAAGTGGAGTATGGTTCAAGAAAAAAATTTAACTGTCACTATGTTTATAACATTTTTTATATTAACAGTGGCATTATATTCGGTAGAACCTATAATTACTGTATATATTGGACAACTTACTTCAACTACTAAAAATGTAGCTTTAATATCAGGAGTAGTATTTTCATCTTCAGGGTTGGCAAATGTACTAGCTGCCCCAAAACTAGGAAAACTTTCTGATAAAATAGGAGCTCATAAAGTTATTCTAGTATCTTTAATATGTGCAGCAATTATTTTTATACCACAGGCCTTTGTTAAAAATCCTTGGCAACTTATGTGTCTGAGATTTTTACTGGGTTTAACAGCAGGGGGATTAGTTCCTTCTATTAATATACTCGTAAAAAAGATAACACCAACAAGTCTTACAGGAAGTATATTTGGACTTAATATGTCGGCAGGATATCTAGGGTCATTCGTAGGGGCGGTATTAGGTGGGCAAGTAACGGCTTTACTTGGAATAAGATATGTATTTATTATTACTAGTATATTATTAGCTATAAACTCAATATGGGTTTATTTTAAAGTATATAAAAAATCTAACATAGAAAGATTACTATTAACAAAAAGACAATGAGGAGCTTCTATGGAACAGATTTAGATTTACAACCAAGGTGTAAAGGAATTGACACCATTGTTTTGTGTGGTATATCTACATCTGTAGGAGTAGATGCAACTGCTAGAGAAGCCTTATCAAAATGAATATAACCAAATTTTCGATAAAGATGCAATGAAAGCTTCGACTAAAGAAGAACCTGATTACGTTTGTTAATACATACTTCCTAAAATAGGTAAAGTTAGAAATACTGAAGAGATAATAAAGAGCTTATATATTTAATTGATTAAAAAAGATTTTGAATGAATTTTCGAAGTCTTTTTTACTTATGTTCTTAAAATGTAAAATAATCTTAATAAATATATTGGAAAATATATGCTAAAATATATGATAAAATATAGATTAATTAATTTATTAAAGGAGGAAGATATGAAAGCTTTAAAAGGGATTACCTTATTATTTTTAATAGTTATAAATATTATTTTTTCAGCTTGTAGTAATAATAATTCATCTTCAGTTACTACAATAAAACAGGGAGAAGACAGTATTTCTAAGACATTAGAAATCTCCTTTCCATATGAAAAACAGAAAGGGTATGCAACTAATCAATTTGCGGTTTGGATAGAAAATGAATCAGGAGAATATATAAAGACTATTTTTGTTACAAAATTTACGGCAACTAAAGGATATGAGAAAAGAAAAGATGCTATTCCGACATGGGTAGAAAAATCTAATATAAGTGATGGAAGTACACAGGAGATTGATACTGTTACGGGGTCTACTCCTAAGAAGTCAGCCGATCTAGTATATGTTTGGGATTGTAAAGATAAAGATGGAAATGAAGTGCCAAAGGGTGTATATAATTATTATGTTGAAGGCACTGTAAAGTGGGAAAACCGTGTACTTTATAGTGGGAAGATTGAAGTTGGAGGAATTGATTCATCTTCTGAGGCGAAGGTTGAGTATTCTACAGAAGAGGCAAAAGAGAGCGATATGATAGGAGCAGTAAAAGCAGTATATAATAAATAGTATAGAATGGAGAAGTAGGCATTTTTAATCTACGTATACTGGAACCAATGTTATGCAATTCAAGACTATTATGAAAAATGGGATTTAAACCATCGAATGCATATATTACATTTAATGGTTTCTTTCTTTATGTTTATTTGGTAAATACATTATGATACAATAATTTATAAGATTCTACAATAACTTAGGCAAAACTTATAGTTAGTTTTTTGATAAAGTCATAGAATTTATGAGATAGATCTGTCAATAAAGGAGGATAAGTAATGAAATTTATTTCGTGGAATATTGATTCATTAAATGCAGCACTAACAAGTGCTTCAGAACGAGCTTTATTATCTAAAAATGTATTAAATTCGATTATAGAACATAATCCAGATGTAGTTGCCTTACAGGAAACAAAGTTACCAAGTAATGGTCCTTCTAAAAAACATTTAGAAATTTTGAAGGAGATGTTTCCTGATTATAAAGTTGTTTGGAACAGTTCAGTTGAGCCAGCGCGTAAGGGTTATGCTGGGACAATGTTTTTATATAAGGAGAATTTAGAAGCAGTTGTTACCTATCCAGAAATCGGTGGACCAAGTACCATGGACTATGAGGGAAGAATAATCACTCTAGAGTTTGATGACTTTTTCTTAACTCAAGTTTATACTCCTAATGCAGGGGATGGACTCAATCGTTTGGAAGAACGCCAGATTTGGGATATAAAATATGCAGAATATCTAGCAAGCCTAGATAAAGATAAATATGTTATTGCAACAGGTGATTTCAACGTAGCTCATAAGGAAATAGACTTGGCTCATCCTAATAGCAATCGTAATTCACCTGGATTTACTGATGAGGAACGCCAAGGGTTCACAAATCTTTTATCAAAAGGGTTTACAGATACTTTCCGTTATATTCACGGAGAAATAAAAGATGTTTATACTTGGTGGGCTCAGCGAGCTAAAACTAGTAAAATTAACAATTCTGGATGGAGAATTGACTACTGGATAGTTAGTAATCGTATTGCGGATAAGGTTATAAAATCTGAAATGGTTGATTCAGGTACAAGACAAGACCATGGACCAATATTACTTGAAATTGATTTGTAGTATATAAAGAATTACAAGCATTAACTGGATTTTTAGGGAGAGGACATTACTCCTAGAAAATCCAGTTTTCTTTTATAGAATATATGGTAGCATAATAACTGCCGCTAAAACCTTTGGGTAATAACGGCAGAAAAGAAGTATGCTTTAAATTTTAAATTGTTTAACTAGATTGATTAGTGATTCTGATTTCTCATTTGATTTATTTGCTAAGTTTACGACACTTTCAGCCATATTAGCAATAACTGCTGTTTTCTGAGCAATATTTGTTGCTCCCATAGCTTCATCATTGGCAGATGTACTTATTTGGGTGATGGATTCAACCATATTTTGCATAGATGCCAAAAGTTCTTCCGATATTGAACTGAATTCAGTTACTATATCGCTTATCACCTTAGAGTGCTTGTTGTAACGTTCACTGTTCTGTACTACGCCCTCATAATCATTGAGTACTTTCTTATCAATAAACTCAGAGATCTCCATAGAACTTGAGGAAAGAGCATCTACTACTGTTAGAACCTCACTTGTTACTTCTTGAATTCGAGATACAGAAGTTTTTGAGCTTTCAGCCAGCTTTCTGATTTCGTCTGCTACAACTGCAAAGCCTTTGCCTGCTTCTCCTGCCCTAGCTGCTTCAATAGCTGCATTCAAAGCTAGAAGATTGGTCTGGGAAGTAATATCTAGTATAGAATTTGACAATTCATTAATTTGATTTACTGCCTTAGCTTGTTCAATTGCATTCTGCAAATTGACCTTTGTCCTACCGTATATTTCCATAGCTTCTTGTTTAGAAGAAATTGCACTTAATCTCATTTCCTCACTAAGTATACTTACTTTATTAACAGTGACTGAACCTTCTTGAGCTTTAGAAGCAACAGACTCGATGGCCTTTGCTACATCTAAGGAAGTGGCATTCATTTCTTCACTTGAAGCGGCTGTTTCCTCTGTTGTTGCGGATAATTCTTCCGTAGTAGAGGAAATATCTTCAATGTTTTCGTTCAAACTAGACATATCTTTATTGATTGAAAGTAACATTTGACTTACATTAGAAGATTCATCTACAACTGCTTTCATCATTGTACGCATGGAACTTTGCATCTTATCAAGTGAATTAGCTAAAATACCTATTTCATCCTGCTTTTCTAAAAGATTTTTGGATATATCTACTGTAAAGTCTCCAGTAGATATAACATTTAGATGTTCGGTGGTCTCTTTGATTGGTCGAGAAATATTGCGAGATATTAATATTGTTAGCCCCATACCAATTAAGAGGAATAAAGCGGATACCATGATCATGAGTTTAGTCAGATCATCCACCTTAGCCATAGCCACTGATTTTGGTACATTTACACCTAAAGACCAGTTAGTTCCATATACAGGATGGTAAGCCATGTATTTAGTTTCGCCATTGTAGCTATACTCACCTACGCCTGTTTCCCCTTTAGCCATTTTCTTTTGAATATTATACTCTGATTCCAATTCTGGATCACTCTCGTATTGTTCAAAGATGCTATACATTTCCAAGACCCGATTATTATCGCTGTCGGCTATTGTTATGCCATCAGGATTAATCATAAAAACTTCTTGCTGGTTAACTTCCATTTCATGTGTATACTCGCTTAAAGAATTTCCGTCTTGAATGGCAACCAGCACTCCTGTTACGTTACCATTTTCTTTGATGGGAACTGCAAGCATAATCACTACGCTTTTGTTTAGCATATCGATTAGAGGGTCTGACACATTAGGTTCTCCAGCTACTGCCTTTTTAAAATAGTCTCTTTCTTTGATATTCATAGTAACTTTATCTGTATCTACTACATCCCCATTGGTATTAGTGATAAGCATATTTACATGCCCATTTCTCTTAACTTCATCTCGAAGTAGGTCAGCTTTTTCATACATTGTCAACTCATTGCTTTTTATCCATGGGCTTTCAGCTAAAGCCTGCAAGGCATTAAACTGGGTATTTATCTTCTCGCCAATAATATTGGCATCAGCTTCAGCTATCTGTAAAAGATTTTCATCAATACTTGTTTTTAAAGCATTGCTGGAACTTAAATAAGCACTAACTCCTAATCCTACACAGATTGCAAACATTAAAAAAGCAAATGATAATGTTATTTTTGTTGTAATACTTTTAAATTTCATCAAATCCACTCCTAGTATCTTTTTCCGTTCTGTTAAGTTATATGAACATTGCTCTTCTCAATCCTAGGAAATACAATAAGTTTGACTAGAACTAAATGTCCCCCTTGAAAGGAGAAGCGCAATGAACAAAACAAAAGTAAAATGTCCTCGTTGTAACTCTGACCAACTATATAAGTTTGGTTTAGATAAGCAGGCTAATCAAAAATATCAATGTAAAAAGTGTAAGCGACAATTCGCACCTGACTCCGTCAGAAAGCGGGTAACATCTAAATATCCAAGATGTCCAAAGTGTGGTAAAGCAACTTTCTTGCATCACATCTATAAACACTATAATCGCTATAAATGTGGTAATAAGAAGTGCAATCATATCATTGTTCATCACCATAACCTAAATATAGATGATGCCTCCAGTGAAAACCTAACCGGTTCCCTTTCTATGAAAGGTATGCGTTTTCCACTCCATACTATTCTGACTGCATTAACTTTATATTTTTTAAACAACTCATCAACAAGAACTATTTCACAGTTCCTTTTCGTAACTTCAAATATAAAGGTTTCTCATGTCACAATAGCTAGTTGGACTCAAAAGTTTGCACCTTTTTTCAAACAAAAAGCTGATAAGTTTAAAGAGCAGCTAGATCTCCAATCTGACGATTGGCATGCTGACGAAACAGTGGTCTTTATAAATGGTGAACGCTATTATTTATGGTTAGCTATTGACTCTGAAACGAGATTTATTTTAGCTTTTCATCTAACCAAATCACGTAGTGAGGATTCAGCATTTACACTAGTAAACCAAGCTAAACAATTTGGAATGCCATCAAACTTTATAACTGATAGACTACCTTCATATAACCAAGCTGTAGCGAAGCTATTGGGCGAAAACAAGCATGTGCCTGTTGCTCCTATGTCTAGCGACATATCAAACAATTTAATTGAGTCTTTTAACAAAACATTTAAAGCTTGGTATAAAGCTAAAAAAGGGTTTAACTCTTTTGAGAAAGCAAATAACTTAATATACTTATTTGTCTTTCACTATAATTTCATTAGGCCTCATGGTTCATTAAATAATCTCACACCTGCTGAAGTTGCAGGCTTCGCTAGCAATAGCATTGATCGTAAATCTTGGTTTGTCGCTGCTTAATCTCAACTTAATATCTTTGATTAACCTGCAAAAATCTAACTTTTTGTAGGCTTATTTGCCATACAAAAATTTATTCAAACTTATATAATTTTCAAAGAACGAGTAATTCTACGAAATGTTAAGCTATTTTTTCATAACAACCTAACAGAATCTCTTTTTCTTTGGTAACAGCATGGTGAGTAGCCCTAGCTGTAGATAGTTTTGGTGCATGCTACAAGATAAAGTAATTATAGCAAAACATATATTTATTTTTTCGAATTAATAGGTAACATAATAGTCATGATGGTTCCTACTCCTACCTCACTTTCACATAAAATACTTCCATCTAATAATTCTATAATTCTTTTTACTATGGATAGACCTAGACCATTGCCTTGTCTTTTGTGTGATTCATCACATTGATAGAATTTGTCATATATTTTACTTAAGCTTTCCTTAGATATTCCCATTCCGTCATCTCTGATTGAAAACTGAAGAAATTTATCTATGACTTTAGTTGTAATCCATATGGTAGATTTTTGTTCTGAATATTTTATAGCATTATCAATTAGATTAGTCCACAATTGAAAGAGCAAGTCATAGTTACTTACAATACTACATTGTTCAAGTTGAAGCTCATATTGAATATCTCTATCATGCCACTTTTCTCCCAGTGAAATAATACAACGTCTAATTTGTTCATCAACTCTAACTTTTTGGTTCAAGTCTACGATGTTCTGATGATCTAACCTAGACATATTAAGCATGTTTTCACTCATACGAGAAAGTCTTTGGGATTCTTGATAGATATACGAGAGGTACTCCTTTTGTTCTTCTTCACTAAGTCCTCCATCTAACAACATTTCAGAGAAGCCTGCAATAGCTGCAATAGGGGTCTTAATTTCATGTGATACATTGCTCATAAAGTCCTTTCTCATATAGTCCATTCCATTTAATTCACGTGTCATTTTGTTAAAATTGCTTGCCATTACAGAAATTTCGTCGGGATATAATTCGTTTTTCTTTTTTCTATGATTATTATTAAATGATAATTGCACTGAAAAGTCACCATCAGCTACCTTTTGTACTCCTTCGCTAATTTCAACAATGGGGTTAATTACATAAGATGCTGAATGCCAAAGTGCGACAACACTCAATATCATGGTTATAGCACAAGCAACAAGACACATAAATAAAGCAACTTCACTGGTGATTGGACCATTATAAAATAAAGAAAAACCAATAAGCACCATGAAATATGCGATTCCGCAGGAAGCGCATAGGATTATAATGGATGCTAATGCAAGCTTAAAACGTAGAGATATTCTGTTTTTTCTAATTTTTTTAGTCATAGGTCTATAATCCTTTCCTATATTTTTGCTTTATAGCCTAGCCCACGAATTGTCACTATTTCAAAGTCAGTACAATGTTCAAATTTTCTACGAAGTTTCTTGATATGAGAGTCTATAGTACGGTCATCTACATCAGTATCCATTCCCCATATCTCATCCAATAGCTCTTGTCTTGTGAATATCTTATTAGGATTAGTAAGAAGCTTAAAGAGTAAGTAAAATTCCTTGGGAGGCATTTCGAAAATTTCATCATGTACCTTAACTGTTAGTGCATTATAATCAAGTAAGGTATCACCAACTACTAACTTCTTCTCGTTTGCAATTTGAGCTCTTCTTAACAATGCCTTTACTCGGAGTACCAATTCCCTCATGCTAATTGGCTTAATCATGTAATCATCCGTTCCAGCACGAAATCCTTTTTCCATATCTTCAAATTGATTCTTAGCTGTTATCATTAGAATTGGAATGGTATATTCTGCATCACGAAGTTCTTTGGCTAATTGATATCCATTCATATTTGGCATCATTATATCACTAATAATCAAATCAATATGTTCCTTGTCCAGTAAGTCCAAAGCCTGTTTTCCATCAAATGACGTAAAAACACGATAGGACTCTTGCTGTAGCTTTGCAGATATCATTCTGTTCAGTACCTCATCATCTTCAACAACAAGAATGGAGAACATGCTATCACCTACTTTCTTCTTAATGATTAACTACTTTATAATCAGCTACCTTTTTTAATTGAGAGTTTTCTAATCTATATACCACATCAACTAGGTCTAATACTCTTTCATCATGAGTTACCATGATGGCAGCCTTATTATGTTTTTTAACTTCTTTCTTAATTAACTCTACTACCTGTCTACCTCTAACTCCATCTAAACTCGCTGTTGGTTCATCGGCTAAAATAACATCTGGATTATTCATAAATGCTCTTGCAATTGCCACACGTTGCTTTTCACCACCAGACATCTTTGCGGGATATTTGTTTGAACATTCTGACAGTCCAAGATCATTTAACATATCATCTGCATTCATTTTAGGTTTTCCATTTTTTTTATTCATATCAAGAACTAATGTAAGCTGCTCCTTTGCTGTTAGATAAGGAAGTAAGTGATGACTCTGAAAAATAAATCCAATCTTTTCCCTACGAATTTTAACCAGTTTTTTGTTTTGTTTATTCAAAAGCTTTTCTCCTCCTACCACAACGCTACCATCTGTAGGTGAAAGTAACGCACCTGATATGGATAGAAATGTACTTTTACCTGAACCAGAGGGACCGATAATTGCAATAAATTGACCTGGCTTTACCTCAAGAGAAACATTTTTTAAGATGTTATTTTGTTGCTCACCATCTTGATAAGACTTCGATATATTATTTAACTGTAATGCATATTCATTTTTCATTATTCGTTTCCTCCTATTATAACAATCGGGTCAACTTTGGCAACTTTTATTATTGATACTAAACTTGTGACTAAAGAAATCATGATAAAAACAATAGATATAATAATAACTGATGGTATTTTAAGAGCAAAGGGCATACTACTTGGGAGAATAGATGCCATACCAATTGAAAGAAGATTGCCAATAATAACTCCAAACATTGAAAGAATTAGAACCTGACTAATAATATATCTTGTAAGTTCTGACATCTTCATTCCTATCGCTTTAAGAACACCAAACTGTTTTTGTTTTTGTATAGTGATTACATAGAAAAATACACCTAGTACTGCTGCTGATATTATTACTAGTACCCAAAGAATCATCTTAATAGTTAACTGCTCAGCAGAATAGCCAGGAAGATTATTAATAACTGTTTCTTTATCGATCACTTCTAATCCGTTTATATTTATATTATCGATATCTGAGCCCTGAATTGCTATTGCATTATACTTTTCAGTATAAGAAGAACTTACTAGTAGATTAAGTGCTGTAAATGTATCATCCTTAATAAAGCCTACTGGTGAGTGTCCATACATTTCATCATGTGTAAAGCCTACTACTGTTAAAGAAAGTCCTGTTACAGAATCCTTTACCACATCTCCAAGAGCTATATTTTGATCTTTAAATGAATCATCTAATAAAACAGGATATTCTACTGAGGATTCTTTTAATGATTCTCCTTGCGATATTTCTGGAGAAAGAAAACTTTCTGGATCAATAGCAAAATAAGTAATATCTAATTTCTTTTCATCTACTGATGTATTAATATTGGATCTTTTAATATTAAGATTTGTTACATTATCATTTGTTTGAGATGCTACTTCTTCTAGTACATCTGTTTTTATATCAGATATTGAAATTAAGTTTTCTGCATCTGAGCTTACTACGAAATACTCTGCGTCTGTCTTTTCAATGGTTGCACTAATAGCCCAACCAAGTCCATTTGCTAGTCCTGATAAAAATACAACCATAAATATCATCAGAACTAGTATGCTCTCTATCAGTGCATACTTTAATATGCCATGTTTTATTTCTTTCCATGCTAATTTCATAACTTACCTCTTTCCTTATATGATTATCATGAGTGTGATTTATATTCGCCTTATTTTTTAAACGTAATTTTTTAACAGCGTTCTTATTGAAATTGCAAAAAATATTAAGATAAATATTACAGCTGTAATGACTATCGATGTACATAATATAAAGCTGTAATGTGACCTGAATATGACCAAATTAAAAATAATAGAAGCTTAGAGAATATAAAAATGGAAGTAAATAAAATTATTTGATACAATGAACATAAAATTTTATTAGACAATACTATCTATGTAAAGGAAAGTATACAATCAAAAAGGTTAGTAAAAAACCAATTGACGGCTTTGTAGGATAAGCATAATAAATTATAAAAAACGGAAAGATATTAGCATTAGTTTAAAACAATGGCTTAGGAGATATAAAACATGAACATTATAGATTATGCAGAGTCACAAATGGAAGATTTTAAAACCACTAAGTTCAGTCTAGTAGATAGCTTGGTTTTATCTCAATTTGCATATATTCATTTTAATAAAGTTGTACCGGATATTTTAGATAAAAGTGAGCCTGTAAGAATTGGAGATTTGCTAAAAGCAGAACATATTCCTCATATGCTTAAGAATGTGAGAGATCCAAAAAGCAATAATAGACTTTTAATAGCGCTTGGAATGAGTCCAAGGTTTAGGGATATTCGTATGTGCTGCTATTCAGATAGTTTGGATATAACTTTACAAAAACAATTTGCGGCTGTAACTTACCTAATTGATGATGAAATAGCTTATGTCGCCTATAGAGGTACTGATGCTACTATTGTAGGATGGAAAGAGGACTTCAACATGGCTTTTATTTCTCCAGTTCCTGCTCAGCAAGAAGGAGTTGACTATTTAAATGCTGTTGCTGAAAGGTTTCCACATCTATTAATGGTAGGGGGACATTCTAAGGGAGGAAATGTTGCTGTTTATTCAGCTATGGAGTGTAATCAAGATATACAAGAACGTATTGTTGGAATTTACAGTCACGATGGACCTGGTTTTAGAGAAGAAATCTTTACAAGCGAAAAATATGCACATATCAAATCAAAGATACATAAAACTTTGCCACAGTCATCTTTAGTTGGAATGCTTTTGCAGTATCAGGAAGATTATCTTGTTGTAGAAAGCAACGAGTTTTGGATTATGCAACATGACCCTTTTTCATGGGTAGTTAATGAACGTGATTTTAAATATACACAAGGACTCACTAAAGATGCAGAGTATACTAATACCGTTATTAATGATTGGCTTTCATCTTTGGATGATGAAAAACGAGAGTTATTCATTACAACACTTTATAGTGTATTTGAATCCATTGGAGTTGTAAACCTTAGTGATTTGACAGAGGATTGGCGCAAAAAAGTAGGTGTAGCCATGGGAACTGTAAGAGGTATTGATGCAGAAACCAAGCGTTTTGTTTCTGCTACCATAAGATCTCTTTTGTCATTGTATGTGAAGAATTTACGTTTATTTTAATCCATATTAACATTGATTCGAGCAGTTAATGATTCATTTAAGTGATCCATTGTTAATTTGTAAAGTTCATCTGGTGAAAGGTTTTTGTCATTTAAGACCCATGTTTCTAAGACACTGAAAATAATATTAGATCTAATATTTAACATATAGTCATAAAATATGTTCTCTTTATATTCTATATTTAATTTCTCTAGTAAGTTTTTAGTTGTCCTTAAAATATTATCAATTATTATTTCTTTTTTATTAGTTACTAAAAGTTGTTCTAGTATTAAAGAATCTAAATACCAAAATCTTAAAAAAGGTTTTAGTAAAGATAGTGGATGTATTTTGTTAGTATTTTTATTCGATTTATAGTTAGCATATAGATATTCACTTAATTTAATAAATTTCTGATCTAGTTCATAACGTAATATATCATCTAAAGAATCATAGTTTCTATAAAAAGTTGCACGACTAACTTGAGATCTTTCTATAACTTCAGTAATTTTAATATCTTCATATCTCTTTTCTTCTAATAGCGAACTTAGAGCATTATATATGAATTTTGAGGTTTGTATTGAACGCTTGTCATTCTTGATATGATACATTTTATCCACTCCTGTTTCATAAAAATAAACTATATTTACATAGACAAAAGTATATCATATAATTTTTTATGAAACAAATGTATCTTAAAAAACGTTGAAGGGAGAAGTTTTATAAATGATTAAGAAGAAAACTATTATAATATTAGCTACAATAGTTGCGGTTCTAATTGGAGTTGGATTATACCTTTTTGGAGGGAATACTGATGATTTTGCAAAACATATCCCAGCTGTAGAAAAAACTCAATTTGTTGAGCACCCAAAGGATTGGAGAAACTTAAGGTATGGAGAAATTATACCTGTTTATAGAAAGGGAGCAAAGTTATATATTGAGGTATATAATTCAATTGATTCAAATGAATTACCACAAGAGTTATGGGAAAAAATTGATGGTGAAAAGTTAGCTAAGGAATATGGTGCTATGAAGGTATTACTTAATGGACCAAGATATTGGGTAGTTAATACAATAGATGCAAAAGGGAATACGAAAAATGGAAAAGTAGCTGATTTTGGTGGAATACAAATGACACAAAGAGCAACTTTAGAAAAAACTATATTTGAAAAAGGTTTAGGGGAGTCATCATACACTGAGAACAAGGTTAAAAGAGATACTGTGTACACTTACTTTAAGGGAAATATGGTTTATGAGTTAATATCGCATAAGGGAGAAAGATATAGAATGCAATCATATTCTCAAAATATAGATGAAGACTTAAAAATTGATGAATTAGAAAATCTAGGTGACGTACTTGAATTACCAGAAGGATGGAAGTATGAAGCAAAAATATTAGATGAAGAGTCTAAATTAAAAAGTAATGGTGAAGCAATAGTAATAAACGATAACTTACAAAACACTTATCAAAAAATTACTGATTAGACATCTTATGTAGAGAAACAATTGATATAAAAGATTGATTTATTTACAGAAATACTGAAAATTTACTTTTAATATATTGATACTGTAAATCAATAATTATAAATAATATAGCAATATGCAGTTATAACGTTTATTAAAAATATGATGTTATAACTGCATTTTTATTATTTTGATAAAATTTATTATTTTGATAAATTTAGTGATTAGGAAATTTTAAGTAAATAAATTTAAAATTTCCACAAAAATACTATAACTAATAAACATCCAATTTACAAATCGTTAAGAAAATTATAAAATTTATATAAAAATATTATAAAAATGAACAATAGGTTAATAGATACACTTATTGACAAGGTGAAAATTGAATATATAATAATAAATAAGACGATGGAGTTTTGCAATGACAGGCAGGTTCTATCTTTTTTTTTAAGAAGTTTTAGGGGGGATACAATGAAAAATATTAAAAAGATATTGTCTCTGGTAGCTACACTAACAATATCAGTTAGTTTAATAGCTTGTGGTGGAAAAAGTACAAGCACACCAGACACAGCAGGATCAGGAAAAACATTAAAGGTACATCTTGATGTTGAAGTAGCATCAATGGACCCACAAATCGCAACAGATGGTACTTCTTTTGAAGTAATGGCCGCAGTTACAGAAGGATTATATTCTGTAGACGAAGCTGGATCGCCTATTTTGGCAATGGCTGATAAGGTTGATAAAAGTGAAGATGGTTTAAAATATACGTTCACATTAAAGGATGCTAAATGGACTAACGGAACTGCAGTTAGTGCAAAGGATTTCGTTTTTGCCTGGAAGCGTCTAGTTGATCCTAAAACAGCTAGTGAATATGCATTCATAGCTGGTATAGCAGGAATTAAAAATGCTGATGATATTTCAGCAGGGAAAAAGGGATTAGATGAATTAGGAGTAACAGCTAAGGATGATAAAACTCTAGTAGTAGAATTATCACATCCAGTTCCATTCTTCGAATCATTATTGTCATTCCCTTCATTTTTACCAGTTAATGAAGAATTCTTTAAAAAGAGTGGAGATAAATTCGCTACATCACCAGATACTATTTTAAGCAATGGTCCATACAAAATTACTGCTTATGAACCAGCTGCAACAACAATAGAATTAAAGAAAAATGAAGATTATTGGGATGCTAGCAAGGTTAAATTAGCTGGTATACAATATCAAGTAATTAAAGAAGCTCAACAAACTATGCTAGCATATCAAAATGGAGATTTAGATGTTGCAACTCTTGCAGGAGAGCAAGTAGAACAATTTAAAGCGGATAAAGAATTCCACAACATTATGGCAGGATACCTATGGTATATTTCTCCTAACCAAAAGGTTGCTGGATTAGAAAATGAAAATCTTCGTAAAGCTCTTGCATTATCTTATGATAAAAAAGCTGTTGTTGATAACATATTAAAAGATGGTTCTATAGTAGCAGACTTTGCAGTACCAAGCTTACTTGCAACAGGTCCAGATGGAAAAGACTATCGTGAAACAGCAAGCACTTATCTAAAAACTGATAAAGCTAAAGCTGTAGAATTCTATAACAAAGCTAAACAAGAATTAGGTAAAGATAAATTTGAATATAAGATGGTAGTTGAAGATACTGAATCAGCTCAAAATGTAGCTCAATTCATTCAATCAGAAATACAAACAAATCTTCCAGGAGTTACTGTTAAGTTAGAAGTAATGCCTAAGAAGAACAGAGTTGAAAGAATGCAAGAAGGAACATTTGAACTTGGATTAACTCGTTGGGGTCCAGACTATGCAGATCCAATGACATACTTAGATATGTGGACTACAGGAAGCCCTAACAACTATGGTTTCTGGTCAAATTCAGATTACGATAAAATAATAAAATCTGCTCAAGATGGAGATCTTGCTTTAGACCTTGATAAGAGATGGGAAGAATTAAAGAAAGCAGAAAAAATAGTAATGGATCAAGCAGTTATTTTCCCAGTATATCAAAAGGGTAATGCTGTTATGATTAAAGATGGCGTATCAGGTATTGAATTCCATTCTGTTGGTATCAATAGAATCTTCAAGAATGCCGATAAGAAATAGTAAGTTATGTTCATTAATAAGATATTACAGTGGTTATTTTATAACCACTGTAATATTGCTTAAAAGAGGCTTTAACAGACATATTAGCTGCTTAAGTATTCCGAGAAGGAGGAATTCAACATGAAAAAATACTTGCTCAAAAGAATAGTAGTTTCATTACTCACTTTATTAGCAATTTTATTAATATTATTTTTAATGTTAGAACTTATGCCTGGTTCACCATTTAATGATGAAAAATTAACTGTAGATCAAGTGGCTTTATTAAATGCAAAATATGGATTAGATCAACCGGTATTTATAAGATTTTTTAATTATGTGAAAAATATGCTCACAGGAGACTTTGGAGTTTCCTACACAATTTCGAAAAATACACCAATATCTCAATTGCTTTCAATGCGCTTGCCTATATCTCTTAGACTTGGAGGACAGGCTGTTTTGCTTGGAGCACTAATAGGTTTGGTTTTAGGTATAATAGCTGCTTTAAAGCACAATACAATATGGGACACATTAACTACTGTAATTTCAGTTTTAGGTGTTAGTTTACCTTCTTATGTATTTGCCCTTGCTTTATCATATTCATTAGGATATAAATGGACAATATTCCCGTTGCTTTATTCAGCAGATTCACCATTTAAATCAGCGGTATTACCAACTATAGCCCTATGTATGTTTACCATAGCTACTATAGCTAGATTCACTAGAACAGAAATGCTAGAAGTACTTGGAACTGACTATATGTTACTTGCAGAAAGTAAAGGTGTAAATGGTATAGCATTAATATTTAGGCACCAGCTTAGAAATGCACTTATTCCAATAGTAACTGTACTTGCGCCTTTAGTTGTAGGATTAATGACAGGAAGCTTGGTTATAGAAAAAATCTTTTCAATACCAGGTATAGGAAGTTTATTAGTTACTGCAATACAAGCAAATGACTATAACGTAGTAGTTGCTTTAGCATTTATCTATAGCGCTATGTATATTGGAATTATGCTTATTGTAGATATTTTATATGGAGTTATAGACCCAAGAATAAGATTAGCAAAGGAGGACGGTCATGAGTAAACTAAATGAAAATCTAGAATTTCTACCTAATGATTTTGAATTAGTTGGGGAAGAAAATATATCTCATATCGATAAGAGTTATGCTAGTCAGCCCTACTTTAAAGATGTATTAAATCGCTTTGTTAAAAATAAGGGAGCAGTAATAGGATTAGTTTTTATAATACTAATAACATTAATGGCTGTAATCGGAGTAAGTCTTAATGGACATACATATGAGTCACAGATAATTTCACAGCAAAACTTAGCACCTAGAGTTCCTGGGCTTGAGAGTTTAGGTATTTTTGATGGCAGTGAAACCATGAATACATCTGGTGGACAGGTAGAAACAAATAAATATTTAGAAAATAATGAACTTAAAGACGTTTATTATTGGTTTGGTTCAGATGTTCTAGGAAGAGATATATTTACTAGAACTTGGATGGGAACCAGAATTTCATTATATATAGCTTTAATAGCAGTTTTAATAGATATGTTATTTGGATTAAGCTATGGACTTATATCAGGATATTTTGGAGGTGCCGTTGATAATGCTATGCAACGTTTTGCAGAAATATTAAACGGTATACCAAACTTAGTTATAGTTACTCTTTTAATTATTGTATTAAAGCCGGGACTTGCTACAATCACCTTCTCACTTATGATAACTGGGTGGATAGGTATGAGTAGAATTGCAAGAGCCCAGATGTTAAAACTTAAAGAGCAGGAATTTGTACTTGCCTCAAGAACCTTAGGAGCAAAAGACTTCTTTATTATATTTAAAGAAATACTACCTAATATTTTAGGTGCAATAATTACAAACACAATGTTCTCAATACCAAATGCAATATTTACAGAGGCATTTTTGGCCTTTATTGGTCTAGGAGTACCACCTCCAATGGCTTCACTTGGGTCATTAATAAGTGATTCATTTAAATCTTTTACAACCCATCCATATATGATAATGCCTCCAGTTATAGTACTAGCTATATTAATGCTTAGCTTTAATATGCTTGCAGATGGTATACGTGATGCATTTGACCCTAAAATGAAAGAATCATAAGGAGGATGAAGAAATGGAAAAAGAAAAAATATTATCAATTAGAGATTTGTCAATATCCTTTAAAACATCCTCAGGAAAAGTTAGTGCTATTCGTGGTGTTGAATTAGACCTTTATAAAGGTGAAACCTTAGCAATAGTAGGGGAAAGTGGTAGCGGAAAATCTGTAACTATGAAGGCTGCTATGGGTATACTCAGCAGTAATGGGCAAGTAGAATCAGGAGAAATTAACTTCTCTTATTATAAAGATAAAGACAAAGTTAATGTAGATATACTAAAACTTTCAAAAAAGGAAATGAGAACAACAATAAACGGAACTCGTATAGCTATGGTGTTCCAAGACCCAATGACTTCTTTAAATCCAACTATGACAATAGGGGCTCAGATTATGGAAGGTATGATATGGCACTATAAAACCCCTAAAGAAGAAGCAAAAAAAAGAGCTATAGAACTTTTAGAACTTGTTGGAATAGTTGATGCAGAAAAACGCCTAAAGAACTATCCTCACCAATTATCAGGAGGAATGAGGCAAAGAGTAGTTATAGCTATAGCTCTTGCATGTAACCCAGATTTATTAATCTGCGATGAACCAACAACAGCATTAGATGTTACTATTCAGGCAAAGATAATAGAACTTATAAAAGATATTCAAAAGAAGATGAATATATCAGTTATTTATATAACTCATGACCTGGGAGTTGTAGCAAAGGTTGCAGACTATGTTGCTGTAATGTATGCAGGAAAAATAGTTGAAAAAGGAAAGATAGATGAAATATTCTATGATCCAAGACACCCATACACTTGGGGCTTATTATCAGCTATGCCTGACTTAGACACAAAAGATGATAAGTTATATACAATACCAGGAACCCCTCCTAATTTGGCTGAAGAAGTAAAAGGAGATGCATTTGCACCAAGAAACATCTATGCATTAAACATTGATAACAGATTAGAACCTCCAATGTTTAAAATATCAGATACTCACTATGCTTCAACATGGCTTTTACATGAAAAAGCACCAAAGGTTGAGATGCCTTCTGAACTTAAAGCAAGAATAGACAGAATGTTAAGGGAGGCGAAACTAGATGGAAAATAAAAAGCCTTTATTAGAAGTAAAAGAACTTAAGCAGCATTTTAAGATAAGCAGAAAATACACAGTAAAAGCTGTTAATGGAGTAGATTTTGAAATATTTCCAGGGGAAACCTATGGATTAGTTGGGGAATCTGGAAGTGGAAAATCAACAATAGGACGTTCAATAATTCGTCTATATGACCCAACATCAGGTAAGATAAACTTTGATGGGGTTGATATATCAGGAAAATTATCTGAAAAGGAAAAAAAGCATTTAAGAATTAATATGCAGATGATATTCCAAGACCCAATGGCATCTTTAAATCCACGTAAAAAAGTATTAGATATAATAGCTCAAGGTTTAGATGTTCATAAACTTTATAAAACCAAAGAAGAGAGAGAAGAAAAAGTATATAAAATATTAGAAAAAGTTGGCCTATCAAAAGAGCATGCAAATAGATATCCTCACCAATTTTCAGGAGGACAAAGGCAACGTATAGGAATCGCAAGAGCTCTTATAATGAACCCAAAACTTATAATAGCAGATGAAGCTATAAGTGCATTAGATGTGTCTATACAAGCTCAGGTAGTAAATCTAATGAAAGATATACAAGAGGAAACAAATACAGCTATCTTATTTATAGCCCATGACTTATCCATGGTAAAATATATATCAGATAGAATAGGAGTTCTTCATTTAGGATATCTTTTAGAAACAGGAACAAAGGATGAAATATTCTCAAATCCAATTCATCCTTATACAAAATCACTATTATCAGCAATACCACATCCAAATCCTATTGTTGAGAGAACAAGAATATCAGAAAGCTATGATTACAAAACAAGTGGAATAAGTTACGAACAAGGAAAACAAAAACATGTAAGTGGAAGTCATTATGTATTAGCTACAGATGAAGAATATAAAACTTGGTCAAATAAATAATGAAAATCCTCCAGATTATCTTTCTGGGGGATTTTTTTGTACAAACTAACAGAAACTTTTCTAAGAAAAAGATTGTGCACAATTAAATTGAGCATTATAATAAAGAAGTCGTGATAACTAAAATAACTTAAATTTTAAAAGAGAGGATTGATAAGTATGGAGAATTTAAGATTAATAGAGGTTATAAAGAAGTATCAAAGAGATGAGAAGTTAGAATACTATGTTTATTTGAAGATAGCAAAGTTTGTTAAAGATAAAAATGACCATGATATGTTATTAAAAATAGCGGATGAAGAATACAAACATTATAATATATGGAAGCAGTATACTAAATGTGATGTTGAACCAAATATGTTTATAGTATATTGGTATGTATTTATGGCAAGACTGCTTGGATACACCTTTGTAATAAAAAATATGGAAAATAAACTTAGAGACTATAATAGTGACAATGGAATCGAACGCTCAATGGATTTAATAAAACTAGTACCAAGGGTTGAAGAGATTTTTAAAGATGAAATTGAGCATGAAGAAGAATTAATAGCTATGATTGATGAAGAAAAACTTAGATACGTTGGTTCTATGGTTCTTGGATTAAATGATGCATTAGTTGAATTTACAGGTAGCTTAGCAGGTTGGACTTTTGCTATGCAAAGCAATAACTTAATCTTATTAGCTGGACTTATAACTGGTATATCAGCAACCCTTTCAATGGCATCATCAGAATATTTATCAGTAAAAAATGAAGGGGGAAAGGATGCCCTTAAGTCCTCAGTATACACAGGAATAGCGTATTTATTAACAGTAGTAATACTTCTCTTACCATATATGATTCTTGGAGATTCAATGTATGTTCAGGCATTACTTATAATGCTTATTTTAGTAATACTAATAATAGCGACCTTTAATTATTATATTTCGGTAGCAAAAAGCATTTCATTTAAGAAAAAATTCTTAGAGATGAGTTCAATTAGTTTGTCAGTAGCAGTAGTTTCTTTTATAATTGGATTATTAGTAAAACGCTTTTTAGGAATAGATATATAAGAATTGAAAGTATATATATCTAAATTTAGGTTTAATATATTAAGGTAGTTAATTAATTAAAATATAAGGGGGAATAGATATGACCTTTAGAAAAATATTAACAGTGCAGCTTATGATTTGTATGTCACTTGTTTTTGTTGCATGTGGTAATAAAGAATCTTCAAAAAATCTAGAAAGAAATACTCCAAATACCTTAGAAATATCATTTCCATATGTAAGACAAAGTGGAAGTTCAAACAACCAATTTGCTGTATGGATAGAAAGTGATTCTGGAGAATACATAAAAACCTTATCCGTAACTAAATATACAGCAACAAAAGGATATAAGGTTCAGGAAAATGCAATTCCTACATGGGTTAAAAAATCAAACATCTCTAAAAAGAAGACAAAGGAAATTGATGCAGTTACAGAAGCAACACCTAAGTCAGGTGATATGGTTTATATATGGGATCTTAAGGATAAAGATGGCGCAGAAATACCAAAAGGAAGCTATAAATTTGTTGTGGAAGGAACCACAAGTTTAACAAGTAGAATACTTTACAGTGGGAAGATAGAAATAGGTGGGGAAGAAAAGACTGTAAAAGCAGAACCTCAATATGTTGGAAATGAAGCAAAAGAAAGTGATATGATAGGTGAGGTTGTAGCAAAATACAATCCATAATATAAAAATATAGAAGTAAGTAAAAGAACCATATATGAAGATGTGTAGCATATATGGTTCTTTTTTATATAATGTTTTTTTATGCAAATAAAACTTGTAAATATTTCTATAAATCATATTGACAATAAAAAATGTAAATGATATCATTAGTTTAACGTTAAATCTTAACAACTTACTATCATTAATCTTAAAGAAAATGTCTTAAAATATTTAGTTTAACGTTAAATCAACCAACATATAAGAAAGATGAGGAAGGGGAAAGTTTATGAACAGATTTAAAAAACTCTCTAGCATAGTGCTAACTACAGTACTAGCAATGTCAGTATTATCGGGGTGTGGACAAACTGGCAATACTGCAAACACTTCAGACAGAAAGGTTAAATTAAAACTAGGAATATGGCCTGAAGCTACAATGACAAGTGAAATTACATTACATGAAGGTTACAAGGCTAAATTAGAAGATAAAGATAAGGATGTTGAAGTTGTTCCATCATACTACAAATACACTACAGAGACATTTGTACCTATGGCTGAAGCTGGAAACTTACCAACCATATTTGAAACATGGTATACTGAACCTCAAAAACTTATTAAGGGTGGATATGTTGCTGATATAACAGATATATTAAAAAAGCGTGGATGGGATGAAGCAATAAATCCATCAATTAAGAAACTTTTATCAGATGGAAATGGAAGAATATATGGTATTCCACGTGATGGATATGCATTAGGGGTTATGGCTAATGTTAAATTATTTAAAGACGCCGGACTAGTTGATGCAGATGGACGTCCAATAGTTCCTAAAACATGGGATGAATTAGCTAAAACAGCTCAAACTATTAAACAAAAGACTGGTAGTGCGGGACTATGTCTTTTAGCTAAAGATGCAGCTGGTGGTTGGCATTTTTCTAATATAGCTTGGGCATTTGGAGCTACTTTAACTACACAAGAAGCTGATGGTAAATACAAATCTCACGTTGATAGTAAAGAAGCTATAGAAGCAATGAACTATGTTAAAGATTTAAAATGGAAATATGATGTTTTAACTGCAGATCCTACAAACGAAGATTGGGGAACAGGTTTCTCTAACTTAGGAACAGGCGCTGCTGCTATGTATATAGCTGCAAATGATGCTGTTGAGCAACCTACTGAAAATAATGGACTTCCTGCAGAAGATTTAGCTATATTTGCTATGCCAGCAGGACCTAATGGAGCTCAATATTCATTATCTGGTGGAACTCCATATATGTTCTCAAAGGATGCTACTGAAGCTGAAATCAATGCGGCTTTAGATTATCTTGAACTTATGGGTAAGGCACCAGTTGCAACAGAAGATTCAATAGCAGGTATGGAAGCTGATGCTAAGAGAAAAGTAGAAACTGGAATTCCTGTAATTAAGAGATTCCCTGCTTGGGTTAATAAGGAAGTACTAGATGCGGAAGCAAAAGTATTAAAAGATAACAAAAATGTTGATGATAAATTATATGCTTCATATTTTGATGCTATAGACAAGCAAGGAAACCTTCGTGTAGAAGAACCAGGATCAGCTCAAGATTTATACTCAGAACTTACAAAAGTTATACAAGCAGTTATCACTGACAAAAATGCTGATGTTACTGCTTTAATGAAACAAGCTAATGTTAATTACCAAAAGATTTTAGATGAAAAAGTAAATAAATAAAAATAGTTATTTTATATGTCTAGTTATCCAAATAGGTTTTCTTTATAAGACAACCTATTTGGATTCTTAAAAATCTTAGGGAGTGGGAAGAATGCGAAAAGTTGAGAAGAATGATTTACAAATCTGTGCAACTCCAGAAATTACAGTAAAGAAGAAAAAGGTTTTAAAAAGAAAAGATTTAATAGGTTGGGCTATTATGTTACCAACACTTATTTTATTTTCTTTTTTCATATGGGAGCCTTTATTAGAAAACATTAAACTTTCACTATATCAAGCAAATGGAATTAGACTGGTTAAATTTGTAGGATTAGATAATTACTTTACCGTATTTGCTCATCCTGATTTTTGGGCAGCACTTAAAAATACTTTTAGTTACATTGGTTGGTCGTTGGTTATAGGTTTTTTTGCACCTATATTAGCGGCTATTCTTATAAGTGAGACTATTCACTTCAAAGGATTATTTAGAGTAGGAATTTATTTCCCTAATATTATGCCAGGACTTGCCACAGTGATAATGTGGGGATTTTTATTTAAACCTGGTGGAACAGGAACCTTAAATATTTTGCTTGGAAAAATAGGAGTAGATCCTCAGCTATGGTTAACTAATCCCGGTTGGACAATTCCTCTTATTGTTATGAGTATGACGTGGAAAAGTGCAGGAGCTACAGCCTTAATCTATTTAGCTGGTATAAGCAGTATTAATCCTGAACTATATGAAGCTGCAACCATAGATGGAGCTTCAGTATTACAAAGAATAAGATATATAACATTACCGAAGTTGTTTTCACTTGGTAAGACAATGTTCATTCTTCAAATAATAGCAGTCTTTCAAATTTTATATGAACCAATGGTTATGACTAATGGGGGTCCTAATAATGCTAGTATTTCAATTATGCAATTAGTATATAATTTTGCATTTAAGGATTATAATTTCCCAGTAGCGGCAGCTTTATCAGTTATTGTATGTATAATACTTGCGGTATTAAGTGTACTTTATTTTAAGCTAACAGCAAATAAAGAAGGGTAGGAGGAGAGTTATAAGATGTTTTTTAATAAGTATAAAGAAAAATCAGATGGAGCAATTCGTTATTATGATATAAAGTCATTAAAAACAAAAATACTTTCTATAACAATTTTTATACTGTGTTTATTAATACTTATAGTATGCTTATTTCCTTCTGTATGGGTGTTTTTAGCTAGCTTTAAGGATATTAGTGAATTTAGAAAAGATGCGACTATACTACCGTCAACTTTTAATTTTCAAAAGTATGTTGATACTTGGAATAACTTAAAATTTGTTAGATATTATATAAATTCAACCATAGTAGTAATCGGGGGAACCTTGTGTTCAGTAACCTTTAATGGTCTTTTAGCTTATGTGTTAGCTATAATCAAGCCTAAAGGGCACAAAATAATATTAGGATTAGTTATGTGGAGTTTATTAATTCCAGCTACAACAAGCATAGTAGCATTATTTGTAAATATTAACAAAGTTGGTTTAAATGGATCTTTTCTACCTCTATGGTTGGTATTTGGAGCTAATGCATTTTATGTAATACTGTTTAAGAACTTTTTTGAAGGGTTGCCTAAAGAGTTAATAGAAGCAGCTAAATTAGATGGATGTGGAGAACTTCAGATATTTTTAAGAGTAATACTTCCTTTATCTAGACCTATAGTAATGGTTGTTGTTATTTTTACAGTTACTGCAGCTTGGTCAGATTTCTTATTACCTTATCTAGTACTTAATGGTACTCAAAAGGAAACAATCATGGTTAAGTTATTTGCATATCACTCCTCTAATAAAGTTAATGCAGTAGATATGTTAAGAGCAGTAGCCTTTTCAATTATTCCACCAATTATTCTATTTACAATATTCCAAAAACAAATTACAGATGGTGCCACAGCAGGTGCAGTAAAGGAGTAGAATTAAATATGGCAAAAATAGCGGATAAATACTATGTTACAGACTCGTGGAAAATCATTGAAGAAGGATTTAATAAAGATTATTCAGAGGTGTCCGAATCTATATACTCCCTTGGAAATGAGTATATGGGAGTTAGAGGTTATTTTGAAGAAGGGTATACTGGAGATAGCCTCCTTGGAAGTTATTTTAATGGAGTGTATGAATCACAAGAAGTTACAGGCTCCTCATATAAAGGAATAATAAAAGATAGTGAGTTTATGGTTAATTCAGTAGATTGGCTATATACACGTATAATTCTTGACAATGAAGTTTTAGATTTAAATAAAAGTAGTTTCAGAGATTTTAAAAGAGAACTAGATTTAAATACAGGAATTTTAACTCGTTCATTTATATGGGAAGTAGATGGAGGAAAAGAAGTAAAGCTAGAATTTGAACGTTTCTTATCAATGGAAGATGCTAACCTAGCGGGGCAGAGAATAAATATTACGCCTATAAATTTTAATGGTGATATAACAATCATATCGGGTTTAGATTTTACAAATATTCATCATATGGCAGGTGAAAATCTATGGAAATGTAGTGAAAATAGTAGTGGAGATAGGTGGCTAAGTATACTTGGAACCACAATAAATACAAAGCAAAATGTTTTTTCTACTTGCGCCTTTGATTGTATATATGAAAAAGAAGAAGATATTAGTGAGGAAAAGAAAATATTAAAAAGCTTTAAAATCAGCTTAAAAGAGGGTGAAAAAGCTACTTTTACTAAAGTTATTAGCAATCTAGTAAATAAGAATGATAAAGATTCACTTGATGAATTTATATCTAAATGCGAAGATGAAAAGAAAAATATCACATCAATTAAATATGATGAGATTAGAGATAGAAGTATAGAGTGGTGGAAAAAAGTCTGGCTTGAATCAGATATTGTTATAGATGGAGATGAGTTAAATCAGCAGGGGGTAAGATTTTGTATATTCCAAATGCATCAAACTTACCATGGAGCAGATCAAAGTAATGTAATTGGAGCAAAGGGATTAACGGGAGAAGCATATAACGGTAATTCATTTTGGGATACTGAAGCCTATTGTTTACCTTTCTACATCTTTAACAACCTAGAAGCAGCCAAACAATTATTAAGATATAGATTAATTACATTACCAGAGGCTAAGGAAAGAGCAAAGCAGTTAGATTGTGAAGGTGCATTTTTTCCGATAGCAACTATAAGTGGAAGAGAATGTTGTAACCTATGGCAGCATGCAAGTCTTCAGCTTCAACCATCAACAGCAGTTGCATATGGGATATGGCATTATGAGAATATAACTAAAGATGAAGAATTCGTATTTGAAACAGGGGTACCACTTCTTATAGAAATAAGCAGGATGCTTGCTACAAGAGGTGATTGGAGCTCAGATAAATCAAGATATGGATATTATGGGGTAATGGGACCAGATGAGTTTCAAATGATGGTAAACAATAATTGTTACACAAATTATATGGGTAAAACTACACTTGAGTATACCCTAGATGTTTTAAAGAGATTAGAAAGTAAAAATAAAGATTTATATGATAATATCCTTGGAAAGTTAAACGTTAAACAAGAAGAATTAGAAAATTGGCGTTTAATAGGGGAGAAAATGTTCATTCCCTATAATAAAGAAACTAAGCTTTTTGAGCAACATGAAGGATTTTTCAATTTACCGCATATAGATGTTGACAAGATACCCGTAGAAGATTTTCCATTATATCATAACTGGACCTACGATAGAATTTACCGTAACGACATGATTAAGCAGCCTGATGTTCTTATGTTTATGCTTTTATATAACAGCAGATTTACAGAGGAGGAACTTAGAGCTAACTATGAATACTATGAGCCAAGATGTATTCATGAAAGTTCACTTTCACCATCAGTACACTCAATATTAGCAGCACAATTAAAGAAACATAGAGAGGCTTATGATTTCTTTGGATTTGCAACTAGAATGGATTTAGATAACTACAATCGTAATACACATGAGGGTTTACATACAACCTCTATAGCAGCAGCTTGGATGAATATTTTATATGGGTTTGGAGGAATGCGCTCAGATAAAGAGGTGCTTAGTTTTAGACCTTCGATTCCAAAAGAATGGAATGGATATTCTTTTAGACTTTGCTATAAGGATGATGTAATCGTAGTGGAAGTTAATAAAGAAAATGTAGCACTTTATACTTTAAATGGCACAGAAATTCAAATTGAAGTGTATGAAGAAATCATAACTTTAAGTGAAGAAAAAAGGTTAATAAATATTCCAAGCGAATGGAGAGGGGAAAATGATTAGTTGGTTGATAGAAGAAAATTCGTATAACAAGGATAAAATATCAGCAAACGGCAATAAATTTCTTATAGGAAATGGATATCTTGGGATAAGAGGGACTCTTCCAGAGTATGAAAAGGAGCAGTTTGTAGCTATAAATTTATCTGGAATTTATGATCAGGTAGGAAATGCCTGGAGAGAACCCTTAAATGCACCAAATGCTCTTTTCACCTATGCTGAATTTGATGGACAAGAGTACCGTTTGCCTAATGTGGAGCCTTCTACTAATACACTAGCATTAGATTATAGATATGGTTTATTTAAATCTAAAACTAGTTTTGATACAGATAAAGGTAGATTGAGCATTGAGGTAGAACGATTTGCATCAATGGTTAATGAGCATTGCATCATTATGAAATATAGCGTTACTTCAGATTATGATGGAGAGTTAAATATATATACAGGAATAGATGGAGAGGTATGGGATATTAATGGACCTCACTATGATGAGATTAGGTACTCAATACATGAGGATGTATTAATCTCCAATGCTTTAACTCATGAAAATAAAGATAGGGTTTGTGTCAGTGAAAAAATTAAATATAACTTTGAAGCAAAAAAAGAGAAGGTTGAGAAGGATAATAAGCTTCTTAGAAAGATAAGTATAGATGCAAAAAAGGGGTTTACCTACGAAATATATAAGTTTATTACTGTATATACCAGTAAGGATTGTAAAAATCCAATAGAAGAATCGGTAGCACTTGTAAGAGATATATGGGACAAGGGTTATTTTGAATTATTAGAAGAGCATAAAAGAGCATGGGATAAAATCTGGTGTACCTCTGAAATTATTATAGATGGAGACGATAAGGCGGAAGAGGGGATTAATTATTCTATATATCATCTACATTCTATAGCACCGAGACATTCTAAAAGTTTATCAATTCCAGCAAGAGGGTTATCGGGACAAACCTATAAGGGTGCTATATTTTGGGATACAGAAATGTTTATGCTGGACTTCTTCTTAAACACTGAACCAGAGGTAGCAAAAACCTTACTTAAATACAGAATAGATACATTAGAAGGTGCTATGAAAAAGTCAGCTTCTTACGGATATAAGGGAGCTTTCTACGCATGGGAGAGTCAAGAAAATGGATATGATGCATGTTCAGATTATAATGTAACAGATGTATTTACAGGGCGACCAATGAGGACATATTTTAAAGACAAGCAGATTCACATTTCTTCAGCTATTGTTTATGGCATTATGAAGTATATCAATAGAACTGGAGATTATGATTTAATCACAGAAGGTGGATATAAAGTAATAATTGAATGTGCAAATTTCTATCATGATTTATTGCTAACTAAAGTGGGATCAGAAGTATATGAACTTAGAGATGTAATAGGACCAGATGAGTATCATGAAAGAGTTAATAATAATGCGTATACTAACAGAATGGCCAAGTTCACCTTTGAAAGTGCCTTAGATGTAATAAAAATGATAAAGAAAAATAAGTGGAAGCTTGAGGAAGAATATTCATTAGAAGAACTAGAATCAAAGTTTGCGGATGCAAGCTGTAAGATATATATACCTAAACCTGAGGATAAAACATCTATAATTCCACAATTTGATGGATATGAAAGTTTGGAAGATATAGAGATTAATAAGTTAAAAGAGAGATTATTAAATGACAAGGAATACTGGGGTGGAGCATATGGAATAGCCTCAGATACAAAGCTTATAAAGCAAGCGGATGTAATAACCATGCTTAATTTATTTCATAAAGAATATTCAGAAGAAGTAATGCTTAAGAACTGGCAATATTATGAGCCTAGAACAGAACACGGATCATCCTTAAGTGCCTGCATGTATGCTTTAGTAGCGTGTAAGTGTGGAATGCCCGATAGAGCATATCCATTTTTCTTAAAGTCAGCACTTCCTGATATTCTTGGAGGAGGTAAACAGTGGGCAGGACTTATATATATAGGGGGAACTCACCCAGCTTCATCTGGAGGAGCTTATATGACAGTTGTAGAAGGCTTTGGAGGTATATATTTTGAAGATGGTGTAGTTAAGGCAAGACCTTGTATGCCAGAAGGTTGGAAGAGTTTAAAATTTAAAGTTTCCTATTTAAACAAACTATATCAAGTAAATATAGAAAGTAATAAAGCTGATATAAAACAAATTCAGTAGAGGAACCTCCCTCTACTGAATTCTAGGATATAGACATTACACTATAACGTTCAACAACTCTAACTGGAAGAATTGTTTCCTTTTGGTGGATAGGTTTATTTTCAAGTTTATCTATTATGTAATTAACAGAAAGTTTGCCTTTTAAATGAGCATCTTGATGAATAGTAGTTAAGGCAGGTGATATTAAGTTACATAGATTAATATCATCAAACCCTATTATAGAAACATCATCAGGAACTTTTTTACCAGCTTGTTTAAGCCCTGTTATAATACCAGCTGCTAATATATCAGCTGTAGAAAATATAGCAGTAAAGTCATTTCGCTTAGCTAGAGATTTTCCTAAAGCAATGGCTGTTGGAGTATCAAGTTCCTGTTCAAACACAAGATCCTTATTAAATTCTATGTTAGCCTCTGAAAGAGCTTTTTTATAACCATCAAAACGTTCTGATACAACACCTTTGTATTTTATAAAAGGGGATGCAAATGCAATGCTTCTATGACCGTGATCGATAAGGTACTTAGTAGCAAGATAACCTCCATTAAAATCTTCAAGGCTTACATTACAGATATTAGGATTTGAAACATAACTATCTATTAAAACAACGGGAATATTTAATTTAGTTAAAACACTATAAAAATCGTCTTCATAAATGCCTGTAAGAATTAACCCGTCCACATTCCAGTTTCTAAGAAAAAAGTTCAAATCTTGACTTGTTTCTACGGTACGGAGCATTAGATAATACCCATTTTCACGCAAGGTAGATTCTATGGCACCTATGAATATAGAATGAAATGGATCCTCCATAAAATTCTTATCACGAGTAGTTACTATGTGATTTATAACACCTATAACCTTTGATGAGTTAGAAACTAAAGAGCGAGCTGACATGTTTGGAACATAATTTAAGTCCTCGATAGCTTTATTAATTTTAATAATGGTTTCTGCTGAAACACGACCAGGTTTTCCATGAATTACATTAGAAACTGTTGTACAACTTACGCCAACGGTTTTGGCAATATCTTTGATTGTTGCCATGTTTATACGTCACCTCCTTGGGAAGTTTAAGGTTAAACCTTTGGTATATTTTATCATTAAAACAGGAAATTGTATAGTAAAAAATCAGAAGGAGATAGCAGAATGATTAAAGGAGTAATTTTCGATCTTGATGGAGTATTAGTTTCAACAGATAAGATGCATTTTTATGCATGGAAGAAATTAGCCCACAAATTAGGGATCACTAATTACACAGAAGAAGATAATAAAAGACAAAAGGGAGTAAGTAGAATGGAGTCCTTAGAGGTAGTACTTTCAAAGGGGACAACCATCTACTCTCGTGAAGATAAATTAAAGTTTGCTGAAGAAAAAAATAAGTACTATGTTGAATTATTAGAGAGTCTTGATTCTCAGGCAGTTTTAATAGATGTTATAGAGACTTTAGAAATGCTTAAAGATAGGGGCGTATTAATAGGAATAGGTTCTGCAAGTAAAAATACACCTCTAATTTTAGAGAAAACAGGATTAAATAAATATATAGATGAAGTAAGCTGTGGCCTAGATGTTACTAAGTCAAAACCAGACCCAGAGGTTTTTATAGTAGCGGCTAAAAAGTTAAACCTAAAAAATGAAGAATGTTTGGTAGTGGAGGATTCTAAGTCTGGAATAGTGGCAGCAAGAGCATGTCATATGAGATCATTAGGAGTAGGACCAGAACATGAACAGTTAGGTGCAGATTATAATTCATTAACCATGCAAAGCAATGTAGATTGGGATGAACTTCTTAGTTAAGCTATATTACAAGGAAGAGTTATTTTCTAGTTTGATGATATAAATCTACAATGATATAGTTAAATTAGGATGTCAGATGAGAGGAAAAAATATTTAGGGGGAATAAGACATGTCAAGTTTATCATTAAAACACATTTATAAAAGATATTCAAAGGATGTAACAGCAGTAAAGGATTTTAATTTAGAAATAGAAGATAAAGAATTCATAGTATTTGTAGGTCCTTCTGGATGTGGAAAATCTACTACTTTAAGAATGGTTGCAGGACTTGAAGAAATATCAGAGGGAGAGCTATACATAGATGGTCAATTAGTTAATGACTTAGCTCCCAAGGATAGAGATGTAGCAATGGTATTCCAAAACTATGCATTATATCCTCATATGACTGTGTATGATAATATAGCTTTTGGGTTGAAATTAAGAAAAATACCAAAAGATGAAATAAATAAAAAAGTTAGAGATGCAGCAAAAATATTAGATATAGAGCACTTATTAGATAGAAAACCTAAAGCACTTTCTGGTGGACAAAGACAGAGAGTAGCCATGGGAAGAGCCATGGTTAGAGAGGCTAAAGTATTTTTACTCGATGAACCTCTATCAAATTTAGATGCTAAATTAAGAAACCAGATGAGAATAGAAATAGCTAAATTACATCAGAATCTTCAAACTACATTTATATATGTAACACATGACCAAGTTGAGGCTATGACTTTAGGAAGTAAAATAGTAGTTATGAAGGATGGAATAATTCAACAAGTAGATACTCCAACTGAAATATATAATCATCCTGCAAATATGTTCGTCGCTGGATTTATAGGAAGTCCTCAAATGAATTTCTTATATGGAGATGTAAAAGAAGAAAATGAAAATATTATAGTTGAAGTATTTGGGCAAAAAGTTGTTCTAGATAAGGACAAGGCTCATAAAATCAAAGGTTCTAATTATATAGAAAAGCAAGCCATATTGGGAATAAGGCCTGAAGATATAAAAATTGTAACTGAACAAGAGGGTAATAGAAGTTATATTGTAAATGGGATAATAGAAGTAGTAGAAAACTTAGGAGCAGAAGTCTTGCTTCACATAAAAGCAAATGATAGGGCATTTACAATAAAAACAGCTAAACATCAAGGAGAGGTTATAGGAGATAATATAAAATTTGCAATAGATTTAGATAAAGTTCACTTATTTAACGAAGAAAATCAAGATACTATATTCTAATTTAATGGTTTAAAAATAATCTGTGTATAAGTTGAGATGAATACCCCTCTAACTATTCATTATATAAGGCGCACAGATTATTTTTTATTACATTTTAATTACAGCTATTCTTAAGTTCAGGATAATATTCAAGAGACCAGTCTTCCATTTGCTTAAGTATCTTAGTAAGAGCCACACCTTTAGGAGTAAGATGATACACAACCTTAGGAGGAACCTCAGGATATACCACTTTGGCTATTAACTCGTCATTTTCTAATTCCTTAAGTTTTTCATTTAATACCTTTTGGCTTACGCCTTTAACCTTACGTTGAAGCTCTAAAAATCTTATAGGCTCATTATATAGATGACATAAAATTAATGCCTTCCATTTTCCTCTAACAAGATCCATTGCAAAATCCAATAAACACACATAGCTTTTATCTTTATATTCAATCATTTATAATACCTCTATTAAATTTATATAATAAATTAATAATAACAAACTTTCTTCTTATTATAAAGAAGTCATATAAATCTATATAAAAAGCTCAGCAAAAATTTGCTGAGCTAAAATTAATTAAAGCAATTTGGCTTCATCTTTTTTAACGACTTTCGCGTTATTGATGGCAACTAATGCTCCGTTTTTAGTATCGAAATAGTTTTTAGCTATAATAAGATTCATTAAAGCCTCTGTTTGAGCAGAGGTTATATCCTCTTTTACTCCGGAAATAGACATAGAAGCCTTTCCACCATTAGAAGTTATAAAGCTCATAACTAAGGTTTGCGTCATTTTAAATTCCTCCTTTCAGCTTAATGCTTTGAATATTGTTAATCCACATTAACTATTTGTGATATTTCGGTTAATAAATACTCAGCAGTATTATTTGCTAAAATGCCCTTAATAGCCTCTGCAAGAGTATAAAGATCTTCAACACTACAATCAGCTCTTAAGCCGGAGAAACCTAGATTTCTATAAATCGCCTTACCTGCATCATTAAAGCCATTTTCAACTTTAATGGTAATTTTAGAGGTATCTAAAATCTTTTGAATAGCCAAATTCATCACCTCCTCTCAAAAAAGCATTACGAGATAATATATTCAAATTAGACATGAAATGACATTGTTTTATTCATAAAAGAGACAAAAAAAGAGTTCCTTCTCAAGCCTCATTAGATTCATTAAAATACTATGTTTAATAAAAAGTTAAAAAGTTAAATGTTTAAAAAGTTAAATGTTTAAAAAGAAAAACATTTAAAAAGTTAAAAAGTTAAAAAGTTAAAAAGTTAAAAAGAAAAACATTTAAAAAGTTAAAAAGCTGATCAGAAGTGTTCAAATTTTCTTTTTATTGAATATTATTTTATTAAGAGGTGATGATTATGGTCAAAAAGGAAAAAATATCAGAAAAAGAAATAGTGGATATCACAAAAGAACAAGAGGAAGAAACCACTGAATATATAGGTATTAAAGAAGATGAAGAGATTGATGGTGAAGTAGTTAAGGTGCTTATAAGTTCATCATATGAAAATAAAGTTTCTAATACTATTGATGATAAAAATTTAATAAATAAATCAGAAGAGAAAAAAGACTTAATAAAAAGAAAGGGGAAACGTAAAACTCCAGAAGTTGATGGAGAAGGATATGATGTTAGGAGAACTTATCAATTAAGAAAATCTACAGTAGGAATGTTAAACAAACTTATTGGAATGAATCAAAATATAGATATACACATGAATACTATAGTTGATAATGCTATAAGAGAAGCTTATTTTCGAGCTTTATTGAAAGAAAAGAATAAATCTTTATAAAAAAAGATCAATATTTGTCGTTCAAAAATAGGCTCTTATGCATATATATAATATGTATTTGATTTTAACAAGTGCAATTATATAAGGAATAAGGAGCAATAATATGATAGAGTCAATTTTAGTTGAAAATGTATTAGTTATCGAGTATAAAGCAGGACTTAATAAGGAAGGAAAGGATATATTTAAGAAAACTCAAATTAATGTAAATAACACTGATATTACTGATGAAGAGTTATTTGAGCTTGGGCATGCAATAGGGGAGCTTTTAGATACACCTATATACAATATATCTAAAGGAGTGAAGTATTCACTTATAGATTTATAAAGAGGAAAAGGTAAGTATATATTTAATTGTAACTATATTAACGAATATTATTATTGGACTAATTAAGTGAAAATTATTATATAAAATGATTTTCGCTAATATTAGTCTAATTTTTTTGAAACAAAGTTTCCTTGACAAACGAATAATATGTATGCCATACTAACAATATAAATTGATGCTATTTAAAAGAGGGTATCCACTGACAAAGGAGATGTTTTATTTATGTATAAGATTGAAAATAGTCCTAAACGTTATTATGAAATAATACACAACTACCAAGAGGGACAGTTACTCTTTGCGGCAATACGGTTAAATATTTTTTCTTATCTAGATACACCACAAACCGCAGAAGATATTGCAAAGGCAATAAAATGTGATAAAAATCAAATTGAATTCATGCTTTTATCACTGATTTCCTGTGGATTGGTTAATAAACAAGGAGACTTTTATATAAATACACCAGAAACAAAAGATTTCTTATCTAGAAATAGCCAAGTTTTTTTAGGTGATACTCTATTATTTAGAGAGAAAATGACATCTCTTGCAGAACTTGAAGAAAAGGTAAAGACTGCTCAAACTGTTAGTAGGAATGGTTACGATTTTTCGGAGCTTGCACGTTTAAGTATTCCAGAAATGTATACTGGAAGAGTACAGGCGTTTATTGATGAAATCATGAAGTTATATCCAAATAGTAATGAGCCTCTAAACATTCTGGATCTTGGGGGTGGAGCAGGAATTTTGGATATTGAGTTTGTTAAACAGTTTCCAAATAGTAAAGCTACGATTATAGAAACACAGGCTGTTTCTGAAGTCACAAAGGAAATTGTGAGACAACATAAAGTTCAGGAAAATATCAAAGTGGTATCAGGAAACTTTAATTCTGATCCTTTGGGAGGACCTTATGACTTTATTATTGCCTCAGGTATCTTAAATTTTGTAGAGGGTGATATGTCTATATTTTTGCAAAAAGTATCTGATGCTTTAAAGGATGGTGGATATCTTTTTATCGTAGGGAGTTATGAGGATAAAAAAGGTAATGTTCCCACTAATATGTTGAGCTGGTTATCAGGTTTTTTGGAAGGGATTCCTTTGCCACCTAGTAAAGAGGAGATTGAAAATGCACTCCAAAAAGCTGGTCTTACTGTAGCAGATAAGATAAAAGTATCTATGTTTGAAGGGCTTATTTATCAAAAGGGTAGCAGTAATTCTTCAGTGGATGCTAGAGGGGTTATTGATTCATTTATTGAGCTGACAGAGAGAATTGCAAATGGTAAAACAAATGTGCTTGATTTTGGAAGTGAGGATATGAAATTTTACCGTGGAGAAATTCATATGATTAAAACAATAGGGGATTATCCAGGTATCCATAGTGCTGAACTTGCACGGAAATATGGAATAACCAGACCTGTGGTTCATAAGACTTTACAAAAATTGAGTGAACGTGGTCTGATTACTAAAGAAGATGATCCAGAAGATAAAAAACGCTATTTGATTTATTTGACTGAAAAAGGGAAGATTGCCTATGATGCTCATGAAGAATACCATGATAAATATGATAAAGCTCTTTTTGATTTTCTGGATAATACCCCTAGTGATAAATTAGAATCTATTAAAGGTTTTTTAGAGCATGCAATAAGTTTAATTCAAAATCACTCATAAGTGATTGCTTATCAAGGGTATTCCTATAATAGTTTTATAGTAAAGGGAGTGTGTTAATGGATACAAAGAATAAAATTATGATTATAGGGGGACATGGTAAAGTAGGTCAATATATTACAAGAGAGCTTAAAAACTATAATTTGGTTTTGGCTGGTCGAAGCGGAGAAAAGATAAAAAGATTTTTAGAAAAGCAAGAGATAGAAGCAGAAATTTGTGAGATGAATATTCATAACATTGACTTTGAGAAAATGCAAGGTATTGGATGGGTTATTGTTTGTGTGGATCAGGAAAATACTAAGTTGGTTGAATATTGTGATAGACATGGAATTGATTATATGGATGTAACTGCAAACTCGGAATTTATTGAGAAAATAAGGGGGTTAAAGCTTTTAGGATTAAGCAGAATTTTATTAGGCGTTGGATTAGCCCCAGGACTTACAAATCTTATGGCAGAGGAATTTGTTCGTAGCTATCCTTTGGCAGAAAGTATAGACATTCAGCTTGTTTTAGGTTTGGGAGAAAGGCATGGAGATGCGGCTATCAAATGGACTTTAGATAATTTCTTAAAAGGATACCCCCATAAAACCCTTGGATATATAAGACCATTTCAACTGAAAAATACAATAATAACTGAAGGAAATAGCTTAAGAACCTATAATTTTAATTTTGTTGATCAGCATATGTTAAACCAAAAGTATAAGAATAAGAACTTCATAACATATTTGGGATTTGATCAGCCAAATATAACAGCCCTTATTTATGGAAGTAAAAAAATTGGTTTGCTTGGCTTGTTAAAATATAAAAGGATTTACAAGCTTGCTGAAGAGTTTTTAAGAAAACCTAAATTTGGGACAGATATTTTTATAGTATCCATTCAAGCTGATGAAAAGAGAATATGCGCATGGGGACATAACGAGGGTAGATTCACTGGGCTAATTGCTGCAGAAGCAGCAAGACGAATGGCGACTATGGATTTTAAAAAAGGCATACTGGGAATTTCTGATATTATGAACCTTGAAGAAGTTCTTAATAATGAATCATTTGAGCTGACATTCGCTGATATAGAAACGAAATAACCAATATTGAGAAATTCTTCTGATTAGTTATATAATGGTATTGTAGACTAATTTGAAGGGGGCTTAATTTTATATGAAAATTAAAACTGTATCTATTATAGGGCTTGGAGCTCTTGGTATATTATTTGGTAATCATTTATCTAAAAGAATGAAGAAAGAGGATTTAAGAATTATAGCCAGTGAAGATAGAATAAAAAGATATTCAAATATATACTGTAACGATGAGCTTTGTGATTTTAATTTTATAACTCCAGAGGAGAAAACAGCACCTGCTGACCTTGTAATAATTGCTGTGAAATATAGTGCACTTAAGGATGCTATAAGGGATATAAAAAATCAAGTTGGGGAAAATACAATAATTTTATCTTTATTAAATGGAATAACTAGTGAGAAGTTAATTGCAGAAGCTTATGGTGAGAACAAGGTTCTATATTCTGTAGCTCAGGGAATGGATGCAGTAAGGGAAGGTAACAAGCTAACTTATAAAAATATGGGGATGATATGTTTTGGTGAAAAAGAAGCTGGTGTTATTTCAGAAAAGGTAAGCTTAGTTGAGGATTTCTTTAAAAGTGTAGAGTTACCGCATGAGGTTCAAAAGGACATGTATAAAAGGTTATGGAGCAAGTTTATGCTTAATGTTGGAGTTAATCAAACTGTTGCTTTATATAGAGGAAATTATGGAACAATTCAAGTTCAAGGGGAAGCTAGAGATACCATGATTAGAGCTATGAGAGAAGTTATTCTATTGTCTGAAAAAGAAGGGATTAATCTTACAGAAGAGGATTTAAATTATTGGCTCAATATATTAGATGGTTTAAGTGAAACAGGAAAACCATCTATGGCTCAAGACATGGAGGCAAAACGCTTAAGTGAGGTAGACTTGTTTTCAGGAGCGGTTCTTGAGCTTGGGAAAAAGTACTTACTAGAAACCCCTATCAATAAGAATTTTTATGATAGAGTTAAAGCTATAGAAAGTGGATATTAATTATATCTTTAATTTAAGGAAAAATAGAGCCGATAACCGCATTTTTACTTATGCGTGTTATCGGCTCTGTGTATTTGTATCTGGCTTTTTTACAGTTTAACTATTTCATTTCATCAACGGCAGTTTTTCCAGCAATTCTTCCGAAGGTAAATATATCGGTTAATGCATTACCACCAAGACGGTTACCTGCATGGATACCCCCAGCAACTTCTCCAGCTGCATAAAGGTTTTTAATTGGTTTATCATTTTCGTCTAATACATGAGCGTTAGTGTCTATTTTAAGTCCACCCATTGTATGATGAACTGCTGGTTTTCTAGGAGTAGCATAGAATGGTGCTTTCTCCACTTTTAAGCTAAATGTATCCTTATGGAATTCAGGATCAAATCCAGCATCAACATATGAGTTATACTTATTAATAGTATCTATAAGAACTGCAGGATCCATACCAACTTTTACTGCTAGCTCTTCTAGGGTATCTGCTCTAAATAAAGTACCAGCTTCTACCTGACGGTCTAGCTTTTCTTGACTTGTATTAGCAGCTGTTTTCTTTATTTCATCATCAGCTATAAGGTAGAATAAACCACCTTGTTCAATAGCAGCTTTTGTTAAAACATCTCTTCCAGAGAATTCATTAATAAATCTTTTACCTTCTTTATTTACCATTACAAAGTTTTCAGGAGGTACTTGAACTCCGCTGAATAGTTCACCAGTTTCAGGATCTGCTACAGGCATCATTTGAGTAAAGCCCATTCCTGTAAGTGCAGCACCTACTGTTTTACCAAGTAATATTCCATCACCAGTCATAGCGTAGGAATTAGTAGTTTTTATATCATCAGCAATATCGCTCCAATAGGTGTTATATTCTTTTAGCATCTTTGTGTTTGCACCAAAACCACCACTTGCAAGAACTACTGCTTTTGCATGAACAGTTATCTTTTGACCATTAACACCAGTTGCTATAACTCCTTTTATTTCGCCATCTTCTATAATAAATTCTTTTACAGGACTATCTGTAATGATTTTTCCTGAGTTATCTTGTACATATTTTGTTAGTGCAAGTATAAATGATGAACCATGGCTTTTAGTAGGCTTATGACCACGACGCCAAAGTGCACCAACTGGAGCGAATACTATACTTTTATCATACTCAACTCCTATTTCCTCTAGCCATTTAACACTTTCTAAAGCTCTGTCTGTAAGAATTTTTACTAGGTCATATTGTCCGTATATTGAGTTGCCATTAAGGTCAGTTCTTTTTCCACCAAAATATGTTTGCATTCTGTGAAGTAGTGGAGAATCAAATAGATGCCCTTTTTGCGTGTCAAACTTCTTCTTATAGTCAGAAAACTCTTTTCTAAGTGCATGGAAATCATCTAAATATTCTGGATGAATTAAGCTCTCATCTGTATCTAGTAATGCTTCGATGGTATGTCTTTCACCTGGATTTTCATCAAATTTCACTTGCCATTCTGGATCTGCAGCATTTACAGGACCACCTGAACGTATGGTATTACCACCTACTGCTGGATATTTTTCAAGAACAATAGCACTTTTACCATTTTGAAGTGCTGTTGCAGCTGCACTTAGTCCAGCACCGCCTCCGCCTACAACTACTACATCACAAGTATATTCTTCATCTTCTTTTATAAGGCTGCTAGCAGGTTTTGGACGTCTTTTAAGTATATCAGGGTTAACTCCTGCAAGCTTAACTGCTTTAGCTACACCGTCTAATACAGCAGTACTAGTTTCAGAAGCACCAGAAAGAGCATCAACATTTAATGTTTGTCCTTCGATTATTTTATCTGGTATTCTTACAAAAACTACATCGGCAAGACCTTCTGTTTCTCCATCTGTATTTATATCTATACTCTCTATTCTGTTTTCACTAAAGGATACTTTCATTGGAAGACTTCCACTGTGACCTATTGCACTTACCTCATATACTCCTGGAGTAAAGGTAAATTCTTCTTCTTCATTAAGCTGATTTGCAATCTTTGCAAATCTCATAAAGCGTAGGAAACATATTTCAAGGAAATCTATAGTTCTTTCATTGTTTAGATTACCTTCCTCATCAAATGCTTTGTTTGCATTTCCAAGTAAAAACTCATATCCTGGCATTACATTTGCATCTACCCCTGGTGCATCTAGGATTTGACGAAGATGTAGTTGCGCACGAGATGAACCTTGAGTATCAAGAGAAGCACCAAGAATCATTACTGGTTTTCCAGCAAGTGGATGAAGGTCAAAGCTTAGCCATTCAATTAAGCTTTTAAGGCTAGATGGTACTGAATGATTATATTCAGGAGTAGCTATAATAACACCATCACTTGCTATAATCTTATTGTTAAACATCTGTATAACTTCACTTGAGGATTGATTATCAGATTGATTAAACATAGGAACGTCTGTAATCTCAAGTATTTCTATTTCTGCCTTTGAATCAAAGTATTTTTTCATAAACTGAAGGAGTTTACGATTATATGATTTTTTTGCACTAGTTCCAACAATTGCTATAAATTTCATTATACTAATCCTCCTACTCTTCCCACGTGAATTTTTTAACTTTTTTATTTAAAACTTTTTCTGCTAAAAGTTTTGATGTTATATCAGTAAATAGAACAAACTCTCTAAAAATTTCATCAAGTTCTGCTAACTTATCAGCATATATAAGATTTCCTGTGCTATCAAATGCACCTTGTGATCTTCCTAAAAGGAATTCACTGCTTGGCATAATTCTAGCAGCAAGCTCAGGTGAATCAAGTATTTGTCTAAGATGTGCTTGTGCACGAGAAGAACCAAGTGTACCAAGAGAAGCTCCTACTATTAAAAGAGGCTTGTCTGTAAGTGCTTGGCTAGTGTAACTAATCCACTCAAGAGCACTTTTTAAAACAGCAGGTATGGCATGATCATACTCTGGGGTTGCTATTATTACTCCATCGGCTTTTAAGATTTTATCAGATAATTCTTCTACTTTTTGAGGAATAATATCAGAATCCTCAAGTTCAATAAATGGAGGTAAATCCTTGATTTCATATACTTCAATATCTGCCTCATTAGAAAAATGTTTTTGCATAAATTGAAGTAACATACGATTAGTTGACACGTCTGAATTGGTGCCTACGATTGCTAAATATTTCATGGTAATCCCCTTTCTGTACATCAAAATTTCATAATTTTAGTAGTATGTTTGATATAATTTTAACATGCTCCATATATTATATCTAATAGTTATTTATTGATGTTTGATAACATATTTGTTATAATCAAAAACAAGAATAAACAAGTTAATTGTTTCACAAAGGGATGAATGAAATGTCAAAAGGCTATCCTCAGGATATTTTGTATTATATTGATGCTATTTTAAAGTACAGTAATTATGGAAAAGCTGCTAAATCACTTTATATTTCTCAACCGTATTTAACTCAGGTTATTAAAAGGGTAGAAGAGCAGTTAAACTG
The DNA here is from genome assembly GCF_035905475.1 of Clostridium intestinale. Taxonomy (NCBI): domain Bacteria; kingdom Bacillati; phylum Bacillota; class Clostridia; order Eubacteriales; family Clostridiaceae; genus Clostridium; species Clostridium intestinale. The sequence continues at coordinate 4,297,636 of NZ_CP121166.1, forward strand.
TGAGCTTATAAGCCGTAGTAAACTTCCATATCGTTTAACTGAGCAGGGGAAGATATATTATCAATATTTAACTTCAATAGAAAATAACTATGCAAAACTACTTAGGGAAATATCAGATGTGTCAGATATAGGTAGTAAGGTTATAAAGATAGGAGTGCTTCCTAGTCTTGGAACCTACCTTTTACCTCTCTTTTTAGCAAAATTTTCAGGTATGCATCCAAACTATAGAGTAGAGCTTTCGGAGGCTTTACCAGATAAAAATGAGAAACTTACTCAAAATGGTGAGTTGGATTTTTGGATTGGACAAAATTCAAGAAATATTTCTCCAAACTTAAATTCAGTTAGCTGGGGAAAACACGGATACCGTGCTATTATTCCACGCTCTTGCGATTTATATCAGAAAGATGTAGCCATTATTCCAGAAGGGACTATGGACATAAGCAAGATATTGAGTCAAAAGATGATACTTACTTCTAAGGGTTCTGCAATAAGAAAACAGATAGATCAGCTATTAAGTGTTTATAAGGTAGAGCCCAAAATAATAATGGAAAGTACAGAGATTTATACTATACGTAATCTTGCAATGAGTAATTTGGGAGTGACTTTTATACCAGAAAGTGTCTATGTAAAGGAGAGCCCCTCTGAATATAATATATATCAGGTTCCTATGGATGAGTTGAGCATAGATTATTTTATTGCATATCTAAGTGAAAGAAAAATTACGAGTATTGATAAAGACCTTATAGATGCATTTCTAACTCATGGGCAGAATAGTTTTAATATAGGAGAACAAAATGGATGAGTATACAAAGATTATATATCTAATGGGAACAAAAATAACTCTTTATATAAAGGGAAAAGATGCTGAAAAACTAGCTGAAAAAGCTTGTGATATGCTTATTCATTATGAAGAAGTTTTTAGCGCTAATAGCGATAACTCACAGCTTGGGATGCTTAAAAAAGCAGCTGCACTAGCTCCACAAAAAGTGGATGAGGAGCTGTATGAGTTGATAAATATAGGGAAAAAACATAGTTTATCTGAAAGTACATATTTAAATATAGCAATAGGCCCGTTGATAAAATTATGGAGAATAGGTTTTGAGGAGGCACATGTGCCAGACAAAGAGTCTATAAAAAAGGTATTAGAACTTTTAAGACCTGAGAATATACAACTAGATGATGAAGAAAAGAGTGTCTATTTACTAAAAGAAGGCATGGAGATAGACCTTGGAGCCATAGCTAAGGGGTATTTTGCTGATAAAGTTATGGAATTTTTTAAGGAAAATGGAGCTAGTTCAGCTATGGTAGATATGGGAGGTAATGTTCTTGTTTTTGGAGAATCACCATCTGAAGGTGGTGACTGGAAAGTAGGAATACAAAATCCCTTTTTGCCAAGAGGAAATGCGGTAGCACTTGTTAAAATAAGAAATCAATCCGTTGTAACCTCAGGGATATATGAGAGAGTACTAGAAAAAAAAGGAAGTAAATATCACCATATATTTGATAGTAGAACAGGATATCCAATAGAAAGTAACGTAGCATCTTTAACTATTATTGCTGATAAATCCGTGGACTGCGATATATATACTACACAATTGTTTGGGTTGGATGCTGTATCAATTATACGTAGAGTTAATAGAATTAATAATATGGGTGCGGTTGTAATAACTGTGGATGGAAACTTAGCCTACACAAATAATCTTAAGGGAAAGATATATCCGATAACTTAAAACTTATAATATTTATACCTATTGGTATTTTAGGAGTTTTGTTTAATATATATCTTTTATTTAAGGGAAAAGATAAAAGAGAAAAATAAAAAAAAGCCTTGCAGAAGGATTTAATAAAATTATTCTGCAAGGCTTTTTAATAGAGTTATTTTATCTTCTAAGAAGATTGCTTTTTACTTAAATTATTGCTGCTGTTTTATTAGTATTATGTGTTGCTTCAAATTTAGAGATATCTTCTTCTTTTAATAGAGTAAGACTTATATCGTCATATCCATTTAGAAGTTTAGTTCTTTTAAAATCTTCTACATCAAAGCTAAATTCTAATCCTGTATTATCTTTTACCTTTTTTTCTTCTAAATCTATCTCTATTTTATAACCTTCGATAGTTTCAGTTTTTTGAAATAAGGCTTCTATTTCTTCAGAAGAAAGTTTTACAGGAAGTATTCCGTTATTGAAGCAGTTATTATAAAAAATATCTGCAAAGCTTGAAGCTATGATAGCTTTAAAGCCATAATCTTCTAATGCCCAAGGTGCATGTTCTCTAGAAGAACCGCAACCAAAGTTTGCTCTTGAAAGTAGGATAGAAGCTCTTTTATATTTAGGAAGATTTAGAACGAAATCTTCAATATCTTTTCCTTCTTCATCAAATCTAAATTCATAAAATAGGAATTTACCAAAGCCGCTTCTTTCAATTCTCTTTAAAAATTGTTTTGGAATTATAGCATCTGTATCTACGTTTGATCTATCTAAAGGAGCTACGATTCCAATATGTTTTACAAATGGTTCCATAAAATAATCCTCCTTATAGTAAATCTCTTACATCTACAAAATGTCCATATATTGCAGCCGCAGCTGCCATTTCTGGAGAAACTAAATGAGTTCTTCCACCACGGCCTTGACGACCTTCAAAATTTCTATTTGAGGTTGAAGCACATCTATCTCCTGGTTTTAATACATCAGGATTCATAGCTAAACACATACTACATCCCGGTTCTCTCCACTCGAAACCTGCTTCTATAAAGATCTTATCAAGACCTTCTTTTTCTGCTTGAGCTTTAACTCTTACTGAACCTGGAACAACTAGTGCTGTAACCTTTGGAGAAACTTTGCGACCTTGTGCTATTTTTGCAGCAGCTCTTAGGTCTTCAATTCTTCCATTAGTACAAGAACCTATAAATGCATAGTTTATTTCTATATCTTTCATAGGAGTACCAGGGGTAAGGTTCATATATTCTAAAGCCTTTTCTGTAGACTTTTGTTTATCTAAATCGTTAAAATCCTTTGGTGAAGGTACTAAATCATTAATTCCTGCTCCCATTCCTGGACTTGTTCCCCAAGTTACCTGTGGTTCTAAGGTATCTAAGTCAAATTCAAGAACTGTGTCAAACTCAGCATCTTCATCAGAGCATAAAGTTTTCCATTCTTCTACAGCTTTTTCGAAAGCTTCATCTTTTGGAGCATAGTCTTTATTTCTTAAGTATTCAAAAGTAACTTCATCAGGTTGGAATAAACCAGATCTTGCTCCTGCCTCTATAGCCATGTTACAAATAGTCATTCTTTGCTCCATAGTAGTTGTCTTAAGAGTCTCTCCAGTAAATTCAATAACATATCCTGTTCCAAAGTCTGTTCCATATTTACTTATAATTCCAAGAATTAAATCCTTAGCTGTAATTCCAGATTTAAAGGAACCTTTAACTTCGATTTTCATAGTTTTAGATTTTTTTTGAGGTAAACATTGAGTTGCAAGTACATGTTCAACTTCGCTTGTACCAATACCAAAGGCTAAGGCACCGAAAGCACCATGAGTTGCAGTATGACTATCACCACAAACAATTGTATTACCAGGTAAAGTAAGTCCAATTTCTGGCCCCATAACATGAACAACTCCCTGATTAGGACTATTTAAATCAAACAATGTAACTTTAAAATCTTCACAGTTTTTACTAAGTGTATCCATTTGCTGTTTAGAAATAGGATCTTTAATATTGTATCTATCTAAAGTAGGTACATTATGGTCCATAGTAGCAAATGATAAATCAGGTCTTCTTATTTTTCTGCCTGCCAGTCTTAAACCTTCAAAAGCTTGAGGTGAAGTTACCTCATGAATTAAATGAAGGTCTATATAGATTAAGCTTTGTCCGCCTTCCCCAAGACTAACTAAATGCTTATCCCAAATTTTTTCGTATAATGTTTTTTTAGCCATTAAAAAAGCCCCCTTTTTTTAGCTGACTTATTGCTTATAGTAATTTTATAACATTTAGGTTTATAATTGAAATATATATTAATTATGTTTGGTATAACTGGAGGTTATATAATGGAAAGCAATTTAGAATTATATAGAGTTTTTTATAAGGTAGCAAAGTGTGGAAACATATCTTTAGCAGCTGAAGAACTATTTATAAGTCAGCCAGCAGTAAGTAAGTCTATAAAAAAGCTAGAAGATGTGTTAGGAATAACTATGTTCTCCAGAAATTCTAGAGGGGTTAAGCTTACAAAAGAAGGAGAAGTCTTTTATAAATATGTAGAAAGAGCTTTAAATGAAATTTCTTTAGGGGAAACTGTTTTGGATAAATTTAAGATGAAGGAACAAGGAAGCATAAAAATAGGGGTAAGTACTACTATATGCAAGCATTTTGTTATACCTAAGCTTAAAAATTTTATAAAAGAATATCCTAATATAGAGATAAAGTTTATAAATAAGACTACCTTAGAAACCTTGAAGCTTCTTAAATATGGAGAAGTTGATATTTGCTTTGTAAGTGAACCTCCAGAAGAAGATTTCTTTAATTATATAAATTTAGTTGAAATTCAAGATATATTTGTAGCTAACAAGGAATACCTAGATTCATTAAATATTGAAAATATAAATGATATTTTTAATGTTGGGACTCTGATGTTTTTAGAAAAAGATAATATAACAAGGAAATTTATAGATAAGTATTTAAGTAATAATAATATATTTGTTCAGCCAGAAATTGAGATAAGTAATATGGATTTATTAGTGGAGTTTTCTAAAATAGGTTTAGGTATAACTGCTGTTATAAAAGACTTTACACTTAAGGAATTAGGTAGTGGAGAACTTGTGGAGATTCCAATAACTCCTCCTATACCTAAAAGAAGCATAGGAATGGCTTATCATAAGAGCATACCATTATCTATAGCGGCTAAAACTTTTTTAAAATATTTCCTATAAGCGTAACAATGGTTACAGAGTTAAGTTTAAGTAAGTGCTATCATTATATTAATGATATTGATTATCAATTAAAATTTATATAATTATTAATGTAATGGGAGGTACACCATGAAAAAAGATATTAACTATGTAACTATAGACGGCAGAGGAGAACATGACTCTTTTAGAGATTGTGTAACTAAAGCTATTAAGGAATTAAAACCAAATGAAGGAATACATGTAATTAAGGATTTTGAACCTTTTCCTATGTATAAAATGATGGAGGAAAAAGGGTTTGATAAGTTTGTAGAAAAAGTAAGTGATGAAGAGTATCATGCTTATTTTTATCCGATTGATAAATTAGAAAAGATAAAAATGACAGAGAATCTAGATATAGATGAGGATAAGATTAATAAAATAATTGAGATAAAATTAGATTATATAAAGGGTAATATATCTATAGAAGAAGCAAAGAAAACTATGAAAGATTCTTTTGAAAAGATTACTGCTCAAGAGTTTGCTATATGCGAGCAATATCTTCAAAAGTATGGAATATCAGATGATTTATTAGCAGAAAGAATGGATGAGATATTAGAGATTTTTGATGGAATATTAGTAAGTGAGAAACTTGATTTACCATCAGGTCATCCTGTTAAAACTTATCTAGATGAGATTTCAGCTATAAGAGAAGTTTTAAGTAAAATGAAAAAACAGTTAGGCAAGAAGTTTATCAAAAATCAATGGTTAGAGTTATATGATAAACTAGCGAAAATAAGCATTCATTTTTCTAGAAAACAAAATCAATTATTCCCAGCGTTAGAGAGTAAGGGATTTGATAAACCATCAAAAGTAATGTGGACTTTAGATAATAATACTAAAGAAATAATAAGAAAATCTAGAGGCCTTTTAGAGGAAGATAAGGATCAGGAATTTTTAAAGCTTCAAGAAGAAGTAATGGAAATGGTTGAGGACATGATGGTTAAGGAAGAAGAGATATTACTTCCAACTTCAATGGACTTACTTTCAGATGAAGACTTTGTGAAGATGAGAAAAGGTGATGATGAAATTGGATATTGTCTAATTAAAACACCAGCACCTTATGGAAATAAGGAGGGTAATGTTATGAGTAATCTAAATGGAAGCAATGAAAATGACTTTATGAAGGATATGGCGGCAGTACTTCAAAAGCATGGCATGCTTAATTCTTCATCTAAAAATGATGTTTTAGATGTTGCTCAAGGAAAACTTACTCTTAGTCAGATAAATTTAATTTTTAAACATCTTCAAGTTGATCTATCTTATGTTGATGAAAATGAAATAGTTAAATTCTATAGTGATACTAAACATAGAGTATTCCCAAGAAGTGCAGGGGTCATAGGTAGAGAGGTACAGAACTGTCATCCTAGAGAAAGTGTTCATATGGTTGAGGAGATCATAAGAGCCTTTAGAGAAGGGGAACAGGATGAAGCTGAATTCTGGCTAGAGATTAATGGAAAGTTCATATATATTATTTATAATGCAGTAAGAGATGAAGAAGGTAACTTCAAAGGCGTATTAGAAATGATGCAGGATGTTACTAAGATAAGAAGCTTAACTGGAACTCAAAGACTTTTATCTTGGACTAATGAAGGCACAAAGAAAAAGGAAGATAGTGAATCCTATATTAAGGAAGAAGAACTTCCAGAGAATGAATATGGAATAACAAAAGATAGTAATATAGGGGAGATAGTAAAGAAATATCCATATATAAAGAATTTTTTAGTTAATCTTTCTCCTAAATTCAGTAAACTTAAGAATCCAATACTTTTTAAAACAATGTCTTCAATGGCAACAATAGAAATGATAGCTCAAAGAGGGGACTTCGAAACGAAAGATCTTTTAGAAAAGATAGTAACTGAAATAGATAAAAACAAATAGAATAAGAAAATATAAAAACATCTAGGTTCTTAGGGAGAGGCTTAGGTGTTTTTTGCATTAAGTAGTTTCCATTGTATTAAAAAATTCATAGTAATATAATAGTAATTAAAATACATAAAATGGAGAATAATTGCGAATGAATATAGCAATGGATTTAAGTCAAAAAGAAGAACGAGAAATTAGAAAATCAATAGCGATTACTAATATGAAGAGGCTTGTGATAGGTCTAACTATAACAGCTCTTATGGAGATATTTATAATTATATTTCATGATTTACCAGGCATAAGATCTTCAGAAAGTACAGATAAGTGGATATATACTTCATACCTAATATTACATGGAATTATTTCAGTGCTGGGATTATATTTTGCAGTATATTTTAGAATAGTAACTAAAGGAGAACTAGCTAGAAGTATAAGTTTTTATGAAAATTGTGTCTACTTTATTTTAGGAATTATTTTGCTAAGTATAACTTTAATTACAGGCTTAGATCAATTTACTACCGGTCAGATAGTGGCCTTTGGGGTTAATATAATCTATAGTGGATTAGTTATTATTATAAAAAAGCCTTACAATAATATAATGTACATAACCTGTTTTTTAACCTTTATCATAGAGATGATAGTATTTCAGAAAGATAAAAACATATTATTCTCTCACCTAATGAATGGAGCATTTTTCTTTGTTTCTGCGTATTTTCTAGCTAAATTTGTATATAACAATCAAGTTTCTCACTTACATAAAAATATGAAACTTGAAGAAAGCAACAAAAAACTTCAATACTTATCTAATTATGATTTATTAACAGAAATACCTAATAGGAGATATTTTAAAGAACAGTTAGAAAAGGTCCTAATAGATAAGTATAATACTTGTAAATCATACATAGTTGTTATGGATATTGATTTTTTTAAAAAGATAAATGATAAATATGGACATCCGGTAGGAGATGAAATATTGAAGCAGTTTGCAAAACTAGTAGAAGAAAATATTACTTCTGATGATTTGGTTGCTAGATTTGGAGGAGAAGAATTTATAATATTTATTTCCAATATGGAGAAGGAAAACATTGAAGAAAGAGTAGACTCATTGAGAAAAGTTATTGAGAAGAATGAGTTTAAGGTAGGGGATACTATAATTAAGATAACCTCAAGTTTTGGGATATCTATTCTTGAAGGAGCTGGAGAATTAAATTTTGAAAAAGCCTACAGATTTGCAGATGAGGCTCTATATAACGCTAAAGAAAGTGGAAGAAATAAAATACACCTAGTTAAGAATTATAACACTTAAATCACAAACAACATTCGTATATATACGAATGTTGTTTTAATAAACTTCTATAATTATTGTATTAATTAATTTTCCATGTTAAAATTAAGATGAATTGTAACGGAATTTATTAATTATGTTTAAATATGAAAGGAATAGTTTATGATTAACGAAGATTTTATTTCAAAAAGAGTTGGAATAATAGGCGGTGGTCAATTAGGAAAGATGATGATAAATGAAGCCGCTAAAATGGGGATTTTCACAGCTATACTTGACCCATCAGAAGACTGTCCTGCTAGTTGTTTAGCAAATGAAAAGATTGTAGCAAGTTTTGATGATAAAGAGGCACTATTAGAACTGGCAAAAAAGGTAGATGTTTTAACCTGTGAGTTTGAACACATATCAACAGAAGCTTTAAAAGAGCTAGAAGAAAAAGGGTATAATGTTTATCCTAAATCTAGCAGTTTAAAAATAATTCAAAACAAATATAATCAGAAAAAAGAACTTCAAAAATACAATATTCCATTAGGGGATTTTATAGAGATTAAAAAAGTTCACGATATAGAATTAGCACTAGAAAAGTTTGGATATCCAGCTATGCTGAAAAGTGCATTAGGAGGGTATGACGGAAAAGGAAATAGTCTTATAAAAACGAAAGAGGACATAATTAAAGCATTTACAGAATTAAAGGGCGATATTATGCCACTATATCTTGAAAAATATATTCCTTACGTAAAAGAGATATCAGTTTTATGTTGTATAGGTAGAGATAAAGAAATAGCTATATATCCAGTAGCAGAAAATGTACATAAAGACAGCATATTATTTGAAACTTCAGTACCAGCTTCTATAAGTAGTAGTGTGGAAGAAAAAGCTAAAAATATAGCTAGAGAAGTGTGCAAGATTTTTGATACTGCAGGCATCTTGTGTATTGAAATGTTTTTAACAGAGGATGAAGAGGTACTGGTAAATGAGGTTGCACCAAGACCTCATAATTCAGGTCATTATACAATAGAGGGATGTATAACCTCGCAGTTTGAAAATCATATAAGAGCAATAGTTGGGCTTCCTTTAGGAAAAGCTGATTTAATAATGCCAACTGTAATGAGAAATATATTAGGGGAACCAGGCTACAGTGGAGAAACTTTTGTTGAGGGAGCTTATGAAGCCTTAAAAGTTAGGGGAACCTATCTTCATGTATATGGCAAGTCAGAGACTAAGCCACATAGAAAGATGGGGCATTTAACAGCAGTTGGGGAAACTGTAGAGCAGGCTAAAGAAAAAGCTCAAGAAGCAAGTAAATACATAAAAGTTATTTCTAAATAAAGTATTAGAAAAGAGGGGAAAAGTTATGAAACCAATAGTAGGTATAATAATGGGGAGTGATTCAGACCTACCAGTAATGAGGGAAGCCGCTGAAATTTTAACACAATTTGAAGTACCTTATGAAATGACAATAGTTTCTGCTCATAGAACTCCAGATAAACTATACAGTTATTCTAAAGAAGCAAAAGACAGAGGAATAAAGGTAATTATTGCAGGCGCAGGTGGAGCAGCACACTTACCAGGAATGGTAGCAGCTATGACAGCTCTACCAGTAGTAGGAGTTCCTGTGAAAACTAGTACATTAAATGGAGTAGATTCACTATATTCAGTTGTTCAAATGCCTCCAGGAGTTCCAGTTGCAACTGTTGCAATTAATGGAGCTAAAAATGCAGGGATTTTGGCAGCCCAAATTTTAGGTACTGTTGATGAAAAAGTTTATAATGCGGTTGATAAATATAAAAAGGATTTAGAAAGTATGGTACTTAAAAAAGCTGAAGACTTAGAGAGTACAATTAAATAATTATATAAATAAAAGAACTAAGCCATACTTAGTTCTTTTATTTATATCCTATAAAGTTACTTCTTCGGTTTCTCCATTAAAAGAACAAATAGATGCAGTTCCTTCTGTAAAATAAAGAACTTCAAAAATGCCATCATCTGCTTTGTACATATTTTTTAAAGCAGGATTAGTTTCTATCATAGCTTCTTTTGCTTCTTGTCTAGAATCTACAGCTAATTCTCCAGCTAAACGAATCCATCTTCCTTTATACATTGCACTTATTTCAACCTTAGGGTTTTTTAGTATTTGTTCAAATACCTTTTTCTTGTTGTTAGTTGCAATGTAAGTTTTTCCATCAAATTCTGCTACAGCTCCAAATGGGCGTACACGAGGTTGTCCTCCTTCATTAGTTGCTAAATAAAAAGTTTTTGCATCAAAAAGAAATTGTGCTGCTATGTTCATAGTATTGCTCCTCTCAATATTATAGTATAAAATTATATTATAGAAATATATTATATTGTTTGTCTATTTATAGCAAGTACGTGTTTTTGCAATAGTAAGTATCTTATATAATACTATTAGGAGGAGAAATGGATAAAAGTTTAGAATTATTCGGAAGATGCCCTTATGTAACGGTTCAGAAAGTTTTTTCAGGAAAATGGGTTATATTAATTATTCACCATTTAGAAAAAGGAACTCTTAGGTTTGGAGAGTTAAAAAGAAAACTACCAGAAGTTACGCAAGCAACTTTGACTAAACAGTTAAGAGAGTTAGAACATTCTGGAATGATAAAAAGAAATGTATATCCAGAGGTACCTCCAAAAGTTGAATATTCTCTTACGGAAATAGGAAGAGAATTTATTAGCGTATTAGATGAATTTGAGATTTTTGGAAATAAGTACATAGAGTATATGAATAACTCAGTTTCAAAGTAGAGTTTTGTAAATCTAACAAGGAAAAGGAATAGCTTATAAACTATCTATTAGTTTATAAGCTATTCCTTTTTTTGAAAAATTTATCCATATATTTTCAGCTGACACGAAAATACAACTTTATAAATATTTTGTACGATTTATTTTAACATATTATGACATACAATACAAACTTTTATAAGAAATTATAGTATTTATTAAAAGTTTTTGTAATAAATATTTTTTTAACGATAAAAAATTGAATTATATTAAATATATTTTAATAATATTCAATATTTCACTACAAAATATTTATTTTGTGTATATCAAAATTATAAAGAGAAATTAGAGAAATAAATGTAAAAAAACAGGGAGGAAAAATGATGAAGTGGTTTAACAACTTAAAAATTGCACCAAAAATAGTATCGTTATTTATCATAGTAGCATTATTTATAGGTATAGTAGGAGCTATGGGTATAAATAGTATGGGAAAAATAAATGACAATGCAGTAAGCCTATATAGTTATAATCTTAGTGCTGTATTAAAAATTACAGATGCCGATGCAAATTTTTCTGATATTAGAACTAATTTATTAAAAATGGTATACCAAAATGATAAAAAAGAAACTAATGAGGAACTTGAGAGTCAAATAAAAACTTTATTTAGTAAAAATGATGAGTTATTAGATTATTACTCAAAAAATTTAATGAATCCAAATGAAAAAGAAACTTTTGATAAAATACAAACTAATAGAATAATTTATAAAGATGGTGTTGAAAAAGCCATAGAATATGCTAAAAAAGAAAATTATGGAGAAGCATCTAAAGCAGTTAATGATATTAGTAAGGCAAGAGCTGAAATACAGGATGGGTTTGATAAAATCATACAGATGAATATTGATGAATCGGAAGATGCAAACAATGAAAATCTTAGGATTTTTAACCTTTCAAAGATAACTGCCTTAGTTATAACAGGAGTAGGATTTGTTTTAGCTGTTATATTAGGCTTATTAATATCTTTATCAATAGCTAAAAAACTCTCTAAAGTAGTAGAGTTTGCTAAAGCATTAGGTGCAGGAGATTTAACTAAGGATATAGATGTGGATTCTAAGGATGAAATAGGTATTCTAACCGTTGAATTAAACAAAGCAAAGGATAATGTTAAAACTCTTATAAGTGAAATTATAAATGGATCATCAGAGATAAGTGCAGGAAGTGAAGAATTATCTGCAACTACAGAAGAGGTATCCAGTAAGATGGAAGTAGTAAATGAAGCCACAAATCAGATATCTAAGGGAATACAAGATCTTAGTGCAACTACTGAAGAAGTTAGTGCCTCAGCTGAAGAGATTGGTGCAACAACTAATGAATTAGCAAACAAAAGTAATGAGGCTTTTAGAGCTGTTGATCAAATAAAACAAAGAGCTGAAAAGATAAAACAAAGAGCTGAAAAAAATATTAATGACGGAAACATAATATTTAACGAAAATAAAAACAACATATTAAAAGCTATAGCTGATGGAAAAGTAGTAGAAGAGGTAAGAATAATGGCTGACTCTATAGGAGCAATAGCCGAACAAACCAATCTACTAGCGTTAAATGCTGCAATAGAAGCAGCTAGAGCAGGTGAAAAAGGAAAGGGGTTTGCTGTAGTTGCTGAAGAGGTTAGAAAATTAGCAGAGCAATCTGGTGATGCTGTAAATGGAATTCAAAGCATGGTAAAGCAGGTCCAAGATGCTTTTGAGAATTTATCTAAGAGTGGACAAGATTTCTTAGTTTATATGGAAGCAAGTGTAAGACCTAATTACGACTTACTGCTAGAAACCGGTATACAGTACGAAAAAGATGCAGAGCAAATAAATAGTATTACAAAAGAAATATCAATATCAGCAAATCAAATAAATGAAGTTATAGAGCAGGTAAATAGAGCTATTCAAAATGTATCTGCTACAGCTGAAGAGTCAGCTAATAGTACTGATGACATACTTTTAAGTATTAATGAAGTAACAGATGCAGTAATAGATGTAGCAAAGACTTCACAGGCTCAGGCTGAAGTTTCCCAAGACTTAAGTGAGTTAGCACAGAAGTTTAAAGTATAATGTTAAGAGGGTTTAGAGATAAAATGAGATATAATAATTCTAATGCATATTATGAAGGAGATTATAATCAATGTGCTTATAACAATAAAGAAGTTAATTTGAATATTTGTAGTCATTTAGAGAGATATATAACAGATATTAAAAATTTGATATTTAAGCCTAAAAGTAAAACAAAGGATTTTTTTCAATTCGATAATAAAATACAGGTTTTTCTAAATGATAATACTATTATAATTATGATTAATATTACAGATAGGTGCAGTTTGAGTTGTAATAATTGTAACATTGAGGGTAATCACATAAAAATAAATGTAGACGAAAAAGAGATTGTTAAGAATGTTAAGAATATATTAGAGTATTATTCAAATGAAATAGAAAAATATGATTTAGTTTTCTATGGAGGAGATCCACTAGTGGATTTTAATAAGATACTGTACATACATGATAATCTAGGGGAAAATTATCATATAAATATAATAACGAATGGATTTCTATTAACTGATGAAATAATAAAAGTAATAATAAATAGAGATATAAGCGTATATGTAAATTTTGATCTCGGGACTAAGAATAAAATATGTGAAAGAATCAAGGACAACTTATTAAAGTATAAAAAGAAATATGCATATAGTAACAACATTAAAATAATAACTCATTATAACTTTCATTCAAACTTAGAGAAACTAGATAAATTTTATGAAGAAAGCAAGTTACAGATTGCAATTTTAAAAGAAGATTATAGTGAGAATCTCAAATATTATGACAAAATAGAACAATCAATAATAGATAGGTATTTAGAGCAATATAGAAAACTAACTAATAAATATAAACTATATAAAAAACAGGGAAAAGAATGCTCAAGTTTTTTAAAACAATTTTTAAATTATAACTAATCAAATACTATGTCTTAATGTATATAAGTTTTTAATATGCATTAAGACATTTTTCTTTACTAAAATGATTTTAATAGACATAAAAAGTCAAAAAAATTATCACGATAAATAGTTTAAATCCATACTATAGAATGATAAGTTATTAAACTAGCTAATGACTTAATTAATTCTTATCTAGGAGGAAATGGATGAGTAATATAGCTTTACAGATAGAACGTTTGGCAGATGGAAATGTAGCATCTGGATCAAGCGTTATCTTTGACAGTGTAGTATATTCTTCAGGAAATATTAGTTACAATGCAGCAACAGGTGTAATAACATTTAATGAAGCAGGAAGATATGTACTTGATTGGTGGATAGCGGTACAGACAGCTACGACTCCAAATTCAGTTATATTTGCAGCAGTATCTTCTCAAGGCGATATATTAGAAGGAAATATGCCAATTAAAACAGGAGAAGTAGTAGGTGTTGGGATAGTAGATGTTACTGTAGCACCAGTTACTTTAAATTTAAATTATATTGGAGCAGGAACAGCAATTTTTGCATCTACCGTACCTGTAAAGGCTACTATGGTGATAATAGAGGATGATATAGTTAGTCCTACAGGAGGAGCAACAGGAGCAACCGGGGTAACAGGAACAACTGGAGCAACAGGAGCAACTGGAGTAACAGGAGCAACTGGAGCAACTGGTGAAACAGGAGCAACAGGAGCAACTGGAGCAACCGGGGTAACAGGAGCAACTGGAGTAACAGGAGCAACCGGGGTAACAGGAACAACAGGAGTAACTGGAGCAACAGGAGTAACAGGAGTAACAGGAGTAACAGGAGCAACTGGTGAAACAGGAGCAACAGGAGCAACAGGAGTAACTGGTGAAACAGGAGTAACTGGAGCAACAGGAGTGACAGGAGCAACCGGAGCAACTGGGGCAACCGGAGTAACAGGGGCTGGACTTACTGGATTAGTAGTATTTGATCCAGCAGCAGCACCAGGTTATCCAGTAGGGCAAGTAGTAACTTATAATGGAGGAACCTATATAGTTAATACTGCTCCACCTACAGGAACACCAGACACATCACCAGATTATACACCATTAGCATTACCAGGAGTAACTGGAGCGACTGGGGTAACAGGAGTAACTGGTGAAACAGGAGCAACCGGAGTAACTGGAACAACCGGAGCAACAGGAGTAACTGGTGCAACTGGGGTAACAGGAACAACTGGAACAACAGGAGCAACTGGAGTAACAGGCGCAACTGGGGTAACAGGAGCAACTGGTGAAACAGGAGTAACAGGAGCAACAGGACCAGCAGGAGCTGGACTTGACGGAATGGTGGAATTTGATCCAGCAGCAGCACCAGGTTATCCAGTAGGTCAGGTCGTAACCTATAATGGAGGAACTTATATGGTTACAAGTGCACCTCCAACTGGAACTCCAGATACTTCTTCAGATTATACAGCAATGGCATTAGCAGGAGCAACAGGAGCAACAGGAGCAACAGGAACATCTGTTTTGACAGAAGGCTTTGCAGCTTTCTTACCAACATTTGCAACATCAGCAAGTGCTCAATTAACTGGATGGACTGTTACTAATCCTTATTTTACAAGTGCAAGTTTTAATCCATCAACTGGAGTTTATACAGTTCCTGCAACTGGAAGATATTCTATAAGTGCTACAATTAATTTTGCTACAACTGCAGCAATAAGTGTATCTTTAGGCACAGGAATAAATCCATCTCTTGTAGTTAGACGAACAGCACCAACGACAACTGATTTAGTTTCAGGTTTATTTCCAATTCTTAATGTTAATATAGCATTACTACTAACTTTAAGAGCTGTATTAGGAAGTGCAACAGTAACATTAGCAGGTGAAGTTGAATTAAATGCAGGAGATAATATTGGTCTATTCTATGAAGCAAATGGCTTAACTGTATCTATAAACCTTGGAGGCGGTGCTCCAGGGACTGTATGGAGTATAAATCGATTGACTTAAAAATGAACAATAAGTAATGTTTTGCCCTCTGGTATATATTTTATAATTTAGACCAGGGGGCATTTTTATATGAAAATAAAGTTTGTAATTTTCACAATGATTTTTGGAATATACCTTTCTGGAATATATAAGCTGTTATGTTTTCCTCTAATTACTATATTTTTACATTTATATACATAAAAGTATATAAAAATACACTGAAATACATCAATTGTAACTATGATATTGCTGTAAACATATTATAAAATGACAAGCTTTAGGTTAAATAAGACCATAAGCTAGATTTTATATGTAAGGAGGAAATTTATGAGTAATATAGCTTTACAGATAGAGCTTTTAGTAGCAGAAAATATAGCATCTGGATCAAACATTATTTTTGATAATACTGTTTATTCAGCAGGAAATGTTAGTTATAACCCAGTAACAGGAGTAATAACATTCAATGAGGCAGGAAGGTACGTTATTAATTGGTGGGTAGCAGTTCAAACTGCAACTGCTCCAAATTCAGTTATATTTGCAGCTGTATCTTCACAGGGAGATATTTTAGAAGGTAATATGCCTACTAAAACAGGAGAAGTAGTAGGGTTTGGCATTATAGAGGTTAGTGCAGCACCTGTTGCTCTGACATTAGACTATATTGGATCAGGTACAGCAATTTTAGCTTCTACTGTTCCAGTAAAAGCAACTATGGTTATAGTAGAAGATGATATTGTTAGTCCAACAGGTGGTACTGGAATAACCGGATCAACTGGAGTAACAGGAGTAACAGGAACAACTGGAATAACTGGAGCGACTGGAGTAACAGGAGTAATTGGGGTAACAGGAGTAACAGGAACAACAGGAGCGACTGGAGTAACAGGAGTAACAGGAGTAACAGGCGTAACAGGAGTAACGGGAACAACTGGAGTAACAGGAATAACCGGAGCAACTGGAGTAACCGGAGCAACAGGAATAACCGGAGCAACAGGAGTAACAGGAGCGACAGGTGAAACAGGAACAACAGGAGTAACTGGAGCAACTGGAGTAACAGGAGTAACAGGAGTAACAGGAGCAACTGGAGAAACTGGAGTAACAGGAACAACTGGAGTAACTGGAGCAACAGGAGTAACCGGAATAACAGGAGCAACCGGAGAACCAGGAGGAGTAACAGGTGAAACTGGAGCAACAGGAGCAACAGGTCCAACTGGTACTATAGGTGAAACAGGAGTAACTGGAGCAACAGGACCGACTGGAGCTATAGGTGAAACAGGACCTGCTGGAGGAGCAACAGGGGGCACAGGAGCAACTGGGGCAACGGGATCAACCGGAGCAACAGGAGCAACAGGAGCAACAGGAGCAACCGGAGCAACCGGAGCAACCGGAGCAACCGGAGCAACCGGAGCAACTGGATCAACTGGGGCAACTGGATCAACTGGGGCAACCGGAGCAACAGGAACTGTTCAACCAAATCCTTTTGATGTATATGTTCAAGCTGGTGCGGTTGGTGGAGATGGAACTCAGGCAAGCCCATTTGGAACTATTCAACAAGGTGTTACAGCAGTATCACCTACAGGTGTAGTTCATGTTCTTGGAGGAACTTATTCAGTTACTTCAACAATTACAGTTAATAAATCAGGAGTAACATTGCAAGGATATCCTAATACAATAGTTTTATTACAAGCAGCTGTAATTCCTTTCCTTGTTACTGGAAGTGGAGTTACAATAGATGGATTTACTATTACAAGTGATTTGGCGTATGCAGTTGAGTTTATACAATTTGCAGGAACTAATCACAAGCTAACAAATAACTATATATATGGACCACCTCAGGCAGGACCATCTACAGGGTGGGTAGTAAATCGTGGATTTTTAACTCAGGGAAATGTAGTTAACCTGATAGTTCAAAATAATATATTCTACTTTATGAGACAACCAGCATATTTAAATCCAAATTCTACAGGATATATTGTAGATAATGTGACTTATAATACTAGAGGATTTGTTGTAGACAGAGCAATATTTGTTTTCTCAGGAAACTCATGGGGAATTCCACAGAATGCCGTTGATATTGCATTGCTAGTTGGGACTCCTACTGGTGCACCATATGATCCTACTTCAGCATTATCAACCTATAACAGTTCTGCTGTAATAAGTGATCAGAGATAAAGAAATAAATATAAAAATATTTTAATTTATAAATTTACCCTACTAATTAATGGCATTGATTAGTAGGGTTATATATTTATAAGAATAAAAAAATCATTTAGAGATAAAATTTATATTTTTTCAGCTACACTTTTCTTATAATGTAAAATCGTTTTAGAATTTCCACTAAAAAATTAAAAAAAATATAACACTTTTGTTGACATATATAATATATTATTGTACATTTATAATGTAATTTAATAAACCTCACTTTTAATGGTGGGGTAGAGGCGCGGTATTTATTAGTCTTTAGAAGAGTTTGAGAAGCAATGATGCTATAGAGAAGGAAATATCGCCGAAGTAAATAATAATCTCATTATTATTTGCTGGGTCTGTAGTTAAGAGCTGCAGGACTGTCTCAATAAGCCACCCAGTTTATTGAGTTGTGCTATCTCATTTAGGGAAAAGTGGAGGGAAACTAGTAGCAACTATGTTTATTGCGATCTGAGTTCAGCTCAGATCTTTTTTTATAACTTAAAAAGATAATATAAGCTAAAAATATGAGGGGGAACAAAAAAATGAAAAAATTATCATTAATAGTATCAGCTGTTTTATCAGCAACACTTTTATTTACAGGATGTGGCTCAAAAGCTTCTGATACATCAAAAACTGAAGATACTTTTAAAGTTGGAATGGAAGCTGGGTATGCTCCTTTTAACTGGACTCAAAAAGACGATTCTAACGGGGGAGTTAAAATTGATGGGGCTGCAGAATATGCAGGAGGCTATGATGTAGAAATAGCTAAAAAAATTGCTGACGATTTAGGTAAAAAGCTAGTTATAGTTAAAACAGAATGGGATGGATTAATACCAGCATTAGAATCTGGAAAGATAGATGCAGTTATAGCAGGTATGTCCCCAACAGCAGAACGTAAAGAAACAATAGACTTTTCAGATAATTATTATAAATCAGAGTTAGTTATGGTAGTTAAGAAAGGTGGAAAATATAATGGAGCTACTTCATTAAAAGATTTTAGTGGAGCTAAAGTAACTGCACAATTAAATACTTTTCACTATTCTGTTATAGATCAAATAGCTGGAGTTCAAAAACAAACAGCTATGGATAATTTCTCTGCTATGAGAGTTGCCCTTGAGTCAGGTGTAATTGATGCATATGTTTCAGAACGTCCAGAAGGAATTAGTGCTGAATCTAATAGCAATAATTTCAAGATGATAGAACTTAAAGATGGATTTAAGGCATCTGAAGAAGATGTTGCAATAGCAGTAGGCGTGAAAAAAGGCAGTGATTTAACAGCTAAGATCAATTCTACATTATCAAAAATTTCTGAATCAGATCGTAAGACTATAATGGATAATGCTATAAAAAATCAACCTGCTGCTGAATAATAGCAAGGTATATATAAAGCCGAGTGTATTTAAGTAACATTCGGTTTTGTCAAGTGAAACTTGATTCAGATGGGGTTTTATCCCCAGCTGAATTTTAGTTGAACCTATCTAGAGTCGTGCCAATGTTATCTCCAACCAGAGGTATTACAGTGGCTAGACGTCAGATAAATTAAAGGAGTGAAAAAATGACTTTTGAGGATATTGTAAAAATCTTTTCAAATAACTGGCCTATGTTTTTACGTGGAGCTGGTATGACTTTATTAATTTCTATTATTGGTACAATCTTAGGATCTATTATAGGGTTGTTAGTGGGAATGGTTAGAACTATTCCTGTACCTGAAAGAGGTATAAAGAAGGCAGTTCTAAAAGTTGTTAATGCTATCTTATCTATTTACATAGAAGTATTCCGTGGAACCCCTATGATAGTACAAGCGATGGTAATTTATTATGGATCAGCTTTAGCTTTTGGGATAGATATGAACAGAATATATGCAGGTATATTTATAGTATCTATAAATACAGGAGCGTACATGTCAGAAATTGTCCGCGGAGGAATAGTTTCTATTGACAAAGGACAGTTTGAAGCAGCACATGCTATAGGTATGAGTCATGTTCAAACTATGATTAATGTAGTATTACCACAGGTTATTAGAAATATATTACCAGCTACAGGTAATGAGTTTGTTATAAATATAAAGGATACATCTGTTCTTAGTGTAATATCTGTAACTGAGTTATTTTTCCAAGCAAAATCTGTAGCAGGAATTAATTATAAGTTTTTTGCAACGTTTTTTATTGCTAGTGTTATGTATTTTATAATGACTTTTGCAGTAACAAGAATACTAAGATTTATCGAGAGAAAAATAGATGGTCCGGACAACTATATTATGTATGCAAACCAAATGCAAGTTGAAACACCAGAAGATATGTTACGCAGAAACCAAAATAATTAGGTTAAGGATTTAAGGACAAAGGAGATAAGTATGGAAAAAATAATTGATATTAAACATTTAAATAAATCCTTTGGAACTCATGAAGTTTTAAAAGATATTGATTTTTCAGTAAATAAAGGAGAAGTTGTTTGTATCATAGGATCATCGGGTTCAGGTAAGTCTACTCTTCTTCGCTGCGTTAACCTTTTGGAGAAACCAAGTGGTGGTGAGATAATATATAAAGGAAAAGATATTTTACATGATGAACATGATACACGTGCATATCGTACAAAGCTAGGCATGGTATTTCAACAGTTTAATCTATTTAACAATCATGATGTTCTAAGTAACTGTACTGTAGGACAAATGAAGGTTTTAAAAAGAAGTAAAGAAGAGGCTGAGAAAGTAGCCATGAAATATTTACAAGTTGTAGGTATGGAGCGTTTTATAAATGCAAAACCAAGACAATTATCTGGTGGACAAAAACAGAGAGTTGCTATTGCTAGAGCTCTTTCTATGGAACCAGATGTTATTCTTTTTGATGAACCAACATCAGCTCTTGATCCAGAAATGGTAGGCGAAGTTCTAAAGGTTATGAAAGAACTTGCAGAATCAGGACTTACTATGATGGTAGTAACTCATGAAATGGGATTTGCTAAAGAGGTATCTGATCGTGTAGTGTTTATGGATAAAGGCGTTATAGCAGAAGAAGGTCTACCAGAAGAAATATTTAATAATCCAAAACAAGAACGTACCAGAGAGTTCTTAAAAAGGACTTTGAATTAATAAATAAAACCCTTGAATTTCAAGGGTTTTATTTTTTTATAAACCTATGTAAATCTATGTCTTAAAAGGTAATAAAAATTTAAATATTAGTTCATAATTGAAAATGATTACTAATGTTGACAGGTTCCTTCAAAAGTTGTTTAATTGAAACTGACCAGTCGGTTTATGAATAAAAGGAGGAAGGAACATGAATAAAACTAATAAATTTACTGCTAAAAAATCTGTTATAGGAATTTTAATTATATCTGTAATTGCTGTAACACTTATACCTATGCTATATTCCTCTATTTATTTAAGCGCATTTTGGGATGTCTATGGTAAATTAGATAATGTGCCTGTAGCGTTTGTAAGTATGGATAAGCCTATAGTAAAAGATAATAAGAAGTATAATATAGGACAAGACTTACAAGACAACCTAAAAGATAATAAAAAGGTTCAGTGGAATTTTGTAAATTATGATGACGCAAAGGCTGGGGTTGAGGGTAATAAATATTATGCAATGATAGTCATACCAGAGGATTTTTCCCAAAAGATTGCAGACTCAAAAGATGGTGTTTTTAATAAACCTGAGATAATTTATGAAGCTAACAAAGGGCGAAACTATATATTCTCACAAATATCTGAAAAAGTAGCAACAAGTATAAAATCAGAAATAGCAGAAAATATACAAGAGGAAACTTCAAAAGCACTTGTTGACAATTTGTATGATATTAAAAAGTCATTAGGAGATGCTAGTGATGGAGCTAATAAACTTCAAGATGGAACTCAACAACTTTACGATGGAAGTAAAGATTTATCAAATGGACTAATTAAAGCATCCAACGGATCAGGAGAACTACAAAAGGGACTAAAAGATGCAGCAAAGGGTGAAAGCCAAGTTTATAATGGAATAAACTCTTTAAGTATTGGATTGAACCAGCTTAAACAAGGATTAACTCAAAAAAATGATAAAGTAGATCAACTTGTAGCTGGAGCAAAGGGAGTTTCTGATGGGGCAAGTTCTATATACAGTAAAGCCAGTGACGCAAACATTAAGCTATCTCAAAACTTAAATAGTGCAGCTACTGGAATTAAGGATGTATCGAGTTATATAAATACTTCAGATGCTTTAATAGCATCAGTTTTAGAAACTTATAAAACAACCGGAATTTTAGATGTTGCTACTCTTATGAAGGCTCAGGCTATTTTAGATGGTGTTAAAAGTAAGGATATAAGTAGTAATATAGCATATCCATTAAGTCAATCAGCTAATTCACTACAGCCTTTAGTAGATGGACTAGGTACACTTAAAGGTGGAGCAAAACAAGTGGCTGATGGTACTTCTGAACTTGTGAAAGGCCTTGAAGCAAGTCAAATACAGGCAGCAGCAGGAGTAGATCAATTAATTGCCGGGACAAGTTCATTAAAAGATGGAAGTGGACAAATACTGCAGGGATTAAATACTGCTGCTGATAAAACAGGAGAATTAAGTAGTGGATTATCACAACTAAGTAATGGTGCGAATACTTTAAACTCTGGCTTAAATGATGCAAATGAAGGAAGTAAAGAATTAAAAAATGGTCTAAACAGTGGATATACAGATATGACTAATAATTTTAAATTTACATCAGATAATATGGCCGACTTTGTAAAGGAGCCAGTGGTATTAAATGAAAATACTATAAATAATGTAGAATATTATGGTGAAGGATTAGCTCCTTATTTTGTATCATTATCTTTATGGTTAGGAGCAATGTTTATTACCCTTTTATTATCACTTGTTAAGAAATTTGATTTAATAAAAGGCAAGTTCTTTAACAGCTTTTTAGGAAAGTTTGTATTAGGTACAGTAATAGCAGTTGTTCAAGCTTTATTAGTAAGCGTAGTGCTTACTAAGGGATTAAATATACACACAGTATCCATGACAACTTTCTTCATAACAAATATGTTTATATCTGTTGTATACTTTAGTGTGATGTATGGAGCTTCACATGCTATAGGAATTGTGGCAACACCAATAATGTTTATTATATTCCTATTGCAGTTAGCTTCATCAGGAGGAACTTTCCCAATAGAAACAGCACCAACTTTCTTTAAAATAATAAACGAATATATACCTATGACTTATGCTGTATCTATACTAAGAATGGTAACTAGCGGAATAAATTCTGTAGTGTTTAATAAGGATATCTTTATACTATTAATATTTATGTTAGCATTTTTATGTGGAGGTCTAGTTATAAGAGCTATTATTAATACTTTACAAAAAGAGAAAAAAAGTAATGAAAATTTGAAAGTAGCTTAATAGATAATTCCCCTTTAGAGTAAAATCTAGAGGGGACTTTTTATTTGTTAATTTGACGTACAGTAATAGGATAGGTATTATGATAGGGGGGGGGGTAGTTCCATAAAATTTACAAGGGGGATATAGATTTGCAGAATTTATTATTAACACTATTAGTAGCAATAGTAGGAGGAACAATAGCACTAAAATTAAAAGTTCCAGCTGGAGCAATGATAGGAGCTATGATTTCAGTAGCAATTTTTAATATAGTTTTAGGAAAGGCTTATTTCCCAGTAAATGCGAAAATAGTCACACAGATAGCAGCAGGAGCTTTTGTTGGAGCTGGAATAACTTATAAAGATATTATAAGTCTGAAATCAATAATAAAGCCTGCGGTAATAATAACTTTAGGTATGATATCAATAAATCTCATTATGGGATATTTAATGCATAAACTTACTGGAATTGATTTAGTTACGTCTCTTTTTGCTTGTGCTCCAGGTGGAATTGTAGATATGTCGATTATAAGTAGTGATTTAGGAGCTGATACATCCAAGGTTGCAATATTACAATTAGTTAGGCTCATGGGGGTAATGCTTATATTGCCATCCTTGTTAAAGTTGATATGTAATAAACTGGGAGTATGTATAGTAAAAGATAAAACTAAAGTTGAAAAAGAAGAAAATATGAACAATAGTAATATACAGAATCTATTTATGACATTAGCTGTAGGAGGAATTTTTGGAACAATAGGTTATCTTCTAAAAATTCCTGCTGGAGCTATGACTTTTTCTATGATATCAGTTGGAGTTTTTAATATACTTTCAAGCAGAGGATATATGCCACTTACACTTAGGAGAATAACTCAAATGTGTGCAGGAGCATTAATAGGAGAAAGGATGACCTTTAATGACTTAATAGGTATAGGGGACATTCTGTTTCCAGCGCTTATGATACTTGTGGGGATAATAATTACAAACTTAGCCCTAGGATTTTTAATAAGTAGAAATAGTAATTTAGAAATAACAACAGCATTATTTTCTAGTGCGCCAGGTGGAATGTCAGATATGACACTAATAGCTGATGAACTTGGAGCGGATACCCCTAAGGTAGCAGTTTTACAGCTTGTTAGAGTAATAAGCGTAATAGCTTTATTTCCAATAATAATTAAGTATATAAGCGAACCCTTGACATAAAATTCAAAAAGTGGTATATAAAAAGTAGGGATTAGCACTCTATTGTATAGAGTGCTAATAAAATTAACTAACTACGAGTAAGAAGCGTAGTTTTATAGCGAGAGGAGAGATTTGCGTTGGAAACAAAACAATTTAAAGCAGAATCCAAGAGACTTTTGGACCTTATGATTAACTCTATTTACACTCACAGGGAGATTTTTTTAAGGGAGCTTATTTCTAATGCTAGTGACGCCATTGATAAAATTTATTATAAGGCACTAACAGATGACTCTATAACCTTTGATAAGGACAATTACTTTATCAAGGTAACTGCTGATAAAGAAAGCAGAACAATTAAACTTACTGATACAGGTATAGGAATGACAAAGGAAGAACTTGATGATAACCTTGGTGTTATAGCTAAAAGTGGTTCCCTAAATTTCAAAAAAGAAAATGAACTTAAAGATGGATATGATATTATAGGTCAGTTTGGTGTTGGATTTTATTCAGCATTTTTAGTAGCTGATGAAGTTACTGTTATAAGTAAAGCCTTTGGTAGTGATGAAGCTTATAAATGGGAGTCAAAAGGTGTAGATGGATATACTATTGAACCTGCTGAAAAGGCTTCTTATGGTACAGAAATTACTCTTAAGATTAAAGAAAACTCAGAAGATGAGAACTTTGATGAATATTTAGAAGAGTATAAATTAAAATCAGTAATCAAAAAATACTCTGACTTCATTAGATACCCTATTAAGATGGATATAACAGGTAGAAAACCAAAAGAGGGTACAGAAAATGAGTTTGATGAATATATAGAAGAACAAACTATAAATAGTATGGTTCCTATATGGAGAAAAAATAAAAATGAACTTACTAAAGAAGATTATGATAATTTCTATTCAGAAAAACACTATGGGTTTGATAAACCATTAAAATATATACACACTAGCGTTGATGGAGCTATAAGCTATAATGCTATATTATATATTCCTGAAAAAACACCATTTGACTTTTACACAAAAGAATATGAAAAAGGTCTAGAATTATATTCAAATGGCGTAATGATAATGAATAAATGTGCTGATCTTTTACCAGACTATTTTAGCTTTGTAAAAGGTATAGTAGACTCAGAAGATCTATCTCTTAATATATCAAGAGAAATTTTACAACATGATAGACAACTTAAACTAATAGCTAAAAATATTAAGTCTAAGATAAAAGGTGAGTTAGAAAGCTTATTAAAGAATAAAAGAGAAGATTATGATAAGTTCTATGAATCTTTTGGAAGACAATTAAAGTTTGGAGTTTACAGCGATTTTGGAAGTAATAAAGATGTTCTACAAGATCTACTAATGTTCTATTCTTCAAAAGAGAAAAAGATGGTAACTTTAGCTGAGTATGTTGGTAGAATGAAAGAAGATCAAAAATATATTTATTATGCTGCTGGAGAATCAAAAGAAAGAATAGAAAAGCTTCCACAAATAGAACTTCTATTAGATAAGGATTATGAAGTATTATATTTCACAGATGATATAGATGAATTTGCTATAAGAATGCTTATGAACTATAAGGAAAAAGAATTTAAATCTATATCAAGTGGAGATTTAGGAATAGAATCAGAAGAAAATAAAGAATCTAATGAAGCAGAAGAAAAAGATAATAAAGACTTATTTGAATACATGAAAACTGCTTTAGCTGGCAAAGTTAAAGATGTTAGAGCTTCAAAAAGACTAAAAAATCATCCAGTATGTTTATCAAATGATGGTGAACTTTCAATTGAGATGGAAAAAATATTAAACTCTATGCCTAATAATGAAAATGTTAAGGCAGATAAAGTTTTAGAAATTAATGTACATCATGACGTATTTAATTCTTTAAAACAAGCTTTTGAAAATGATAAAGATAAATTAAGTTTATTTACAGGTCTATTATATAATCAAGCTTTACTTATAGAAGGATTATCTATAAATGATCCTGTAGAGTTTACAAATAATATATGTAAGATAATGAAATAGTTAAAAGTCCATTGCGGAAGTGCAGTGGACTTTTTTACTTTAATTTAATAAGGAGCATTGACAATATACTAAGGTACCTTTATAATTAAATTAAAGAAGGTACCTTAGTATATTATTAAAGGAGATAAAAACATGGAAAAAAATAATAATGATTTAATTAAACAGTTAGCTAGACTTCAGTGGTTAATGCATAAACATCATTTCAAAAATCATAAAAATCATGGACCTATGGCGGATATTCACAGAGGTCAAGGAAGAGTGTTAGCCTTATTGAAATTAAAACCAGAAATTACTCAGAAGGAATTAGCGAATATTTTGGATATAAGATCACAGTCATTAGGGGAGCTTTTAGCAAAATTAGAGAGAAACGGATATATAACTAGAACACCTTCAGAGGAAGATCGTCGTGCTATGATTATTCGTCTAACAGAAGAAGGAAAAGCAGCAACCAATGAAAAAGAACAAGAGGATAATACTGAGGATTTATTCAAGTGTTTAAATGAGGCTGAGCAAAGTAATCTTAAAGATTATTTAGGACGTATAATTGTGGAATTAGAAAAAGAGTTTGGTGATACAGATGAGATCGAACACGAAATGCACCATCATAATCATCCTCATATGGGTAGAAGAGGATTTTTAGAGCATTGTGATAGAAGAAGAGGCTTTAATCATCAAAGCAATGAGGAAAATCATCATAATCCTTTTGGTAGAAAAACAGATATAAAGGAGGATGAAATTGAAGAATCTAGTGATAAAATGTAAAAAAGAACTATAAAAATAAAGCAAGAAGTTTTCTATTTATAAAGATAAACTTCTTGCTTTTTTACCTATATTTTTGAAAGAGCTTGTTCTAGATCGTAAATTAAGTCATCAACACCTTCGATACCGATTGAAAGTCTTATAAGATCTGGAGTAACTCCAGCAGCTATTTGCTCTTCTTCAGTAAGTTCTGAATGAGTTGTGCTTGATGGATGAATTACTAATGACTTAGCATCTGCAACATTTGCAAGTAAAGAGAATAATTCTAAGCTATTAATAAATTTCTTTCCGGCTTCAAGACCACCGTGAATTCCAAAAGTGAATATTGAACCAGACCCTTTTGGTAAGTATTTATCTGCAAGTGTTTTATATGGACTAGATTCAAGTTCAGGATAATTAATCCAAGAAACTTTAGGGTGATTACCTAAGTACTCAACTATTTTTCTTGTATTAGATACATGTCTCTCAACTCTTAAAGATAAAGTTTCTAGTCCCTGAAGTAAATAGAAAGCGCTTTGTGGACTAAGTGCAGCACCTGTATTTCTTAATAATTGAACTCTTGCCTTTAAAGCAAAAGCAGGTGCACCTAAAGATGCATAAACTAGATTGTTATAGCTTTTATCTGGAGTTGT
Organism: Clostridium intestinale; assembly: GCF_035905475.1. NCBI lineage: Bacteria > Bacillati > Bacillota > Clostridia > Eubacteriales > Clostridiaceae > Clostridium > Clostridium intestinale. Next base: position 4,325,539 of record NZ_CP121166.1, read on the forward strand.
GAAGTCAGGGAATTTGCCACTAGCAGCCCAATCAAAGTTTCCTCCATCAACAATAATTCCTCCAAGTGTAGTTCCATGTCCCCCTATAAACTTTGTAGCTGAATGAACTACTACATCAGCACCATATTCTATAGGTCTAATTAAATATGGAGTTCCAAAAGTATTGTCTATTATAAGTGGAATATTGTTTTCATGTGCTATATTAGCTACTGCTTCGATATCTAAAACATTGATTTTAGGATTTCCTATCGTTTCGCCATAAAGAGCTTTAGTTTTATCTGTAATAGCTTTTCTGAAGTTTTCTGGATTATCTGGATTTACAAATATAACATTAATTCCTAGTTTCTTTAAAGTAACTGAAAATAATTCATAGGTTCCGCCATATAAAGTAGCGGCAGCAACTATTTCATCTCCAGCACTTGCAACATTTAGAATAGAATAAAGTATGGCAGATTGACCAGAAGCAGTTGCAAGCCCAGCAACCCCACCTTCAAGTTCTGCAACTCTTTTTTCAAATACATCAGTTGTAGGATTCATTATTCTTGTATAAACATTTCCTGATTCCTTTAGCTGAAATAGATTAGCAGCGTGATCTGCGTTATTAAATACATAAGAAGTCGTTTGATAAATTGGAACAGCCCTAGCTCCAGTAGTAGGATCAGGAACTTGTCCTGCATGAACCTGTAAGGTTTCAAAACTTAATTTTCTTTCACTCATTTTTTTAGCCCCCTTAAAAATTAATCGTAAAGATTAGAAATTATAAATATTGTATCAAAGAAGAAATCATTTAGAAAGAAAAAAATAGCAAGAAGAAAAAATAAATATGAGACTTACCTAAAAGTGCGTACTTGTCCATAAAATTATATTGGAGTAAACTAAAAACTATATTAAGTTATTAGGAGGAGTTTTAATGAAAGTTGTTGCTTTTAATGGAAGCCCAAAAAAAGAAGGAAACACTTATCAAGCACTTAAATTAGTTGCTGATGAATTAGAAAAAGAAGGTATAGAAGTAGAGATTGTCCACGTGGGAAATCAAGTTATAAGAGGATGTATGGCTTGTGGTGGTTGTGGAAGAAATAAGGATGAAAAATGTGTTTTGCAAGGTGACTTCTTAAATGTCTGGGTTCAAAAAATGAAAGAAGCTGATGGTATATTACTTGGCTCACCAGTACATTATTCAGGAATAGCTGGAACTATGAAATCATTTTTAGATAGAGCTTTCTATGTTGCAAGCAGTAATGGAAATTTATTTAGACATAAGGTTGGAGCAGCTGTTGTTGCAGTTAGACGTTCAGGTGGACTTCCAACTTTCCAACAATTAAATAACTTTATAAACTATTCAGAAATGCTTGTACCTACTTCAAGCTATTGGAATGTAATTCATGGAACTAAACCAGGAGATGTAGTTGAAGATGGAGAAGGAACTCAAATAATGAGAACATTAGGGAAGAACATGGCTTGGTTAATGAAGTTAGTTGAGAATGGTAAAGATAATGTTCAAGAACCAGAAAAAGAAGATAAGATATTTACTAGTTTTGTAAGATAAAAACATATATTTTAAATAAGCTATCGTATTAACAGATTAAATTTGTTAGCGATAGCTTTTTTGTAGTTTATATTAGGAGAAAATGCTATAATGCAATTACTTAAAAGGAATTTAATATTATGAAAGGATGTAGGGGGTAGGATGTTAGAAGAGCTAAAAACTTTTATGGTTGTAGTAGAACAAGAGAACTTCACTAAGGCAGGAGAAATGATAAAATTATCTCAGCCAAGCGTAAGTTTACATATAAAAAATCTAGAAAAATATTTTAATACAACACTCATTACTAGATCCTCAAGGCAGAAAAATATTATAATAACTGAAAGTGGAAGGTTGCTTTATAGAAGAGCAAAAGAAATTTTTAGATTAGTTGAGAATACAACAAATGAACTTAAAAATATATCTAGTTCACTAAAGGGGCACATAAAGATAGGATCAAGTCTTACCATAGGTGAGTATTTTCTTCCTAATTTTTTAAAACAGTTTTCCATGGATTATCCAGATATTGAGATAGAAGTTATAATTGAAAATACTGCAAGTATATGTGAAGGAGTTAGAAATCTAAAGTTAGACTTTGGACTTATTGAGGGAATTGTTTCTTCACATGATTTTAAGCAAGAATATTTTTTAGAGGATAACATGGTTTTAATGGTTCCTTACAATCATCCTCTAACAAAAGATGAGTTTACATATGATAAACTGCAAAACTTAAGATGGATAAGTAGAGAATTTGGATCAGGAACTAGAGAATATTTAGATATATTTCTAACAACTAATGAGATAGTTCCAAGAAATATTATGGTGCTTGGAAGTAATTATGCAATAAAGGAAGCTGTGAAAAATTGGTTAGGTGTAACTCTTATTTCTAACTATGTAGCAAAAGAAGCATATAAAAATAAAGAAGTATCAATAATAGAAGTAGATAATAGTTTTAAAAGACATTTTTCATATCTAATATCCAAAGACATATCTCTGTCAATGATTTCAAAGGTATTTATTGAAAGTCTAAGTGCTTATAGTGATAAATATGATGTTGAAAAATAATAAGGTTAAATGATATACTAATTCAAGTAAATAAGAACAACTTAAGAATGTAGAGGTAAAATCATGAACACTGATGAAATATATAAACGTATAATGGTTATGGATAGCGTAAAAAGTGCTACTTCATATATGAAAAATAGCGAACTTACTAAATCAGATTTAAGTAAGTTATGTAAAAGACATAATATTTTCGTTGATGATAAAGCAACAAAAGAATCTATGATTACATTATTCATAAATTCGACTATTGGTGTGAAATTGAAGAATAAAGCTAAAAATAGATATAAAACTAAATAATTCAGATGTGAGTATTGTTTATGAATATCTAATGACAAGTTAAGCTATTATATTAATTAAAAATTAATGTAATGGCTTTTTTGCTTTAGTAATCAGCATAAGCTTTTATATCATAGAGAATACTATTTTAAAGACATAGCTATAAAAATAGATTTATCTATGGAGGATACAAGTATGGTTATAAAATTGTTAAAAAGAAATTGGTTAATTTGTGTGGTAGCTTTGGGTGTATTATTTAATATAAATAGTGAAGCAATAGCAAGTGAAATCATAACTTACAGTATTTCAACAAATTACAAAGATGATAGAATTGAACCACAGATAAAGATTCCTATTAATCTAGAGATTGAAAAAGAAGCTCAAAAGAGCGTTGAAGAAGGTCATTCGCCATGGAAACTTGATCCTGTTTTTGTAGCTCAGGTTTTTGTAAGTCTGCAAGTTTCGCCAGAAGGTATTACAGGATACTACCCAATCAAAGATAAAGAATTAAAGATTATCCAAAGCAGCGAAAAGGAAACTATAGTTGAAGTAAATTCAAATAAGACTAATATTAAAAAAGTATATTTAAAAAGGTTAATAAAAAAGGATTCCACTGGAATATGGACTGTTGTGGGATATGATGATAAGTAATAAAATAAATAGTAGGTTACACTGAGCACTTAGTGTAACCTACTGACTTTATCTATTGACAAGTAAAGAAATATCATTTTCATCATAAACATATTTTTTTCCACATATAGTACAGACAGTTTCTATATTTTGTTTTTCATTTAAAGCTCTGGTTAATTCTTCATTACCAAGAGAATATAACAACCCCAAAAACATTTCTCGTGAACAGCCGCAGAATAATTGTATTTCTTGAGTTCCAACTACTTTAGTATTAGGTAAGATAGTGTTTGGATTAAAATAAGAGTTATTAAAAAGACACTTATTTCTATCTATATAATCCAGCCAGTTAGACAATAAATCGGGATTGCAAAAAGGGAGTGGTTGAAGGAGTATGCCTCTACTATATAGGGTTTTAGAATTTTCATCCTTATAATAATACCTAAAAGCAGTTTCTACCTGATCACTTTTTAAAAAGTAATTGGAGAAGTCATCAACTATATTTTTATAAGGCATATCTACAATTCCTGTAAATAAGGAGCCCATACCTATATCCTTAGTCATCTTTATAATACCCTTATTTCCAATAAGCTCATGGATAGAATTAAATTTTTCTTTATTATCTATTAAATCCTCACTTGCATATCCTCTAACATTTCCATAGGAATCTACATCGCATCGTATATATTTAGAAGGAGTAGAAGTATTAATCTGGATACTTACTCTTTGTTTGTCTTTTAATAATCCACATAATAAGCTGGATAAGGTAAAAGTTGTAGATAAAGCTTCCCTTGAAATTATATTGAAGTTTTCTAAAGAAACTAATTCTTGAATTAAATCAGTATTATCTAAAATGTAGATTCTTGCTTGCTTGTCATTAGTAATTAGTTTAGTAATAGTTGCTTTCATAACAACGCTCCTTTCTCTAATTTAATTCTATAACCTGACGTTAGGTTAGGTTCAAGTGGTAATTTTAAGAATTTGATTGTAACTGACGTAAGGTTAGGATATATACTAATTATATAGAAGGAGGAATTTGCATGGAAAAGGAAGGCTTAAAGATAGGTGAGTTAGCAAAAAGGACAGGGATGACAGTAAGAGCACTACACCATTATCATCATATAGGGTTACTTACTCCCTCAGAGTTTACAGATTCAAATCACAGAATATATACAAAGGAAGATATATTAAAACTTCAGCAGATAATATTCCTTAAAGAATTGGGGTTAAGATTAGAAGACGTAAAAGATATTATTGAAAGACCTAATTATAATCCTGCAGGAGTAATTAAATATCAATTAGATAAAGTTAAAGAAAAAATTAAAATAGAGCAGGAATTATGTGAGGAACTTGAAATACTATATAAATTTCTTAAGGGCAATAAGGATGTAGATTTAGAAAAGTTTATAGAAGTAATACAATTGATGCAAGTAGGAGTGTATAATCATTTTACGGAAGAACAAATAGAGAAGATGAAAAATATACGAAGAAGCTTCACAGATGAAGAACAGGAAAAAATGCAAAAAGAATGGACTGATTTTATAAATAGACTTCAAAGGTGTTATGATAATAATACACAGTTTGAGGATGAAGAAGTTAAAAAACTTGTTAATATATGGACTGAAGCTGTGGATAAAATCACAAATAAAGATAAGGAAATAGTAAAAGCAGCTGAAAACTTTCACGGTGAAAATCCAGACAATCCTATAAGTTTTGGTATGACAGGAGAATTGTATAGATATTTGCAAGAAGCTATAGAGAAAAATAAGATATATTAAATAAATGCCACATCAACTAAGGAAAGTTAATGTGGAAATTTATTCTTTATCTATTTTGCACTTAAAGCAACTATATTTAGTAAACTCCAAGGTTTGTTAAAGTGTGGTTGGAAGAAGAAATCAACAAATGCTAACTCATCTATAGTCATTTTGTTTTGAATAACAACAGACATTGTATTCATTAATTGAGTTAAATCTGTTTTAGATATTATTTGAGCACCAAGTATTACTTCTGATTCCTCGTCATAAACAACCTTAACAGTTGCTGAGTCAAATGTCGGCATAAACTCAGGTCTATAGTTATCTGTAGCTGATACTGTTTTTACTTTTAGTCCAGTAGCTTTAGCTGAAGCTTCTGTAAGACCAGTTGAAGCTATGTTATAGTCATAGATTTTTATTCCTGAGGTTCCTTGAGTACCCATATATTTAGTAGTAGGTTCTACTAAATTTCTACCTATTAAAGTACCCATTCTAACTGCATTTGTAGCAAGTGGAATGTATTCTCTTTTGCCTGTTGGATTATATATTATTGAAGCGCAGTCTCCAGCAGCAAAGATACCTTCTTTACTTGTTCTCATATATTCATCCACTATTATTGCTCCGTTTGGAAGCATATCTAACTTATCTTTAAATAGAGCTGTACTTGGTCTAAATCCAATACATAGAATTACAAGATCAGCTTCATATTCACCTTTATTAGTTATAACTTTAGTTACTTTACCATCTTTTCCTTCAAATTTACTTACAGTTTCTCCCAAAGCTAGTTTAATTCCATGGTTTCTAAATTCATCTTCAGCAGTATCTGTAAATTCTTTATCAAGATATTTGCTTAAAACTCTATCCATACCATCTATTAAAGTAACTTCTTTACCGTTCATTTCGAAAGCTTCTACAAGCTCTACACCTATATAACCAGCTCCTACAACAACTATTCTATTAGCTGATTTAGCTTTTTCTATAATTGTGTTTGAATGAGCATAATTTTTTGAAAGAAGTATATTGTCTAAATCTATTCCTTCAATATTAGGTACTATTGGCCATGACCCAGTAGTAATTATTAATTTATCAAAATTATCCTCAAACTCTTCTCCAGAAGTTAAATCCTTAACTTTTAAGATTTTATTATCTACATCAATATCTAAAACATCATGAGACATCTTAGTTGTAACTCCAAGTTCCGCTAAAGCCTCTGGTGAACTGTAAAATAATCCTTGAGGATCTTTAACCACTCCACCTACATATAATGCTATTCCACAAGATAAGAAAGAGATGTTGTCATTTCTTTCGTATACTGTTATTTTTGCATCAGGATGTTTTTTTGCTGTATTTACTATTGCAGCTGTACCTGCATGAGTACAACCTATAACTGCTACCTTCATATAAAATTACCTCCAAAATAATAAATATATTTTATTTACAAATAATCATTCTCTATAAATAATATTTTAACAAAGTATTGTTAAAAAATCTATATATTTTTTTATTTTTTTCTTAAATTTAAATTGTATACCATAAAAATATTATCTATAGCAAAACTTAACAGGGATAGTTTCATAAGCTTTTCAAAAGATAGATAAGGAGGTGATTTTAATGACTCAAAAACTTGGTAAAAATAATAAAACAGGTGAAAAATCTTATTATAGAAATAAAAATAATAAATCAGCAGCAAACCCTGTAAATGCAGATGAAGATAAAGATATGAGTAAACCTGTTAGAGGACTACCTAAATAACAGTATTAATTAAAAATGAATTCTACAAGGCGCAAGTGGTGCCTTGTTTTTTTATAAAAACAATTAACTTTTTTTCTTTTTAAATGTTTTTCTTTTTAAATGTTTAAATGTTTAACTTTTTAAGCATTTAACTTTTTATTAAACATAATCTTAACAAGAATGACTTTAATGAGGCTTGAGAAGAAGCCTCTACAGTAATAAGGTTAGAAGGATTTGATGAAGCTGAAAAGCGCTTCTACAGATTAGAGGTGCGTATATTTCCCCAATAGATGGAAATAATAGTAGTGATTTTAATTAATTGTGTTTAGGAGGATTTTTATGGAGAATTCAATGTTTTGTTATCAGTGTGAGCAAACTATGGGTGGTAAAGGCTGTACTAAGTCAGGGGTTTGTGGTAAAACTCCAGAGATAGCTAATCTTCAAGATCTACTTATCTATCAGTTAAAGGGAATATCTTGTTATGCTAAGAAAATCATGGAGCAAGAAAAAAAGATAGATAAGAGTATAGTTTCTTTTGTTGAGAATGGATTGTTTACAACTTTAACTAATGTTAATTTTGATGCAGAAGTTCATGTAAAACTGTTACAAGAATCACAAAGTATAAAGGAAAGACTTAGAGATGAAGCTCCAGAAGGAGAATATCCCGATCAATGTACTTATAATCTAAGTGAAACAAAAGAAGAGATGCTTAAGGATTCTGTAAAGGCAGGCATTATGTATGATCAAAGTCTTGATGCAGATATAAGATCATTAAGATCCACTATATTATATGGATTAAAAGGCGTAAGTGCCTATGGCCATCAAGCAAGATATTTAGGTTATCACAGTGATCAGGTTGATGAGTTTTATTTTAAGGGATTAGAGGCAACGACAAATGATAATCTAAGTCTTGAAGATTTGATTAGAATGGCTATGAGAACTGGAGAGATAAGTGTAGAAGTAATGAGAACTTTAGATGAAGCTAATACTACTACTTATAAGAATCCATCACCACATAAGGTAAATGTAAATAGGGTTAAAGGACCATTTATTATTGTTTCAGGACATGATTTAAAAGATTTAGAGATGTTATTAGAACAAACAGAAGGAAAAGGAATAAATATATACACTCATGGGGAAATGATTCCAGCTCATGGATATCCTTCATTAAAGAAATATAAACATTTAGTAGGTAATTTTGGTAGCGCATGGCAGAACCAACAAAAAGAGTTTGATAATATACCAGGATGTATTTTGATGACTACTAACTGTTTAATGAGACCAAGAGAAACTTATAAAGATAGAATATTTACAACAAATGTAGTTGGATGGGATGGTATAAAATTTATTCCGACTAATGAAGATGAAACAAAAGATTTTAGTGAAATAATAGAAAAGAGCTTAGAGTTAGGTGGATTTAAGGAAGATGAAGAGAAGAAAGAAATATTAGTAGGCTTTGGTCATCATGCAACTTTATCTCATGCAGAGAAGATAGTTGAAGAAGTTAAGGCGGGAAATATAAGACATTTCTTCTTGATTGGTGGATGCGATGGAGCAAGACCAGGAAGAAACTACTATACTGATTTTGCTAAAATGGTACCAAATGATTGCATAATTCTTACTTTAGCTTGTGGCAAATATAGATTTAATAAATTAGATTTTGGTACAGTTGTAGGACTTCCAAGACTACTAGATGTAGGTCAATGTAATGATGCATATTCGGCTGTTAGAATAGCTACAGCTTTAGCAGATGCTTTTGATACAGATGTAAACTCACTACCTTTAACTATTGTACTTTCTTGGTATGAACAAAAGGCTGTTGCTGATCTTTTAGCATTATTATCTTTAGGTATAAAGGGAATGTACCTTGGACCAAGTTTACCAGCATTTTTATCTCCTAATGTTCTACAATACTTAGTTGATACATTTAATATAAAACCAATAAGCACAGCAGAAGAGGATTTAAAAAGTTCATTAAATCAAATCTGTTAACATAAGTAGTAAAATACTGTTAAAATTTTGTTTTAGCAGTATTTTATTTTTTCTATAATAAATATAATGGAAGTGAGGTTTTTATGAACGTTGAAGTGTTCATTTTAATTAATAATGTATATTTAAAAAAAATTTATATTAAAATAAAAAGGTATATAGAAAAAATATATACCCAATGGTATAATTTAGGGAATAAGAATAAAAGGTGTTATATAATAGGATTTCGTATACTTACTGGGGAGGATTGCTAATGGATCTTGTGGCTGCGTTATCATTATTAACTTTCATAATATATGTGTTTATAGGCGTGCATACCTTTAAGTCAAGCACTAGTTCAGCAGAAACTAAGCTGTTTTTATTGTTATGCTTAAGTTTATCTATATGGTCCCTAGGATATTTTTTAGGAAATATTCCAACCTTTTTTGCATCAGAACCGCTAATGAAGCTAGCTGCTATAGGGTGGTGCACTTTTACAACATTTGTTCTTCATATTGCATTAAGATTTACTAATAATAAGCTTTTTAAGAATAAGCTCTTACAAATACTTTTATATGTACCATCTATTTTCCTAATATACGTTAGAGTATTTTTACATTGGGAAGGTATAAGTTCAACCGACTCTATTTATGTTATTTTTTCGCTAGTTAATACTATTTATAATATTTCCTATCAATCTCTTTCACTAATTGTGATAGCTATCTGGGGCAAAAGACAATTGGAACTTAATAAAAAGAGACAAGCTATTATAGTAGTGTCAAGTAGTGCAGCATCCTTTGGAATTAATTTTTTGTCAGAGGCTGGAATACTGCCAGCTATGGGACAATTTTATGCTTTAATAATGGTTTTAGGAATTTATTATGCAATAATTAAATACAACCTTTTAAAAATACCTTCAGATATTTTGTTTGATGAAATATTAGCTGAAATGATGGATTTATTTTTTCTTGTATCTCCTTCAGGTGAAATAATAGAAATAAATAAGAGAACTGTTAGTTTACTTGGCTACTCTCAGCGTGAAATTTTGAATATGAGAATAGAAGATTTATTTAGTGAAAAGGAAACTGTTAAAAAGATAGTTCTAGAGTCACCCTATGACAAACATATATATCGGGAACTTAATTGTGTAACAGCATTAGGAAAACAAATTCCTATGGATGTTTCTTGTAAAAAAATAATTGATGAAAAGAGTAAGAAAGTAATAAGTACTGTTATTATTGGACATGATATAACCCTTACTAAAAAGCTTGAATATGAGTTACATGTACATGAGGAAATAGAAGAAAAACTGAGGGTAAGTGAAGAAAAGTTTCGTGTAATGTTTAGTGAACACTCAGCTATAATGCTTTTGATAGACCCTGAGAATTTAAATATTTTTTCCGCTAATACTTCAGCTCAAAAGTTTTATGGATATGATCAGGAAGATTTCGAAAAAATGAAAATTACGGATCTAAATGGAGCTGAGAATTTAGGTAACTCAGATATAGGTAATAATCTTAAAAATATATTAGATAAAAGTGTAACTGTAATTGAAACAACACATAGACTATCTAACGGGGAAATGAGAAATGTAGAGGTTCACCCGTCTCCAATTAAGGGTGGAGATAAGATTATGGTTTTTGCAATTATCCATGATATTACAGAAAGAAAAAAAGCAGAGGAATATATAACTTATCTTGCTTATCATGACGCACTAACAGGATTAGTAAATAGAAAGTATTTTGTTGAAACCTTAGAGGAAGAGCTAAGACTTCAAGTTAATGATCCCAAAAAATTAGCACTTATATTTTGTGATTTAGATGAATTTAAATATATTAATGATACTTTTGGACATGGTGCTGGGGACTTTGTTTTGTGTGAAGTTGGAAACAGAATTAAAGATTGTATTAAAGGTGAGGGAATTGTTGCTAGGTTAGGTGGAGATGAGTTTGCAATAATATTATTTAATATAGAAAATTATATGGATGCAGAAAAGTATATATATAGAATAAATGGAAGACTACAGATTCCAATGAAGATAAACGGTAATAAATTAAATATAAGAGCTAGTATGGGGATAAGCGTTTTCCCAGATGATGGAACAAGTGTAGATGATTTATTAAAGAATGCAGATAGGGAAATGTATTCAGTAAAAAGAAAAAATTATGAAAATGTAAATAATTAGTTAGGTAGAGCATATTTTTATGCTCTATTTTTTATTCTACTGAATAATAAAAATATTTAATAGGACAAGGGTTGAATTATTTAATTAATACAAAAAGCAGATAAAAATTAAGAAAATACTACCAAATAAGGTGAAGTGTTAATATATATTTAATAAAATTTAAATAAATAAATTATAGTAATAATTAGTGTTTATTGACAATTAAATAAGTTGTGAATAATATAACTATATATCATATTAAGTCTATAGGAATTATTAATTAATACTAGACTGTGAAAAGGTGGTAAATTCATGGTTATTAACTGGAATTTTATTGTTGAAAAAATACCATTATACCAACAAGCAGCGATATTGACTTTAAAGCTTGCTTTTTGGGGAATATTAGGCTCATTTATCATTGGGATAATATGTAGCGCTATAAATTATTACAAGGTTAAGGGTTTAAATATAGTAGTAAAAGCATATATAGAGCTTTCACGTAATACACCGTTGTTAATCCAATTATTTTTCTTATATTACGGATTAACAAAATTGGGATTAGTTTTAAGTGAAAATACCTGTGGAATAATAGGACTTTCTTTCTTAGGGGGGAGTTATATGGCAGAGGCATTTAGAGGTGGAATAGAGGCAGTAAGTAAAACGCAACTTGAATCCGGGATGAGTATAGGTCTTTCCAAGTTTCAACTTGCAAGATATGTGATACTTCCTCAAGCTTTTTCAGTAAGCATACCAGCTATAGGAGCGAATTGTATATTTTTGCTTAAGGAAACATCCATTTTAGGAGCTATAGCTATAGTTGATCTGATGAATGTTACTAAAGATTTAATCGGAATGTATTATCAAACTGTAGAATCTCTACTAATGTTAGTAGTATCTTACCTAATAATACTTTTACCATTATCTTTATTTTTAACCTGGCTAGAAAGGAAGGTAAGATATGCTGAATTCGGGTCTTAGTGTGATTTTTGATGGAATGAACTTTACAAGATTACTTGGTGGATTATTAGTTACAGCAAGAATTGCATTTATATCAATAGTTATAGGTTCTGTATTAGGAATAATTTATGGATTAGTTATGACTTCAAAATCTAAGGTTGTTAGAGTTATTTGCAGGTTTTATTTAGAACTTTTTAGGGTAATTCCAATCCTTGTTTGGTTATTTATATTTTATTTTGGAGTAACAAGCGTATTAAATATACATTTAGAGGGTGAACTTATTTCAATAATTGTTTTTAGCTTATGGGGAGCAGCAGAGATGGGTGATATAGTTAGAGGTGCTTTAGAATCTCTACCTAAACATCAGACAGAATCGGCTAAGGCATTAGGGCTTAACTTCTTTATGTTATATAGATATGTTCTTATACCTCAAGCTGTAAGAAGAATGCTTCCTGGTGCTATAAATTTAGCTACAAGAATGGTTAAAACTACTTCTTTAGTAGTACTTATAGGTGTTATTGAAGTAGTAAAAATAGGACAACAGGTTATAGAAGTTTCAAGGTTCAAAGTTCCAACAGCATCCTTTTGGGTTTATGGATTTATATTCATATTATATTTTATAATATGTTATCCATTATCCATATTATCTAAAAAGTTAGAAGCTAAGTGGAATAACTAGGGGGAATTAAAGTGGTTAAAGATAGTAAAGAGATATTACTAGAAATAAGTAAATTAAATAAAGGATATGATGGGAAACAAATATTGAAGGATATTGATCTTGAGATAACAAAAGGTGAGGTAGTGGTTATTTTAGGACCATCAGGATGTGGGAAAAGTACATTACTAAGATGTATTAACGGTCTTGAGGAAATACAAGGTGGGGAAATAAGGTTAGATGGTAATAACCTTATAGATAAAAATGTTAATTGGGGAGAGGTTCGTCAAAAGATAGGTATGGTATTTCAAAATTACGAACTGTTTCCTAATATGACAGTTATAGAGAACATACTATTAGGCCCTACAAAGGTACAAAAAAGAGATAAAAATGAAGTTTTAGAGCAAGCTAAGCAATTATTAGAGAGAGTTGGTTTGGCAGACAGAATGAATTCTTATCCAAGACAGCTTTCAGGAGGACAAAAGCAAAGAATAGCTATAGTAAGAGCTTTATGTATGAATCCGGAAATAATGCTTTTTGATGAGGTAACAGCATCTTTAGATCCAGAAATGGTTAGGGAAGTTTTAGATGTTATGCTAGGACTTGCAAAACAAGGTATGACCATGGTTATAGTAACTCATGAAATGGGATTTGCTAAAGCTGTTGCTGATAAGATTGTATTTATTGATGAAGGAAACATTCGTGAAGAAACTACTCCAGAAGAGTTTTTCACAAATCCAAAGACTGAACGCGCAAAGCGCTTTCTAAATATATTTCAATATTAAATAAAAGAGGGGATGAATAATAATGAAAAGTATTAAAAAAATTTTAGCAGCTGTAATTACTGGAACTGTTTTATTGGGGGCTTTTGCAGGTTGCAGTAAATCAGCGCCAGCAACTGATTCAAATAAATCTTCTATAGAACAAATAAAAGCAAACGGAAAAATAAGAATAGGTGTATTTAGTGATAAGCCACCATTTGGTTATGTAGATTCTAATGGTAAAAACCAAGGATTCGACGTAGTAATAGCTAAAAGATTTGCTAAAGATCTTTTAGGTGATGAATCAAAAGTTGAATTTGTTTTAGTTGAAGCTGCTAACAGAGTTGCATACTTAGAATCAAATAAAGTAGATATAATAATGGCTAACTTCACAGTTACAGATGAAAGAAAGCAAAAAGTAGATTTTGCTAATCCGTATATGAAGGTTTCTCTAGGAATTGTATCTCCAGATGATGCACCTATAACATCTGTTGATCAATTAAAAGGTAAAAAACTTATTGTCAACAAAGGAACTACAGCAGAAGATTACTTCACAAAAAATCATCCAGAAATAGAATTATTAAAGTTTGACCAAAATACTGAAACTTTTGAAGCCATGAAAGATAAACGTGGAGCAGGTTTAGCACATGACAACACAGAAGTTCTTGCTTGGGCGAAATCAAATCCAGGATTCACAGTGGCTCTTCCATCTTTAGGTGGGATAGATTCAATAGCTCCAGCTGTTAAAAAAGGTGATACAGAGTTATTAAATTGGATAAACTCAGAACTTGAAACTATAGGAAAAGAGAACTTTATACACAAGGCATATGAAGAAACTTTAAAACCAGTTTATGGTGATTCGGTTAGTCCAGATGAGCTTGTTGTAGAGGGTGGAAAGTTAAAATAAGTTTTATTTAAGGCAGAGAAAATTCTCTGCCTTTTTTTACTTATTATCAATTAATTATTTCATTTGAATTTACAATCAATTAACAGTATAATATTGCAAAGGGATAGGATTTTTAATTTTATTTCTATAATAAAAGTACTTACAATGAAGTGAGTTATTTATAAACATGTAAGTGCTGAATCATAACGAGAAAAGAAGGTATATTAAAATGAGTGAAGTTCACACGAAAAAAAATGAGATTCTTGAGGAGTGTCCTTTTTGCAATAGTAAGCATTTAGTACAGATCAAAGATAGGAAGGCTAAAGCTATAGTTAAAAACTTAGAAGTTGAATATGATGAGACTGTATATTTTTGTACTGTAGAGAAGTCAGAATTTATTCCTAATAAGGTATCAGATGAGAATAGTTTAAGGTCTAAGGATAAATATAAGAAAGTCATGGGATTATTAACATCATATGAAATAAAAAGTATTAGGGATATCTACGATTTAACCCAAAAAGAATTTTCAAACCTATTTGGTTGGGGAGATGTGACAGTTCAGAGATATGAAAAAAAATTAATTCAGGATGAAACTTATGATGATATGATGAGGATGACACTTATCAATCCTTCTTATACTTTAATGCTTTTAGAAAAACATAAGGATAGATTTAGTGAAGATAGATTTATTCAAATCAAAAGCAATATTAAAGAGATTATTAAGAAAAAAGGAAATCTTCATTTAAAAATAGAGGAAATTAAAAATGGTTATATTGATTTTGATGAACCCTCAGAGTTCAATGGGTATAAGGTTTTAAATATAGAGAAAATTGTTTCTGTTATTGGATACTTTATTCATTACATAAATCCTCTAAGCAAAGCAAAACTAATGAATTTATTATGGTACTCAGATATTCTTTCATATAAATTATATAACACATCTATTACAGGATTAGTTTATGAGCATCTTCAGTTAGGAATGTGTCCTATATCCTTTAATGAGATAATAAACCTTCCATTTATTAAAGTTGAAGAAGAACTTGTAGGAGAAGCTGTAAATTTAAAAATATGTTCAAAAGACAAGGTTGATATTTTAAGATTAAGTTTAGAGGAATTAAATGTGCTTGAAAAAGTAGCATTGTTCTTTAAGAGATTTGAAACTAGAGATATTGTAGAATATATACAAAAGGAAGTTGCATATATTGAAACAGAAAAAGAAACCATATTTTCTTTTTCATCATCAAATCATATAAAAAATTTTGAATAACATTTTATATAACGCCATAAGAAAAGTTATTAACTTTTCTTATGGCGTTACTTCTTATATTTTTTTAATATTGATTCAACATAATAAATAAATGATATTAAAAATGACTGTAAATAATCAATTGATTAAAAATGATTGATTTAATTATCATTTAATGATAGAATGATATTAAAGAATGAATTAAATGTTAGTTTAGAAATAATTAACAACATTAGTAAAATAAATCTTAAATGTAGGGGGATGATTTATGAGAGTAAATAAAGAAAAATGGTATAGCCTGTCTGAGCAAAATGTATTAAATATTTTAGATACTAGTATTTCAAAAGGGTTATCAGAAAAAGAAGCACAAGATAGAATTGAAAGGTACGGGAAAAATATTCTTCCAGAGGGAAAGAAGCAGAATCTATTTATGAGATTTATAAAACATTTTAATGATGTTTTAATATATGTACTTTTAGTTTCAGCAGTCATAACTGCAAGTTTAGGACACTTTGTTGATACGGCAGTTATAGTAGTTGTAGTTATTATAAATGCACTAATAGGTTTCTTCCAAGAGAATAAAGCAGAGAAGGCATTAGAAGGAATAAAAAACATGCTTTCCCTTAAGGCCCATGTAATTAGAGACGGTAAGAGATTAGAGATAGATTCTTCAGAAGTAGTTATTGGAGATATAGTACTAATAAGTCCTGGTGATAAGATTCCAGCAGATATGAGACTTTTAAGAGCTGATAATTTAAAATTAGAAGAATCGCCTTTAACTGGAGAAGCTACTTCCGTAGATAAAAACACTTATATTCTTAAAGAAGACGTAGTTTTAGGAGATAGAGATAATATGGTATTTTCAGGTACAACAGTAAGTTCTGGGACTGGACTTGGAGTAGTTGTAGCTATCGGAGAAGATAGCGAAATAGGTAAAATTAATAAGCTTATGTCTGAAGTTGAGCAGATGGAGACTCCACTTCTTAAACAAACTTCTAATTTTGGGAAGAAAGTGGCGGTTGTTATTGTAGTAATTGCTATACTTGTATATGTTTTTGGTCACTATTTGAGGGAGTATACTTCTAGTGAGTTACTCTTATCTGTTATAGGACTTGCAGTGGCTGCAATACCAGAGGGGTTACCTGCTATATTATCTATCATATTAGCAATTGGTGTGCAAAACATGGCTAAGAGAAATGCAATCATACGTAATCTTCCATCGGTAGAAACCTTAGGATCAGTTTCAGTAATATGTTCAGATAAGACTGGAACCTTAACTAAAAATGAGATGACAGTACAGGATGTTATAACAGCAGATGAGGATTACAAAGTTACAGGAACAGGATATTCACCTAATGGAAAATTTATTAAAGATGAAAAAGAAGTCAATGTAGAAGAGGATAAGGTGTTACTTGAAACCATTAAGGTTTTTAAAATCTGTAATGATTCAAGTTTAAATGAAGATGAAAATGGTAATTGGAGCATAAAAGGCGATCCTACTGAGGGATCTTTATTAACACTTAGCGAGAAAGCAAATATAGACTCAAGTAATTTATACAGAGAATCTACAATTCCATTTGATTCTGAGTATAAGTATATGGCTACATTGGTTAATCATAATGATGAAAAAATAATCTATATAAAAGGAGCTCCAGATAGGCTTTTTGATATAGCTAAGCTACAGGAAACTAAGGATGGATTAGTAGAATTTAACAAAGATAAATGGGAAGAGAAGATGGAGGCCTTAACTGAAACTGGCCAAAGAGTAATAGGTGCAGCTTATAAAAAAGTTAGTAATGAAATTGCCTCAATAACTCAAGAAGATTTAAGAACAGACATAGTTTTCTTAGGATTAGTAGGGATTATAGACCCTCCAAGAGAAGAAGCTATTGAAGCGATTAAAGAATGTGCTGAAGCTGGAATAACAGTAAAAATGATTACTGGAGATCATATAGGTACAGCTAAAGCTATAGGTAAGCAGATGGGTATACTAAATGCAGACCTAGCTATAGAAGGTAGCGATATTGAAAAAATGAGTGAAAAAGAGCTAAGAAGAGCTGCAATTAAATACAATATATTCGCAAGAACAAGCCCGGAGCATAAGTTAAAGCTAGTTAAGGCTCTTCAAGATGAAGGAATAATATGTGCAATGACTGGGGATGGTGTAAATGATGCACCAGCACTAAAGAAAGCTGATGTTGGAATAGCTATGGGAATAAAGGGAACAGAAGTTACTAAGGATGCATCAGAGATGGTTCTTGTAGATGATAACTTTAAAACTATAGTTAATGCAGTAGAGGAAGGAAGAAGAGTATACGATAATTTAAAGAAAACAATCCTATTTATACTTCCTACTAATGGTGCAGAAAGTTTTTTAATAATTGCAAGTATTCTATTTGGTACGATGATACCACTTAATCCAGTTCAAATTCTTTGGGTTAACATGGTTACCTCTGTAACTATATCACTAGCTCTAGCTTTTGAGAAAATGGAAAAAGGAGCAATGAAAAGACCACCAAGAGTAGCTAAAGCTCCATTGCTAGATAAATATTTTATTTGGAGAATTCTATTTGTATCAGTGATTATAGGGGGTGGAACATTGTTTATGAATGTTAATCTCTTAAATAGAGGGTATGATATAGACATGGTTAGAACAATAACTCTGCAAACAATAGTTATTACGCAGATGTTCCATTTGTTTAATAGCAGAAGCATAAGAGATTTTGCTTTTGATAAAAATTTCTTTTCAAATAAAGCAGTGTTCATTGTTTCGGGACTTCTTATAGTTCTACAACTTTCAATAACCTATATACCATTTATGAATACAATTTTTAATACAGTACCACTAGCATTATCTTATTGGAGATTTCCAATAGCTATGGGAGTAATAGTATTTGTAATAGTTGAGATTGAAAAGTTTATAATGAGAAAGCTTGATAAAATAGAAAGAGTTCAAAAAGTTAAGAAATCCGACAATAGATATATAGAAGTAGAGAGCAAATAATAAAAAACCACCTCACGGAAAGGTGGTTTTTTCTATATATTAACTTCTCTCTCAGGGATCTTAGATTTTATGGCTTTTTCAATTTCTTCTAAGGCTCTGTTATCCTTTGGATCAATAAATAAACAGGTATAGCCGCTTTCGCCAGCTCTTCCAGTTCTTCCTATTCTATGTATGTAGCTTTCAGGAGTTTCAGGAATATCGTAATTATATATGTGAGAAACTCCGCTTATATCTAATCCTCTAGCAGCCACATCAGTAGCAATTAGATATTGAATATCAGCATTTCTAAAAGATTTCATGATTCTCTCACGTTTTGATTGTAATATATCACTATGTAATTTTACGCAATTATATCCACGTTGGTGTAGAGCAATTTCAAGTTCATCAACTCTTCTTTTGGTTCTGCAAAAGATTATAGCCATAAAAGGATTATCTTCATCTAGAACCTTGCATAGAGCATCTTTTTTTCTTCTATCCACGGTTTTAACAACAAACTGCTTAATAGAATCTAGAGTAACCTCTTTTTTCTGTACTGAAATCATTAATGGGTCAATCATATATCTATATGCCAGTTTTTTAACATCAGAGTTTATAGTAGCAGAGAAGCAGATAGTTTGACGTTTTTTAGGCGTTTCTTTAATTATAGTTTCAACTTCATTTTTAAATCCCATTAAAAGCATTTGATCTGCTTCATCTAAGATAAAAGTCTTAAGTTTACTAAGATCAATACTTTTTCTCTCAATGTGATCCAGGAGTCTACCAGGAGTTGCTATAATTAAATGAATATTCTTTTTTAATTTTTTTAGTTGAGATCCAATGTCTTTACCGCCATAGGCAGATAAAACATTTATATTTTTAACCTCTTTTAGCTTATTAACTTCTTCAGCTATCTGTATAGCTAATTCTCTAGTAGGCGTAAGTATTAAAGCTTGAGTTGATTGTAATTCAGGGGATATATTCTCTAATATAGGCAGTAAAAAAGCGAGAGTTTTTCCAGTGCCAGTTTGAGCTTCACCTATTACGTCCCTACCTTGTTTTATATAAGCTATGCTGCTTTTTTGAATCTCTGTAGGTTCTGTAATACCATTTTTTCTTAATACCTTTATAATATCATCATTAATTCCTAAGTCTTTAAAATTCATAATTCATTCTCCCTTTATATTTTATGGGTCTAGTTAAGTTTAAAGGCTTTAGTGAATTATATCAAGAGCTCTTTTGAACTTTGAGTTTCCTATTAAAACGCATAAATACAATTAAAGGAATAATAACAAAGTTTATAAGTGCTACAAATTCATAATAATTAAGAAGTTTAAAAAGTATGAAAGAATTTTTAGAAGAAATATAAGCACATATAAACACTAGGAAACTAATAGCGTAGATAGAATAAGATACGTATTTTTCCTTTATATTAAAGTTTCTTAAAAGCAGTATTAATGAATAAAATGTGATGATATATTTAAGAAGCCATCCACCAACTATCTGGAGCATTACATAAAGTTCTCCAAATTCTAGAAACTGTAGATAACTCACCTGTTGAGTCTGTAGAAGCTTAGGATAATTCATAGTAATTGCTAAATCAGGAGTAAAGGTCATTAATATACCTGATATAGCCATAATCTGCATTTGTATAACAAATAGTAAAGCTATTACAACATATCTAGTCATTCTGCCTTTTTTATCACTTATTTTATTTAAATATGGAAGGGTTATGCAGATCGAACCATATAGCCCTAGGGATTTAAGAATAGAAATAAAAAAACCAGGGGTAAGACCATGTTCAAATATAGGAAATAGAAGCTTTATATCTTTATATTTTGTTGTTAATATAGAAAGATTTATTCCAGCAATAATTATAAGCATAATTCCTATTATAGATATTGTGACAATAGAAACTAAATCCTTTTTTATTGTGTATATGGCTGGAACAACAAAAAACAATAATAAGTACCAATTTGGAGTCTCAAGGAGCATGTTTTGATGCATTGAGTCTGCTTCAATAGAAGCACTTTCAATCAATGTAAAAAAAAGTGTAAACATAAATAAAACAATTACTATATTACCTAGGTTATTACCTATAGCTTCTCTATATATCTTAATTAAATTATAGTCTGATTTTTTTTTCCATATCGTGATTATGTATATATAAACTATAAAAATTATAATTGACGATATTATTACACCTATCCATGTATCCCTTAATCCATCGCGTATGAAGGTTGTAGGATAAGTTTTTAAAGAGACTATTGATACTCCTAATATTAAGAAAAGAAAGTGTTTTGGCGAAAATTTATCCATAAAAGAGCATCCTCCTGAAATTATGGTTAACTTAGAAATAATTACATATACTTATTATCTTCGAAATAGGGAATATTATTACATATTAAATAGAAAAGTTTAAAAGGTGATGAGATATGGGAGTTTCATATATTGAATATGTAAGAGAACGCTTAAATAATACCTTTGATGTAAAATATAGAGAGCTTAAGTGGCATGATAATAATATTTACATTGTTTATATAGAAAGCTTATGTGATTCTAAGTTTATAAGTGAATATATAATTGCACCAATTATGACAAGAGGAGAAGAATACCACAATGTAGATGATATAAAGGGAAGAGTTATAGTATCCAATTCAATAGAAGAGGCAAAAGGTAAAGAAGAGATTATAACTAGTATTTTAACTGCTAATGCTGTAATAATTTTTGATGATATTAATAGGTGTTTATGCTGTGAGGTTAAAGGTTTTCCTAAAAGATCTATTGATATTCCAATTACAGAAACAGTAATAAAAGGACCACGAGAAGGTTTTTCAGAAAATATCCAAGATAACATATCAGCTATAAGAAGAAGGATTAAAAGTGCTAACTTAAAAATAGAAAGTGTTATTCTTGGAAAAGAATCAAAAACTACTGTTGCGATTTTTTATATGGAAGACAAAGCTCCAGAAAAATTAATAAAGACAGTAAGAGACAAAATAAATGATATAAGCAGAAATTTTAAAGATGAGTTTATTTTTGATATTTCTTCTATAGAAGAAGGGCTAAGGAATAAAGGAACTCCTTTTGATACTATTGGCTACACTGAGAAGCCAGATGTTGCAGCATCAAAGATATCAGAAGGAAGAGTTTTAGTAATGGCAGATGGTGGTAGTTTTGCAATAACCGCACCTTATTTTTTTATTGAAAACTTCCAAACCACTGATGACTATACATTAAATAAATTTATGGCGAATATGGCGAGATTTTTAAGGTGGTTTTCATTTGGGATATCTACTTTACTTCCAGGAATATATATAGCTTTAGTTACCTATCACTTTAAACTTGTACCCTCAACATTTTTACTTAGAATGGCTGTATTTAGAGCTGGAGTACCAGTCCCAACAGTGGTAGAACTACTATATATGATTATATTCTTTCAAATTATAAGAGAGGCCGGTGTCAGACTTCCTCAACCAATAGGGCCCACATTAAGTATAGTAGGAGCACTTATATTAGGAGATGCAGCAGTGAATTCTGGATTAGCATCACAAGTTACAGTTGTTGTTGTAGCGATTACTTCTATAGCATCATATTTGGTTCCTAAGGTTTACGTAGCGATATTTACTTGGAATATTTTAATAATAATATTTTCAGCCTCTTTGGGGTTACCAGGATTTTATATAAGCTTTGTATTATTTGTATCTCATTTAGCTAGCTTAACTAGTTGTGGATATCCATACCTGTATCCATTAGGAACATTAAAAAGCTTTAAATATAAAGATGTTATATTTAGAGGGGATTTAGATAAAATATCATCTAATATATTCTCTGAGGAGGATTAGAATATGAAGAAGTTAATATGCATTTTTATGGTAATAGCTACAACTTTAAATGTAGGATGTTTTAATTATAGAGACATGAATAAATTATTATTTTCATTAGCGGCTATATTAGATGTGGATACTTCTGGAGATATAATTTTATATGGAGAGTTTTTTAAAACCCATAGGTATGGAGAAGAAAAAATGGGAAGAGAAGATAGAGTTATAATTAAAGGAAGAGGAGAAACCCTTTTAGATGCTTTTTATGATATAAACACACTTACAGGTTCTCCTGTAGCTTACGATGTTAATAGGGTTCTAATATATACTGAGAGAGCTGCGAGAGCTGGGATGGATGTTTTGGTAGATTCATCATTAAGAAATCAAAGACCAACATTAAGAGAGTTTATGTTTATATATTGTGGGAATCCAGAAGACTTAGTCAATATTCAAATAAGAGATGAAAATTTTATAGGATTATTTCTTGATAATAGTATGATATATCAAGGAAAGTTATTAAATATTGCAAGGCTTAGACTTGATGAATATTCAAATAATAGGCTAATGGGAAGCCGGGTCAATATAATGCCTATTATAAAAACAAGTGAGGAAAGTAAAAGAGATCGACTTGAATTTAGTGGTGCAGCTATTATAAGTGATGATAAAATGATAGGAAAAATCGAAAAAGATGAAGTAGAGGCATATAAAATTCTTATGAATGATATTAAACTTGGAGATATAACAACTATAAATCCTATGAATGAAGGTAAGGTTATATCATTAGATATACTAAAAGGCTCCACAAAGAAATTACTTAAGTATAATGGAGATAGAATAAAGTGTGATTTTAAAATTAATGTTAGGTCATCCCTAGAGGAAGCTCAAAAGAGTATAACTTTAACAGATGATAATATTAGAAAACAAGTAAAAGAATCAGCAGAAAAAACTGTAAAGGATAGATGCGAAAATCTATTAAGAAAATGTAAAGAAGAAAATATAGATATATTAAATATACAAAGAGAGCTAGAAGTTGAATATCATGGGCTTAATATTGAAAACATAATGGATAAAGTAGATTTTAATTTAGACATAAATATAGATATAGAAGGAAGTCAGGTAATTAATGATTCAAAATAGTAGGAAAGATAGCTTAATATTTATATAATAAAAGATAATTTTGGAGCCATAGCAAAACTAAATATGCTAGTTTTGCTATGGCCCCTTTTGACTATCATTAAATAATATATAATAACAAAATTAGTTTAAGAGTTAGAACATTCCTCATCACAAAGATTATATTTGATATCATAATCGAAATAATCATTTTTATAGGCCCAATCACACATCATCCCAAGAATAGGGATGACTTCTTTGCCACTATTTGTTATGGAGTACTCTACCTTCGGAGGAACTTCAGGATAAATCTTTCTTACGATTAAGTGATTTTCTTCTAATTCTCTTAATTGTTTAGTTAATATTTTATGTGTAATATCAGGAATAGAATGTTGAATTTGACTAAATCTTAAAGTTCCAGATTTAGATAAAAACCATAAGATTAAGGGTTTCCATTTACCACCTATAACCTCAAAAGCTACTTCAAATTCACAGGTAGCATTTTTAGTTTTATTTAGATTATTGGGCATAAGCACCTCCTAAAAATTTAATGATAATGTATAATAGTATTATACTATAAAAACTAAATTTAACATAATATAGGTATCATAAAGGATACTATCTATCAATAAAGTACATTCTTGTTTAGACTTAACTATAAGATTATACTGTATTTAATGGAATAAATAAAACTTTTAGTTGGAGGTGGACTTATGGATTTTAATTATCATATACCTACAAAAATTTTATTTGGACCTGGAAAGTTAAATGAATTATCAATGGAAAAGCTTCCAGGAACAAAAGCATTAATTGTAACTACAGCAGGAAAGTCAGTAAAGAAATATGGCTATTTAGATAGGTTACAGAAAATCTTATCTGGTAGAGGGATTGAATACGTTTTATTTGATAAGATTTTACCTAATCCTATTAAAGCTCATGTAATGGAAGGTGCAGATATTGCAAAAAAAGAGAATTGTGATTTTGTAATAGGGCTTGGAGGGGGAAGTAGTATTGACTCTTCAAAAAGTATTGCAGTTATGGCAAAAAATCCAGGTGACTATTGGGATTATATATCTGGTGGAACTGGAAAAGGGCTTCAAGTCAAAAACAGTGCACTTCCTATAGTTGCAATAACAACTACAGCAGGGACAGGAACAGAGGCTGATCCATGGACTGTTATAACAAAAGAAGAAACAAATGAAAAAATAGGTTTCGGTAATGAAGATACATTTCCAACCTTATCAGTAGTTGATCCAGAACTTATGCTAACAGTTCCTAAAAATTTAACAGCGTATCAAGGGTTTGATGCATTGTTTCATGCAACAGAAGGATATATAGCCAATATTTCAACACCTATAAGTGACGCCTATGCTTTAAAAAGTATAAAATTAATAGCAAAATATCTTCCTATATGTGTTAATGAAGGTGATAATCTTGAGGCTCGTATACAAGTGGCTTTAGCTAATACTCTTTCAGGGTTAGTTGAGTCTACATCTAGCTGTACATCAGAACATTCAATGGAACATGCGCTAAGTGCACATTATCCAGAGCTTCCTCATGGGGCTGGGTTAATTATGCTTTCAGAAGAATATTATAAGTTTTTTGCAGATAAGGCTCCCGAAAGATTCGTATCTATGGCTAAAGCTATGGGGATTGATTTCCATTCAGTACCTAAAGAAGAACGTCCTATGATGTTTGTAGATGCCTTATTAAAGTTACAAAAGGAGTGTGGAGTTGATAATCTAAAGATGTCTGACTACGGAATAGCAAAGGAAGAGATACCAGCACTAGCTAAAAATGCAAGAGAAACTATGGGAGGACTTTTTAGATTAGATCCATATAAATTATCATTAGAAGAAACCATAGAAATTATGACTAAAGCATATAAATAAAACATATAAGGATTAAGCCCAAAATCCTTATGGATAGATAAATAGAAGTTTAAGAGGAGGAACTATAATGTTATATAGAACTTATGGAAAAACTAACGAGAAGGTTTCTGTGTTAGGATTTGGATGTATGAGATTACCGATTATAGATGGAGATACAACAAAAATTGATGATGAAAAGGCTATAAAGATGCTTCGTCATGCAATTGATCAGGGACTTAATTATGTTGATACTGCATACCCTTACCACGGTACAGGAATGGGAAGAGGAGGAGAAAGTGAGCCTTTTGTTGCAAGAGCATTAAAAGATGGCTATAGAGATAAGGTTAATATAGCTACAAAACTTCCAAGTTGGTTAATAAAAACTAGAGAAGACATGGACAAATACTTAAATGAGCAATTAGAACGTTTGCAAACAGATAGAATAGATTTCTATTTAGTGCATGCACTTAGTGCAGCAACATGGGAAAACTTAAAAGAATTAGGTATAGATGAGTTTTTAGATTCAGCTATAAAAGATGGAAGAATAAGATATGCTGGATTCTCTTTCCATGATAAGTTAGAAGTATTTAAGGGAATCGTAGATTACTATGATTGGTCATTTTGCCAAATACAATTTAATTACTTAGATGAGGATTATCAAGCAGGAAAAGAAGGATTAGAGTATGCTGCTAATAGAGGTTTAGGTGTTGCTATTATGGAACCTCTTAGAGGTGGAAAAATAGTTAAAAATCTGCCAGAAGCTGTTATGAATACATTTGATGAAGCAGATGTAAAAAGAACTCCAGCTGAGTGGGCACTAAGATGGGTATGGAATCATCCAGAAGTATCGGTTGTTTTAAGTGGAATGAATACTATGGATAATGTTACAGAAAACTTAAGAGTTGCTAGCCAAGCTGAGCCAAATTCATTGACATATAAAGAATTAGAAATAATGGATAAAGTTAAAACTGTATTTAAACAAAGGATAAAAGTTAACTGTACAGCTTGCGAATATTGCATGCCTTGCCCAGCAGGAGTAAATATTCCTAAAAACTTCACTTATTATAATGAATTTAGTTTATTTGCAACACCTGATACAGAAAAAGAACTTAAAGCAAGATATAGTTCTGTAAGAGAAGAGGAAAGAGCGTCAAAATGTGTTGAATGTGGTAAATGCGAAACTCATTGTCCACAAGCTATTAAAATTCGTGAAGAGTTAAAAAATGTTACAGAATTATTTGTTTAAATAATAGAGTATTGTCATGAAATCAGAAAAGATTTTATGGCAATATTTGTGTTTAAAGAATTTGGAGGGGTTAAAATGCATATACCAGATAATTATCTAAGTCCTTCTACTTGTGCTACCTTCGGAGTAGCAATGGTACCTGTATGGAGGAGAGCTATTATAAAAATAAAACAGGAAGTAACTAGACAAAAAATGCCTTTACTTGGAGTGTGTGCTGCTTTTTCTTTTTTAGTTATGATGTTTAACATTCCACTTCCAGGAGGAACTACTGGACATGCTGTTGGAGCAGCCCTTGCAGCAATTTTATTAGGCCCTTATTGCGCTGTTATTTCAGTTACTATAGCATTGACTGTACAAGCCTTGTTTTTTGGAGATGGTGGGGTTTTAGCTTTAGCAGTTAATTGTTTTAATATGGCGTTTATTATGCCCTTTACTGCTCACTATGTGTTCAATTTTATAAAAAGTTTTATTAAAAATAAAAAAGGGGAATATATAGGAGTTTTTATAGCAGGCTATGTATCTTTAAATATAGCGGCTTTATTTACAGCTATTGAATTTGGTATTCAACCAATACTTTTTAAAGATGGAGCTGGATTACCTATATATAGTCCCTATGGATTAGCTATAGCAATTCCAGCTATGATGATACCACATTTATTAGTGGCAGGAGTTTTAGAAGGAATTATAACTACTGGTGTGTATAGCTATGTAAAGAAATTAACACCAGAAATAATATATAAGGAATCTAATAATAAAATAAAACCACTATATTTTTTAATAGGAATATTAGCTTTAGCAACACCATTAGGACTTTTGGCAACTGGTACAGCTTGGGGGGAATGGGGAGCTGAAGAAGTTCAAGAACTTGTAGGTTTTATTCCAAATGGAATGAAAAATGGTTTTAATTTCTCAGCACCAATGCCTGATTATGGATTAGAAGGTTTAAAAGAATATTTTGCATATATTCTTTCAGCTTTAGTAGGAATAACTGTAATATTTTTAATAATAAAACTTTGGGGAAAAGTATCATATAAAAATAGTCAAAAGGTGCAAAATGATTGATGAGTGGCTTTTAGAAAAAGATAGCTATATACCAAAAGGTGAAAAAAACTCATACATTGAGAAAAGTATTTTTTCTATGGTAAAAACAGTTTCTATTATAAGAGAGAATAAGATTAAAGAGGGAATAATTTATCACATAAATCCATTATTAAAAGTGGTTATTAGTATCTTAAGCTTAATAGCCATAGCAATAACCAGAAGTTTTATATATGTAGGAATTTTCGATATATATTTATTATCCGAACTTTTAATGATGGATAAAAGAGATGGGATAAGGATAATCAAAATGAGCTTGATTTTTCCTATTATAACTTTCATAGCATTAATACCAGCTGTTTTAATGGGGAATATATACAACAGTTTATTAATATTACAAAAGGTATTAAGTACAATAGTATTAATGAGTATTTTATCTCATACAACCAGATGGAGTGATATTAATAAAGCTTTAAAACTAATGTTTATACCAGATATAATTATTTGGATTATGGATATAACGATAAAATATATTGTACTATTAGCTGAATATTCTATTGATCTTTTATTCGCGTTAAAACTTAGGTCAGTAGGAAGTTCAAAAGATAAAAATAAATTTATTTCAAGTATAGTGGGAAATGTTTTTTTAAAATCCTATAAAATGAGTGAAGAGATGTCTAGTGCAATGGAATGTAGAGGTTTTGTAGGAGAATATAGTATATCTAAAAATTTAACATTTAAGAAGTATGATTATATATATGTAATTATAAATTTAGGTTTGTTTCTTTTATTCACAATTAAATTCGTTTAAAACTAAGGAGAGTAGTTTATGATAAGGCTCGAAGATGTTTCGTTTAAATATAAAAACAAAGTGGCTCTAAATAAGATTGACATAAATATAGAAGAAGGAGAATCAATTGCTATTATTGGACCTAATGGAAGTGGAAAATCTACTCTTCTAAAATTGTTAAACGGAATTATTTTTGCTAGCCAAGGAAAATACTTTTTTGATGAAACTGAGATTAGTGAAGAAACAATTAAAGATAATAAATTTTCAAAGTCCTTTCATAAAAAGATTGGTTTTGTTTTTCAAAATTCTGATACCCAACTTTTTTGTTCTACAGTATTTGAAGAAATCGCTTTTGGTCCTATTCAAATGGGGTTGAGTAATGAGGATATAGAAAAGAGAGTTAGTAGTTGTTTAAGGATGCTTAATATAGAAAAAGTTAAAGATGAGCATCCCTATAATTTAAGTGGAGGAGAGAAAAAAAGGGTTGCTATAGCTAGTGTTTTAGCCTTGAATCCAGAAGTTTTAGTTTTGGACGAACCTATGAATGGAATAGACCCTAAAGGTAAAAAGTTTTTAAAAGAATTATTGATAATGTTAAATAAAAGTGGCAAGACAATAATATGTGCAACTCATGACTTTGAATATGTAGAGGGAATATTTAAACGAGGAATAGTGTTTTCAGAGAATCATAACATTATAAGGGATGATAGGTATGAGAATATTATAAAAGATAAACAATTTCTAGAAGAGCATAACATTATATAAGTAGCATTGGAGGAAATTATGAAAGTATTATATTATGACTGTTTTTGTGGAATAAGTGGAGATATGCACATTGCAGCTATGCTAGACTTAGGTGTACCGCAGGAATATTTACTAAAAGAAATATCAAAACTTAAAATAGATTCTGAGTACGAAATAAAAATACAAAAAACTATAAAAAAAGGAATAACAGGTACAAGAGTTGATGTTATATTGAAAAATGAACATGACCATCATTATAATCACCACTACGATAATCTTAGTGATGAAAATATTGTTGGGCATTCTCATAATCATCAACATTCTCATACACATCACCATCATGAGGACAATGAACATAATATGGAGCATCATCATAGAGGGTTAAAGGAAATAGAAGAGATAATCAACTCAAGTGACTTAAGTGATAATGTAAGGACGTTAAGTATTAAAACTTTCATGAAGGTAGCAGAGGCGGAGGCGAAGGTTCATGGGAAAGATTTATATGAGGTACATTTTCATGAAGTTGGAGCCGTAGATTCGATTATAGATATAGTAGCTTCGGCTATAACATTAGATTATTTAAAGGTAGATAAGATTATTGCATCAAGTATTCAGTTAGGTGGAGGATTTGTTAAATGTGCTCATGGGATAATACCAGTGCCAGCACCAGCTACTGTTGAGATATTAAAAGGTATTCCAGTAAAAACTGGAGTAGTAGAATTTGAAACAACAACTCCTACAGGAGCTGCTATATTAGCTGCAAATGTTCAAGAATATACAGATAAAATAGATTTTCAAATAGACAAAGTTGCTTATGGATTAGGTCATAGAGAACTAGAAATACCTAATGTATTAAGAGTATATCTAGGGACAATAAAAGAGTCAGAAAAGACAGAAGAACAGTATATTATTGAAACAAATATAGATGATATGAATCCAGAGTTTTATGAATATATTGAAGAAAAACTTTTTTCAAATGGTGCTTTAGATGTTTATAAAACAGCTATTATTATGAAAAAAGGAAGACCAGCTATAAAGTTAAGCGTACTGGTAAGTGCATATAAAGAAGAAGAAGTTTTAAAGATAATTTTTAAAGAAACCACTTCAATAGGGGTAAGAAAATATAAAGTTGAAAAAATAATGCTAGATAGAGATTTTTCTAAGAAAACAACAGTTTTTGGAGAAGTCACACTTAAAAATTCCTATTATAAAGGTGAATTAATAAAATCTAAACCTGAATATGAAGAGTGCAAGATTATAGCTAAAGAAAATAGTATACCACTAAAACAGGTATATGAAGAAATTTATAGGAGCTAAGAATTATGAATAAAGAAGATATAAAACACCTTCTTAAACTAGTAAAAGACAGTGAAATAGAAATAGATGAGGCTTTAGAAAAGTTAGAGGATTTACCTTTTAAGGACTTGGATTTTGCTTTAATTGATAATCATAGAGAGCTTAGAGTTGGATATCCAGAGGTAATTTATTGCCAAGGAAAAACTGTAGAGCAAGTTAGAGATATAGTTAGGTTTATGCTTACAAAGAACACAAACATATTGGGAACTAGAGCTACAGGAGAAATGTATATGGCTGTAAAAGAAATATGTCCAGAAGCTAGGTATAACAGTATAGGAAAAACTATAACTGTAGAAATGAGAAAAGAAGAAGTTACAGAAAGTTATATTGCAGTTGTTTCGGCAGGAACTTCTGATTTATATGTAGTTGAAGAGGCTGTAGAAACAGCAAAAATATTTGGAAATAGGGTTGAGAAAATTACGGATGTAGGTGTGGCTGGTATTCATAGACTTTTTGCTAAACTAGACATAATTAAGGGGGCAAAGGTGGTTATAGTAATTGCTGGTATGGAGGGCGCATTAGCTAGTGTTATTGGTGGACTTGTAGATAAACCAGTTATAGCAGTACCAACAAGTGTGGGATATGGAGCTAACTTTGGTGGTGTTGCTGCACTTTTATCAATGCTTAATAGTTGTGCAAGTGGGGTTAGTGTTGTAAATATAGATAATGGATTTGGAGCTGCGTATAATGCTAGTATAATTAATAAACTTTAGAGATGATTAGGAGGATAATATGTTGCTAGATGAGAAATTAGAATTACTTAAAGATATAATTAGGAAAAAAGGAAGTGCTGCAGTAGCTTTTTCAGGTGGTGTTGATAGCACATTTCTTATAAGGGTAGCTAAAGAAGTTTTAGGGGATAAACTTATAGCAGTTACAGCTACTTCATCAACTTATCCAGAAAGAGAACTTAATGAAGCAATTAAGTATGCAAAAGATTTTGGAGTTAAACATATAATTATTTCTTCTGAGGAGCTTGATATAGAGGGATTTGCGAGCAATCCTAAAAATAGATGTTATTACTGTAAAAAAGAGCTTTTTACAAAAGTTAAAGAGGTCGCTTTAGAAAATGGGGTTGAATATGTTTTTGATGGATCGAATTTAGATGATAATGGGGATTATAGACCAGGAATGTTGGCAGCAAAAGAATTATTAGTAGTTAGTCCGTTAAAAGAAGCTGGATTAACCAAAAAGGATATTAGAGATTTATCAAAAGAATATGGACTTGCAACTTGGAACAAGCCTGCTTTTGCTTGTTTATCATCAAGATTTCCCTACGGAAACAAGATAACCTTACCTAAACTAAAAATGATAGATCAAGCAGAACAATTTCTACTTGATATGGGAATAAGACAGGTTAGAGTAAGACATCATGGAGAAATAGCCAGGATTGAAGTTGCACCAGAAGAGAGAGAAAAGTTCTTTAATATAGAATTTATGGACAAGATATCGTCTAAGTTTAAAAAAATAGGTTTTATATATACCACATTAGATATAGCTGGGTATAGAACTGGAAGTATGAATGAGGTTTTAAAAGAAGAAGAGAAGATAAAATTTAAAATAAATTAGGTTTATTTTTACCAACAATATACTCATTGTAATTATAGAGCTCAGAAGTTATATTATATTTAGCTTCTGAGTTTCTTATTTCGACAAGTGTTTTCCTGTATTTTTATATAATATGATATAAATACAGGAAAAATATATCATAATTTGTCGTTTTTGAGTTAAATGTATTTAAAAAAATGAATAATCCATGTATAATAAAAGTTGGACAACCAATTAATAAATTAATAGGGAGAGGTGTTTTTTATGAAAAAATTATTTCAATTCCTTGGAACAGTTTGTTTAAGCTTAGCTGCAATAATTACTATTGTAGGTCCGGTATCTATGAGTGGTACAGCAGTAGAAGAAATGCCTGAGTCAATGAAAAACCAAAGATAACCTTTCATGTCCAAAATTGGAGGTGTGTCCCACCTCCAGATTTAAAAATTCCCCTAAATAAAAGGAGATAATAAATGTTAGCTAATGTATTCGATACAATAACCACAGTTTTTCAAGCCATATTATTTATTTGGATAACAAATAATATAGCCTATAGTTATAATAAGATTTCAAAGAAAAAGTCTTATGTTGCTATAGCACTTGTATTTACAGAGATTTTTATTCTTACTCATGCTGGGAGCAATATATCCATTTCAAATTTGTTAATGGTAGCAGGTGCAATAATAATAATTGGAGTATTTTTTAGAAAGTCTCTAATAGACACTTTTTTAGGTTTTGGTGTTGCTTATGCCATAATAGCAATGTCGTCATATTTTGTATTTACAATTTATAAGAGTATACTTATTAATTTGGATTTTGGATTTTCTGAGCAACTCCAATTAGTTTTATACATATATATTCCTGTTTGGATAATATTTTTCATTATATATAAAGCAAAAAAGTATGTTTTTAATGCAATTATAGCTCTAAAGAACACTAGGAATTTACTTGGTTTTGTATTTATTATTGATTATTTTATAGTTTTTCTAGATATTGTTCGCATGGATTGGACTAATGAACCAGTAGGTTTAATGATAAAAGCTATTATGTACTTATTTGCATTTATAAGTTTAATATTTACAATAATATATTTTGCTAAAATAAATGATAAATCAAAAGAAGTTGAGATGCTTAATAAGGCATTAAATGAAAAAATAATAGAACTTAAAAAAATAAAACATGATTATGGTAGTGAGATAAGTGGTCTTTATGGACTCTATCAATTAGGTAAATACGATAGAGTAGGACTTTTATTAAAAAGCATTGTAGAGAGATATCAAAATTTAAATGATGCTGTAAGTGTAAGTGAACAAACAACACCATTAGTTGCTTCAGTATTACATCCAGCTTCGTCTGCTGGTATAAATGTTATAGCTTTTGATAGCGCAGAATATGAAAATATATCAATATCAGATAATGATTTATTAAAACTTTTATCTAATATTGTTAAAAATTCTATGGACATACTTAAAGATATAGATAATCCTATAATAAAACTAAAAAGTTATAATGGGCATAACGGAGTTAGTATAGCTATATCTAATAATGGACCTAAAATACCAGATGATATAAAAGAAAAAATGTTTAACTCTGGATTTACCACAAAAGATAACCAAAATGGTGATAGGGGATATGGTCTTAGTATAGTTAAGGATATAATTAATAGTTGCAATGGCGAAATAGCTATTGAAAGCGATAAAGAATGGACAACCTTTAGATTTTTGATTCCAAATAAGGTAGTATAATAAGGATTTAGTAAATATTTTGGGAGGTAATGATATATGAGGAAGCTTATATCTATTACTGCACAGTACATATCTAAAGTAAATAATTATACTAAAGATCAAGAGCAACAGGTGGAATATGCTTTAAAAGTTTTTGTTTTTGAAGCCTTAAAAACTATTGGAACTTTTGCCATATTTTTTATATTAGGTAAACCAATATATGCATTAGTTGCTATAATGACAATGATAACTACGAAACCCTTTATAGGCGGGTATCATGAAGATAGCCAGATAAAATGTTTTTTTAGCACTGTATTTATAATTGGAAGTGTAATCTATCTAAGTTACAATGTAGATATTAATTTCTTGGGCAAACTAATATTAGGAATAGTATCTTTATATTGTATATGGAATCAAGCACCAATAGTGAATTCAGCTATGCCAATAACTAGAGAAGATTTATTAATTAAAAATAGGAACATTGGAATTATATTAAGTTCAGTATTTATAATAATAGGACTTATATTTTATAGATTAGAAGTAGTGAGTAATACTATTACATGGATGATGATTTTTCAAGCTCTTCTAATGTTTAATAAAAGAAAATCTAATCAATAGAATTTATTAAGACTTATCTAAGTAAAAGGTAAGTCTTTTATTTTATTTAGGTAGTACCATATATAGATAATAAATGAATATTGTGGTAGTATTAATTAGTAAGAGTAGATAGATATAAAGGGGAAGACATGAGAGAGGAAATTTATTATATGTTGCACTTAAGAGATTACATAGTAATTAAGGTAACTAATGAGTTTTTAGAATTAATTCAATACTTAAGAGAAGATATAGTTAATAAACATATATCAGAAGTTTTGAGCCTTTTAAAAGCTACTTTTGATATGAAAGAAGTAGAAAAAGAAAAAAATTACTTTATATTTACAAAAGATTATGAAGCAATAGAAGTTAATATAGAATTAGAAGATAACTTGATTATGTTTAAAGTAAATAGGGGAACTAAGTTAAAAGATAAGTTTTTATTTTTTGAGGAATTATATAATGAAAATAGATTAGGTATGGCTATTTTTTCAGTTCCAGATATTAGATTACTTAAGGCTAATCAAACTTATCTAGATTTTTTTGATACCCCTTTTGATATAAGAGAAAATACATATGGAAGGAAAATACATGAGTTTGTAACTGGATGGAAAGGAAGCCCATCAGAACAACTATGGAGAGAAGTATTATCCCAAAAGAAAATAGTCCATGTAGATGAATATGCATATGACAATTTCAAAAGAGGAAGAACTTTTTGGAAGGGAACGCTTATACCTATACATGAAGATGGAAAAATGAAATATGTAGCAGAGATGACAGAAGAAATAACTGAAAGATACTTAACTGAGATGTTGATAGAGGAACAATCCCATATAGTATTAGAGGAAAATGATGAATTAGAGAGGACTTTAAGTAATCAAGAAAAATTCTTTTCCTTTATATCACATGAGTTTAAAACTCCTCTTACAGTTACAATGTCAGCTGTACAAGCTATAGAATTAATCTGTAAAAATGAGTTAAGTGATATTGCAAAGAAGTATATCAAAAAGATATATCAAAGCTCACTACAACAAGTGAGATTGGTTAATAACTTACTTGATATAACAAGAGCCGATGCTGGATATCTAAAAGTAAATAAAAAAAATATGGACATTGTAAGGATGACTAAGTTAATTATAAAATCTATTTTAGTATATGCAAATGAGAAGAATGTGAACATAGAGTGTAACCCTTCTTCAAAAGAAATATATCTAGGAATAGATGATGAAAAATATGAAAGAATATTACTGAATTTATTATCTAATGCTATAAAATTTTCACCTATTGAAGGTAATATATATGTTAATATAGAAGAAAATGATGGACTAGTATCTATTACGGTGAAGGATGAGGGTCCAGGGATACCAGAAGATAAACAAAAAGTGATTTTTGAAAGATTTGGACAAGTTAATAATAGTCTTACAAGAGAATCGGAAGGTACAGGAATAGGTCTATATATAGTTAAACTTCTAGTGAATGCACTAAGAGGAGAGATAAATTTAGAAAGTAAACTTGGTCAAGGAAGTGCTTTTAAAGTTATACTACCTATAGAAATAGTAGAGGAAGAAGATCTTCTTAAAGGTAATTTAATGGATGATGGTTTAGTTAGGACTGTTAATGTAGAATTTTCAAATGTATATTTTGATTAATATAAAAGAAGTTACCACAAAGCTAAAGTTAATTTGGTTTTGTAGTGACTTCTTTTAATTTTATCTGATGTTTGTACTTAATTGATGCCATATATATATGATTTTCTACCATCTATATATTAATTGTGGTTAAAGTAAAAAATATATTTTATACTTACCATAGAAGGAGAGAAAGGGGCGTAAATTATGAGTTTAAAGTTAGAAATTAAAATAGAGCCAGATCTTAAAGAAAGTAAAATAGTGATTTTTACAAGTGAAGTTACTGAAGAGATAAAAGAAATTATTAATAAGATAAATAAAACCCAAGGAAAAGTTTTTAAAGGCGTTAAAGATGAAAAAATATATTTAGTTAATCCTAATGAAATTTATTATTTTTACGCTGAGAACCAAAAAGTATTAGCAAAGATTGAGAAACATTCACTACAGATAAAATCCAAGTTATATGAACTTGAAGAACAATTAGAGGGAACAAACTTTATAAGAATATCTAATTCAGTAATAGCAAATATAGATAAGATAAAAAATTTAGAGATGTCTTTTAATGGAACCTTATGTATAAGATTTATGAACGGTGATGTGGAGTATTCATCTCGAAGATATGTAAAAAAAATCAAAGAATATTTAGGACTATAGGGAGGAGCGATTTATATGAGTTTAAAAAATCTAAAAGAGATGTTAGCAAGAGGAATTCAGGGAAGTGTTATAGGAATTTTTATTATTCATACCATCGGAGTTATTATGATGTTGTTAAATGGAGAAACAGCCACTTTTACTAGTGATTTTTTAATCACACAGTATATTTCCTCAGCCGTAGTTGGATTTGCTTTTGGCGCTCTTAACATGTTATTTCAATCAAATAGATTAAGTATGTTAACTGCAACTATAATTCACTGTATCGGAGTTGCTATTGTTTATTTTCCTTGTGCAATTAGAGCTAGATGGTTTGTTGATGATATTAATAGTATTATATCTACTTCTATAATTTTCATAGGAATGTATTTTATAATATGGATTTTTTGTTATATTCAAATGAAGATATATATTAAAAATATTAACTTAAAGTTAGATAGTAGGAGGAAGTGATGGTGAAAAGGCAAAAAATAAGAAAAACAATGATATTAATGTCCTTTTTATTATTCCCTATAACTCTATATTATTTTTCACCGTACCTAATAGTTATGGGAGCTTCAGAAGGAATAATTACAGGTAGTGCTGTAGTGTTTATACTAATGTTTATATTCTCATTATTATTTGGAAGGGGTTTCTGCGGATGGCTTTGTCCAGCTGGCGGTCTTCAAGAATGTTGTTCAATGGTAGTAGATAAAAAAGCAAAGGGGGGTATATTGAATTGGATAAAGTTCTTTATCTGGGTTCCTTGGATAGCTTCGATAATTACCATGTTTTTATTAGCTGGGGGAATAAAAAGAACTGACTTTTTTTATCAAACTCAGTATGGGATATCAACAATAAGTATACAAGCCTATGTAGTATATTATGGTGTAATAGCATTAGTTACGATATTAGCTTTAACTTTAGGTAGACGCAGTTTTTGTCATTATGTTTGTTGGATGGCTCCATTTATGATCATAGGAACTAAGATAAAGAATATTTTTAAATATCCATCACTTCATTTAGAAGGAGAAAAGGATAAATGCATAAGCTGTAGTATTTGCAACAAAAAATGCCCTATGAGTTTAGATGTAAACTCAATGGTTAAGAAAGAAAAAATGCACAACCTAGAGTGTATGTTATGTGGGGAATGTGTAGACTCTTGCCCTAAAAAAGCCATTAAAATAACTTTTAGCATTGATAAATAAATCTAATAAAGCCTCTTAAGGGGGCTTTATTAGATTTATTTTAACTACTTTAAATGCATAGATAATTACTTAATTATCTATGCATTTAAGTATCACCGTATACCCATATCTAAGTATCTAAGTACCTAATTACTTAATTAGATACTTATTTAATTAAGTAATTATTAATGGGAGAGATATTTGGAAAAGTCTTTATTTAGAAGAGTTGCTGTTCTTGTAGGATAAAATAATAATACCTATCTAAATAGGTTAATTGACTATACTTTGAATCTATAGTAAGATTAAAAGTGAATACAAAAGGCTATGATGAGAAATAGTAAGTATCTTGGATTTATCAGAGAGAAGGCATTGGTGCGAGCCTTTAATGAACAGATACCCAACCAATCTTTGAGCTGTGTGCTGAACGGAAAAAGATATCTTTTTTCAGTAAGTTCCACCGGGTTCTCCCGTAACAGAGATAAAGTATCAGATAATTATCTTGTACTTAATGAGAACGGATTTATTCCGTATTTAGGTGGTACCGTGGACTTGGTTATAGTTCGCCCTAGATTGATTTTTCAATCTAGGGCGATTTTTTTGTATTTAAAAACAAAAATGGAGGTATAAATATGAAACTTGAAAAATTAATTGGTGATCGTTTTAAAGAAAGACCATCTGATTGCGTAGTTGATAGTCATGCATTAATGGTTAGAGGAGGATATATAAAAAGTGTTTCCAATGGAATCTATTCTTCATATACTCCACTGAAAAGAATCACAAAAAAGATAGAGCAGATTATGCGTGAAGAAATGGATGGGATTGAAGGGCAGGAGGTACAGTTTCCAGTAGTTATGCCTGCAAGCTTATGGCAAGAATCTGGGAGATATGAAAGTATAGGTAACGAACTTGTTAGATTTAGTGATAGAAATAAAAGCCCTCTGGTTCTTGGTATGACACATGAGGAGGCGGCTGTTCAACTTGTACGTGAATATGGGAAGAGTTATTTAAAATACCCATTTATGATTTATCAAATACAAACTAAATTTAGAGATGAAGCTCGTCCAAGAGCAGGATTAATTCGTGTTCGTGAATTCACTATGAAGGATGCATATTCTTTCCATACAAGTAAAGAGGATTTAGAAGAATACTATACTAGTTGTTATGAAGCTTATGAAAGAATTTATAAAAGAGCAGGGATACCAGAAGTAATATCCGTAGCCTCTGATTCTGGTATGATGGGGGGAAGTATATCTCATGAATTTATGCTTTTAACTCCTATTGGGGAGGATTCAATAGCTATATGTAAAGAATGTGATTATCGTGCAAATATAGAAGCTGCTGAGAGTATAATTCATAATAATAAAGATGAAATTTCAGAAAACCTGACACTTGTTCATACACCAAATATTCATACCATTGAAGAGGTTTGTAAGTTTTTAAATAGTAAAGAAAGCCTTTCTTGTAAAGCTGTTGTATATCAAAGAAATTCGGATGATAAGTATGTTGTGTTATTTATACGTGGAGATATAGAGGTAAATGAAACTAAATTATCGAATTATTTAGGGGAAGAAATTCATCCAGCAATAATTACTGAAGATAGCGGACTTACTCCAGGCTATATAGGCCCATATAATTTAGAAGGTGATTTTATCCTGCTTTTTGACTCTTCACTTAAAAACACTAACAATCTTTCTTGTGGTGCTAACAAGAAGGAGTATCACTATACTGGATTAGACATTAGTCGTGATATTGGAGCTGTTGAGTATTATGACTTTGGGAAAGTTATTGAAGGTGGTATATGTCCTAATTGCGGAAAGCCAGCTATTACAATTTCACGTGGGGTAGAAGTAGGCAATATTTTTCAACTTGGCGACAAATATACTAAATCTATGAACATGACTTACCTTGATCAAGATGGTAATTCACAAAATCCTATAATGGGTTGTTATGGTATTGGAGTAGGTAGACTTGCAGCTGCAGTTTGTGAGGCTCATCATGACGAATTTGGTCCAATATGGCCAATATCAATTGCTCCATGGCATGTTCATTTATGTGCGGTACGATCTGATAATACTGAAATAAAGGAATGTGCAGATAATTTATATAAAAAATTACAGCAACAAGGTGTAGAAGTTATTTATGATGATCGTTCTGTAAGTGCAGGAGTTATGTTTTCTGATGCTGACCTATTAGGAGTTCCAGTAAGAGTAGTTGTTAGTCCAAGAAATTTAAAACAAAATATCATAGAAGTTGTTGCCAGAGATAAGAGCTTTTCTATAAATGTACCAATGGAAAATGCAGTAGAATCTATATTGAAGATAGTTTCTGATTTAAGAGCTAATAGCAATATGTAACATGACTATTTATTTGAAAAAAATAGCAAATTATAATATAATCATCATAAGCCCTCTTAAATAGAGGGCTTTAATAGTATGTTGGGGGATTTTTATTTTGTATAATGATTTATTTAGAGGGGTAGATTCTATAGGAGGATTCTTTAAAAGGATAGGAATAATAATTATAACAATTATCATTTTTTTCGGTTATATTGGAGGAATGGGGACTTTAACCTTTAAGGTAATTAGCAGAAATTCTAAGGGATATATGTTGCTTGATACTTCAGTATTAAATTATATTATGCTTATGGTTATACCAATACTTTTAGTTATATTATTGTATATATATTTTAAATTTAAAAAAGATGCATATGAGCCTTTAGAGTATACTCCTGTTTATAGCGGCGTATATAAAAAGAACAAAAGTAACAAATTACGGTATAATTTAGTTTTTGCTGGTTTGTTTATAGTCTTATTAGTAACATATTTATATGGAATAAATAATTATTACGCAGTATTTGAGAACAAGATAGAG
The DNA here is from genome assembly GCF_035905475.1 of Clostridium intestinale. Taxonomy (NCBI): domain Bacteria; kingdom Bacillati; phylum Bacillota; class Clostridia; order Eubacteriales; family Clostridiaceae; genus Clostridium; species Clostridium intestinale. Next base: position 4,366,295 of record NZ_CP121166.1, read on the forward strand.
AAGCATAATTTATTAGGGTTTAAGGATAAAACCTATAGCTATAAAGATATTGAAGAGGTTTCTATCTATGTTAAAGAACATAAATCTGGTGGAAGTTTATATTACAAAGTTTATTTTAAGGATGGATACAAAATAAATTTAGCTACATTTGGGTCAATATATGATTTGTTGGATATAACTGAGATAGTTAAAGACAATAATGTTAAAATAGATATAAACAATAAACACTTCAATGAACTTGTTGAAGATTTAGATAATGAGCATGCAAAACCTTATAGGATACTATTTGAGGAATAATTTATAGGTTAGGTGAGATTTTATGTACAGTATTATGCTTATAGAAGATGATAAAAAGTTACGGGAACTTATTAAAAATCATCTTGAAAAGTACGGATATAACATTCAAGAGGTTGAGAATTTTTCTAATATAAAAAGTGAGTTTATAAAAAATAATCCAAGTTTAGTACTTATGGATATTAATCTTCCTTTTTATGACGGGTTTTATTGGTGTATGGATATAAGAACTGTGTCAAATGTTCCTATTGTATTTATATCTGCAAGAGATTCAGATATAGATCAAGTTAGAGCTATAGAAAATGGTGGAGATGATTATATAACTAAACCTTTCTCATATGAGGTATTGCTTGCAAAGATAAAAGGGGTAATAAGAAGAGTTTATGGGAGTTATTCAGAGGGAGTATCCCAAGAGGTCTTTGAGGTAGAAGGATTATTTATTTATACTGATAAAAATATTATAGAATTTAGAGATAAAAAGATTGACTTAAGTAAAAATGAGTTTGTGCTCTTATTTACTCTTGTAAAGAACATAAATAAGATTGTAAATAGAGATATGCTGCTTGAAGCTTTATGGAGTGATATCGATTTTGTAGATGATAATACTCTTTCAGTTAATATAACTAGGTTAAGAAAAAAACTTGAAGATATAGGTATTAAAGATTCTATTGAAACCAAACGAGGACAAGGATATAAACTTATAAATAATTGGAGATAATTAATCTATGAATAAGGAAATAAATTTTTTTCAATACCTTAAAGATAGGATAGGATACATAGTTATTTATTTTGTAGCTATTTTATTGGTTATATTGACCATGCATCTCACTTTATTAATATCTTTAAAAGAAGTATTTTTTGAGAATATAGTATATTCTTTATTGATATCAGTTATTTTGCTTAGTGTTTTTTTAGTTTATGATTATAGAAAAAATAGAGATTTCTATAAAAAATTAAGTACCTTAGTAAATTCTGATATAGATTTAGATGATTTACTCTACGATGTACAAGGAGTAACAAGAGAACAGGAAATTTTTCAAGTTATTCTAACAAAGCTATATAGAAATTACAAACAGGAAATAACTAGATATGAAGATATACATAACGAGTATTTGGAATTTATAAATCAATGGGTACATCAGATGAAAACGCCGGTATCTGTTATTAATCTTCTTGTGCAAGAAGCTGTTAATAATGAGGGGAATGAAGCCTTTGAAAGTATAGGGGAAGAAAATGATAAGTTATACCATGGATTAGAGATGGTTCTTTATAATGCTAGATTGAATAAGTTTAATTTAGATTTTGTAGTAGAAAATATACACCTTAATGAGTTACTTAGAGAAGTTATAAATGATAATAAGAAGCTTATTATAAAAAATAGAGTTTATCCAAAGATTAAAGGAAAAGAAAATATAATAGTAAGAAGTGATAGAAAATCTTTATATTTTGTAATAAATCAATTGCTTATCAACGGTGTAAAATATTCAAAAGATGGTGAGAAAAGAAGCATAGATTTTATTATAAAAGAGGAAAAGAAAGAAAATATATTGGTTATTGAAGATAATGGAATAGGTATAGCTAAAGAGGATGTAGGAAGGGTTTTTAGAGCTTTTTTTACAGGCAAAAATGGAAGGAAAATAAACGAATCAACAGGAATGGGATTATATCTATCTAAAAAAGTGTGTGATGAGCTTGGACATAGAATTTGGGTTGAGTCTGAAGAGGGAGTAGGAAGCAAGTTTTATGTAGCATTTAATAAAGAAAAGAGTATATTCAATATGTAGTCTTACAAAATTGAAAGAAATGTAAGTTAAGTTGAAAGAGAAATCGATAGGTAGGTTTCTCTATTTTTTTTACAATATAAATATACTTTTTAATTTAGGAGGATAGAATGGGAAATATAGTTACTGTTATAAAAGGTGTAGTTATAGGTTTGGCAACTTTAGTTCCAGGAGTTAGTGGGGGAACTATGGCAATAATATTAGGTGTGTATGATGATTTAATTCATTCTATTAGTTCTTTTTTTAAAGATTGGAAAAAGAATAGTTTATTTTTAGTTCAAATTGGAATAGGTGCTGTTGTAGGTATGGGTGCGTTTAGTAAAATTATAGAACAGGCACTAGTTAAGTATGAGAATCCAATGATTTATCTGTTTTTAGGTATAATATGTGGGGGGATTCCTGTTTTATATAAAAAGTCATTGAGTTCTGAAAGAAAAAAAGCAGACTTAATGTTTTTAGTTATAGGTTTTATAATTGTATTTATAATGACTTTACAGCCAAGTGCAGTGCTTACTTTAGCTACAGATACTGGTGTTAAGAGTACAATATTTCTTGTAATAGCTGGTTTTATAATAGCTGTAGCTCTTATTCTTCCAGGGATAAGCACTTCATTTATGCTTTTAACTTTAGGATTATATAGTATTACTTTAGAAGCTATAAATACTTTTAACCTTGCGTATTTAGTTCCAATAGGAATAGGGGCTATAATAGGAACTTTATCTACTACAAAGGCTATAGAAAATTTACTTGAAAAGTATCCAAGTAAAACTTATTTACTTATATTGGGTTTTGTAATAGGGTCTTTATTAGAAGTATTTCCAGGAATACCTGAAGGATTTGATATAATATACTGTATAATCACATTTATTGTTGGATTTGCAGTTATTAAATATATGAGTAGAGATACTTAATTTGGAGGAAGGGTAATGAGTATACTAGAAGCAAAAAATATAACCAAAGTGTACACCTCTAAGAGAGGTAGCATGAAAGTTAAAGCTCTAAATAATTTTAGTGTTACTGTAGAAGAGGGGGAGTTTATAGGTGTTATGGGACCTTCAGGAAGTGGAAAAACAACACTTCTTAATATCCTAGCCACATTAGATTATCCATCCTCAGGAGAAATACTTATTAGTAATATTACCCCTTCCACCTTAAATGACAAGGAGATATCTTTATTTAGACGTAGAGAAATAGGATTTATATTTCAAGATTTTAATCTATTAGAGTCGCTATCTATCGAAGAGAATATACTTTTACCATTAGCTTTGGAGAAGGTTGAAGTTTTAGAAATAGAACAAAGACTTAGAAGTATAACTGAATTTTTGAACATAAGAAGTATATTAGGTAAAAGAGTTTATGAAATTTCTGGTGGTCAGAGGCAGAAGGTAGCTTGTGCTAGAGCTTTAATCAATAATCCTTCTATTATTTTTGCAGACGAACCTACAGGAAGTTTAGATTCTAAATCAGCTTACGATATAATGGATGGGTTAAGTAAATTGAATAAAGAGAAAAAATCTACTATCTTAATGGTTACTCATGATCCTTTTGTAGCAAGTTTTTGTAATAAAGTTATCATGATAAAAGATGGAAGATTTTTTCTTGATATAGTGAAGCGGAATAGTAGGGAAACTTTTTTTAAGGAAATTATAGACTCACTTTCACTTTTGGGAGATATAAGGAGGAGTTATAATGACCTTAAGTGATGTTGTATATAAGAATATGAGAGAAAACTTAAACAAATATATTATGTACTATTTAAGTAATGTAATTATAATAATGATATTTTTTATGTTTGGAAACTTTCTCTATAATTTAGAGGTAGGTAATATTCAAGAACTAAACAATATGGATAGGGTTATAAAAATTATAATATATTTTTGTGAAATTACTATAGTAGTGTTTACCTTGATTTTTTCTAGTTATTCTATTTCTAATTTCTTGAAGATACGTAAGAGAGAATTTGCGCTTTTAAAAACTCTTGGATTTACTAATTCTAATATAACTTTATATACATCTATAGAAAATTTGTTGTTTTCACTTATTTCTATAATTACTGGAATTATAGTGGGGATGCTATTTTCAAGATTATTTTTCTTAATTATAACTGTAATTTTAGATTTAGATGAGGTAATAAAATTTCATATATCTAAAAGAGTAACCTTATTAACTTTGGTAGGATTTGTGATTTTATCTCAGGTAATAAATTATATATGTAGTTACAGAATAAAGAAGAGTAGTGTTATTAAACTTTTGAAAGAAGAACAAGAGTCTAGATATGAAACAGAATTTTCTACAGGAAAAGCTATATTATGTTTAGTCCTTTTAGGCTTAGGTTATGGATTAGCTTTATTTTCGGGAAGAGAAATAGAAGTTACAATGCTACCTATCTTAGTTATAACTATACTAGGAACTTATCTATTGTACGCTCAGTTAAGTATATTTTTAACAGATAGACTAAAGAAAAATAAAAAGAAGTATTACAAAGGTATAAACTTAATAAGTATATCTCAGCTAATTTATAAAATAAAAGATAATATTATAATTCTATTTATTGTTTCAATATTTAGTGCTATTAGTTTAACAGCTATAATAAGTGTCTATTCGGTACAAAAGAATGTATTAAACAGTATAAGGCTTAATTTTCCACAGGATTTTGACTTTATTGAGAGAACTGGAGAAAATAATGAGAAATTAGTGTCTGATATATTAGTTTCAAATGGATATGATATAGAGGATAAAATAAGTATAACATTAATAAAAGCTGAGAATTTAGATGCAGTAGAGCCTAAAAAGGGTAATCTTAATACGATTAATAACAAAAAGGACTTTTACTTAATGTCTAATTATGATTACAATAAGTTGGCTTTAAAGCAGGGAAGAGAAGCAGTAAACTTAAAGGATGATGAGGTTATAATACGTACTTATAATGTTATGGGGGGGATTGGAAGTCAGTATTTTATAGATGAGAAAGATAGGATAAATTTAGGTGTAGATAAATCAATTGTGGAATTGAATATAAAAAATGAGATTAGTGGTGGAATAATAAATGATGACTATGAAAATACCAATGCTAATACAGCTGTTTTAGAAGATGGATTGTATAACAAAATACTAAGTTACACTAATGAAAATAATAAGATTATATATTATGGATACAATTTCAAAAACTTTAATAATGATTTGAACTCGATGAGTGAGATTGGAAATTTATTTAATAATAATATAGGAAAGTCTTTTATTGAGAGGATACAAAGATATTCGCCCCTTATTAAAACTATGTCCTTGCTTCTCTTCATAGGAAGCTTTATCTCTATAATATTTTTTATCTCAACTAATAGTATATTATATTTTAAAATATTCAATGAAGTTCAAAAGGATAGATATGAATTTATAGCATTAAAGAAAATAGGAATAACAAATGAAGAAATAGAGAAGACAGTAGAGGGCCAGATTTTTATAATATTTTTTATTCCTTTTATAGTTTCTATTTCTCATACATTTTTTGCTATAAAAGCATTAAGCAATTTATTAAATGATAACCTATCAGCATATTTTGTAGGTACAACATTAATTTTCGCCCTTATTCAACTAGCATATTATAAATTTGCCAAAACCATGTATATTAAACAAATAAAAGTTTGGAAAGGAATTTAATCTAATAGCTGGCTTTTCAGGATTATTTATTATTAGTTAAATAATAGAAGAGGTAGATAAAAAAGTTTATGCGTTTATTAATACACATAGGCTTTTTTATGTTTAATCAGATAGAATTTAATATATTGTAATATACTAAATTGAGGTGTAAGATTATACAGGGTAAATTTATTAGGGAGATGAAGATTAATGTATAAGCTGACAGACTTGATAGATAAAATAATTAAGATAGAGGAGCTTGGTGCAAAGCTTTATATAAAAAAATCAGAAGGACTTGAAGGTCAAGAGAATATAAAGGTGTTAGCTAAAGCGCTAGCTAACCAAGAAAGAAAACATGTAAAGATTTATGAAGACTTTAGAGATAATATACTGAACTGTGAGGATATAGATGTTGAATTTGATATATACGATAAAGCAAGTAAATTAGTATATGAATTTATGCATTTGAGTATGAGTAAAGAAATACATGAAGTTAAAGATTTATTGGATTTGGCTATAGGTTTTGAAAAAGATTATTTGGCTTTAGTTAAAAGGATAAGAGGATTATTTGTTAGTGAACCTAATGATATGGAAACTAATAATTATAAACTGTTGACGGTAATAATAAGCCAAGAAGAAGGGCATGTTAGGGACTTAGAAAGTGTACTTAAAAAGATAAATACTAACATATGAATAAAAGCATTCAATTAAGGGTTGAATGCTTTTTATGTTAATTGATACAATTATAAAAAGTAAAAAAGGGAGGCGTTGATTTATATGAGAAATATGATTGAAGTTGGAGATACTATTGGGTTAATAGCCTGCTCAAATGGGCTGCCTATTGAAAGTAATACGAAAATAAAGCAACTAGAAGAAATTTTAGTAAGTTTAGGGCTTAAGTTTGTTTATGGAAATGAAATTTACAGAAGTAAAGATGTTTATAATGGAACTCCAAAAGAGAAGGCTGAAGGACTTAAGAAGCTTTTTAAAGATAAGTCAGTTAAAGCCATATTTGATATATCTGGAGGAGATTTAGCCAATGGGGTTTTAAAATACTTAGATTTTAATGAGATAGGGAGTAATAAGAAACCATTCTTTGGGTATAGCGATTTATCAGTTTTATTAAATCCACTCCATGATTTAAGTGGAATAGATACGTATTATTATCAACTTAGAAACCTTGTTGGAGAGTACAAAGAAGAACAATTAAAGCTATTTAAAAGTTTCTTTTTTGAAGGAAGTACTGATTTATTGAACTTTAATTATAAATGGATTAGAGGGAAAAAGATGAGTGGAGAAATAGTTGGGGGGAATATCCGATGTTTTTTGAAGCTAGCAGGAACAAACTATATGGGAGACTTTAAAGATAAGATTTTATTTTTAGAGAGCCTAGGTGGGGATGTCTCTAAAATAACAACCTGCTTAACTCAATATGAACAGCTAGATGTTTTTAAAAATGTAAAGGGAATAATATTAGGTAGCTTTAGCGAGATGGAGGAGAAAAATTATACACCAAAAACTGAAGAGATTTTGTTAGATATTTTAGGGGATTTAGATCTACCAATAATAAAAACAAATGAGCTTGGTCATGGGCAAAATAGTAAAAGCATAGCTATAGGAAAAAAGATAAAGTTTATGAGAGAATAATTAAATAATAATAAAAAAACATCTAATGGGAAAGTATTAGATGTTTTTTATTTATTCACATAATCATTTAGATATTTAGATTTGGAACGATATAGAAGATATAGGGATTTATATTGGAACCATAAGGGGGAGAGGTTTTGGAAAGAAGAGTGAAACTCATATACATAGAAGACTTGAAGGATGGAATGGTATTATCAAAAGACTTAGAGATTAATGGAAGAGTGTTATTAGTTCAAGATACATATCTTACAGAAAATATTATATATAAATTAAAAAATCAATATATTTTAGATAAAATAGAGATTTACGATGATAAATCACAGCTATTTGAAAATATGTTTTCTGAAAAAGAAAAATCTATAGAAGAAATTGAAGAGAGTTTTCAAAAGTTAACTGATAATATGAAAGACATATTTGAAGGTATATATAGCATACAAAGTAATGGAATTGAAGAAGTCAGAAAGTTTGCTAAAAAGATTCAAGAAGAATTAAAATCAACAAGTTCAGTAATTAAAAATATTGTAATAAAGGGAAGCGGAGATGATGCAATATATAGACATAGTGTAAATGTAGCAGCATTAAGCGCTATTTTAGGGAAATGGATTGGTTTAGATGAAGTAAAAATAAATCTATTAACCTATTCAGCTATATTACATGACTTTGGAAAAACTCAAATAAATCCCCAAATATTAAATAAAAAAGGAAATCTAAGAAAAGATGAGATTAAAGAAATAGAAAAACATCCTACCATAACATATAATCATATAAAGGAAATTTCTTTTCTTGATAGTTCTGTAAGTTATGGGGTATTGATGCATCATGAAAGAGAAGATGGCTCAGGATATCCATTAGGAATAAAAGGCGATAAAATACATATTTTTTCAAAAATAATAGCTATAGCTGATGTATTTGATGTTGTTAATTCTAATAGAGGTTACAAGAAGAAAAAGGGTGCATTAGAAGCTTTAGAAATAATAAAGGAAGAGGGCTTAAGAAAGTTAAACTATGAGTATTGTGATATTTTTTTAAAACATATAATTAATTATTATATGGGAGAAAGTGTTTTATTGAGTGATGGAAATGTTGGCAAAATAATTCAACTTGATATAAATAATATCTCTGAACCACTTTTATTATGCGAAGACAAGTTTATAGACGTAAAAAAAGAAAAAAATATTGTTGTAGAAAATTTAATTTTGTAGTAAATAAGATGTATGAGTTATTATAATTTATACATCTTTTTTTATGTAAAAATTTAACTTTAGAAAAATTTAATACTTATTTTATACATAGATAATAACTTATTTAATATTAGTTTATACTTACTATATAAGATAATAACATAAAATAAAAACTATGGGGGTTACATAAATGAAAAAGAAAGTAATAGCAATAATCATAGCTGTAGTAGTCGTTGGAGGAGTATTTGGTTTAAATAGAATAAATAGAGCTAGAAATCAAGGAAGTACAGTAAAAACATCAGAAGTTACTCAAGGAGACTTGCAGGTATATTTATCTAGTACAGCTTTAGTTAAATCGCAAGAGGTTAAAGATTATTATGGTGCTCAAGCAAAAGTAACAAAAGTAAATGTTAAAGTTGGAGATACAGTTAAAAAAGGTGATGTATTAGTAACTTATGATCAACAAGATTTAAATACTCAAGTAAAGCAAGCAGAAATACAATACAATAATGCTTTACTTCAAAAGCAGGATTTAGTAAATCAAAATAATGATATTAAAAATAAGATAGCTGAATATGATAAAAATATTAAAGAGATAAATGCAAAAATAGAAAAAATTAAGGATGATCCATTTGAAATAGATTCATTACAGGTTTTAAATCAAGATAAAGCTAATCAAGAACAGAAAAAGGCAGCATTAGCACCAATATCAGATACAAAGCTTCAACAAGCGGACAATAGCATAAATTCTGCTAAACTAACTTTAGATAACGCAAACAGCAATTTATCTAAAGGAGTAGGTAGTATAGTAGCAGATATAGATGGAGTAGTTACAGTAGTAAGTGTGGCAGAAGGAGCTATAGGAAATATACAACAAGCTGCTGTAACAGTTCAGAATGTAGCAAACTTAAAAGTTACTTTATCTCTAAGTAGATATGATGCAGCTAAAGTTACTATTGGTCAAGATGCAGTAATTAAAAATAATGGAAAAGAGTATAAAGGTAAGGTTTCTTATATATCTCCTACAGCTGAAGTTGCAAAAACTTCTACAAGCGGAGAGGCTAATCTTAGTGTTGATATTAATATAACGGATGTAAATCCAGAACTTAAAATAGGATTTGAAGCAGATGTTGATATATTACTAAATGAAGCAAAAGATGTAATTAAGGTACCAACAGAGAGCCTTAAAACAGATAAAACAGGAAAGAGCGTTATTTATATAGTTGAAGATAATAAGGCGGTAGAGAAGGAAGTTACTAAGGGAATTCAGTCTGATACTGAAGTTCAAGTAGAGGGAGTAACAACTGGTGCTAAAGTAATCCTTAATCCTACAGATACAATTAAAGACGGAACTGTAGTAAAGTAGGAGGATATTAAATTGAGTGATGTAAATGTTGTTGAAATTAAAAATATAATAAAGATATATGAGACTGGGTCAGTAACCTTTAAAGCACTAAAAGGAGTAGACTTAAAAATTACAAAGGGAGAATTTACATCTATAATGGGAGCCTCTGGTTCAGGTAAATCAACCCTTATGAATATATTAGGATGCCTTGATAAAATGAGTGAAGGTGAGTATTACTTAAATGGTAAAAATATTTCTATGCTTAAAGATGATGAGTTAGCATTTATAAGAAATAAAGAAATTGGATTTGTATTTCAAGCATTTAATTTACTTCCTAGAATGACTGTATTAGAAAATGTTGAGCTTCCTATGATTTATGCAGGAGTTTCACCTAAAGTCAGAAGAGAAAGAGCTATAAAAGCTTTAGAAAAAGTAGGGTTAGGAGATAAACTTCATAATAAGTCTACAGAAATATCAGGTGGACAAAAGCAAAGAGTTGCAATAGCTAGAGCTATAGTTAATGAACCTACTATAATAATGGCAGATGAACCTACAGGAAATTTAGACACAAAATCTACATTTGATATCATGAAGATATTTCAAGATATAAATGATGAGGGAGCAACTGTAATAATGGTTACTCACGAGCCAGATGTAGCTAAGTATACTAAAAGAATCGTAAGGTTTAAAGATGGAGTAATAGTAGAAGATAAGCCTGTAGAAGACAGAACTAGATTATAGGAGGGCTAAGCATGAATTTTATAGAAAACTTTAAAATGGCAATAGATAGCATAAAATCTAATAAAATGAGATCCTTCCTTACTATGCTTGGAATAATTATAGGAATAAGTTCAGTTATAATTATTTTATCCTTAGGGGCTGGTGGTAAAAATAGTATTGTAGGAGAGTTTGAGAAAATTGGAACTAACAATGTAACTGTTAGTGTAGATACTAATAAATCTGTAGACGGAGATAACATAACCTTAAAAGATATAGAAGCTGTAAGAACAAAGGTTGATACAGTAAAATATGTAACCCCTACAGTTTCTCAAAGAGGAAAGGTAAGCTCAAATGATAAAAAAAGAGATGCGACTATTAATGGAGCTAACGAAGATTATGCGCTTATAAATAATACAAATATATTGTATGGAAGATTTTTTAGCGAAAATGATGTATTGAATAGTAAAGCAGTTGCTTTAATTGATGAAAATTCTGCTAAAGAGCTTTTTGGATTTTCAGATGTAGTTGGAGAATCAGTTAAAATAGGAGCGGAAGGAACCAGTAAAAGTGTAACCATAATAGGAGTTACAGAATCACAAAACATGGGACCACAGGGTTCAGATAGAGCTACTATAGTAACACCGATTACTTTTGTACAAAATCTTTATCCGACAACAAGTAAGATATATTCAATAACTGTAACATCAACCTCAAAAGATGATGTAAATGATGCGGCAAACAGTGCAATCAGTATACTTGAAAGTAGACACAATAATTCTGGTAAGGAAGTATATAAGGCACAAAGTATGCTAGACATACTATCTCAAGTTGATAATGTGTTAGGCATATTTACAACTTTTGTTGCAGCGGTTGCTGGAATATCTCTTTTAGTAGGAGGTATAGGAGTTATGAATATAATGCTGGTATCAGTAACTGAAAGAACTAGAGAAATAGGTATAAGAAAAGCAATAGGAGCTACAACAAAAACCATACTTATTCAATTCTTAACTGAATCTTCTATAGTTTCATTAATTGGAGGGTTAATAGGTATGACACTAGGCTATGTAGGAGCAGAGCTTATAGGTCTAGCGGCTAAAATAACTCCATCAATATCTATTGGAATGGTATTAGGAGTAATAATATTCTCATCCTCTATAGGAATGTTTTTTGGAATATATCCAGCTAAAAAGGCAGCTAACTTAGATCCAATAGATGCACTTAGATATGAATAAGAGTTACATTATAGTGGGCGAGATTTTTGTCCACTATAATGATATTTAAGGAGATAGAAGATGTCTATTAAAGTAAGACTAAGATTTTCATATATAGCAATGCTAGTAATTCCATTTATTCTAATATTAGCTTTGACCCATATATATACCTCTTTATTGGAAGGTAGCACAAAATATAGTATTGGTGCAAAAGGTCCTGTAGATAAGTTGGATTTTTATACTCAGGTAGTAGCTTCAACTAATAGAATGATGAAATTTGTAAACAATCAAAGCATTCAGAATTCTGATAAGTTTTTAGATAATGATTTTATGGAGTCTCTAGAAAATAATAGACAATTAGAATATACTGGCTTAGTGATAAGAAAAAACGAAGATATAGTTTACGTATCAGAAGAAATAAAGACTAATCTTGATACATCAAAGTTACCAAGGTTTAACTTAGAAGAAGTCACTATGGAAGAGCTTTACGAAGAGAAAAAACAAGTTACATTAGGACAACAAGATTTTTATTTTAAAGATGGAAGTGAAGGAAGCGTATTTTATATATTAGATAAATCACACTTAGCCCAATTATTTAAAAGGAATATAAGCGGGCTTCTTGTTGGCATTTGTTTGATTTTATTTAGTACTCATGGAGTGTTAACCTATCTAGTGTATAAGAGTATAATAAAACCATTAAAAGAATTAGAAAATGCAGCTAATGAGATTAAACAAGGAAACTTAGATTATAAAATAAATATTGACTCAAAGGATGAAATAGCTCAAGTAGGAAATTCTTTTGAGAATATGAGGATAAGGCTTAAGGAATCTATAGAATTACAGCAGCAATATGAGGATAATAGAAAAGAATTGATTTCTAATATATCTCATGATTTAAAAACTCCTATAACTTCTATAAAAGGTTATGTTGAAGGAATAAAAGATGGGATAGCAGATACTCCAGAAAAAATGAACAAGTACATAAATACAATACATGCCAAAGCCAAATATATGGATATATTAATAGATGATTTATTTTTATTCTCAAAACTTGATATTAATAAATTACAGTTTCATTATCAACAAGTTGATTTTACGGAATTTATGAAGGATTGTATAGAAGAGCTTTCTTTTGATATTGCTAAAAATAATATAGAATTAACATCGCATATTCCTAAATCTACAATCATGGTTAAGGCGGATGTTCAAAAGCTTAAGAGAGTTATACTAAATATAATTGAGAATTCTATGAAATATAAAGATGATAAGGCTTTAAAAATAGATATAAATATAGTTGAGAAAAATGATGAGGTAATAGTTGAAATAAAAGATAATGGAAAAGGAATAGATAAAGAAATACTACCCAATATATTTGAGAGATTTTATAGAGGAGATTCAGCTAGAGAAACTATAGGAGGAGGAAGCGGATTAGGCCTTGCTATAGTAAAAAAGATAATAGAGGAACATCAGGGAGAAATATGGGCTGAAAGTGAATTAAATAAAGGAACTAGTATTTTCTTTAAGTTAAAAAAAGATAGGTTGGGAGGGGAAATATGAAGAGAGTTCTAATAATAGAAGATGATATTAGCATTGCAGAGTTAGAGAGAGACTATTTGGAGATTAATGGATTTAGTGTTGATATAGAAAGTAGTGGAGATAAAGGTTTTTATGAAGTTCAACATGAAGATTATGATTTAGTTATATTAGATGTTATGCTTCCAACAATGGATGGTTTTGAGATATGTAAAAGAATTCGTATTGAAAAAGATATACCTATTCTTATGGTGTCAGCTAAAAAAGAAGATATAGATAAAATTAGGGCTTTAGGACTAGGTGCAGATGATTATATGACTAAACCGTTTAGTCCCAATGAATTAGTTGCAAGGGTTAAAGCACATATTTTAAGATACGAGCGTTTAGTAAATGGAAGCGGTAAAAAAGAGCAGGATATAATACAGATTAGAGGAATAACCATAGATAAAACCTCCAGAAGAATATTTATAAATGATAAAGAAATAAACTTTACAACTAAAGAATTTGATTTATTATTATTACTAGCTAGTAACCCAAATAGAGTTTTTTCAAAAGAAGAGTTGTTTGAAAGAATATGGGGTATGGATTCCGCAGGAGAGATTGCAACAGTAACAGTTCATATAAGAAAAATAAGAGAAAAAATCGAGTCTGATTCTTCAAAACCACATTATATTGAAACCATCTGGGGAATAGGATATAGATTTGAGGTATAAAAAGAATAATATTTTTATGTACAATCTACTAATAGTGAGAGATAATTATTAGTAGATTTTTTAATTAGATTTTTATTAGGAGTGACAGCGTGAAAAAGACTTATAATTTTTACAAGTGGAGAATTTGGACAATATTATCTTTGTCCTTTGTTATGTCATTATTTCATAGAAGTGCATTAGGGGTAGTGTCAGAAGAACTTTCAAAAACCCTTAACTTATCGGCAGCTCAGATTGGTAATATTGCATCTGTAACCTTTTATAGTTATGCTATTATGCAGATTCCAGCAGGAATTCTTTTAGATGTATTTGGATATAAAAAGATAAGTTACCTAGGCGTTATAACTACAGGAGTGGGATCTATGTTACTTGGAGCAGCTTCAAATGTATGGCTTGCCTATGGAGCAAGACTTCTTGTAGGAGTTGGAACTTCAGTTATATTTATATCAGTTCTTAAAGCACAAGCTATATGGTTTTCAAAAGATGAGTTCTCAAAGGCATCATCAAAGCTATCTTTTATAGGTAATATGGGAGGGGTAATAGCTACCTTTCCACTTGCAGCCATGGTTATATTTATGGGATGGAGAAACTCCTTTTATGTAATGGGAGTAGCTTGTTTTATAGTTGGATTTTTGGTGTACAAGTATGTAATATCTTCTCCAAAGGAAGTGGGATTTGCACCTTTAGGGGTAGACCAAAATGGAGAGAAGTTTAACCTACTTAAAGCATTAAAAGAAGTAGTAACAAATAAAGCAACTTGGAGAAATTTCTTTATATTATTTTCTTTAGTTGGATGTACCACAACACTAACAGGACTTTGGGGAGTATCTTATTTTACTTATGTTTATGGTTTAAGTAAAACATCAGCAGCCTTTTATACTTCTTTTATAATTTATGGATTAGTAATAGGCTCATTAGTAGTTGGACAAGTGGATAGAGTATTAAAAGACCCTATAAAATGGTATCCAAGAATAGGGTTAATTATAAATACATTAATATGGATATACATACTTATAATTGAGGGAGGAAAACCTCCGCTATCCGTGTACCCAGTTATTTTATTAGTTATGGGAACACTGGCTATGGCACATATACTAAGTTTTACAGATATTAAAGATAAGGTAAATAAAAGTTATGGTGGAATAGGAACAAGCATAGTAAACTCAGGAGAGTTTGTGGGAAGTTCAGTAATGAGCATATTAATTGGTTATTTTTTAGACTTAAAGTGGAATGGAGAAACTATAGATGGGATAAAGTCATATAGTTTAAGTGAATATAAATTTGCATTTCTAATATTCTTAATAGTTTCAGTTATAGGAATATTGATGTCTTTTATGAAGGATAATAAGGTCAAAGGCTAGGATTATTTAATCTTAGCCTTTTCTTAACTTTAAAATATTGATAATATTATACTTAATTACATAATCTTTATTATAAGAGGGGTGATATAAGTGAAGATTGATTTAAGTAAGATAGTTAAAAATAAGAAGATAACAGCTTTAGAAGAACAGGTGCTTGAATATATTATTGAAAATATTGATAATGTTATGGATATAGGGGTTAGAGGAGTAGCCGCAGCAAACTATACTTCAACATCTACAATCATGAGGCTTTCTAAAAAGTTAGGTTTCACTGGGTTTATAGATATGGTTTATAATATAACCCCTTTAGTAGATAGTAAAAGCACAGGGATAGTTGAAGAGGAAGATACATTAATAGGAACAGATATAAATTTTTTATCTAAGTATGTTGAGGAAGAACATGTTAATAGATTTATACAGTTATTAATAAATAAATCAAATAGATATATATTTATTTATGCCAGGGGATATTCAAATATAGCAGCAGATTACTTTAATAAGAAAATGTTAGGCGTGGGTATTAAAAGTATATTAATAGATTCTATAGGAAGCTTTGAAAACAATGTTGAAGATATGGAAATGCTTATAGTCATATCTAAATCGGGAGAAACTAAGGAAGTGTTGGATAAAGTTAAGGTTGCAAAAGATAAAAATAAGCTTGTAGTTTCTTTTACTAAAGAAGTTGAAAATAGTATTTCAAAGCTTTCAGATATATCTTTTAAGATATTTGATATGCATAAGTTAGATGATAGTAATGTTATGGCGAATTCATTTTTCCCTAATATGCTTATGTTTATGGAGTACTTAATTCACAGATATCACCAGGGACAAAAAGAATATAATGTTAAATAAATACAGAAAAATAGCCCTTTTTAAGAAACCTGTTATCTTTTAAGTTAACAGGTTTCTTACTGCCTGAAAACTATTTCTTAATTTTGAAAACGTAATTATAATAAAAACTGTGAAAGAGATAAAAATATATTAAGAGGTGGAAATTATGAAAGAAAAGATTATGAATGCTATGCAAAGATTTTCAAAAGCAATGTTCATTCCAGTTCTAATACTTCCAATAGTAGGTATACTTATTGCTTTTGGAAATATATTAACAAATGCTAGATTAGCAGAATACGCGCCCTTTTTAAAAAACACATTAATATTTGGTTTCGGTAAAATACTTTCAGGTTCTTTAGTACCTATATTATCAAATTTAGGAATTATATTTTGTGTAGGTTTAGCAGTAGGTTTAGCTAAAGAGAAGAAAGCAGAATCAGGATTTACATCAGTATTAGTTTATTTTGTATTTATTAATGCTATGAACATCTTCCTTAATCTATCAGGTAAATTAGTACCAGCTGATCAATTAAGAGGATCTGGTCAAGCAGTAGTTTTAGGAACACAAGTTTTAGATATGGGTGTTTTCTTAGGAATTATTTTAGGTATTGTAGTTGCTTATATTCATAATAG
This sequence comes from Clostridium intestinale, assembly GCF_035905475.1. Taxonomy (NCBI): domain Bacteria; kingdom Bacillati; phylum Bacillota; class Clostridia; order Eubacteriales; family Clostridiaceae; genus Clostridium; species Clostridium intestinale. The sequence goes on from NZ_CP121166.1 coordinate 4,383,175, forward strand.
ATATTGTAAAAAAGAGTTCAATGGAGCTTTTCAAGTATATGGTGGATCAAGATTAGTATTTTTAATATTAATTCCAATAGTAGTAGTATTAGCAGTTGTACTTTCTTATGTTTGGCCATCAGTACAATGGGGAATATCTAGTTTAGGATATTACATTCAAAAGAGCGGTAATTTTGGAATATTCATATATGGTATGTTAGAAAGACTTCTTATACCTACAGGACTTCATCACTTAGTTTATACACCATTTTTATATACTCAACTTGGAGGGGTGGAGACTATAGGAGGTCAGGTTATAGAAGGAGCAAGAAACATATACTTTGCTGAAATTGCAGATCCAGCAGTAAAAGTATTATCTGGTAGCGTTATATGGGATGCCAGAGGAGTATCAAAAATGTTTGGTTTAGTAGGAGCTTGTTTAGCCCTTTATCATACAGCAGATGATGATAAGAAAAAGAAAGCAAAAGCTATACTTATACCAGCAGCAATAACATCAGTAATAGCAGGTGTAACAGAACCTATTGAGTTCTCATTCTTATTCACAGCACCTATTCTTTTTGGAATACATGCAGTATTAAGTGGACTTGGAATGGTGGCTTTAAATATATTAAACGTAAGAGCAATAGGACCTAATGGACTTATAGACTTCTTATTATATAACTTACCATTAGGTATAGAAAAAACATCATGGCCAATGTTTGTATTAGTAGGAATAGTTCAATTTGCAATTTACTATGGGTTATTCAGATTCTTAATAGTTAAGTTAAACTTAAAAACTACTGGTAGAGAAGATGATAAGGATGATGTTCAGCTTTATACAAAAAGTGATTATAAAGCAAAAGCAGAAGGTAATAAATCTATAGCTTCTGATGATAAAGCATTAGTTATAATAGAAGCTTTAGGTGGAAAAGAAAATATCAAAAAAGTAGATAATTGTTATACAAGACTAAGACTTATCCTTGAGGATTCAACTAAGGTTGACGAAAAAACTTTAAAAGGAACAGGAGCAGCTGGGGTTGTAATCAAAGGAGAAAATGTTCAAGTAATATATGGACTAAATGTAACAAGCATTAGATCTATGGTAGATAATGCGTTAGGAATAGTAGGAGAATAAAAAGAAACTTAGAAGGAAGGTAATTTATATGAAAAAACATTCTATAGTTATTGCAGGCGGAGGAAGTACATTTACACCAGGGATAGTTATGATGATGTTAGACAACGTACATCGTTTTCCAATAAGAAAATTAAAATTATATGATAATGATGGAGAACGTCAAGGCATAATTGGAGAAGCACTAAAAATAGTATTAAAAGAAAATGCACCAGAGATTGAATTTTCATATACAACAGATCCAGAAGAAGCATTTACAGACGTAGATTTCTGTATGGCCCACATCCGTGTAGGTAAATATGAAATGCGTGAGAAGGATGAAAAGGTTCCTTTAAAGCATGGAGTTCTTGGTCAAGAAACTTGTGGACCAGGAGGAATAGCTTACGGTATGAGAAGTATAGGCGGTATGCTTGAGTTAATAGACTACATGGAAAAGTACTCTCCAGATTGCTGGATGTTAAACTACTCAAATCCAGCAGCTATAGTTGCTGAAGCTTGCCGTAGACTAAGACCAAACTCAAAGGTATTAAACATATGTGATATGCCTGTTGGAACTCTTCGTCGTATGGCAGGGATAGTAGATTTAGAGCCACAAGATTTAGAAGTTAAATACTTTGGATTAAACCACTTCGGATGGTGGACTAGCGTAAAAGATAAAGAAGGAAATGATTATACTCAAAGAATAAAAGATTACGTTTCTGAAAATGGATATCTTACAGTTAAAGAGGTTGAAACTCAACATACAGATCCAAGCTGGCAAGAAACACACAAAAAAGCTAAAGATTTATTAGCAATAGACCCACGTTTCTTACCAAACACTTATCTTAAATATTATCTATATCCAGACTATGTTGTGGAACATTCTAATGCAGAATATTCTAGAGCAAATGAGGTTATGGATGGAAGAGAAAAAGATGTATTTGGAGCAGCAAAAGCTATAGTTGAAGCTGGAACAGCTAAGGGTGGAGAGTTCCACATAGATGCTCATGCAACATTTATAGTAGATTTAGCAAGAGCTATAGCCTACAATACTCATGAAAGAATGTTATGTATTGTAGAAAATAAAGGTGCTATATCAAACTTTGATCCAGAGGCTATGGTTGAAGTTCCATGTATAGTTGGAAGCGACGGACCAGAACCACTAGCTCAAGGAGAAATTCCAGAATTTCAAAAAGCTTTAATGCAACAACAACTTTCAGTTGAAAAACTAGTAGTTGAGGCTTGGATAGAAGGATCTTATCAAAAATTATGGCAGGCTCTAACTTTATCTAAAACAGTACCTAGCGCTAAGGTTGCTAAGGACTTATTAGATGATCTTATTGAAGCAAACAAAGGCTACTGGCCAGAGCTTAAATAGAAGGTGTAAATATATGTTTAAAAATTTATTTAAGAAGAAAAATGAAAATGTAATGTATGCTTTTTGTAATGGAGAAAGTTTAGACCTAGGTGATGTTAACGATGAAGTCTTCTCTCAAAAGATGATGGGAGATGGAATCGCAATAAAACCAATTGACACTAAAGTATATGCACCTTGTGATTCAGAAGTAGTTACAATCATGATGGAAAGTAAACATGCGGTAGGACTTAGAACCAAAGAGGGAATTGAGCTACTTATACATGTGGGAATAGATACAGTAAACCTAAAGGGTGAAGGCTTTAATATTCACTGCAAAGAGGGACAACAAGTTAAAAGAGGAGATTTACTTCTAAGCTTTGATATAAATGTACTTAGAAGAGAAGGTTTAGATAAAACAATAATGCTAATACTTGCAGAACCTAACGGTCATGAAATAAAAAAATACAATGTTGGGGAAACTATGAAGGCAAGTGAAAGTATTTTATTGGAAATAAAATGATATAATAAAGGAAAGAAAAAGAATAAGCTTCACTTCAGGTGAGGCTTGTTCCTTTAGGAGGAGTTTTGAATGAGCGTAGTTGATAACATACTTGAGAACAAAATAGTTGCTGTAATAAGAGGAGATGACAAGAAAGAAGCACTAAACATAATAGAGGGAGCAATAGAAGGTGGTATAAAACTTATAGAGGTAACTTACACAAACAAGGATGCCTCAGAAATCATAAAAAGCCTAGTAGGAAAGTATAAGGATGTAGTTATAGGTGCAGGAAGTGTTTTAAATGTAGACACAGCTAGAGAAGCCATAAAAGCAGGATCAGAATTTGTAGTAGGACCTAACTTCGACGAACTTATAAGTGAGTACTGTACAGAAAAAAATGTAGAATATATTCCGGGTTGTTTCACACCAACAGAAATAGTAAATGCCCTAAACTCAGGTGTTAAGGTTATTAAATTATTTCCTGGGGAAGCTTTAGGACCAAGTTACATAAAGGCAATAAAAGCACCAATTAAAAATGTTAAGATAATGGTAACAGGTGGAGTTAACCTTGAGAACCTAAATGAATGGTTAAATAGTGGAGCAGATTCAGTAGGAATAGGAAGTATATTAACTTCTGGAACTAATAGTGACAGAGCTAAGATAGCCGAAAATGCAAGAAGATTTATGGAGAAGGTAGGGAAATAACATGGGAAAATTTCTTTCAATAGGTGAAATACTTATAAGATTTACTCCAAAAAACTTTGATGTATACGGAAACTCTAACGAGTTCGAGTGTTTTTATGGAGGCTCAGAAGCTAACATATCTTCAATGCTTTCAGCTTGGGATGTAGAAACTTCTATCCTATCAGCTCTTCCAGATAATGATATAGCTAAAAATGTAAAAAGGTATTTTAGAGGAGTTGGAGTTGACATAAAGAATATTCTAACTAAAGGAGAAAAGATAGGTTACTACTTCTTAGAGAGAAGCTCAGGAGTTAGAAACAGCAGTGTTATATACGATAGAAAACACAGTAGTTTTTCAGAGTTATCTATAGAAGATATAGATATAAACAAGATACTTGAAGGGGTAACCTGGCTTCACTTTAGTGGAATAACTTTAGCAGTTGGGGAAAACTCTAGAGAAATAGTAAGAGAAGTTGTAAAAGAAGCTAAAAAGAGAAATATATTTATAAGCATGGACTTAAACTTTAGAAGCAAAATGGCAACCTTTATGGAAGCTAAAAACTATGCAACAGAATTAGCTCCTTTTGCAGATATATGTTTTGGAATAGAACCAATAATGGTAGATGATAAAGACATAACCATGTTTGATAGAGAAACTTCTACAAAGGAAGATATATTTAAACGAATGCAAAAACTTAAAGAAAAGTTTGGTTTTAAGTATATTTTCCATACAGAAAGACAAAACGATAAAGAAGATAACAACACCTACTACGCTTACGCCCTAGGAGAGGAAGAAAAAGCAGAATCAGTTAAACTTACAACTAAAATGGTTGAAAGAGTGGGAAGTGGAGATGCTTTTGTATCAGGAGTAATCTACTCAATTATGAAAGAGAAAACTCTAAAAGAAGCCATAGACTTTGGAGTAGCAGCAGCAACTTTAAAATGCACTATTAAAGGCGATAGTATGCAAGTAGACCCAAGAGATGTAGAAAAGATAATAGGGGAAAAAAATTCTATAGAGAGGTAAGGTGAAAACTATGTTATATTCTCAAAAGGTAAGAAAAATAGCTCCAGAAATGGATTCTCTAAAAAGAGGAATGGGATGGACTACAGAAGATTTAGAAAAGATGCAGGTAATAGTAGAAAGTACCTATGGTAAAAGCCATCCAGGAAGCGTTCATTTAGATGTAGTAGTAAATGAGGCTATGGAGGAGCTTACAAGTTTAAACATAAAGGCAGCAGACTATTATGCAACAGATATATGTGATGGTCAAGCTCAAGGACATGATGGAATGAACTATTCTCTAGTATCTAGAGAAATAATAGCAGACATGATAGAAATTCATGCAAATGCTACAGGTTTTGATGGAGGACTATTTGTAGCAAGTTGTGATAAAGGAATGCCAGGAAACCTAGTAGCTATGTGTAGAGTAAATATACCTTCAGTAGTAATACCCGGTGGAATTATGAATGCAGGTCCTAATCTTTTAACCCTAAACCAAGTAGGAACCTACAGTGCCATGCATAAAAGAGGAGAAATAACTACAGCTCAATATGATTTCTATAAAGAAAATGCATGCCCAAGCTGTGGAGCTTGTTCTTTTATGGGAACAGCTGCAACTATGCAGGTACTTGGTGAAGCTTTAGGACTTGCTCTACCGGGAGCAGCGCTCTTACCGTCAACCTCAGAAATATTAAAAGAATACACAAGAAAAGCTTCAAGAGCAGTAAAGAGTTTGGTAGAAAAAGGAATAAAAGTATCAGACATAGTAAACAGAAAATCCATAGAAAATGCAATAATGGTTCATGCAGCTATAGGTGGATCAACTAATGCACTTCTTCATATACCAGCTATAGCAAAGGAACTTGATATAGAAATACGCCCAGAAGATTTTGATAAAATCCATAGAAATATACCATTTATACTAAATGTAAGACCAAGCGGACATTGGCCAGCAAACTATGTATTTTACGCAGGAGGAGTACCTGCAATAATGAATAAAATAAAGAAATACCTTCACCTAGATGTTATGACAGTTACAGGTAAAACCCTAGGAGAAAACTTAGAGGAATTCAATAAAGAAGAAGCTTATGGTAAATATTTAGCTTCTGCTCCTAAGATGGACTACACGGAAGTTATCTACGATGCTGAAAGTCCACTAAGTGAAATAGGAGCAGTATCAGTACTTAAAGGGAACCTAGCACCAGAAGGCTGCGTAGTTAAACACTCAAGCTTACCTAAAGGAATGAGAGATATAAAACTAAGTGCTAGAGCCTTTGACTCAGAAGAAGAAGCCTTTGAAGCAACTATAAATGGAGGCATAAAACCAGGAGATGCAATAATAATAAGATACGAAGGACCTAGAGGTTCCGGAATGCCAGAAATGTTCTACACAACAGAAGCCATAGCTTCAGACGAAAAACTAAACTCAACTGTAGCTTTAATAACCGATGGAAGATTCTCAGGAGCAACAAGAGGACCTGCTATAGGACACGTATCTCCAGAAGCAAGTAATGGAGGACCAATAGCTTTAGTTAAAGATGGAGATATAATCCACATAGATATAGAAAACAGAGGAATAAACATAGTTGGAGTAAATGGACAAGAAAAATCAAAAGAAGAGATAGAGAAGATACTAAAAGAAAGAAAAGAAAAATGGACACCAAAACCACCTAAATATACTAGAGGAGTACTTGGCATGTACACAAGTTTAGCCACTTCTGGTATGGAAGGTGGAGTAATTAAAATAAGATAGAGAATAGTAGAAGAGCTTAGCAGATTGTTAAGCTCTTTTTAAATTTAGGGGAAAGAGTATTTTTCTACAGAGAAAACAAATAAATCAGAGGCATGCAGGAGTTTTGAAGCAGTGCAAAAGCGCAGCATCGTTACTCAAAAGCACAGGCGCATTGGAAAAGCGGAAAGGTGGACTGCAGGAGCATAAGAAATTTTCAAAAGTGGAGCATAAGAGCAGTGCAAAAGTGGCACATTGGGATGCTGGAACATAGGAAAAGAGCAAAAGTGGAATGTTGGAAAATAGGAGCATTAGAAAAGAGGACCAGCGGAGCAGTGGTATGAATAAAATATTAGTAAAAAAGAACTATAGGAGACAAAGTAATGAAGAAAAATGAAAAGCAATATAATAATGCTAATGAAAATATAGAAGAGCTAACGCCTAAAAAGCAAGAATATCCTAAGGGAGCTATATGGACAGATGGTGAAGTACTTAATGAAAAGGTAATAAAAGAATTCAATATAGAGGAAGATTTAAAAAGTATTGGCATTAGTACTTCTTTTAGTGAAAAGAATTTAAATACAAATAATGATAATAAAATGAAAAGTAGAGTGGTTATTTTAGAGGATGAGGAGTTTTTAATTAGAAAGAGTTTTAGCATTAGAGAATCAACTGCTCAAATGTTAAATGAGCTTAAGTTCTTACATCCAAATGTAAATATAAGATTAAACGTATTAATAGATAGCGCTATAAGACATTATCATGAGTATATAATAGAGCGGGGTGGATTTTAATAATAAGGATAACTGGTATGAATAACTTGATATTTTCCTCCAAATAAACTATATTAAACACATTAGCAATACTTGAAAAATAAAGTGTATAAGTGTTTAATGGGAGTGATATTGATGAGTAAAAAATCAAATGAAGAATTAATATTAGAGGTTATTACTGAAACATGTAAAAGGCAAAAAAATAAAGGGTATGAAATAGGATGCACAACGAATTATATAGCAGATAAACTTGACATGCAGAGAGCAAATGTCAGCAGTATATTAAATAAATTATATAAAGAAGAAAAAATAGTTAAAACAAAAGGGAAGCCCGTTATATATTTGGTGGAATCTGAAATAGAGAAGGCAGAGAAAAGAGAGCTTCAAGAGTCCTTTGGTCTTGATTTTTTAATAGGAAGTAGTGAAAGTTTATTAAAGCCTATTCAACAGGCAAAAGCTGCAATTTTATATCCGCCTAAAGGACTTCATACACTTTTATTAGGAGCTACAGGGGTAGGAAAAACAATGTTTGCAGAGTTGATGTATAAATTTGCAATTGATAATGATGTGTTAATGGAAAACTCCCCTTTTGTGTCCTTTAACTGTGCAGACTATTCAAATAATCCCCAGCTCTTATTAGCACAATTATTTGGAGCTAAAAAAGGAAGTTATACTGGAGCAAATGAAGATAAGGAAGGGTTAGTTCAAAAGGCTAATAAAGGAATTTTGTTTTTAGATGAGGTTCATAGATTACCACCAGAGGGACAAGAAATGTTTTTTTATCTTATGGATAAAGGACAATATAAACCTTTAGGGGAGACAGGTGAATATAATAAGGCAGATGTAATTATAATTTGTGCTACTACGGAGAATAAGGATAGCAGCTTATTATCAACCTTTACTAGAAGAATACCGATGGTAATCTCTCTGCCGTCTTTAAGAGATAGAACAATGAAGGAAAGATTTTCTCTCTTAAGTGAATTTTTTAAAATTGAAGCAAGTAAAACTAGCAAAGATATAAAGGTTACTTCAGAGGTTATTAAAAATTTAATGTTATATAATTGTTTAGGAAATATAGGGCAGCTTAAAAATGATATACAGTTAGTTTGTGCAAATGCATTTTTAAAGTGTGTAGTAAATGGTTCAGATTGTATAAATGTTGATATTGATGAGTTACCTGAATATATAAAGAAGGGGATTATAAACTATAAATTACACAAAAAAGAACTAGACGAAATTATCTCTGACAGCTTTATGTTTCATTTTACTATAGAAGGAAGTAAAAATAAGAGGGAAGAAGAAGAGAGTTCAATTGCAAACACCTTTTATGATTCTCTAGAAGAAAGAATTAGTACATTAAAGGCTAGAGGTTTAACAGAAGACGATATTAATTTAATTATGAGTATGGACATAGAAAAGTATTTTAAAAAGTTTATATATAAATTTAATGAAAATATAAATAAGGAAGAGCTTTCTAAAGTAGTAGATGAAAAGGTAATAGAACTAGTTGAAGACTTTTTAAATCATGCTGGGAAAGAGCTTAAAAAGGTTTTCCCTCAAAAAATATTTTACGGATTATGTTTACATGTGGGGTCTTCTGTTGAAAGAATAAGATTAAGCAAATTTGTAGAAAATCATAAGATTAAAGAAATAATAGAAAAATATCCAAAGGAATTTAGTGTAGCTAATTATTTGGCGGATGCTTTGGAGAAAGAATATAGTATTTTAGTACCTAAAGATGAAATAGGGTTTATAACAATGTTTATAACTGATGAGTTTGTAAGTCAAAAAGAAAATAATGATGCCGTTGTAATACTTATAGCTATGCATGGAAATTCTACTGCTAGTTCTATGGCAGATGTAGTTAATAAACTAATCGGAGAAGAGAATACTTTTGGATTCGATATGCATTTAGAGAAATCTACTAAAACTGCATATGAGGAGCTAAAAGAATATATTCCATCTATTAATAAAGGTGGAGGAGTACTTATGTTAGCTGATATGGGTTCTTTAAGTATGTTTGGAGAACTTATAAGTCAAGAAACTGGAGTTAAGATAAAAAGTATAGATATGGTAACTACATTAATAGCACTAGAAGCTTCAAGAAAAGCAGCTATGGGTACAGATATTGATGATATATATAATGAAGTTATACATAAGAATTTATTTAATATTTATTATAGTAATGATTATACAAAGCTAGATAAATCAAAGGAAAATGTTATAATAACTATGTGCTTAACAGGTGAAGGCAGTGCTATTAAACTTAAGAATATGGTTGAAGAACAGCTATATATAGATGATAAAAACATTCAAGTTATTCCAATGTCAATAAGTGATAAGGAAGATATGCACATTAGAGTTAAAAGGATTTTGAAAGAAAAAAATATAATAGCCATCATTGGAACAGTAAATCCTGAGTTACACTCCATCCCTTTTGTTTCTGCAAGCGAACTATTTTTAGATAAAGACTTTACTAAGTTAAAATCTATAATTAATGTTAGAAAAGATATTTCTTCAAATAGACAAAGTATAGAGGAAATATGCGATAAGATTATAGAAAATTTTAAGGAAGATATTAAGTTATATGATCTAAATACCTTTAGAGATATATTAGTAGATTCACTAAAGAGAATAGAAGAAGTTTATTCAATAGAAATGGACTTAGATACTCTTGTAGGATTAAGTATGCATATGGTTTGTGCCTTAGAAAGAATTTTAGGTAGAGAAAAGGGAGTAATTTTTAGCAGAAAAGAGTCGTTTAAGACTTTGTATGCTAAGGACTTAGAAAAGTTAAAATATTTACTTATAAATATTGAGGATAAATTTGAAATAATAATAAATGAAGATGAGTTATGTTATATATACTCATTAATAAAAAGAGTATAATGTGTATGATATCTATTTATACACATTATAATTGATGTGTATAAATAGATTGATGTGTATAAAAATAATTTAATTAATATATCTAAACCCGATAAAGTAAGGCTTTATCGGGTTAATTTTTAGTTGTTATGTGTTTGGCATAGCAATTGCTATTATTTATAGTGTGAGTATAGAGATTAAAAAATAAAAGAAAGAAGGGTAAGGTATGAGTAAAAGACCAAACTTAGTATTATTTGTTGGAGATCAATTACGTGCTGATGCTTTAGGACATTTAGGAAATCCAGCAGCTATCACACCAAATTTTGATAGAATACCTAATGAAGATGGAGTATCTTTTAGAAATACTTATTGTCAAAATAATGTTTGTGTACCAAGTAGATGTAGCTTTTTAACAGGTTTATATCCACATACAAAAGGTCACAGAACAATGCATTACTTACTTGAGAAAGATGATCCGATGTTACTTAAAACTCTTAAAAACCAAGGATATAATGTGATGTGGCTTGGTAGAAATGATATTATTCCAGCTGGAACAGACTTAAGCGATTATTGTGATGAGTATTATTCAGGTTTTGATAAAGGTTCAAACTTTATGAGTGCTAATAAAAGTTGGGAAGAAGGTTTCAGAGGAGATGCTGAGGGAGACAATTATTATTCATTTTATGCAGGAAAGTTAGATGAAGATGCTAATTATGGAAAAGCAGATTGGAATTGTGTAAATAGAGCAGTTGAACTTATAGGAAATTTTAATAATGATAGCGAAAAACCATTCTGTATATATATAACACTATTATTTCCTCATCCTCCATATGCTTGTGAAGAACCCTGGTTTAGTTCAATTGATAGAAATAAAGTTGAAGATATAATAGCCGCCCCAGAAGATTGGTCTAAAAAAGCTAGTATGCTAAAAGGTATATATGATAAGCAAAATCTTCAAAGCTGGAGTTTAGATAGATTCAAAGAATTAAGAGCAACTTATCATGCTATGGTATCTAGACTAGATCATCAATTTGGTATGATAGTTAAAGCTTTAAAAGAAAAAGAGCTTTATGATGATACCTCAATATTTGTATTTAGTGACCATGGAGACTATACAGGAGATTATGGAATAGTAGAAAAAACTCAAAATACTTTTGAGAATTGTGTTAGTAATGTTCCGCTTATAGTGAAACCATGTAAAGATATAAATGTTAAGCCAAGAATAAGTGATGCGTTAGTAGAGCTTGTGGATTTATGCGCAACTATAGCAGAAATGGCTGATTATGAAATAGATTATACTCAGTTTGGAAAATCTGTTGTAAAAGCTTTAGAGGGATCTGAAGAACATAAGGATGCAGTATTTAGTGAAGGTGGAAGAATACATGGCGAAGTTCAAGCTATGGAAGGTGGTCATGGACCAGAGTCAAGTTACTGGCCAAGATTGAGTACCCAAGGAAGTGAAGGACCAGAACACACCAAGGCTGTAATGGTTCGTATGGGAGACTTTAAATATATTGAAAGGCTTTATGAACATGATGAGCTATATGATTTAAAAAATGATCCCAAAGAGCTTAATAATTTAATTAATGATGATAAATATTCTGATTTAGTTATAAAGATGCAAAGAAGAATATTGAGATTTTATATGGAGACAGCAGATTTTGTTCCAAATAGAAGAGACAGAAGATTTTAATAGTGCAAGGAGATGTAGAAATTATGGAACTAGAAGAAGTTATATTTGGATTGATAGTTAATTCGGGAGAGGCAAGAAGCATGGCTTTTGAAGCTTTAAAAAGTGCTAAAGATGGAGACTTTGAAAAAGCTAAAGAGTTTCAAGACTTGGCTAGTAAAAAGTCTATAGAAACACATAAGGTTCAAACTGACTTAATACAAAAAGAAGCTCAAGGAGAAAATATAGCAGTGAGTTTATTAATGGTTCATGCTCAGGATCATTTGATGACTTCTCTTTTAGCAAAAGAGCTTATTAATGAAATTATTTATCTGCATGAAAAGGTAGATAAGCTTGAAAAAAAACAAAAATAAATCAAGGTGTATAAAGATTTTGGTGGCCACTGAAATTAATATAAAATTACAAAGGAGAGTACAAGATGAAAATATTATTAGTTTGTGCAGCAGGAATGTCTACAAGTTTAGTTGTTGAAAAAATCAAAAAAGCTTTAAGTCCAGAGGAACAAAACTGGGTTATAAAAGCTGAGCCAGTTGAATTACTTCCAACCATAATTGACGAATGGGATGTTATATTACTTGGACCTCAAATAAGCTATAAAAAAGCTGAATTAAGTAAATTAGCTGAAGAGCATAATAGACCACTAGATGTTATAAAGCCTATGGATTATGGAATGGGAAAAGGTGAGAATATTTTAAAACAAGTAAAATCGCTAATAAATAAATAGTAAATTTAGGAGGGAAAGACATGTCAGCACTTGATAAAGTACAAGGATTTCTTGAACAAAAACTAGCTCCTATTGCGGGAAAGATAGGAGAGCAAAGACATATATCTGCAATGAAAAATGGTCTTATGGCTACACTGCCGTTAACTATATTAGGAGGATTTACATTAATAGTATCAACTCCTCCAGTTAATCCAGCCGTGGTACAACCGACAAATGCATTTAATAAATTTCTTTTAGCTTGGAAAGCTTGGTCAGTGTCAAACTCATTTGCATTAAATATTCCATATAATATGACAATGGGACTACTAGGATTATTTACTGTTATGGCGGTAGCATATTTCTTATTACAAAAATATAAAATGAATGTAATAGGAGGGGTTATTACGGCAGTTGTTACATTCCTTTGTGTGGCTGCACCAGCAACTGCTGTTAATAAAGAAACGCCAGGAGCTCTATATCTATCTACAGGATACTTAGATGCAAAAGGTATGTTTACAGGAATAATAATTGCTTTTTTAACTGTTGAAATTACTAAATTCTTTATGGACAAAAATATTAAGATAAGACTTCCAGAACAAGTACCACCAATGGTATCAGCACCATTTGAAGCGCTTATTCCACTAATTGTTAACGTTTTACTATTTACTACAATAAATAACCTACTTATAGGTGCGTTTGGCATGAATATTCCTCAATTAGTACTTAAAGCATTTGCACCATTAGTTTCAGCTTCAGATAGTCTTCCAGCATTATTACTTATAATGTTTTTAGTAAATATACTTTGGTTTTTTGGAATACATGGAGGTAATGTAGTAAATGCTGTTGTAGTACCTTTTGCAACTATAAACTTAGCTGAAAATGCAGATGCAATCGCAAAAGGCCTTGAACCAACTCACATTTTATCAGGCGGATTTATTACGTTATGGGGAAATTTAGGGGGGTCAGGTGCCGCTATCGGATTAGTAGTTGCAATGCTTATTGTTGCTAAGTCGGCTCATCTTAGAAGTGTAGGTAGGTTAGGAATTATACCAGATATATTTGGAATAAGTGAACCGCTAGTATTCTCTACTCCAATTATATTAAATCCATTTATACTGATACCATTAATAATAGTTCCACTTATAAACACTGTAATTGTTTACTTTGCATTAACATTAAATATTGTTGGTAAAACATATGTAAGTATTCCATTTACAACACCAGGTCCAATACAAGCGTTTTTAGCAACAATGGATTGGAAGGCTCCTATTTTGTGGATCATGCTTATGGTAATGGATGTACTTATATATATTCCATTTGTTAAAGCCTATGATAAAACTTTAGTTGAATCAGAAAATCAATCAATAGAAGCATAATATAAGAACATTTTGATTATAAGGATGTGAGAAGGATAATATTCGTTTTGAAGATATCTTTTATATCATCCTTATAAGTGCATAGAGATGTATTTACCTTGATGCAGGAGGATAGAAAATGAATGTAATATATATAAACACACATGATAGTGGAAGAATATTAAGCCCATATGGTTATGATGTACCAACACCAAATTTAAGAAAATTTTCAGAAGACGCATTGGTATATAGACAAGCATATTGTGTAGGACCAACCTGCTCACCGAGTAGATCAGGTTTAGTAACAGGTATGTATCCTCATAGTAATGGAATGCTTGGATTATCTCAGAGAGGGTTTGGGCTTAAAAATTATAATTGGCATTTAGTTAATAAAGTTAAAGAAGAGGGATATAAGACTATTTTATGTGGAATTCAACATGAAGCTGGTTCTTATTTAGATCATTCCAAAGGAGCAGCAATTATAGGATATGATGAGGATATAACTTGTGATAATAAAGGAATAGAACAAGAAGACCTTGTGAAGTGGGATTATAAAAATGCTAAAAGTGTTGCAGAATGGATAAAAACAAATGGAAAGAAAGAAAAATTTTTTATATCCTATGGATTATATGCAACTCATAGAAGGTATCCTAAAAAAGTAGATGAATCGATAGATAAAAGATATATAGTTCCACCATATCCAATAGTAGATACAGATGAAAATCGTGAAGATCATGCGAGATATTTAACTTCGGCTGCATGGTTTGATAAATGCTTTGGGCTGGTTATAGATACTTTGAAAGATGAAGGCTTATATGAAGATACAATAATAATATTTACAACAGATCATGGATTAGCAGTACCGTATTCAAAATGTAATCTTTATGATAGTGGGATAGGAGTAGCGCTTGTAATTAGGGTTCCAGGAGTAAAGGCAAATGGGAAAATAACAGATAGCTTAGTATCACAAGTTGATATATATCCGACCTTATGTGATTTATTGAACATAGAAAAACCAGAACGACTTCAGGGTAAATCTTTTGCAAATCTTTTTGTCAATCAAGAGGAAGTACATAGAGAATGTGTATTTGCAGAGATAAATTTCCATACTTCTTATGAACCTGTAAGATGTGTAAGAACTAAAAGATATAAGTATATAAGATATTTTGATGAAGACTATTTAGGAATCAACTATTCCAATATAGATGAATCTGTACCTAAGAATTTTTTGATTGATAATGGACTCAAGGATCAAGTTAAATATAAAGAAGCTTTATTTGATTTATATCATGATCCAGCTGAACGTAGAAATCTCATAGGGTGTGAAAGATACAAAAATACTTTATCGCATATGAAAAAAGTACTTTTAACTTGGCAGGAAGATACAAAAGATCCATTGCTTAAAGGAAATATAGAAATTCAAAAAAGTTGGAAAGTTAATAAAAGAGAGTGTTTAAATCCAAGCTCCAAGAATAATGAAGACTATGATAATCTACCAATACTTGGATAACAGCAAATAGTAAAATATAATATAAATTAGAATTATTGAAAGTAAGGTGATAAGATGCCACCAATAAACATATTGATAAAACCTGCATCAGGAAGCTGCAATTTGAAGTGTAAGTATTGCTTTTACAATGATGTGGCAGAAAATAGAAAAGAAAAAAATTATGGATTAATGAGTTACGATACCTTAGAGGTACTAGTAAAAAAAGTCTTTAAGTACGGAGAGTATTCTGTTGGTTTTGCCTTCCAAGGGGGAGAGCCTACATTAATAGGTATAGATTTTTATAAACACTTAATTGAACTTCAGAAGAAATACAACGTTAATAAAATTAAAGTTAATAATGCAATTCAGACTAATGGTATTAAAATTGATGATGAATGGTCTAAGTTTTTAGCAGAGAATAATTTTTTAGTAGGCTTATCTTTAGATGGACCTAAAGAGGTACATGACTTAAACCGTATAGATATAAATGGTGTGGGAAGTTATAAGAAAATAGAAAAGACTATTGAAAGTTTTAATAGACACGGTGTTAAATATAATGTCTTGTGTGTAGTTACAAAATCTGTAGCTAGACATATACAAAAAATATACACTTATTATAAGAAAAAAGGATTTAATTACCTTCAGTTTATACCTTGTTTAGATGAATTAGGAGAAGAAGCAGGGAAAAATCCATATTCTTTAACGCCAGAAGTATATGCACAGTTTCTGAAATCCTTGTTTGATCTATGGTATACAGATTTTATGGAGGGAAGAAGAATAAGTATAAGAATGTTTGATAACATACTTCAAATTATGTTAGGTTATAGACCGGAGGCTTGTGATATGAGTGGGACATGTTCCGCAAACTTAGTGATTGAAGCTAATGGAACCTGTTACCCTTGTGATTTTTATGTACTTGATAAGTGGAAAATGGGAAATATAGTAGAAGATAATATAAAAGATTTGTTACAAGGAGAGACCGCTAAGGAATTTGTAGAAGTATCCTTAAAAAAGGATAGTTGTAATGGCTGTCAATTTCTATCCTTATGTAGAGGAGGATGTAGAAGGCATTATGAGCCTATAGGGGAAGAGGGGTTAGGAAAAAATTATTTCTGTAGCTCTTATAAGGAGTTTTACAGCTATACAATTTCAAGATTTCAAGAAGTAGCAAGAATTGTTAGTAGATAGTTGGAGGGATAAAGAAATGAAAAAGAAAGAAGAAAAAGTATATAATTTTAGTCAAGAAGAGATGATACTAAGGGATTTCTTAGCAGCAGATAGAACTTTACTAGCAAATGAGAGAACTCTATTAGCGTATATAAGAACCTCAATAGGATTATTAGCTATAGCCATTTCATTAATTAAGTTGTTTGATGATACTTTTACTTATACAATTGGGATAATTTTTATTATTTTAAGTGTAATTCCACAAGTTATAGGTATATCTAGATATAGAAAAATAAATAGGAAACTTGAGACAGTTATTTATAAATAAAAAAGTAGAGAAATCTAATTAGACCACAACTTAGCATAATTAAAATTGGATTGAATTTTGTTTTTCTTAAACTTATTAAAGCTAATGAAAAAAGAATAATAGAAATAAAATCAATATCAGAAGGATTTAGAGATATATTTCCTTCTCTCCATATTGATAGTGTAAAAATAGATATACCAGCTGAAGCAATTAAGGCTATGATTAGTGGGCGAAGGCTTTTAAGAATTCCTTGAACCATATCTACATGTTTATATTTAAAGTATAGCCAAGCTAATAAACACATAATAATACATGATGGTAATACACATCCTAATGTTGCAATTATAGCTCCACTTAATCCAGCAACTCGTATTCCTACAAATGTTGATGAATTTATGGCTATAGGACCTGGTGTCATTTGAGAAATTGTAATTAAATCGGTAAATTCACTTTGTGTAAGCCAGTTATTATTATAAACTACTTGCGTTTGAATTAGTGGGATAACAGCATATCCACCTCCAAAGCTAAATAGACCTATTTTAAAAAAACTCCAAAAAAGATTAAATAGAATCATAAATTATTTTTTCTCCTTACGTTTAGTGTTTAAATAAGTTTTCAATGCGCCAATTGCTATACATATAATAAGTAGATAAATT
The DNA here is from genome assembly GCF_035905475.1 of Clostridium intestinale. Classification (NCBI taxonomy): domain Bacteria; kingdom Bacillati; phylum Bacillota; class Clostridia; order Eubacteriales; family Clostridiaceae; genus Clostridium; species Clostridium intestinale. The sequence continues at coordinate 4,400,545 of NZ_CP121166.1, forward strand.
ACACTAATTTTAAAGAAATGAGATAATATAAAGGTTATAATCATTAGTAATATAGATAGTTTTTCCTTCTCTTTAAAGATATCTTGTCCCATATTGATAACAACATCAATAATGACAGCAGCAACACCAGCCTGCATTCCATCGAGTATAGTTGAAACAATCACGTTTTGGCTAAAAGATTTATAAAATAAAGAAATAGTAGATAAAATTATAAGTGGTGGTAAAACTGTTCCTAATATAGTTATTAATGCACCTAGTACACCACAAACCCTATAACCTATTAAGATGGAGGAATTCACTGCTACAGAACCCGGTGCTGATTGAGCTATTGCAACTAAATTTAGAAGTTCGTCTTTTTCAATCCATTTTAAATCATCTGAGAATTTTTTTTTCATCAAAGGTATAATAACGAATCCGCCACCAAAAGTTACTGCGCTTAGATAAAAAGTTGAAGTGAATAGTATTATATAAGTATTAAGATTTTTACGCATAAACATCCCTCCGCAATATAAATTCTACTCCTTGAAGATTCATATGTAAAATAATATAATAATATAAATATCATAAGAAAAAATTATATTATTTAAGGTGGAATATATATGACATTGAGACATATGAAAATTTTCGTTGCAGTATGTGAATGTAAAAGCGTTACTGCAGCTTCAAAAAAGCTCTTTATAACACAACCTGCTGCCAGTCTCGCAATTACCGAACTAGAAGCTTATTATGGGGTAAGGTTATTTGATAGAATTTCAAAAAGATTACATATAACTGAAATGGGTAAACAATTACTTTCTTATGCAACACATATAGTCTCTTTGTTTGACGAAGCAGAAAAAAGTATTAGAAACTTAGATAGTATTGGAATTTTGAGAGTAGGAACAAGTATAACTATAGGAAATTATCTACTCCCTAACTTTGTGAAAAAGTTTCAAGATACTCATAGAAATATAAAAATTAATGCTGTAATTGATAATTCAAAGAATATTGAAGATTTAGTATTAAGCAATGAAATTGATTTAGGACTAATAGAGGGATTCTCTCATAGTGAATATATTGAAAGTAAGATTTTTATGACAGATAGAATGGTTCTTATATGCTCACCTGATCATCATTGGTCTAAAGTAAAAGAAATAGAAATATCTGATTTAAATAATTCAGAATTTATTTTAAGGGAAAATGGAAGCGCTGGTCGAGAAATAATAGATAATATTTTTGAAATGCATGGAATAAATATAAATCAAAGATGGCAAAGCCTAAGTACACAAGCTATAATAAAAGCGGTTAGTAAAAACTTAGGTATATCTGCGTTACCATATCTTTTAGTTAAGGAAAACTTAGATAGGGAAGAGGTCGTAGAGGTATCAATAAAAAATATAACATTGATACAAAACTTTTCAATCATTAGTCATAAAAATAAATTTTTAACTAATTCTGCAAAAGATTTTATGGCGCTTTTCTTGAACTAATAATTATGGATTGTTTTAAAATTTTATAGTTTTTAAGTTTGGATAATTTACATTAAAAATAGAGTGTCGACTTTGTCGACACTCTTAAATAGTAATAAACTTAATTCAGTTAATACGCGATTACTATTCCGCCATTATCAGCATAGACAGTACTTAATCCACTAGCCTCAAAAATAATTACATCTTTAAATGGATATCTATTTTCTATAACTGCTTTAAGCTCAGTGGCTTTTTCTAATGCATGTACGTGTGTTATAGCTAAAACTGTATTTTTAAAGTCAACAGGAGCTTCGCCTATCATATCCACAAGTCTTGAAAAAGCTTTTTTCTTTCCTCTAACTTTTTCTTTTAAAACTATTTCACCTTCACCATTTTCACCCATAATAGGAACTATATTAAGTAGATTTCCTATTATAGCTTGATAATTGCTTATTCTTCCGTTTTTGGCTAGATTATCTAAAGAATTAAGCACAAATAAAGTCTTTAATTGAGATATGTAGCTATTAACTTTTTCCACTATATCTAGAGAACTAAGGTTTTGAGCCAATAATTCTTTTACCTTTAGTGCAACTAAGGATTCTCCAGCACAAGCAGATTTTGAATCAAAAACATGAACCTCACTTCCTGGTTCCATTTCCTCAAACATGTCTTTTGCTGCTATTGCACTATTATGAGATCCACTTAGCTTTGATGATATAGTGACAACATAATTTTCAGCATTCTTTTTAAAGTTCTCAAAAAAGTCATTAGGTGAAGGACATGCTGTTAAGATTCTATTTTTAGTTTCTTTCATCTTTGACAATAAGTCAGAAGTATCTAAGTTTTTGTCAATTATATCGTTACCATCAATTGTAACTATAAAAGGAATTCTTTTTATTTCTGTATCATCCCCAAGGACTTCATTATTAAAATCTACACAACTATCTGTTATTAACATATTTTCTCCTTAATCTATAATTATTAATTGTTAACTTATAATTAATATTCTTATCTATATTATGTGTAAAATTAGAAAGAAAATCAAGGCTTATGGCATAGAAATTTCTTTTTACAAAAATAGAAAGTCTTAATGATTAATATTAGGTTATAATAAAAAAGTAACTGTTAATTTTTAAATAGGGGGATTTAGAGAATGAAATATAAATTATTAGCTATTGATATGGATGGTACTTTTTTAGATGCCGAACATAAGCCGCTAGAAGAAAATTATATTGCAATAAAGAAAGCTGCTGATTTAGGAGTAAAGGTTGTAATATGCTCAGGAAGAATTCCAGCAGCACTTAAATTATTTACAGATGATATGCCTAAGAATCAACCTATTATAGCAGGTAATGGAAGTATAGTGTACGATGGTGATTTAAATGAGATTTATAAGGAATATATAGATCCAGATACTGTAGGCGATATTATTTCAATGCTTAGAAACGAGTATGACCATGTATATTATCATGTTATGGATCCATATGTTGTATATTCAGAAGGTATTGGAAGAATAGTACAAGATTTTTTATTTAAATTAAATCTATCGCTTCCTAGAAAACATAGAATGGAATTTCGTCTAGTTCCAGATTTAGTAACCTATATTGATGAACATAGGGTGAAGGCCTTAAAAATAGAAATTCATGAAGATGATAATAATCTATTTAATGAAATAAGAAGAAGAATTGAAACTATACCAAATGTGGAAGTAGTGACTTCTGGTTTTGGTTCATTAGAAATAGTTAGGAAAGGAATTAATAAAGGTAAAGCTCTTGAAGTATTAGCAAAACACTATGGATATTCTTTAGAGGAATGTATAGCTGTTGGTAATGATGAAAATGATGTTGAGATGATACAAGAGGCTGGTCTTGGGATAGCTGTTAAAAATTCTAATCCAAAGGCTAAAGATGTTGCAGATTATATAACAGAAAATGACAATGATAACAATGCAGTTGCAGAAGTTGTGGAAAAGTTCATACTTAATGTGGATTAAAATAAATTAAGAATTTTTGAAATAAAAATATTTTTAAATATGTTTTACGAAGGGAGAAATTTAAATGAGTAGATTACCAGAAGGATTTTTATGGGGAGGAGCTACGGCTGCTAACCAATTAGAAGGTGCATACTTAGAAGGGGGAAAGGGATTATCTACAGTTGATGTAGTTCCAGCAGGAAAAGATCGTTTCCCTGTGGCACTTGGAAAAATGAAGATGTTTGAATGTGATGAAAATCATTATTATCCAAGTCATGAGGCAATTGATTTTTATCATAATTATAAAGAAGATATAGCACTATTTGGAGAAATGGGTTTTAAAACTTTTAGACTATCTCTTGCTTGGTCACGCATATTTCCAAATGGAGATGATGAGATACCAAATGAAGAAGGTTTAAAATTTTATGAGGACATATTTGATGAATGTCTAAAGTATGGTATAGAGCCATTAGTGACAATTACTCATTTCGATGTGCCTATGAACTTAGTTAAGACAGTTGGTTCATGGAGAAGTCGTAAAATGGTAGGATATTATGAAAGATTATGCGCTACTATTTTTACGCGTTATAAAGGTAAGGTTAAATACTGGCTAACATTTAATGAAATAAATATGTTATTACATTTACCTTTTATGGGAGCAGGACTTGTGTTTGAAGAAGGAGATGATGTAGAAGCTATAAAATATCAAGCTGCGCATCATCAATTAATAGCAAGTGCAAAAGCAACTAAAATTGCTCATGAAATAAATCCTAACTTTAAAGTTGGTTGTATGTTAGCTGCTGGAAATACTTATGCTAATACATGTGCACCAGAAGATGTATGGAAGTCAATGGAGAAGGATAGAGAAAATTATTTCTTTATTGATGTTCAATCTCGTGGAGAATATCCTAATTATGCTAAAAAAATGCTTGAGAAGCTTAATATTAACATAAAGATGGAAGCTGGAGATCTTGAGCTTTTAAAGGAAAACACAGTTGATTTTATTTCCTTTAGTTATTATTCTTCAAGATTAACTAGTGCAGATCCTAAGATAAATGCACAAACAGAAGGAAATGTATTTGCAACTTTAAAGAATCCACATTTAAAAGCGAGTGAATGGGGATGGCAAATTGATCCATTAGGACTTAGAATAACTATGAATGCTATGTATGACAGATATCAAAAACCTCTATTTATTGTGGAAAATGGATTGGGTGCTGTGGATAATCCGGATGAAAATGGATATGTAGAAGATGATTATAGAATAGAATATCTAAGAGAACACATAAAAGCTATGAAAGATGCAGTAAATGAAGATGGTGTTGAACTTATGGGATACACTCCATGGGGATGTATAGACCTTGTAAGTGCATCTACTGGTGAAATGAAAAAGAGATATGGTTTTATCTATGTAGATAAAGATAATGAAGGAAATGGAACCTTAAAGAGATCTAAAAAGAAGAGTTTCAATTGGTATAAGAAAGTCATTGAATCTAACGGAGAGATTTTATAATAAAAATTTTAAAGAGGATGATTTCTGTATTGAACAGAAATCATCTTTTTTGTAATTAGGTGATATAAAAAATAGATTAAGAAAGTTTTTGTTGGAGATGTAAATCAAGATGCAAACTTGAGGTGATAAATTCTTAACATAATAGTTAATGAATAATATTATAATGTAATATATAATATTTAGTATATTAATATTTTAGGAGAATTATCATGTTTGAGTTTCGAAAGTTATTGATATTTTTGGCCGTAGCCATACTGCTTTTCTATATGATTAAATTATTATACTTCACTAATAAAAAATGGCCTCTTAAATCATATACCTTCCTTATATTAATAGGAGGATTAGCTTTGCTAACAGTTGCAACCTTTGCTGATTTTATAGGAAGTATTTTTGATTATGAGTTTATTAGCAATATAAGAAAAGTTGGATTTACTTTAGGCGGAATTATATACATAATAGGAGTAATATTGTGGAGCAACTTCACTAAAACAATGATGAATAAATTAGAAAAGTCAGCTATGACAGATCATATGACTGGTATTTTAAATAGAAATGGAATTGAAAAGATATATGATTCTGTTGCAAGAGAGAAAAATCCTTTTTTTGTTATAGTATGTGATTTAGATGGAACCAAGATGGTTAATGATACATATGGACATATAGAAGGAGATTATTATATAGATGAAAGTACAAAGATAATAGCTAATGTGGTTGGATTAAGAGGTCATATATCTAGAATTGGCGGGGATGAGTTTGTAATTCTTTTATCATATACAACTATAGATGCTTTAAACGATATGATTAAAAATATAAAAAAGAGGGTAAGTGATATTTATTCTAATAAGAATCTTGGAATTAGTGTAGGTTATTCAATGTTTCCTAGAGATGGGAAATATCTTACTGATTTAATTAAAGTAGCAGATAAAAATATGTACGAGGATAAAAAAAGCTTAATAGATGTTAAGTGATTTTAATGGTACTTTTACAAAAAAAGAAATTTATAAAAGAAAAATTGATATATAATTAATAGTATATAAACTTTGTTATAAGAAAAATTTAGTGTAATAAGGGTAATTTTAATAAAGATTGTGAGGAATTTATAAATGATTGTGGATAATAATAAAGTTGTACTATATTTAATGAGACATGGACAAACTATAATAAATAAAGCTAAACGTGTTCAAGGTTGGTGTGATGGAGTATTAACTAAAGAGGGAGAAGAGATAGTTACAAGTACTGCTTTAGGATTAAGAGATATAGAATTTAAAGCAGTTTACAGTAGTGATTTAGGACGCGCAATTAAAACAGCTAAAATTGTTATAAGAGAAAATAAAGCTAGTAAAGGCTTAGAACTTGTAGAGGTTCCAGGGCTTAGAGAAATGCATTTTGGGAAATACGAAGGAGAAATAGAGAAGGTTTTATTTAATGATATATTTAAAAAATTAAATATTAAATCCTTTGAAGAAGCCTTAAAAATACCTGACTTTGGGAGAGCTTTTGCAGATACTTGTGCATCCTTAGATGAAACTGGACAAGCTGAAAATTATAATATTATGATTAATAGAGTAATGAGTGCATTAACTGAAATCACTAAAGAAGCTTCTAACAATGGAGGAGGAAATATTCTTTTAGTAGTACATGGAGGTATACTTAGGAATATTTTTAATCAATTAGATAAAAGCATTGATGTATCTGGAATCGAAAACGCTAGCATATCAAAAGTAGAATATGAAAACGGCGAATATAAAGTTATAACTACAAATGATATGATCTATAAAATAAAAGGTGAAAAAATAAGAGAAGAAGAATTCAGTAATTAATCTGAATTCTTCTTTTATCTAGTAAATTATTTTATAATAATGTCCTCTAACTTTCTTTTTGGAACATGATGTGTTTGATTTTCATCTCTCCAGTATTTAATATCCGAAGATGAAGAAACACTTTCTATAATAACTTCTTCTTTTGGTTTTCCTAAAGCTATAACCATAGCTATTTCTTGATTATCACTTAAATTAAGAGCTGGTGCTAAAACTTTTTTATTTACATTTAAAAGCATACAACCACCAAGTCCTTTTTCTACAGCAGCTAATAGAATATTTGTAGAAGCAATACCTACATCAATAGCAGGATTTTTACTTATAGAGGTATCATTAACGAGTATTAAGTAGGCACTTGGCTTTTCTCCTTCTTCAGGACCAGCCCAATCTTTTAGGTATCCGGCCCATCCAAGAGTATTAAAAATCACTTGATTTTTTTCATAATCGTTAGATAATACATATTTTAGAGATTGTAAATTAGCAGCTGAAGAAGATAATCTCCCTAAATCTACTAGTTCAAGTAAAGTTTCAGTGCTTATTTTTTCATCTTGATAAAAACGTCTGTAAGATCTATTTTTCTTTATTAATTCTGATAACATTTTAAACCTCCCTAATAAGTTATATATATATTATTATGTGTAACTTTATTACCATTTTATAGCAAGTGAAATAAATACACAAGCAATCTAGCTTATTACTGTATAAGACTACTATTATATGTAACCAGCATGGTATAATTAGGATTATAATAAATCAATAAAATATATGGTGATTAGGGGATCGGCATGGATAAAAAGCAGATTTTGAAGAATTTTTTGAGATGGTTTTTAATTGTTAATGTTATTACATTTATTGGGGGATTAGTGGATGCATTTTACTGGATTCCTTATGGCGAAAGAGGAGGAGTAGGAGGATTTCCTGTATTCACTCTGTATAGTATTGTTTTGGGTGTTTTTATTGGGATAATTTACAGTGCTATAAATTTTAGAAATAAAAATCAGTCTAAAGGAGTAAAAATTATTCAACTATTAATTTCAATCTTTAGTATAGCTGTTCCTATATTAAATTTAGTAGGAGCTTTACTTGGAATGGGAGTTGGCTATGTTATTGTAAAAATATTTATGTAATAGAATATTGAATGTATTTAGCAAGGAGGTAAAGTAATGGGTTTTTCAATAATAGGAACAATGATTGCAATAGCTATATTTATACCTAATTTATTAATGATAAAATTTCCACCAAATAATGTGCCTAAGAATTTAAAAGATGCAGGATTTATATTTACTATTTTAGAAAGAATAGGTCAGGTTGGATGTATTTTAATTTTAGTTATATCTAAAAATAACTTTGAGAAATTGACTATAAACATTTGGGCTGTTTTTATGGTATTTTGTATATTGATATATTATTTTTTGTGGGGTAGATATGTAGTTAAAGGACAAGAATACAAACTTTTATGGGAGCCTTTAAGTTTTATACCTATTCCTATGGCTGTTTTTCCAGTGGGAGCATTCTTATTTGCTGCTTTTTTAGGAAAATCAATTTGGTTAGGTATTTTAGTTGCATTTTTAGGATTAGGACATTTTGCTAATAGTTGGTATAGCTATAAGGAATTAAAAAAGAATCATATTTAAAGAAAGATAAATTTCAATAAATATGATTCTAATTTAGGTAATATATTAAAAAGTTATTAATGTGTTGGAACTATATAGCTGCCATCAAAGTTAATCATGTTCAGGGAAAAATATTTAAAAGCTGAACATGATTTTTGTAAAGGTAAGGTATTCCTTAATATATTGTGTAATATTGAGATATTTATGCTGGAAAGTTATAGAAGATTAAATTGCTTTTAAATTCAGTGAAAAAAGAAATATAATTGGATTTATACAGTTTAAGTAAAATGTGATATAATTTATAGCAATTAATAAGTAACTATAGAAAACAACTGGGTATAACCTTAGGAGGAGCTTGAAAATATATGATCATTTTAATAAACATTATAATTGCACTTTTACTTGTATTTATGAATGGTTTCTTTGTTGCTACAGAGTTTGCCATGGTAAAGGTGAGAAAATCTAGAATAGAAACTTTAATGCTTGATGGAAATAAAAGTGCAAAACATACTTTAACTGTTGTAAATGACTTAAATTCCTATTTATCTGCATGTCAGCTAGGAATAACCTTAGCTTCTTTAGGCTTAGGGTGGATAGGGGAACCAGCAGTTGCAGATGCTTTAAGTCCGCTATTTAATTTATTTCATATGCCAGAATCTCTTGTACATTCAATTTCTTTTGTTTTGGGATTTGCAATCATTACTGGACTTCATATTGTACTTGGAGAATTAGCACCTAAATCATTAGCAATTATAAGTGCAGAAAAAATAGCTATGTACACAGCATTACCATTAATAATGTTTTATAGGTTGACATACCCAATAATGTGGGCATTTAATCATAGCACTAATTTAATTTTAAAGAGCTTTGGAGTATCCCAAGTAGATGAACATGATGCAGCACATACTGATGAAGAGATAAAATTATTGGTTGAGGATAGTTATAAACATGGGTTAATAGATAAAACAGAATTAACTTTTGTTGATAATATATTCGATTTTTCAGAAAAAACTGTAAAAGAGATAATGATACCTCGTACAGATATGGCTTGTATATTCCTAGAGGATTCCTTTGAGGAAATTATAAAATATGCAATGGATGAACAATTAACTAGATATCCTGTATGTAGAGATAGCAAAGATAATATTACTGGGTTTGTGCATATTAAAGATTTATTTAGGTTAAAAATTGAAGGTAATAATGAAAATATAGAGAACATAGTTCGTGAGATTAAATTTGTTCCAGAATCAATGTCAATAAGTGAACTTTTAAAGATATTTAAAAGAGAAAAACCTCAGATGGCTATTGTTATTGATGAATATGGTGGAACTTTTGGATTAGTTACTATTGAGGATATATTAGAGGAAATAGTAGGCGAAATTCAAGATGAATTTGATGAAGAAGTTGATAGTATTACAAAAACTGAGGATAACAATTATGTTGTAGATGGAAAGCTTATTCTTGATGAAATAAATGAGCTTTTAAAGATATCAATAGAATCTGATAATATTGATACAATAGGAGGCTGGATTTATTCGCAGTTGAAAGCATATCCTAAGATTAATGATGTAATTGTTTATGAAAACTATGAATTTGTGGTTTTAGAATGTGATAATAAGAGAATTAATCAAATACTAATAAGAGAATTAGACAGTAAGGGAATGAACGATGGAGAAGAGATTGAACTTTAGAAAAACAGTTAAAGCAGATGTTGATAATGTAATGGTAGTAATAAAGCAAGCACAAGATTATTTTAAAGAACTAGGAATAAATCAATGGCAAAACAATTACCCAAATAGTGATACAATAAATAATGATATTGTGAACGGACATAGCTATGTATTATTGAAAGATGACAATATTGTTGCTACGGTAGCCGTATCCTTTGATGGAGAAAGTACATATAACAATATTTATGATGGTAAGTGGATTACTAATGATAAGTATGCTGTAATACATAGAATAGCTGTTGATAATACATATAAGGGTCTAGGTTTATCATCTGAAATTATAAAAAAAGTAGAAGAGCTTTGTTTAAGTAAAGATGTTCATAGCATTAAGGTTGATACTCATAGAGATAATTTATCTATGCAAAAACTTATTAAGAAAAACAAGTTTGAATACTGTGGGATAATTTATTTACTTGATGGTAATGAAAGAATATCCTTTGAGAAAACATTCTAGGAAATAGCTAAAGTTGACTTTAGTTAATATGAATGATATTCTTTCTACATATTAATAACGATGGGGTTAGTGAATGGAGGGTTATCATGCGTCAATGTATGGATTCGGATAATTTACATAGAAGAATAAAGAAGATTATGGGACAGTTAAATGCCATAGATAGAATGGTAGATGAAGATGTAGATTGTGAGAATATTTTGATTCAAATAAATGCAGTTAAAAGTGCAATGCACAAAGTTGGGCAAGTAGTATTAGAAGGACATTTAAGCCATTGTGTAAAAGATGGTATAGAGCACGGAGATGCTGATAAAACAATTAAAGAATTTGCAAAAGCAATAGAACATTTTTCAAGAATGTCATAATGAAAGTAAGTAGTCAATGAAAATTGGCTACTTTTTTATTGCATAGGAAAGTGTATTCTTTCCTATGCAATAAAAAGGCAAAGGGTGCAGGGGAAGTTGTGTTCCCCTGCCTGTTAAGGAGGGTGCTCAGACACGCAGTGTCGTCGAAGGGAACCATAGGGTTCCCTAGCGAAGTGGCGACAGCCACTTTTTTATTGACAAAAAATAGTATAAACAATATTATATACATATACCCCTATAGGTATAATGGAAGGGAGATATTGTTATGGCTATAGTAAATTCACTATTTAAAGATGAAGAAAATCGCACCATAGTAGCACTTATAATTTCAGTAATATCACTTATACTTAGTTTCTTTGACTTAGTACAAGCTCCTATTGATTTAGCATGGATTGCAATTATTCTATGTGGGATTCCTATAATTAAAGAGGCTATAATTGGAGTAGTTACTGAATTTGATATTAAAGCAGACGTATTAGTATCTATGGCGTTAATTGCATCAGTTATAATAGGAGAAACTTTTGCAGCTGGAGAAGTTGCATTTATTATGACTTTAGGTGCGCTACTAGAAGAGCGTACTGTTAAAAAGGCTCAAGCAGGAATTGAAAAATTAGTAAACCTAACACCAACTACAGCAAGGGTAATTAAAAGTGGAGAAGAAAAGATAATTACTGCTAAAGAGGTATTAGTAAATGATATCCTTAAAGTATTACCAGGAGAAACTATACCAGTTGATGGAGTTTTGATAAAAGGGGAAACCTCAATAGATCAATCAGTTATGACTGGTGAATCAATGCCTGTAGATAAAAAGACTGGAGATGAAGTCTTTAGTGGAACTGTAAATCAATTTGGAGCTTTTGAAATGAAAGCTATAAAGGTTGGTGAAGATAGTTCACTTCAAAAAATGATTCGTCTTGTTAAGTCAGCAGATGCTGGAAAAGCTAAAATAGTTGGTATGGCAGATAGATGGGCAACTTGGATTGTTGTTATAGCTTTAATATCAGCAGCGGCAACTTGGTTTATTACAGGAGAAATTATACGTTCAGTTACTATACTAGTTGTATTTTGTCCATGTTCCTTAGTATTAGCAACACCTACAGCAATAATGGCAGGGATAGGAAATGCCACTAAATACGGTATTTTAATTAAAGAAGGGGATGCCCTAGAGAGATTATCAAAGGTAAGAAAAATAGCTTTTGATAAAACAGGTACATTAACTTATGGAAAACCTAAGGTTACTAAGGTTAAGTCTTTTGATGAAGCTATTTCAGAAGAACAGCTATTAAAACTAATAGCTAGTGTTGAAAAATCATCAGAACATCCACTAGGTAGAGCAATAGTAGATCACTTTAATTCAGTATCAAAGTTGCAACTAGAAGACATAACAGACTTTAAGATGGCAATAGGTAAAGGGGTATACGGAACTATAAGTAGCAAGAAGGTTTTAGCAGGAAATGACAGGCTCTTAAAGGAAAACAATATAGCTTTAACTTCTTCTCAAGAGGATAAAGTTAAAGAATTTAGAAGCAAAGGATGCACAATTGTATTTTTAGCTGAGAACTCTATAATAAAAGGATTTATAGTGTTAGAAGATGTGTTAAGAAAAAACTCTAGAGAAATGATTGAGAACCTCAAGAAATTAGGAAAAGATACTGTTTTACTTACAGGAGATAATAAGCAAACAGCTTCAAATATAGCTTTAGCATCAGGAATTGATGAATTTTATTCAGAGTGTTTACCAGAAGATAAACTATCCGTAATTGATAAATTTCAAAGTGAAGACGAAAGAATTTGTATGGTAGGAGATGGAGTAAATGATGCTCCCGCTTTAAAGAAATCCTTCGTAGGAATTGCTATGGGAGGAATAGGTAGTGATATAGCTGTTGAGGCAGCAGATATAGCACTGATAGGTGATGATATAAAAGCAATACCACACTTAATGGAGCTTTCAATAAGAACTATGAGGACAATAAATATTAATATTATCATATCAATGATATTAAACTTTGTAGCAATTATACTTGCTATGGCGGGTGTTTTAAATCCTATATTGGGGGCATTGGTACATAATATAGGATCTGTAGTTGTAATAATACATTCTGCATTATTGCTGAAGTGGAAAAGTTAATTATAAAAGAATTTTATTATAAATAGATTTAAATAATACAAAGCTGCGATTTGTTCGTGGCTTTTTTTGTCTGAAAACATTCAGTTAGGTTATGCAAGGATTATACAGATAAAAGGCAAATAAATCAGCGGTATGCAGGTGATTTATGCAAAAGCACAGGAACATTGGAAAAGTGGTGAATAGGGCTTCAGAAAAATAGGAACAGCATAAAAGCGGAGAAGTAAAACATAGGTGCAGTGAAACAGTGCTGAGATTTATAAAGTAGAAAATTGATGGTGTATATAACTAAAACTCATTGACAAAGTATATAAATGGAGATAAAATCTACTAAATAGATAGGGATAATATGCAATTGAATGGGGGAAGGTTATGTTAAAAAATATATTTTCATCAAATTATATAAAAGAGGTAGATTTACTACTAAGAGATATTTCAAGAGGGGATCTCACTAAAACTTTTGAGGGAGATAAAGTTAAAAGATATACGCTAGGAGCTAATCTAAATAAAGTAATATTAAAGCTTAGAGGGTTAATAGCTCAGATTATTACACTATCAGATAAAATTATAAATTATACTATAGATCTAAAAAATGCTGTAGCTGATATTAAAGCCTCAAGTAAAGAAAATGCCACTATGATTAATGATATTTCTAATAATATGGAAAAGCAGATGGAACTCATCGAAGAAACAAAGGATTATTCTCATGAAGTGAGCGATTGGTCAAAGCAAATTGCAGAGAATGCTGAAAACATCAAGACAATGGAAAAAGAAAATATAAGTGCATTAAACTCAAGCTATGAAAATCTTGAAACACTAATAAGGAAAATAGAAAATACGGCTGAATCTAACTTAAATACTAGTAAAAAAATAATAAATCTTAATGAAAAAACTTATTTAATAGAAGAGATAGTAGATGAGGTTGGGAAGATAAGCAAAAGCACGAATCTCTTAGCCTTAAATGCATCAATTGAGGCGGCACGTGCAGGTGAATATGGAAGGGGCTTTGGAGTTGTGGCTGAAGAAATAAGGAAACTTGCAGAAAATTCAGCAGTACAAGCTAAACATATAGAGGGAATTATAAATGAAGTAAAACAAGAAATACAAGATATTTCTAGTAGCTTACAAACTGAAATAGAGGACATTAAGGGATATGTAGAAGTATCAAAAACAACAAAAAACTATTTAAATACATTAAAGGTACAAACTCATAAGTCTTTTGATGAGTTTATAAAAATAGAAGATCATATAGCAAGTCAAGTTGATAGAATAGAGAAAATAGATAATGCAGTAAGTGATGTATATGAAACATTTGAGTATTTATTTTCTACTACCTCAGAAATAGCGGCTTCCTCAGAAGATCAATATAAAATAACAGAAAATATATTTAATAGATTAAGTAACCTTAATGATATGAATAAAGACATAAAAGAGTACGTGGATAGTTTTGTAAAAAATTATAAGATTGACGATAAAAAGCAACAATATATAAATGATGGAATAGCTACATTAAAAAAAGTAGCTGAAAACTCTAGTTTTATAACTATGGATTATGCTAAAGCTACTCCAGTATTATTAAGCGAAATAAAAAAGTATCCTTACTTTGAATTAATCGCATTAATGCAGAAGGATGGCTTAAGAAAAGCCATTACTTTGGATTATTCTGAAGATGAAGTGTATGTTAATTTTTCTCATAGACCATACTTCAAAGAAGCTATAAGTGGGAAGGACTTTATTTCGGAACCCTATATATCTGTAGATACAAATAGTTATTGTATCGCAATGTCTGTGCCTATAAAAAGTGAAACAAATCAAATATTAGGAATATTAATGGCGGATTTAAAATTATAAATTTAGAAAAAAAGTATTGACATACAATTCATATAGTATTAATATGGATTAAAGGATTGTTTCTGCTAGAAACAAAAATGGAGGATAGGGTGGAAGATTTTAATATCAAGTTAGATCAAATGATTGGAAGAATGTTTTCAGTTAATGAAATACTATCAAAGCAGTCTAGAGATTATGGTAGTTGTGGAGTTAAGCTTCATACTTCTGACATACATATGCTTGAGGTAATAGGCAAAAATTCTGATGCTAACACAACTGAAATTGCTAAAATAATGAACACTACCAAAAGTACTGTATCTAAAGTGACCAAAAAGTTGGAGCTTAAAGGATTAATTAAAAAGTACAAATTTCTTGATAATAAAAAGGAAATATATTTTAAACTGACTGATTTAGGAACTAAAGCATTTAATGGACATTATGAATTTCATTCTATAAGAACTAAAGCATTTGATAAAGAATTTAATGATTATACCATTGAGCAAAAGGAATTTGTATTAAACTTTCTTAAAAGATACACTGAGGAATTAGAGCAATATATGGAATAATTATTTAAAATAATGAATTAAATATTAAGCTGACTAGAAATACTAGAGGCTGAGCTTTAAAAAGAAATTTTAAATTCTTTTTAAAGCTCAGCCTTTTTTAAAACAAATAGTTTCCTATGGAAACAATATGAATTAAAGAAAAAGCTAATTATTATTGTAATGGAGGTGCTGAAAAAGTGGATAAAATTGAACAAAAAATTATTGAGGTAATTGATGAAAATAGGCAAGTAATTATAGAGTTTGCAAGAGACATCTATAAAAATGCGGAACTTGGTTATAAAGAAGTAAGGACATCAGAAAAGGTTAAAGAAATATTAGGGAGAAATACAAAGGCTTTAAAAGATAATATTGCTATTACTGGAATTAAAGGATATTTAAAAGAGATAAATGATGATGATATAAATATTGCTTTAATTGGAGAGTTGGATGCTATAGTGTGTCCTGGACATATTTATGCCAATAAGAGCACTGGAGCCAGCCATTCCTGTGGACATCATGCTCAATTAGCTGGGATAATTGGAGCTTCAATAGCTTTAGCTCATGAGGAAATTATAAATAATATTGAGGGAAATGTTATCTTCTTTGGAGTTCCTTCAGAAGAATATGGAGAGATAGAGTTTAAAAACTCTTTAAAGGATAAGAATTTAATAAAATACGGTGGAGGCAAAAGTGAACTTATTAGGATAGGGGAATTTGATGATGTTGATATAGCTGTAGTTCATCATACAAGACCTGGAGAAACTGATGTAATAGTTGGAGATTCAAGCAGTAATGGATTTTTATCAAAACTTATTAGGTATAAGGGGAAGGCATCACATGCAGCAGGGACTCCTCATCTTGGTATAAATGCACTTAATGCGGCTAACATAGGTTTAAATGCCTTATCTTATCAAAGAGAAACATTTAAAGATGAGGATTCAGTGAGAGTTCACCCTATAATCACTAAGGGAGGGAATTTAGTTAATGTAGTTCCTGATGAAGCTGTTATTGAAACTTTAGTAAGAGGAAAGTCTATTGAGGCTATTTTAGATGCTGATAGAAAAGTTAATAGGAGTTTTAAATCTGGAGCAATTGCTATAGGTGCTGAAATAGAGATTACTACTCTTCCAGGGTATTTACCAGTAATCCCACTTAAGCCATCAGAAATTATATTTAATATTGCTAAAGAAGTTATACCTAATGGAGAGATTAGAAAGACTGAAATAGGTTCTCACATGGCTGGTTCAACAGATGTAGGAGATTTAACTCATATACTTCCAGTTTTAAAGTTTGAAACAGGAGGAGTTAAGGGAGCACTTCATTCTGAAGACTTTAATGTTGTAGATGAAGAGGTTTCTTATATAGTTACCGCTAAAATAATGGCTTTAACTGCATATAGACTATTAAAAGAAAAGGCAAGTGAAGCTAAAAAGATAAAGGATGAGTTTAAACCTAAGTTTACTATCAAGGAATATGTAAATTATATGGACAAATTAGAAAATACTTTTAAGGGGGATTATAAAAATGAGTAAAGAACAGATTGATAAAGAGTATGCCATAGAACAAGTAAGACTTGCATCTAGACATTTTGGAGATTTATATTTCTATTTTGCTAAGGTTTTAGTAGAGGAATTTGGAAATGAAAAAACGGGAGAAATACTTAAAAAGGTTCTATTTGAAAAGGCCATAGAAAGAACTGAGTCAATGAAAGAAAGGGCTAAAAAAGAGAATCTAGATTTAGTTTCAGACAATATATTCAAACTAACAGACGTTCCATTTTTGGGTTGGGTACCAGAACTTAAAGAATCTCACTGCCCTTATGGGGTTTCCTGGATTTCACGATTTGAAAAAAA
Organism: Clostridium intestinale; assembly: GCF_035905475.1. Taxonomy (NCBI): domain Bacteria; kingdom Bacillati; phylum Bacillota; class Clostridia; order Eubacteriales; family Clostridiaceae; genus Clostridium; species Clostridium intestinale. Next base: position 4,417,807 of record NZ_CP121166.1, read on the forward strand.
TCCTTGGTTTAAGGAATTTGCTTCATTATATTGTGATGTTACTGATACTACCATATCAGAAGGATTTACAGGAGACACTTCGCATAAGATAACTAAAAATGTGCTCTGGGGAGACAAGTCCTGCGAAAGAATATATTTTTCTAAGGACGAACTATTAAGAGGTGAGTATACTTATGGAAAAAAAGAAGATAAATAGCAAAAACTTAATTGGGCAGATCATTTTACTTTTAGCTATTATGGGAGCTATAGAATTTGTGGTTTCATCTGGAAGAATAAATAAACTGTATTTAGCTTCGCCTAGTCAGATATTCCAGGAATTATTGGATTTACTTACTAAGAACATATTACTCAAACATATTCTAGCTACTATTTCAGAGTTTTTAGCTGGTTATGGGTTATCTATTGCCCTGGGAATAATATTGGGATTACTTTTTGTAGCATTTCCAAAAGTAGATAAGTTCTTTGCACCTTTTGTGTCTGGGCTTATGTCTATTCCTAAAGTTGCAATAATACCACTACTTACTATTTGGTTTGGAATAGGATTTTCAAGTAAGGTGGTGCTTGTATTCTTATTTAGTTTCTTCACAATATTCTTTAATACAATCTCTGGAGCAAAACAGACCTCAAATAATTATTTAAAGGTATCTAAAGTTTTTAGGGCCTCTAAGTTTCAGACAATCTTAAAAGTACTTTTACCATCAGCAATACCAAGTATATTTGCAGGGTTAAGAGTAACGGCAGCTACAGGAATAACAGGTGTTATATTTGCTGAAATGCAGGCTTCTAAAAAAGGTTTGGGATTTATGTTATCTGAAGCAGCTGCAGTTTATAATACACCAAGGTTATTTCTTATCATAATCATAGTAACTATATTATCTGTAATTTTAGTAAAGATAGTAGATTTATTTGAAGAGAAAGTTTTTCTAAAATGGAAAAATTCATAAAGTTTAAGGAGGAGTAAATAATGATAAAAGTTAAAAAAGTATTGTCAGTAATTATAGCAAGTGCTTTGTTTGTAGGGGTTTTAGGAGGATGTGCAAAAAAAGAAGAAAGCTCTTCTAATGGTGAAACATTAAAGGTAAGATATGCGGCGTATCAAGGAATGACTGCTGTAGGATTTTGGTTTGGAGTAGAGAAGGGCTTTTTTAAAGATGCTGGAATAGATTTAGAACTTGTAGATGTAAAAGACAAGGTTTCAGCTATAGCATCAGATTCTATAGATATGGGAGATTTAAATACTTCTCAAGCTATAACAGCAGCAAGTACAGGAGCCCCATTAAAGTTAGTATCCTCAATGTTTAGAACTAAAGGCGCTTGGTATTTAATAGGTAACACTTCAATAAAGGATATAAAAGATTTAAAGGGAAAAAAAGTAGGAGTTAATGAAAAAGGTAGTGGAATGGATGTTACGGTAAGAGAAATTCTACAACAAAATGGTTTAGATCCAGATAAAGATGTAGAGTTGATAGCTAACGGATCTATGCAACAAGCTTACGCTAGTTTAGAAGCAAAACAAGTTGATGCAACAATAATACATCAACCATTTGTAGCTATGGGAGAAATAGAAGGAAAAGCTAAATTACTTGCAAAAGGCTGGGATTATGTTCCTAACTTTAATACTGGTTCTTTAGTTGCTAGTGATAAATTTATAAAAAGTAATCCAGAAACTGTAAAAAAAGTTATAGAAGTTTATTTTAAGAGCAATGAGTATGCTAAAGAGCATCAAGATGAATTCTTAGAATTTGCAACTAAATATTTAAATATACCTAAAGATACTTTGGTAAAAGCTTTAGAACCAGAGAGAGAATTGTGGGAAAACGAACCTAATATAAATATAGAAACTTTAAAGGCAACACAAGAATTACAAAAGAAATGGGGATTCCAAAAAGAAATTTATGATGTAGATAAAATTGTAGATTTGAGCTTTATACCAAAGAAATAGTAAAGGAGGAGGAGTATGCCTAAAATTATATTAAATCATATAAACAAAGTATACCCAGGTACAGATGGAACAAAAGCTTTAGAGGATATAAATTTAACTATAGAAGAAGGTGAGTTTGTAGCTATATTAGGTCCAAGTGGTTGTGGAAAAAGTACTTTATTAGAAATTATAGCTGGCTTGTTAAAGCAAAGTAGTGGTGATGTATTTTTAGGTAATGAAAAACTAGATGGACCAAGTAAAGATATAGGAGTTGTATTTCAAGATTCTTCCCTATTTCCATGGAGAACTATAAGGAAGAATATTGAATTTGGATTAGAGATAGGTAAAATTCATAAGGAAAAGAGAAAGTCTGTTGTTGATAAGTATATAGATATTGTGAATTTGAGAGGTTTTGAAGATAAATATCCTCATCAATTATCAGGAGGAATGAAACAAAGGGCAGGTCTAGCAAGAACAATGGTAAATAACCCTGAGGTTCTTTTAATGGATGAACCTTTAGGGGCAGTAGATTATCTAACTAGGTTATCTTTACAAGATGAAATAGTGGATTTGTGGAAAAGAGAGAAGAAAACCATAATATTTATAACTCATGATGTATCAGAGGCTGTGTATTTAGGAACAAGGGTAGTTCTTTTATCACCTAGACCAGGAAGAATACGTAGAATTTTTGAGGTTCCTTTTTCAAGACCAAGAAATAGAAATGACGAAAATATTTTAGAGATTATTGATGAAATCCATAAAGAAATCAATTCAATAAATGCGCCTAAGTTAGAAGAAAAATTAGAATATATTTTATAGATTAAAAAGGAGAAGATAATTATGTCAGAAGAAATACTAAGAAAATTTAACTTATTAGAGGAAGAATATTTAGCGTTAGATGAGGTGGAATTTAGAGCAAGGTTCAGGGAAAGAATACACCATACCCTAGAAATTCAAACTTATTCAGCTGCTCATGGAGAAGAAAAATTAAAAGAAAATCAATCGGATACAGCTAAAAAGTTTCTTGATTTATGGGAGAAAAGAAATATTTCTAAGGAATTACCAGAGTATATATATGCAAAGAAGCTAATAGGTTTATCAGAAGTTTTACTTAAGGGGGAAAGTTTAGATTTATCTGAATTTAAATCATATAAATTATCAGATAAAGAACAAGAAGCGTTTTTTAAGGTTATAAAAGAGAGAAGATCTGTAAGACACTTTAAAGAAGATAGAGTTCCAGAAGAACTTATAGAAAAGATACTTGAAAGTGGATTGTGGGCAGCACACTCATGCAACTTACAATCTATAAAATATCTAATAGTTAGAGAAGAGACCACCCCTAATTTATTTAGAGGAAGTGATGTTCCAGGAGGTCCAGTACACTTAGTACTTCTACAAGACGAAAGAGTTTATAGAGCAAATCCATTAAATCCTGTAAGAAATAGACTTATTGATGTGGGAGCTGCTGCTCAAAACATAGTATTAGCTACTCATGCACTTGGATTATCAGGGGTTTGGCTTACATTTAATGAGACAATGATTGAAAGAATAAGTAAACACTTTAATCTTCCAGAGTATATAAAACTTGTGACTTATGTGGATATTGGATACCCAGATCAAACACCATATGCTCCTCAAAGAAAAACTTTAAATGAGGCTATAATAGCTAATATATAAATCTTAATTAAAAGGAGGTTTTAAAATGAAGGTACTTATAACTGGAGGAAGTCAGGGGATTGGATTAGCTGTAGCTAAAGAACTCCATAAAAGTGGACATGAATTATTTTTAGTTGCGAGAGATTCAGATAGATTAAATAAAGCTGTTTCAGGTTTTTATGAAAGAGTTAACGGATTTGCTTGGGATTTAAAAGATGATGTTGATACATTAATAGAAGAAACCTCCAAAATAAACTTTTCACCAGATGTAATTATTTTAAATGCAGCTTACTTTGGAAGTTCTTTAAGATCAGTAGTAAAAGCGTCTCCCTATGAACTTGAAGAGTTATTAAAAGTTAATGTTATTTCTAATTATAAATTGGTGCAGAGATTTATAGATATACTTAAAAAAGGAGAGTATCCACGCATAATAATCATAGGCTCTACAGCAAGTATAAGAGTTGATGATGGATCACTTTATGGAATTTCAAAATGGGCTTTAAAATCCTATGCATATAGCTTAAGAAACGAACTTAAAGAATTAGGGATTGGAGTTACACTACTTAATCCTGGGGGAACTTTTACAGAAAAAAGAACTCCTAATGAAAAAACTCCAGAAGGAAGATTACTTGAAGCGAGCGATATAGCAAAACTTGTGGGTGTTCTACTAACTTTAAGCCCTCAAGCAGTTGTAGAAGAAATAAATGTAAGACCCATGCTTGGAGATACTTATTAAAAATAAAAACAGTTCAGCAAAATTAATGCTGAGCTGTTTTTATTTTAATGAAAGTCAGTTAGAAAACCATTGATAGCTTTAATTAAATTTATTTAATTTTAGATTCAATAGCCAGATAAACAGTTAATCAGAAAAACAAATATCTAGGTGAAATATAAAGGAATTTAATGGAGCTGAGGAACGCTCCTACAGGATAGATGTGCAGAAATCCAGGTGAAGTATAAATGAATTAACTTTAATTCTTTTAAGTATTAATTTTAAATACATTGAAGAATTAATTAATAATCTTAGGATTAGTTTTATATAAATCATAGCAATTAAAACTAGCAGAAAATCAAGGAAACAGGGTAATTCAGTAAAAAATATACTTTGTATAGATAGCCTTAAGTACCAAATGGCATGTAATTTGCTTTATATAAATATATGAAATGAAATTTATGGATTTAGTTTAAGAGAGGAGAGTTAAATAATATGAACATGGATTTAGAAAAGGACTTATATTTAAAAATAGAAGAGATTATAGAGAAGTATGAAAATAATAAAAACAACATACTAGGAATTTTATTAGAGGTGCAAGCAATTGCTCCGCAGCAGTATATTTCTGCTGATATTGCAAAGTTTGTAAGTAGAAGTTTAGGGATATCACTTAGCAGAACTTATGATGTAATTACTTTTTATTCTGCATTATCTGATAAACCAAGAGGACAGTATGTAATTCAAATATGTAATAGTACAGCTTGTATGGTGAATAAATATGAGACTTTAAAAGATGTTTTAGAACAGCAGTTAGAGATAAAGGTAGGGGAGACAACTAATGATGGAGTGTTTACGTTAATGTACTCACCTTGTTTTGGAGCATGTGATGTATCGCCAGCTTTTCGTATAGGAGATGAGATTTTCGGAGAATTAAGTAAGAAAAAGATTAAAGATATTATTCATGATTATAGAAGAGAAAACTTAAAAGAAGTCTTATAGGAAGTAAATAAAAAGAGGAGATATCAATATGAAAAAGTCAGTTGAAATAATATCTAAAAATTTTAACTTTAAAAATCCTGAATCTTTAGAGGAGTATATTAAATCAGGAGGATTTTCAGCTTTAAAGCAGGTTATAGATATGCCAAAGGAAGAAATATTCGATGTTGTAACTGCTTCTAAATTAAAAGGTAGAGGGGGAGCTGCTTACCCAACAGGGAGAAAGCTTCAACAAGCTGCTCAAGAGATAGCTGATTCAAAGGTTATTGTGTGTAATGCTGATGAAGGAGAGCCTTCAACATTTAAGGACAGAGCTCTTTTAGAATGGGCACCATTTAAGGTGTTGGAAGGGCTTATTATTTCGGCATATGCCATAAATGCGGACAGAGGATATATTTATATAAGGGAAGAGTATCAGAAGCTTCAAAGAAGAATGAGAACTGCCATAGAGCTGGCCGAAAAAGAGAATTTGCTTGGTGAAAATATCTTAGGTAAAGGCTTTAATTTAAAGGTGGAGGTAGTTTCAGGAGGAGGAGCTTATGTCTGTGGAGAAGGATCTGCACTAGCTGAATCAATAGAAGGTAAAAGCGGAAGACCAAGAATTAAACCTCCATATATCAAGCAAAAAGGTGTGTTTGGACTACCTACATGTATAAATAATGTTGAAACTCTAGCTATAGTTCCAGTGCTGTTTTCAAAGGATGCTGAGGAGTACCTTTCTTGTGGGACAGAGGAGAGTAAGGGAACTAAGTTAATAAGTATATCAGGAAATGTTAATAGGCCAGGAGTATATGAAATCCCATTTGGTTTAACCTTGAGAGAGATAATATATGATGTAGCAAAAGGTATTGAAAATGATAAAAAGTTTAAATTTTTGCAGTTAGGGGGAGCTTCTGGACCCATAGCTTCAGATATGATGTTAGACGTTAAGTATACATATGAAGATTTTAAAGCTAATGGATTAGCTATTGGTTCAGGTGCGATTTTAGTAGGGGATGAAAGTAACAGTATTGTAGATTACGTAAGAACAGTTCAAGATTTTTTTGTTCATGAAAGCTGTGGGAAATGTACTCCTTGTAGGGAGGGAAACAAACAATTAGCTGTTATAATCAAAAGATTTTCTAATAAAATTGCAGGTCCAGAGGATTTAGCAAGTATAAATAAGATTACTGATATTATGAAGAGTGCATCTTTTTGTGGTTTAGGTAAGTCTTGCACTGCTCCTTTAATTTCTGCAATAAGGGAATTTAAAGAAGAGTTCTATAGCTGCATGTAAGTTAAAAGAGTCTAATATAAAGAGGAGAAAATATATATGAATTATTGCAAAGTAATTATTGATAAAAAGGAAGTTAGTGTGCCAGAAGGAACTACAATTTTACAGGCAGCAAAGCTTTTAAATATAAATATACCAACATTATGCTATCATCCAGACCAAAGTGTGAAGGCTAACTGTAGAATTTGTCTTGTTGAAATAAAAGAAAGAAACTCCTTAGTTACGGCTTGCTCTACACCAGTATGGGAAGGTGCTCAAATACTAACAAGCTCTAAAAGAGTATTAGATGCTAGAAAGAGTGTTTTAGAATTAATATTGGCAAATCATCAACAGGATTGTTTAAAGTGCATTAGAAATGGAAGTTGTGAACTACAAGATATATGTAGACAATTTAATTTAAGGGACAGTGATTTATCAAACATTGCCCAAAGATATCCTTTAGATAACACTAATCCTTCAGTGGTGAGAGACAGGTCAAAATGTATAAAGTGTAACCGTTGTGTAGAGATGTGTGAAACTACACAGGGAATAGGGGCGCTTTGTCATTCTCATAGATCTAGCAACTTAACTGTTGGAACAGCCTATAATGAAACATTAGAAAAATCTAATTGTATATATTGTGGACAATGCACAACAGTATGCCCTGTAGGTGCTTTATATGAAAAAGATGACACTGAAAAGGTTTGGGAAATACTTAATGAAGCAGATAAGCATGTTATAGTTCAAGTAGCTCCATCAATAAGAGTAAGTGTTGGGGATGAGTTTAATATGCCAGCAGGAGAAAATGTTACAGGGAAGATGGTTGCATCACTTAGGAGAATGGGTTTTGACAAGGTATTTGATACGAATTTTGCAGCAGACTTAACTATTATGGAAGAGGGAAATGAATTAGTTGAGAGAATAGAAAAAAATGGAGTATTGCCAATGATTACTTCCTGCTGTCCAGGATGGATAAACTATGCTGAAATATACTCTCCAAGTATATTAAAAAATTTGTCTAGCTGTAAATCACCACAACAGATGTTTGGCGCAATATCTAAAAGTTATTATTCTGAAAAGTTCGGAGTAAGCCCAGAAGATATAGTAACTGTTTCTATTATGCCTTGTACAGCTAAGAAGTATGAGGCCAATAGATCGGAAATGAAAACTAATGGGGTAAAGGAAGTTGATTTTGTTTTAACTACTAGAGAATTTGCAAGGATGATTAACACTGCAAACATTGATTTTAGAAACATAAAAGAGGAGGAATTTGATTCTCCTTTAGGAATTGCCTCAGGTGCTGGAGCATTATTTGGAGCAACTGGAGGTGTAATGGAGGCTGCTTTAAGAACTGCGTATACTCTACTAACTGATGAAAAGTTAGAAAGCATTGAGTTTAAGGAAGTTCGAGGAATGAAGGGAGTAAAAGAAGCTGTTATAAACATAAATGATGTTCCTATAAAAATTGCTGTTGTTCATGGAATCTCGAATGTTAAAAATATAATAGAGCAAATAGAGAATGGAACTGTTGAATATAGTTTCATCGAAGTTATGGCCTGTGTCGGAGGATGTGTAGGTGGAGGAGGACAACCTGTTGGAAGTACTCTAAAAGCTAAAGAAAAAAGATTGGAACAGATTTATAGAATTGATGAAAGGAAAGAGATAAGAGAATCCCATAAGAATCCTGAAATAATAAAACTGTATAGTGAATATTTAGGTAAACCTATGAGCAGCTTATCCCATAAACTTCTCCATACAAAATACTCTCCAAGGAATATGGATTAATAATACAATACTTTAATAAATCAAAGTGATAATAAAATGTATTATATCAAATAAAACTTGATTCAGTTAGAATTATATTATAAGTTGCATTGATTGTGCCTATTGCGGCAATAGTTGGGCTTGTATCAAATTTTGGTTACTTATAACTCAATACAGAAGTGAATTGAAGTAACTCTAATTATAAAAATGATTAAGATTAAAATAACTTAATTAAAAAAATATGGAAGTCTTCAAAGTGAGTATTAATAAGTGTTTGAAGAGTAGTAAAGGCAAAAATATAAAGGATTTAGTTTTTTTGGCATAATAGTTGCTTTATTATAATAGAGAGGTATAGGTAGTGTAGAGTTATTAAGTATTACAAGTAATTCTAATATGTGATAGTTTAGAAAAGATTACTAAAAGAGAATTCCAAAATAAAAGATTACAATTTATATTATCCTCAACATTTTAAGTTTATTTTACCACATAAATACCAGTACCACCTTAGTGAAAGTAGAATTCGTCAATAGCAGATGATGAGTTCTACTTTTACTTATTTAGTAGAGAAATATAAATAGTTGTATGAGATAATATTTATTAGAGTGCATGATTTAATATAGCTTAATTGAGAATATCACCGAAATATTGAAATTTTGGCGGTATTTTTTAATTTAAAGGGTAAATATAGTAGATTGAATTATCTATCTACCTCTGATATATTTAAGTTGTCCTTACGGAAAATATAGAAAACAAAATATTGGAGGAGTTTTTGTGAACTATGAAAAGGTTACCCTACTTCAAATTGAGTATTTTCTTGCTGCAGCGAAGCATTTAAATTTTACAGAAGCAGCTAAAAATTTATATGTCTCTCAGCCTTCTTTAAGTAGACAAATTGCTATATTAGAAAATGAGATAGGCGTTCAACTTTTTTTTAGAACTAAGAGAAATGTAAGATTAACATCAGCTGGAATGGTTTTGTTTAAAGAAATAAATGGAGTTGTAGACTCTATAGAGCAGGCAATAGAAAAAGTAAAACAGCCCAATTTAGGTGAAAATTGCACCTTAACTATTGGATGTTTAGAATCTATGAATACAAGTGTGTTTTTGCCCATGATAATTAGGAAGTTTAAAGAGAAACATAGTGATACTAATCTAATTGTTGAAAGCTACGGTTTTAAACAATTGAGAGAAAAACTTATTAATGGGAAATTAGACATAATATTTACCCTTTCCTTTGAAGTCGATGATTCATTAGGAATTGTATGGGATACAGTTTATAGAGGGAATTCTTATATTGTAATGGATGTGTCCAACCCCTTAGCTAAATCTGAAAGTTTAAGCATTAAAGACCTTAAAAATGAGAAGTTTGTTATAATTTCTAGAGATGAATCACCTAAAGGTTTTGACGGAATAATAAAGATATGCAGAAAAAATGGATTTGATCCAAAGATAGTAAAGCAACTTCCTAATATAGAGTCGGTACTTCTTTGTGTAGAGGCTGGAGTTGGGGTTGCATTGTTTGATTCTCAAGTAAGATATGACAATAAAAATATAAAAGTTTTTAAGGTTGAAAATGATTTTGTAGATGTAATAATGGCATGGAAAAAAGAAAATATGAATTCAAGCATACCACACTTTGTAAATGGAGTTTTAAGTGAAGTGAAGGTGGAGTAGTATGTATAGAAAAGGCTAGTATATATGCGTACTAGCTTATTTTTTTACTTATAATTGCTAAAATATCATACCAATAACGTATAACAGTAATAACAAATAGGCATTTTAATTAAATTTTGAAGATTGATAAAATATAAACAAGCAAGCAAATAAAGATTAATTTACTTGAAAAGGATTACTGGAGTAATAAAAATAAGGAGAGATATATGATAAAGGATTTAAAAAGAGAATTAACCAACGAAGAAAAAGAAAAGTCATATTCAAAGTACTTTTATAAGCAACTTGCAACTCCAAACCCAGAATTAATGGAAATTCTAAAAAAAGGACCTATGAACTCAGAGAAAGCATTAAAACCTGAAGACATAAAGAAATTACTTGAACTAGGATACGATGAAGTAGAAACAGGATACTGCATTTTAGAAAATGGAGCTGGTTATGTTGCTGTTAACAACAAGTTTCCAGGAGTTTCATTAGATATGATTAACTGGTGGTTTGCATGGCATGCTATTGAGGATTTAAGATACATGCTATGGTTTAGAGACGGTCATTATGGAATATCAATAAGTGATGAAGATAGAGAAAAAATACTTAATCCTGAGACGCCAATGTTAGAAAAGTTCCAAGGACGTGTTCATCAGGTAATAGAAGATACAGGAAATGGACCAGAGGATATTCAGATTTTGTTCTTAAGCCCAGAACAAATAGGTTTTGATCCTAAGGAACTTAAAGAAAAAAACATAACAGTAGTATGTGGTAATGGTATGGCACAGTCAAGAGCTGGTGGACCTAAAGCACCTGCTGTAATGATGCATTTATTTAGACAAGTAGATGGAGGAGTAGAATCTCGTACAAGATTTTGGATGGGATATAACATAATTGATAAAAAACTTTGCAAATTGCTTCCAGATGGAATACAGATGCCAATTCAAGCACCAATGGGACTAGCCTTCCATAATGTTGAGGAGTATAGCAATTTAGCAGAGATATTACCAGGCCTATATAGTGAAATGAATGGAGAAATATTTTAGAGATTCTTTTAGTTAAATTTAAATGAACATGGATGAATATTAAGAGAGAGTGAGGAATTAGTAATGAGCAAATATAAAAATGTGTTTTCGCCAATAACAATAAAAGGAGTGGAGTTCAAGAATAGAATAGAGGTAGCACCTATGGTACCTTGTATGGCAACTCCAGAAGGATGGGTTACTAAAGAAGTAATTGAATTTTATAGACCGTTTGCTAAAGGTGCTGCAGCAATAGTTACAGTAGGTGACTCTGCAATAAACTGGGAACATGCAATGGACCATGAAGGACAAATTAATCTAGGTGATGATAATGTAAAAATGGGTCTAGATGATCTAGCTGATGAAATACAAAGATATGGTTCTTTAATTTCTATAGAATTAAACCATGGAGGACGTTTTGCTAACTCTATGAATTTAGCAACTAAAGGGTTAAAACCAGTTAGCTCTACTCCAAAACCAGCTGAAATTGATGAATTCTTCTCTAAACTTCAAGGTAAAACACCAGCAGAAGTTGAAGAAATGAGTATTCCATTAATAAATAAAACTATTCAAGATTTTGCAGATGCTGCTGGAAGATGTAAAGACAGCGGATTTAAAATGGTAATGATTCATGGAGCTCATGGTATGCTTCCTTCACAATTTCTATCTCCATATGTAAATAAACGTACTGATAGATATGGTGGAAGTTTTGAAAATAGAGCACGTTTCTGTATCGAATTATTAGAAGCTGTACGTAGAAGAGTTGGAGAAAACTTTATACTAGAGTACAGAATTAGTGCAGATGAATTAGTTGAAGGCGGAATGAAAGTTGAAGAAGTTATTGAGTTTGTTAAGCTTATAAAAGATAAAATTGATATACTTCATGTTTCAGCAGGTATGCTTCCAAATCCATTTACTATTCAATATATGATTCAACCATTATATGTTCCTTACATGTTAAACATACATTTTGCTGAAGAAATTAAAAAGGCAGTTGGAGATGATTTATATGTAACGGCAGTTGGATCAGTTATGACTTTAGAGAATGCAGAAGAAATATTATCAAGAGGATTAGTTGACTTTGTTGCTATGGCAAGACCATTTGTAGCAGACCCAGAATTCATGAGAAAAACTGCTCTTGGAAAAGTTGAAGATGTACGTCCTTGCGTACGTTGTAATACTTGTTGCGGTCGTTCAGCATTCTTTAAGAAAACTAGATGTTCTGTTAACCCAACTAATGGACGTGAAACAGAATATCCAGGCGGAAAAGTTCAAAAAGCTGATATTAAGAAAAAGGTTGTAATAGTTGGTGGAGGCCCAGCTGGAATGCAGGCTGCACTTACTTCTATTGAAAGAGGACATGAAGTTGTACTTTTTGAAAAGGAAGAAACATTAGGCGGTACTTTAAAACACGCTACAGACCTTGAATTTAAAAAGGACTTAAGAAACTACTTAGAATGGATAGTTGCTCAAACTTTAAAATGCGGAGCAACAATAAAGTTAAATACAGAAGCTACAGAAGATATGATAAAAGAAGAGAATCCAGATGCTTTAATTATAGCAGTTGGAGCTACCCCACTTATTCCTAACATACCAGGTGTTGATAAAGAACATGTTCATTGGTCAGGAGATGTAGATTGCGGAAGAGTACCAGTAGGCAACAAAGTAATTGTTGTTGGGGGAGGACTTACGGGAGCTGAATCAGCTGTTGATTTAGCAATGCAAGGTAAGGACGTAACACTTCTTGAAATGCAAGGACCAGATGCTTTACTAAATGGTTCTTCATTAATAAACAAATTCTCATTACAATCTTTATTAATGAAACATGGAGTTAAAGTTATAACTAATACTAAGCTAGAAGAAATTACTGACAAGGGAATTAAGACTATAAATTCTAGATTCCAATGGAAAGAATATGAAGCGGATACAGTTGCATTAGCTTTAGGAATGAGACCACGTAAAGATGTTATAGCTAGTCTTAGACATGCGATTCCAGAAACAGAGGTTTATATTATTGGAGATGGAAAACAAATAGGTAATGTATATTCAGCAGTTCACGCTGGATTTGATACAGCGGCAGAAATATAAAATAAACTTAAGATGATAATAAGTATTATGGAGGAGTAGAAATGAAAATTTTAGCAGTTACAGCAGGTAGAAAAAATGGAAATGGGGAAATTTTAGCTAAAGCAGCTCTAATGAAAGCAGAGGAATTGGGTGCAGAAGTTAAGATGATTAACCTTCACAATTATAATATTAAACCTTGTTCTGGCTGTGAGTCTTGTACAGTAAAATTCACACAAAAAGGAGAAGCTCCTGAATGTGTATTTAAAGATAAAGATGATATGGACACAATTATGCAAGAATGGTTAGCAGCTGATGGAGTAATTGTAGTTGTCCCAGCATACTCATTTATGCCAGCAGGTTTATACAGAATCTTCACAGACCGTCATTTAGCATATGAACCAAACTTCCATAAGCAAGTAAATAATCCTGCTTACTTTAAACATAGAGTTGGTGGAATAATTTCAAATGGAGGATCTACTAGAAGCTGGATGTCACTTGGATTAGAAAGCATGAACATTACACTATTAGCTCAAGACATCAAGGTAGTTGACCAAGTTATGATAAATCGTGCACCAAGACCTGGACAAGTTCTTCTTGATGAAGCAAGTTTAGAAAGAGCAGCAAAACTTGGAGAAAACGTAGTTAAGGGAATTCAGAACTATGAAGAAGTAGGGTTCCTTGGAGATGAAAATCTTGGATGGTGTCCAGTTTGCCACTCAAATGTTCTATCATTAGGAGAACCACATTGGAATGAACAAGGCTTCAAAATAGAATGTCCTGTATGTCATTGCGGTGGAGATTTAGAAAAAGATGAGAATGGAAAGTGGAAGTTTGTAATAGAAGAAGATGGACACAGAAAATCAATGACAAACGGTAATGGAGCTAAGGATCATTTCTTCGAAATACAAGACACTATGAGAAAATACTTCTCTAACATGGAAGTAATAAATGAAAAACGTAAGAAATATTTGGATTATAAACCAGCGACAATTGAAATAAAGAAGTAAAGTTAAAAGGGACTATGAAATTTTTCATAGTCCTTAATTAATACAATATTGTATTAAAGATAAATTATTGGAGACGAATTTAATTTATAGTTATATCACCTATTTTTATTTTTTACTGAGTAAGATAGCTAAACACTTAACATTCTTTCAGTTGCAAGACTTTGAAATGTTGATTGTTAAAAATATGGCATGGAAATTGCTTTATTATTTTAAGGTAGTGTTTTAACGAGTTTTATGTAAGAAAGGAAGAAATATATGAACTTAATAGATATGTTTAATTTGTCTTTGGGGCAATGGCTTTGGATGATAGTAGCTGCATTTTGTATTGGTTTTTCAAAGACGGGAATAAGTTCATTTTTAATGCCGGCTATACCTATAATTGCAGGGGTATTTGGAGGTAAGGAATCCACTGGAATTATGCTGCCTATGCTTTTAGTAGGAGATATAGGTGCTTTATATTATTATAATAGACATGCTGAATGGAACAACATAAAAAAATTATTACCTTGGGCTATAACAGGACTAGTTCTTGGAATCATAGTTGGTAATTATATTAGTGACAAGCAGTTTAAGTCATTTATAGCAGTTTCAGTAATAATATGCCTATTAATATTAATTTACACTGAAATAAAGGGCGAAAATTTAAATATACCTAAAAATTTCTTTGTATATGCTTTAACAGGAACCTTGTGCGGTTTTACATCAATGATAGGTAATGCTGCTGGGCCAGTTTTCAGTGTTTATTTATTAGCAAGAGGCTTTAAAAAAGATGGATTTATGGGTACTACTGCATGGTTTTTCTTTATTATAAATTTAGCTAAAGTACCACTACAAGTTGTATTCTGGCACAACATTCCTTTCAATACGATTTTCCTTACTATAATAATGATACCAGCAATAGCTATTGGGGCAGTATTAGGAGTTAAGGTAATAAAAAGACTTAATGAGAAGTTATTTCATAGCACTATTTTAGTTGTCACGGCTATAGCAGCAATAAAATTGTTGATTTAAAACATATTTGCATTAGCTCGATTCATTTTTGTATTGGCAAAAAGTGCTTTGTGTAAGATGAGGGGGATAATATGGATAAGAACTTAGAAAACATAATAGAGTTTGCTCCAATAATAAAGCAATTAGTTAAAGAAGACTGTTCATTAACTATAACTAATAAAGAAGAATGTATTTATTCTGAAGATGGACAAAATGTTAAAGCTCCTTTTAAGGTTGGAAAGTTAAACGAACTAGAGATGAGCGGACTTAGAACGGTAATAAAAAATAAAAAAACATTAGATAAGATGCTTACAAAAGAGACTGACGGAATAGACTTAATGATAACAGCTATGCCACTTATAAATAGAGAGGGGGAAGTAATAGGAAGTATAGGAGTCTCTAAAAGTATTGAAAAGGTGGCAAATATAAAAAGTTCATCCTTAAGACTAATGAAGTCCTTAGAGGAAACTAATAGAATAGTAAATGGATTTGCTAGTGATGCAGTAAAACTTTCTGAAAGGTTAAATTACATGATCAAGGAAACCAAGCAAGGAAAAGATAATGTGGAAAAGAGTAATGAAGCCGTAAGGCTGATAGGAAATATAGCCAGACAGTCAAATATATTAGGGCTAAATGCATCTATTGAATCAGCAAGAGCCGGAGAATATGGAAGAGGGTTTTCTGTAGTAGCTAAAGAAATGAGAAAGCTTGCACTATTAAGTGAGGAAACTTCTAAGAAAATATCAGGAGCATTAAATAACATAGATTCAGGAATAGACATGGCAATAGAGTCATCTAGCTATATTGGGGAAATAGCATCAGGACAAGCTGAATCAATAGAGAAGATTGCTGCAAGTATAGAGAAAATAGCCTTAGATTCAAAGGCATTAGTTGAACATTTGGGTACAGATATCTGAGTAAAAGTCAATATTTATGCTGATAACGATTTCTGATATAATGAATCATGATATCTATTTTAGAAACGGGAGAAAAACATATGAATGAGAACCTTATTACAATTCAGGTAGATTCTAAAACCAAGAAAAAGTATACTGATATACTTAATAAAAGTGAACTTTCTCCAGAAGTATTGTTAGACAGAATGATGGAAACTTATAATTTTCGCATGGATAGTGATATTGATGTACTACTTGTAGCAGACACTGTATATGATGGAGTATATATTACAGACAAGGATGGTGTTGTAATATATATTAACAAAGGATACACCAGAATTGCTGGAGTAGAAGAACATGAAATAGTGGGAAGAAATATACAAGAGATATGGGAAGAGAAGGGGTTTTATTCAGATGCTGCATTTATACTTTTAGATGACAATAAAGAGAGTACTGCATTGCAGATGATAGGTAGCTTAAATAAAAAATCTATGAAGCTTATAAAACCACAACCTATTTCACATATAGTTATAGAAAAGAAGAAAGAGATTTCAGTAATAACTACTATAGAAAGAAATAATAAAATAGTACTCATGAGTGGAAAACCATTCTTTGATGAAGAAGGAAATATAGTAAGAGTTACTATATTAATGAGAGATATTACTGAATTAATGAAGTTAAAAGAGAATTTGGACAAGGCCGAAAATGAGAAAAAGAAATACTTAAATGAGTTAAAACACATAAAGAAAGCTCAATTTGAAGGAAACATAATATCTCAAAGTAAAGAGATGGATAGCATAAGAAGCCTAATAGAAAGTATAGCTAAAACAGATGCAACTGTACTTATAACTGGAGAAACAGGTGTAGGGAAAGAAGTAGTAGCAAAAGAAATCTATGTTAATAGTAATAGAAATAAGGAACCTTACGTAAAGATAAATTGTGCAGCTATACCAGAGTCGTTATTGGAATCTGAACTATTTGGATATGAAAAAGGAGCGTTTACTGGAGCACAAAATAAAAACAAGCTAGGATTGTTTGAGATAGCGAATAATGGAACTCTACTTCTAGATGAAATAGGGGAAATGCCTATAGCTCTTCAATCAAAGTTGTTAAGAGTCCTTCAAGATAGAGAAATCAAGAGAATAGGCGGGTTAGAGTTTATAAAAATAGATGTGAGGGTAATTGCTGCCACAAACGAAGATCTGAATAAACAAATAAAAGAAGGAAAGTTTAGAGAAGACCTGTTCTACAGATTAAATGTAATTCCTATAAATATTCCACCGCTTAGAGAAAGACCAGAAGATATAGATGCTCTAGCAGATAGCTTTTTAGAAAAGAGCAATAAGAAGTATGGAAAAAACAAAGTATTTAAGAATGAAGCATTGCACGCTTTAGAAAGTTATAATTGGCCAGGAAATGTAAGAGAACTACAAAATATAATAGAGAGATTAGTAATAATCGGAGAAGAAAAGCTGATAGATAAGGACAAGATTTATGGAGTTTTAGGTAGAGAAAAAATGTCTAACTGCTTTAATATGGATGAATTTACGAGCTTGAAAAAATCAGTAGAAGACTTAGAGCGAGAAATAATAAAAAAGACTCTTAATAAATATGGAAGTACATATAAAGCAGCAGAAATCTTAGGAATAACACAATCCACAGTTGTAAGAAAAGCTAAATCTCTAGGAATTAAGGACTGGTAGAAGTATATACATAAGTAATGATATGGAGGAGAAACATGTACAAGATAGTTAAAAAAAGACAACTAAACGAAAATATCTATCTAATGGATATTGAAGCACCAAGAGTAGCAAAATCATCAAATCCAGGACAGTTCATCATAGTAAAAATGGATGAAAAAGGGGAAAGAATTCCGTTAACTATTTGTGATTATGACGCTGAAGCAGGAACAGTAACAATAGTGTTCCAAACCTTAGGCGGATCAACACAAAAAATGGCTAATTATAATGAAGGAGACTACTTCCATGACTTTGTAGGCCCACTTGGAGTACCTTCAGAAATGGTACATGAAGATTTAGAGGAGTTAAAGAGCAAAAAAATAGTGTTTATAGCAGGTGGAGTAGGAACTGCACCAGTATACCCACAAGTTAAGTGGCTAAATTCAAGAGGAATTAATGTAGATGTTATAGTAGGGGCAAAAAGTAAAGACATATTAATACTAGAAGAAGAAATGAGAGAAGTAGCAGGAAACCTATATATAGCAACAGATGACGGTTCCTATGGACATAAAGGATTAGTAACAGAAGTACTTAAAGATTTAGTACAAAATCAAGGAAAAGAATATGACTTAGTAGTAGCCATAGGACCTATGATAATGATGAAGTTCGTATGTCTATTAACTAAAGAATTAGATATAAACACAATAGTAAGCTTAAACCCAATCATGGTAGATGGAACAGGAATGTGTGGAGCTTGCAGAGTAACTGTCGGAAACGAAGTTAAGTTCGCATGTGTAGATGGACCAGAATTCGATGGACACTTAGTAAACTTCGATGAAGCAATGAGAAGACAATCCATGTACAAGACTCAAGAAGGACGAGTAGAACTTAAGAAAGCAGAAGGGGATACCCACCATGCAAAAGACTGTGGCTGCGGAGGTGAAAACTAATGGATAGAATGAAAAGAACACCAATAGCTGAACAAGCACCAGAAGTAAGAGCAAAGAACTTCGAAGAAGTATGTTTAGGTTACAAAGATGAAGAAGCAAACCTAGAAGCAACAAGATGTTTAAACTGTAAAAAACCTAGATGTGTAGATAAATGTCCAGTATCCATTAACATACCTGCATTTATACAAAAGGTAAAGTCAGGAGACATAAAAGAAGCGGCAGAAATAATAGCAGAAGCATCGGCCCTTCCAGCAGTATGCGGAAGAGTATGTCCTCAAGAAAGTCAATGTGAAGGAGTATGTGTACTAGGAGTAAAAGGTGAAGCTGTAGCTATAGGAAAACTTGAAAGATTCGTAGCTGACTGGACTAGAGAAAACAATGTAGACATCTCTAAAAAAGCTGAACCAAATGGTAAAAGAGTAGCGGTAGTAGGAGCAGGGCCAGCAGGATTAACCTGTGCAGGAGACTTAGCTAGACTAGGCTATGAAGTTAAGATATTTGAAGCTCTACATGAACCAGGTGGAGTATTAGTATACGGAATACCAGAGTTTAGACTACCAAAAGAAACAGTAGTAAAAACAGAAATAGAAAATGTAAAGAAACTTGGAGTAGAAATAGAAACTAACGTTATCGTAGGAAGAACCATAACAATAGAGCAGCTATTCGAAGAAGAAGGTTTTGAAGCAGTATTCGTAGGTTCAGGAGCAGGACTTCCAAAGTTCATGGGAATACCAGGAGAAAACGCAAATGGAGTACTATCTGCAAATGAATTCTTAACAAGAAGCAATCTAATGAAAGCCTTCAAAGAAGGTTACGACACTCCTATAAGAGTTGGAGATAGAGTAGCTGTAGTTGGTGGTGGAAATGTTGCTATGGATGCGGCAAGAACAGCTTTAAGATTAGGAGCAGAAGTTCATATAGTATATAGAAGAAGCGAAGCAGAGCTTCCAGCAAGAGTAGAAGAAGTACACCATGCAAAAGAAGAAGGAATAATCTTTGACCTTCTAACAAACCCAATAGAGATACAACAAGATGAAAAAGGCTGGGTTACAGGCATGAAGTGTATAAGAATGGAACTAGGCGAACCTGACGCCTCAGGCAGAAGAAAACCAGTAGAAGTAGAAGGTTCAGAATTTGTAATGCCATTAGACACAGTAATAATGTCTTTAGGAACTTCACCAAACCCATTAATATATTCAACAACAAAAGGACTAGAAATAAACAAAAGAAGATGTCTAGTAGTTGAAGAAGAAACAGGAAAAACAACAAAAGATGGAGTATACGCAGGTGGAGACTCAGTAACAGGAGCAGCAACAGTAATCCTAGCAATGGGAGCAGGAAAAAGAGCTGCTAAAGGAATTCATGACTACTTAAACAATAAATAACATCAAGAATAAGGCTGTAAATCTAACTTAAACGGTTGGGTTTACAGTCTTTTTTAATGCACATCTAATCGGTAGGCGCGCCTTTCAGCGCCAGTCTAATCCTTTGTAGATTGATGATATAGGGTGTAGACAAAATGATTTAATGAGGTTTGAAAAAAAGCCTCTACAGAGCAGTAGCGTGGAAATTTAACAATATTTTTTGTGAAATATTGAATAATAAAGCAGCAGAGAAGTAGACTACCCTAAGGAGTCAAGGAGTCAAGGAGTCAAGGAGTCAAGGAGTCAAGGAGTCAAGGAGTCAAGGAGTCAAGGAGTCAAGGAGTCAAGGAGTCAAGGAGTCAAGGAGTCAAGGAGTCAAGGAGTCAAGGAGTCAAGGAGTCAAGGAGTCAAGGAGTCAAGGAGTCAAGGAGTCAAGGAGTCAAGGAGTCAAGGAGTTAAGGAGTTAAGGAGTTAAGGCGTCAAGAAATTTAATAGGTCTTAGAAGTTAAAAGGGAATTAGATTGGCATAAGGAGGAAGATGACAAATAGTACAGCAATATGCTACAATTACAGAAAAAAAGTTAGTGTAGCCTAACTATGTTTTTGTAAGGAGTTATGCTATGAAAAAGGCGTTAGATAGAGAGATTATTTTTTCAAAAGAAGAGTTAGAAGATGCTCTTAGAATATGGGAGAAGTGTAGCATTTCTCTAATGGATATAAGGCATAGTCTTATTTCTAGCGGGGAGGCTATAAACAGTTATATAATGCCTGCTAATACTTTTATCTATACTAATGGAGGAAAAGCAGAGGTATCTATTGGAGACAATTCCTACAATGTAGATAATTTTGGAATATTTCATGGAGGAAAGGGTGCAGAACTTTCAATAAAACCAATTGAAAGTTGGATTGAAACTTACATGATTCTGTATAAGGCTAGTGAGCCGTCTTTCTATAGAAGGGATTTTCACAGGCTTATAGAGAATATGAATCCTTTTAGTTTGCAGTATGGTTTTCAGCCTAGCAGTCCATTATTTTTTGGAAGCAAGTTTTTAGAGATGTATGAAAAGTGGCAGAAGCCAAGTCCTTTAAATCTATTTTATGAAAAAGCAGCTTTTTATCAAATAGTTTATTCTGTATATGAAGAATTAGTTAATGAGAATGTATCTGTATTTTCTTTAGATATAATTTCTATGGCAAAACGGTATATTGATGGACATTATAGCGAAGCAATATCAATACAAAATATTGCTTATATGTTAGGAGTAAGCGATAGTAATTTACGTAGAAATTTTAAAAAAAGATATGGTAAAAGTCCACAGGAATATTTAATAAAATCTCGTTTAGAACAAGCTAAAAAGATGCTTAATACAAGAAAGATTTCAGTGAAGTCAGTGGCTGTTAGTTGTGGCTTTCAAGATGAGTTTAATTTCAGTAAGTTGTTTTTGAAAAATGTAGGTATGTCGCCAACTGAATATAGAGCGAAAACACCAATCAATATAAGCGATTATACCATGGATAGTGATTTTTTATTCCCTTATAATAAAGAAAGCTTAGTTAGAGTAGGCAAACTTTTTGAGGAAGGGGAATATAAAATGTTCAAACAATTAAAAAATAAAACTGTAATTGCAGCAGCTTTAAGTCTTACTTTGCTATTAACTGCATGTAGTAGTGCAGCTAGTAGTAATGGAGCAAAGTCTAATAATGAAGAGTCTCAATCTGTTGATGAGGGTACAAGAGTAATAAATACAATGATGGGAGATGTTGAAATTCCAGTAAAACCTAAAAGGATAGTAGTAGCACAGTTCCAAGGAGATATTTTAAGTCTTGGTATAGAACCTGTGGGAACTTCATTTAATGATGGGGCAGTTTTTGAAGGTGATTTATCAAGTACAACTGTAATTGACTCATGGGAGCCTAATTATGAGGAGATAGCAGCTTTAGAGCCAGATATTATTATCTGGATTCAAAAAGATAATTACGATCAACTCTCTAAAATTGCACCTACTGTTATTATGCCATACTATGAATGGGGATATGAAGAAAGAGTTAAATTTTTCGGCGATTTAGTAAATAAAAAAGAAGAGGCTGAGAAAGTAGTTACAGAATTTAATAAAAAGATTTTAGATGCAAAGGAATCTTTAAGTAATGCTGGAATCAGTGATAAAACGGTATCGTTATTTGAGATGAGAGATAATGGTGTAATGCGTGTTTTTGGAGCTGACTATGGTCGTGGAGGCGAAATAATTTATAAACACTTAGGTCTTAATTCTCCAAAGCGTATTAAAGATGAGGTATTTGATAAAGATGGAGTTTCCTATATTGATATATCCTATGAAACCTTACAGGACTATGCAGGTGATTATATATTCTCAGATGAACAAATTGAGAAGATGAAGGGTAATAACATATGGGAATCAGTTCCGACTGTAAAGAATGGAAATGTAGTTCAGGTAGAAAGCGGAATGTTCTGGTTTTCCGATATTCAATCCTTTAATGCACAATTGGATGTGATTGTAAATGGGCTATTAGAAAAGGCTAAAAGTTAAGAATATAATAAAGTGTACAGATTCTTTTTCCTATGATATAATTACGAAAAAAGTTAGGGAATACTAACAAAATCGTGATTTTATTATAAAGGAGGGTCAGTGATGAAGAAAAAAAGTCTTGAGGATGCTATTAAGATTTGGGAGAAGTCTGTTATAAGTTTAATAGATATAAGATACAGAGCCTTAAGTTTTGAAGAGCATGTGAAAGATTATAAAATGCCTGCCAATGCTTTTATTTTTACTGGCAGGGGTAAGGCAGAGGTAACTTTTAGTGGTGTTTCATATAATGTTGAACGTTTTGGGGTATTTCATGGTGGAAAAGGTACAGAATTTTCTATTAAGTCAAACTGTGAATTGTTAGACTATTATATGATTTTATATAAGGTAGGAGAACCAGCTTTTTATAAGAGAGAACTTATTAGGATGATGGAGCAGGTTAATCCTTTTAAGCAGATATACGGCTTTTCAGCTAATAATCCTATTTTTTTCATGGAACAGCTAAGAAAAATGTATGAGAGATGGAGAAAACCAACTTCTATAGATATGTTTTATGAGAAGGCTGCATTTTACAACCTTGTATATGAGATATATAAAGAACTAAATGAGGACGAAGTACAGGTATTTCAACCTGATGTTGTCAGTATTGCTAAGAGCTATATAAATGAGAATTATAGAGATGCGGTATCAATACAAGCATTGGCAGATTCACTTAATATAAGTCAAAGCTATTTAAGAAGCATATTTAAAAAACAGGTTGGAAAAAGCCCACAAGAATATCTAATTTATTGCAGAATAGAGCAAGCTAAGGAATATTTACGTGAAACTGAATACTCTATTAAGGATATAAGTATGTCCTTAGGTTTTTATGATGAATATCATTTCTGCAATCTTTTTAAGAAGGTTACAGGAAAAACTCCAAATGAATATAAAGCGATTTTTAGAATAAAGTTGAGCGATTCTTACATTGGAAACAATTCTATATTTCCTTATAATAAAGAAAGCTTAGTTAGAGTAGGCAAACTTTTTGAGGAAGGGGAATATAAAATGTTTAAACATTTAAGAAACAAAACTGTAATTGCAGCAGCTTTAAGTCTTACTTTGCTTTTATCTGCGTGTAGTAGCGCGCCTATAAATAATGGAACTGACTCTAAATCAAAGACTGAAGTATCGCAGTCAGCAGAAGAAGGGACAAGGGTCATTAAAACAATCAAAGGTGATGTTGAAGTGCCATCTAACCCAAAGAGAATAGTAGTACATTACTTAATGGGAGATGTGTTTGAGTTTGGAGTTACGCCAATAGGAGTTTCACAGGTACTTGAAGGAGCTGTTTTTGAAAATAATACAAAAGAGGCAACTGATTTAGGAAGCTGGGACTTTGAGGTTGAAGAAGTTATGAGCTTAGAACCAGATTTAATTATTTCAGTAAATGAGGGTCAATATGAAGACCTTTCGAAAATTGCACCAACCATCTTAGTTCCATATGGAGATATGACTACAGAAGAGCGAGTGACTTTCTTAGGGGAAGTACTTAATAAACAAGAAGAAGCTAAAGAGATTATTGCTGATTATAAAGCGAAAATAGAGCAAGGTAAGGAAGCTCTTAAGAAAGCTGGAATAGAGAATGTCAGTGTAACTATATTGCAAACAACTGATAAAATCAATTCAGTAGCTGGAGACAAGCATGCATTAGGAATTTTAGCATATAAAGAATTGGGTCTTACTCCTCCAGATAAGGTTAAGAATGATATAATCGATAAGAATGAATATTGGGCACAGCCATCCCTAGAAGTTCTATCACAATACTGTGGAGATTATTTAATTCATTTAGGACCGGTTCTGGATTCAGTAAATAGTAGTACTGTTTGGAGTTCGATTCCTGCTGTTAAAAACAAAAAAATTGTTATTGCAGATACTGCATTAACTTATTATACCGATATACAATCATCAGGTGCTTTAATTGATACACTTGTTGATGGTTTAATTAATATATCTAAGTAAAATAAAGGCAAGTGTTGAGAATCTCCCTCCAATACTTGCTTTTATTGTTAGTAGAATAATGTTGTTATGAGATAAAGTTTTTTAAATAAGTTCAAATCCATTTTATTTAAGTTATACTCCATAATAAAGAGAATAATTTTCATTTGACCTTTGTAAAACAATAGATAATTCTTATTTTAATAAAATATGACTTCTATAAGTGAGAAGATTAAGCCGTTGACAGTAAAAAATAGAAGTGCTAAGATTTTAAAAGTTAGACTGGTCTTACATTTGAACGTAACGCAGGCGCTGGCGTTAATCAGATTAATATAAGAGATTTATAAGGGAGAGATATATAATGAAAAAATTCTTATCGTTGTTTTGTGCAGTATTTATGAGTACAGTAATCTTAGCTGGCTGCTCTTCAACTAAAAATGCAGAGAAGGAAGAAGATGCTGTTCGTACAGTAAGTACTGTAAGAGGAGATGTAGAGGTTCCTGCTAATCCAAAGAGAGTTATTGTAACTTATGGAATGGGTGATGTTCTGGCTTTAGGAGTTAAACCAGTAGCTACTTATGATGCCAAAGGCAGTGCTTATGAAAAAGAGGTGGCAGATTTACCAGTATGGGAAAAGTTTGAGCCAGAAGAAGTAATGCAATATGATCCAGATCTTATCATCGTTGTAAGTGAAGAGAAGATAGATGAATTTTCTAAGATTGCACCTACAGTTTATGTACCTTTTACTACTCTAAGTATGGAAGAGAGAATGGCCTTTTTAGGAGAGGTTTTAAATAAAAAGGAAGAGGCAGCAAAGGCTGTATCTGATTTCAAGAAAAAAATAACTGATGCAAAGAAAGAACTAGATGGTAAAGGAATTATGGATAAGAAATTCAGTATTTTTGAAGGAAATCAAAAAGGTGGAGTTTGGGTGTATGGAGATAAATGGGGACGTGGTGGCGATATGATTTATAGCCAATTAGGTTTTAAAGCACCAGATGTTATACAGAATGAAATTATAGCAAAAGATCAATATAGAGAAATTTCACTTGAAACAATTAAGGATTATGCTGGAGATTATATAGTATTCAGTGGAGAAATTGGAGAATTAGCTAATAATCCAGTTTGGCAGTCAATTCCTGCGGTTAAAGAGGGACATATTATACCTATTGATTTTACACTGTTTTATGATATAGATATCTACTCATCCAATGTTCAGTTAGAGTATCTTATGGATAAATTACTAGAAAGTTAATGAAAGAAATTAAGATACTTATGTGCTATAAGTATCTTAATTTTTTCTATAAATTGAAGGATTTTCTGAAGTCACTTGGAGTAATTCCATGTACATCTTTAAAAGCGGCAGCAAATTTTGCAGGATTTTTATAACCGCATTGCTCAGAGATATTACGAATACTTAAGTGATCATCTGATAAGAGCTGCATAGCTCTCTTCATGGTTTCTATACGAATATATTTATAAAGGGGAATTCCATAGTGATTTTTAAAGGATTCTCGAAGTTTACTTTCGCTCATTCCAGCTATTCTGCATAGTTCAATAGTGCCTGGAGGATTTAAAATATCTTCATCAATTTTACTTTTAACTTGATAAATCTTCTGCTCATTTTCCCAAGTAACATAGTGGCGGCGACTGCTTCTTCTTTTAGGTATGTCAGGGAAATTTCTAGTGATAGAAGATAATAGCTGTAAAGTCATACCTTCAAAAGCAAGCAATGGCATGTCTGCATTTCTTACACCCCATCTAATTTGCTCTAAAATAAGCATTATATCAGGAGTATTATAGTGTTGAGTTTTCCAAAGTTTTGCATCTTGAATACTAATTTTAGGTGCATTGGTACGATCCTTTAGGAATGGCTTTATAAAGTCATCAAAAATCAACACGCTGGTAAAACAATAGTGCACATCTTTTAAAAAGGTTAGTGTAAATTGTTTTTGAGGATTAATAATCACATGAGTTATAGGGGAAAGAGTTTGTCTCTTTTTTCCTTGATGTGAATAGACGATATCACCACAGTCAACACAAAAGATTATCATAAAGGGTTTTGTAGAATTTATTGCATGTACTATCTGCTCACTTGGAGTAAGCCAAGCACTTGATACATATAGTCCATTAGCGGGATTCAACTCTGCAATCCACCCATTTGACCAATGAGGTGGAAAATCGTAAATCTGGCCATTGCCATAAGGTCTCTTAATAAGATTATATTTATCTGCTAAAGCATTCCAAGAGGAATCTTTATATTCATCCATAAAATTTTCACGCCTCTCGTTTTTGTAATTTAAATTAAGAAAATTATAGCATTATTTGAGAAAGATTTTCAATAAGAAGATACTCCATTTTATTTAAATTGCAATCCATAACAGAGAGAAGTATTTTCATTTAACTCTTATAAACCAATAAATTAACATGATTTTAATAAGTAATGACTTCTTAAAATGTACTTTTAAGGCGATTGACAGAAGAATTTATAAATGCTACGATTTTTGAAGTTAGACTGGTCTTACATTCGTATATAACGCAAGCGCTAGCGTTATAAGATTAATAATAAGATTTACGAGGGAGAGATATAAAATGAAAAAATTCTTGTCATTATTTTGTTCAATAATTATGACTACAGCAATTTTAGCTGGTTGTTCTTCAACTAAAGATGCTGAGAAAGAAGAAGCAACGGTTCGTACTGTAAGTACTATAAAAGGGGATATAGAAGTTCCAGCTAACCCTAAGAAAATTGTTGCTAATTGGTATGTTGGAGATGTTATTACTTTAGGGTTAAATTTAGTTGGATACAATGCATGGGCTCAAGAAACAATGCCTTTCTACAAAGAATTAACGGCTTCTAAAAAAATAGAAAAGTGGGAACCAGAAGAGGTCATGGCTTTAGAACCTGAACTTATAATTACATATGATGAAGCAGACTTTGACAAGTTCAGTAAAATAGCTCCAGTTCTTGTTATTCCAGAGTCAAAAAGTGCAGAAGAAAGACTTAAGATTATAGGCGAAGCTACTGGACGAGCTGATGAAGCTGATAAAGAAGTTTCAAAATTTGAAGAAAAACTTGCTGAAGCTAAGAAAACTCTTAAAGGTGATGCATTTACAGGGAAAACTTTCAGTATCTTAGAAGACTGGGGTGCTACTGGAGAATGGAGCGGAGTATATTATGAGACAGGCTCTAGAGGTGGTACTTTAGTTTATGATTATCTTGGTCTTAAATATCCAGACAAGCTTAAGGAACTTATAGCTAAATCAGGAGAAGGCCGTGGATCTATAAGTTATGAAGTAGCTCATGAGTATTTTGGAGATTATATATTATGGTTCCAACAAGAAGATAAAGAATCAGAGTATGCTAAGACAGAAATATGGAAGAGCATTCCTGCTGTTACAGAAGGTAGAGTTGTTGAAATTCCAGGGAAATATTTAGGACTTTTCTACTATTCAGATGTTACAAGTCTTACTGCTCAACTTGACTATATGGTTGATGCAATAAATTCATTAGCTAAATAATGTTAATCAAGAAAGGAAAATAAATATGCAAAATACCTATAAAAAAAAGCGACAGTTAGGAGCTTTGAATTTTACAATCTATATGATTGCAGGGGTGGTTTTGCTGGTGATTATGTCAGCGGCGTCAATTTCTTTTGGCGCTGCTGATATGAATTTGTCTACGGCTTGGGGAGCCATTTTTAATTTTGACTCTTCTTTAACTGAACACCACATTATCCAAACTCTAAGACTTCCTCGTACAGCAGCTAATATTATTGTTGGCTCAAGCCTTGCAGTGTGTGGGGCTATAATGCAGGGAACCACAAGAAATCCACTTGCAGACTCAGGGCTCATGGGGATAAGTAGTGGAGCTACCTTTGCCATGGCTATTTGTATGGCCTTTTTACCTGGTGGAAGTTATGGACAGATGATGCTTTTTGCATGTATCGGTGCAGCTGTAACCACTGGCATGACTTACTTTATTGCTTCTTTTGGAAGAGGTGGAATGAAACCACAGAAACTTGTGTTAGCAGGGGTTTCAATATCTATGTTATTTGGTGCTTTTAGTCAATATCTTTCTATTAAGTATAGACTTGGACAGGCGCTAGCTTATTGGACCGCTGGAGGAACAGCAGGTGCTAGTTGGAAGGATCTTTCTATAGTTTTCCCATTCTTCATAATAGGGATACTTGTGTCAATGGCTATATCACCTTCAATTACTGTTTTAAATCTTGGGGATGATGCTGCTGTGGGGCTTGGACTTAATACTAAGAGGGTTAAGGGAATATCAACTTTAGTTGTTTTAATACTTACAGGACTTTCTGTAATTGTTGTAGGACCTGTTAGTTTTGTAGGATTAATAGTACCTCACATAGTTCGTTACCTTATAGGGGTAGATTACAGATACATTGTTCCAGCTTCAGCATTATATGGAGCTTTACTAACTGTTTCAGCAGATCTGATTGGAAGACTTATTAATAAGCCTTATGAAACTCCTATTGGAGTTATTTTTGCTGTAATAGGGGTTCCGTATTTTCTTTATCTTACAAGAGCACAAAGGAGGGAATTTGAATGAAAAAAAAGGGTTATTCAGTTTCACGTGGTTTAACTATTATATTTATACTTACAATTATTCTGCTAGTTGTAGCAGTAATAAGCGTGAATTCTGGTAAAATGAACCTCTCTCCTTCGGAAGTTTTTAATGTTCTTCTTGGAAAAGGTACTGCTAAGCAAAATATTATTGTATATGATTTCCGTCTTCCTCGTATTGTATTAACTGTTCTTGTTGGTATTGGTATGGGAACAGCAGGATGTGTAATGCAGAGTTTACTTCGTAATGATATGGCTAGCCCTGGAACTTTGGGTATAAGTTCTGGTTCAGGATTATTTGTATTATTATTTGTAGTCATTTTTAAGGTTGAAAGTACGCCTTCTGCTATTGCACTGCCACTCCTAGCTTTTGTAGGGGGAATGAGCGCTGCCATATTGATATTCTTTCTTGCTTATAGAAAAGGGAGAAGCATATCGCCTACAGGACTGATTTTAACAGGGGTAGCTGTGGGAAGTGGATATAGTGCAGTTACTACCATACTTACTTTAAAGTTAGATGAAAATCAGATGGAGTTTATTCAAAGATGGAGTGCAGGAAGTCTTTGGGGAGATAATTGGACTTATATTTCTATTCTTGCGCCTTGGGTGTTGATTTTATTTTTATATGTACTTTATAAATCTCGTATTTTAAATACTTTAAATATTGGGGAGCAAACTGCAACAGGTTTAGGTGTGGCAGTAAAGAAAGAATTTATAGCTTTAGCTGTAGTAGCTGTTGCTTTATCTTCAGGTAGTGTGGCTTTAGGTGGAAACTTCTTTTTCATTGGAATGATTTCACCTCATATGGCAAGAAGGTTTGTAGGTTCAAATCATAAACTTTTAATTCCTACAGCATCTTTAGTGGGCTCAATAATCATTCTGCTATCAGACACTATTACTAGAACAATAAGTCTTGGTACTGATGTTCCTACAGGAATTATTATTACAGTATTAAGTACACCGTACTTCTTATATCTATTAGTGAAGTCAAATTAAGGAGGTTTATATGAAAAGTATTGAAACTAAAAATTTAGATATAGCTTATGAGGATACACTCATTGTAAAAGAATTAAATATGCAGATACCAAAAGGAAAGATAACTTCGATTATAGGTGCTAATGGATGCGGAAAGTCAACTATATTAAAAGCTGTTGGTCGTATATTAAAGCCTAAAAAAGGAGTAGTACATCTAAGTGGACAAGATATAAGTAAACTTCCTACAAAGGAAATAGCTAAAAAGATGGCTATACTTCCTCAAACACCTACTGCACCAAGTGGACTTACTGTAAGTGAGTTGGTTGCATATGGACGTTTCCCACATCAAAAGGGTTTTGGTAATCTGACTGAAGAGGATAAGAAAATAGTTAAATGGGCTTTAGATGCAACTAAGTTAAGCGAGTTTGAGAGAAGAGAAGTTGATACTTTATCTGGAGGGCAAAGACAGAGAGTGTGGATTGCCATGGCTTTAGCTCAACAAACAGATTTAATATTACTAGATGAACCTACTACTTATCTTGATCTTGCTCATCAATTAGAGGTTTTAAAACTTTTATTTGAACTTAATCGTAGTCAAAAGTGCACAATAGTTATGGTTCTTCATGATTTAAATCTTGCTGCAAGATTTTCTGATTATATTATTGCTATTCAAAAAGGAAATATTATAAAACATGGAAGTCCTGAGGAGGTTATGACTCCAGAGGTTCTTAGAAAAACTTTTAATATAAATGCTGATGTTGTTATTGAACCTAAGAGCAATCGTCCAGTATGTATTACCTATGATATTGTTGAAGAAAATGAAGAGGTAATAATAAAAGAGAAGGAGGCTATAGTCATATGAAGACAACCTTACGTGTTTTTATTGGGGCAAAAAAATATTGGGGCTATTTAATACTAGCACTAATAGCTGTTATTGTTTCTACTATAGCAGGATTTTACAACCCATGGGCCTTAAGAGAACTTACAAGCTTAGCAACTGAGGGAAGTCCTGACTTTGGTGCTCAATCTTTAAGAATAGGATTAATGCTTTTAGTTGCAACTATACTTCAATCAGCTGGAGGTTCTATTTCAGGATATTTAAACCATCATGCAGCTTTGCATTATGTTGCAGATATGAGAACTGAACTTTATTCTAAACTACAACATATGGGACTTAAGTATTTTAATAAAAGTCGTACAGGAGATTTAACCAGTAGGGTAATTAATGATGTTATGGAAGTGGAGGTTCTTTTAGCTCATATAATTCCTGACTTTGTTGTTAATATACTGACTTTCATAGGTGTAGGGATATTATTATTTTCTATTAATGTAAAGTTAGCTTTTTTTAGTCTTGTTACTATTCCTTTTCTTATTGGAATTACGATTTGGCAAAGTAAATACATGTCTCCTATATGGAAGGAAAACTCTAGAGTTAGGGGAGAACTTTCAGGAACTGTTCAAGATAATTTTTCTGGAATCAAGGAAATACAAATATTTAATCAACAAGATACAGAAGAAAAAAGAGTTAATAAACTTTCAATGAAACATAGTAAAGCTTACTTAAAAGCAAGTTTCTTCTTTGAAACAACATTTCCGCTACTTGCATTCTTCACAGCATTAGGCTCTGTTATAGTGATAATAGTTGGAGGAATGATGGTTTCAAGAGGAGAAGTTAATATTGGAGACATTGTAGGGTTTTCTATGTATCTTGGTATGTTCTATGGACCTATAAAGAGTTTTTCAAGACTTATGGAAATGGCAGGTACAGCAGTTGCAGGATGCAGACGTGTATATGAAGTCTTGGATGAGGTTCCAGATGTAAAAGAGAAAACTAATGCAGAGAAATTATCTAAGGTAAGTGGAAAAATTGAGTTTAAAGATGTTTCTTTTTCTTATAATGATGAAATAGGTGTTTTAGAAAATATAAACTTAAATATAAAATCAGGTGAAACTGTAGCTTTTGTTGGAGCAACTGGAGTAGGTAAAACCACAGTTGCAAGTCTTTTGAATAGATTCTATGATTTACAAAATGGAAGCATTCTAATTGACGGAACAGATATCAAAGATGTAACATTAAAAAGCCTTAGAGATAATATAAGTATGGTTTTACAGGATACTTTCTTATTCAATGGAAGCATTTATGAAAATATTGTTTATGGATGGAAAGAGGCAAGTAAAGAGCAGGTACTTGAAGCTTCAAAAGCTGCTAATGCCCATGAATTTATTGAAGCTTTAGAAAATGGATATGATACAGTTATAGGTGAAAGAGGAGTACGCCTTTCTGGAGGACAAAAACAGAGGATTTCTATAGCTAGAGCAATTCTTAGAAACTCACCTATACTTATATTGGATGAAGCTACTTCGGCTCTTGATACAAAAACAGAGAAGGAAATCCAAATAGCATTAGATGAAATTTCAAAAGATAGAACAACGATAGTAATTGCCCACAGACTATCTACTATTCGTAATGCAGACAAGATTGTTGTATTAGAGAAGAGTGGGATTAAAGAAATGGGAAGCCATGATGAATTAATCCGCAGGGGTGGAACTTATGCTACTCTCTATAGGAGTCAGGTATCTTAAATTATTGAAAAAATCATGATTAGCAAAAATCATGATTTTTTACTTACAATCAAATTCTAATAAGAAGTTCTGCATAGCTTGAATTGAGTCTGAACTAATAACATGCTCTATAGAACATGCATCATTATCAGCAATAGAGGAGTCTACTTTTAAAACTTTTATAAAAAAGTCCTTAATAATATGATGTTTTTTAGAGGTTAATTTAGCTATTTCTAGTCCTAAAGGAGTTAAAAATATTTCTTTATACCTTTCATTAGTAATAAGCCCTTTTTCAGCTAAAGTAGCCATGGCACTATTAGTACTTGCTTTAGTTACTCCGAGTTTTTCAGCTATACGAGTCATTTTAACTCCTTTACCTTCTTCTGATAACTCATAAATAGCTTCTAGATAATTTTCCATTACAAAAGTAAGTTTTTCCATAGGGACCTCCTAGTATTTTTAGTTTATCTAATTCAAATTAATAACAAATCTTATTTTATCATAACATGTTTTAAAATAAGTTCCAACAAGAGGTTTAATACAAGAATGCATCATAGTTAATGCATTTTTGTATTAATATATTTGTGGAAAATCAAGATTCTATATTATAATAATACATATATGAATTATTTGTAGGGTCTCCTAAGAAGATATATAAATATGAATAGTAGGCTTAAGGTAAGAAAATTCAAGGCTTAAGCGGATATTTATAAATATAGATTAATTGGTATCAAAATTGCTAATACATAATTGTATTAGATGTTCGGTGTTATGAGATAAAATATTAGGAGTTGAGGAGAAAATAAATGTCCAAAAGAATATTTGAAATTGAAAAGGATTTAAACAGTAAAATTAGAGAGTTAGAAGAAAAAGAACCTCTAGAAGTTGATGGAGATACATTAAAGATAATTGAGAGTTACAAAGAAATAGTACTAAAGCAAAAAGAAGAGTTAGAGATTTTGAAAACGTATAAAGAGAGAGAGCTGGATGCCTTTTCTATAGGTGATGCTGTATCGGATGGTATATGTATAGTTGATAACAAAGGAATAGTCATAGCAGTTAATAAAGGCTACACAGAGATAACTGGAATAAGAGAAGAGGAATTAGTGGGTAAAAGTGTAGAAAGTGTAGTTATTGAAGGGTATTTCGATAATTCAATTTCTTTGCTTGTTATTGAACAAAAAAAGAAAATAACATCTCTAGCTACTGTAAATAACAATAACAAGGTACTTATAACTGGAAATCCAATATTCGATGAGAATGGAGAAGTTATTCAAGTATTAACTGTAATGAGAGATTTAACAGAGTTATTAAAGTTAAAAGATGAAATAGAGATGGCTGAAAAGAAAAATGAAAAGTATCTTAATGAATTAAATTACTATAGAAGCAAGTTTATTAAGAACAAAAGCTTTATAGGAGAAAGTGTAAAAATAAGAGAAATAAAAGAACTCATTAGTTATGTAGCAAAAACAGAAGCTACAATATTAATAACAGGTGAGACAGGCTGTGGAAAAGAGATAATAGCTAAAGAGATACATGAAAAGAGTGATAGAAAAGATAACCCATATATTAAAGTAAACTGTGCTGCTATTCCAGAAAGTTTAATTGAGTCAGAACTATTTGGGTACGAAAAAGGATCATTTACAGGAGCTTTAAATAAGGAAAAACTTGGTATGTTTGAAATTGCAAATGGTGGAACTCTACTTTTAGATGAAATAGGAGAAATGCCTATGAGCTTACAATCAAAATTATTAAGAGTTCTTCAGGAAAAAGAGCTAACAAGAGTTGGAGGAACTAAAAGTATAAAACTAGATGTGCGAGTTATTGCATCTACTAATTGTAATTTAGAAGAATTAATAAGACAAGGGAAATTTAGAGAGGATTTGTTTTATAGACTAAATGTTTTACCTATAAAAATACCTCCATTAAGAGAAAGAAAAAGTGATATTAAACTTTTGATTAATGCATTTGTTGACAAGCTTAATACAAAATACAATAAACAGAAAAAGATTGACTCTATGGCGATAGAAGGTTTAGAGTATTATGATTGGCCAGGTAATGTAAGAGAACTTCAAAACATAATAGAAAGACTTATTGTTATCGATGATAGCTCATATATAAACTATGATAATGTAGTAAACGTTCTAGGAAAAGATAAGATAAATTTCAAAAAGAATAATGAAGATTTGACTTTAAAGGAAGCTGTAGAAACATTAGAAAGACAGATGATAGAGCAGGCGTTAAGAAATCATGGAAGTACGTATAAAGCTGCAAAAATATTAGGTGTAGCTCAACCAACTGTATTTAGGAAAGCAAAAGCCTTAGGAATAAAATTGGGACAAGATTATATAGAGAATTAATATGTTGATATAGATTCATTTTTTTGATATTCTTATAGTAATAAATTTTATATACTATATATTGCAAGAAATAATATATTAGAGGTGAACAGATGTCTGCGATAGTTAAAAAATCCTTAGTAGATCAAATATATGAGCAGCTTAAACATGAAATAATAAATCAGGATTTAGTTTGGGGAGAAAAGCTTAATGTAAATGAGCTTCAAGAGAGATTTGAAATAAGCTGTACTCCAATTAGAGAAGCCATAAATAGACTTCAAAAAGAAGGATTTGTGGAATACAAAAATAATGTTGGAGCAAGAGTAATTGACATAAAAGAGAAAGATGTTGTTGAAATTCAAGAGGTTGCATTAACTTTGGATTGTGCAGCAATAAAGTATGCAATAAGAAATGAAGATATAAATTCACTTTGTGAAGAGCTTTTAAATCAAATCAACAGATATAAAGTTGCTGAGGATGAGTTTACTCGTTCAAACTGTACAGAAGAGTTTAGTAATATACTTTATAAGTATGCAGATAATGAGAAATTATCTAGTGTAGCTAAGCCAATTAAAGGGCTTCAAGGAATGCTTAAAAGTACCTATAGAAAAGAGAAAAAGCAATTATCTAACATGGAAGAACATGTAGCAATATATAATGCCATAAAGAATAAGGATTTTTTAGCAGCAGTAGAAGCTATGGAAGAGAATTATAAAAAAGGAACCGAGTTGTTGGTTAAAGTTTTTGAAGATAAAAAAGAGAAGTAGGAAAGCTGATTAGTGGAATTTAAAATCCATTAATCAGTTTTTTCTTTGTTTTAAAATAAAATAACTTGTATCTTGCAAGATATATGATATATAATTAAGGTGTAAAAAAGAGAAGGATAATTTAGGAGGATTTGAATATGGAAATGAAAGTATCTCAAGATTCAATGGGAACACATCTTGATTGGAAACATGAAGGAGTAACACCAGTAATGATAGACTGGTTTTGGAGCAATATGGAGAAAGGCTTCATTTTATGGCATCCATCACAACATGAAACATTAGAGTGGGCGGTAGCACCTAAACATGGAAACCCAATTGGTTCAGTTCATATAGCACCACAAACTTGGAACGATGGAACAAGACAAAATCTTTATATAAGATTCGAAGATTTAGCTACAATACCAGCTGAAGTAAAGGATTATATAATATATGAACACTGTGTTGTTGTTGCAGGATTAGGACTTGGACCTGAAAGTATGAATGCAGAAGGGGTTATGGGATATCGTATACACCAATGGGAAAAAACTGACTATGGTGTAGTAGGTAAGTCTTCAGCAATAGGAATGAAGAAAAAAGAGACTCCAGAAGAGGGAATTATATGGTCAGAACATTGTGCAGAAGAGATTGGAAATTGGGGAGTTTTCTTACCACAATTATATAATTTATATAAAGTTGTTGAGAACACAAACTACAACCTTTATGCTGACCTTAGTGTTGAAGGAAAAGGAAAAGACTTAAGATATAAATATATTAAGTAAGATGCATTCTTATAGTGAGAAGTAGTCTTTAGAGACTGCTTCTTTTTTATTTCCTAGAAGAATGATGAAAAAAATCATTGCTTCCAATACAAAAATGCATTATTTAGAAATGGCTATAATAAAGAGTTGTGATTAAGACTCTATAGGTACTGATGAATAAAATCATCATAGAATTAAGGTTTATGAGTAACGTTTACAAGAAGGTGAATAATAGAATAATAATATATCTGTAATGATAAAAAAATATTACTTACTGAAATATAAGGTTTTTCAGTGTTTTAATGGCATTAATGGGATTATAAAAGTTAAAAAAATATCAATGTGGCATATATCTTGCTTAGTAGTATTGTGTCGGTAATACTAATATGTCTAGAAAGAGAGGAGAATAGGTCTACAGACAAAACTACACAATAATTTAATATTATTTTAAGGAGAGATTTTTGTGTCTAAAAAAAGAAAAGCTTTACTAATTCAAGCCGCTGCAGGAGCTGTTATATTAACTTTATTAATGCAGCCTATGTTCATGTTAGGATTTGAGGGATATAGCTGGATGCTATTCCTAGTATTAGTTCTCTTTTTTGCACTGGGAGCTGATTTTAAGAAGGTGCCATCAATGGTTATTTGTTTTACAATAGGTATTGGATGGGCAATGTTAAATGGTGTATTAATGAGTGCGTTGTCAGGATTACCAGCTTGGGTTTCTGGAATACTTCTAACAATGGTTATTATATTCTTAATACTAACTGTCCATGAGAACCTGTTAAGAGATACTATATTTGGTTGTGTACCTGCATTATTTTTAGGTTTATCAGAAACATTCTTTTTATTCACTTTACAACCAGCAAATGCACCTGCTATTACACCGATCCATGTATTTGTATTCTTTTTATATGGATTGCTAATGACAATGGCATTAGTTTTAGGTGGGGGATTACTTTGTAATATTTTTGTAGGTAAAGATTGGCCAAGATATGTATTTGGAAATAAAGATGAAGCAATAAATAAGACACAAGATATGTAGAAATTATAGTAGTAATAAAAAAGGTTAATTTATATTATATAAGATATTTAGGAGGAGTAAAAAATGAAAATATTAGGAATAAGCTGTGGAAGAAGAATGAGTAACACTGAGATTTTAGTAAAGGAAGCATTAATGGGAGCTGAGGCTGCTGGTGCAGAGGTTGAATTTGTAAGACTTCATGATTATAAATTAAAACCATGTACAGGATGTAATGCTTGTGTTGTAGATTTATTAGAAAAGTCCGGTTCAGGTAAATGTACAATTAGAGATGATGATTTTGCATTAATTGATGAGAAAATATTAGATTGTGATGGAATGATAGTTGGATCACCTATATATGAAAAAAGCCCATCAGGTCTATTAAAAACACTTAATGATAGAATGGGACCATCCCATGATTTAGCATTTAGAACTATTGCTAAACAAATAAGAACTGCAAAAAATATAACTACTGGAACAGGTCCAGATGAAAGATCCTTTAAACAAAGAGCTGCATCTCTTATAGCTGTAGGTGGAAGTGAGTGGGATACTTTAGCGCTTCCTATGTTACACCTATTTGCATTACCAATGCAATTTGAAGTTGTGGACAAGATATTAGCTAATTGGGTAGCGTTACCTGGTTCAGTAACACTAAGAGACGACCTTTTAGAAAGAGCAAGAATATCTGGTGAGCATATTGTTAAGTCTTTAAGCAAAGATATATCTGAAGCTGAGTATATAGGCAAAAAAGGAGCATGTCCTCTATGTCATTCAGACGTTGTAGAAATTAGAAATGGCAATGAAGCAAAATGTGGTATATGTGGAGTTGTAGGAACATTAAATATGGTTGATGGAACTATGAAGTTAGATGTTACTGATGAAGCAAAAGCCCATTCACATGTTCTATTATCAGGAAAGTTCGAGCATGCTAGAGAATTAAATGAAGTTTCATTAAAGAAAGCAGATAATGCACATGAAATTCCTGAAAAATTAAAAAAATATAGAGCGTATCTAGCTGCTTCTAAATAATACATTTGATAATTACAAGAGGCATTACTATAAGGTCAATTATGGTAATGTCTCTTATTTAAATTAATTAAAGGGTGGTATTTATGGAAAATAAAATTGGTGTAATTGCATCTGATGAAGAACTTAAAAATAGTATAGTAGATTTATTTAGAGATGAAGTAGAAAGTGGAAATATAATAATAGATATATTAGACCAAAGTAATATAAATAATCAAGGAAAGATGTTAGAAGAAAAAGGAGCAAAAGCAATTATAGCAAGGAGTGGAGGATATCGTCATACTCTAGGAAAAGTTAATGTTCCTGTAATACATCTAAAAATAAGTACCATTGATATTTTATATGCCATAAAAACTGCTGGAAGGTTTAAGAAAGATATTGTACTTATGATATCAGATTTAGAGTATTTTGATTATGATGAATGGAAAGACATGATAACTACAAATGTCATTATAGAAAAGTTCCATGATGTTAATAACATAGAGGAATTTGTAATGAAGTATCTTGAAAACAAAGATAAGGTAGTTATAGTAGGTGGAGGTATACCTTGTAAGTATGCAAAGAAATGGGGTATTGATAGTGTATCAATAGGTGCAACTAAAGAATCTATTTATGAAGGTATTGAATATGCTAAAAATCTAGCTGATGGATTACAAGAACAAAAATATAAAAATGAAATTTTAGAAACTGTTTTAGATGGGGTTCACGATGCAGTTATATCTGTAGATAAGTATGGAAAAATAATAATATATAATGAGAGAGCGAAAGAAATATTAAGAAAGGATACTTCGGAGATAATGGATAAAAACCTATTAGAAGTATTTCCTGAGCTTAAGTTTATGATAGATATATTAGAAAGTAAAACTAATTCCTATAATGAGATAAGGACATTAAATAATATAGTTATTACTGCAAATGTTTCTATGTTGGACGTGGATGGAGAGATTTATGGAGTTCTATGTTCATTTCAAGATATAACTAAGTTACAAAAATTAGAGAAGAGAATAAGATATGAACTTAATAAAAAGGGACTAGTTACTAAATATACCTTTAATCATATAATAGCCTATGATTCTTTAATGAAAGCTACTGTTGCTAAGGCTGTAAATGCGGGCTTAACAGAGAGTACTGTAATGATTTATGGAGAAAGTGGAACAGGAAAAGAAATGATTGCACAGAGCATACACAATATAGGAAGAAGAAAAACAGAGCCATTTGTTGCTATAAACTGTGCAGCTATATCAGAAAGTCTCTTAGAAAGTGAGCTTTTTGGATATGAAGAAGGTGCCTTTACAGGAGCTAGAAAAGGCGGTAAGCCAGGCTTATTTGAACTAGCACACGAAGGAACAATATTTTTAGATGAAATAAATAGTATATCTTTAAATTTACAGGCCAAGCTGCTGCGTGTTTTAGAGGAAAAAGAAGTGATGAGAATAGGTTCAGACTATGTGATTCCACTTGATGTAAGAATTATTGCTGCTGCTAATGAAAATTTGAAAAACAAGGTTAAAGAAAGAAGTTTCAGAAATGATTTATTTTATAGGCTTAATATTTTAGAAGTTCACATTCCTCCTTTAAGAAAAAGAAAAAAGGATATTATTCCTTTATTTGAACATTATTTAAATGTATTGTCCAATGATAGAGAAATAGTAGAACTAAGTGAAGAGGTGAAATTTAGGTTAGAAAATTATATGTGGCCAGGTAATGTAAGAGAATTGAGAAATGTTGCTGAAAGATATATTGTATTTGAGGAATTAGAATTAGAGGAAGAAGAAAATATAATTGAATATGAAGTGTATGAAAATGATATGAGTATTGATTTAAAAGAGATAAATAGATATGTGGAAGAGAAGGTTATAGATATGCTAGTAAAGGGAGGGATGTCTAAAAGTGAAATAGCTAAACAGTTAGGAATAAGCAGAACCTCTTTATGGAGTAAAATGAAGAAGTAAAGAAAATTGAACATGGTGTTAAGAAATTTGAACATGACTAATAATGAGAAGTCAGTAAATACAAGCAAAATGCTTGTATTTTTTTTGGCACAAACTTTGCTTAGTTAATAATTGCTAGTGAGATTTAAATTTTAAGGAGGATAATAATGTACCTAAAAAGTTTTGAGCAACTAATAGAGACGCTTAAATGTAATGATAAGAAAAAAGTAGCAGTTGTAGCAGCAGAAGATGAACATGCCTTAGAGTCAGTTTTTAAAGCAAGAAATGAAGGAATAGTAGAACCTATATTAATAGGTAATGAAGAGAAGATAAGAGAAATATCAAATAAGTTAAATGAAGATTTAAAAGACTTAACTATTATTAATATTGAAGAGCCTAAAGAAGCGGCTGTTAAAGCTGTAGAGCTTGCAAGAGAAGGAAAAGTTCAGGTTATCATGAAAGGGAAAATTCAAACTGCAGATCTTTTGAGAGCAGTAGTAAATAAAGAAAAGGGGTTAGGCACAGGACGAATAATGTCTCATATGGCTATGCACGAACTTCCTAATTACCACAAGTTATTAGCTGTAACAGATGGCGGAATGATGATGTACCCTAATGTACAAGAGAAGAAACAGATAATAGAAAATGCAGTAGATATATTTAAAGCAATAGGATATACAAAACCAAAGGTTGGTATTTTAGCAGCAGTGGAAAACGTAAACACAAAAATGCCAGAAACTGTTGATGCAGATAACCTAAAGCAAATGAACATAAATGGTGAGATTACTGATTGCTTAATTGAAGGACCAATATCTTATGACTTGGTAATGAGTAAGGAATCAGCAGAGATAAAGGGATATAAAAGTGAGATTGTAGCAGATGCGGATATATTAGTAGTCCCTAATATAACAACAGGAAATATATTAGGAAAATCACTAGTATATTCAGCTGAAGCTAAAATGGCAGGATTTATTATAGGAGCTAAAGTTCCAATTGTTTTAACATCAAGAGGATCTACAGCAGAAGAAAAGTACTTATCACTTGTTTTATCTGCATCTGCATCAAAATAATTAATTAAATGCTGTTGAGGTGATTTATGAATATTGATTTAAAAAAATTTACAGTAGATAAATCCAATTTTATTTTTGTTGGGGAAGCTGGAAGCGGTAAGAGTGAGATTGCAATAAACTTTGCAAAGTATCTTGTTGATCTTAATGAAAAGCCAGTACATTTCTTTGATATGGATATGACAAAACCTTTGTTCCGTTCCAGAGATGTTAAGGAAAATATTGAAAGCATGGGTATTATATTTCACCATCAAGAGCAGTTTTATGATGCTCCAACAATTGTAGGAGGGGTCAACCTTCTACTTAAAGACGATAGTTGTTATGTAGTTATGGATGTTGGTGGAAATGATATAGGTGCACGAGCTATCGGTGGATTCGCTCCTAAAGTAAATAAAGATAACACAGCTGTATATTATGTTCTTAATGCCTTTAGACCTTGGTCTGATGAATTAAATCATATAGATGGAACCCTTTCATCTATATTAAAGATATCTCATATTAGATTAGAAAAAGTGAACATAATAAGTAATCCGAATAACGGAGTTTCTACAACTGTAGAAGAAGTTTTAGAAGGTAATTCAAAAATAATTGAAATGATTGGCGAGTTAAAGGATATAAAGTTTACCTGCGTAAATGATGAGTTATACGATGAGGTAAAAGCGAAGACAGATATTCCTTTAATGCCCATTCATTTATATTTAACATATCCATGGAATCAAGTCGAAAATGAATTTTGAGAGGAGAATTTGATTAAAATGGCAAAAGTAGAGATTAGATCAGAAAGCTGTAAAAGCTGTCAGTATTGTATTAAGTTTTGTCCTAAGAGTGTGCTAGCTGTAGGAAATAAAGTTAATTCAAAAGGCTATGAGTATGTAGTACCAGTTAATATGGATGCTTGTATCGGATGTTGTATGTGTGCAAGAATGTGTCCAGATGCGGCTATTGAAGTATACAAATAAGAGGAGGGAAATTAACATGTCTAGAATATTTATGAAAGGCTGTGAAGCTATAGCAGAAGCAGCTGTTAGAGCAGGATGTAGATTTTTTGCTGGATATCCTATTACACCACAAAATGAAATACCAGAATACTTTGCAAGAAGATTGCCTGAGGTTGGAGGGAACTTTGTACAAGGAGAAAGCGAAGTTGCCTCTATAAATATGGTTTATGGAGCTGCTTCAACAGGAACAAGATCCATGACATCTTCATCAAGTCCTGGAATATCACTAAAAAGTGAAGGTATTTCATTCTGTGCATCAGCTCGTATACCAATGGTTTATGCTAATATTTCTCGTGGAGGCCCTGGAATAGGCTCTATTCAGCCAGCTCAACAGGATTATTCCCAGGCAACAAAAGCTTCAGGTAACGGTGGGTTCAAAATGATGGTGTTTGCTCCAGCTTCAGTTCAAGAAGCTGTTGATATAACGTATAAAGCATTTGATTATGCACAAAGAGATATGAATCCTGTTTTAATTCTTTGTGATGGGGTCATAGGAACAATGATGGAGCCAGTGGAGCTTCCTGATATGAAAATAGAGGAGGAAGTTTCTGCATTAAAAGAAGCAAATAAAAATTGGGCTTGTGTGGGGCATAAGTTGGATTATCCAAATAGGTCATGGATTCAACCAGGACAATGGATTACAAGCAAAATGCAACAAGTAAATGAAGAAGCTGCTGACTTATATAATTCATGGGAAAAAGATGTGCAAGTAGAAGAATATATGATAGAAGACGCAGAAATTGTTATTGCTTCTTATGGTATTTCCTCACGTATATCAAAATCAGCAGTTGATATACTTCGTAAAGAAGGTATCAAAGTTGGATTGATAAGACCAATCACGGTAAGTCCTTTCCCATACAAGGCTTTTGATAATATAAACTACGATATATGCAAAGCTGTTCTTGATGTTGAAATGTCTATTCCTGCTCAATTTGTACAGGATGTAGAAAAAGGAACAAAGGGACGTTGTCCAATTGAAATGTGCTTATGTTCAGGGGGAAACATCATAAGTCGTGAAGCTGTTATTGAGGCTATAAAAGAAATTAATGAAAAGTATTAGGCGTAACAATTAATAATTGTCACGTGTAATTTAGGAATACTAGGAGGTATAGAAAATGGAAAAGATTTATGCAAGAACAAAGACAATCCAAGAAGATAAAGTTTCCGGTTTCTGTCCGGGATGTATGCATAGTACAGTTATGAAATTAATAGGTGAAGTTTTAGAAGAAATGAACGTTGTTGAAAGAACTGCCTGCATACTTGGTGTTGGGTGTTGTGGGCTTCATATGGACTATATTGCATATGATAATATAACATCCCCTCATGGACGAGCTTGTGCTGTTGCTACTGGAGTTAAAAGAGCAAATCCAGATTCTTTGGTTTTTACATACCAAGGAGATGGTGACTTTGCTGCTATAGGACTTGGAGAATCAATTTCAGCAGCAAATCGTGGTGAAAATATTACGGTTATTTTTATAAATAATGCTACTTATGGTATGACCGGGGGACAACTTGCACCTACTACACTATTAGGAATGAAAGCATCTACAGCACCTAAAGGTCGTATAGCTAAGGAACACGGATATCCAATGCATATGTGTGAAATATTGAATCAGCTTACAGCA
Source organism: Clostridium intestinale (assembly GCF_035905475.1). Taxonomy (NCBI): domain Bacteria; kingdom Bacillati; phylum Bacillota; class Clostridia; order Eubacteriales; family Clostridiaceae; genus Clostridium; species Clostridium intestinale. The sequence continues at coordinate 4,461,897 of NZ_CP121166.1, forward strand.
CCAGCATATTTAGAACGCACAAGCTGTAATACTCCAGGTAATGTAATTAAAACTAAAAAGGCAATTAGAAAAGCATTTGAAAACCAACTAAATGGTAAAGGTTTCTCAATGGTTGAGATAGTAACAAGTTGCCCAACAAACTGGGGACTTGATGCATTAGATTCACTTAAATTCATTGAAGAAAAAATGCTTCCAGAATACCCACTGGGTGTAATAAGAGATAGGTAGGAGGAAAAAAGATATGGAAACAAACTTGTGTGTTGCCGGATTCGGTGGACAGGGAGTTATGACACTAGGAAAATTCTTAGCATCTGCAACTTGTGATTCTACAGATAAAAACGTTACTTTCTTCCCATCATATGGAGCTGAACAACGTGGTGGTACAGCAAACTGTTTTGTTGTAATTTCAGATGAAATGGTAGGAGCACCTTTAGGTGATGTTATGGATGACTTAATTGTTATGAATGAACCATCATTAGATAGATTTATTGGTACATTGAAAGAGGGCGGTACTCTTTTTGTTAACAGTTCAATTATAGATAAAGAAGTTACAAGAAATGATATTAAAGTAGTTTCAGCGCCTGTAACAGAACTAGCACTTCAGTTAGGAAATGCAAAAGTTCTTAATGTTATCATGCTTGGAGTGTATGTAGGTTATACTGAAGTAATTTCTCCTGAAATTGTTTGGGGAACAATTGAACAAAAGTTAGGTAAAAAACCAAAGTTACTTCCTCTAAACAGACAAGCTTTTGAAAAGGGGCTTGAAATTGGAAAATCTCAGAAGTAAAGCAGCTTACTAAAGATAGGGGATGATTTTTTTGAAAAAGGGAGATTTTTATTGGATAGGTGCACTGCTAATATGGATTTTGATATTAGTAATACCTGCATCTAGAACGGTATTTATAGATTTTACTTCTAGATATGCTTATCTAGGAGGATTTGTTAAGTTTGGTATCTTAGCGACAATGGGTGACCTTCTTGGTATTAGAATTATAAAGAAAGAATGGAGTATTCCTAAAGGGATAATCTATAAAGCTATTATATGGGGAATTATAGGAATGATGGTAACCCTTGTGTTTAGCGTATTTATGGGAGGGGCACAAGCTGCTCAAGTAGAAGCTAAACTTCCATTTGCAGGATCTAAACTAGCACAAGCTTTCTTTGGAAGTGCAATAATGAATGTAACTTTTGGACCAATGATGATGGTATTTCATAGATTTACAGATTTGTATATTGACATTAAATATGAAAAGCAAGGTGGAAAAGTAACAATAAATGAACTAATAGAAAAAAATGATTGGAGTAGTTTAGTTAAATTTAGCTGGTTAAAAACATGTCCTTTCTTTTGGATTCCAGCTCATACAATAGTATTCCTACTACCATCAGAATTTAGAGTACTTGTTTCAGCTTTCTTATCTATAGCATTAGGTTTGCTATTAGCAATGGCAAAGAGCAAATAAATAGTACTTTTAGGAGGAGAAAAATGAGTTTTAAAATATTAGTAATAAACCCAGGGTCAACTTCAACTAAAATAGCTCTTTATGAGAATGAAAAAGAGATTTTTTGTGAAACTCTAGATCACCCTGCTGAAGAGATAGATAAATATAATAGCATACAAGAACAGTTTGAAATGAGAAAAGAATGCGTTCTTCTATGCTTAAAAGACAAAGGATATAAAGTAGAAGAATTAGCAGCTGTAGTCGGTAGAGGGGGAATGCTTCCATCAGTAAAATCAGGAGCTTATAAAGTTAATGACAAGATGGTAGACAGACTAAGAAACAATCCTGTAATAGAACATGCTTCAAACTTAGGAGCTATAATAGCATATGAAATAGCTAATTCTATCGGAGTTTCTTCATATATATATGATTCAGTAAGAGTAGATGAGTTAGAAGATATAGCTCGTATATCAGGAATGCCTGAAATACCAAGAACTAGTACAAGTCATGCATTAAATTCTAGAGCAATGGCTATGAAAGTTTCAGAGAAATATGGAAAGAAATACTCAGATATGAACTTCATAGTAGCACATTTGGGTGGTGGAATATCAGTAAGTGTTCATAAAAAAGGTAGTATGGTAGATATAATTGCTGATGATGAAGGTCCATTTTCACCAGAAAGGTCTGGAAGAGTTCCTTGTAAAGAACTAATAGACTTATGTTTTTCAGGAAAATATGATAAGAAAACTATGAGCAAAAAACTAAGAGGAAATGGTGGAATAAAAGCTTACCTAAATACTGTAGATGCAAGAGAAGTAGAAAAAATGATTAATGAAGGTAATGAAAAAGCTAAGCTTGTTTATGAAGCTATGGCTTATCAAGTAGCTAAAGGAATTGGAGAACTTGCAACAGTCGTTAAAGGACAAGTAGACTATATAATTATAACTGGAGGAATTGCCTACTCTAAATTAATGACAGGCATGATTAAAGAACGTGTAGAATTTATTGCTCCAGTAGAAATAAAAGCAGGAGAAAATGAGATGGAATCTCTTGCACTAGGAACCCTTAGAGTATTGAAAAACGAAGAGCAATACAGAGAGTATGCAGAATAGTATAAGAATGAACATATAAATTAAAGAAAAGGTATTACAAAGTGATTTTTTTATCATTATTGTGATGCCTTTTTGTTATGTCTCTGATACGTTAATACATCGAATTAATACATAACTGTATTGGAGAGAAAAGAAGAAATATATCTATTATAGTGGCTAGACATCAGATAAATTTAAATATTAATACTAATATGAATTGAAAACTTCCTATATACAAAAATCAATTAAATTACAGAAACCTAATAGAAATAAGAAGTATCAATGCTTTTAGAAGAAATAAATGCTTAGGAAAATAATTGGTACATTAATTGCTTATAAAACTAAGTATAGAAATTAGAAGAAGATTTTAAGGAGAAAATTATGCACAATTTAGAAAATGAATTAACTCACAATTTAAAAAATGAGTTACATCACAAATATTTAAATAATGAGATAGTACACATTAATTCAGAGAATGAAATAGTTCACAAGGGTATGAAATTTATATCAAAGAATTTTGAAGATGAAGATATAGAATCATTAAAAGAATATTTAGAGGTTGAAGGTTTTGCTTCACTTAACCTTATGAAGTCAATGAGCAAAGAAAATATAATTGAGGTTATAGATAAAGCTGGACTTAGAGAAAGAAATAGCTCTGCTCATAATATTGCAAAGAAGTTTAGGTCGTTAATAAATGAAAAAAATATAGAAAAAGCAGTTGTTTGTAGCATAGATGACAAGAGTTTAAGGGATTTAACTCTATTAGAGAAAGACTCCTTTAGAGTATTAGAAGGCATGATTATAGCTGGAAACATTATAGAAGCTTCTGAAGGATATATTTATTTGGGTAAAACATACCCTGATCTTAATAGGAAGGTAGAGAAATATATAAATGAATTATTTAGGGAAGGTCTTCTAGGAGAGCAATTTAAAATAAAGGTGGTATACGAAAAGTTAAATGAAAAAACTTTAAAGACAAAAGAAAACCACGCTATATGTATAAATAATATAGAAACCTTAGCTGTACTGCCAACTTTATTTTCAGCAGACTTATATACTTACTTAGAAAATGGAACAAAAGAAAGCAGAGGAACTAAGCTTATAAACATATTAGGAGATGTGAATGAACCAGGGGTATATGAAATACCTTTTGGAGTAACTCTAAGGGATATAGTATATGAGGTTGGTAAAGGAATTTTTGAAGACAAAAGATTCAAATTTATGATGTTATGTGAAGAGGAAGATTCCATAATTACTGAAAATCTATTAAATATAAAATATACCTATGAAGATTTAAGTAAGTACGGATTAAAGGTATGCTCAGAGATTGTAGTTATGTCTGATAATTAAAAGAATCAATATTAAGAAAACGATACATTAATAAATTGAAGCAATACAAAAATGTATTAGAGATAAAACGGTTATTAAATCTATACTAACACTTAGTTTTTAAAGAATGATACAAAAATGAATTAAATCTATAAGTAATTGAAAAAGGTTTCCAAATACAAATAAGAAGAAATTAAAGAAACAACTTAACTATAAAAATGCGAAAGCCCATAAAATAAGGGCTCATAGCTATTTAAGATATAAGAGGAAAAGAGTATAAAGATTTTCCAGAGGGTTGGCATACTAATTGCTATAAGTATAAGTGTTGAGAGATACATGATTAGAAGTAGGTGACTTATGAACAAGATAAAAAGTATTGATGAGGTAATGGAATACATTAAAGATGATATGACCATTATGGTAGGGGGCTTCATGGGGGTAGGTACTCCTGAGTTTATTATTGATGCAATAGTGAAGAAAAATGTGAAAAATTTAACTATAATAGCTAATGATACTGGATTTCCAGACAGAGGAGTAGGTAAATTAGTTGTTAATAAGCAGGTTAAAAAGGTTATTGCATCTCATATAGGATTAAATCCAGAGGCAGGAAAGCAAATGAATAGTGGAGAGCTTATTGTTGAACTTGTACCTCAAGGAACATTAGTAGAACAAATTAGATGTGGTGGAGCTGGAATCGGAGGGTTTCTAACTGAAACAGGTATAGGAACAATTGTAGAGGATGGCAAACAGAAAATTAAGGTTGAAGATAAAGAATATCTTCTAGAACTTCCATTAAGAGCGGACTTAGCAATATTGGGAGGTTCAACTGTAGACAAGCAAGGTAATGTATTTTATAACGCTTCAACAAGAAACTTTAATCCACTAATGGCAACAGCAGCAGACAATGTAATAGTAGGTGCTGAAAGAATTGTGGAAGTTGGGGAACTTGATCCTAATCATGTTATGACCCCAGGAATATTTGTTGATTATATTGTTGGAGGTGAAGCGTAATGAATCCTAAAAATGCTAAAGAGTTTATTGCAAGAAGAATAGCAAAAGAACTTAAAGATGGAGATGTAGTTAATTTAGGAATTGGACTTCCAACAATGGTAGCAAATTATTTACCAGAAGATATAAATGTAACTTTCCAATCTGAAAATGGTTTTGTTGGGTTAGGAAGCGCACCAGAAGAAGGTAAAGAAGATAAAGACATAGTAAATGCAGGAGCACAATACGTAACTATAAATAGTGGAGCAGCTTTTTTTGACAGTTCTACATCTTTTGGAATAATTCGTGGTGGACATGTAGATGTTACCGTTTTAGGTTCCTTAGAGGTAGATGAAAAAGGAAATTTAGCAAACTACATGATACCAGGAAAGATGGTTCCAGGTATGGGGGGAGCTATGGACTTAGTGAGTGGTGCAAAAAAAGTAATAATTGCCATGATGCATACTGCTAAAGGTGAAACAAAAATACTTAAAGAATGCAGACTTCCACTTACAGCTGTGGGCAAAGTGAATCTAATTGTTACTGAAATGGGTGTTATGGAAGTAACTCCAGAAGGGCTTCTTTTAAGAGAGATTGCTCCAGACTTAACAGTGGAAGAAGTAATAAATGCTACTGAAGCTAATTTAATAATAGCTGAAAAATTAAAGATTATAGATATTTAAAGGATATTGAGAGGAGGTGAAGAAATGAAACAAGTTAAATTTAACGAGGTTAAACCATATAAGGCTCCATTACATTTTGATTGCTCAACTTTAAAATTACATGGTACTGAAGAAACTGGAGCAAAAGAATTTTGGATGGGAGTAACACATTTTCTTCCAGGTGGTGGTGCAGAGTACGCTTATGAAGACTCTCCTACTGAAAAAATTTATGTTGTATTAGATGGACAAGTAACTATAAAAACTAAGACTGAAGAATATGTACTAAATAAATATGATTCAATATTTATAGCTCCTAATGAAGGTAGATCAATTATCAATGAAACTAATATGCCTGCAACTATGTTAGTAGTAGTAAATTATTAAGGCATAATCGAGAAGGAGAATAGTAATGGATTCACAATTTGTAAATAAGTTATTTAATGTTACAGGGAAAGTTGCTGTTATAACTGGAGCTACTGGAGCATTAGGAAAAGCAGTTGCTTTTGGATATGGACTTGCAGGAATGAAAGTTTTCGTTACTGGACGTAGTGATGCAAAGTGCAAAGCTTTATGTGATGAATTAGAAGCTCAAGGAATTGCCTGTGGATATTCAACAGGAGATCCTGCTATAGAAGCAGATGTAATTAAAGTGGTTGATGATGCTGTTAAAAGATTTGGAGAAATCAATGTATTAGTAACAGCAGCAGGATACAATAATCCACAACCAATAGTAGAACAAGAGTTAAGTGAATGGAAAAAAATCATGGATTCAGATGTACAAGGAACTTGGTTATTCTGTAAATATGTTGGACAACAAATGATAGAACAAGGAAAAGGCGGTAAGGTTATAATGGTATCTTCTGCGCGTTCTAAGATGGGTATGTCTGGATATACAGGATACTGTACAGCAAAAGCAGGAATAGATCTTATGGCTCAATCCCTAGCTTGCGAGTGGACAGCTAAACATAAAATTAATGTTAATACTATAAACCCAACAGTATTCCGTTCAGATTTAACAGAGTGGATGTTTGATCCAGAAAGTGCTGTTTATAAAAACTTCTTAAGAAGACTTCCTGTAGGTCGTCTTGGAGAACCAGAAGATTTTGTAGGACCATGTATATTCCTAGCATCAAGTGCAAGTGACTTCATGACTGGAGCTAATGTAGCTGCAGAAGGCGGATACTGGGCTAACTAATCTAATTTAATTAAGAAAATTTCAAGGATAATACTTGATAGAATAAATAATTCACAATTTTAGGAGGAAATAAAAATGGCAAAAAAAGTATTTGTAGATTTAACACATCCATTCAGCGCTGATATTCCACGTTGGCCTTATTTTGTAAAACCAGTAATTGATTCTATGCACAGTTTAGCAAAGGGTGGAGTTCTTACACAAAGAATTGATTGTGTACAACACACTGGAACACACTGTGATGCACCACGTCACGTTATGGAAAAAGAATTTGATGGAAGAAGAGCTCGTTACACTCATGAAATGCCAGTTGATGCATATATGGGTGATGCAGTTTGTCTTGAAATAAATATTGAACCTTGGGGGTTAATTGGCCCAGAACATCTTGAAGATGCATGTAGACGTGCAAATATAAAACTAGAAGAATTAGAAGGAATGGTTATCTGTTTAAATACAGGAATGCACCGTAAATTTGATGATTCAAAAGAATACTATCATTACTCATGTGGTACAGGGGTTGAGGCAGGAAAATGGTTTGTAAAGCACAAAGTTAAATGTGTAGCTATGGATATGCAAGCTCTTGATCATCCACTTCATACAGCTATGGGTAATAATGGAGCTACTAAATTAAACTTATTAGGTGCTTCAGGAAGACCAATAACAGAAGAATACAAAGAAAAATTTGGTGAAGAAGCATATGCTGAGTTTGATAAAGATGAATATATTAGAATTCATGGTAAAGAAGCATATGATGAAAAATTCGGTGACTTAGAAGAAATCGGATGCTGGGGAACATGGGAACCATGTCATAAACAAATGTTAGGACATGGTATAGTTGGTGTTGAAAACCTTGGTGGAAATTTAGATCAAGTATCAGGAAAGCGTTTCAGATTCTTATGTTTACCAATCAGATGGTACATGGGAGATGGATCTATGGTTCGTTGCGTTGCTGAAATAGATGAAGATCAAGTAAATGATGTTCCAGAAAGAACTTACACATACGGTGGATTCTAGGTCTTAATTAATGAGGTCTAGAAAATACACAAATATAAATAAGAATTAATTTTGAGGATACTCTTATAGAGTATCCTCAAAATTAAAATTAAGGAAAAGAGGAAATTAATTATGGGAAATCCAGAAGATAAGGTTATATTGACAGTAGCAACTACAGGAGCTTGGCCTACAAAAAAAGAGACACCATATGTACCGCTACAACCTGAAGAAATAGCAGAAGAGATTTATCAGTGCTATAAAGCAGGAGCTTCTATTGCTCATATTCATGTTAGAGATGACGAAGATAAGGCATCTATGAGTTTTGAGAAATTTGAAAAGACAGTAGAGCTTGTAAGAGAAAAATGTGATATAGTAATAAACTTAACTACTTCAGGTGGAATAGGTCTTGATGATGATGTAAGAATGAAGCCTTTCATAGAATTAAAACCTGAAATAGCCTCTTATGACTGCGGAAGTATGAACTGGCAGCATTCAACAGTGTTTGAAAACAGCCCTCAGTTCCTAGAAAAGTTAGGGATTGCTATGCAAGAAAATGACGTGAAACCTGAAATAGAAATATTCGATGCAGGAATGGTTTATAATGCATTATATTATTACAAAAAAGGAATCTTAAAAGGACCACTTCATTTCCAATTTGTATTAGGAGTACCTGGAGGAATGGCAGCAACTGTAGAAAATCTGGTATATCTTAAGAATTTGATTCCTGCGGATGCAACTTGGGGAGCTATAGGAATAGGAAAACAACATCTTCCTATATTATATGCAACATTAGCATTAGGAGGAAATTTAAGAGTAGGAATGGAAGACAATATATTCTATAAAAAAGGACAGCTAGCTACATCTAACGTAGAATTTGTTGAAAGAACAAAGAGAACAGTAATTGAAATGGGTAAAGAAATAGCAACTCCAGCTGAAGCAAGAAAAATATTAGGACTTAAGAATTGCTAAATAAAAACACATTTTTGTGTTTTTATCCGATAGCTAGCATCCGTAATATCCCACTTCTTCAAGTGGGAAATAACGGATGCACGCTCCTGGATTAGTTCAACTAAATTCAGGTGGAGTATAAAACCCCACCTGAAAAGTTTCACTTTATTTTCATTAAGAATGTAGGAGGATTAATTTCGTGAACAATAAGATTAAAAACATTACAGTATTTGGTCCAGGCATGATGGGAAGCGGAATAGCTCAAGTATTTGCTGGCTGTGAAGATTTAAAGGTAACTATATTTATTAGAGAAAAGTTTGAACTTGAATGTATATATAAGATAAGGACAAACCTTCAAGTATTAAAAGAAAATGGTGTTTTTACTCAAGAAGAAGTTAACGCTACATTAGATAGAATAACTTTAACAGAAGATTTAAAGGAAGCGGTTAGGGATGCAGATTTTATTATAGAATGTATTCCAGAAAAAATGGAACTAAAACAAGATTTATTCATGCGTTTAGAGCCATTATGCAAAGAAAATGTAATATTTGCAACTAATACATCTGTAATGAGTATTACTGAAATATCACAAAAAGTTAAAAATAAATCAAGGGTTGTAGGAACTCATTTCTGGAATCCTCCATACCTAATACCCCTAGTTGAAGTAGTTAAATCTGATTACACTTCAGAAGAGGTTATGGATGACACTATGGAATTACTTAAGAAGGTAAATAAAAAACCAATAAGAGTAAACATGGATGTTCCAGGCTTTGTAGCTAATAGACTTCAACATGCACTTTGGAGAGAAGCTATCTCTATTGTAGAAAGAGGAATAGCAGATGCTAAAACCGTTGATGAAGCGATTAAATATAGTTTTGGACTAAGACTTCCAAAGCTAGGGCCTATGGAAAATGCTGATATGGTAGGAACAGATTTAACTTTATCTATTCACGACTATATATTGAAGCATTTAGAAAATTCTACTGAACCTTCTCCTATATTAAGAGAAAAGGTTGAAAAAGGAGAATTAGGCTTCAAGAGCGGAACGGGATTTCAAAATTGGACTCCAGAACAAATTGAAAAGTCAACTGAAGAGCTTAGAGATTATTTAATAAAAGTGCTATATCAAAATAATGCAAAAATGCGTTGAAAAAATACAAAAATGTATTAATCAATGTTATCAAAATACAGGCTTCGTTAGAAAAATCACAGGAATGATGCAAAAATGCATTTTATTCAAAAAAATCTTAGGAATTAGTTCTTAGAAATCTAGTAATATAGGGCTTTGGTAACCTTAGAAAAGCTAAATTAACTTGGCATATAACTTGCTTTATCTTATAAGGGAGATATAAAAAAAAGTATATAACCCGCTAATTGTATACGTTTAAGAGGAAGAAAATATTTTGAGGAGGCAATTAATATGTCATTAGAATTTAAACCTATGAGAAGTCTTATTTATGTGGATGTTGTGAAGGAGGATTATAGGCACATGCTAAAGCATTGGCTATATAAGCACCATATATCAGACAGCATTTCACAATTTGGACCATATGTAACTAAATATGCTTTCTATCCAGCACTACCAACTCCACAAGAAGGAGATAGATTTGGAACTCATAGAATGCAATTAACTGAACATTATTGGTTGATTAATCCAATGTCTGCTGAAATAAAAAATAAAGCATTAACTGAATACTTCCCAATGGATGTATTAAAGTGGCAAGGAACTATACCAGATGATAGTAAAGTAGCAGTTCTTGAAGGAGAAGAAGTAGATAATGTTGAGGGTGATGACGCAAGATCAACAGGTGGAAACAACGGATGCCCTCCATTTATATTTGCTTTTGTACCTGTTTGTTGGGAAGAAGATATTAAAGGTGCTCAAAGAACAGTAGAAGATGGACCTAACTACCGTTGGCAATTTGTTATGAAGTATCCAGAAGGTGTGTCAATGGAAGAAGGAGACAAGTGGTTCTACGAAGAAGTTATACCTAAGTTTAAAAATATGCCAGACGTGTTAAGAATATTAACAAGTAAAATTATTCAAGAAGTAAATGGATGCACATATCAAAGAGTAGTTGAAATGTGGTTTAACTGCCCTTCAGCTTGGTATAGATCAGCAGTAGTAAACGCTAAAGAAATTAAGAAACCATCATGGGCGCAATATGATGAGTTTCCATACTTGAAACCTAAGTTTGAAATATCCAGCTTATTCTTAACAGATATAGCTGAAAGTGATAATTTCTCACAATATCGCGGATATATAACAATGAGATAAAAGAAAGAAATCATTTTTCTAATTTAGATATTGACCCCCAATATTTAAAATATATCACTATATAAAAAGGAGCCTAGCATTAAATTGCTGGGCTCTTGTTTTTTTATAGTAAGAATTAGAGGATTATACAAATAAAAAGCAAATAAATCAGCGGTATGCAGGAAATTTGGAACAGCGAACCATTGTTGCGCAGAAGCACAGGCGCAGTGGAAAAGTGGAGCATTTGAAAAGTGAAACATAAGAACAGTGGAAAAGTGAAACAGCGGAATTCTGGAACATAGGGATGCTGGAGCAGTGGAATGAATATAATATTAGTAAAGAAAAAACAGTTTCAAGTTCTAAAGAAATATGGACTTGTAACTGTTTTTTATTAATTAAAAATTAAGTTCAATACTCTTCTGAATAAGTGAAAATAGATAAAGTTAAATATATATGATAGAATCTAAATATCTTTAAATTGTAATGCGGAGAGGTGAACTATTAAATGAAGAGAATCGATTTAATTCTTAAGAAGCTTATAGAATCAACAGAAAAAAAACCAGAGGGAGTTTCAGCAATAGAAATTGCAGAGGAATTAAATCTACTTAGAGGAAATGTAAGTAATGATTTAAATAAATTAGTTGCTGAAGGAAAAGCGGTTAAGTTTAAAGGAAAGCCTACATTGTTTAAAGCAGTAAATGATACATCTATGATAAATAGATTTTCAGAATTAAATCCAAGTTTGTATACAGCTCTAGAGCAGGCGAAAGCAGCAATATTATATCCGCCTAATGGAATGAATATATTATTGCTTGGAGAGACTGGGGTTGGAAAATCAACCTTTGCGGGGTTAATATATAAATACGCTATTGAGATGGAAGTAAAACCTAAAAAGAGTCCTTTTATAATTTTTAACTGTGCTGATTATGCAAACAATCCTCAGCTATTGTTAGGACAAATATTTGGGGTGAAAAAAGGAGCATATACAGGAGCTGATTTTGATAAGGCTGGACTTTTAGAGCAGGCGGATGGAGGAATTCTATTTTTAGATGAAGTTCATAGACTTCCAGCAGAAGGGCAAGAAATGTTTTTTACCTTTATGGATAGAGGAATGTATAGAAGATTAGGAGAGACAGTTAGCGAAAGAAGTGCACAGGTTCTCATAATAGCTGCAACCACAGAAGATCCTAATACAACTCTTCTTCAAACTTTCACAAGAAGAATTCCTATGGTAATAACAATACCAGCATTAAGAAATAGGGGCATAGAAGAAAGGTTTAATCTCATAAAGCAGTTTATGATTGAAGAGTCAGGAAGGCTTGGAAAAAGCATAAAAGTATCTGTTAATTCAATAAAGTCATTTTTATTTTATGATTGTAAGAATAATGTAGGGCAGCTTAAGTCAGATATACAACTGGCTTGTGCAAGGGCATATGCAGATTTCTTGTCAAAGAAAAAAGAAGAAATAAGTATAAGTAGTTTAGACTTACCAAGTTATATAGCAGAAGGATTATATAGAGAAGTTGAGCATAGACAGCTTTGGAATAAATTAAGTGACATTAATAAAAGATATTATATATTTGATAAAAACGAAGAGAAGATAATATTTGAAGAAACCGATTCAGATGAAAATATATATGAAATGTTAGAGAATAAAACTAGAGAACTTAAAGCAAGAGGAATAGAAGGCAGAGGCTTTGAGGAAGAAATACAGAGAAATGTAGAGGGTTACTTTAACAAATATATTGATAAGTTTAATTATAAAGTTGGTACTACAAATATAGAAAACATTATAGAACCTCATATTATGAAGGTAATTGAAAACGTGATTAATTATTGTGAAGAAGAGTTAGATGTAAAGTTCAATGAGCAGATATACTATGGGTTAGCAGTTCACATTAATAATTCTATTGATAGAATAAGAAGAAATAAAAAGATTGAAAACTTAGAGTTAAATAGAATTCGTAAGCAATATAACAGAGAGTTTAATGTGGCTATAGACGTCTTAAAGATATTAGAGCAGTCTTTAGACATTAAAATGCCTGTGGATGAAGCTGGATTTATTACTATGTTTTTAACTTATCATAAAGAAAAAATAAGAAACTCTCATAGTAATGTAAATATAGTAATCATATCACATGGTGCTACAACAGCTACATCTTTAGCGGATGCTGTAAATGGACTTTTGGGAGTGAACTATGCAAAGGGAATAAATGCTCCAATAGATGAGAAACCTCAAATGACCTTAGAAAAGGTTAAAGATTATATAAGGCAAAACAATATTAATACAGACATATTGTTTTTAGTTGATATGGGTTCACTTGCAAACTTCGGTAGGGAGATAGAGAAAAGCTTAAAAATAAAAACAAGAACTATTCCTCTAGTGAGTACTCTTCATTGTATGGAGGCTACTAGAAAAGCAATAATGGGCTACTCATTAGATGAAATATACAGAGATACTTTAGAAGTTAATAACTTATATGATAATAATTCATTAGATTATATACCAGAGGTAGCTGAAGAAAAGAGATTATGTATAGTTACTATTTGCACAACTGGCGAAGGAAGTGCTAAAACTATGAAGAGCATCTTAGAGAGAAATCTTAAGATGGAAAATGAGTTGCTAGATATAATTCCACTTAACTTTATAGGTAAAGAAAACATTTATGATAGACTTAAAAAACTATCAAATAAATATGAAATACTAAGTATAGTTAGTCCTTTTGAGTTAGATGCCGATTATATACAATTTAAGTTAAGTGATATTATTGAGGGAAGGGCCTCAGAAGATATACAAAATTTAATAGATAGAGAAAAAGTCTATATGAAGATGAAGGAAACCTTAGAGCATCAGTTGAAGAATATTGATGGCAGAACTATTGTTAATGACATAAAAAGGTTTTGTAGAAATGTAACTAAAGCTTTGGAGATACAGCTAACATCAAATGCTCTAATAGGAATAACCCTTCATATGGCGGTAATGGTTGATAGGTTAATTGATAATGGAAAAGTAGAAGAGTATATAGGTAAAGAGGAATATATAAAACAAAATCTAGAGTTATATAGGTTAATTAAAAGTGAGTGTACTTTAATTAATACTAAGTACACAATCAATATATCAGAAGATGAGATTTGTTATCTCATGAATTTATTTAGTATGAAAAGTAGAAGATAAAGCACATAATCGATGTGCTTTATTTTTTTAGCTTAAAATAAAGCACATTAATATAAATTTGAAAAAGTTTTAATATTCTCTTAAACCCAGTAAAAATGGGACTTGAGAGAAGAAGGTATTTTAAAAAAGTAAAAATATAAACTTGGCACGGTGATTGCTATATATAGAAATGTAAGATACATAAATAACTTGAATAGAAGGTGAAGCAATGGAAATACTGTCAAAAGAACAAATAGTTATGGAATTAATAGTTAATAGTGGGGATGCTAGAAGTAAAGCAATGGGAGCTATTAAAATAGCAAAAAAAGGTGATTTAGAAGCTGCTAGAGCAAAGATTAAAGAGGCAAATGAAGCTTTAAACAAAGCACATAACATCCAAACTAGTTTAATACAAGGAGAAGCAGCAGGAGAGGAATTTCAGATAAATTTGCTCATGATACATGCGCAAGATCATTTAATGAATGCAATTACTATACGTGATTTAGCTCTAGAAGTACTTGATATTTATGAAGAAGTTAGAAAATAGTAAATCTAATAGTTAATAATAATTAAAAGCAAGCTTGTTTTAATAATTAATAAAAAATATAAAAATAAATCTTTAGGAGGAAAAAACAATGAAATATATTACCCTAATTTGTGCAGCAGGAATGTCTACAAGTATATTAATGAATAAGATGCAAGAAAGTGCAAAAGCTCAAGGACTTGATATAAAAGTAATAGCTATGTCAGAATCAAAATTTGAAGAATACGATGAACCTACAGAAGTTTTACTTTTAGGACCACAAATAGCTTACTTAGAAGATGAAATAAGAGAACAATATGAACCAAAAGGAATCAAAGTTGCAGTAATAGATATGATGGACTATGGAACTCTAAATGGTGAAAAAGTGTTAAAGGATGCACTTGCATTACTTGATTAATACAAATGAAAAGGTTATTAATGATAATATTTTAAAGGGGGATTTATAAATGGCTAATTTTGATGCGAAGGCGATATCAAAAAAGGTAGCGCCAGTATTAAACAAGGTTCAAAAAAGTAAATTAGCAAATGGAATAACTGGAGGAATGATGATAGCATTACCTGTTACATTATTCGGTTCATTTGCTTCATTATTTCAAAACTTACCAATACCAGCATGGAAAGCTTTTCTTGCTAGTTCAGGAATTGCAGGACTTCTAAACACAGGTATATTATTTACAACAAATTTTTTAGCTGTAGTATTTGTACTTACTATATCAGGTAGTTATGCAAAACAATATAAAGAAGATAGTATTATAGCATCGTTATTATCAGCAGTATGTTTCTTTATAATTACACCAACTGCAGTAAATAAAGTTAATGAAGTTAATGTGACTTCTATACCAGTAGAATGGTTAGGAGCAAAAGGAATTTTCTCTGCAATTATTATAAGTATAGTAGCAACTAGATTATATGTATATATTAAACAAGCAGGTTGGACAATTAAAATGCCATCAAGTGTGCCTCCAGTAGTATCAAGCAGTTTTAGCAGCTTAATACCAGGCCTTTTAGTTATTGCTTTATTCTTAGCTGTTGCAGGTGGTTTTGCAGCAACACCTTTCAAAACTATGCATGGATTCATTTATTCGTTTGTTCAAACTCCATTACAAGGTGTAGGTGGAAATATCATATCTATAATAATTTTATGGACATTCTCACAAATATTATGGTGGTTTGGAATTCATGGAACATTAGTTATTTACTCAGTTGTTCTTCCAATATTTACAGCAATGGACGCAGCTCAATTAGCAGCTTATGCGGCAGGAGAACCACTTCCTTATATAACTGGACGTGCTTTTATAAGTACTTATACTATGTCTGCAAGTGCAATAGGTTTTGCTCTACTTATGTTATTCTTTGCTAAGAGTAAACAATATAAGACATTAGGAAAATTATCTGCTGTACCATCTCTTTTTGGAATAAGTGAACCATTAGTTTTCGGTACTCCAATGGTTTTCAATGTTAGATTTGCAGTACCATTCTTATTCATGAATGCTATAAGTTTAACTATAGCTTATAGTTTAACAGCTATAGGTTTAGTTCCAAGAGTAGCAGGTATGACACCAATGAGCGGAATGCCTATAATATTTACTGGATTAATGGAAGGTAGCTGGAAAATAGCTGTACTTCAAGTAGTACTTGTACTTTTACAAATGGTTGTTTGGTATCCATTCTTTAAAAAGGCAGACAAAGAAGCTCATGAGATAGAAATGAAAGCAGAAGCTTAATATACTAAAAATAGGCCACCACTTGTATGAGTGGTGGCTTGAATATATTTAGAAGGAAAAGGAGAGAAGCACATTGAAAACAATAAATATAAATGATAACTGGTTATTTATTAAAGATAAAAATGTAAGTGAGACTGTTACATTACCACACTGCTTTAATGGAATAGATGGACAAAGTGGTAATGGGATGTTTAAGGGAGAATGTTGTTATCAAAAAAGCTTAAACATAAGTGAGGAAGAGTTAGAGAAGTTTATTTTTTTAGAAATAGGTGCAGCATCACTTGTATCTAAGGTATATGTAAATGGTGAACTTGCTGGAGAAAGCAGTTGTGGATTTTCTATGTATAGAGTGTTTTTAACTCCTTTCTTAAAAGCTGGGGAAAATACTATTTCAATTAAAGTAGATAATAGCCGTAATGATACAGTATATCCGCTAATGGCTGACTTTTCATTTTATGGTGGACTATATCGTGATGTAAGCTTAATAATATCAGAAAATCTTCACTTTGATCTAATGGATAATAGTAGAGATGGTATATATTTAACTCAAAAAGGATTAAGTGAAGGTAAATTTGAATTAAAGATAAATGGAAAAATAATAAATGAACTAGCTGAAGCAAAAGATGTAAAGGTGGATTTTAAATTAATAAACAAAGAAGAAGAGATTGTATATATGAAGGTAATTGACGTTAATGTTTCTAAAGAAGAGAGCTTTGAATTATTAGAAACAATAAATGATGTTATTGTTTGGCAGGGAGTAGAGAATCCTTACCTTTATAAAGCACAAATTGAGTTAGTTTATGATGGTCAAATATGTGATAAGAGAGTTATAGAGATTGGGTTTAGAAAAGTAGAAATTACTCAAGATAAGGGAGTATTCTTAAATGGTAAGGCTATTAAACTAAATGGTGTCAGTAGACATCAGGATTTTGATGGAATAGGCAATGCTCTAACTAAGGAACATATGGAATTAGACATGTCAATAATTAAGGAAGTAGGAGCAAACAGTGTAAGGCTTTCTCATTATCAACATGATGATTATTTCTACACTCTTTGCGATAGAGAAGGAATATTAGCGTGGGCAGAGATACCATTTATAAGTGTTCCAACAACAGCAGATAAAGAAAATAAAAATGCTAAGGATCAGTTGGAAAGATTAATTAAACAAGCATATAATCATAGTTCTATATATTGTTGGGGAGTTCAAAACGAAATAACAATAGCTATAGAAAATGAAAAGATATATGAAATGGTTAAAGAACTTGCTACTATAGCTAGAGAGTTAGATTCAAGCAGATTTATTGCACAAGCAAATATCCACTCTGTGGCAAATGAGAGTCCATTAAATGATATAACAGATTTTGTTGGATATAATTTATATTACGGATGGTATTATAAAGAGATGAAAGATCTAGCAATCAGATTAGATGAATTCCATAATGTAAGACCTAATATACCTGTTATGGTTACAGAGTATGGGGTAGATACTAACCCAGATCTTCATTCATACAACCCAACAGTAAAAGACTATACAGAAGAATATCAATTATTATTCCAAAATAATGCTCTAAAAACTTTTAATGAAAGAGAGTTTATTTTAGGCGGTTATGTATGGGCTATGTTCGACTTCGGTAGTGAAATTAGAAATGAAGGCGGTAAAAAAGGAAGAAATCAAAAAGGATTAGTTACTATAGATAGAAAGATTAAAAAGGATGCCTTCTATTTATGTAAGGCTTACTGGTCAAAAGAGCTGTTTGTGAAATTAGCAGGAAGCAGATTTGTAAATAGACATGAAGAATTAAATGATATAGTAGTATTATCAAATGTAGAGAATATCAAGCTTTATGTAAATGGAAAATTTGTAGATGAACTAAACGATAAAGAGCCAATGAAGAAATTCTCTAATGTTAAATTAGAGTTAGGAAAAAATATAGTAAGAGTAGAAGCTATAGATAATAATAAAAATATTTATACTGATGAAATAACATTAAATAGAACTAAAGAAGCTGATGAAAGTTATGTTCTTAAAAAGCCAGAAACAACAACTCATGTAACTAACTGGTTCCAAAAATTTGACTTAACAGATGTTCAAGAAGTGACACTTAAAGAGGGTTATTATTCAACTTTTGATACACTTGATGAATTGTATAAAAATGAAGACTCAAAAGCTGTATTTAAGAAATACTTTGGAGACATTGCAGAAAGCGATCAAATGAGCGCAATGAGAGGATTAATGACTATAGACAGTATGTCTAAGAGATCAAGATTCAATATACCAAAGGAATTACTAAGCGTTATAAATAAGGAACTAAATGTTATACCTAAAGCTGAAGACTAAGTGAGATTCTAAATCTTTGATTTAGTCAATCGAACTTATACTTGTAGTGAAAGTGAGATTCTAAATCTTTGATTTAGTCAATCGAACTTATGCTTGTAGTGAAGGTAAGAAATATAATAAGCGATATAGGATAGGTAGTTAACTTTACTACTGAATCCTATATCCTTTTTTATTTAGATATAACCACAGAGTAGTTTACAAATATTATTGTGCTATGAAAATTATGGTACAATTAAACTAGTCACATATGTATTTAATATCACTAGAAATAAATATCAAAGAATACAAGGAGATTATAACATGGACTACCAAGACTACATTGAATTAGGGTTAAATGGAGAAGAACCATTGAAATTAATATTGCGTGGAAGCATTGATAATAAAGAGAATAATAAGGTTGGAGTAGTGTCTGTAGTATATGCTACGACTGACAGAGATATAGCAGAACAAAAGATTCAGGAGTTACTAAAAAATAAAGATAATATAGATTATTATTATATGGTATATAGTGTGCCATTGAATACTGATTTAACAACACTTAGTCACTATCCATCAATAGAAATAACTAAAGATGATTTAATTTAATATTCTCTTCACTAAAGAAATGAGAGAAGTGAGGTGATACATCTATGATACAAGATAATATGTATATAAAAGAAATCCGTTTAAAAAAAGAAATTTATGAAGAAGAGAGCTATATTAAGAATTTACCTGTTGTTAGTAATTTAAATAGTTTAGCCTTATCAAGTAATGTAACTTTTTTTGTTGGTGAAAATGGTAGTGGGAAATCAACGTTACTAGAAGCTATTGCAGTTAATAGTGGCTTTAATGCAGAAGGTGGAACTAAAAATTTTAACTTTTCATCAATGGAAACTCATTCTGATTTATATAAGTATATTACTGTAGTAAAAAGTGTGAAGCGTCCTAAGGATGGATTTTTTCTAAGAGCAGAAAGTTTTTATAATGTAGCTACAGAAATAGAAAAATTAGGTGCTATACATAGCTATGGAGGAACTTCATTACATAAAATGTCACATGGTGAAAGCTTTATTACACTCATGACTAGCAGGTTTGGTGGAAATGGATTATATATTTTAGATGAACCAGAGGCTGCGCTATCCCCAATAAAACAGATGTCTATGCTTACTGTTATTAATGAACTTGTAAAGCAAAATTCTCAGTTTATTATAGCTACTCATTCACCTATACTGATGGCATATCCTGATGCAGATATATTTGTTATTGATGATAATGGCATTATGAAAACCCCCTACAAAAAGACCGATAATTATATGATAACAAGAAAGTTTTTAGAGAATCCTGAAAAGATGATACATTATTTGTTTGAGTAAATTAGTATGAATATTTAGCTTTATATAATATAATAGTTCTAAAAAAGAAAAGGAGATAAGTTATGATAGAATATAAATTTGATACACAATTATTAATTGAAGGAAAAAATCTTTCAGAAGATGAAATAAATGACTATATAACAAAAAATATTGAAGGTGATTGTTTACTTGCAGTTGGTGATGAAGAGTTAATAAAAGTTCATTTTCACACAAATATTCCATGGAAAGTACTTGAGTATTGCGCTTCTTTAGGAGAAATTTATGATGTTGTTATAGAAAACATGGAAAGACAATCAAATGGGCTTCAAGGTTAAGACGTTTTAAAATATTTATGTATTTACTTTAGAAATAAGAGTTTGGAGAATACATGAAAAAGATTATGAATGAAGAATTAATTTATGAAATACTTTCTGTTGTAGAGGAAATTCCAGAAGGGAAAGTAGCCACCTATGGACAAATTGCCAGCCTTATTGGCAGAGACAAAAATGCAAGACTTGTGGGGAAAGTTCTAAGTATGGCAGAATTTTATGGTAGATATCCATGTCATCGTGTAGTAAATCATGCTGGAAGATTGGCACCGGGATGGAAGGAACAACGATTTTTGCTACTAGAAGAAGGTGTATCCCTTAAAGATGAAAATCATGTTGATATGAAGAAAAATCATTGGGATTATTGAGATAGAGTATAGAAAAAAATGTGTTTTTAATAATGATGAAATAAAGACTTATTTAATGAATACTTTTATATATAATAACAAAGTCCAGCTTTTGCTGGACTTTACTAATATACTTATAAAGTGAAACTTGATTCAGGTAGGGGTTAGTCCCCGTCTGAATCTTAGTTGAACTTATCTAGGGTCATGCCAGTGTTATCTCCCACCTCGGATAGAGGATGGGGGTGTTACAGTGGCTAGACATCAGATAAATCTTATTAAACACCAGAATATGCTGAGAATCCACCGTCAATCGGAAGAACTACACCATTTATAAAGCTTGAAGCAGATTCATTTACTAAGAATAATAATGCTCCTATAAGCTCTTCTGGTTCTCCGAATCTTCCCATTGGAGTACTGTTTAGTATTTTGTGTGAACGCTCAGTTAGGCTTCCATCAGGATTCTTTAAAAGAGCAGCATTTTGAGCTGTTACAAGGAATCCAGGAGCTATAGCATTTACTCTTATTCCTACCTTAGCAAAATGTACAGCAAGCCATTGAGTAAAGTTTGATATAGCTGCTTTTGCACCTGAATATGCAGGTATCTTTGTAAGTGGAGTAAATGCATTCATTGAAGAAACATTTATTATACTGCAACCTTCTCTACCTATCATATCTCTTGCAAATTCTTGTGATGGTAGTAAAGTTCCAAGGAAGTTAAGGTCAAATACAAATCTTACTCCTTGCTCATCTAAATCAAAGAAAGTAATTAAATCCTTGTTATCTTCAGCTAAATCTTCTGGAAATAAGTATTCTTTTGTTGTTGTTCCCTTTGGATTATTTCCGCCAGCACCATTTATAAGTATGTCACATGGTCCGAATTTTTCTAATACAATTTCATGAGCTTTTTTAAGACTTTCTTTATTTAAAACATTTGCCTCAACACCTAAAGCTATCTTACCATTAGCTACAACTGCATCTGCTTTTTTTTCAGCATTTTCAAGTTTTAGGTCAAGAATTGCTACTTTTGCACCACATTCTGCAAGAGCATCTACCCAATACCCCCCAATAACTCCAGCGCCACCTGTTATAACAACTACTTTATCAGTTAAATCTATATTAAATGGAAGTTTCATTTTATTTTTCTCCTTTATCTGTTTTAGTTAGTGTTTCCCATATTCCAGTTAAGTACATTGATCCTAAAGCACGGTCATATAATCCATAACCAGCTCTTCCTGTTTCTCCCCAAATCATTCTTCCATGGTCAGGGCGAAGGTATCCTTCATAATTGTGTTTATGAAGAGCTTTCATTATTTCAACAAGGTCTAAAGAACCACAAGGTGAATAATGAGCACTTTCTTCAAAGCCACCATCATCAAGAAGCTTAACATTTCTAACATGCATGAAGTGGATACGTCTTTGAGAAGCATATTTATCTATCATTTTTACTACATCATTAAAGCTTCCAGATCCAAGAGAACCAGTACAGAAAGTTAAACCATTGTATTCACTATCAACAAGTTTTAAGAATCTATCTAGGTTTTCTTCGTTTGTAATTATTCTTGGAAGACCAAAAATATCATATGGTGGATCATCTGGATGGATTGCCATCTTAACTCCAGCTTCCTCAGCAATAGGTATTATTTCCTTAAGGAAATATTCAAGACTGTTCCATAAATCCTCTTTAGTTATCTTCGAGTATTTATCAAAAACTTCTTTAAGACTTTCTTTAGTATAGCTTGAATCCCAGCCTGGTAAAGAAAGTTCACCAGTAAGTGGGTCCATGTCTTTAATTTGATCAACGTAATAAACTAAAGCAGTTGAACCATCATCTAATACCTTATCTAACTGAGTTCTTGTCCAGTCAAATACAGGCATAAAGTTGTAACATATTACTTTAACTCCAGCTTTACCTAAGTTTCTTATGTTTTCTTTGTAGTTTTCTATATATTTATCTCTTGTAGGTAAACCAAGTTTAATGTCTTCATGTACAGGAACGCTTTCAATTACATCAAAATTTAAACTAGCATTTTCAACTGTTTCCTTAAGAGATAATATACTGTCCATGCTCCATTTTTCACCTACAGGCACATCATATATTGCAGTTACAATACTGTGCATGCTTGGGATTTGTCTAATATATTCGATTTTTACAGGATCATCATTTCCGTACCATCTAAATGATAATTTCATAAATTTATTCCTCCTACATTTCTAAATATTTCTTTATATTTTTAAAACATATAGCTTCAACTATTTCTTTAAGAAGTTTGTCATCATTTTCAAATTCACCAGAATCAACAAGATTTCCTATAAAGCTGCATAAAATCCTTCTAAAGTATTCATGTCTAGCATAGGATAGAAAACTTCTTGAATCGGTAAGCATTCCTAGAGAATAAGATAACATTCCTTGTTCTCCTAGGGATGTTAAGTGATCAGTAATACCTCTTTTATGGTCATTTAACCACCAAGCTGTACCAAACTGTACTTTGCCTTGAACACCATCTTCACTAAAACATTGAGGAAGAGTTGATAAAACTATATTATCTTTTGGGTTTAGGGTATAAAGTATAGTTTTTGGTAAGGAAGCTTCATTATTAATACCATTAAGTAACTTTGAAAGATGTGATGCGATTTCAAAATCATTAGTAATATCAAAACCAGAATCAGGACCTGTCTTACCTTGCATTACTTCATTATTGTTTCTAAGAGCTCCTATATGAAGCTGCATTACCCAATTTCTATCATTATATTCTTTAGCAAGTCGGTTTAAAGTAAAGAACTTATATTTCTCTGCTTCAGACTTTGAGATAGAATCACCTTTTAATCTTTTACTAAAAATTAGGCTTACTTCACCTTCATCTGTGGAGAAGTATTCTAAACTTTCAAGAGAGTGGTCTGAAAGCTTACAGCCAGCTTCATTAAAATAGCTAACTCTTAATTTTATAGCCTTCAAGAAATCTGAGTAAGTTTTAATATCTATAGAAGTTACAGTTGAAAGTTTTTCAATATAATCCTCGAAGTCTTTATTTAATAAATTTAGTGATTTATCCGGTCTAAAGGTTGGAAGTACTTTAAAAGTTAAATCACTTTTTTCATCTAATAGTTTATGATATTCTAAATCATCAATTGGATCGTCAGTAGTACATATAAGCTTTACATTAGAGTTTTCTATAAACTTTACAGGAGATAGATTTTCATCTTTAATTTTTTTATTGCAGTAATTATAAATTTCTTCAGAATTACTTTCTTTTAAAATTTCAGTTACACCAAAGAAGTTTTTAAGCTCTAAATTTGTCCAGTGATATAAAGGACTTCCTATTAATCTTTCACAAGTTTTTGCCCACATTTTAAATTTACTAAGATCATCTGAATCACCTGTTACATACTTTTCAGGAACTCCAGCATATCTCATTGCTCTCCACTTATAGTGATCAAATCCAAGAAAAATCTTAGAAATATTATCAAATGTGTTGTCTTCATATATTTCCTTAGCAGATAAATGACAATGGTAGTCATAAATCGGAGCATTTTTTGCAACACTATGATAAAGGCGTTGAGCCGTTTTACCATTTAATATAAAATCGTTATCTAACAATAACATCACCTCAATTAAGTTTGAAAGTATAATCTTTTTTACAAATTGATTATAGCAATAACAAAAATTAAAAAGTATGTTATTATTGCTATATAACATGCAAAAATTGCTCAAATAATAAAGGAGGTTTAAATGAGAAATAAGGTTCAGCAGTACTCAAACAGACAGTATATGCTTTCTACTGATTATGAAATATTTCATTATAAAAATACTGAAATGACAGGAGTAAGCCTTCATCATCATGATTTTTATGAATGTTATCTTTTTATTTCTGGAGATGTAACTTATCATATAGAAGGTAGAATATATAATTTAGCACCTGGTGATATAGTACTTATTAATTCTAAAGAACTTCACAAGGCAATAATAAATAACAAGGATCTAGCCTATGAGAGAATTGTATTATGGTTAAATAGATCTTTTTTAAAGAAGATATCAAGTGAAGAAACAGATTTAACTCTTTGCTTTGAAAGTGATAAGAAAAAAAATGTTTTAAGAATGGACTTTGAAACTCAAAAAAACATCAGATTGGTATTAAATAAGATACTAAGTGTTCAAAAAATTAAAGGTTTTGGTTATGAACTTCTATATTCAGCTTATATTACTGAGCTTATGGTTTATATAAATACCATACTGTTTAATAAAGATATTGTGCTTGATATAGATATAAAAAAGAGTAATTTAATAGATAGCATAATAGAGTACATAAATAATAATATTGAAGAGGACATAACAATAGATGAACTTGCAGAGTATTGCTATCTTAGTAAGTTTCATCTTTCAAGAGAGTTTAAGAGACATACAGGTACAACAATTCATAAATATATAGTTCAAAAGAAGCTTATTCAGGCAAAGGAACTTATACTTAACAATATATCTATAAAAGAGGTATATAAAAAATGTGGTTTTGGGGATTATTCTAATTTCTTTAGAGCCTTTAAAAATGAGTATGGAGTAACACCGAAGCAATTCTATGAAAGCATGTATAAAGAGTAAAAGGCTTAAAACTGATTACCTAAATCAGTTTTAAGCCTTTAGTAAATATTCTTTTGGAGTATAAGAAGTTAGTTTTTTAAATACTGAACAGAAGTAATTATGGTTTTCAAAACCTACCTTTAAAGCAATATCAGTAATGGAAAGCTCATTTTGCTTTATTAGAAATTTTGCTTCTTCAATTTTCACCTTATTTATAAATTCAGTTATAGTAAGGTTAGTTTCCTTCTTAAAACTTCTTGAAAGGTGAGAAGGACTTATTCCTATTTCATTAGATATGGTATTTAAAGATATCTTATTGTAGAAATTTATTTTTATATAATCAATACATTTTCCAACTACAGGACTATATTGAGAAGTTGAAAAACTTTTTACTAGATCACAATATTGTAAAGTCATCTCTTTCAATAAACTATCTAATTCTGCCTTATTTGTTACTTTTTCTATCAATATAGCAAACTTATCGGAAATATTGTGTATATAAATTGGAGAAACTCCCCCTTTATCTGCACCTATTCTAAGAAGCGTATTAATAACAAAACCGTAATTCTTCCATGCCCTTAAAGGATTATTAGGAACTCTGTGGGTTGGATTAAACTCAAAGCTGTTCATAAGCTTAAGGGCTTCTTCGCTTTCACCTTTAGCTACTGAATTCTGGATTTCTCTTTCTAATTTATATCTAAATTCTATATCAGAATAAAACTTTCTATCATCTGTCTCTTGGGAGTCCTTGATATTTGAAATACCGTTATTGTTTTGAACAAAGGATATATTGCTATTAATAAGAGGATTTGACGATAGATTTACCATAAGAGAACCTATATTTTTATAGGTTTTACTATCTAATATAGTAAGAGCCTTGTAGTATTCTCTAAGTTCTTGTCTATGTCCAAGAGGAAGATTATTTAATTGAATGACCTTAGATATTAATAAGTCATCTGGAATATCTGAGAGAAAAGGGCCTACAATTACTGTTCCAGAAGAAGAGTTTTGTTCAGTAAAAATTCCTAAACACAAATAATTTAGATTAAAATTATCAGTGTAGTACAATAAATCATTGGATTTTTTATTTTTAAGAAGATTCTCCATATTCAATATACTTGAAAATCTTAAGTCCTCTATTATAAGAGGTTTTTGGAATTTGAACAATTGAAGAGAAGAGTTATGAGAACTATCAAAAAACTCCACATCTATATTAACTAGGTTATGAATTAAAGAGCATATGTTATAGATACCTTCATCTATATTATCAATTCCAACATTCATAGATAACCCCCTTAAATAAGCTTATTTTTAGAATATAAGAATTTTATGATTAATGCAATAATTTTATACTTTATAGCAAAAAAATGAAAGAAAATATTGTTTAAAAGTTATAAATTTAAATTATTAATGATTAAGAGGGAGGATATAATCTAATGAAACGTTCAGAGATTATAAAAAACATAGTTGATGTAGGGGTAGTTGCAGTTATAAGGGCTGAGTCAAAAGGAGAAGCAATTAAAATAATTGAAGCAGTTAAAAATGGAGGCATAAATGTACTTGAAATTACCATGACTGTGCCTGGTGCTGTAGACATAATTAAGGAATTATCTGAAACATATAGAGAAGAAGATGTAATTATAGGAGCAGGAACTGTACTTGATCCTGAAACAGCAAGAGCTTGTATACTAGCTGGAGCAGAGTTTATTGTTAGTCCATGCCTAAGCATAGAAACTCTAAAAATGTGTAATAGATACGGGGTAGCTGTTATACCAGGAATAATGACAGTAACTGAAATTGTGGAAGCTTTAGAATATGGTGTAGAAATATTAAAAGTATTCCCGGGAAATGCTTATGGTCCATCCATTATAAGTTCTTTCAAAGCACCTTTACCACAAGCTAATTTTATGCCTACTGGAGGAGTAAATTTAGACAATGTAGCAGAGTGGATAAAAGCTGGAGCTATAGCAGTAGGTACAGGTGGTGATCTTACTAAAGGAGCTAAAACAGGAAACTATGAAGAAATCACAAAAGTAGCAGCTGAATTTGTGGAAAAAGTAAGAGAAGCTAGGAATAATATTTAGGTGGGGGTATAAAAATGAAGGAAGTATTAACCTTTGGAGAAACTATGGTACTTTTTAATCCTCAAGCTAATGGTCCACTAAGATTTGTAGAGGGTTTTAGTAAATCTATAGGTGGAGCAGATTCTAATGTTGCTATAGCACTTGCAAGATTAGGACATGAAGCAGGCTGGTTTTCAAAAGTTGGAGATGATGAGTTTGGGAGATACATTAAAAATACTGTTCGTGGAGAAGGGGTAGATGTATCTAGACTAAAAGTTGATAAGGGAGCTAGTACTGGAATACTTTTTAAAGAGAGAGTTAATAACGCCAATCCCAATGTTTATTATTATAGAGCCGGATCTGCTGCAAGTAGATTATCTATAGAAGATTTAGATATAGAATATATAAAAGACACTAAGATAATTCATATTACAGGAATAACACCAGCATTATCTGAAAGCTGTAGAGAAACTGTATTTAAGGTACTAGAGATTGCAAAAGAAAATGGCATAACTATTTCTTTTGATCCTAATATAAGATTGAAACTATGGACTTTAGAAAAAGCAAGACCAGTACTTCTAAAAATTGCAAAGATGGCAGACATTATATTCCCTGGAGTAGAAGAGGGAGAGATGATATTAGGATTAGATAATGAAAAAGACATCGCAGAAAAATTTTTAGAAATGGGCTGCAAAACAGTAGTAGTTAAGCTTGGAGAAAAGGGTTGTTATGTAGCAACTAAGTCTGAGAAGGAATATATACAAGGATTCCAAGTAACAACAGAAGATACTGTTGGAGCAGGAGATGGCTTTGCGGCAGGATTTCTATCTGGAGTATTAAAGAACTTAAGTGTAAAAGAATGTGGAATACAAGGAAATGCAGTTGGTGCAATGGCAACACTTGTAAAAGGTGACATGGAAGGTTATCCATATTATGATCAGCTCATGGCGTTTATGGGGAATAAAAAAGGGATAGATAGATAAAAAAGAGTTCAGCATTAAACGTGCTGAACTCTTTTTTATCTATATTCCTTAGAAAACACCCTAAAATAATGTCTAAGAATTTTAGCCATTCCTTCATTAGAAGCTTTTTTTAGTGCTATAAAGTCTACTGGTTTTACCTCGTCAATCTCCTTAATTGCACCTACCAAAAAGTCGGTAAATACATTGATTTTAGATATGCCTTCTATTGCACATCTATGAAGATTATCATCACCTGTTCCTGAACCACCATGGAGAACTAATGGAACTTCTATAGCCTTTGCTAATTCATTTAGCCTTTCAAAATTTATTTCAGGATTCTTATTACCTTTATAAATTCCATGGGATGTTCCTATAGAAACGGCTAAAGAATCTACACCAGTTTGCTTCACAAAAGATACTGCTTCTTCAACAGTTGTGTATATGGAAGAAGTTCCGCTTTGTCCTTCTCCTTGTCCAACGATTTCACCTTGACCAACATGTCCAATTTCAGCTTCAACAGTTATGCCTTTTGGGTGTGCAAGCTCAACAACTTCTTTTGTTTTGCGAACATTTTCCTCAAAACTATCCATAGATGCATCTATCATTACAGAAGTAAAACCTAGATCTATAGCACGTTTAATGTATTCTATGTCTTCGCCGTGATCAAGATGTAAAACTATAGGAACTTTAACGCTTTCAGCCATAAATTTTCCTACAGTAGCAGCTTCCTCTAGAGAAATTATATTACGGTGAGCTTGAGCAAATGATAGGATAATAGGTCTATTATATTCTTCAGCAACTTCAACAAAGGTTCTAGCAGAATCTAAATCTAAAAAATCAGGTGCTGGAACTCCATAATTATTTTTTTTAGCATCTAATAATACTTCTTT
The DNA here is from genome assembly GCF_035905475.1 of Clostridium intestinale. Lineage (NCBI taxonomy): Bacteria > Bacillati > Bacillota > Clostridia > Eubacteriales > Clostridiaceae > Clostridium > Clostridium intestinale. The sequence goes on from NZ_CP121166.1 coordinate 4,491,047, forward strand.
TGAATTAACTAACATTTTAATCCCTCCATATTAAATAAATTATTCTCCCATTACTATAATTTTGCATTTACGAGTACGAGATCTTGTACGATCAAAGTCTACAAAATAAACATATCCTGTAGTTCCAACTCCTAAGGCTCCATTATCAACTTCAAAAGTTTCACTAGAACCAAGTAGAGTTGCTTTTAAATGTGCATCACAGTTAAATAATGCAGAACGATCTGCGTTTGGAAGATAACTTGAGGCATCTGGCCATGATTCAACAGCTTTATAATGTTCTTCCCCAGGATAATTGTATTGACCTAGTGAAACATTGTCTGGAATTATTTTTTTTAGTACATCATTTAAGTCTACTTGAAGAAATTCATCACCATTTTCAGTGTAATCATGAACAAATTCTTCAAAAAATACTGAACAGGTAGTATGTGGAGAAATTACAACACAGATACCATTTTGTATGTTACTTTTCTTTATTGCTTCCCTTACTTGTGGAGTAATATCAAAAAAACTTGGTGTTTCTCCGTGAGATGTTAAACTTATTTGTTCTTTATAAACGCTCATATTATAACCCCCTATTTATTCCTTATCTTTTATTGCTCTAACCATTGCTTCAGCCCATTCTTCTATACGTATTTTAGGATCTGGAGCCCCTAAAATACCATTTGTTCCGCCAGTACCATCAGCACCAAGCTTAATAACGTTATAAACATCCTCAGCGGTGGTAACCCCCGAAGCTATCATAACTAAAGTATTAGGGCTCATGTCTCTAATCTTTTCCGTAGTTTCTATTACATAACTGTTATCAGCTGTTTTACCTGTTCCTATTAATTCTGTAGGTTCAGCTAAGATTATGTCTGGATTAAATTTAGAAAGTGCAACAGCTTCAGAAACAGAGTCAGCACATACTATAGTTTTTATATCAAGTTCACGTGCCCTTTCAATTGTCTTAGACAGTTCCGCTACAGTCATTGGATTTTCAGCATGATTTAAGAAAACTGCTTTTGCACCAGCTTCTTTTAAAGATTCTGGTAATACATGTCCCATTCCACGCCCTGGTTTTAAGGATTCCATATGCTGAGCAGTTACAATTACGTTAGTAGTATTTTCGCTAATATAACGAATATCTGCAAATGGACATGTAAAAAACATTTCTATACCTGTTTCTTTAGCTATTTTGTCAGCAGCTAGTGCTAAATCTAGAGATCGTTTTCCATATAGATAGGATTTTGGATTTACAACTAAAAATGGTGTTCTTATTTTCATAAATTAATAGACCCTCCTTTAATTTATATCTTTACCACTGGTAAAATAATTGTACCATAGGTAAAAATGGTCATCAATATAAAAATAGAAAATATTATAAATTTTAGGACTTGAGATAAAAGAGTAAGTGGAGTATAATTATTACCACTGGTAAATTGAAGAGGTCTTTTACTTGATGATTTTTCTTAAATATATTATTATTAAGTGAAAATAAATTTTAAAATAGATGATTTTAATTAATAGAAAGGGGCTGATTTTGAATGAAGAGAGCAGGTACTCCATTACATTTGGAGATTCAGGATGAAATGATAGCCTATTTTTCTAAATTCGAATATTATTCACCATTACCAGGTGAACGTGATTTATCCAATATGTTTAATGTAAGTAGACCAACCATTAGAAAAGCATTAGAAAAATTAGAGGATGAGAATATAATTGTAAGAATTCAAGGAAAAGGAACCTTTTACATAGGAAATAAAGTTCCAATAGATTATTCAGATTCTAATAATAATGGACTTGGATTATCTAGTATTTTAAGCTCAGCAGGGAAATTTACTAAAAATCGTGTACTTAAACAAGCTGTTGAATTCCCAAAATCCAATGTAGCATCTTATCTAAATATTTCTGAACAAGATTTAGTATTTCACTTAAAGAGAGTTAGGTATGTTAATGATGATTTGTATTCTCTAGCAGATGATTATATTCCATTAAAAATATGTCCTAAATTAATTGATATTGATTTTACAGAACATAATCTTTTTAGAACACTTGAGGAGCATAATGTAACTCCATATAAAGAGGAAAAAAATATAGAGATAAGAAAAGCTGATATTCAAGAAGCAACTTATCTTAATCTAAAAGAGAATGATCCTATCTCTATTACCCGTATTACTACCTACGATAAAGAGGGGAATATCATTCAATATGCAACTTCTAAATCAGATGCTTATAAAAGTACCTTTAGAATAATATCTAAAAAAGAATAGAACAAAGCACATTACTTATGTGCTTTAAAAAGCCTTCAAGAAGTAAAGCACATAAATACTTTTTGAAAGCTTTTTTATTACATAGAAATAGGAGAAATACATAAGTTAAAGTGGAAATATAAAGTTATATAAGTGATTTCAATCTTGGCACAGTGGTTGCTGATAGATAAGTAAGAAAGAAAATAGAGGAGGAGAAGAATGAAACAATTTCAAAAAGTTAAAACTGCTGTTATAGGTTGTGGAAAAATAAGTGGTATATATTTAGACAATATGATTAATAGGTTTGAAATCCTAGATGTAATTGGGTGTGGAGCCTTAAGTCTTCAAAGGGCTGAGGAAAAATCAAGGGAATTTGGAATAAAAGCTATGTCTGTTAATGAAATTTTGAATGACCCTGAGATTGAGTTGGTTGTAAACTTAACTCCTGCGACAGCTCACTATGAAGTAATAAAGAAATCATTAGAAGCAGGGAAAAATGTATATACCGAAAAAGTTATAACTCCAGATTTAAAAGATGCTCTTGAACTTAAGGAAATTGCGAAAAAACAAAACTTAAGAATTGGGTGTGCACCTGATACATTTCTTGGTGCAGCTATACAGACAGCTCGTAAGGTCATTGATAGTGGTGGAATAGGAAAGATTGTTTCATGCCATGCAGCAGTAAATCGTGATATGGAGTTTTTATATTATCCAGGAGCATTTCATACGGCAAAGGGGGGAGGCATAGGTTTTAATGTTGGTATTTATTATATTACAGCATTACTTAGTATTTTAGGACCTGTTGAAAAGGTTAGTGGATTTGCTTGCAATACAAACCCAGAACATACTGTAGAGAATCCCTCATTACCTAGCTTTGGTGAAACTTTTATGGTTGAAAGTGAAAACGTAATGATATCAAATATGAAATTTAAAAGTGGAGTATATGGAACAATGAATTTCACTTCAAATACCATATGGCCTCAAGTACCGGTGTTAACTATTTATGGTACGGAAGGGATTATAAATCTTCCAGATCCAGATAAGTTTGGAGGAACGGTATTATTACAGAAAAAAGGAATGAAAGAATCCATTGAAATACAAAATTGTTATGGATATGGTGAGAATTCTAGAGGTCTTGGGGTGGCAGAAATGGCATGGGCTATGAGAAAAGATAGACCACATCGTGCAAATATTGATATGGGATGTCATGCGGTGGAAATTTTAAATGGTATTGTTAAATGTACAGAAACAGGACAAGTACAAACTATGGAAACTGAATTTGAGTTAATACCTGCATTACCAGAAGGATATCTAGATAATTATTTTGGTAGAAATCAAGAGAGTGCTTTAATTATATAATAAAGATCTTTTATTGTGATAAACTATTATTATAAGAATTTATAGTAAAGTTGGAGGATGATATAAATGAATAAGATGAGTGATGATTTTATACTTAGTAATGGATATAAAATTCCATGTGTTGGATTTGGAACCTGGCAGACACCAGATGGAGCTACAGCAGTTAGTTCTGTAAAAGCAGCTCTTACTTCTGGATACAAACATATTGATACAGCAGCTGTTTATGGTAATGAAAAAAGTGTTGGTACAGGAATTTCTGAAAGTAAGGTATCACGTGAAGAGCTTTTTGTTACAAGTAAAGTATGGAATAAAGATCGTGGCTATGAGAAAACCATAGCTGCATTTAATAAAACATTAGATGATTTAGGATTAGACTATCTTGATTTATACTTAATTCATTGGCCTGCAAATGCAAAGCAGTTTTCAAATTGGGATGAAATCAATCTAGAAACATGGCGTGCAGTGACAAAGCTTTATAAAGAAGGAAAAATTCGTTCAATAGGTGTATCAAACTTTTTACCACATCACTTAAAGTCACTTATGAAAACTGAAATTCCACCAATGGTTAATCAGATAGAATTCCATCCAGGTCAAATGCAAAATGAGACTGTGGATTATTGCAAAAAACACAACATGTTAGTGGAAGCATGGAGCCCACTTGGGACAGGAAGAATGTTATCAAATGAAACACTTAAAGAAATCTCAGCAAAATATAATAAATCTGTAGCACAACTTTGTATACGTTGGTGTCTTCAAAATGAAGTACTTCCTTTACCAAAGTCAGTTACTCCTTCTCGTATAAAGGAAAATACTGAAATATTTGATTTTGTTATTTCTGATGAAGATATTTCCACAATTAACTCTATGGAGTATTGCGGTGGATCAGGAATGAATCCAGATGAAGTTAAGTTTTAGAAAAGTAAAAAACACTATATAAAGACAAGAGTTCAGCAAAACTTAATGCTGAACTCTCTTTTTCATCAAATTATAGTGGTTTCTTCCTTTTTGACTACTTTAGCAGAATTAATTGCAACTAAAGAGCCATTTTTTGTTTCAAAGAAGTTATTATCTATAATAAGATTCATTAAATTTTCTACTTCAGCTTTAGTTATATTTTCCCTAACACCAGCTATAGATATAGAAGATTTTGAACCATTGGAGGTGATAAAACTTAATGATAGAATAAAGCTCATATAACAACCCACCTTTCTAATTTAATATTTTTAATATATCTAATCATTTTTAACTATTTTAGATACGTCAAATACTAAAGCGTCTCGGGTATCATTAGATAAAATACCTCTTATAGCTTCTGCAAGCTCATAAAGGGCATCTACATTATAATCAGGTCTTAGGCCAGAAAAATTAAGCTTTTTATAAACAATTTCTCCTGCCTTATTAACTCCATTTTCAACCTCGACAGTAAATTGAGACGAAGTCGCTATCTTTTCTATTGACATTTTTATCAACTCCTAATAATTGATTACTCTTTACTATATGAATAAAAATAGAATTTGGGCACAATTTATCAAAAAAAATCGAATGTGGGAAAATAGCGAGAAAACCTTGTGGAATTCTAAGTTAAATAAATTTATTTTAATATTATGTTTAATAACCATATAACCATATATCCAGAAATCCAGAAATCCAGTTAACCAGAAAACTGGATATCCAGAAATCCAGATATCCAGCTAAAAAATTGTATCTTTTGAGTTTTGGTAGAATATTATTTTAACAAGAGGTGATGTTTATGGCTGAAAAAGTAAAGTTATCAGCTCATGAGGTTGATGAAATATTAAAAGAAGATGATGAAAAAGGCTCTATTAATATAGAGTGGACTGATGAGGAGGAGATTGACGGGGAAGTAGTAAATGAACTTATAAGTTCTAGGTATGAAGAGGTAACTTCTAATAGTAAAAAGGAAACAGTTTTAATAAATAAAGAAGAAAAAGATTTTGAAGTTAGAAAAATAAAAAGAGGAAAACGCAAGACTCCTACGATAGACGGAGAGGAATTTGATGTAAAAAGAACATATATGATGAGGAAATCAACGGTTAGAATGCTCAATCAGCTCAAAGGAATGAGTGAAGATGTAGATATTCATATGAGTACAATACTTGATATAGTTATTAGGCACTATTTTAATAGCGTAATTGAAGATGGTAAAAATGAAGTGTATTTAGGCAAGAAACAATAAAGGTTATTAAGAGACCTTTTCTTAATTTGTAAATCACATACTTTCTAAAAAAAATATGATACTATAGTTAGGGAGGTGTAGATACATGCCAAGTATTATTCTTTTATTATTAAATGTCATAAATACTGAAGAAGAGGATTCTGTAAATTATAAGATAGCTCACTATCTATTAAATAATACAAGCAGCTTTAAGTCTTTTTCAACTAGTAGTATTGCAGAGGGATGCAATGTTTCAAAAGCTACAATAAGTAGGTTCTGTAAGAAAATTGGAGTAGATAGCTTTTATGAGTTAAAATATATGTTTCAAGACAGGAAATCTGATTTAGAAGAGAAGTATGGGCTTGTTGTAGGACATGAAAATAGCCACTCTTATTTTATAAATCAGGCTATAAGTTCAATGAAGTTATTAAATGAAAATCTAGATGGTTATCTTTTGAGTAACTTAATTGAGGATATTTTTAAATATAAAAAAGTTGCTATGTTTGGACATATGCAATCAGGTAGCATAGCAATATCAATGCAACATGAGTTATTTTCAAGTGGAAAAATGGTGGATACTCGTATCCCTTTTATGGCTCAAAAAAAATATATCGAAGAGGCAACAGAAGAAAATCTTATTATAGCTTTTTCTTCTTCAGGTACATATTTTTTACGAATATTTCAAAATGAAGAGTTTTTTAACAAAAGTAATGCACCTAAAATATATTTGATAACAACCTCAAGTATAAAGAAGCCTTCTTATATTGATCATGTTATTGCTCTGCCAAACAATAATATGTTAGAATCTTCTCTAATACTTGAGTGTTATGCAAAACTTATTGCTCTAAAATATTATGAGCATGTAAATGGGAATTTAAATAATACATAAATAGTACTACAACGTGGACGATTACACATTGTAAATTTCTTTATCTGAAACTTGTTTCACAAAATGAAATAATATTGAAGTGAGACAAGATTTAATATATTGTAAAGGTATAGATCACTTAAGATTTAAGGAGGATTAGCAATGGATAAGAAGCCAGTTAAAATTGTTACAATCGGTGGAGGCAGCAGTTACACTCCAGAATTAATGGAGGGTTTTATAAAGAGATTTGATGAACTACCAATAAGAGAAATTTGGTTAGTTGACGTAGAAGCAGGAAAAGAAAAATTAGAAATCGTTGGTGCTATGGCTCAACGTATGTGGGATGCATCACCATATGATGTAAAAGTTCACTTAACTTTAGATAGAAGAGAAGCATTAAAAGATGCTGATTTCGTTACTACTCAATTCAGAGTTGGTTTATTAAACGCTCGTATAAAAGATGAAAGAATTCCTTTCTCTCATGGATTATTAGGACAAGAAACAAATGGAGCAGGTGGTATATTTAAAGCTTTAAGAACAATACCTGTAATTTTAGATATAGTTGAAGATATGAAGGAACTTTGCCCAAATGCTTGGTTAGTTAACTTTACAAATCCAAGTGGAATGGTAACTGAAGCTGTAGTTAGATATGGTAAATGGGATAAGGTTATAGGACTTTGTAACGTACCAGTTGGAGCTATGATGAATGAACCAGGAATGATAGGTAAAACATTAGATGATTTAACTTACAAGTTTGCAGGATTAAACCATTTCCATTGGCATAAAGTTTTCGATAACAATGGTAAAAATGTTACTGCAGAAATCATTGATAAAATGTACAGTGAAGATGCTGGAATTCCAAAGAATATCCATGCAGTTGCATTCATGAGAGAACAAATAGATCAAATGCAATTAATCCCTTGTGGATATCATAGATACTACTACTTACAAGAAGAAATGTTAGAACATGGTTTAGAGGAATACAATGGAGTTGGAACTAGAGCTCAACAAGTTAAAGTAACTGAAGGTGAGTTATTTGAACTTTATAAAGATCCTAACCTAAACTACAAACCAGAACAATTAACTAAACGTGGTGGTACTCACTATTCAGATGCTGCTTGTGAAACAATAGCTTCTATATATGGTGACAAAAAGCAACACATTGTTGTTTCTACTCAAAATAATGGATCTGTTCCAGATCTTCCAGCAGATTGTGTTGTAGAAGTTTCTGCTTACATTTCAGCAAGCGGTGCTCTTCCAATAGCATTTGGACCTTTAGCACCAGCAGAACGTGGATGGTTACAAGTTATGAAGAACATGGAACTTTGTGTATGTGAAGCTGCTGTAACTGGAGACTATGGTCTACTTATGCAAGCATTCTTCTTAAATCCACAAATACCAAGTGGAAAAACTGCTAAACGTGTAATGGACGAGCTTTTAATAGCTCACAAGAAACATTTACCTCAATTCGCTGCTAAAATAGCTGAATTAGAAGCAGCAGGAGTAACTGTTAAAGATGAAATAGCTGGAAGTATAGATTAATTAGTTTACTAATTAAAAAAATATAAAAAAGTAAGGTAGGTCAAAATGACTTACCTTATTTTTTTCTTAAACTAATCTAACGGATTTTCTCTCAACAAGTTTTGTTTCAATTCGAATCTTTCTAGAAAGCGACACTTCTAAAGACTTATCATTATTATGTATAAGATGAATAAGTTCATCTACTGCTTCAAATGCAAAAGTACGTTTAGGTATACTTATAGTGGTAAGGGGTGGAGAAGTAACTTCACATATACTCCTGTCATTAAAGCCTATAATTGAAATATCTTCTGGAATTTTATAGCCATATTCAGTAAAGGCTCGAAGAGCACCAACAGCAATAGTATCATCGTCACAAACAAAAGCTGAAGGAAGTTTTGGTGATTTATTTATTTCTAAGAGCCCTTTAATGTCTTGATAGCTTCCTTCTTCTGTATGACGAACTTCTAATATATCAGAAGAGGAAAAGGTAAGATTAAAGTATTCCAAAGCGCTTTCATATCCTTTTTTACGTTCTTCAAAACTACTTATACGTATATTACTTTTAAGATACCCTATTCGGTAATGATTCATTTTTACCAAGTGTTCAATGGCTTGGAAGGTACCCATAATATTGTTTATTGATACGGTGTTGCAGCTAAGTCTAGAAAAATCATTATCAATAGCTACTATTGGAATTTGAAGGTTTTTAAAACCTTTCATATTTTCATCATTCATTTCTGTTGCAAATATAATAGCACCTTTAAGGTTAAGTTCAGATATGTGGTCGATTTGAGGTTTAAGAGAGCGTCTTTCATCTATAGTTGAAAGCAGTATATTATAGCCATAGCTTCTAGCATGAATCTCAATAAATTCCATTAAAACAAGAAAAAAAGGGCTAATATCTAAAATAGCACCATGTTTTTTATAAATAACAAAGCCAATATTATTATTTTGTACCTCGGTGGTTATTTTTTTTATTAGATATCCAAAACCCATTTCATTTAGTTGTGTAATAATTTTTGTTCTAGTAGAATCAGAAACTCCGGGCTTATTATTAAGAATTAATGATAATGAAGCTGGAGAAATTTTAAGCTTTTGAGCTATTTCTCTATTTGTCATAAGGTCTTCCTCCTTGAAGGTATAACAAACATAATTTTTCAGATTACGTTTTCAATTATTTATGTAAATTATACAAAATGTAGAAGTAAATATCAATGATTCAATAATTTGTTTAGTAAAATTCACTAAATATTTTGAATATTTAGTATTTACAAGCTGAATGTTTAGTTATACAATCTAAACTATAAAAATAATACCTAATATTTAGTAATTAAGTAAAATAATTAAATGATACTTTCCCTAAATTCTAACTTAATAGCTATAAAATAAGGACTGTAAATTTTTTATAATACTAGGAAAAATATATTGACTAAAAAGATTAAAGATAATATAATCTTTGTGAACAAAAATAAAAGAGGTGAACAAATGTAAAAGAGAAATCTAAAGGGGGGGAGAACATGTTAGGATTGAATTGTAAATTAAACGAGTTAAGGGTTAAAAATAGTTCAGATGGATAAGTTATTTATGGACAAGTTCTAGGTTTAATATTGATTAGTAATAGGGTTTATTGATTTATAGTTTTTGTAAACGTTAGTATTAGGTTGGAGTAATTTGGAATAATAGAATGTTTGTTGTTAAAGCTAATTGGATATTAAATTATTAGAATAATAGTATAAAAAATATTAGGAGGTTTCTATGGTAAAGTTTGTTTATATTGCATTTTTGTTCATGATTTTACAAGGTGGTTTAACGTGGCTTCAGGTTGTTAACTATAAAAAAACAGTAAAGAGCTTAAAGAATAAGGGGATTATAGGCATTGGAGTGCAAAAAGGAAAACTTAAAGCGGGTAGAATTATTATACTTGTTAGTAATGAGGTTGGAGATATTATTACTGGGAAGGAAATGCATGGTATGACTATTTTTGCTAGGTTTAAGGAACTTAGAGGAATTCAAGGTAAGGATATATTTACCTTAAAAAAAGAAATCGCTGAGAAGGACGGAAAAAATATTGCTTTAATAAGTGCCGTTGACAGTATAGAAAATTCTTTAAGTAAGATAAAATTATCAATCAATTAATATCAAAAAATTATATTGAAAGGAGAATTTTTATGTTGGATGTTTTGTCTAATTTAGCGCAAGGTTTTATAGGTCTATTTAATAAGGGAGGAGAAAACTTTTTAGGTTTAGTAACTGGAATTCTACCAACCCTTATTGTACTTATGACTGGAGTTAATGCAATTATTAAAATAATAGGTGAAGAGAGAGTAAATAATTTTGCTAAACTATGTACAAAAAATGTAATTACAAGATATACAATTTTTCCTATTTTAGCTGTGTTCTTTTTAACTAATCCAATGTGTTATACTTTTGGCAGATTTGTAGATGAAAAGTATAAACCAGCATTTTATGATGCTACCGTTTCATTTGTACATCCTGTTGTTGGCTTATTTCCTCATGCAAATGCTTCAGAATTATTTGTTTATATGGGAATAGCTCAAGGGTTAACAACTTTAGGATTACCGCTTCCTCAATTAGCAGTTAGATACTTTTTAGTTGGTATAATAGTTATATTTATTAGAGGAATTTTAACTGAAAAAATTACTAATATCATGATGAAGAGAGGGTCTTCAAATAAAATTGCCATTACAGAAAACGTTTAGTATATAAGAAGGGGGGAAAGGTTATGTATAAAGCTGTAAAGATAACAAAAGGAACAAGTGGATGGGGTGGCCCATTAATTATAGAGCCTACTGAAAAAAGAAATAAAATTGTAAGTGTAACAGGTCAAAGTATTCACCCTATTGCTTATAAAATAGCCGAATTAACTAATGGGGAAGTCGTTAATGGATTTTTAACAGGAGTAGCTGATGATGAAATGGCTGTAGTTGTTGTTGATTGCGGAGGAACAGCAAGATGTGGAGTATATCCTAAAAAAGGAGTATACACTGTAAATGTTATGGCTGTTGGGCAAGCAGGACCATTAGCAAAATATATTAAAGAAGACATTTATGTATCTGATGTTAAAGAAAACTGCATTCAATTATATGATGGAACAGTTGAAGAAAAACCAACTGAAACTTCTCTTCCAGAATCAAGTGAAGATAGAAAGAAGTATTATCAGGAGGTAAAAGCTAGTGCAGCTAAATATCAGAAGGAAAACTTCTTTGTTAGACTTGGTAAAGGTGTTGGTGAGGTTGTAGGAAAATTCTATCAGGCAGGTAGAGAATCTATTGATTCAGTTATTAAGAATGTACTGCCATTTATGGCTTTTGTAAGTTTAATAATTGGTATTATATTAAAATCTGGTATTGGTGATATTATTGCAAATACTATATCACCGTATGTTGGTTCATTGCCAGGTTTACTAATACTTTCATTAGTATGTTCAATTCCAATATTATCACCTTTGTTAGGACCAGGAGCAGTTATTGCACAAGTAGTAGGTGTGTTAATTGGGGTACAAATAGGACAAGGAAGCATACCACCACAATATGCACTGCCAGCATTATTTGCAATAAATCCACAAGTTGGATGTGACTTTATACCAGTAGGGCTTAGTCTAGCAGAGGCTAGTCCAGAGACTATTGAAGTTGGTGTTCCTGCTATATTATTTTCAAGAATAGTTACAGGTCCATTATCTGTTGTTATAGCATACTTCATTGGAATTGGTTTATATTAAATATATAAAGATTAATAACTATGCAAATTGAAAGATGGGGGAGATACTATGAAATACCGTTCTAAAATTACAGGGATTGGAGAATTGGCTTTTGAGTTATTGGAGGAAAATGATAGTCTAATTATATTTAATGATAATGCACCAGAAGAATTAGCTGAGATATCATTTTTGCATACTATTAGTGAGTTTCAAGAAGAAATAGCTGTTGGAGACAGTATTTTATTAGGAGATCAAGTATATACTGTTACTGCTGTAGGTTATGAAGCACTTCATACATTAAGAGAATTAGGGCACTGTACCTTTAGATTTTCTGGCAAAGATCAGGTTGACTTACCTGGACAAATTGAGCTGGAAGGACCAGGTAGACCTAATATGAAGATAGGGGATATGATAGTAATCAATTAAGTTTAAACTAAATTAATCCTACAAAAGTCATATGTATACAGGCATGACTTTTGTAGGATTTTTTCATATAATAAAATTTATGAACAAAAAGAAAGGCGTTGAACATTAGTCAGAGTTAATGTATTATAAACTTAGTATGATACATTTTAAAATATTTTGGAGGAGACAAAAATAATGAAAAAGTTTGTTGGTGAAGCAAATTTAATGATCAAGTGTTGTAAGTTATATTATGAAGAAAACCTTACTCAAAATGAAATAGCCACTATACTTGGAGTTTCAAGACCTACTATATCTAGGCTTTTAGACGAAGGAAGAAAATCAGGTGTTGTAAAGATAGAAATAGTAAATCCTATTGAAAATAATTATGGGATTTTAGAAAGAAATATTGAGAAAAAGTATAGTTTAAGAGAAGTTATAATTGTTGATGATGATAAAGATGATGATACGCAAAAGAAAAACCTTGCAAAAGCATGCGCAGAATATTTGAAAAGAATAGTGAAGGCGGATGACAACATAGGAGTGTCTATGGGGACGACAATAAAAAATATTGGTAAATACATAGAACCAAATAGTAAGTTGAATTTAACCTTAATACCACTTATAGGGGGAGTAGGTCAAACTCAGATTGAAATTCACCCAAACCATGTGGTTATGGATTTAGCTAGAGCTTTTAGAGGCGATTTTAAGCTTTTGCATGCGCCTGCTGTTGTATCTAACGGAGAAATAAGAAATACTTTTCTGAAGGAAGAAAGTTTAGAGAATATACTAGAAATGGGTAAAAAAGTTGATATAGCTATTGTTGGTATTGGTTCACCTATAACGGATAAATCTACAATGATGAGCAGCGGATATTTTGATGTTGATGATTTAAAAGTATTTAAAAAGCAGGGAGCTGCTGGCGATATATGTCTTCAGTTTTATGACATCAATGGACAGTCTGATGAATTTGAGTTTAATAACAGAGTTATAGGAGTGGAGCTAGATAATATAAAAAAAATACCAACTGTTATAGGAGTTGCTGGTGGAGAAGAGAAAATAGAAGCAATTGTTGGCGCTTTAAATGGAAAGTTTATAAATGTTCTTGTAACTAATTATAGTAATGCGAAAGCTATTTACGACCAGTTTTAATTTTAAAAAATCTTATTGAATTTATGTTTGTACAAATATAAATTCGATAAGATTTTTTTATTTATTTAAAATAGGTTGACTTATAAAAGAAAAGGCAATATAATCTTTGTGAACAAAAATCAAAGAACTGAACATATGTAAAAGTAAAAATAGGAGGGAAAGATATGTTAGGATTAAATTACAAACTTGAGGAATTAGAAAAAAAGGGTGAATTCATTTGTACGGGGGTAATAGGTACTGGTCAAATGGGAAGAGGTATGGTTAGTCAAATGATCCTTATGAAAGGAATGAAACCTTCTATAGTAGTTGATATTAATATAGAAAATGCTAAGAAGGCTCTGGCTTATGCAGGCATAGAAGAAAAGGACATACTACAAGCAGAAACACAAGAAGAGGCAGATGCCTGGGCAAAAGAAGGAAAGTATGTTATTGCAAGCAGTATTGATTTTGTTACTCAATCAAAAGCTGTACAAGTTGTTATAGATGCGACAGGTGTAACAGAAGTAGGAGCTAAGATTGCTTTAGATACAATAACAAATAAAAAACACATTGTTATGCTTAATGCAGAAGCTGACTGTGTAATAGGACCAATACTTAAAAAATTAGCTGATAATGCTGGAGTAGTATACACTGGTGCAGCTGGAGATGAACCAGGTGCTGTTAAGGAATTATATGACTTTGCTGTAGCCATGGGATTTGAAGTAAGAGTTGTAGGAAAGGGTAAAAACAACAAGGTTGATTTAGATTGTAATCCAGATACAGTAAAAGAAGAAGCTACAAGAAGAGGAGTTAGCCCTCACATGTTAGCAGCCTTTAAAGAAGGAAGTAAAACTATGGTTGAAATGGCTCTTATGTCTAATTCAACAGGATTTATCCCTGATGTTAGAGGAGCACATGGAATTTCTGGACAAGTATCTGAACTTCCAGCTAAGTTCTCACTAAAAGAAGAAGGTGGAATATTAGGTAAATACGGAGTTGTTGATTATGTTGATGGTATAGCTCCAGGAGTATTTGTAATAGTAAGTAGTCCATTACCAGAAGTTAATCATGAGATGCAATACTTAAGTATGGGACCTGGTCCAAACTATGTATTATATAGACCATATCACTTATGTAGTTTAGAAACACCTTTATCAGCAGCTATGGCAGTATTAGATCATAAAGCCACAATTGCACCAATAGCAGGACTAGTTTCAGAAGTAGTAACAGTTGCAAAGAAGGATCTTAAAGCTGGACAAAACTTAGATGGAATAGGTGGATACACAGTTTACGGTACACTTGAAAGAGCAGAAGTTGCTAAAGATTTAAATCTACTTCCAGTAGGTTTAGTTAGTAGAGATACCATATTAAAGCAAGATGTTAAAAAAGGTGATTTAATCACTTATGATATGGTTGAATTAAATGAAGATTCATTATTACTTCAATTAAGAAAGCTTCAAGACAAGATGTTTAATTAGGTAAATAGAAATTATCTTTCATTTTTAGAAAACAACAAGTCCTTTTATGCCTTATAATTATAATATAGTGTACTTAAAATTCTTATAATTATGAGGTGGGTTTATGACAGATAGAAAGATGATATTTATAGATGTTGATGGAACTTTGTGTAATGATGAAGGTTTAGTACCTGAATCTGCGGCTGTAGCTATAAAAGAAGCAAGAAAAAACGGACATGTAGTTTATCTATGTACAGGACGTTCAAAAGCAGAAATTTATGACTTTATAATTGAAATAGGCTTTGATGGAATAATCGGAGCTGGTGGTGGTTTTGTAGAGATTGGTGAAGAAATGCTTTATCATAAAAAAGTTAGTGAAGAGAATGTTAAGCATTTAGTTGACTTTTTTACAGAACATAAAGTGGATTTTTATATTGAATCTAATGGTGGATTATATGCAAGTGAAAATTTAATTCCAGAGTTAGAAAGACTTATTTATGGAGATATAGAAAGTGATCCAACTGCGAAACATAAAAAAGAAAATAATCCAAATTATTTTATTGAAGCATTAATTAGTGGACAAGATTTATATAGAAATGATGTTAATAAAGCTTGTTTCTTAGAACCTAAAGGAATTACTTTTGAACAGATTAGAGATGAATTTAAAAATGAGTTTGAAGTTATTCATTGTACAGTTCCAATGTTTGGAGATGATAGTGGAGAGCTTGGAGTTCCAGAGGTGCATAAGGCAACCGCCATCGAAACTCTTTTAGAGCATTTAAACATTGATGTTAAAGATACCATAGCTTTTGGGGATGGAATGAATGATGTAGAAATGTTTGAGTTTTGTAATTTAGGGATTGCAATGGGAAATGCAAAACCAGGTTTAAAAGAAATTGCTGATGAAATTACAGATACTCACGATGAAGGTGGTATTTATAATAGTTTCAAAAAACTTGGATTAATTTAGTAGACTTTTAGATATAAAGTTACTAAACATTTATTTATAGAGTTGTAAAATGTAAAGAGTAGTAATGGAATTTAAACCTATTACTACTCTTTATTAAAATGCTATTATTCTGGATAGTTTAAGGTAGCTTCACTGATATTTAGAAGAACCTCATTAAGGAATTTCTTTCCTAAATACTTAGCCATAGGCAGATTCATATCAAGATAGTTTCCACAATCTCTTGCAGATGCTCCAGGAATTTCTCCCTCAAAATCTGCAATAAATTTATATAAACCAGTTAATAAATCAACTATGTCTTTTGAAGCATAATCTCCATTTAGTAGTAGATAAAAACCTGTTCTACAGCCCATAGGACCAAAATAAACAATTTTTGATCCAAAATCAGCATGATTTCTTAAATATGTGGCACCTAAATGTTCAATAGCATGCATTTCAGCTGTATTCATAACTGGTTCAAAATTAGGTCTTGTCATTCTGATATCAAAAGTAGTGATAACACTCCCACCCACATTGTCTTTTCTTGAAACATATACTCCAGGATGTAATTCTAAATGATTAATTGTAAAACTTGCGATTTTTTCCATTATATTGCCTCCTCTGCTTTAAAAACAGCTTAACTTTAATATTATAATATATTATAACATTATTAATTTCATTGTGAATGATCTTAAGAATTTATGAGATTTAATTTTTACATCGAAGCTCACCTTTACTTCTGCATTAGAATATTTATCCATCCAATTATAGCTTTCTCCAGTAAATCTTCATTATCTTGGTTTTCAACATAGTTAACAGAGCTTGGAATAGAGTTTATACTTAATTTTATTGGAACAATAACATTAATAATAGGATAATTTCCGCTAATTAAGCAATGATTAATTTACAAAATATAGTACAATTAAATTAGAAATAGATTTGATTAATATATAACAACCAAAAGCTTCAGCTAATGAAGCTTCTAGTTAATTTCTTAATTGTAGAATTATGATAATATTTTAATAAAATCAGTAAGAGATTAAGTAAGAGGTGAAAAGATTGAAAAAAATATTGTTAATTGAAGATGATTTAGATGTTGCTAGAGAACTTTCTTTATCATTGAGAAGATGGGATTTAGAGGTGGAATTAATAGATAATTTTAATAATATAGTTAAGGAGTTTATAGATAAAAAACCAAGTCTTTTGTTGATGGATATTAATTTACCTTTTTACGATGGTTTTTATTGGTGTCAGAAAATAAGAGAACATTCAAAGGTTCCTATAATATTTTTATCTTCAAGAGATTCTAATATGGATATAATAATGGGAATGAATAATGGTGGAGATGATTATATTACAAAGCCTTTTTCAGTAGATGTATTAGTCTCAAAGATTAATGCATTATTACGTAGAAGCTATGATTATACAAGTTCAGATTCTCTAGTTTATTATAATGATGCAGTTTTAGATATTGAAAGATGTATTTTTAGATATAATGATAAGGAAATTGAGCTCACTAAGAATGAAATTAAGATATTATCATTATTAATAAAAAATAAAGGGAAAATAGTATCAAGGGAAAAGCTTATGATGCTCCTATGGAATGATGATGAATTTGTTAGTGATAATACATTAACAGTGAATGTTACAAGGCTTAGAGTTAAAATAAAAGAATTAGGATTAGATGATATTATTAAAACTAAAAAGGGGATAGGGTATTTTGTTCAATGAGTTTAAAGAGATTTATAAAAGAAAACATAAGAAGTATTTTATTTAACTGTGGTATCTTAGCTTTTATTAATATTTATTTCTTAGTATTAAGTTTAACAAGAGAAGATATGGGAGATATCTTTTATTTAGAGGCAATATTAATAGTATTTTATCTTTCAGGTTTTATAATAAAGTATCGCAGCTTTAAGGAACGATATCGTAGCCTATATGAAATTATTAAAGAAGATAATGATATTAGTATGAATGATATCGATAAAGGTTATTTAGAAGAAGAGATAATGAAATATATAATAAATAAAAAGGAATATAAATATTTAAAGCTTATAGAAAATAAGGATAAACAAATCAAAGATATGGAAGAATACATTTCAAGATGGGTTCATGAAATTAAGCTGCCTATAAGTGCTATATCTATGATTTTAGATCGTATGGATGATGTAGAGATAAGTGCAGAAATTAAAAATAAAATTGAAAAAATTAACTTTTTAGT
Source organism: Clostridium intestinale (assembly GCF_035905475.1). Lineage (NCBI taxonomy): Bacteria > Bacillati > Bacillota > Clostridia > Eubacteriales > Clostridiaceae > Clostridium > Clostridium intestinale. The sequence goes on from NZ_CP121166.1 coordinate 4,509,074, forward strand.
TAATTCTGTTCTCTATGGAAGCAGAGCAACGGCAGCTGCTGAGGATATATTTATTTATGAGATTAATTTGCAGGAAACAATAAAACAAGCAATAAAAAATAACGCATTTATGCTGATAAAAAATAATATTGAGATAAAGCTAAAAAAGCTTGATTATAATGTTTTTACTGATAGGAAATGGATATTGTATGTCTTAGATCAACTTATTAATAATGCCATAAAGTATTCAAAAGAAAATGCGCAAATTCAATTTAGTGCTGAAGAAAGTGATAAATATATATGCTTAAATATTAGAGATAATGGAATAGGCATTGCAGAAGAAGATATAGAAAGAGTATTTAATAAAGGCTTTACAGGTAGTAATGGTAGAAATACTACATATAAATCAACTGGAATGGGACTTTATTTTTCTAAAAAAATTTTAGGAAAATTAGGTAGCTGCTTTGAAGTAGAATCAATAAAAGATGAATATACCTTATTTAAAATTAAATTTAATAAAATATCTGATTTTACTACCATTACGAAAATGTAACATTAGAACTTTAATTGTAATGTTAAGTGAAGGATTAATTTAAGAAAAAGCACTAAAATTAATTTGTAAGCTGACTAACAGTTCAGTAATTTACAAATTAATTTTTGGAGGAAACAATTAATGAGTGAGATACTAAGATTAAGTAATTTATCAAAGGATTATGGAATTAAAGGCTTTAAGACTAGAGTTTTAAATAACATATCTCTATCTATTGAAGAAGGAGCCTTCTTATCAATAATGGGCCCTTCAGGGGCAGGTAAAAGTACCCTTTTAAATTTATTATCTACCATAGATAAGCCTAGTACTGGTGAAATTCTTTTAGATGGGATAGATATTACAAAGTTAAAAAACAAAGATTTATCTAATATTAGAAAAGATAAAATAGGATTTATATTTCAAGACTATAGTCTTTTGGATAACATGACCTTAATGGATAATATAGCCCTTCCCTTAGCTTTAGGCAGAAAAAGAACAAAGGAAATTGAAGAAAAGGTTATTAAAATGGCATATATTTTTGGATTAAAGGAGCACCTAAAGAAATATCCTTATGAGTTATCAGGGGGCCAAAAGCAAAGAGGAGCAGCAGCTAGAGCTTTAATTACCCAGCCAAGGATAATATTTGCAGATGAGCCCACAGGGGCATTAGATTCTAGATCATCTACTGACTTACTAGAATGTTTAAAAAGAGTAAATGAAGAAAATGATGCAACTATCATAATGGTTACTCATGATGCCTTCTGTGCTAGTTATTCTAAAAATGTTTATATGTTAAGTGATGGAGAAATAAAATGTCAAATAAATAGGGGGAATGATAGAAAAGAGTTTTATGGCAAGATAATTGATTTATTAGCAACCTTAGGAGGTGCTAAGTAATGAGTGTATTATCCATTGCCTTCAATAACTTTAAAAACAATATTAAAACCTATTCAATGTTTTTTATCTCAATGATATTTTCAGTCATTATATTAAGTAACTTTTTAATACTTATGGACGGGGAAGCATTGAAAGTTTTAGGTGAAGCTAATGCCTCCTATACTAAAATGATATTAGAAATTATAAGTGTAATTTTGGCTTTATTTATGCTTTTCTTTATATGGTATGCATCTAACGTATTTCTAAGAAATAGAAAAAAGGAAATAGGACTTTTCACCTTTATGGGTGTTGATTTAAAAACAATAGGTAAAATATATTTTTTTGAAATGATGTTAATTGGTATATTTGCTAGCGTCATCGGAATTGGTATTGGCATATTGTTTTCGAAGTTTTTCCAGATGATAGTTTTCGCAGTGGCAGGGTTTAATGTAGATGTTAAATTTGCAATTGCAGTTAACTCTATAGTAAGTTCATTTATAATATTTATGGCAATATTCCTACTAATGAGTATAAAGGGTTTTATTAGTATTGCAAGAAGCAAAGTAATTGAACTTTTAAATGATAGTAAAAAGGTAGAAAAAATGCCTAAAATAACTGTATTTACTTATATTATTGCAATAATTTCTATAGCATGTATTTCATATGGCTATTACTTAGTTCTGTATTCTAGAATAAAGGCTTTTGAATCTCTAATTTTAGTTTGTATTGGAACTTACGGATTGTTTTATGCTGTTATTCCAGTAGTCTTTAGCTTTTTAATTAGTAATAAAAATATATTATACAAAGGTGAAAATGTAATAACTATTAATAGCTTAGCTTATAGAATTAAGAAAAATTATACTACTTATGCTACAATAGGTATCTTAACAGCATGTACTATAACTGTTTTAGGTACAGCAGTATCTATGAAAAAGCTTTATACAATGAGTGAGCAAAACGATCAATTATATTCAGTATCTTTTTACTCTAATAATGAATTTGACAGTGAAAAAATGGGAGCAATTATTTCAAATAGCGTGGGTCCAACTAAATATGAATTGAAAACAGATGTTTTAATGGCTAAAAATACATTAGAACCAGTAGATGAAAGCCATAGTGAAGATTATATAGTTTTATCCTATGAGGAATTTGAAGATATTTTAAAACTTAATGGATACGAAGAAGATTTAAATAAGGTCAATGAAAATATGGTACAAGGGAATAAGGCTATATATGTTCAAAGACCAGGTACATTAGCAAGTTTAATTAAAGATGATACAATAACAATAAATGATAAGGTATATGAAGTAAGCCAAGATGATATTAGATTTAAATTACTAGGATCCCTTATAAACAAACCAACAGTTATCGTAAATAATGATAATTATGAAAATATAAAAGAACAAGGAAGCATGGTTAAGTTTTATGGTATAAAAATAGATGATGATACTAAGTTTTTAGATCAAGATAGGTTTAATGCTATGGGTGATGAATTAAATCTATATTTAAGAGAAGATATTCATGTGCAAATTGGTATTTATGCAACTAAAAGTGTAGAATGGCTAAAGCTAGTTTATGCTATTGGAGCATTTTTATTCTTAGTATTTGTACTTGCAGAAGCCAGTATAATCTACATTAAAATTTATAGTGATGCTACAGAAGATAAGGAAAAATATACAATTTTAAAAAATATAGGTGCATCAAAGAAGGATTTAGGAAATGCTATAAGAAAAGAAGTTGTGTTATTTTATGTGCTTCCATTATCTATAGGATTACTTCATAGCTTCGTTGCAATACAGGTTTTAGGAAAATTCTTATCAGAAAACTTAAATGGAATATTTATTATAAGTATAGTAGCATCACTAAGTATATTTATAGTTAGTGCAGTTATATCAAGTATAAGTTTTAAAAGCATTGTTGATGTTAAATAAGGAAGGAGCATATCCTTAGTATATGCTCCTTCCTTATTTATAATTATTTAAAATAGAACAGTATAGTAGAAGATATTAAAAAATAGCATTTAAAGTTGATACGGAGATTCCTATAACCAACAACTTTTTGACAGAGGATAGGTGTTATGTTAGAATTATAATGAAATAAATATGGAATTATCGGTTGAGCAGGAAACTGTTTTCAAGTCGTCTGGGCTACTCAGGGGGGAGAGCCCAGACGATTAGGAAACGGTTTGTTTTTTTTTTATCAAGGAAAAACTAGTTTTTTCTTAAAATAAAAATGAACGTATACAAAAAAGTGCAAGCCGATAAAAAAATGACAGCTGCTTTATGTACTTAAAAACTTATCTATAAAGAGAGGATGAATAATTTGTCAAACAATCTAAATTTAAAGAACAAAACTATGGTTGAAGTAATTATAGCAACTTTGCCTACAGTTGCTGCAAGTATGTATTTTTATAAGTTTGATGCGGTAAAGATAATATTAGCATCAGTTATAACCTCGATTTTATGTGAAGTTATTTGGAACTATGGAAGAGAGAGAAAATTCAAATTAAAGGATCTAAGCTCAGTAGTTACAGGCATATTATTTGCTTTGATCCTGCCAAGCCATCTTCCAATATGGATAGTTGTAATAGGGGCTATATTTTCTAATATCTTTGTTAAAAGTTTCTTTGGAGGATATGGAGGAAATTTTATGAACCCAGCTGCAGTTGGAAAGGTGTTTTTAATTACATCTTGGGCAGCAATTATAGCTAAACCATCAGGTGGAGAAATGGTACAAGCTGCTACTTTAATGGATAAATTCTTAGGAATAGCTAGTGGAAATCTAGGCGAGGTTTCTGTATTAGCTTTATTAGTAGGATTTATTTATCTATTAGTTAGAGGTGTTATTAGTTATAGAAGTACTTTAAGTTATTTGGTGTTTTTTGCTTTATTTAACTGGGTATTTTCAAGAGAAGGATATTTTCTTGGTGATTATACAAATGTTATAAACGGGGCAGTCGTGTTATCAGCAGTGTTTATGGCTAATGATCACGTAACCACACCAAAGGAAAAACTTGGACAAGTAATTTTTGGAGCGCTTACAGCTATGCTTGCAAGCATAATTATGATCTATGGATATAACCCAGATGGTCCTTATTATGCAATTATAATTATAAACTTGTTAACTCCAGTAATTGATTATGTTACTAAAAGAAAGCCAATAAAGGAGGTAGCATAAATATGAAAGAGAATTTTAAGTTAGGGATTATTCTTGCAATAATTACTTCTATAGCAGGAGTTCTTTTAGGATTGGCAAATGGTGTTACTAAAGATGCAATTGCAGAAAATTCTAAACTAAATAAAGAAGACTTAGCATTAATTATGCCTTTAGCAACTTCTGTTGAAGAAACAGATAAAGAATTAGAAGGTAATATTTTAGAAATTCTTGAGGGTAAAAATGGTTCTGAGGAAGTTGGGTATTTATTTAAAGTAAATACTAAAGGCTTTCATGGGCCAGTTGACCTTATGATTGGTATATCAAATGAAGGAAAAACAACAGGTCTTAAGGTTATATCTCACTCTGAAACTCCAGGGTTAGGAGCCAAAATAGATGAAGATAAATTTAAAGAAAGATTTAAAAATGTACCAATAGATAAAGGAATTAGTATGGTGAAGACAACTCCAACTAGTGAAAATGAGGTTGAAGGAGTAACTGGTGCAACCATATCTTCAAAAGCGGTAGGAACAGCAGTTAATGAAGCTATTAATTACTATAGAGTTAATATTCAGGGAGAGGCACCTATCGATGAAAATGGTACGGATGCAAATTCCGGAGCATCAGAAAGTTAGGGGGAGTTGTTTATATGAATAAAGTAATTGAAAGAGTAAAAAATGGCGTAATAACAGAAAATCCTATATTTGTTCAAGTTTTAGCTATGTGTCCAACTCTAGCTGTAACCACTTCTACTGAAAATGCCCTTGGAATGGGAATAGCTACCACAATAGTTTTAATATTTTCAAATATGTTGATTTCTGCTTTAAGAAAATTTATACCTGATAAAATAAGAATACCAGCATATATAGTTGTAGTTGCGTCTTTTGTAACTATTATAGAGATGTTTATTCAAGGATATGTACCAGCTTTATATAAATCTTTAGGAATATTTATTCCTTTGATAGTTGTAAACTGTGTTATTTTGGGAAGAGCTGAAGCCTATGCTTCAAAAAATTCTATAATACCATCAATTTTTGATGGACTTGGAATGGGATTAGGATTTACTTTAGCTTTAACAATGGTTGGAGTTATTAGAGAGTTAATAGGTTCCGGAGCTGTTTTTGGTTTTACTATAATGCCAGAAAGCTATAAACCAGCTTCAATTATGATTCTTGCTCCAGGAGCATTTATAACATTAGGCTTTTTAATGACTATTTTAAACTACATTAATATAAGAAAAGCTGATAAAAATGGAACTTCACCTAAGACATTAGAACACGGCTGTGGAAATTGTTCAGGCTGTGGAACTGGATGTAGTATAGAAAAATAGTATTAAGAGGAGAAGGTGAAATAAATGAATTTATTATTGATTTTTGTAAGTGCTATGTTTGTAAATAATTTTGTACTTTCTAGATTTCTAGGAATATGTTCTTTTTTAGGCGTATCAAAAAAGAGAGACGCTGCTATAGGAATGGGGTTTGCAGTTACCTTTGTTATGGTTATAGCATCTATAATGTCTTATTTAGTGTTTAATTTAATACTAGTACCACTTGAACTTCAGTATCTATCAACTATAGCTTTTATATTAGTTATAGCGTCTTTAGTTCAATTAGTTGAAATGGTAATAAAGAAAATGAGTCCAGGACTTTATAAAGCTCTTGGAATATATCTTCCACTTATAACTACAAATTGTGCTGTATTAGGTATGACAGTATTAAACATGCAGGAAAATTATGATTTCCTACAATCAGTAGTAAATGGTGTTGGAGCAGCTTTAGGATATATGATGTCCATAGTTTTATTATCTTTTATTAGAGAAAAAACTGATAACAATGAAAATATTCCTAGAGTTTTAAGAGGATTACCAATTACCTTATTTACTGCAGCCTTAATGTCTATAGCATTTTTAGGCTTTCAAGGCTTAATAAAGTAGGGGGTGGGAGAATGGATATTAATATATTATATGCAGCCTTAAGTTTAGGTGTTTTAGGGATTATATTTGGGACAGCGTTAGGTTATGCGTCAGATAAGTTTGCTGTAGAGGTAGACTCTAGAGTCCCAAAGGTACGTGAAGCTTTGCCAGGAGCTAATTGCGGAGGTTGTGGTTTTCCAGGATGTGACGCTTTTGCAGAAGCTGTTGTAAATGGAGAAGCAACTATAAATGGATGTACGGTTGGCGGAATAAAGGTTGCAAATTCATTAGGTGAAATACTTGGAGTTAAGGTTGAAAAAGTTGAGAAAAAAGTGGCCTTTGTAAACTGTAATGGAAATTGCTCAAATAAAAAGATACAGTTAGATACAGCAGGTTATACTAACTGTGTTGATGCTCATGAAAACTGGGATAAGATTGCATCTGGATGTTCATACAGTTGTTTAGGTTTAGGAACCTGTGTTAATGTATGTAAGTTTGGAGCTTTAGATATAGTAGATGGAATAGCAAAAGTTAACGAGGAGAAATGTGTTAACTGTGGAGCTTGTATAAAAGCATGCCCTAAGGGATTAATAGAATCTATTCCAGAAAACAAAAAAGTTAGAGTTGCATGTAGCTCTAAAGATGCAGGTAAGATAGTAAGAACAAACTGTAGTGTAGGATGTATAGGTTGTAAAATATGTGAAAAGAATTGTCCACATGATGCAGTTCATGTAAATGACCTTTTAGCTAAGGTTGATTATGATAAGTGTGTTAATTGTGGAATATGTGTAGAGAAATGTCCAACTAAGGCAATAAGAAGAGTTGGATAAAATATAGAAGTTTATAATTTAAGGTGCAGAAGATAAAATAGTATTTACTATTTTATCTCTGCACCATATTTCTTTATTAAGGGTATCTTTGAATATTATTTACTATGAATCATTTAAGTTTATAAAATATACATAATTATTTTTTATTGTACATAGTACCTTATCATTGATAAAAAGGAAATTGTCATCATATTGAATATTTTCTCCTGTAATAATATTAGTAACCATGCCTTGTAAGTTATTGTTAATATATATTTGATTGTCACTACTTATGTATATATCTTTTTTATCAACTTTTTCATTTAAAACTTGAGTTTTCCAATTATTTATATCATATATTGATTCACCATATATTATCTTTGAAATCTTGTTATCATCTGAATATTCACCAATGTATAAAGTGTTTCCTATAGCTTTTAATATGGTCAATTGATTTGTATTTTGTAAATTAATTTTTTTACTGCTTCCATTTGAATATTGGTAAAACTCCTTGTTATAAAAATCTTCAAAATAGAATAAATCCTTATTTGGAGAAACACTAGCAGTGCCTAACATAAATTTAAAATTAGAAATTTTTTTCCTTTCTTTTTCTATATCAACTCTATAAATTGTGGTGTTATTTCTATTAGTTATACTTACATATTCTGTTGATAATGAAATAAAGGATTGAATATTATCATTTTCATTATAGTTAGCTAATTTGCAGATATCTTGCTCTACTTCGTTTGTTGCATTATATGTTTTTGTATTTATTTCACCATGTTTATTTTCTACTAAAAATAAGGTGTTGTTTTTAGGAACCCATTCTACACTAAGTATATTAGTACCATTCAAAATTTCCTTGGTTTCACCTGTTGTAGTATTAACTATTTTTAGTTTACCATTTTGAAAATATGTAATAAAATTTCTGTTAAAAGAAGCTTTGATATTTTCAGAATCACTAGGTATATATATATTAGACACCTTAGTTTCTATAGGAGTATCTACGGTTTCTATTACAAACTGAGTTGATTCCTTAAAAAGTATTTTATCCAAATAAAAAAGTACACTAGATTGGATAACAATTGAAATAACTATGCAAACAATTACTTTTTTTAATATATTCATTTTCATACTCCACTTTCTTATTTAACTATAAATCCAGATGATACGGGCCTTTCTCCAAGAGCATAGGAAGGGTTGTTAATTACCTTGCCGTTCAGATACATAGTTGTTGATTTTCCACCATCTAAATTAACTGCATTATAACATTCTAAGTTCCTCATTACTTTTTGTGCTTCTGTTAAAGTTGCACAAACTCTTCCTCCAGGTAGATTAGAATCCAAAACTACAAAGATTATAGCACCGTCATTACGTTGACCTATCATTGTTTTAGGGGAGGTTCCTTGATTACTTGGTATGTCCAACAAGTTGCCGTTTTTAATAAGTGGTGTTATATAAGTCATTGCCTCTGTTACTGTTTCTTTTTCATTTTCTTTCTTTTCTAATAATTTAGCTATTGATGTTTTGCCGATTAATAATTTACCCTCTTTTGTAAGGGCTAAAATATAGGACTCTTCATTAGGATCTATATTTTGAATTATATTGCCGTTTGACATTAAAAATCCTACTGGAATACCACCATTAGATGACCATTTTTCTGAGTCAGCTTCATCAGTAAAATAACCTCCATTTATAGCAGCTACAGCACCATAATGTTCTGCAATTTCAGAAATGGTTTCACCTTCTTTAAATATTTTTGATGAAACTCCTATCTTTACTCTAGTTGGGTCTTTAATTATTAATGCATACCCTTTAAATTTATTATTTTCATCAGATATATCTTTTCTTTCTATAGAATTATCTTTTTCCTCTGATATTTTTATATTGGTAGTATCTTCATTAGTAATAGGATTTTCTTCAATTTCCTTATTGGCTCCGATAATTTCATCTATTTTGTCTTTAGGCAAAAAGCTTGTAGCAAGCCATTGAAAGTGCATGGAACCCATTGCGGTCCCAATAAAAATTTTTTTTGCATTTTCAAAAGGGCCATATAGCAAAGTAAAAGGAGCAGTTATACCTGTGAAAAATAAAGTAAATATAGAGCACCATACAATGGTTTTAATATGAAACTTACGTCCTACTTTTTTATCTATTTGCTTAGGTTTTTTATTTCTAAAATTGGTAATCATAGCGTGTCTCCTTATAAAATTAGTTTAAGTATAAATAAAAACTCTTTTTATGTCAATAATGTATAAAATTGATAAATGAATAAATAAAAAAATCAGCGGATTGAAAAGTTAAAGGTTGTAGTTGGATTTAAAGTTTTATAAAATTATAATTACAAATCATTGAAGGATATAAATTTATAATTTATTTACAGAATAGTTTCGGTGAAAAGGAATACATAAGGATCTAGATGAGGTTCAAATATAGGGGGAAGAAATGAGTAGTTTAATAAGAAATAAGGAGTTACCTGTAACAATACTTTTAAATAAAATAAAGAAGCTCTCTTTAAATGTTCAAAAAAATATGGAATTTCTTTTTGTTTTAAAAGGAAATATTAATATAATTTTAAATAATAATAAATATGAGTTGGTGGAATCAGATGTTATATTAGTAGCCAATGGAGACATGTATGAAATAGAGAATAGTGAAGAAAATCTAGTTTTATCCATACAAATTGATAATGACTTTTTTCAGGATACAATTGAGGGGGAACATAGGATGTTTTTATGTAATTCTTCCGTAGATAATAATAAAAACTATGATGGAGTTAGGAAAAATTTGTCTCAAATAATGTATCAATACTCTAATAAGGAGCAAGCTTATGCTCTTAAGACCATGTCTTTGATATACGAATTAATTTATTTAATGAATAGAGATTTTATAATAGTTGAAGACTACAATGTACATAGCCAAGAAAGCAAAAATAGTAAGTATAATAAGCGTATAACCAGTATAGTAAGCTATATTAAGCAGCATTACTATGAACAGATTTCTTTACAGGATGTAGCAAATAATCAGTATTTGACCCCAGAATATTTATCTAAGTTTTTTAAAATACAGATGGGAGTTACATTTTCAAGATATCTAAATAGATATAGGCTATCTCAGGCAAATAAGGAGCTCGTTAAGACAGACAATTCAATAACGCAGATAGCAATGAAGCATGGTTTTCCTAATTTAGTGGCTTTTAATAAAATATTTAGAGAAGTATACAATACTACACCTGCTGAGTATCGTAATAAAATAAGAAAAAGACAATTAATAGATGATGGGAAGAAAGAAGATAATAGGACAACAGAAAAGGACATAATTTCAGTAAATTATAGTCAAGCCATTGAAGAGATAAAGAAATATGCAGCTATAGAAGAAGTAAAGACTAAAGCTGAAAAACATAGTATAGAAGAAACTATTCTAGTAGATATAAATCCTGAGGGAGTAAAAGAAGTTTCTCATTCATGGAAAAATTTAATTAACCTTGGTTATGCCCAAGATGGACTAAGGTCAGATTTACAGCAACATTTAACAACGCTTCAAAATAAAATTAAGTTTAAATATGCTAGATTTCAAGGCATTTTTAGTGATGAAATGTTTAGCTATGAAAACTCAAGGATACAAGAAGAAAACTATAATTTTAATAAGATAGATAAACTAATTGATTTTTTATATAGTATTAATTTGAAACCATTTATTGAATTAGGAAATAAAGCTAAAATACTAAGCTTAGCTGGAAATAAGATTATGTATTTTAAGAACTCTGCCCAAAGAAATGTGAAAGATTCAGTAAATTTGTTAGAAAAGTTTATTGCTCATTCAATAAATAGATATGGAATTACTGAAGTTTCTCAATGGTACTTTGAACTTTGGAAAGAAGGGGATACTAATTATGTTTTTTGGAATGGGAATTTTGATAAATATTTAAGCATATTTGAGAGTTATTATAGAGTTATAAAAGAAATGGTGCCTAATGCAAAAGTAGGGGGACCTGGATTTAATCCAGAGGTCAACATGCAATGGTTTAAAGACTTCTTAGAAGAAGTAAAAAAGAGGAGGATTAAATTTGATTTTTTATCTGTATCAATATACCCTTATGAGTTGATAGAGGACAGCAGGAATGATAGAACAGATAATTCTAATATAAGAGAGGAATATAAGCAACATTTATTACCTTCTAAAGATAGGAATTATGCGAAGATAAAGTTAAATAAAATAAGAAAAATAATTAAGGAATCTGAGATTAGCATTCCAGAAATACATGTAACAGAATATAATTCTAGTATATCCCATCGTCATCCTGCCAATGATACAACTTTTAAAGCCGCATATATTACTAAAAATATAATAGATAACTTAGATGAAACAAATAGTTTTGGATATTGGTTCTGCTCAGATGTTTCTGGTGAGCTAAAAGACTCAAAGGATTTATTATATGGTGATATGGGATTAGTAAGTGCAAATGGTATAAATAAACCAGGATTTCATGCTTATGAAATGTTATCGAAGCTAGGAAACTTCTTAGTACAAAAGGGAGATGGCTATATTGTAACTAAGAAGTCACAATATAATTATGAAGTTATAACCTATAACTACAAGCATTTTGACTATATGCATTGCTTAAAAGAAGAGGCTTCATTAAGTGTAGATCAATATTATAGTATTTATGAAAATGAAAAGAACTTAAATATAAATATGTATTTAAGGGGTATAAAAAAAGGTAATTATCGAATAAAGCAATACATTTTAAATAGGAGTCATGGAAGTATTTTTGATGAATGGGTTAATATGAATGCAATAAATAATATTAAGAAAGATGAAATTGATTATTTAAAGCAAATATGTGTTCCAAAACAAAAGGTGTTTTATATAGAAAGCAATGGAGAGTTAAAATTAGAAAGCTTTCTCTCAGCACATGAAGTGAATTTTTTTGAGATAACATTTGAATATAGGTAGCATGTGGACGTTTAAGAAGATAATTTCTTAAACGTCCATTTTTATGCTTAATATTTAAATTAAGTAGGTTAAAAATTTGTATAAAATTTTAACCTAAATTAATATGACTTTATATTTAAATTAATTTTATAAGTATAATTGGATAAATAACAAAAGGAACTTAAAGGATTAAAAAAGTAAAATGTAATTGATTTAACAAATAACTTAATGCAATATAGATATATTTTGAATGTGAGGAGAGGGAATTAAGATGAAAAAATTAAAAATTGGTTTTATTGGATGTGGAGGAATTGCACATGGAAAGCATTTTCCTGCATTAGCTAAGTTAAAAGACAAAGTAGAGTTAGTAGCATTTTGTGACATTCTTGAAGAAAGAGCTGTGGAAGCTGGAGAAAAATATGGATATGAAGGTTATAAAGTGTATGTAGATTATAAAGAGTTAATTAAAGATGAAAGCATAGATGTAATTCATGTGTTAACACCAAATGTATCCCATGCTGAGATTACTGTAGCATCTTTAGAAGCTGGTAAGCACGTTATGTGTGAAAAACCAATGGCAATAAACAGTGCAGAAGCACAAACAATGTTAGATGCAGCTAAGAGAACAGGTAAAAAGCTAACAATAGGTTATCAAAATCGTTTCCGTTCAGATTCTATTGAAACAAAAGAAGCTTGTGAAAATGGTGAGCTTGGAGATATTTATCTTGCAAAGGCTCATGCTATAAGGCGTAGAGGTGTTCCAACTTGGGGCGTATTCCCAGATAAATCAAAACAAGGGGGCGGACCTTTAATAGATATTGGGACGCATGCTTTAGATTTAACTTTATGGTTCATGGATAATTACAAACCCAAAACAGTATTTGGATCAGTTTATCAAAAGCTTAAAGATAAGCCAGAAGGTAATATGTTTGGACCTTGGAATACAGAAACTTTTGAAACAGAGGATTCAGCATTTGGATTTATAAAGATGGAGAATGGAGCAACTATATATCTAGAAGCAGCTTGGGCGCTAAACATGATAAATCCAAAAGAAGCTCAAGTTACACTGTGTGGAACAGATGCAGGTGCGGAAATGTTTGGACTAGCATTTGCAGATCAAGGATATGTTGTATTCAATAAAGCAGCTCATGGAAAACTAGTTCAAAGTCAACCTTCAGATGCAGGTGGAGTATTTGGTTTTGAAGGAGCGGGTACATTAGAACAACGTGATGCAGAAGCTACTCAATGGATTGATGCTATTTTAAATGATACAGAACCATTAGTTAAGCCAGAGCAAGCTTTTGTTGTTACACAAATTTTAGAAGCAATATATAAGTCAGAAGAAACTGGTAAACCTGTAGACCTTTAATAGGAAAATTAAATACATGGAGGAAGTTAGCATGAAGTTAGGATTAAATAGTGCTATTTTAGGAGAGTTAACTTTTGAGGCGTTAGTAGACTTCGCAGCTGAAAATAATTTAGAATGCCTAGAGGTTTGTTGTTGGCCAAAAGGGAAAGCTGAAAGAAGATATGCTGGAGTATCACATATTGATATTGCAGACTTAGGTGACGATAAGGTAGATTATATTAAAAATTATTGTAAAGAAAAAGGTGTAGAAATATCAGCGCTTGGATATTATCCAAACACCCTAGACCCAGATTTAGAAAAAAGAGAAGTATACGTTAATCACATTTATAAATTAATAGATGCAAGTAGTAAGCTTGGGGTAAATATGATTACAACATTTTTAGGAAGAGTACCTAATAAAACTGTTGAGGAAAATTTAGAGATAGTTAAAGAAGTATGGCCTCCAATTGTAAAATATGCAGAAGAAAAAGATGTAAAGATTGCAATAGAAAATTGCCCAATGCTTTTTACTAATGATGAATGGCCAGGTGGACAAAATCTTATGACTACACCAGCTATATGGAGAGAGGTATTTAAAATACTTGAAAGTGATAATTTGGGTATTAACTACGATCCTTCTCATTTTGTATGGCAGCAAATAGACTATATTAAGCCAATATATGAATTTAAGGATAAAATATTCCATGTTCATTATAAGGACATAAAAGTATTTAAAGATAAGCTTGATGATGTTGGGATAATGGCAACTCCGCTTAAGTATATGTCACCTAAATTACCAGGGCTTGGTGATATAAACTGGGGAAAATATGTTTCGGCATTAACAGACATAGGGTATAAAGGCTATACATGTATAGAAGTTGAGGATAAAGCCTTTGAAGGGTCTATTGATGAGGCTAAGAAGTCAGTTAAATTGTCAGCTAAATATTTGAGAAATTTCGTTATTTAAGTGTAAGGAGGAAGATTTATGGAAGTTAAATTTGGAATTATAGGCTTTGGATTTATGGGCCATATTCATGAAAAGACATTGAATTCATTAAAGGAAGCTAAAGTAATTGCAATATGTGATATTGAAAAAGAAAAAATGGATGATGCAACTACAGAAGGTATAGTGAAAACTACTGAGGTAGATGAACTATTAAAAATAGAAGAAATTAATACGGTAATAATTTCTGTAAGTAATCATGTCCATAAAGAAGTCGTGATTAAGTCGGCAAAGGCTGGAAAAAACATAATATGTGAAAAACCAGCGGCTATGAGTGTAAAAGAGTTTGATGAAATGATAGCTGTAGTGAAAGATACTGGTGTGTTATTTACAGTACATCAACAACGTAGATTTGATGAAGACTTTAGAACAGCTAAGGAGGTTTACGATAAAAAATCACTAGGAAATGTATATACTATTCAATCAATGTTATACGGAATAAATGGAAATATGCATGATTGGCATATTTATAAGAAGTATGGTGGTGGTATGTTATATGACTGGGGTGTTCATTTAATAGACCAAATACTGTATATGGTAGATAGCAAAATAACAACTATATTTGCAGATTTAAGAAATGTAATTAATGAAGAAGTAGATGATTATTTTAAGATATGGTTCAGATTTGAAAATGGAATAGCAGCAGAAGTTGAGCTTGGAACATATTTTTTAGCAGACAAGCATAAATGGTTTGAAAGACATTGGTTTATAGGAGGAGACAAAGGAAGTATGTACTCAGATGGCTTCGAACCAGAAGGAAAAATTGCTAGTACAACAAGACTTCTCCAAAATATTCCAGGAAAAACAACGATGACAGCATCAGGACCAACTCGCTCTTTTGGACCACCAGCAGAAGGAATATTGATTACTGAAGAATTACCAAAGGTAAATGTTGATCATGTTATGTTTTTTGAAAATTATTTAAGTGCCGTAGCTGGAAAAGAAGAGTTTGTTGTTAAAATACCAGAAGTAAGAAGAGTATTAGCTGTAATGGAAGCTGTAAGAGAATCAGCTGAGACTGGAAGAACAATTGATTTTGAATAAAATGTGATTTAATAAGGAGGAATAACAGTATGTCTAAAATAAAAACATGTGTAAGTTTATATAGTTTACAAGATGAATATTTAAACAAAAGAATGAGTCTAGAAGATATTATGTGGTTTGTAAAAGAAAGCAAGGCAGAGGGAGTTGAAATATTACCTGACCAGATGCTTCATGGCGCACCTGATATAAGTGATGAGACTTTAGAAAGATGGAATAAGATAATTAAAGAAACTGAATTAAAACCTGTAATTGCAGATGTATTTTTAAACACTAATATTTATAAAAATCGTGAATTAACACATAAAGAATGTGTTGAGTTATTAGTTAAAGAAATAAAGCAGGCAGATAAACTTGGAATCAGATTAATAAGGTTAGTTTCTATGGTTCCTTATTGGGTTCTAGAACCATTATTACCATATTGCGAGCAATATAATGTAACAGTTGCTTTAGAAATTCATGCAGCTATGGCTTTTGATATTCAAGAAACTAGAGAATTTATAGAAGAAATGAAAAGATTAAACTCAACGTATATTGGACTAGTAATAGATACAGGTATTTTTTGCAGAAGATTTCCAAGAGTAGTTAAAAAATATGAATTAAATAATGGCGCTAGTAAAGAAATATTTGATTATATTGATGCCTTATTTGAGAAAGGAACAGATTTTCATAAAGAACGTAAAAAAAATGATGGAAAGTTTCCAGAAGACTTTATAAAAACAATGAAAACTGAAGAAGATCACATGTTTGCACATTTATGTGATGGGTATGAAAATTATTCTTATGACATATTAGATGAGTACATGCCATATATTAAACATTTTCACTTTAAATTATTTGAAATGACAGAGGAAGGACCAGAGTATTCTATGGACTATAAAGGATTATTACAATATCTTCATGAACATAATTATGATGGATATGTAGCAACAGAATACGAGGGTAATAGATTCACTCTTCCAGGAACTCCAATGGCTGAGAAGGAGCAGGTTTCAGCAAATCAGAAGTATATTAGAGAATGTTTAAAAGAAATTCAGGGTTAAGGGGGAAGAAATAATGTTTGATAATAATGTCTTTCTAGAAGACAGTTGTAAAAATGTAGTAGAAAATGGTGATATAATAGGATATGAAATGCAAACTAATATAACTTATTATAGAGGGATTCCACTTTCAATGATTGAATATATTCGTGTAAGCAAAGATGGTGATGTTGAGCCATTAGAAAACATAAGAATTTCTATAGATAAAATAGATTGGTTCACTTTAAAGGAGGCAGAAACAGTTACTTCTTATAAATGGGAATATGGCGAACCATTATATATTAGGATATTAGAAGAAGGCGGATTAAGCAAGGGTACACATAAGATTAAATTGACAGTTGCTACAAGAACTGCATATATTCCTGTTCCGCTAGAAGGAAGTAAAGAAAGAATAGTAGAAATATAAAAATAAGGGGAAAACTATGAAGAAAAAAGTGCTTGGAATATCATTTGGAAGAAAAATGAGTAATACTGAAATAATGATAAAAACTGCTCTAATGGAGTGTGAGAAGGCTGGCTCGGAGGTTAAATTCATCCGTGCAGATGATTTAGATATATGTGACTGTACAGGATGCATATCATGTGTAATAGGATTATTACATGGAGGAAATGGAGGATGTCATTTAAAGGATGAAATGCACATTATAGATGAGGCATTAATGGAATGTGATGCAGTAATTGTAGGTTCTCCTACATATGTATTATCTCCAACAGGTAAGTTTAAAACTGTATGTGATAGATTAGGACCATCTCATGATATAGCATTTAGAACAGAAGCTAAAAAGATGGGAATAAAAATGGGAAAAGATCCAGAAAAGTTGCCAGATGAGAGATCATTTAAACCAAGAATAGGTGCATTAGTAACCGTTGGTGGAGCTATAACACAAAACTGGTTATCCTTTGCAATGCCGACTATGTATGAATTTACAATGTCAATGGGAATTAATGTTGTAGATAAATACGAATACTTTGGTGCTATGGCTCATGAACATGCTGTTGGTAATAAAGAAGTTATGGATCGTATGGTTGTAATGGGGCAAAATATTGCTGAAGCTTTAAATAGCAAAAATAAAGAAGCTATGAATAAGTGGAGAGGAAATGATGAGGGGGTTTGCCCTGTGTGTCATTGTGATATGTTAACGGTGGTTCATAAAAGAAATATAGTAGAGTGTCCAGTATGTGGGATAAGTGGAGATTTAACCTTAGTTGATGGAGAAATAAAGGTTAACTTTAGTGAAGCAGAGCAGAAACGTTCACGTTTATTTTATGAAGGTAAGCTAGAGCATCAAGTTGAAATTTCTACAAAGGCAGTTGGACCTGGACAAATTCCTAATAAGAAAGAGTTACTAGAGAAATATAAAGGATATGGAGAATAAGGAATCTCAAATATTTAAGTAATAAATATAAGACTAAGCTAATTAAATGCTTAGTCTTATATTTTAGTGAAAAATAAAACACTTTTTCAAAAGAAAGCCTCATTGTATACGTTTTTACAAAAAGTATAATTGTAATTGTAAAACAACCCGATATCATAGGAGGAGAAATTTATGAAAAAGCTATTAAGTATTTTATTAACTGGAAGCATTTTGTTTGGAGCTATGGTAGGATGTAGCAACAAGTCAAACACAGCCACTGGAGATAGCTCAAACAAGGAGAAGTTTGTTGGATTTGCAATTTCATACACAGGCAATGACTTTATGCAGGCTTTAGCGGATGGAACTAAATCAATGTTTGAATCAAAAGGAATAAAATGTGAGGTTGCAGTTGCCGATGGAAATGCAACTAAGCAAGTTGAGCAGATTGAAAACTTCACTACAATGGGGGCAGATTTAATAATAGTTATGGGCGTTGACCCAACAGGACTTACCGATGCATGTAAAAAAGCAAGAGATGCTGGAATTAAAGTAATGGCATTTACAACTGATACTAAGGAACAAGATGTGTACTTAGGTACTCCAAGTGAAACTATAATTGGTGAAAATATAGCTACTTTAGCTAATGATTGGATGAAAAAGACTTTTAGTGATGAAACTGAAGTAGCTATATTTGGATATTCAGGAACTCCAGAAGCTGCTAATAGAACTAAGGGCATGAAGGATAAATTTACTGAGATATCTAAAAACGCTAAAGTAACTTATATAGAGCCTGAATCAAATACTTTTGATGCTGCTCAAAAGGCAGCTGAAAACTTATTCCAAACTAATCCTAATATAAAAACTATATTATGCTACAACTCTGGTATGGCACTTGGGGTTAATGCTTATGCAATGTCACCAAGTTCGGTAGTAAAAGATAAATCAAAATTTGGAGCTTTTGGAGCAGATTTTTCTTCAGAGGTTGCATCAGCAATTAAAGGTTCAAAGAATAATGAAAGTATAGTTAGAGGAGTAGTTTCAGTAGGGACATTAAATGATATTTTTGCAGATGTTTGGTCAGCGTCAGAAAAATTATTAAACAATGAAACACTTCCAGCAAAAATAGAATCAAAAGTAATTAACGTAACAGTAGATAATGTAGATCAGCAATAATTATATATATAAGTATGCCGAAGGTGTACAAACCTTCGGCATATAAGTTAAAAATAATTGAGGTGAAAAAATGGAAGAGGTAGTATTGTCACTAAAAAACATAACAAAAAGATATCCTGGGGTAGTAGCTCTAAATAATGTATCCATTGATTTCATAAAAGGAGAAGTACATGCTTTATTAGGAGAAAATGGAGCAGGAAAATCTACACTTATAAAGATTCTTTCAGGTGCTGTAAGAAATGATGAAGGAAATATAATAATCGATGAAAAAGAATATAAACACATGACTCCTAAAATATCTAGAGGACATGGTGTTGAAGTTATTTATCAAGAGTATAACCTAATAAATACTTTATCAGTAGCTGAGAATATTTGTTTAGGTGAAAAGACAGAGGGATTAGTTAACTACAAGGCGATAAGAGAAAAAGCAAAGAAAATATTTGATAGATTCAATATAGACATTAATCCAGACATTAAAGTGAGGGACTTATCACCTGCACTTCAACAATTAGTAGAGATAGCTAAGGCAATTTCTAAAGATGCTAAGGTGATTGTTATGGATGAGCCAACGGCACAACTAACATTAGGAGAGGTAGAAAATCTATATAAAATAATAGAAGCATTAAAGAAAAATGGTGTAACTATAATTTATATTTCTCATAGATTAGAGGAAATATTTCAAGTGACAGATAGAGTCTCAATAATGAGAGATGGTCAGTATATAACAACTGTAAATACAAAAGAGACAAATAGAAAAGAGCTAATATCATTAATGGTTGGAAGAGCATTAACAGAATCCTACCCTAATAGAAATTGCATTAAAGAGGAAGTAGCCATGGAAATTAAAAATGTTTCAGGCTTAAAAAATAGCAATGTATCCTTTGAAATAAAAAAGGGTGAAATACTAGGGTTAGCTGGTTTAGTTGGTGCTGGAAGAACAGAATTAGTTAGAGTAATATTTGGAGCAGATAAAAAAAATAGTGGAGAAGTATTTATTGACGGCAAGAAAGTAGAAATAAACTCACCTAAGCAGGCATTAAAGTTTGGCATAGGATTAATACCTGAAGATAGAAAGAATCAGGGGTGTTTTTTGAGAAAAAGTATTAAATGGAATGTAGTCATATCTAATATTAAAGATATTTCGAAAAATGGAATTGTAAATAACGAAAGTGAGCAAAAGCAAGCTGATGAATATAAAGAAAAGTTAAGAATAAAGACTCCATCAGTGGATCAAATTGTAGGTAATTTAAGTGGTGGAAATCAGCAGAAGGTAGTATTGGCAAAAGTCTTAGCCACTAATTCAGATATTATAATTTTTGATGAGCCAACACGTGGTATAGATATTGGAGCTCGTCATGAGATTTATAATATAATGAACGAATTAGTTGAGGATGGTAAAGCTATAATAATGATTAGCTCTGATATGGAGGAGTTACTTGGAATGTCAGATAGAATATTGGTTTTATGTGAAGGAAAAATATCAGGAGAAATTTTGAAAAATGATTTCTCACAAAATAAAATTTTAGAACTAGCTTCAAGTAACTAAAGGAGTGTAAAAAATGACAAATAATAAAAAAATATCTATCGATTTGAAAAAATTTGTACTACTATTTATTTTAATTGGATTAGTGATTTTCTTTGGAATAATGTCACCTAAGTTTTTAACCTTTAACAATATAATGAATATAATTACTCAAAATTCGTATTTAATTATAGCATCAATAGGAGTTGCTATGGTTATGATTAGTGGAGGTACAGACTTATCAGTTGGATATCAAATTTCTGTAATAGGAGTTTGTGTTGCTATATTTATGCAGTGGCTAAGTATGCCAATTTGGATTTCTATAATTCTAGGATTACTTATAGGTGTACTTCTAGGATTGATAAATGGGTTTACAGCAAATAGACTTAACATGCATCCAATGATTGTTACCCTAGCTACAATGACATTATTTCAAGGGATATCATTTCTAACATCACAATCTAAATCAATTTATGACTTAAGTTCGTCCTTTAAGTTTATTGGACAAGGTTATGTAGGCAAAGTTCCATTACCTGTAATCATAGTTCTTGTAGTTGCTATAGTTATAGGGGTTATGCTAAAGAAAACATACTTTGGAAGACATATTTATGCAGTAGGTGGAAACCCAGAAGCTGCTCACTTAGCAGGAATAGATGTGAAAAAAATTAAACTATTAGTTTTTGCTTTATGTGGTTTATTAGTGGGACTAGCAGCTGTTGTTTTAATATCTAGAACAGGTTCAGCTAACTCTTCAATGGGACCAGGTACTGAATTTAGTGCAATTACAGCGTGTGTATTAGGTGGAGTAAGTTTTATAGGCGGGGAAGGCGACATTGATGGAGTTATTATAGGGGTGTTAATTCTAGGTGTATTATCTAATGGAATGCAATTAATAGGATTAGGAATCTACATTCAATATGTAGCCAAAGCATTGATCTTAATTGCTGCAATAGCTTTTGATACGTATCAAAAGCAAGTTAAAGTTAAAAGAAGCACTATAAAAGCTTCAGGGGTAGAAAAAATGGCCTGAATTCATATTAAATAAAATGAAATAACAAAACATTTTAATATGAAAGGATGTATATCAGATTAAATTTTAATGATTAATTTGGTGTGCATCCTTTTTAGGTTAAAATAAGAGATTAAATTTTTAACTAATTGCCAATGAATTTAATACTTCAATTAAATAAGGTTAAAAATTAACAACAATAAAGTTTAAAAAAGAGAGGTTAATGTAAAAGATTACAATTATAATCAAATGAAAAGGGTAGTGAAGAGATATTTATAATATTTATGGAGGCAAGCTATGATAAAGGTGTTAATTTCTGAGGATGAGAAACGGATATGCAAATTAATCCAGAATATTATTCCATGGAATGAGTTGGGATTCGAAATAGTAGACTTTGCATACTCCGGAACAGAAGCTATAAATAAAATACAGTTATATGATCCAGATGTAGTAATAACTGATATTAGGATGCCAGGATGTACTGGAATAGAGATGATCGAACAAGTTAATAGCGAAAAAATTAAATTTATTATCATAAGTGGATATAAGTACTTTGAATATGCAAAGAGTGCAATAAAATATGGAGTAGAGGACTATATTTTAAAACCTATAGATAGAAATGAATTAATTAATGCGCTTGTTAGAATAAAAAAGAATTATGAAGTACTCCATATAAATATACAAAAAGATATTGAATTAAAAAACAGCAAGGAAAAGATAAGAAATAACTTGATTAACAATGTGTTGCTAAATAATAACTTAGTAAAAGATTCAAATATAAGCAAAATTAATGAGGAATTTAATTTACATTTTCAAAAAGGTAGCTTTAAAGCAATATATCTAAAAATATTAAGTGAGGATAATGAAGGATTTAATCATAAAAATATTTTTAATATTTTCATAAAAGAATTTGACAATCTATTTCTTGATAAAACCCATGATATTACTAATAGCCTTTATAAAGAAGGAGTAATATTACTTATTAACTATAGGCAAGTTGATGAAAACTGTATGCATGAATCTTTAAATAAATTTTTAAATATAATAAAAAAATTAATTGGGAAATTTCAAGATTTAAATTTTATTTTAACTTTAGGAAATACGGTAACAAAAATTAATGAAATCCCTTCGACCATATATAACAGCATAAATATGATTAAATATAGAGTAACTTATGGAGTGAACACTATAATAGATATCTCTATGACAGAACCTCTTGGGATTAATGGGACAAGTATTTTAAGTGATAAAGAAATATGGGATTTAAAAAACATAGTGGAATCACAAAATTATAAAGGGTTTTTATCATTAATTGATAATGCATTTAAGAAAGTTGATACAAAGTACCATGGAAATGCTATTTACTTTTTTAAAACATTAGAGAGTATAAATGAAACAATATTAGAAGTTTATAAATCTATAGATGTGAAAGATAACTTTTCTGAGGCGTTAATAAGCCAATATAATAGGTTAATAAATATTGAAAATGATAGAAAGATTCTAGTTAATAAATATAAGTTATTTGTAGTAGATCAGTTGAAGGAGTGTAATTGTGGCGTTAATAAAAAAGAATTAGCATTGATAACAAAAGCTAAAAAATATATTTCATATAATTACCAAAATGCAATAACATTAGAAGAAGTTGCAGAAGTAGTTCAAATAAGTCCTGCTTATTTAAGTACTATGTTTAAAAAAGAGATGGGAGTAAATTTCTGTGATTATATTATAGAATTAAGAATTGAGTTATCAAAGGAGATATTAAAGACTACAAATTTACCAATAGCAGAAATTACTGAACAAATAGGATATACAGATTCTAGATACTTTAGTAAGTTGTTTGATAAAATAGTTGGAATAAAACCGTCAAAATATAGAAAATTATATAATAAAGGATAGCTTTAATATGAAAAGTTTATATAAAAGAATACTAACAATATTTTTAATATTGATGTTTAGTATCTTAATAGTTTATATAGTAGGAATATTAGAATTTGCAATAACAAAAAAGGGCTTAAACCGCAGTTTAATGTTGATAATCTTAGTAGGTTTGTTATTAGTTATAATATTTATTTGTTTTTATATATTTATTTGTAAGCCTATAAAATTAATTGAAGAAAATATTAGGAATATTAATATAAATGGAGGTAATGAAGATAATAACTCCATTTTAGATATATTAAATAATATCAATAATATAATTATTGATAATGAAAGACAATTAGTTAGAAAACATTCTGCTGAAATGCTCAACCAAAAAATACATTTTGCGGAGCTTCAAAATCAAATAAATCCTCATTTTCTTTATAATACTTTAGAATCAATAAGAGGACAGGCGATAGAAGATGAGCATTACGTTATATCAAATATGACAGAAGCTTTGGCTAAATATTTTAGATATAGTATAAGCAATAACAGTGATATTGTTAAATTAGAAGATGAGCTGAAAAATGTAATGAACTATATGGAAATTCAGAAATATAGGTTCGAGGATAAAATACATTTTCAAATAAAATTTGATGAATTAGATGAAGAATTATTAAGCAGTTCTATACCTAAGTTAACATTACAACCTATTGTAGAAAATGCTATTTATCATGGGTTAGAAACAAAAGCAAACGAGGGTGAATTAATAATAAGAATCGAAAAAACTCAAAAGAGAATCATCATTATTATAACCGATGATGGGATTGGAATGGATCATATAACTTTAAGTGAATTAAATAAAAAAATTAATGGGAATTTGGAGAATTTAGTTGAGACAAATAGTAAAAAAGGTGCAGGTATTGCTATGAGCAATGTAAATAAAAGATTAAAGTTACTATTTGGGAAAGAGTATGGACTTAATGTATCAAGCACACTAGCTTTAGGAACAGAAGTAGAAGTGGTGATTCCTATAAGTTAGAAAAGTAGATATAAAAACCTTGGAGAGCATATGAAAGAAGAAGTTTTAAGAATGGAGAATATTTCTGTATACAATTTAAATCGTAGTATTTTAGAAGATTTTCGCTTATATGTATTTAAGGGAGAAATCTTAAGCTTGGCTGGATTATCAGGAGAAGGGAAAACAGCGCTGTACAAAATTTTATCAGGAGAAAATGTAATTGAAGAAGGCAGGGTAATTTTTAAAAATAAAATATATACTAAAAATCAATGTATTGTGAAAAATAGAGATATTTTTTGTCTTGGAAAAGAAACTATACTAGTGGATAACTTATCGGTTGCAGAGAATATATTTGTAATTGGCAATAAGCAATATAAAAATATTTTTATTAATTACAAGCATATTATTTATAAAACTGAAAAGCTGTTAGCTAAATATCTACCTAATGTAAAATCAGATTGTTTAATAAAAGAGTTAACACAATGGGAAATAAGAATAGTAGAGCTTTTGAAAGCAATTATTATAAAACCAGTACTAATAGTTATAGATGAGGTTATATTAACCTGTAGTAAAGAAGAAATAGACCAAATTATATATTTATTAGAAGAGTTAAAAAATATGGGGATTTCTATTGTATATGAGTCAAATAGAATCAATAGAATAACTAATATATCCGATAGAATGTTTATAATAAGAGATAGAAAGATTGCAAAGATACTTTACAATGAACAATACTCTGAGATTCTTATAAATAATTTTTTAGTCGGTTATGATATGCCAATGGAAATAGAAAGACAGTCAAACATAAAAAATGAAACTATTTTATCTATGGAAGAAGTTAATTTAGGATTAGATATTCACAATATTAACTTATCCTTAAAGAAAGGTGAAATAATAGGGATATTTCATGACGAAAATATTTTAAACAAAAAAATACTAGATATAATAACAGGAGAAACTAAAGTATTATCAGGAAGCATAATTTTTGAAGAGGAGAGATTTCATCCTAAAAGTATAAGTTCAGCTAAAAGAAAAGGAATAGGAGTTATTCCTAGTGGATTGAGTAATGAGTTTATAATAGAATCAATGAGTTTAGAAGACAATCTAATATTATATTTTATAAAAAAGTATTCTATAGGGAAAATTTTTATTGATCATAAAATGGTTAAATTTATGATTAATCAATTTAAAAATATTATAAATAGTAGAACCTATAAAGAGATAATAAACACTTATTCCTATATAGAGCAACTAATGTTATTGTATAGGGAAATAATTTGTAATAACAAAATATTGATATGCATGAATCCATGTGAAAGAGCAGATATTATTATGAAAAAAATGATTTATTCGGCATTAAATGAAGCAGCAGAAACAGGCACTGGGATTATTATAATAAATAATAATATCATTGAATTACAAGAGATTTGTGACACTATTTATATAATAAATAATAATGGTGAAATTAAGAAACATAAAATTAAGTAGTATTTATAGTTAATAATAGATTTACAATATATGAGCTGTCTTGATAGACAGCTTTTTTCGTTAATCATTTAAGCTTAGACGAATACCTTAGCTCATTTTTTGGAGTAATAGCTTTTAGTTATAAGAATTATGCAGATTTGCTATTGGACTATGTTTAAGTTAGCAACCTATAATTAAAAAGAAAATACGTTAAATTATTATCAAGTATTTATGAAGAAATCATACAGAATTATTTTAAGTTACTGTAAAAATAGGAAAGGAAGTAGTTATGAAAAATTTAAAAGGTGACATAGTATGGGGGTTATTGCTTCTAGTTTGGGTTTTGGTACTGGTAATTCCAAGTGCAAGATCTGTATTTATAAGTTTTACTGAAGCTCATGCTTATATTGGAGGATTTATAAAGTTCTTTATTTTAGCATCCATGGGGGACATGCTTGGGGGAAGGATACTAAAGGGAAAATGGAGCTTTTCACAAGGATTTTTCTTTAAGGCAGTAGTTTGGGGAATTTTAGGAATGATGATAACATTGGTGTTCAGCGTATTTATGGCAGGTGCAGCTGGAGCACAAGCAAGTGGAAAATTGCCTTTTCAAGAATCGAAAGTAGCTTTAGCATTATTTGCAAGTGTTATTATGAATATGACTTTTGGACCAATGATGTATATTTATCATAAGTTTGGAGATCTTTTTGTAGACCTGTGTTATGAAAAGAATAAGGGGATTTTAAAGGGAAAAATAACAGTTAGTGAAATGGTAAATAGAGTTGATTGGCAAGGGATGGTAGGTTTTTCTTGGCTAAAAACATGTATATTTGTTTGGATGCCGTGTCATACAATCGTATTTTTACTACCACCTGAATATAGAGTTTTGGCATCAGCATTTTTATCTATACTACTAGGGGTGTTAGTCGCTATTTCGAAAAAAAGTGCAAGCTCTATAGATCATAGGAATGTTCCTATTTAACAACAGTGGAAAAGAGGATCAGTGCTATTTGCCAATGCCGGAACAGTGGAGAATCGATATGCAAAAGCATAAAAGCACAGGTACAGTGGAAAAGTGCAGCAGTGAAAAATAGGAGCAGTGCAAAAGCGGGGCATAGGAAAAGCGAAGCAGCGGACTGATGAGTTAAATAAGCCAGTTGTAGATAAGTACATCTACAACTGGCTTATTTTATAGATTATTGAACAGAGTAAAAAATAGCTAGGCGTTTTTTGTCCAATTCTTTAATTCATATAAGTATTAGACAAAAATAGAGCTATAATATTGTGAAAAATGAGAATGATTACATTAATAGCTTTGGTATTATAGTGTTAAAGAAGAAAACGATTAATGTAAGGCATTAATAGTAATCTCTACTGCAGTAAGGGATATATTTATTAAATATATTTTAAGGAGAAAAATGTTATGGATAAAAAAGTAGCCGTTAAAGAAATAATAAAATTAGTAGGTGATGATAAGAACATCGCTGAAGTTAGTCATTGCTTTACCAGACTTAGATTTAAGCTAATAGATCGTAACATTGTAGATGATGAGAATTTAAAAAAGGTACAATCTGTTATGGGCTTAATTGATAGAGGGGGAGAATTACAGGTTGTAATTGGAAATGAAGTTTCAGAATATTATGCTGAAGCAAAAAGTATATTAGGTGATAAGTCATCAGGATCAGTTGATGAGAAACTAGACAATGTACCAAGTAAAAAGAAACTTAATTTAATTGATAAAATTTCGGAAATAGCTTCAGCTATTTTCATCCCAATAATCGGTGCGCTTGCAGCATGTGGTACTTTACAAGGAATAATATCATTATTAACATTCTTAAATGTACTTACTAAAGATAGTGGAACATATATAGTGCTGTATGCAATTGCAGAAAGTATATTCTACTTCTTACCATTTTTCCTAGCATATACAGCAGCAAATCATTTTGGTGGAAAGACATATATCTCAATGATTATTGCAGGAACTATGATGTATCCAGAGGTAATGGCTCAAGTTACTAGTGGAAATAGCATGAATTTTGTAGGGATACCGCTATTATTTATGAATTATTCAAAAACAGTATTCCCTATTATAGTTGCATCTTGGTTAGCATCTGTAGTAGAAAAGAAATTAAGAAAAGTAATTCCAGATATATTAAAAATGATTTTTGTTCCTATGATTACATTACTTATAGTTGCTCCTTTAACTTTATTAGTTGTAGGACCAGTTCTTACTAAGGCTATGGCAATAGTTACACTATCAGTTCAAACTCTATATAATTTTACACCTACTATAACAGGTGCAATTGTAGGTGGAGTATGGCAGCTTCTTGTATTCTTTGGAATTAGTAAAGCATTTATTCCTATATTTACTTCAGACTTTTCAACTTTTGGATATAGCTACTTTGGAGCAATAACTTTCTTTGTTGCTTGCATGGGACAAACAGGTGCTGCTTTAGGTATTGCATTAAAATCAAAAAATAAAAATGTAAAATCAGTAGCATCAGGAGCTACAGTATCTGGATTCTTTGGAATAACAGAACCAGCGCTATTTGGGTTAAATGTACCAGCCAAAAAACCATTCCTAATTGGTAGTATAAGTGCGGTTATAGGTGCTATTGTATCTTCATTATTAGGTGGAAAACTATATACATTGGCAACAGGAGTCCTAGGAATACCAGCATTAATTAATCCTAACTCAGGTATAGATAGGGGATTCTATGGAGTTTTATTAGGATCAGCTATAACTTTAGTGTTGGCAGTAGGTCTAACATATAAATTTGGTTGGACAGAGGAAAATGATAAGAACTTTAAATTATAATTAAGATAAGTTAAATTAGGTGTGGCAAAGTAATCTATTAGATTATTTTGTTAACACCTTTTTTCTTCTACATTGATATAGATTATGTTAGAATTAGCTTAAAGGTTTTCAACTATTACATCAGGATGAATTGTGTAAGTGGGGGAATTATGAATAGAGTATTTAATGATTTTAATTCAGAAATTATGTTTAATATATTTATTAATAAAAGTATGGAAAAGCATAATCATGCTGCGGTTGAGTTTATTTATGTTTTAGAGGGGGAAATTGAGTTTAGTATAAATGACAAAAGTAGTACTTTAACTAAGGACAATTTTGTAATATTTAATTCTAATGATTCACATAGCTATAATTCTAAAACTGAAAAGAACTTAATATGTGAGCTGCATATATCTACTCAGCTTTTAAAGAGCATTATTAGAAAAAGAAATGTAGAGTTTGATTGTAATTCGATTAAAGATTTAGATAATAATCATGATAAGATAAGATCTATTATAAAAGAGTTTGTTAATCTAATTGTAGTTATGGATAAAAGAAAAAGCTTTAATCAGTATAGCTTAGCCTACCAGCTCTTAAATGAGCTTGTTAGTAATTATATAGTATCTAAAAATAACACTTCTAATATTAACGATGAGTATGATGAAAGAATAGAGAATATTTTGGATTATATAAATAGGTATTATTATAATGATATTACTTTATCAGAAGTAGCAAACGAACTATTTATGTCTCCATCTTATTTCTCAAGATTCTTTAAAAAGAATATAGGAAATAATTTTCTTGATTATTTAACTAAGTTTAGGCTTGATAAGGCTGTGGAGAAGCTTACTAGCTCTAATTCTTCAATTACTCATATAGCACTAGAAACAGGATTTCCGAGTACAAATTCTTTTAATAAGGTTTTTAAAAAAGCTTTTAATAGTACTCCATCTGAATATAGAAAAGAAAACGGAATAGTAAAGAATCAAGAAGTAGTAAATGAGACTAGCTACATAAAAGAAAGTATATACGAAAAGCTAAAGGAATATTCCGCAACCTCAATGATCTCAGTAGATGAAAAGAGCGAAGGAAATAACATAAATATAATAGAAAGCGTTAACATGAAAAATGCATATAATAAAACTTGGAATGAAGTTATCAATATGGGGAGCGCGGGAGATTTATTAAACTCCAACATGCAGGCACACATTATTTTATTAAAAAATAAGCTTAATATTAAGTATGTGAGATTTTGGAATATATTTTCCGAGGAAATGTATATAGATATAAGTCAAACAGACAATTTAAACTTTGATAAAATATATTCTGTATTGGATTTTTTAGTTGAAAATCAACTAAATCCATTTATAGAGCTTTCCTTTAAGGATAGAAGAATTCATAGAAGTCCAAGTAAGGCTGTAGTATACAATAAAAGTTCACAGAAAATTGATGGTATAACTCAGTGGGCAAAACTTATTAAAAGATTTATGGCCAATATAATTAATCGTTATGGATTAAAAAGAGTTGAACAGTGGAAATTTGAGTTTGGAAAAGATGATATTTCAAATAGTGATATGAATATAAACTACTGCGATTTTTATAAAGAAACCTACAGGATAATAAAGAAGTATTCAGAAAGAATATGCTTAGGTGGAGCTGGATTTAAATTATATGATGTTGAAAAGCTCTCTATGGAGTTAAAGAAAATTAAAGAAAAAGGGATTGAGTTTGATTTTATATCATTAATGATATACCCATATGTTCAAGGGGAAAAAGAAGGAGAAATGAATTCAAGAAGAGCAAAAGATCCTAGTTTTGTAGCAAATAAAATTAGAAATATAAGGAGTAAGATAGAGGATTTTGAAAGGCCTATATACATAACTGAGTGGAACAACACCATATCTAATAGAAATAGCACAAATGACAGCTGCTATAAAGGTGCATATGTTGTTAAAAATTTGATTGATACCTTGGAAGATGTAGATATGATGAGTTATTGGGTAGGTTCGGATGTGTTTGGGGAGTATTTTGACTCTAAAAGTATATTAAATGGGGGAGTTGGATTAGTAGCTAAAAATGGGATACTTAAACCTTCCTTATATGCATTTTACTTTATGAATGAACTTGAAGAGTATTTAGTAAGTAAAGGTGAAAATCATATATTAACGGTTGGAGATGAGGACAACTATACTTTGATTTGTCATAACTACAAACACTTTAATTACATGTATTATCTTAAAGAAGAAGATGAAGTGTTGATTAATGACCATAAATTTATATTTGAAAATGAGAACTCAAGAAAACTTAATATACTATTAAATGATGTTCCAAATGGAGAATATGAAATTAAAATATATTCAGTAAATAAAAACAACGGAAGCGTTTTAGATGAATGGGCGAATTTAGATTATCTTGATGATTTAAATAATGAATACATTAATCATTTAAAACAGATTTGTATTCCAAGGCTTACAATAAAGAAAGTTAAAGTAAGTGAGCAGTGCTTACATCTAGATAGTGAGCTTGAAGCTCATGAGATTTGTTTAATTAAGTTCAATAAAAAGATAGAATAGTATAAAAAGAGTGATGTCAAAAATAATCGGATGATTTTTGACATCACTCTTTTTTATTTTTTTGATTTGCAAAAAAGCATTGAGATTTTTGAATTAATGAAGTATTTGAAAAATTACGGATTTGGTATCATTTAAATATAGAAACGCTTTGAAAACAGGAGGATAACTATGAAACTTAAGTTAGGGATAATTGGATTTGGAGGCATGGGAAAATGGCATTCTGAAAATGCCACTAGAGTTGAAAACGTTGAGATAGTTTGTGTATGTGATATAAAGAAAGAGCGTATACAAGAAGCTAAAGAAAGAGGACTGAAGGTATACTCTGATGTAGAAGATGTCTTAAATGATAAAGATGTAAATACTGTTCTTTTAACTGTACCAAATCATCTACATAAAGAAATGGCAATAAGAGCAGCAAAGGCAGGAAAACACATAATTGACGAAAAGCCAGCAGCCTTGGATACAAAAGAATTAGATGAAATGACAAAGGCAGCTGAAGATAATAATGTTATCTTTACAGTTCACCAAAATAGACGTTGGGATAGAGATTTTCAAATAGTAAAGAAGGTATATGAGGAAAATTTAATAGGACAAATTTTTACCATAGAGTCAAAACTTCATACTGCTAACGGAAGAATTCATGAATGGCATTTATATAAAAAGTATGGTGGCGGAATGATGTATGACTGGGGTGTACACTTAATAGATCAAACTTTATTTATGATGAAAGGTGCCAAAATACTAAGCGTTTTTGCAGATATAAAGAGCATTATAAATGATGAGGTTGATGATTATTTCAAAATAATAATGAAGTTTGATAACAATATTACAGTTCATTTAGAGTTAGGAACTTATGTCTTAAATTATCAACCAAGATGGTTAGTAGCAGGAAATAGAGGAACCTTGAAAATAAACTCTTTTGCTTGTGACGGAGAGATATGGAGAACAAGTGAACTTCTAGACAAGCTTCCAGCACAAATTGCAGAAACTGTTGCAGGGCCAACTAGGCAGTTCGCACCACAACCAGCTGGAGCATTATACTCAGAACCATTACCAGAAGTAAAAACTGAGTGGACAGATTTTTATAAAAACTTTGTGGAAGTCTTAAATGATAAAGAAGAACTTAAGATAAAAATTCCAGAAGTAAGAAGAGTGTTATCTGTTATGGAAGCAGCTTTCTTATCTAGTGAAACTAATAAGACAGTTGAGTTTAATGAGTAATAAATAATAAGAGAAAGGATGGGAGTAAATATGAAACTAGGAGTAGTAAGTGCTATTTTAGATAAAAGCACATTTGAAGAAGTTATTGATTTTGTAGCTGAAAATGATATGGAATGTGTAGAGCTAGCTTGCTGGCCAAAAGGAAAAGCTGAACGTAGATATTCAGGAGTGTGTCATATAGACGTAGAGGAACTTAATGATGAAAAAGTTAACTATATAAAAGAATATACAAAGTTAAGAAATGTTGAGATATCCTCATTAGCTTATTATCCTAATACTTTAGATGAGGACTTAGAAAAAAGACAAGTATATATAAATCATTTACTTAAACTTATAGAAGCATCATCAAAGTTAGGAATCAACATGGTAACTACATTTATAGGAAGAGTTCCGACCAAAACAGTAGAAGAAAATCTAGAAACAGTTAAGGAAGTATGGACTCCTATAATCAAACATGCTGAGAAATTCAATGTAAAAATAGGAATTGAAAATTGTCCAATGTTATTTACAAATGATGAATGGCCAGGTGGACAAAATCTTATGACTTCACCAGCAAACTGGAGAAAAGTATTTAGTTTATTAGATAGTCCAAACCTAGGAATTAACTATGATCCATCACACTTTATATGGCAACAAATTGATTATATCAAGCCTTTATATGAATTTAAGGATAAGATATTCCACGTACATTATAAAGACATAAAGGTATATAAAGACAAGTTGGATGATGTAGGAATAATGGCTACCCCTCTACAATATATGTCTCCAAAGTTACCAGGTTTAGGAGATGTTAACTGGGGAAAATATGTGTCAGCACTAACTGATATAGGATATACAGGATACACTTGTATCGAAGTAGAGGATAAAGCTTTTGAAAAGTCTTATGAAGATGCTAAAAAAGCAATAAAATTAAGCGTTAAGTATTTAAGAAATTTTGTACACTGCTGATCTGTAGAGACTCCGAAGGACGTCTCATAAGAGTCATTTAGTTAAAGACTATAATCCAGATGACAATGTAAAAATAGAAGAATAGAAGAATAAAAAGAAAGAGGTAAGAGATATGAAAAAAGTAAGAATTGGTATTATAGGTTGCGGAGGAATAGCTAATAATAAACATTTTCCAGCATTAAGCTTACAAAAAGATAAATCAGAAATGGTAGCATTTTGTGATGTTGTTGTAGACAGAGCTAAAGAAGCAGCTGAAAAATATGGTGTTGAAGGAGCTAAAGTATATGAAGATTACAATGAATTATTAAAAGATGAAACTATAGATGTGGTTCATATATGTACACCAAACGTAGCTCATAGTCCAATAGCCGTTGCAGCATTCGAAGCTGGAAAACATGTACTATGTGAAAAACCAATGGCTCACACTACAGAAGCAGCTGAAAAGATGATGGAAGCTTGGAAGAAATCAGGAAAGAAATTCACTGTAGGATATCAAAATAGATTTAGACAAGAAGTACAATCTTTACAAAAATCTTGTGCCAATGAAGAATTAGGAGATATATACTTTGCAAAAGCGCATGCTTTAAGAAGAAGAGCAGTACCAACTTGGGGTGTTTTCCCAGATAAATCTCAACAGGGTGGAGGACCATTAATAGATATCGGAACTCACGCACTAGACATTACTTTATGGATGATGAATAATTATGAGCCTGTATCAGTAACTGGTTCTGTATTTAACAAGCTTGGAAATCTTCCAGAAGCAGTTGAAGGAAATATGTTTGGACCATGGGACCCAGAAACTTATGAAGTTGAAGATTCAGCATTTGGTTACATCAAAATGAAAAATGGAGCAACTATATTCTTAGAATCATCATGGGCATTAAATGTACTTGAGTCAAAAGAAGCAGCTACAACTCTTTGTGGAACAAAAGCAGGTGCTCAAATCAATGCTGGAATGAGCTATAAAGTAAATGAATTAATCTACAACAAAGCACATAATGGAATGTTAACAGAAGAGAAAAACTCTGCATCTGGAAATATAGCATTTTTTGAAGGTTCTTCAAATGCACCAGAAGCATTAGAAGCAGCTCAATGGATAGATGCAATAATAAATGATACAGAACCATTAGTAAAACCAGAAGAAGCATTTGTTGTTACAAAGATATTAGACTCTATATATAAAGCAGCAGCAACAGGTAAAGAAGTAGTATTTGAGAAATAGGAGGAAAGTTTAATGGGATTTGCATTAAGAATAAACTTCGTTGATGTAGTATGTGATAACAGTTTAAAAAACACTTACATTAACGGAAAGAAAAATGGATTTGAATTTGATATTCGTCTTAGCTATTATAGAGGACATTTCCTTTCTGTAATAGATAAGTTTGAGGTTGCAGTGGATGGAGTAAAAGTAGATGAACCTGATGTAGTATTTTGCATAAATGATAAAGAGTTTGCGGTAAATCAACTACAATACGCATATGACGAGTTCTGGGATGTATTAGAACCAGCAAAAATAAAGGTAAGAAAACTAGGTGGACTAGAAGTAGGAGAACATGAAATTGATGTAACATTAATGTTCCGTTCACCTTATATGCCGCTACCAAGTGCAGATAATGACCATTTATACATGCCAATAGATGGCTGTGGTAAAAAGGTATTATCAATTGAAGGATAGGAGTGAGATACATGAGTAACATTAAATTAGGAGTAACACTTTTTAGTTTTACAGATAATTATTGCAAAGGAATATTTACATTAGAAGACTGTATAAGAACTGCTAAGGAACTTGGAGCAGAAGGCTATGAAATAGTAGGAAGCCAAATGGTTAGATCGTATCCATATGTAAGTGATAAGTTCTTAGGAGAAATAAAAGCCATGAATTCTCATTATGACATTGAAGCTATTTGT
Organism: Clostridium intestinale; assembly: GCF_035905475.1. NCBI lineage: Bacteria > Bacillati > Bacillota > Clostridia > Eubacteriales > Clostridiaceae > Clostridium > Clostridium intestinale. Next base: position 4,544,553 of record NZ_CP121166.1, read on the forward strand.
TATGGAGCTAATATGGATAGAGGAATGAGAGCAGATAGAAATCTTACTGAAGATGAGATGCTATCTAGAGCTATAAATGACTTAAAGACTGCAAACAAACTTGGATGTAAAGTTATGAGAGAGCAGTTCTTAATGTCTCCAAATGCAATGAGAAGACTTGCACCATATGCTGAAGAGTATGATGTTAAGGTTGGTATAGAAATACACAATCCTGAGATTCCAAGCAGTCCAATAATGCAAGAGTACTTAGAAGTATTTGAAAAGAGCGGTTCAAAACATATAGGATTTATACCTGACTTTGGATGTTTTGCAACAAAACCTAACAAACCTCATTGGGAAAGAGCTTTGGCTCAAGGGGCACCATTAGAACTTTTAGAAATGAGTAGAGATTTAAGACTTCAAGGTGTTCCAATGAGAGAAGCAGCAGAAAAGCTTCAAAAAGCAGGAGCAAATGGACCAACTATGGCTGCTTTTAATGGAATGTATGGATTTGTTCAATTCTCTAACAGTCCAGATTATGAAGGGCTTAAGAAGATAATTCCTTACTGCTTTGAAATGCATGGAAAATTCCACTATGTAGGTGAAGACTTAGTAGAAGCAAGTATACCATATGAAGAGTTACTATCAATCATAAAAGAATCGGATTTCAATGGATACATCGTATCTGAATATGAGCAAGAAGGACCTTATGATGCTGTAGAACAAGTTAAACGTCATTTAAATATGGAGAAGAAAATACTAGGATTAGTGTAGAATTCTGAAAGGGTGAAAATTAGGAGTGAAGTTATATTTCATTAGACATGGAGAAACCTATTTAAATAAATATAAAAAGATGCAGGGCTGGGCTGATGCACCTTTAACTCCTAGTGGAGAAGAAGTTGCAATTCTAACAGGCAAAAGATTAGAAGATATAAAATTTGCCGGAGTATACTCAAGTGATTTAGGAAGAACCATAAAAACAGCACAAATAATATTAGATCATAACAAACAAAAAGAAGATGTAGAAATTAAATCTATAAGAGAATTAAGAGAAACCTTTTTTGGGAGTTTTGAAGGGAACAATGGGTTAGAAGTTTATAAACAAATGGCGGACAACCTAGGTATTCCTCAAGAAGATATATTCAAGAAACTAAGTTTAAAAGAAATAGCTGATGAGATGAAAAAGGTTGATCCTACAGAAGATACTGAAAGTTATGATGAGTTTTGGAACAGGATATTATCTGGATTAAAGTTAATAACATCAGATGTAGAAGAAAAGGATGAAGAAAAAAATATATTAGTAGTCACTCATGGAAATGTAATAAGAAGTGTAGTTAATTATGTAGATCCATCAATAAATGTTAAAAGAGAAATTGCTAATTCAAGTATAACTATCTTAGAGTACAGAGATGAAACTTATTCTGTAAAAGACTTTAATATATAAAAGTTAGTAAAGTTATTAGAAGAGAGTTAGTTAAAATAGCTCTCTTCTAATCTATTAGTTGATTAGAGGTGGGAAGATGAGTAAAAATTTATTAGGAATTGATTTAGGTGGAACAAGTGTTAAGTTTGGGATACTAACAGAAGGCGGAGAAGTAATCAATAAGTGGAGTATAGATACTAGAATAGAGGACAAGGGTAAATATATAGTACCAGATATTATAGAATCTATTAAAAATACATTAGCTTCAATGGATTTAAAAATAGAGGATTTTCAAGGAATAGGAATGGGTTCTCCAGGAACTATAGATAGAGAAAAAGGAACAGTAGTTGGAGCTTATAATTTAAATTGGGGAGAACTACAAGAAATTAAAGCTGCTTTTGAGAAAGAACTAAAGGTACCTTTTTATATAGATAATGATGCAAATGTAGCTGCTCTAGGAGAAAAGTGGATAGGTGCAGGAGAAGATAGACCAGACGTTGTTTTTATAACCATTGGAACTGGTGTAGGGGGAGGAATCATAGCAGAAGGCAAATTAATTCATGGTGCAATAGGCGCAGCTGGAGAAATTGGACACATAATAGTTGAACCTGAAACTGGTTTTGAATGTACCTGTGGAAATCATGGATGTTTAGAAACTGTTGCTAGTGCTACAGGAATAGTAAGATTAGCAAAACATCTATCAAAGGTATATGCAGAAGATTCAAAGCTTCATTCTATCATTAATGAAGGAACTGAAATTACAGCTAAAGATATTTTTGATTTTGGGAAACAAGGAGATAAATTTGCAATTGTTGTTGTAGAAAGAGTTTCCTATTATTTAGGTTTAGCTTCTGCAAATATAGCTAACATATTAAATCCAACAGACATAGTTATTGGAGGAGGAGTGTCAGCAGCAGGAGACTTTTTGCTTGAAAAGATTGAGAAATATTTTAATAAACATGCTTTTCCACAAGTAAGAAAAAGTACAAAAATAAAGTTAGCTATATTAGGAAATGATGCAGGAGTAATAGGTGCAGCATATATAGCTAAAGAAGAGAACTAGGAGGATTACAATGTTTAATTTCTTAAAGAAAAAGAAAGAAGAACCAAAAGTAATAGAAAATAAAGATACTCTAATATATTCAGTAGCTAATGGAACATTTATAGGTATGGAAAATGTAGAAGACGAGATGTTTTCACAAAAAATATTAGGGGACGGTTATGCAGTTATGCCTGAAGATAGAGATGTATATTCTCCTGTTAGAGGTACAGTAAAAAGTATATTCCCTACAAAACATGCCCTATGTATAGTTTCAGATCAAGGAGATGAAATAATACTACATATGGGAATAGATACTGTAAGTTTAAACGGAGTACCATTTAACATTTTAGTATCAGAAGGACAAACTATAGAAGCCAGCACTAAAGTTGCAGAAATAGATTTAAATTATTTAAAAGAAAACAATATAAATAGTTCACTAATAGTAGTATTTTCAAATGTAGATTCAATAAGCGAAATAATATATTCAAAAACTGGCAGCTTAAAAGCCACAGAGATAGTAGGGCAAGTTGTGCATAACTACGCCCATGAAGAAATAATTGTGGATAAATAGAAATAAGTAATGTAGAAGATAGAGGAGTTTATAAATTTATGAAAATTTTAGGATTATCATTTGGAAGAAAGATGGGAAACACAGATATACTTGTGAAAGAAGCATTATATGGAGCAAAAGAAGGAGCACCAGATGCAGAAGTAAAATTTATTAATACAAACCGTTTGACAATTGATCGTTGTACTGGCTGTGGAGCTTGTTCAACAAGTTTAGAGAGAGGCGGAGACAATGACTGTATAGTGAAAGATGATATGCAGATGGTAGAAGAAGAAATTAGAAAAGCAGACTGCATCATAGTTGGAGCACCAGTTTATGTATTGCAACCAGTAGGTCAATTCAAAAACTTAGTTGACCGTTTTTCATGTAGACATGATGTATCAGCAATTAATTGGGTATTAGATAAAAGAAGACGTGGAGAAGCTCCAGGAGATGCAGATGCATATCCACAAGAAAGATTAAAAAGACGTACTGTATCATATATATCGGTAGGGGGAACAAGTACTCAGAACTGGGTGTCAATGGGAACAGCTACTATGCATTTATTTGGTTTTCCAGCAATGATGAAGGCAGTTGGTAACTATGACGCACATCATATGGGAACTACAGGTAATCCAGTTCTAGATAAAACTCTTATATCTAATGTTCATGAAATGGGAAAACAAACATCAGAAGCTTATTTCAAAGAAGATAAAGATATAAAGTGGTTTGGGAATGAAGGAACTTGTCCTGTTTGTCATCAAAATCTTTTAATGATGAACGGAACAACAAAAGTAGAATGTCCAATCTGCGGAATTGAAGGAAGACTTTCAGTAGATGGGGAAAAAGTACATGTAGAATTCTCTGAAAAACAACAAAGAAGAGCAAGAGGAACCTTTGATGGATTAAGAGAACATACAGTAGAAATTCAAGGATTCGGAAAAATCTGTGGACCAAAACTAATGGCAGTAAAAGAAGAAATGCCTAAGATGCTTGATAAGTATAAGAACTTTGATGTATATATTAGTAAATAGGATTACAGCCTTACTTGACTAAATAAAACCATCATGGTAAAATATGAAAATAATTTAAAAATACTCGTGAGGGAGTAGTTTGCGTAAGAATTTACGTGACAAGTCAACATACTGACTGTAAAAAGTCTGGCTTGTCTTAATAAACGAGACTCATGTATAGCTTATTTAGCCATACATGGTCTTTTTTTATTTGACTCGTGTATAGCTTAATCTGCTATACACGAGTTTTTTATTCTTTAAGAATTCAGGGAATAATATTTATTAAGAGGAGGAATTATTTATGAAGGAATTTATGGAGGACAAAAAGAGTCTTCTAAGTAGGCTTAATGCAGATTCATCGGCAGGCCTGACTAATGAGCAAGTAGCTCTAAATCAATCAAAGTATGGTAGTAATACTCTGACTAGAGAAAAGCCCGAGTCTTTAGTAAAACGAATAATAGGAGCTGCCAGTGAGCCTATGATTTTAATGCTTATTATGGCAGGGGTAATAGCACTTATTGTTAACATTATCCGTACGACAACTGGTGGGGAAGCAGACTTTTTAGAGTGTGTAGGAATATTTGCGGCAATTTTTCTTTCGGTAATTATTACTGTTGTTATGGAGGGGAAAAGTGCTAAGGCTTTTGAAGCTCTTTCAAAGATAAGTGAAGACACTTTAATCAAGGTACTTCGTAATGGTGATACTACTATGGTAGTACAAAAAGAAATTGTAGCTGGTGATATACTGCTTCTTTCTACAGGAGATAAGATTCCAGCAGACGGGAGATTATTAGAAAGTGTGGATTTATCAGTGGATGAATCAGCTCTTACTGGTGAAAGTGTTCCAGCTAAGAAAAATGCTGATTTAACTATTATAGATGAAAAAACACCTTTAGCTGAAAGAAGTAACATGCTTTATTCAGGAAACTATATCATAAGTGGATATTGTAAAATGGTAGTAACTTCTGTAGGTGATAATACAGAGTTTGGAGAAATAGCTAAAGAACTTACTAGTACAGAAAGAACATTAACACCTCTACAAGAGAAATTAGCAAGGCTAGGGAAAACAATAACTATTCTTGGGGTAATCGCAGCTAGTATAGTTTTTATAACTGAACTTATATCATTTGCAGTTAATGGTGGACTAGTTTTTGAAGATGTTTTAGAAGCCTTTGTTACTAGTATTGTACTTATTGTAGCAGCTGTTCCAGAGGGATTACCTACAATTGTTGCAGTTTCACTTTCTATAAATATTATTAAGCTTTCTCACAAAAATGCCCTTGTTAAAAAGATGATTGCATCAGAAACTGTTGGTTGTATTAACGTTATATGTTCAGATAAAACTGGAACATTAACTGAAAATAAAATGACTGTATCTGAATTTTATGATGATAAGTGGAATGAAAAGCCATCAAATTTATCATCAAGTTGGCTGGTTCATAATATATGCTTAAATACAACAGCGGATATTTCTAAAGAAGGTGCTTTTATAGGTAATCCTACTGAATGTGCAATGTTAAATTTCTACGAAAAATCAGATGTACGTAAAACAAGTGGTAAATCATATAAAGATGAAAGAGAAGATCATGATGTTCTTCAAGCATTCCCATTTTCTTCTGAATTAAAGCATATGACAACTATAAGTAAGGTTGATGGTAAAATTATTTCATATGTAAAAGGTAGTCCAGAATCTGTATTTTCTATGTGTAATATTTCAGAAGATAAAAAAAGTGAAATTGATGAATATATTATAAAAGCACAAGAAAAAGCTATGAGGGTAATAGCTTTTGCACATAAAGAACTTGAGGTAATGCAAAATTATGATGAAGATCATCATCATAATGCAATGGAAAATAATATGGTTTTTGATGGATTTGTAGCAATATCAGATCCACTACGTCCAGATGTATATGAAGCTGTTAAGAATTGTCGTATTGCTGGGATAGACCTTAAAATATTAACAGGTGATAATATTGTAACAGCTAAAGCCATTGCAAATGAACTGAACATATTAGACGGTGAACACATAGCCGTTGAGTCAAAGGACATAGTAGATTTAAATGATGATGAATTATTAAAAATTCTTCCTAAAATCAGTGTAATTGCTAGAAGTACACCTACTATAAAAATGCGTGTAGTAAAATTACTTAAGGCTCAAGAAAATGTAGTTGCTGTAACTGGTGACGGTATTAATGATGCCCCAGCACTTAAAAATGCTGATGTAGGAATTGCAATGGGTATATCAGGTACAGAGGTATCTAAAGAAGCAAGTGATATTGTTCTTCTTGATGACTCTTTTTCAACAATTGTTAAAGCTATTGCATGGGGAAGAGGTATTTACGAAAACTTTAAGAGATTTATTCAATTTCAATTAACTGTAAATTTAGCCTCTGTTATTGTTGTTTTTACTTCTATAGTTTTGGGATTTAAAGCTCCATTTACAGCTCTTCAGCTTTTATGGATAAATATTATAATGGATGGACCTCCAGCTCTTACTTTAGGACTAGAACCTATTTATAGTGACTTAATGAGTCGTCCTCCTACAAAGAGAAGTGAAAATATTGTATCTAAGTCCATGCTTACAAGAATAGGGCTTGCTGGTGTTTATATTTCAATAGTATTTCTATGTCAGTATATCTTTAACTTTCTTGGAGCAACAGAAGAAGAGATGACAACAGTGCTTTTCACCTTATTTGCTTTGTTCCAATTATTTAATGCCTTTAACTGCAGGGAACTTCAGTCAGTAAGTATATTTAAACATTTATTTGAAAATAAGATAATGTTGATAGTTATTTCCATTACTTTTGTTCTGCAAATAATTATAATACAGTTTGCAGGAGCATTTTTTGGAACAATTCCTCTTGATATAATGATGTGGATAAAGATATTTGCAACTTCATTTAGTGTAGTTGTAATATCTGAACTTGTAAAATTAATATGGAGGAAGGTTAGAGTTTAGTAATATATTATATTTTAGTAATTATAAAAAAGGTATATTCCTTATAAAACATAAAGGAGCTATGATGAATTTAATTTATTATAGCTCTTTTATGTTTTATAAAATAATGATTCAAAGCCTTGTTCTAAGAGAACTTAAGATTTTTCTGATTATAGTATGTTTAAAAACCACATAACCAGTTAACCAGTTAAGAATATAACCAGTTAACCAGAAAACCAGTTATAATAAAATGTGAGAGAAAATTTTTTTATTAACGTTATATAATGTGTAAGAGCTTTTACAAAATAATGAATGGGAGAAGATTTAATGAGGTGTACTGAAAAAAATTATATAGATAGACTAAAAAATAAAAAAGAAGATGCACTTGAGTTTATAGTAGATAAGTATTTAGTAATAGTTAAGTCCACAGTGCATAAAGTACTCTCACCGCTTCATAATGATGGAATTATTGAAGAATGCATAAATGATGTTTTTCTTTCAGTATGGAATAATTCAAATAAGTTTATGGGAGAAGAAATTGCATTTAAGAAATGGATATTTAAAATAGCAAAATTTAAAGCGATTGATTACTATAGAAAAGAAATTAGGAAATTGGATGTAAGTATAGAAAATAAAGAAATAGGCACAAATGAATTAGTAGAAGAAGAAATTATAAAGATAGAAGAAAAAAATGAGCTCCTTAGCTTAATTAATACCCTAGAACCTATGGACAGAGACATCTTTGTTATGAAGTTTTTTCTTGGAGAAAAATCTGATGATATCGCTAAAAAGTTTGGTATTACTAGATCTGCTTTAGATAATAGAATTTATAGAAATAAGAAAAAGCTTAGTAAGAAAATACTTAAATTGAATATTGAGGTGATATAGTATGAAAGATATTTATGAAGTATTAAATGATATTGATATAGATGATGATGAGATTGAATTGATGGAAGTATCTGATATAGAAAAAATGAGAGTAAAAAAATACTTAAAAAATTCCATAAATAAGAATAAGGTATTCAAAAAGAAAAGAATAGTAGTAGCTGCTTTAGTTTGTTTAGTAATTGGAGGTACAGGAATTTTTGGAATGTCCTATCCATCATACGCAGCTGAAATTCCTATAGTTGGAGATATATTTAGATTTATAGATAATGGAAGAACTGGTGCGTATGACAAATATAAGGAATATTCAGATGTGCTAGGAATGACTCAGGAAAGCAATGGAATTAAAATTACTATAAAAGAAGCAATATTTGATGGAAGAACATTAACTTATACTTATGAAATAGTTAGTGATAAAGATTTAGGAGAAGATCCATTTTTAAGTATGAATGGACCTCGTATTACTATAAAAGATTATAGCGGGGGCACAGGGGGAGGTTCAATAGTAAAAAGAGTTGATAAGAATACCTATGTAGGTGAAGAAGATATAAGCATAGATGAAGAAAGAGAATCTTTAAGATTTGAATTAAACTTTACTAGTATAGTGGATATGAGCTCAGCTAATTCAACGCAAATAAATGGAGATTGGAAGTTTAAAATTAACTTAAAAGCGTTAGATAATGTTAAACAGATTGTAAATAAGGAGACTGAAAAGGATGGAGCTAAATTAATTATAAATAATATTTCTAAAACAGCAGTATCTTTTTCTGTAAATTGTACTCAAGAAATTCCTAAAGAACTAAGAGAGAAATATATTATGGTAGATAACCCTATACTAGAAGTAAAAGATGACATGGGAAATAGGTATACTTCTACAAGAGATTTACTAATTGAAGATAGAATGTATTGGGTAGAATCTACGTTAAGTTTTGGAGCACTAAATCCAAATGCAACTAAGCTAATAATAACTCCTAGGTTAGGTTTTACAAATGATGTACATTCCGCAAAAGTTAACAGTGATGGAGAACTCATTAAGATAAGCTCTGTTATAGATGAAAATCACCCTAAAAAGGTGAAATTATATTAGATGATATTGTGATAGATTTGGAAAAGTAATTTGTTTTATGAACTAAAGCTTATAGTTTTAAAATTTCTCTTTTGAGTAGCCTTCTTAAAATTATAATTATAAATGAATTAATGTATAGGACTCAGCTTTAATAAATGGTATAATGTTTCAAAAAGTAGGGGGAATGGCTGTGCTGAACTTGATAAAACCACAAATGCTTAAAAGAGGAGATAAAATAGCCACTGTAAGTTTGTCTTGGGGTGGAGCTGGAGATAAAGAAATATTATGGAGATATAATCAAGGAAAGAAAAGATTGCAAGAAGAGTTTGGTATTGAAGTAGTTGAAATGGAGAATACTCTTAAGGGAAGTGAATATGTATATAATCATCCTGAAAAAAGAGCTGAAGATTTTATGAATGCTTTTAAAGATAAATCAATTAAAGGAATTTTTTCATTTATAGGTGGGAATGAAAGTGTTAGAATGCTTCCATTTATAGATTTTGATATTATTAAAGAAAATCCTAAGGTGTTTATTGGGTATTCAGATACAACTGTTGCACATATGATTTGTTTAAAAGCAGGAATTTCTAGTTTTTATGGTCCAGCTATTTTATCAGAGTTTGCGGAAAATATTGAAATGTTTGATTATACAAGATACTGGGTAGATAAGGTTCTGTTTAATAGAGAAGAAATAGGAGAAATACACTCAGCATCTATATGGACAAGTGAGCACCTTCCTTGGGAGGAAGAAAATAAGAATATAGGTAGAAGAGCTAATGAATTTGAAGGAATAGAGATTCTGCAGGGAGATGGAAAGGTAAAAGGAACTCTAATAGGGGGCTGTATTGAAGTTTTAGAGATGCTTAAGGGAACAAAGCTTTGGCCAGAAGAGGATACGTGGAAAGAATCAATATTATTTTTAGAGACATCAGAAGATACACCAAGTCCTGAATATTTTGAGTACTGGATTAGAAATTATGGCTCTCAAGGCATTTTAGAAAAAATTAATGGAATAATTTTTGGAAAGCCATATGACAACAGGTATTATGAAGAGTATAAAAATGTAATTAGTAAAGTTATTAGAGAAGAATTAAGTCTTAAAGACCTACCAATAATGTACAATATGAATTTTGGTCATACAGCCCCAATGATGATAATTCTATATGGTGCATTAGCAGAAATTGATTGTGAGAATAAGAAGTTTTATATACTAGAATCTGGTGTAGTTTAAGTTTTAGAAAAAATGTAAATATCCATAGGAGATTAAAATTTCTTATGGATATTTTTCTATAAACTATTGACTAAAAGTTTGGTTGTAACTATAATGGTTACAAGAGGTGTTTTAAATGAAAATTAGTAGTAGATTTACCGTAGCTGTTCATATATTATCTTTGATAGCTGTTCAAAGCAATACTCTTTGCACTTCGGAGTGGATGGCGGGAAGTGTTAATACTAATGCCGTAGTTATTAGAAGAATTACAGGTATGCTTAAAAAAGCAGGTTTAGTAAATGTTACTTCAGGTACTGGAGGAGCTACCCTAAATAAGGACTTAAAAGATATAACTCTTCTGGATGTTTATCGTGCTGTTGATGTTGTTGAGGAAGGAGAACTTTTTCAATTTCAAGAAAATCCTAATATAAATTGTCCAATAGGAGCTAATATTCAAGGAGTTCTAGAACTTATATTAATAAAAGCTCAGGAAGCCATGGAAACTGTTCTTAAAGATGTAAATATGGAAGAGCTCGTGGGAGTGTTAAATAAAAAAATTGAAGGATAAGGTTTCAATTTTTTTTATCAATGTTGTAACTAATATGGTTACAACATATAGTATTAAGTAAACTTAAAATGTTTTAGGAGATGATTAATTGTGTCATTAAAAATTAGAGTATATTCAGATTATATTTGTCCATTTTGCGTTTTAACAAAAGGTATTTTTGAAGAAGCTATAGAAGGAAAAGATGTTGAGGTTGAGTGGATGCCTTTTGAGTTAAGACCAGAACCTGTACCTAAACTAGATCCTATAAATGAGCCAGAGAAAATGCAAATGTGGGATAGATTTACTAAATCCATAGGAAGTGATATGAAGTTACCTAGGGTATCTCCAAATCCCTATACTAATTTAGCCTTTGAAGGTTTTCATTTTGCTAAGGAGCAGGGAAAAGGGAAAGAATATAATGATAGGATTTATGAAGCTTTCTTTAAAGAAGAACAAAATATTGGAGAAATAGATGTTTTAGTTAAACTTGCAGTGGAAGTAGGATTAAATGGAGAAGCTTTCGAAGAAGCATTAGAAACAAGAAAATATAAAGATGTTCAAAGAGAAGCATTAAGACATGCTTATGAGGATGCAAATGTTAAGGTAGTTCCAACATTTATTATAGGAAACAAAAGAATTGAAGGATATACAGATAAAGAAACCTTTGAGAAAGCAATTAATGATGAATATGCAAAGGATGGAGCAAGTAAAGGCTATGGAGTTTGTAGTATAGACGGAGTATGTGAAATTTAGAAAATTAGGAGGAATTATAAATGAAAATAGGAATTATAGGGGCATATGGAAAGGCTGGGAGTCTTATATTAAAGGAAGCCCTAGATAGAGGTATTGAAGTGACTGCAATAGTTAAGGATGCTTCAAAAATAGCAGATAAAACTGTAAAAATAATAGAAAAAGATCTTTTAGATTTAAAGGCTGAGGATATTAATGGACTAGATGTTCTAGTAAATGCTATTAGTGCACCAGCCGGAAAAGAAAATCTTTATGTAGATGCAGGAAGATTTCTTACAAATCTTTTAAAAGAAGTGCCTCATACAAGACTAATCGTAGTAAGTGGTGCCGGAAGCTTATTTGTAGATGAAGATAAAAAGGTGAGATTGTATGATACTCCAGATTTTATAGAAGCATATCTTCCAACAGCTAGAGCTATGGGAGCTAGCTTAATAGAGATGGAAAAATCAGAAGGAATAAAATGGACTCACTTAAGTCCAGCAGCTTTTTTTGATCCTCAAGGAAAAAGAACAGGTAAATATATAGAAGGAAAAGATAATGTTATAGTTAATTCTAAAGGAGAGAGTTACCTTAGTTATCCTGATTTAGCAGTGGCATTAGTAGATGAAATTGAGAATGGAAAACACATAAATGAAAGATTTACTGTGGTTTCAGAGAAAGAATAATCAAGTACTTTTGTAATATGAGAGTTTAGTAGAGTTAATTTGCTAAACTCTTTTTTATATGTAAACAATTGAGTATAATATTAGTATAATTTCATTATTTAAATAGATTATAAAAGGTAAAAGAGAGGTATTACTATGAATCAAAAAGAAAGAATGCTTGCAGGACTACCATATAAGGCCTGGTTAGATGGTCTTAGTGAAGAGCGGATGGAGAATAAGTTAAAGATACATAAATATAACACTATGTCTCCAGATAAAAAAGAGGAATTAGATGCATTAATTAAAGATATACTTGGAAAGTCTGGGAAAAACATTGTAGTGGAACCTCCATTTCATTGTGATTATGGAAAAAATATTGAAGTTGGTAATAACTTTTTTGTAAATTATAACTGTACTATATTAGATGTAGGGAAAGTTATAATTGGAGAAAACGTTATGTTTGCACCTAATGTATCCATATATACTGCAGGACATCCTGTTCATCCTGAATCAAGAAATTCTGGATATGAATATGGAATTGAAGTAATAATAGGCGATAATGTGTGGATAGGCGGAAATGTTATAATAAATCCAGGCATAAAAATAGGAAATAATGTGGTTATAGGTGCTGGAAGTGTTGTAACAAAAGATATTCCAGACAATGCTATTGCAGTTGGTAATCCATGTAGGGTTATAAGGGAAGTAACCGAAGAAGATAGAAAGTACTATTTTAAAGATAGAGAATTCGATGTTGATGATTATTAATAAAGGAATATAGTTGGAAAATGTCTAGTTATTTTTCAATTAGAAAATTAACTAGACATTTTTATTTTAATTAAACTGACTGTTGAGTTTGTCTTTAATATATTAACTTCAAACACTAATGAAAAAATATAAACACAAAATTAAAATGCTATTAAAACGATATCAAAAGTCAAACACAATAAAAAAATACTTAAACACTATTAGAAACACTTGTTGAAAACGTTATGAATACGTAAAAATAGTGTTTTGGCATAGATATTGCTCTAATAAAAGGTATAAATTATAAGGAGGAATTATATTATGTCAGAAACACGTGGAGAAAAACTTATAAGTATCGTAATGAAGTTTGTTGAACTTAAAGCAATAGTTGCACTAAAAGATGGAATAATATACACTCTACCTATGTCACTAATAGGATCAGTATTTTTATTATTAGCACAAATCCCATATAAGCCATTTAATGATTGGATGGCTGGAATCTTTGGAGCAGGGTGGACTGAACCATTGTTCCAAGTTTATAACTCTACAATGCAGATTATGGCTATAATAGCAGTAATCGGTATAGCATATATGTATGCTAAAAATGAAGGTCATGAACCATTAGGATCAGGAATCATAGCTTTTGCAGTATTTTTAATAACTTTAAATCAATATACAGCATCTAAGTCAGGAGAAGTTGTATCAGGTGTTATACCTAGAACTTGGCTTGGTGGACAAGGTATGGTTACAGCCATAATTATAGGACTTTTAGTTGGATTCGTTTACTCATGGTTCCTAACTAAGAAAATAACTATTAAGATGCCTGCTGGAGTTCCACAGGGTGTATCAAATCAATTCTCAGCACTTATACCTGGACTTGTAATAATAACAGCAACAATGTTTGTATACATGTTCTTTAGATATGCGCTTAATACTACTTTAATAGATTTTATATTCAAAGTATTACAAACTCCACTACAAGGATTTACAGATTCATTAGTAGGTTTAATAATTACAACTGCACTTGTACCTTTCTTCTGGTGGTTTGGTGTTCATGGTGCTACTATAGTTAATGGAGTAATGAGTGGACTTACTGCTGCTAATAGATTAGATAATCAAGCAATTATAGATGCAGGTAAAGAATTAACTTTAGCTAACGGAGGACATATAGTAACAGATCAATTTAATGCAAGTTTTGTTACTGTAACTGGATCAGGGTTAACAATAGGTTTAGTAATATTAATGCTTACTATAGCAAAATCTGAGCAAAATAAAGCTTTAGGTAAACTTTCTGTAGGACCTGGTGTATTTAATATAAATGAACCAATACTATTTGGATTCCCAATGGTTATGAATCCATTAATGTTTGTGCCATTTGTAGCAGCACCAACAATATCAGCTATAGTTGCTTATTTTGCAATGAGAGTAGGCTTGGTTCCATTATTCACTGGTGTAACTGTTCCTTGGACTACACCACCTATAATATCAGGATTTATCCTTGGTGGATGGAGAACAGCCTTAATGCAAATAATTTGTATAGGAATTTCAGTTGTCGTTTATTTCCCATTCTTTAAAAAGGTAGATTCTATGAATCTTAAGAGTGAGCAAGAAGCAGAAGCTTAGAATAGTCAATTTAGTGAAGGCTCAACATTATCTATGTTGAGCCTTTGCTATATAAATATATAAGGGGTGTAAAAAGTAATGAAAAAAGGTTTGAAAAGTTTTTTAACTGCACTTACACTGACAGGAACAGTAGTAAATTTTGCGGTGCCCAGTTTAAGAGTTAATGCTGAAACTGTAGATAGTGTTAGTATAAAGCGTATTACAGCTAATACCTACGTGGGAGATGTAGGGCAGGTTGTTGATAATTTTGAAATAGTTATTGATGACGTAGCTAAGATTCAAGGAATTAAAGCTGAGGATTTTGAAATAATAAATAATTATGATGGATATCCTTTAAATTCTAAAGGTGAGCTTGTTAAAGAAAATTATGAAGATGATGGTATTTCTTTGAGTATTGAAGGTAATACCATAAAGATGGATGTAAAAGATTTTAAATATGATTCAAGTATGACAGGGGTATTTAGTGTAACATGTGATAAGTATCCAGAGCTTAATTTTACATCAAGCAATGTTAATGAAATAAAAACTCAAACAGTTGATAAATTTGAGAATTTGACTTACGTAGGAACTAATGGTGTGAAGATACCATATAGATTATATTCAGCAAACACAGGAAAACCTGAGCCATTAGTAATATGGATGCATGGAGCTGGAGAAGTTGGAACAGATAACGTTAAACCAGTTACAGCCAATAGAGGTGCTGTAGCATTTGCAGAATCAGGATATACAACAAATGTTATAGCGGCACAATACCCATATAAATATTCTGTAGAACTAACAGATGCAGAATTAAAAGATATGAGAGACTTTTTTGATGCTTATGAAGAACTTATAAATAAGCTCATAGCTGAAGGAAAAGTAGATGCTAATAGAATATACTTAACTGGAGCATCTATGGGTGGAGGATTAACTTTAAGATTTTTATTAGATAAACCTAACCTATTTACAGCTTCAGTTGCAATAGCAAGTAGAGGAACAGTTAAAGATTTATCTGAACTTAGTAAGATATCAAAATTACCAATATGGTTGTTCCATGCAGAAGAAGATACAACTAATTCAAGCACCATAAGTAAAAATATATATAACAAATTAAAAGAGCTTGGAAATGATAATGCTAAAATGACTATATATTCAACAGAATATATGAATTCATTGAGACTATATGGAGGACTTCTTCATTGGTCTTGGGTTCCTACTCTTAATAATAAAGATATGATTAGTTGGCTATATTCTCAATCTAAGCAAGTTGTTCAGGTAAAAGATATAGTTGCTGATACTTATATAGGTGATGCAGGTACTATGGTTCAAGGCTTTGATATAACAGTAAACGATGCATCAAAGCTTTCAGGACTAAAAGCATCAGATTTTGATATAAAAGGGAATTATGATGGATATCCACTAGATTCTAAAGGAAATCTTGTGCAAAATAACTATGCTGATGACGAAATTAAATTAAGCATAGAAGGAAATACAGTTAAATTAAGATTTAAAGGATTTAAATATCCAGGTGGAGTTATATCACCATTTTCAATTATATGCAGCAAATATCCAGAGTTATCTTTTAACCAAAGCAATGTTTCAAAGGTTAATATTAAAACTGTAGATGAATTTGTATCTGGTACTTTTGTAGGAAGTAATGGACAAAATTTAACATACAAACTTAAATCTACAAAGTCAAGTAAACCAGAGCCACTAGTTGTATGGTTACATGGTGGTGGAGAAGTAGGGACAGATGGATTAAAACACTTAACTGAAAATAGAGGAGCTACAACTTGGACTGAGTCTGGAAAAGAAACATCAGTACTTAGTGTACAATTCCCTAAAAATTATGGATGGGCAATTTACAATAATCCTACAGAATTAAAACAAATGCAAGATTATTTTACTGCTTATAATGAATTAATACAGAAATTAATCTCAGAAGGAAAAGTAGATAAAAATCGCGTTTATGTAGTAGGTGCCTCAAGTGGTGGAGGCGGAGTATTTAGATTTATGATGCAATATCCAGATCTTTTTGCAGGTGCTATATCAATAGCAGCAAAAGATACAATAGGAGATTACAAAGCTGAGGAAGCTACTGCTGTAGCAGACTTTAAAGAAAAATTAAAAGCAATAAAAGATATTCCAATATGGATAGTACATGCAGATGGAGATCCAATTTGTGATAGTAGAACAAGTAAATATGCATATAAAGCTTTAATAGAATTAGGTAGTACAAAAGCTAAAGAAACTATATATAGTAATGAATATATGGATACACACAAATTCTACGGGGCCTTAAAACATTGGTCATGGGTACCAGTATTTAATAATGATCAAGGTATGATTGATTGGCTTTTTGAGCAAACAAAAGCAGTTGATGATAATAAATCCAATAACCCAATAGTTAATAAAGATGGTGTTAATAAGATAGTAGTAAAAGATGTTGATTTAACTAAAGGAGCTAAAGTTGAAATTGAAGATGTACAATCAGTTAAAGATGGAAAAGGATCTTTTGAAATAGTAGCAGGAAATACTACAATAAAACTTCCTTTCTCAGCTATTGATGATAGCTTATTGGTTGAAGGTTCAAAATTAGTTTTTGAACTTAATATTGAAGAAAATAGTGATATTGTCAAAAACTTAAAAGGAAATAAAAAAGTTTATAATTTCAATCTATATGTAGTAAATGGAGATAATAAAACTCTTATTCATAAATTTAATAATGGTGAAGCAGAGATTACAATAACTCTTACTGATGAGGAATTAAGTAAATTTAATAAAGATAAGATAACAGTATTCTATTATAATGAAGAAACTAAAAGTTTTGAAAGTTTAAAAACATCATTAGATGGAAATAATGTAACTTTTAAGACTCCTCATTTCTCAAAATATGTAATAGGGGAAGCTACTAATGATTCTAAGACTGGTTTAACATTGCCTCAAACAGGATCAATGGTAGGAATGAATTCTTTACTTGGAATTTCTATAATACTTATTGCATTAGGTTTTGTATTAGTGAAAAAAAGAGCAAAAGTATAAAAATGATTTATAAAGGAAATGGCTGGATGCATAAGAAATGCCCCCAGTCATTTTTTTATTTTGATTAATATAAAAAAGAAAAATTAAACACAAGTACAATAAATATAAACACTTAAAAATCACTGCTTAAATAGTCAAACACTACTTGGAAAAAGTTGAACACTAATTAAAATGATGTTAAATAATCAAACACTAAATAATATTTATGTTTGAAAACGTTAATTATAGGTGGTTTTAGTGTTTTGGCACGAGTCTTGCTAATATAAAGAGTATAAAAACAAAAGGATTTAAAAATACGGAGGTAATAAAATGAGTGAGTTAGAACAGGTAATAATGAATATAATAATAAACTCAGGAGATGCTAAGGGATATTCCTATGAAGCTCTAAACGCAGTAAATGAAGGAAACTATGAAGAGGCAGATCAATTAATAGAAAAAGCAAACGAAGCACTAGAAGTAGCACACAATTCTCAAACAGATTTATTACAAAAAGAAGCAGCAGGAGAAAAAACAGAAGTGTCAGTACTGTTCGTACATGCACAAGATCATTTAATGACAACAATAACAGAAAAGAATCTTATAGAACAAATTATGGAACTAAGAAAAATAGTTAATAAACTAGTTAAATAGTTAAGTATAGATATTTAAGGAGGAAAAAAAGATGATAAAGATCAGATTATTTTGTGCAGCAGGAATGTCAACAAGTGTATTAGTAGCAAAAATGCAAGAGGCAGCTAAAGCTAAGGGAGTAGAAGCTGATATAGAAGCTTTCCCAGAATCAACTATGGGTAAGAAATTAGAAGAAGGAATAGATGTAGCTTTACTTGGACCACAAGTTAGATATAAATTACCAGCAGCTAAAAAGCTTTGTTCTGCAAAAGGAGTTCCAGTAGATGTAATCAACTCAGTTGATTATGGAATGATGAAAGGTGACAAAGTTTTAGATTTCGCTTTAAAGATGTTAGGAAAATAATCAATAAGGTATTAAGTTCTGCTATAGATAGTACTAATGTTTATAGCAGAAAATACATAAATAAAAACTAGGAGGACTTATTTTATGTCAGAAACACGTAGTGAAAAGTTGATAAACATAGTAATGAAGTTTGTTGAACTTAAAGGAATAGTAGCATTAAAAGACGGAATTATTTACACATTACCAATGTCATTAATTGGGTCAATATTTTTATTACTTGCTCAAATTCCATATCAACCATTTAATGATTGGATGGCAGGAATATTTGGAGCAGGATGGACAGAACCATTATTCCAAGTTTATAACTCAACAATGTCAATTATGGCTGTAGTAGCTGTAATCGGTATAGCTTACATGTATGCTAAAAACGAAGGTCATGAACCTTTAGGAGCAGGAATTATAGCATTTGCAGTATTTTTAATAACTTTAAATCAATATACAACATCTACAACAGGAGAAGTTGTATCAGGAGTTATACCAAGAACATGGCTTGGTGGACAAGGTATGGTAGCTTCAATAATCATAGGATTAATAGTAGGAGCAATTTATTCTTGGTTCTTAACTAAAAAAATTACTATAAAGATGCCAGCTGGAGTACCACAAGGGGTATCAAACCAATTCTCAGCACTTATACCTGGACTTGTTATAATAACAGGAACAATGTTTATATTTATGTTCTTCAAATATGCATTAAACACAACAATGATAGACTTTATATTTAAAGTATTACAAACACCATTACAAGGATTTACAGATTCTTTAGTAGGATTAATTATAACAACTGCACTAGTACCATTCTTCTGGTGGTTTGGTGTTCATGGAAATAATATAGTTAACGGTGTTATGCAAGGAATGCAAATTGCAAACAGACTTGAAAACCAAGCAATTTTAGATGCAGGTAAAAAACTTACATTAGAAAATGGTGGACATATAGTTACAGACCAATTCATGGCTAGCTTTGTAACAGTTGGAGGATCAGGATTAACAATAGGTCTTGCAATACTAATGGTATGGTTCTCTAAATCTGACCAAAACAAAGCATTAGGTGGATTATCTATAGGGCCTGGAATATTCAACATAAATGAACCAATAATATTTGGTTTCCCAATGGTTATGAACCCATTAATGTTCTTACCATTCGTATTAGCACCAACAGTTTCAGCAGTAGTAGCATATTTTGCTATGAGAGTAGGATTAGTTCCACTATTTACAGGTGTAACTGTTCCTTGGACTACACCACCAGTAATCGGAGGATTAATAATGGGTGGATGGAGAATGGCCTTACTTCAAGTAGTATGTATAGCTATATCAGTAATAATATACTTCCCATTCTTCAAGAAAGTAGATGCTATGAATGTTAAGAGTGAACAAGAAGCTCAAGCTTAAGATTATAAATTAATAAAAATAACAATAAAGACTTTATCTAAAGTCTTTATTGTTATTTAAGGAAATATATTTAATTTTCAGAAATAGATAATTTATGGAGTTAAGGTTGTGGTATATTTTTAGTGTATGAATTAGATTTACTAAGGAGAGTAGTATTAGATGAATAAAAAAATTAATAGGATTATTATGGTGGCTATGGCTATGATTATAACGGCCATAGGGGCAAGCTTAGGGATAAAAATAGCAATAGGGGTAGGTGCATGGGATGCATTAAGCCAAAGTATATCAATGGTATTAGGCGTAAAAGTAGGAACTTTTTCTATGATTCTTAATATTAGTTGTGTTTTAGTACAAATTTTTCTTTTAAAAGATGGATTTAGATTTAATCACTTGGCTCAGATAGGTGTTTCAATATTATTAGGAACTGTTGTTAATTTTATGATATACAAAGTTTTATCAGAAATTATGATTGATAATTATTTTATAAGTATAAGTTTGTTTATTTTATCTGTAGTAATGTGTGCTTTAGGTATAGCTATGATTACTGCAATTAATCTTATTAGTTTTCCACTAGAATCATGTTGTATGGTTTTAGCAAAAAAGATTAATAAAAACTTTGGTTCGATAAGACAAGGTGTAGATATAATAGCAATTATAATATCTTTAATTATTACATTTATCTTCAAAAATTCTATGACGGTAAGAGAAGGTACTATAATAGCAATGTTGATTTTTGGACCTATGTTAGATCTTTTTGTGAAGCTTATTAGTCCAAGCTTGAGAAAATTATCTTTAATTATAGAATAGTGTTTAGTTTCACACTATTCTCTTTGTTATTAAACTATACTAATTTTCAAAATTAGAAAATTAATTGACAAATTAGTTTAAGAATTTTATAATTAGTTAGAAGTCTAACAATTAGAGGTAAAGTAGTGGATAAAGAAATCTACATAGCGAAAAAGATTAATATCTTATCACATGGAATTCACAGAAAAATATCTAAAGAAGCATCTAAATATGGTTTGACTGGAGTTCAAGGAAGAATACTTGGATTTTTGAATCATGAAACAAAGATAAGATCAGTATTCCAAAAAGACATAGAAGAAGAATTGGATACTAGACGCTCTTCTGTAACTAGTGTTCTTCAACTTATGGAGAAGAATGGGTATATAGAAAGAGTAAGTGTATGTGAGGACGCAAGGCTTAAGAAAATAATCCTTACAGATAAAGGAACTGAAATTCAAGACAAGG
Source organism: Clostridium intestinale (assembly GCF_035905475.1). Lineage (NCBI taxonomy): Bacteria > Bacillati > Bacillota > Clostridia > Eubacteriales > Clostridiaceae > Clostridium > Clostridium intestinale. The sequence goes on from NZ_CP121166.1 coordinate 4,565,595, forward strand.
TTTATAGTTATATACTTGAATTTGAAAAATCATTAAAAGATGAATTGAGTAATGAAGAATTAGAAATACTAACTGAATTAATAGATAGATTAATTAAAAAAATTGCTGATTAGGCAATTTTTTTTAAGTGATTAGTTAGAAGTCTAACAAAGATGAGGAGGCAGGTTATGGTAAAAAAAATAGCAAGTTATATTGGAGAGTTTAAAAAAGATACAATTATGACTCCAATATATATAGGATTAGAAGTGGCGATGGAGGTTATAATTCCATTCCTTATGGCATGGATAATCGACAATGGGGTAGGGAAAGGTGACGTGAAGTATGTAACAATGGTAGGGATTGGCATGCTTGTAGCATCATTTTTATCACTTACATTTGGAATTATAGCTGGTAAAACTGGAGCAAGTGCGTCATCTGGGTTTGCAAGAAACTTAAGAAAAGGAATGTTTTATAATATACAGGACTTTTCTTTCTCAAATATAGATAAGTACTCAACAGCAGGACTTGTAACTAGATTGACTACCGATGTTACAAATGTTCAAAATGCATTTCAAATGATAATAAGAATGTTTTCAAGAGCACCTCTTATGTTAATCTCTGCTATGCTCATGTGTTTTTATATTAATTGGAAACTAGCGCTTATATTTTTAGGAGCAATAATTTTTCTATCTATAGTATTGTATGCTATCATTATGAAAGCACATCCAAACTTTGTAAAAGTATTTAAAAGATATGATGATTTAAATGCTAGTGTTCAAGAAAATCTAACAGGTATTCGTGCTGTTAAAGCATATGTAAGAGAGGATCATGAAATAGATAAGTTCTATAAAGAATCAAAAACTCTTTATGATTACTTTATGAGAGCAGAAAAACTGGTTATACTTAATGGACCTATTATGCAGTTTACCGTTTATACTTGTATATTACTTCTATCATGGCTTGGAGCTAAAATGATAGTTTCAAACACTATGACAACAGGTGAATTAATGAGTTTATTTACTTATACTGCAAATATAATGATGAGCCTTATGATGATGTCCTTTGTATTTGTTATGGTTATTATAGCTAGGCCATCTGCTGAAAGAATTGTAGAAGTTTTAGATGAAAAAAGTGATTTAACTAATGGAGAGAATCCAATATATGAAGTTAAAGATGGATCTATAGAATTTAAAAATGCTAGTTTTTATTATAAAACTAATAAAAATAACTTAGTACTAGACAATATAAGTTTAAAGATAAATTCAGGAGAAACAATAGGAATTATAGGTGGAACAGGAAGTTCTAAATCTAGCTTAGTTCAACTTATACCAAGACTATATGATGTTACAGATGGTTCAGTAGAAGTTGGTGGAGTTGATGTTAGAAAATATGATATAGAAACACTTAGAAACGAAGTATCCATGGTGCTTCAAAAAAATGTACTGTTTTCAGGAACCATAAAGGAAAACTTAAGATGGGGAAATAAAAACGCAACAGATGAAGAAATAATAGAGGCATGTAAACAGGCTCAAGCATCTGAGTTTATAGAAAGTTTTACAGATAAATATGATACTTTCATAGAGCAGGGTGGAACTAATGTATCTGGTGGGCAAAGACAGAGACTTTGTATAGCAAGAGCATTACTTAAAAAACCTAAAATATTAATTTTAGATGATTCAACTAGTGCAGTTGATACTAAAACAGATGCTCTTATAAGAAAAGCCTTTATAGAAACAATACCTAATACAACAAAGATCATTATTGCACAACGTATTTCTTCAGTTCAAGATGCTGACAAGATTATAGTATTAAATGATGGGCTTATAGATGGATTTGGAACTCATGAAGAATTATTAGAAAGTAATAATATATACAAAGAGGTTTATGAATCACAAGTTAAAGGAGCTGATAAAGATGAATAAAGACAAGAATTTTAAAGGTAATGTAAGCTCTTTAAAAACATTAAAAAGATTAATAAACTATGTAGTTAAAGAATATAAGTTTCTTTTTTTCATTGTTACTATAGCTATAATAATAAGTTCTATAGCTAATGTTATAGGTACAATGTTCCTTAGAAGCTTAATTGATGATTATATAGCCCCTCTTATGAATAAATCAAATATAGATTTTGCACCACTACTTAAAGTAGTATTAACTATGGCTGTTATTTATTATGTAGGAGTTTTGTGTACTTATATATACAACCGTATAATGATTGTAATTTCTCAAGGATCTTTAAAGAGAATAAGAGATGATATGTTTTCACATATGGAAAAGCTACCTATAAGTTTTTTTGACAGAAACTCTCATGGAGATTTAATGAGTTTATATACTAATGATACAGATACTTTAAGGCAGATGATAAGTCAAGGGATTCCACAGCTTCTAGCAGCTATAATAACAGCTGTAAGCATATTTTTTTCTATGATATTTTTAAGTATCCCGCTTACGATTGTTCAGATAATAGCTATAGCTACTATGTCATATGTCACTAAGTTTATTGGTGGTAAAAGTAGAAAGTACTTTGGATTTCAACAAAAAGATTTAGGTAAAGTAAATGGTTATATAGAAGAAATGATGGAAGGGCAAAAGGTAGTAAAGGTATTTGGTTATGAGCAAGAAGCGAAGGCTAACTTTGACAAAATAAATGATGCTTTACGTGATAGTGCTAATAATGCAAATAAGTTTGCAAATATACTAATGCCTATAATAGGTAATATAGGGTATATAACTTATGTTGTAATGGCTATCTTAGGAGCAACTTTAGCAATAAACTCTTTTGCTGGATTTACTATTGGAGGACTAGCAGCTTTTCTTCAACTAACAAGAGCATTTAGCCAAACAACAGGACAGATGTCACAACAGTTTAACTTTGTAGTTATGGCTTTAGCAGGAGCTGAACGTATATTTGACTTTATAGATGAAAAACATGAAGAAGATGAGGGGTATGTAACCCTGGTTAATGTTAATGAAGATGAGAAAGGAACATTAACTGAAACTAATAAGCGAACTGGTATATGGGCATGGAAACATCCTCATGAAGATGGATCAGTTACCTATACTAAGCTTTTAGGAGAAGTAGTATTTGATGACGTTGATTTTGGGTATACATCTGAAAAATTAATATTAAAAAATATAAATCTTTATGCAAAACCTGGTCAAAAAATAGCCTTTGTTGGAGCTACAGGCGCTGGTAAAACTACTATAACCAATTTGATTAATAGATTCTATGATATTCAGGATGGAAAAATAAGATACGATCATATAAACATCAACAAGATAAAAAAGGATGACTTAAGAAGATCCCTTGGTATGGTACTTCAAGATCCTCATTTATTTACGGGAACTATTGCGGATAATATTAGATATGGTAAATTAGATGCTACAAATGATGAAGTAATAGCAGCAGCGAAACTTGCAAATGCAGATACTTTCATAAGACATTTACCACAAGGTTATGATACCTTTATTACTGGTGATGGAGGAAGTCTATCTCAAGGACAGAGGCAACTATTAACAATAGCAAGAGCTGCTATAGCTGATCCACCAGTATTAATACTAGATGAAGCAACTTCAAGTATAGATACAAGAACAGAGAAAATCGTACAAGAAGGAATGGATAAACTTATGAGAGGCAGAACTGTATTTGTAATTGCACACAGACTTTCTACAGTTAAGAATTCAGATGTTATTATGGTTTTAGACCAAGGAAAGATAATTGAAAGAGGAAGTCATGATGACTTAATTAACCAAAAGGGAAGATATTATCAGCTTTATACAGGAGCTTTTGAACTTTCTTAAAGTGAAACTTAATTCAGGTGGGGTTTTATCACCATCTGAATTTTAGTTGAACTTATCTAGGGTCGTGCCACTGTTATCTACCACCTTAATAGAGGATGGTAGTATTACAGTGGCTAGGCATCAGGTAAAGGTATATAATAACTATAAAAATAGCTGATATTAGGAGCTTAAAGTTCTTAGTATCAGCTATTAAATCTTATATATTCTCATAAAAATATGATATTATAATTATAATGTTTAATAATTATTTATAGTAAATATAATAAGAATTTTTAGGAGAGTTGCTAGTGAAAGATGTTATTTTAAGAAAAGGAAAAATTCTTGAATTCAATTTGTTGGACAGCTTAAATGAAGATAGACACTTCCATCAAGATATAGAATTGATTTATATTTTAGATGGAAACTTAGAAGTTAGGATTCAGGAAGAAGTCTTTCAAATGAATAAAGATGATGTTATAGTAGTTAATCCCAATAAGAAACATAGCTATAAGGCTTCTAAAGATGCTCTAATTGGAGCTTTTATGATTGAGTTTCAAGAATTAAGTAACTATTTAGAGAGAGATTTAGTTTTATTTTGGTGTAATTCTATTATTGATGAAGGAGATTCTTATGATATGCTACGCTCATACATTAAGAAGATTTTAAATCACTATTTGATTACCAAAGGTAAAGCTGATTATTACCAATTAAGCTTGTATTATGGAATGATTGATTGTCTAATCAATTACTATTTAATTGATTATTTAGATGATCGTTTCAAGGATACTGATAAAGAAGATATAAGGATTAATGAGATAACAAATTACGTTAACTCTAATTATAATACTGGAATCAGCTTAAATGATTTGGCAAACAAACTATTTTTATCAAATGCTTATTTGTCTAGATACATAAAAAAGAACTTTGGAATAACTTTTATGGAATATGTAAATACCATAAGATTACATCATTCAGTAGAAGATTTATTACATGGAAATAAATCGATTACAAAAGTCGCTTTTGATAATGGTTTTGCTAATAGTGCTATTTTTAATAAAATATTTAAGGAGACATATGGCGTATCTCCTTCCACATATCAGAAAAATATTAAAGAAGAGTTAGAAAAAAGAGGGCAAACTAGTTTAGCATATGATTCAAATAAGTTAATGAATAGACTTTCAGATTATCTAGAAAATGTACCAGAGATACAAGAAAATGAAAGAAGAAATGCTTTATTCATAAAAGCAGATAGTGAGAGGCGGAGAGTATATAAGAAGAATTGGAATAAAATGATTAATATAGGGTCAGCGAGTGATTTACTTAAATCAGCAATGCAGGAGCATGTACTACAATTAAAGAAGAAATTAAGATTTCAGTACGTTAGATTTTGGGGAATATTTCATAGCGATATGTATGTAGGATTAAGATCTCAAAAAGGAATTTATAATTTTGATAATGTAGACCGTGTTTTAGATTTTTTAGTTAAGAATGAAATTAAGCCATATATTGAGTTATCACAAAAGCCTAGAATTATTCATAGAAGTATTGGGAAACCAGTTGTAGAAGAAGAGATGAGTTCATTGTTTAGTAATTTAGAAGAATGCGAAATAATGGTAGAGTACTTTATTTCACATCAAGTTGAGAGATACGGAATTGAAGAGGTTGAAACTTGGTATTTTGAAATGTGGAATAATAATCAGGCGAAAATAGATAATGAATATATAGAGGAGTTTTATTTTAAAACATTTAATTCTCTAAGTAGGATAATTAAAAAATATGTTCCAACAGCAAAAGTGGGTGGTGCAGGACTTGCAATTGATTATGGAAAGAAAAAATTCTCTGAATTAATTGATATATGGGCATCACATGAAATAAAGCCTGATTTTTTATCTCTAAGTATGTACCCTTATATATTAGGTAAGGAAATGGGCAAGATATATGGAAAAAGTTCTGCAGATAAAAACTATCTAATTAATAAGATTAAAGAAGCGAAAGAAATTCTAAAGACTGCCAATATGGATAATATAGAGTTACATATTTCAGAATGGAATTCTACTATCTCTAATAGAAATTACTCAAATGATAGTTGTTATAAAGGAGCATATGTAATGAAAAACATTATAGATTGTTCTGAAGAAGTTGACCTTATGGGCTATTGGATTGGTAGTGATTTATTTTCTGAGTTTTATGATACAAACAATCTTTTATGGGGTGGAGCAGGGCTAATATCAAAAGATGGAATAGAGAAACCTGCTTTTTATGGGTTTGATTTTATGAATCGTATGGGAATGCAGTTTATCCAAAAAGGTGAAAATTATATGATTACTGCTAATTCCCACAATGGTTATTATATAGCATGCCATAATTATAAACATTTTAATTATTATTATTATCTAAAGTCAGAGGATGATATTCCAGTAAAGGACCAATATAATATCTTTGAAGATAAAGATAAGCTAGGTGTTCATTTCAAAATCGAGAATGTTAAAAATGGTAGATATAATATAAAAATGTATTCTATGAATAGAAAGAATGGTAGTATCTTAGATGAATGGGAGCATATGAATTTAACTACATCCTTGAGCTTAAATGATGTTGAATATCTTAAAAGAATATGCACACCTAGGATTTCTGAGCAGACTTTTGAGGTAACAGATGGATCATTGAATGTGGATATAGCTTTATTGCCACATGAAATAAATGCTATACATATTTCTTATCGAGAAAATTTAAGGTTTTAAATACAAATAAAAGATATGTCAAAAAACAATTTGCTTTTTTGACATATCTTTTTTGTTTATAGAAAAACTGTTTTAAAATTGGTCATTTATTTATGCAAAAGAGCCGCATAATAGATAAAGTTTTAAATAAATGTAAAGGATATAATTTATTTAAGGGTACAGGATTATGATTTAGTTGAAAGGAGAAAAGTAAATGTTTGATAACTATTTAGTTAGAAAAGATAGTCTAGAAAATGTGTATAAAGATGGTAAAGCTGTAGGTTTTAAGTTTGGGGTTCGTATTGCAGATTATAGGGGATGTTTCCTATCACTGCATAATGGATACTACGTTGAATGTGATGGAGTAGAATATCCTAAAGAAGTACAAAAATTTGAAATCAATGGTAATGAACCAAGAGATTTTGAAGAAATTAAAAAGTATGTTTGGGAACATTGGGATTACGATGATGAGGGATATGTTTATATACAAAAAGAAGGTGGACTAGCACCTGGTGAACATGTGATTAAATTACAACAATCTATATTAGCGCAGTATGGATATATGCCATGGGATGAAGAGTGGTTAAAGAATCCTCCTACTCCAGGTAAAGGTGCTGGTTCAGGAAAAACAGCTAATATTTGCTCATTTAATTTAGAGTTACAGGAGGGTGGAAAATAGTATGTCAATTAAAAGAGGTGTTTCTTTATATAGCTACCAACAAACTCAATTCTTCAAACAAATGAACTGGAAAGATATGATCAGAGAGGTTCATGATAATCTAAAAACAGATGGTATTGAAATTATAGATGAAGCTATTATCAAAAACTATCCATTCCCATCTGAACAATTTATATTTGACTGGAATAATGAAATGGCAAGATATAATATGAAGGCAACAACTATGGATATTTATCTTGATGTTCATCAATTTAGAGATCATATTATGACTCACAGAGAAGCAGCAGAAAGACTTAAGAATGATATTAAATTAGCAGCAAAACTTGGATTTAAAAATGTAAGACCACTTTGTCTCGTACCAATAGATGTAATAGAAATGGCACTTGAAACTGCAGAAAAATATGATATTAGAATAGGAAAAGAAATCCATGCACCACTTCCTATTAAAAAAGGAACAAAAGTACAACCGACTAAAGGAATGGCAGCAGCATTAGATTTTAGAATGGCGGATCAAATAATTGAGCTTGCAAACCGTACAGGAAGTAAACATCTTGGACTTGTACCTGACTTTGGGATATTCCAACACTCACCGTCTAAAATAGCTATTGATTATGCAAAGAGACAAGCTAAAAAACCAGAAGTTATTGACTTTATATTAGAAAACAGAAAAAGCTATGATTTAGATGAGATGTCTGATGTTTTAGATAAAAAGTACGCTCACCATGGAATAGATCTATCTACAATAGAAAGAATGAGTCTTCATGAATCCTCAGCAAAACCAGAAGATATTATTGATATAATTCCATATATCGTAAGTATTCATGGTAAGTTCTACAACATGACTGAAATTGAAGGAAAACCAGGTTGCTATGAAGATGCTGCAATAGACTATGAAACTCCTATTAAATATTTAAAAGAACATGGATTTAATGGATATATAAATTCAGAATATGAAGGGCAAAGAGATCAACAAGATAGAGGTGTTGAATTCTTACCAGATGAAAGAGAACAAGTAAGACGTCATCACGAGATGTTATCAAGATTAATTGGTGAATAAAATGTATGTGAAATAGAGCTGTGCACTGAATAAGTGTACGGCTTTATTTGTTTATAAAATTAAGGACTTAATGAAGCCGGATGGAAGGCTTCTACAGAGCAGATGTTAAAAGGAATCTAATGAAACTCTACGAGTTTCTAGAGGGTAGATGTTAGAAGGAATTTAATGAAACTCTACGAGTTTCTACAGGGTAGATGTGCATAAAACAGCGGAGCAGTGCAGCAGTGGTATTTGCCAATGTGGGAAAAGCGCGCCATCGTTATGCAAAAGCACAGGTGCAGTGGAACATTGGAGAAGTGAAGCGGTGGAGAATAGCAAAAGAGGAACAGCGGTGCAGTGAGAATAAAATAGTAGGACAAAAAATGTAATCAATTTTTGATGTGTTTTTATAAGAGATAATGATAAGGTTTAAAACAAGTCATGTATACGTATAAAAGAGCAGCATAACAGATAAAGTTTAAAAGGAAATATGGTTATATAATGAGTACATAAAGTGAATGTTAGGAGGTTTATGATGGAAAACTTAGAGATGATTGCTTGTGAAATTATCAGTAATGTTGGGACAGCTAAATCATTGATTATGGAAGGATTAGCAGAAGCAAGAGAAGGAAATTTTCATGAAACAAAGATGAAGCTAAAGGAAGCAGATGAGTATTTTAAAAATGGACATAAATCGCATTTAGAATTGCTCCAACAAGATGCTTTAGGTAATAAGATTGAGATTTCAATGATTTTATTACATACAGAAGATCAATTAATGAGTGCAGAGACAATTAAGTGTCTAGCAAATGAAATGATTGAAATGTATAGGCTTCAACATGAACTAAAAGAGGAAAGGGTGAAAAATGGTTAAGTTAATTGCTTCTGACATGGATGGTACTTTAATTAATGATAAGCATGAAATCTCAAAGGAAGATGCAATTGTTATTAAAGAGGCACAACTAAAAGGCATTGATTTCATTATTACAACAGGGAGACTATATCAAGAAGCATTCCAACAGGTAAGAGACGCAGGTATAGATTGTCATTATATAGTAATGAATGGTGCTGAGCATAGGGATGAAGACGGAAAAATTCTTTACAGCATAGATATTGATAAAAAACAAGTTAAAGAAATAGTAGATGTTTTGAATAAAAACAATTTATACACAGAGTTATACACTAATAAAGGTTTATACACAGTAAGTAGTGAAGAAGTTTGTGTACAAGCAGTAGTTACAAAAATCAAATTTTTTGAGCCAGAAAAGACTGTAGATGAAATATTAAAAACAGCAAAAAAACATAGCGAATTTACAAAGCTTAATTTTATAGACCATATAAATAGGTTTTTGGAAGATGAAGAAATTAAAGTTGGCAAAATACTCTCCTTTTCTGATGACATTAGTCTACTAGACAATATGAAAAACTTATTAGGTAAAAATAATAATTTATCAGTTACAGCATCTTTTAAAATCAATATGGAAATTACACATTCAGATGCTAAAAAAGATATTTTGTTAGAAAAAATTGCTCAGGCTAAAGGATATAGTAACGATGAAGTTATGGTTATTGGAGATAGTTACAATGATTATACCATGATAAAAAAATTTAAAAACTCCTTTGCCATGGGTAATGCTATTCCAGAAATTAAAGAAATTGCTACCTATGTAACTGAAGATAATAACAGCTCAGGAGTAGGTAAAGCAATCTTAAGGGTAATAAATAAGTAAAATAAATTACATTTTAAATGTGATTAGGAGGATAAATATGAGTAATAAAGCGGATATGTTTTTAGATGTGGTTGGAAGAGTGGCTGAGAATAGGTACTTAAAGGCAGTTAGTAAGGCGATGGTTGCAACATTACCAGCAACTATCGTAGGAGCACTTATTACATTACTTAAAATAATACCTATAACAGTATGGCAAAGCTTTTTAACCTCAAGTGGTTTATTATCAACATTCGGAATTATAACTACCTTCACTACTAATTTTTTAGCAATCCTTGTGGTATTTTTTGTAGCAAGAAATATTGGTAACTCATTTAAGTATGATGGAGCTAATGTTGGAATACTTGCAGTTGTATGTTTCTTAGTTTTAACACCTTTAGGATCATTTACAGTTGGAGAAAAAGCAGTAAGTGCAATTACCTTTGACTGGGTTGGATCAAGAGGAATGTTTGTAGCTATCATAATTGGATTATTAGTTGGTAGAGTATTTGCTTTCTTAATGGATCACAAGGTATATATAAGAATGCCTGAAAGCGTACCACCTTTTGTAGAAAAATCTTTTGCTAATATTATTCCATGGACAATTATAGTTGTAGGTACAGCTTTAATTGCATGGGGAGTTGCATTTACACCAATGAAGGACATTCATAGTCTAATATTTAAAATTGTTCAGGCACCATTACAAAATATCGGTGGTTCTATAGGTGCGACACTATTAGCTTATGTAGTTATAAGTATATTATGGTGTTTTGGATTACATGGAAAATCTATTGTATATGCAGTTGTTGCACCAATATGGGCTTCATTAACAGCAGAAAACTTAGCAGCAGTTCAATCAGGAGCAGAACCTAGCAATCTGGTTAACTTCAGTTTCTTATCTGTATTCTTCGAAGTAGGGGGAGGCGGCTGTATACTTGGGTTAGCTATAGTTATACTAGTAACAGCTAAGAGCGAAAGATATAAGGCAATAGGAAAGATTACATTACCAGCAACAATTTGTGGAATCAGTGAACCATTGACCTTTGGAGCTCCAATAGTTATGAACCCAATTCTAGGAGTACCTTTTATAATATCACCATTTGCGGCAGGAATTATAGCTTATGCTGCTACTAAAATAGGATTTTTACCAATCATGTCAGGAGCACAATTACCGACAGGTACACCAGTTATCATAAATTCATTTATTCTGGGTGGTATAAGAGCAGTTATTGTTCAGGTTATTATTCTTGCAGTATGTATAGGTATATACTTACCTTTCTTTAAGAAAGCAGATAACATGGCTTTAGCTGAAGAAGCTGCTAGTACCCAAGCAGAAAATCAAACAGTAGAAGTGTAAAGGAGTAGGATTATGAAGTATATAACATTAGTTTGTAATGCAGGTATGTCAACAAGTTTATTAGTAAAAAACATGAAAAAATCTGCAATAGAACAGGGGATAGAAGCTGATATAATAGCTATTCCAGACTCTGAGTTAGAGAGCAGGGCAGAAAACTTTAAAATTGATGTGGTTTTATTAGGACCTCAAGTTAGATATCTTAAAAATAAGATAGCTAAGCTTTTAGAGCCTAAAGGAGTTCCTGTAGAAACAATTCCACCAGCGGATTATGGAACAATGAATGGTAAAAATGTTTTATATTTAGCACTAAAGTTAGCAAAATAGATACAGAAAAGTAGGAGGAAAGAATATGAGTAAAGTAAGAATTGGAATAATTGGATGTGGGGGAATAGCAAATAATAAACACTTTCCAGCACTAAAAAGCCAAGCAGATAAGTGCGAAATTGTGGCTTTCTGTGATACTCAAGAAGAAAGAGCTAAAAAGGCATGTGAAGAATTTGGTAGCGAAGACTCTAAATACTACACTGATTATAAAGAACTTTTAAAAGATAAATCTATAGATGTTGTACATGTATGTACTCCAAACGTATCTCACAGTCCAATAACAGTAGCAGCATTTGAAGCAGGTAAACACGTTCTTTGTGAAAAGCCAATGGCTCATAACCCAGAAGCTGCTGAGAAAATGATGGATGCTTGGAAAAAGTCAGGTAAGAAATTTACAATAGGATATCAAAATAGATTCCGTAAAGAAGTACAAGCTTTACATGGAGCATGTGAAAAAGATGAATTAGGAGAAATCTATTTTGCAAAGGCTCATGCAGTTAGAAGAAAGGCAGTTCCAACATGGGGAGTTTTCCCAGATAAGTCTCAACAAGGTGGAGGTCCATTAATAGATATAGGTACACATGCATTAGATATTACACTGTGGATGATGAACAACTATAAGCCAGTTTCAGTTACAGGTTCTGTATTTAATAAGTTAGGAAATTTAGAGGGTGCAGAAGAGGGAAATATGTTTGGACCATGGGATACTAAAACTTATGAGGTTGAAGATTCAGCTTTTGGCTACATTAAGATGGAAGATGGAGCAACTATTTTCTTAGAAGCTTCTTGGGCATTAAATGTACTAGAATCAAAGGAAGCAGCCACAACACTTTGCGGTACAAAAGCAGGGGCTCATATTAATGCGGGAATGAGTTATACAACTAATGAATTAATTTTTAATAAGGCTCATAATGGAATGTTAGTTGAAGAAAAGAATTCTACAGAAGGGGCTATAGCTTTCTTTGAAGGAGCAAGTTCAGCACCAGAAGTATTGGAAGCAAAACAATGGTTAGAGGCTGTAATAGAAGACAAGGAGCCATTAGTTAAACCAGAACAAGCCTTTGTTGTTACAAAGATATTAGATGCAATTTATAAATCAGCAGAAAGCGGAAAAGAGATTATATTTGATAAATAGATAAGAGATGAAAGATAAGTGCCTTATTAATTTAAGGCACTTAATTTAAAAGGAGGAAAATATGAAGTTAGGATTTGTAAGTGCAATTTTAGGAGATTTAAGCTTTGAAGAAATGATTGATTTTGCTTCAGAGCAAGGTTATGAATGTGTTGAAGTGGCATGTTGGCCAAAAGGTAAAGCAGAAAGACGTTATGCAGGTGTTACGCATATTGATATAGATGATTTAAGTGAAGAAAAAGTAGAGTATATTAAAAGTTATATAAAAGAAAGAGGAATAGAAATTTCAGCTCTAGGATATTATCCTAATACATTAGATCCAGACTTAGATAAAAGAGCTGTTTATGTAGAACATATTAAAAAGCTTATAGCTGGAGCAAGAAAGCTTGGCATTAATACTATAACTACTTTTATTGGAAGAGTACCTAATAAAACAGTAGAAGAAAATCTTAACATAGTTAGGGAGGTATGGACTGAAATAATCAAGGTAGCAGAGGAGCATGATGTGAAAATAGCGATTGAAAACTGTCCGATGCTGTTTACTAATGATGAATGGCCCGGTGGTCAAAATCTTATGACAACTCCAGCTATTTGGAGAAAGATCTTTGAGATACTTCCAAGTGAAAATTTGGGGATAAATTATGATCCATCCCATTTTATTTGGCAGCATATCGACTATATTAAGCCACTTTATGAGTTTAAGGATAAGATTTTTCATGTACATTATAAGGATATTAAAGTGTACAAAGATAAACTTGATGATGTAGGAATAATGGCAACTCCACTTAAGTATATGTCACCTAAACTACCTGGGCTTGGAGATGTAGACTGGGGGAAATATGTGTCAGCTTTAACGGACATTGGTTATAGGGGGTACACCTGCATAGAAGTAGAAGATAAAGCTTTTGAAGGTTCATTAGAGGAAGTTAAAAAATCAGTGATTATTAGTAAAAGATATATGAGTCAATTTGTAATATAGGAAAAGGAGGAAAGATTATGAAAAATGATATATATCAAGTAGCTCTTATAGGCTATGGGGGTATTGGATGTGGGCATCATGCACCTAAGATATCATCTACAGAAAGAATAGATATTGCTGGTGTATATGACATAGACCCAAAGAAGAATAGACAAGCATCTGAAGATGGATATAAGGTTTATGAAAGTTTTGAAGCTGCACTTGAGGATAAAGATGTTGACATCATACTTATAGCTACCCCGAATCACCATCATAAAAATTTAGCAATTCGTGCAATGGAAGCTGGTAAAAATGTAATTTGTGAAAAGCCAGTTATGCTTAATAGTGAAGAACTTCAGCAAGTACTAGATGTAGCAGAAAAGACAGGAAAATTATTTGTGGTACATCAAAATAGAAGATGGGACCCAGACTTTTTAATTATAAAAAACATATATGAATCTCATGAAATAGGAAAAGTATTTAATATTGAAACAAGAGCACAAGGTTCAAGAGGTATACCAGGAGATTGGAGAAAGTATGCTGAGTTTGGTGGAGGAATGATGCTTGACTGGGGAGTTCATTTAATTGATCGTCTTCTTTGGATGATACCAGAAAAAGTTAAGAAAGTATTCTGTGAACTTTCATATATCCTTGAAGAGGATTGTGATGATGGATTAAAAATGAAGTTATTTTTTGAGAGTGGATTGACAGCTACAGTCGAGGTCTGCACTACTAATTTTGATACTCTTCCTCAATGGTATGTTAATGGCACTACAGGAGCGTGTATTATAAATGACTGGAATCTTAATGGAAGAATAACTAAGTTATTGACTTATGAAGGAAATGAATCAAAGCCTATAGTTGCAGGAGTTGGTCTTACAAAAACTATGGCACCAAGAGATGAGTCTACGGTGTCCTTTAATAAACTTCCTAATGTTCAATCAGATGTTAGGGATTTCTACTGCAATGTAATTAATCATCTTGATGGTAAAGAAGATATAATAGTTAAAAATTCAGAAGTAATGAGAGTAATGAGACTATTTGATTGTGCAAAAAAATCTCATGAATTATGCCAAGTACTTGACTTTGAATAAATAGTAGAACTTAAATGTTAAGGAGTTTTCATGAATAAAGAATATGGATTTGGAGTAGATATTGGAGGAACCACTGTAAAACTTGGGTTATTTAAAGTAGATGGAGAACTGTTAGAACAGTGGGAAATAAAAACGAGAAAAGACAATAAAGGTAGTCGTATTCTTAAAGATATCTCAAAAGCTATAGAAGATAAAATAAAGGACAGAGATATTTCTAAAGATAAAATTATTGGAATAGGTATGGGTGTACCTGGACCAGTAGAGGATAAAGGGAATGTATTACGATGCGTAAATTTAGGCTGGGATATAGTTAATGTAGTAGAAGTAATGGAGGAGTTAACTGGCCTACCAATAAAGGTAGGTAATGATGCAAATATAGCAGCACTTGGTGAAATGTGGTTAGGTGGAGGTAAGGGCTGCAAAAATATGATAATGGTAACATTAGGTACTGGAGTAGGCGGTGGAATTATTGTAAATGGAAACATACTATCAGGCCATAATGGAGCAGCAGGAGAGATAGGTCACATTAAGATTAATAATAATGAGACAAGGGGTTGTGGATGTGGTAAAAAAGGATGTTTGGAACAGTATGCTTCTGCTACAGGAATTGTAAATGAAGCTGTTAGAGCAGTAAATAGCACAAATATTGAATCAACTCTAAGAGAAGTAGATGAGTTAACAGCTAAAGAGGTTTTTTATGAAGCTAAAAAAGGTGATAAGTTGGCTATTAAATTAGTAGAAGAATTCGGCAATAGATTAGGAAGTGTACTAGCAACTATAAACTGTGTTTGTGATCCCGAGGTTATCGTGATTGGTGGTGGAGTTTCAAAAGCAGGAGAAATATTAATTGAAACAGTGAAAAAGTATTTTAAAGAAAAAGCATTCCATACTTCAGAGAACACAAGATTTGAATTTGCACTATTAGGAAATAATGCTGGGATTTATGGTGGAGTTAAGCTAGTTTTGGATCAAATAAAAAATAATTAGAAACTTAAAAGAGGAGTTTTAGTTACTATAAATAAAGAAAGCGAGAGTAGAGTAATGAACGTATTAGGACTATCCTTCGGAAGAAAAATGAAATGTAGTGAGATTTTAGTAAAAGAAGCACTTTTCGAAGCTAAAAAAGCTGGTGCAGAAGTGAAATTTATAAGTACTATTAATATGAATATTCAACATTGCAAAGGCTGTGGA
The DNA here is from genome assembly GCF_035905475.1 of Clostridium intestinale. Classification (NCBI taxonomy): domain Bacteria; kingdom Bacillati; phylum Bacillota; class Clostridia; order Eubacteriales; family Clostridiaceae; genus Clostridium; species Clostridium intestinale. The sequence goes on from NZ_CP121166.1 coordinate 4,581,551, forward strand.
GCTTGTAGTGCTGGCAGAAATAATGGAAAGCAGATTAAATGTATTATTAAAGATGACTATGAAATATTAGAACAAGCTGTTTTAGATGCAGATGCTATAATTTTAGCTGCACCAGTATATGCAGTAGGGCCTGTAGGACAATTAAAGAATTTTATTGATCGTTTTGGACCAGCACATGATCGTCCAGCAATTCAGTATGAGCAAGATAAACGTATTACAGCAGGTGAGGAATTATTAGATGAGCGTGCATTTAAAGATAGATATGTTGGGTATATTTCTGTTGGAGGAGCTAGTACACAAAATTGGGTTTCTCTTGGATTACCATCTATGCATTTATTCAGTTTTTCACTTATGATGAAGGTAGTTGGTCAAATCGATGCTTATGATATGGGAAGAACTGCTAGCCCTGTACTGGATAAAGAATTAATGAGTAAAGCAGGAGAACTAGGACGTAGAGTAGCTGAAGCTGTTGGAAAACCATATGATGAAGTAGAATGGTTTGGAGAAAATGGTAGTTGCCCAGTTTGCCACAATAATTTAGTTACTTTAAACAAAACAACAACTGTAGAATGTCCTGTATGTGGAATAAGAGGGCACTTATCTATAGATGGAGAGCAGTTAAAGGTTGAATTTAGTAAAGAAGAACAAAATCGTGCTAGAAATACTAGAATAGGACTACAAGAACACTTTGATGAAATTAGCAACATGAAGAATGTGGCTAGACCTAAACTTGAAGCTAATAAAGATATATTACCTCAATTATTAGAAAAATATAAGAACTTTGAAGAACTAGTTAAGTAATTGTAAAAAGACTCCTGTGCTGATGCATAGGAGTTTTTTGTGCTTAAACACTTACGTATAATAGTTAAACACTGAATAAAACACCTAAACACTAACAATATTTAACAATAAATTTCTAGAAGGCTATAGATGTAGAGGGCTTTTAAGAAAATAAGTAGTGTTTTGGTATGATATTTGCTGGATTATATTAACAGATATACGTAAAGTTAAAGAAAGGACTAACGAAATATTAATTGTAAATAATTGTAAGTAATTGTGAGTAAAATCTGAATTTACGGTCAAAGGGGGAAGGATAATGATATTTGAGAAAACAAGTGATATTCCAATTAGTATTAACAGCTATGGAGTAACTAAAACTCAATACTACTTCAATAAAGAATTGAAGCTAATCTTCATATTAAAGGGGAAGATTAATGTCACAACAAACAGCAATTTATATAATCTTTCAGAAGGATCTGTATTTTTAATCAATAATGAAAGCTTATGTTTACTAGAGCCTATAGAAGAAAACGTTATTATTACATTAAATATAGATAGTAACTACTTTAACAATTATTATAAAGATTTTTCTGAAATTAGATTTTACTTAAATACCCGTGAAGATAAGAGTTTTTGGAGAATGCTTTTAAAAATAATAGAATCATTTATAAAAAAGGAAAAGTCTTATGCTTTAGAGATTAAAAAGAGGGTTTTAGATTTGATTTTAGTATTTACAACTAAATATATAGATGAAAAGGAATATATAAAATCAAATTCCTCGATAGAAGATAAAAGAATAGAAAAGCTGATTAATTTTATTAATATCCACTATAAAGAAAAGTTAACTTTAAATGACTTGGCTGAGGAAGTGAACTTGAACCCCCAATATTTATCTAGATATTTTTCAAAATATATGGGGTTAACTTTAAATGACTTTATTTCTAATGTGAGGTTAAAAGAATCTTTAAAGGATCTAAAAAACGAAAAAAATAAAATAATCTATATAGCTTTAGAAAATGGCTTTCCTAATCTTAAATCCTATTTTAAGGTATTTAAAGAAAAATACAATACCACTCCATCAATTTACAGAAAAAATATCCAGAGTAGCAATCCTATTAAAACTAAAGATTCAAAAAATAATGTTGATTTAGAAGATATAGAAATTATAGATTTAATTAAAAAATACTGCTCAAATGAGGATAAGGAAAATATAGTTAATGAAAAATATATTATTAATTGTGAGAAGACTATAGGGGATATAAAAGATTCATGGAATAAAATCATTTGCTTTGGAAGAGCTTCAGAGGGGTTAAGGGCTGAATGGAGACAACAGCTTAGAGCTATTCAACAAGAAATCCCATTTAGATATATAAGGTTTCATGGAATCTTTAGTGATGACATGATGATATACAATGAGAATTCTAATGGAGAAGTAGAACTCAATTTCAGTTATATAGATGAACTTATAGATTTTTTATTAGAAGTTAAGTTAAAACCATTTATTGAATTAAGTTATATGCCTGAAAGCCTTGCTAGTGAAAAAAAGTATATGTTTAATTGGAAAGCAAATATAAGTTACCCAAAAAGCTTAGATAAGTGGGAGAGTCTTGTTAGAAATTTTACAAAACATTTAATAAATAGATATGGAATTGAGGAGGTTACTTCTTGGTATTTTGAAATTTGGGATAACTTTACCATTGAAAAGAGTGTAAGTAAAAAAACATTGGAGTTTTTTAAAAGAACTTATTCAGCTGTAAAAAAGGTTAATTCAAAATTAAAAGTTGGAGGAATAAATAACTTTATAGAAATTTTGATAAATACAGATATTCTAAAAATGTATAATGATTTCTTTATTAAAGAAAATATAGAACTTGACTTTATATCTCTAAAGATTTATTCAATTAAGCCTAAAAACAACACTGATTTAGTTACCGTTTTTAAGAATTCTGGAATAGATTCCGATGGAAAATTAATTCTCCAAGATTCCGCTAATGAATGTGTATATGCAGAAGACAGGTATATAAGTGAAAACCTAGATGAACTTATGAAAGTCCTAGATAACTTCGAAGGTTTGAGAAAACAAATATTCATTACTGAGTGGAATCTTAATGCTGACCCTAGAGACTTAGTCCATGATACTTGCTTTAAAGCTTCTTATTTAGTTAAAAACGTTGTTGAAAATTTTAATAAAGTTGATGGAATGGGATATTGGACATTTACTGATATTTTTGAGGAAGTAAAAACTAGTTATGATACTTTTCATGGGGGCCTTGGTTTTGTTACTAGCAATGGACTTAAAAAACCTATATATAATTCTTATAAACTACTAAATAAACTTGGAGCTCAAATAATAGAAAAAGGTGAGGACTTTATAGTAACTAAAAATTCTAAAGGCGTTATTCAAATACTAGCCTATAACTACTGTCATTTTAAAAATGAAGATATTAAATACAACGAAAAGGAAGTTTTAAGTGATAGGTACAGTATATTCAAAGAAAAAATAAGAAATATAAAAATTACCTTATTAGGTGTTAATGGAAATATAACTAAAAAGATATATAGAATAAATCAAGAAAATGGTTCTGTTTATGATGAGTGGATTAAAATAGGATCGCAAAAGAATATATATCAAGAAGAATTTGATTATCTTAAGCAGAAATCAATATATGGATATAAAAGAGAATATGCTTTTTGTGAAAACGATTTAGAAATCAATGAAAATATGCAACCTCACGAGGTTATGCTAATAGAGGTAGTTAGGGAATAGAAAAATTATGTACCTTTTTTTGACTTCGCTAGAAAAGGTGAAAAAGAATTAACAGAAAGGAATGTAGTAAAAGAGTAATAAATAAACAAATAAACATACAGTTATTGGAAGGAATTTTTGTTGGCTGAAAGATATAATTTTAATAGATTGAGGTAAGGTAGGTGCTATGAACTTTATGAAATTAGAAGATGGAAATAAGCACAAAAAGAAAAGATGGACAAGATTAGCATTACTTATAATTAGTCTCTCTGCCTTAATATATTCAGCAGTTTCCCTATTAGCTATTTTTAATGAATATAAAAAGGGTGAGAAGGAATATGAAAGTCTTCAGAGATATATAAATAGAGATTCAAATATTTCAGAAATTAAGGATAAAGAAATTTTATCAGTAGATTTTGAAAGTTTGAAAAAGCTTAATGAAGATATTGTTGGATGGATTTCTTTTAAGGACACAGAAGTTAATTATCCAATTGTCAAAGGAGCAGATAATAGTTATTACTTGAATCATACGTTTAATAAAACAGAAAATGATTCGGGAAGTATTTTTATGGATTTTGAAAACGATTCAAGTCTTAAAGATAAAAATACAATCCTATATGGTCATAACATGAAAAATGGTTCGATGTTTAGCATTTTAAATAAATATATGGATAAAGATTTCTATGACAGTACACCATACTTTTGGATTTATACAGAAAGTGAAGTATATAAGTGTGAAGTTTTTTCAGCTTATAAAACAAGCGCAAACAACAGTAAAAGCTATATTAAAAACTTCTCTACAGATCAAGAATATGAAGAGTTTTTAAAAGAATTAAAAAGCAGTTCTTTATATGATACTGGAATAACTGTAAATAAAGATGACATAGTTTTAACTTTGTCCACATGTACAAACAACGATAAGGACAGTCGGTTTGTAGTAAGCAGCAAAATGGTAAAACAATAAATTATATCAATTAAGAGAAACTTTATAACCATTAACATATAGGTTTTAAGTTTAAGAAGGTTTCTAGATAGGAAACTTTTAAAATTTAGGGGGGATAAAAATGATTAAAAGATTCCGTAAATACGGAAAAAGCTTTATGGCACTTATGTTAGCAACATCTATGATACTTTCTTCTGGAGTAACAGTATTAGCAGCTGATGGAAAGTCAACTTCTTACAGTACTATTAGTGAAGTTCATGATTGGGGTATTGCAATCCCAAGAGTAGTAGTGGACTTAGGCAAGACAGTTAATAAAGATTCAATATCAAAGGATACATTTAAAGTACACGTAAAGAGAACTGAAAAAGGTAAAGATACGGTTTTATCAGAAGGGGATCGTAACATCACTAAGATTTATGTATCCGACAAGGATGGTAATGTTCAAGAAAGTGGAAATTATGTAGTTATTGAAATGGAAATAGGACCAACTTTAGATATTGCATCACCAATTCAGTTCAGTATGAAAACTTTCTTGAATGAGTGGATTGATTCTTACTATACAATCACTCAAGTACAAGATATAACTACTCCTACAGAAACAATTTCTGGATTAGTTGTTGATACTTTTTCAGGAGATACAAAAAAGCTTGTTGATGATTTTTCAGTAGGAAGTGGAACTTATGATAATATAAATTTAAAATATGCAAGCTATGCACCTGAAACAACTGGGGAAAAGAAACCTTTAATTATATGGTTACATGGTATGGGTGAAGGTGGAACAGATGGACTTCTTCCAATATCAGCAAACAAAGCTGCTAACTTTGCATCAGAAGATATACAATCATATTTTGATGGAGCTTATGTATTAGCACCTCAAACACCAACAATGTGGATGCAAGGACCAAACGGTGAATTTGGAGGCAAAGATTCAAAATATACAAAAGCCTTAATGGGATTAATAGAAGACTATGTTTCTAAAAATAGTAATATAGATAAAAATAGAATTTACATCGGAGGAGATTCTAATGGTGGATATATGACTATGGTTATGGCTAGAGAGTATACAGATTATTTTGCTGCTGCATTTCCAACATGTGAAGCATTGGCTGATTCTTTAATCACAGATTCAGATATTCAGAAAATGAAAGATCTTCCAATGTGGTTTATTGCATCTAAAGATGATACAACAGTTGATGTAAATAGCTATGTAATTCCAACACATAAGAGATTAAAAGATGCCGGAGCTAAAAACCTTCATTTATCATTATATGATAGTGTAGTTGACCAAACAGGTTTATATAAAAATCCAGATGGTACACCATATAAATATAATGGACATTGGTCATGGATATATGTTTATAATAATGATCCTAAGGATATTATAAATGGAAAAGAGACAACCATTATGGAATGGTTAGCATCTCAAAACAAATCTGATTTTACTACCTATAATACTATTACAGAAATCGAAGATTGGGGTCCAGCAACTACGAAAGTTGTAATTGATTTAGGACAAACAGTTAAAGAAGGTTCTGTTAATACTGATAGTTTTTCAGCATTTGTTTCTAGAAGTGATAAAAGATTAGCTACACCATTAATACAAGAAGGTTATAGAAACATAACAAAAGCTTATGTTTCTGATGCAAAAGGTAATGCTTCTAAAACAGGAAACTACGCAACTTTAGAAATGGAAATAGGACCAAGTATAACTTTAGGTTCACCATTTAACTATGTTCCTGCTTCAGGTGGTAATGCATGGATTGACACTAAATATACAATTACTCAAGAAAAGAATATTGTATCTGATAGCACTACAATATCACGTCTTGTAGCTAATGAACTTAAAGATCAAATAAAAGTAGGAGTAGATGATTTTGATATTTCAAAAGCAACTTATGATAACGTAACTTTGTCATATGCAAGTTACGCTCCAGCAAAAGATAATGGTAAAAATCCATTAGTTATTTGGCTTCATGGTGGTGGAGAAGGTGGTTCTGATGCAACTGTACCTATATCAGGAAATAAAGCAGTAAACTTCTCGTCAAAAGAAATACAAGATTATTTTGGTGGTGCATATGTTTTAACACCTCAAGCACCAACTAGATGGATGCAAACTGAGTCTGGAAAACTAGATGGAACTTCAATTTATACAAAAGCCCTTATGTCATTAATAAAAGATTACGTTTCTAAAAATGATGACATAGATGCTAATAAAATATATATTGGAGGATGTTCTAATGGCGGATATATGACAATGGTTATGATTCGTGATTATCCAGGATATTTTGCAGCTGCATTCCCAGTATGCGAAGGATTAAATGATAGTTTGATATCTGATTCTGACTTAGCAAAAATGAAAGAGACTCCAATATGGTTTGTTGCTGCTTCAACAGATACAGTATTGCCACCAGCAATAAACACTGTACCAACTTATGAAAGATTAATAAAAGCTGGCGCAAAAAATGTTTATCTATCACTATTTGATAAAGTTGTAGATACAACAGGATTGTATAAAAATGCAGATGGTACTCCATATGAATACAATGGACATTGGTCATGGATATATGTATTTAATAATGAAGTAAGTCAAGTAATAAATGGAAAGCAAACAAGCATTATGGAATGGATGGCTGCTCAAACTTTAAAACAAAATGAAACTACAGTTGAAGAACCAACTGTAGAGCAACCAACCAAAAATTCTACTAACACAGACGTAAAAACAGCACCTAAAACTGGTGATACAGCACCAATAGCTCCGCTATTAGTAATAATGACATTATCTATAGCTGGAATATATATTTCTGTAAGAAAAAAATCAGCTTAAAAACATTTCCACCTAAAATTAAGTTTTAGGTGGATTTTTTTTATGGAACGGTTAGTGTATTTACAAAATATGTTATTATTATAGGTGATGATAACTTTAATTTATAATAGGGAGAAATTATGTGGCAAGAAATATTTATATTTGTAAGTAATTTAATTATTCCAATAATGCTGTTGTTTTTTGGAATAATATTTAAAAATCAGGGACCTAAAAAAATAAACGGATTTTATGGTTATAGAACCTCAATGTCAATGAAAAACAAGGAAACTTGGGACTTTGCACATAGATATTGTGGGAAGTTATGGACAAAGTTAGGTCTTATAACATTATTTTTATCAATAATTATTAGTTTAATTATCTTGAATTTTGATGAGAAAATTCAAGGTATTGTTGTGGCAATAGTAGTAACTGTTCAAACTATTCTTTTGATAGTATCTATTTTTCCTGTTGAGAAGGAATTAAAAAAGAATTTTGATAAGGATGGAAATAGAAAAATTAAGTAATTATTGAATTAGTTAATATATTAAAAAAATAATTTAACTAAAGTTTATATATATGTTAATGTATTAACTAATTGTATATTATTAAATGTTTATCTAGGTATTTGTACGTTTAATCTTTAATTAAGAGCAAACAATAAGAAGGTAAATTTAATTAAGGAGGTACAAATGTTATGAGAAAGCTTTCAGAAGCTGAAGTTATATCTTTAGCAGGATTATTAACTATGGAAAGAGATGGATTAGCAGTCGCAAAAGCAATTCAACCATTAATAAGTGATGATGATTTAAAGAAGCAATCTGAAGCAGGAATATTAGCTGCTGAAGGAAGAATAAAAGGCATGCAACAATTTATAAATGAAAATCAAGTAATAAGATAGGAAAGGAGAGAGTGATATGTTACCAATTATAGAAAACATGGTTAAAAAAGATACAGTAATGAATGATGAAGTAATAACTAGTAATATGCTTGCATCAGCTAAAGGAGCAGCAGATGCATATTTTAATGCTACTATAACAAGCTCTACTCCAGAATTAAGAGCTATTTATGGTGCAAACTTAAATCAAGTTATAGGTGGCCATTCTGCACTTACAGAATTAGTTATAAAAAAGGAATGGGAAAAACCTTATGTAGAGCCTACAGAGATGCTTTCTAATGCATATCAAAAATCAGAAAATGTAATAAATGAAATGGACTAATGTAGCAATAACTTTAAATATAACTTAAAGAGAAGCAGAGATGCTTCTCTTTATTGTTGTAATAGTGGTAAATCTAGTACGAAAAAGAACCGTGTTAAAGAGAAAAACTAAAATTTACGTTTAAACTTTCTAAAATAAGGAACAATAGGGGTGATATTAAATAATTGGAGGGATATAAATGTTTAAACATGAAAAGAAACTTCTACAAGATGTAAGGGTTGAGAGACCTAATCCTCAATATGCAGTACTAATGCAAGAACAATTAGGAGGAGCAAATGGGGAACTTAAGGCAGCGATGCAGTACATATCTCAAAGTTTTAGAATTAATAATCAAGAAATAAAAGATTTGTTCCTAGATATAGGAGCAGAAGAATTAAGTCATATGGAGATGGTAGCACAAACTATTAATCTATTAAATGGTCATGAAGTAGATTATAAAACAGTTGAAGCTGGAGAGATTCAAACCCATGTTTTATCTGGATTGTCCCCTGTATTAATAAATTCATCAGGAGCTCCTTGGACAGCTGACTTTGTAACAGTTACTGGTGACCTTGTTGCAGATTTACTATCTAATATAGCTTCAGAACAAAGAGCAAAAGTAGTTTATGAATATTTATATAGACAAATTGATGATAAATATGTAAAAGAAACTATAGATTTCTTATTAAATCGTGAAGAGGCTCATAATGCTTTATTTAGAGAAGCTTTAAATAGAATAAAGGATACTGGATCAAACAAAGATTTTGGAATTACAGAAGACTCAAAGTTATACTTTGATTTATCTACACCAGGAAGATTTTTTGATAATCCAGATCCTACAGCACCTTCATTTGAAGATCCAAGAAAATTAACTAAGGTTTAAATATAAAAGTCCCAATTAAAGGGACTTTTTTTAATCAAAAAAACAAATAACTATAATCCAAATAGTCGATTTAATAGCTTTATATATACTTTTGATAACAATATTATAAAGCGTTTTGCTTTAGCAGTAAAATGGGGTAAAACAATATAACGTTTTCACCTATAATGATATACTAATATTGGTATAAGATTTAATCTAATTTTCTTTTTTGAATAAGGAACTTAATTTAAGTCTTATAATTAAATCATGAAAATTATGGAGGAGTAATTAATGTCTAAAGTTATAAAAACTATGGATGGAAATGAGGCTGCAGCTTACGTGTCCTATGCATTTACAGAAGTAGCTGCTATCTATCCAATTACCCCATCATCACCTATGGCTGAACATGTAGATGAGTGGTCAGCAAAGGGTAAAAAGAATATTTTTGGACAAAGAGTAAGATTGGTAGAGATGCAATCAGAGGCAGGAGCTGTAGGAGCGGTTCATGGTTCGTTAGAAGCGGGTGCTTTAACAACTTCATATACAGCTTCACAGGGATTACTTTTGATGCTTCCTACTATGTATAGAATAGCAGGTCAGTTAAAGCCTGCAGTACTACATGTAACATCTAGAACTGTTGGAACCCATGCACTATCAATTTTTGGAGATCATTCAGATGTTATGGCATGTAGACAAACAGGATTTGGAATGTTATCCACCTCAAGTGTACAAGAAGTTATGGATTTATCAGGGGTAGCACATCTTAGTGCAATAAAAGGACGTATTCCTTTTTTACATTTCTTTGATGGATTTAGAACATCACATGAAATTCAAAAAATAGAATGTTTAGAATATGATGATTTAGCTAAGCTTGTAGATAAAAATGCACTTAAAGAATTTAGAAAAACTTCCTTAAACCCTGAAAGGCCTGTACAGCGTAGTACAGTGCAAAATCCAGATATATTCTTTCAAGCACGTGAGGCAAGTAATAAATTCTATAATGAGATTCCAGCTATCGTGGAAGATTATATGAATAAAATAAACAAACTAACTGGAAGAAGTTATAGTCTATTTAACTACTATGGAGCACCAGATGCAGAGCGTATAATAATAGCTATGGGATCAGTGTGTGGACCAATAGAAGAAACTGTAGATTATTTAAACAATAAAGGTGAAAAAGTTGGACTTGTTCAGGTACATCTTTATAGACCATTTTCTGTTACACATTTCCTAAAAGCGGTTCCAGAAACTGTTAAAGCAATAGCAGTTTTAGATAGAACAAAAGAACCAGGTGCAGTGGCGGAACCTTTATATGAAGATGTTTGTGCAAGCTATATAAATAATGATAAAAGACCGAAGTTATATGGGGGACGTTATGGTCTTTCCTCAAAGGATACAACACCAGCACAAATTGTTTCTGTTTTTGAAAACCTTAAAAAAGAAACTCCTAAAAATAACTTTACAATCGGAATAGTTGATGACGTAACAAATCTTTCTTTAGAAATAGGAGAAGAATTAGATGCAGTACCTAAAGGAACTATAAGTTGTAAGTTTTGGGGACTAGGTTCAGATGGTACAGTAGGTGCAAATAAAAATTCAATAAAAATAATAGGTGATTATACGGATATGTATGCTCAAGCGTATTTTTCATACGACTCTAAAAAATCTGGTGGTGTGACTCAATCTCATCTTCGTTTTGGCAAAGAACCTATACGTTCTAGTTATCTTGTGAAAAAAGCAGACTTTGTTGCATGTCACAAAGCATCCTATATAGATAATTATGATATAGTTTCAGACTTAAAAGATGGGAAGACATTTTTATTAAATTGCAGATGGAATAAGGAAGAGCTAGAGGAACGTCTACCAAAAGCAATGAAAAAGTATATCTATGAGCACAATATTAAGTTTTATACAATAGATGCAACAGGTATAGCTAAAGAAATAGGTCTTGGAAATAGAATAAATACTGTGCTTCAAGCTGCTTTCTTTAAGCTTGCAAATATCATACCTATAGAAGAAGCAGTAGCACATATGAAAAAAATGATATATAAAAGCTATAGTAAAAAGGGTGATAAGATTCTTAATATGAATTATGCCGCTGTTGATAAAGGGGTAGAGGGGTTAGTAGAAATTAAAATACCATCCTCTTGGGGGAATGCTATAAAAGAAGACAAGTTTGAAAGCGTGGAAATACCAGACTATATAAAAAATATCCTTATACCAATAAATGCGCAAGAAGGGGATAAGCTACCTGTAAGTATATTTTCAGGAAGGGAAGATGGAACAGTGCCTCTTGGTACATCAGCTTATGAAAAGAGAGGAATAGCAGTTGATGTTCCAGTTTGGAATATAGATAATTGTATACAATGTAATCAATGTTCTTTTGTTTGCCCTCATGCAGCTATTAGACCTTTCTTAGCAAACGAAGAAGAAACAAAAAATGCACCAGAAAGTTTTAAACTTAAAAAAGCTGTTGGAAAAGGTTTTGAAAATCTTAACTATAGAATACAAGTTGATGTATTAGATTGTACAGGTTGTGGAGTTTGCTCAGAAACTTGTCCAGCTAAAGGAAAAGCACTTAAAATGGAGCCAGCTGAAACTCAGAAACAAGAAATGGATAACTGGTATTATGGACTATCACTTTCTAAAAAAGAGAATCCTTCTAATATTAATACAGTTAAAGGAAGTCAGTTTGAGAAGCCGCTGCTTGAATTCTCAGGGGCATGCGCAGGATGTGGAGAAACTCCTTATGCAAAAGTAATAACACAATTATATGGAGATAGAATGTATCTTGCTAGTGCAACAGGTTGTCTACAAGCTTGGGGGGCAGCAGCTCCATGTGTACCATATACAACCAATAGTGATGGACATGGACCGGCTTGGTCAAACTCACTATTTGAAAATAATGCAGAATTCAGTCTTGGAATGTGTTTAGCAGTTAAACAACAGCGAGAGAGTTTAAAATCAAAGCTTGAAAAGATTTTTGATTTAACTGAAGATAAGCTAGTAAAAAAAGCAATAAAGGAATGGAGCGACAACTATAATAATGGGAAAACCTCAAAGTTATTAAGCGGAAAGCTTATATCATCTTTAGAGAATTTAAAAATAGATGGGGAATTAAAAGAATTGGTGGATGAAGTCCTTAATAATAGGGAACATTTAGTTAAAAAATCTATGTGGATGTATGGCGGAGATGGCTGGGCATATGATATAGGTTTTGGTGGACTTGACCATGTTTTATCTTCTGGAGAAGATGTTAACGTGATTGTATTAGATACAGAAGTTTACTCAAACACAGGAGGACAATCATCTAAAGCAACTCCTTTAGGTGCAGTTGCTCAATTTGCAGCCTCAGGTAAAAGGATTCAGAAAAAGGATTTAGGTATGATTGCAATGAGTTATGGTCATGTGTATGTAGCTCAAGTTGCAATGGGAGCTAATCAAAATCAATTTTTAAAAGCTGTTGAGGAAGCAGAAAACTATCCAGGTCCAGCACTTATAATAGCTTATGCTCCATGCATAAGTCATGGACTAAAAGGTGGAATGAGCACTTCTCAGCTAGAACAAAAACGTGCAGTTGAAGCAGGATATTGGCACTTATATAGGAACAATCCAATTCTTAAAGATAAAGGAGAAAATTCATTTGTCCTAGATTCAAAAGAACCTACAGGAAACTTTAAAGATTTTTTATTAGGAGAAGCACGTTATTCCTCACTTCAAAGAACTTTCCCAGAAGCAGCAGAAGAACTGTTTGAAACGGCAGAGAAATATGCAAGAGAAAAATATGAGAAATATAAAAAACTTGCAGCACAATAAAAACATTTATAAGGTAGCATATAAGAACACTTATATTTGATTATTGATATCTAAGGGTATTGAAAAAGTCCCAGTTAGCAACATTATTAAGTTTCTTAACTTAATGATGTTGCTTCACTGGGGCTAATTTTAGTTAGATGGTGACAGTGAGAAATATATATGATTTTAATTATAATAATAGTATATGGGTAAGAATAATAATTTGTTATAATAAAAAATAGTACTTTTAATTAAATATACAAATAATAAATTTATAGTAATTATATTATTTAATAGTTAGACAAGGAGTAGAGATTTTTATGAAGACAATAGGATTAATAGGCGGAATGAGTTGGGAAAGCACTGTAACATATTATCAAATAATAAATGAGGTTGTAAAAAAACAGCTTGGAGGACTACATTCAGCTAAAGTTGTCCTATATAGTGTAGATTTCCAAGAGATTGAAGAGTGCCAATCCAATGGAGATTGGGATAAAAGTGCTGAAATATTAGGTGGAGCCGCTAAGAAACTTGAACAAGCTGGAGCAGATTTCATTGTTATTTGTACAAACACAATGCACAAGGTAGCACCTAATATACAAAAAGAGATACTAATTCCTATTATACATATTGCTGAAGCTACTGCTGAAAAGCTTATAGAAAATAATATATATAAGGTTGCATTACTTGGTACTAAATATACTATGACACAGGATTTTTATAAAGATAAGTTGATAGAAAAGGGAATTGAAGTTTTAATTCCAAATGATAGTGATGTTGAGATTGTAAATAATATAATTTATGACGAACTATGTTTGGGAATCATATCGGAAAAATCTAAATCAGAATATATTAGAATCATAGATAAGTTAAAAGAAGATGGAGCTCAAGGTGTCATACTTGGATGTACAGAAATTGGGTTACTTATTGGACAAGAAGACACGCTATTGCCTGTATTTGATACGACACAAATCCATGCAACTAAAGCTGCAATGCTTTCTATAGAATATTAAAATTAAAAATCTTCTGTGAAAGAAGGGTTCAGCAAAATGCTGAACCCTAAATTTTTAGGATAACTGAACATCAAAATCACGAGAATTCTTCTCCGTTAATTTCGCTGCATAAAAAGATACTAAGGATCCGTTTTTACTTGTAAAGACATTGAGCTCTAGTATCGATTTAACTAATTCAGTTACCTCGTCATTACTTAGATCACTTCTAACATCTGCAATAGTTATATTAGACTTATCGCCACTTTCAGTGACAAAAGTCAAACTTAAGGAGTACTGCATATTTTTCACCTCCTTCCTTTATAATAAAATTCATGCTATTCAGCATCTGATAAAATGGAGAGTTCATCTAATAGATAATCTCCAGTTTCAGGCGCTAATACTTTAGATATAGCTTTAGCAAGAGCATGAATATCTGCATCTGTTGCATCAAGTCTTATATTAGAAAAAGACTTTTTCTTAAAAGTAGGAAGCCCATTTTTATCAACACCTGACTGTATTTCCACAATTAAAGACTTTATTTTTAGGTCTCTTATTATAGACATACGTATCATCACTCCTTTCGTGTAATATTTTTTCACTCTATACAATATGTAATGAAAGGGGAAAAGGTGACTATTATTGATGAAAAAAGTAGTATTTTATATTATTACTTATATGGAAAATATAGTAAAAATTTAATTGCATTAAAATTATTATCTGAAGAATTGCGGTCAAGATTATAAAGGAATCTAATGAAGTTCTTCGAACTTCTACAGAGTATAGGTGCAGAAGTTAAAAGGAATCTAATGGAGAATTCCTACGGAATCTCCTAAATGGCAGAAGATTAGAAGGAATTTTATGAAGCTTGAGAAGAAGCTTCTACAGAGCAGTAGTTAAAAGGAATCTAATGGAGCTTGGAAAGAAGCTCCTACAGTGCATAGGTGCATAAATGCACAGGAGCATCGGAAAAGCGGCAAGGTGGACTGCTGGAGCATAGGACAATTTCAAAAGTGGAGCATAAGAGCAGTGCAAAAGTGGCACATTTGGATGCTGGAACATAGGAAAAGAGCAAAAGTGGAATGTTGGAAAATAGGAGCATTAAAAAAGAGGAACAGCGGAGCAGTGGTATGAATAGAATATTAGTAATAAAGAGCCAAGAGGAGAAAAAGTAATGAAGAAAAATGAAAAACAATATAAGAATAATGAAAATGAAAATATAGAAGAGCTCACACCTAAAAAAGAAGAGTATCCTAAGGGATCTAAGTGGACAGACGGTGAAGTGCTTGATGAAAAAGTAATAAAAGAATTTCATTTAGATGAAAGTTTGATAAACATGGGAGTTAATAATGAGCTTAATGAAGAGAAATTAAATATAAATAGTAATAATAGAATGAAAAGTCGAGTACCTATTTTAGAGGATGAGGAATTTTTAGTCAGAAAGACTTTTAGTGTCAGGGAATCAACTGCACAAATGTTAAATGAGCTTAAGTTCTTACATCCTAACGTAAATATAAGATTAAACGTACTAATAGATAGTGCTATAAGACATTATCATGAATATATAATAGAACAAGGTGGATTTTAATAAGAAAATAATAAAGAATTTATGGGGAGGAGAGGTGTTAATGACTAGTATAAGTAATAACAATGGTAAAGAGGCGAGAATAAGAAAAAACTTTGTTGTAAATGAATCTACGGCAAGAATGATTAGTGAACTTAGATTGATTCATCCAGATGTCAATGTGAAATCTAGTGACATAGTTGAAAAGGCTATAAGGTGCTACTACAGATATATAAAAGAAGAGGATGGTGATCAGAAAGAAGAGTTTTAAGTAAGAGGGTGCTAGCTAATAAATTTAAAAGAAATTATAATTTATGAAAAAACTTGGTTTATAGAAGAATATAAACTAAGTTTTTTATTTTAAATAAATATAATTTGATTAATAAAAGTAACGCACTGGTTTCGATAAGCTATATATTATTTGTAGTATAATTAATAAATTTAATATAATTACACTAGCTTATTTCGATTTTATTGACTATGCTATAAATAAAAGAGATAATGTTTTTTATAAGAACTACTGATAAAAAGAAGTATTAAAGAAAGGATTAATATGAGAAGAATAGATTTAATATATGAAAAACTTAAAGAGCTAGGTGTTAAATCAGGAATAACAGCTATAGAAATTTCAGAGATTTTGGGGTTGGATAGATCTAATGTGAGCAGTGATCTTAACAGGCTACATGAGGAAGGTAAGATTAATAAAAGTACTGGCAGACCTATACTTTTTTCTATTGCTGAAAACGTTAAGGTTGAAAAAAAAGAAAATATATTTGATAAGTTCTCAGAAAAAAATCCTAGCCTTACAACTTCTATAGATCAAGCTAAAGCGGCTGTTTTATATCCATCAAAGAAGATGCATATGTTGATTTTGGGAGAAACAGGTGTAGGAAAGTCTATGTTTGCGGGGTTAGTACATAAGTATGCAAAGGAAATGAAAGTTATGGAGGAAAACTCACCTTTTATAACATTTAACTGTGCAGATTATGCAAGCAATCCACAGCTTCTTATAAGTCAATTGTTTGGAAATAAAAAAGGAGCTTACACAGGGGCTGATTATGATAAAGAAGGTTTGATTGAAAAGGCTGATAAGGGAATACTTTTCCTAGATGAAGTACATAGGCTTCCACCAGAAGGACAAGAGATGTTTTTTACTTTTATGGATAATGGGTGTTTTAGAAGGTTAGGAGAAACGGATTTAGAGAGAACTGCTAAAGTTTTAATTATAGCAGCTACAACAGAAAATCCAGGCTCAACCTTACTTAAGACTTTTACTAGAAGAATTCCTATGATTATTAATATACCGAGCTTAGAGGAAAGAAGTTTTGAAGAAAAGTTTAACCTTATAAAGGATTTTGTAATGGAAGAGTCAGCAAGTCTTGGGAGAAAAATAGTAGTATCAGTAAATTCCTTGAGAGCATTTTTAAGTTATAGATGTGTTAATAATATAGGTCAGTTAAAAACCGATGTTCAAATAGTTTGTGCTAAGGCTTATGCAGAATTTGTTTCTGGTAAAAAAGAAGATATTATAATAAGCAGCCTAGAGCTACCTTACTATATAAGAGAAGGTCTGTATACAAAAATAGAACACAGGCAACTTTTTAATAAGCTTATTGGGATAAATAAAAGATACTGTGTATTTGATAAAACTCAAAAAGATGTGATTTTTGTTGATGATGATAAAAATGAAAATATATATAAAATGATTGATTTAAGAGTTCATGAATTAAGAAGCAGAGGGATAGAAACCAAAGAGCTTGAAAAAGAGATGGAAAAAGATATAGAGGATTATTTCACTAAATATATTCATACGGTAAATACAAAAATAGATACGTCTAATTTAGAAAGTATAATTGAGCCTGAGATTATTAGATTAGTAGAAGAACTAATTAGCTTTTGTGAAGAAAGCTTAGGCAAGTCATTGAGTAAGAGAATATATTATGGAATGGCGGTTCATATATCAAATTCTATAGAGAGAATAAAAAGAAAAGGTAAAATAGTTAATCCTCAATTAAATAAAATACGTACAGAATTTCCAAGAGAATTTGAAGTGGCTCTGGACTGTCTCAAAATAATTGAGAAAACTTTAGATATTAGTATTCCTATAGATGAGGCTGCTTTTTTAGCAATGTTTCTAGTATATGATGACAAAACTATACGTGAAGAGAGGAATGATGTTAAAGTAATAGTAGTTGCACATGGTTTATCTACAGCAACATCAATGACTAATACAGCCAATATGCTTCTTGGTGTAAATTATGCTGTAGGTATCGATGCTCCTTTAATTGAGAAACCTCATGAAGTAATTTCTAGAATAAAAGCATATATAAAAGAAACTAAGATAAAATCAGATATTTTATTTTTAGTAGATATGGGTTCTCTAATAAACTTTGGGAAAGAGATTGAAAATGAGATTGGTAATAAAACAAAGACAATGCCTCTTGTGAGTACTCTTCATGTAATAGAAGCTACAAGAAAAGCAATGTTAGGTTATGCTTTAGAGGAAGTATATAAAGAAACCTTAGAAGTTAATACATTCTTAGAAAAAGATGATAATGAAATAGAAGAAGATGTAGTAAAAAATGAGAAGCTCGCTATAGTGACTATTTGTACCACTGGGGAAGGTAGTGCAATTGCTATTCAAAATATATTAAAGGACAAACTTAAAATAGATGAAAATATATTTAATATAATACCTGTAAATCTTATAGGTAAGGAAAGTATTTATGAGAGACTTAAAAATATATCCAAAGAAAATAGAATTGTATGTATTGTAAGTCATTTTAATATTGATACTAAAATACCATTATTTGATTTGGCAGAGATTTTAAGTTTAGATGCTATTCCTTCAATTCAAAGGCTTATAGACATAGAAACCACCTATATTAAAATAGGAGATACTTTAGAGAATCAGCTTGAAACTGTAGGAGGAAAATCAATACTCAAAGATATAAAGAAATTCATCAGTAATATAGAAGAAGAGTTAAATGCAAAGATTAATACTAATGCATTAATCGGTATAACATTTCATATGGCTGCTGTTATAGAAAGACTTAAAAAGGGAGACAATATTGAAGAATTTGAAGATAAAGATAGGTATATACAAAATAATAGAGAGCTTTACAGCATAGTAAGATATGCATGTACTTATTTAGAAAATCAATATGATATAAAAATATCAGATGATGAAGTTTGCTATATAAGCACAAATTTGAATTACAAAAACTATACTAAGCTTTAAGATTATGTTCCTAGACTTTAGAGATTAAGCTCTAAAGTCTAGGAATTTATTTTTTCTTTAGAGGGTTGGCACATAACTTGCTTTATAAATATATAAGAAACTAAAATATAGCCAATTATATTAAGGAAAGGATGTTAAATATGAACTACGAAGAAATAGTAATAAAGATAATAGTTAGTGGAGGTGATGCTAGAAGCCACGCTATGAAAGCTATATTTAAGGCGAAAGAAGGAGAGATAGAAGTAGCAAGAGAAGAGTTAGTTAAGGCATCTGAAAGCTTAGAAGTAGCTCATGATATTCAAACCCAACTTATTCAGGATGAAGCAGCTGGAAATGGTAAAGACATTACATTGTTAATGGTTCATGCACAAGACCACTTAATGAATGCCATGACAGTAAGAGATATGGCAAGAGAGTTTGTAGACATGTATGATAAGTTTTCAACCCACTAATATTAACCCACTAAAGAAATTATAACCCACTAGGAAAATGAAGATAATATGAGTCTAATAACTACATAATTAAAGAGCTTTCTTAGTGAAATAGTGTTTTGGCACAATAGTTGCTTTAAATATATACAAAGAAATAATAACTAATTTATTTTAAGGAGGAATTATAAATGATACAAATTACTTTAATATGCGCTGGTGGAATGTCAACAAGTATGCTTGTAGCTAAAATGAAAAAAGCAGCAGAGGCAAAAGGTATTGAATCTGAAATAAGAGCAATTGCAGAAGGAAAGTTTAAAAAGGATTACAGTGATAAGACTGATGTTTTGCTATTAGGACCACAAATAGGATATATGGTTGATGACTTTAAGAAGGAATATGAACCAAAGGGTATTAAGGTTGATGTAATTGATAGCATTGACTATGGAATGATGAATGGTGAAAAAGTATTAAATATAGCTCTAAATTTATAAAATCTATATTAAAAATAAAAAGTCTGAGGGGGATAACAATGAAATTTAATTCGGCACAAATTCAAAGAAAAATTCAGCCTTTAGTTAATAAGATATCTAATAACAGATATCTTAAAGCTATGATGGGCGGAATGATGGCAGCGATGCCTGCAACAATTATAGGATCATTAGCAGCACTGCTAAAGTCCTTGCCAATAGCACCATACCAAAACTTTATAACTTCAAATGGTATAGATAAATATTTACAATTACCCGTAACCCTTACAACAAATATATTAGCTTTAATATTTGTATTCTGTATTACTTATAGCTTAGTGGAAAGTTTTGAGCAAAAGGGAATTGGACCATCAGTAGTGGCAGTGATTTCTTTCTTAATACTTACTCCACTACAAGCAACTAAAAATTCATGGGGGCAGGATGTTTCTGTAATTCCAATGGATTGGCTTGGTTCAACGGGAATATTTACAGCTCTTATAGTAGCTTTTGTAGTAGGAAGACTTTATGTTTCTATTGTTGAAAGAGGATGGACAATTAAGATGCCAGAATCTGTTCCGCCGTTTATTAAGGATTCCTTCTCAAGTTTAATCCCTGGAATAATCATATCAACAATATTTGTTATCATATCTGCAATATTTGCAAGTACTTCATTTGGAAGTATCCATGAATTTATTTATAAATTGCTACAAGCACCGCTGCAACAATTAGGTGGTAGTTTTGGAGCAGTTATTGTTGTAGCAATATTAGCTCAAACGCTATGGTTATTTGGTATTCATGGAAGCATGGTAGTAATGTCAGTAATGATGCCAATATGGGTAGCTTTAGATACAGCGAACCTAGCAGCATCTTCTGCAGGACAGCCTGTACCAAATGTTATTGGTCAGAATTTTTTTAGTTTGTGCACATATGGTGGAACTGTTTTAGGCTTAGCAATATTAATGCTAACTGCTAAAAGTCAAAGATTTAAGATGCTTGGAAAATTGTCAATAGTACCAGCACTATTTGGAATAACTGAACCGCTAATTTTTGGTACTCCATTAGTTATGAATCCAGTATTTGCACTTCCATTTGTTTTTGGAAATGTAATTTCATTAATTTTAGGTTATATTGCAACAATTGCAGGATTTATTCCTAAATTAACTGGTATAGCTGCACCAGTTGGAACACCAATAATTATTAAAGGTTTTATAGTAGGTAATTGGCAAACTGCAGTATTCCAATTTGTTTTGATTTTAATATGGATAGGTTTATGGTATCCATTTTTCAAAATTGCTGATAATAAAGCAATTAAAGAAGAGAGTGGAGAAGTTCAGGAACAATAGAATAATTTTCATAAATAGTCTCTTATTATTTAATGAGAGACTATTTAATTAGATTTAGATTTAAGGGGGTACCTATGGAAAGTAAAAGGTTATTACAACTTCTTAATGAGATGACTTTAGAAGAGAAGATATATCAACTTGTTCAATTAGATGGAGAACTTTATAGTGATAATGCAGCGGTTACAGGACCAAAAGTAAAACTTGGTATAAGTAATGAGGTTATTAACAACATTGGTTCTGTTTACAATGTATTCGGGGCAGAAAATCTAAAAAAGATACAAGATGATTATTTAAGTAAAAGTAGGCTAAAGATTCCCCTACTTTTTTGTGCAGATGTAATTTATGGTTATAAAACAGTGTTGCCAGTACCATTAGCCTTTGCTTGCTCATGGAATCCAGAGTTAGTTAAAGAAGGAATGGAGATGATAGCAAAAGAAACTTCAGCTACAGGTATACATGGAGTATTTTCTCCAATGGTTGATTTAGTTCGTGATCCTAGATGGGGAAGAGTCATGGAGTCTACAGGAGAGGATGCCTATTTAAATAGTGTTTATGCAAAAGCTGAAATAGAGGGATTTCAAGGTGATTTCAATAATGAACATGTGGCTTCCTGTGTAAAACATTTTGCAGCTTATGGTGCTCCAGAAGCAGGACGAGATTATAACACGGTTGATATGTCAGAAAGAAAACTTAGACAGGATTATTTAGCTTCCTATAAAGCAGCAGTTGATGCAGGTTGTAAAATGGTAATGACATCATTTAATACAGTTGATGGAGTTCCAGCATCAGGGAATAAGTGGCTAATGAGAGATGTATTAAGAGAAGAATGGGGATTCGAAGGAGTAACTGTATCTGATTATGCAGCAATTAAAGAATTAATATATCACGGAGTAGCAGAAGATGAAAATCATGCAGCAAAGCTTGGGATTGAAGCCGGTGTGGATTTTGATATGAAAACACCTATATATGCGAATCATTTAAAAGGATTGGTTGAAAGAAACGAAATTAATGTAAAGCTTATTGATGAAGCGGTATTAAGAATACTAAATTTAAAAAATGATTTAGGATTGTTTGAAAATCCTTATCGTGGGGCCAATGAAATACTGGAGAAGGAAGTTATAGGGAGTAAAGAGAATAAAAAGACTGCTCGTAGCTTATCAGAAGAATCAATAGTGCTATTAAAAAATGATAATAAGGTTCTTCCTCTAGATAAAAATAAGAAAATAGCTTTAATAGGACCTTATGCTAATGAAAAGGCACTTGTTGGATTATGGGCTATATCTGCAGACCAAAAGAGTATTGTTACACTAAAAGAAGCTATGGAAAATAAGATAGGTGATAATTTATCATATGCGCATGGTTGCGATATTATAGATGACTATTCTTTACTTGGCGATTTTGGATACATGATGCAAAAGATGGCAGTTAAAAGAGACTGCGAAAAAGACTTAGAAGAAGCTTTAAAAATAGCAGCTGATGCAGATACAATTGTTGTTGCTTTAGGTGAACACACTCTTCAAAGTGGAGAAGCTGGAAGCCGTACAGATATATCAGTAAACAAACAGCAGGTAGAACTTTTAGAAAAACTATATGAATTAAATAAACCTATTGTTTGTGTATTGTTTAATGGAAGACCATTAATTTTAGAGAACGTACTTGATAAGGTTGATGGTTTAGTTGAAGCTTGGTTCCCAGGGTCAGAGGGAGCTTTAGCTATTGTAGATATTTTGTTTGGAGACATAAATCCTTCAGGTAAGTTAACCATGAGTTTCCCAATGAATGTTGGACAAATACCTGTTTATTATAATGAGTTTAAAACTGGAAGACCAATTCTTGGCTCAGGACATACAGGAAGATTTGTTTCTAAATATATAGATTCACCAAATGAACCAAGATATCCATTTGGATATGGACTTTCTTATACAAAGTTTGAGTATGGAGATATTCAATTAGATAAGGATATTTTAAATATTAATAACGCAATAAAGGCATCTATAAGCATAAAGAATACAGGTGACATAAAAGGTAAAGAAACTGTTCAAATGTATATTCAAGACATTGTGGGTAGTGTAGTAAGACCTGTTAAGGAATTGAAAGGATTTAAAAAGATTGAACTTGAGGCAAATGAAAGTACAATAGTAGAATTCATAATTACAGAAGAAGATTTAAGGTTCTTTACTAAAGACATGCACTTTAGCTCAGAAGCAGGTAAGTTTAAATTATTTATTGGAACAAACAGTAAGGATGTAAAGGAAGTAACATTTGAATACAGATAAAATATAGATTTAGGAGGAATAAATATGAACAAAGGTTTTCCAAAGAACTTTTTATGGGGAGGAGCTCTGGCTGCTCATCAATGTGAAGGTGCATATAATGAAGATGGTAAAGGACTTTGTACAGCAGATACATTAATCTGTGGGAATCCAATGGAAAGATTATTTAATATTAGTACAGAAATAAAAGATGGCGTTTATTATCCAAGCCATGAAGCTATTGACTTCTATCACAGATACAAAGAAGATGTTAAATTATTTGCTGAAATGGGATTTAAAACATTGCGTACAAGCATTGCATGGTCAAGAATATTTCCAAATGGAGACGATGAAACTCCAAATGAAAAAGGACTACAATTTTATGACGACTTATTTGATGAATTATTAAGTTATAATATTGAGCCACTAATTACACTTTCTCACTATGAAATGCCTCTTAATTTATTGAATAAATATGGAGCGTGGGAAAATAGAAAGCTTATAAAGTTCTTTGAAACATATGCAAAAACAGTTTTTGAGAGATATAAGGATAAAGTAAAGTATTGGATGACTTTTAATGAAATAAATGTTATTAAGGTTATGCCTTATTTTGGCGGAGGAATGATACTAAATTACCAAGAGCCTGATTTTTTACAAAAGGTATATCAAGCAGCTCATCATCAATTTGTAGCGAGTAGTTTGGCTGTAAAAGCATGCCATGAAATAATACCTGATGGGAAGATTGGAATGATGATGGCTGGAATGTTATCATATCCTAAAACATGTCACCCAGAAGATGTATTAAAAAATGTTGAGATGGAACGCAACTCTTTATTCTTCTCGGATGTTATGATGAGAGGGTACTATCCTGCTTATATTAATAGATATTTTGATGAGAATAATATTGATATAAAAATGGAAGATGGGGATATAGAATTACTCAAAAAGTATACTACAGATTATTTAGCTTTTAGCTACTATATGTCAAGTGTAACAAGTGCAGATCCAGAGGATAATAAAATGACTGGTAATTTTGCTATGGGCATAAGTAATCCTTATTTAGATACAAGTGAATGGGGGTGGCAGATTGATCCTACTGGATTAAGAGTATATTTAAATCAACTTTATGATAGATATCAAAAACCACTATTTATAGTTGAAAATGGACTTGGAGCAAATGATACTGTAAAAGAAGATGGAACTATAGAAGATAACTATAGGATTGAATATCTAAAAAAACACATTGAAGCTATGAAAGAAGCGGTTAAAGATGGTGTTGACTTAATGGGATATACACCTTGGGGCTGTATAGATTTAGTAAGTGCATCTACAGGTGAAATGAAAAAGCGTTATGGTTTTATATATGTTGATAAAGATAATTATGGTAATGGAACTTTAAAGAGAGGTAAGAAAAAATCTTTTGACTGGTATAAGAAGGTTATAGCTACAAATGGAGAAGATTTAGAGTAGTATATGAATTTAGAATTTAAGGAAAGTTGTATGTAAGGAGGAGAATATATTGAAAATTTTAGATTTAAATGATAACTGGCTATTTATTAAAGAAAACTATGAAGCAGAATTAGTTACTTTGCCGCACTGTTTTAATGACATTGATGGACAAAGTGGAGACGGGATGTTTAAAGGAGAATGCTGCTATAAAAGAAAATTAAATATTACTGATGAAAATATAAGTAAATTTATATTTTTGGAGATAGGTGCAGCCGGAATGGTTGCCAAGGTGTATGTAAATGGTAGACTGGCTGGCGACAGCAGATGTGGCTATTCAATGTTTAGAGCATTTCTAACACCATTTCTAAAGATAGGGGAAAATGAAATATCCATATTGGTAGACAATAGTTTTCATGATGATATATATCCGTTAATGGCTGATTTCTCCTTTTATGGTGGATTATATCGTGAAGTGAAGTTAATAATTTCAGAATTTCTTCATTTTGAACTAATGGATAACGGAAAAGATGGAATATACGCAACACAAAAGAAAATAGATGAAGATATATTTGAGATAAAAGTACATGGCAAGGTGATAAATGAATTATCTGAGGCTAAAGAAGGTAAAGTAGAGTTTAAACTCTTAGATAAAGAAGAAAATATAGTGTTGAATAAGACACTTGATATGAGATTTTCAAATGAGTCAGAATTTAATATTGTGGAGAAAATTGTAAGCCCTAATCTTTGGCAGGGAGTAGAGAAACCATATCTTTATAAATTAGAAGTTAAGTTAATAT
Source organism: Clostridium intestinale (assembly GCF_035905475.1). Lineage (NCBI taxonomy): Bacteria > Bacillati > Bacillota > Clostridia > Eubacteriales > Clostridiaceae > Clostridium > Clostridium intestinale. The sequence goes on from NZ_CP121166.1 coordinate 4,607,209, forward strand.
CTGAAGATGAGGTATATGATAAAAAAACAATTGAAATTGGATTTAGAACAGTAGAAATTACTACTGATAAAGGCGTATTCTTAAATGGTAAAGCTATTAAATTAAATGGAGTAAGCCGACATCAAGATTTTGCAGGAGTAGGCAACGCACTGACTAAAGATCACATGGATTTAGATATGTCGATTATTAAAGAGATAGGTGCAAACAGTATCAGGTTGTCTCATTATCAACATAATGATTATTTTTACACTCTTTGTGACCGTGAGGGAATATTGGTATGGGCTGAAATTCCATTTATCAGTATACCTGTCACCAGTGATGAGGAAAATAGAAATGCAAAAGAGCAATTAGAAAGATTGATCAAACAAGCGTATAATCATAGTTCTATATACTGCTGGGGAGTCCAAAATGAAATAACTATAGGAGCAGAGAATGAAAAGATATATAGAATGGTAGAGAACCTTGTGTCTATTGCTAGAGAAATGGATTCAAGTAGATTTGTTTCTCAGGCTAATATTCATAGCGTAGCCAATGAAAGCTATCTTAATGGACTAACAGATTTTGTTGGGTATAATCTGTATTATGGTTGGTACTACAAAGAGATGCAGGATTTAGGGAAGAGATTGGATGAATTCCATGAAGTAAGGGCTGATATACCAGTTATGGTAACAGAATATGGAGTGGATACTAACCCAAGATTGCATTCATATACCCCGGCTATAAAGGACTATACAGAAGAGTATCAGCTGCTTTTCCAAGATAATGCACTTAGAACATTTAATGAAAGACCTTTTGTTTTAGGTGGATATGTATGGGCTATGTTTGACTTTGGTAGTGAGATTAGAAATGAAGGAGGAGAAAAGGGAAGAAACCAAAAAGGTTTAGTAACCATAGATAGAAAAATTAAAAAAGATGCATTCTACCTATGTAAAGCTTATTGGTCAAAACAGCCTTTTGTTAAATTAGCTGGTAGCAGATTTGTGAATAGACATGAAGAAATAAATGATATAGTGGTGCTATCAAATGTAGCTCATATTAAGCTTTACTTGAATAATAAATTTATAAGTGAAATAAATAATATTGAGGCAATGAAAAAATTTAGTGACATTAAATTATGTTTTGGGAAAAACACTATTAAAGTAGAGGCTTTTGATGAAGATTCAAATGTTTATACGGATGAGATGATTTTAAATAGAGTTGATGAAGCTGATGGAAGCTACATTCTTCCAAAGCAGGAGGAGAAAAAGCATGTAACTAACTGGTTTGAAAAGTTCGATTTGTCAAATGTTGAGGAAGTGGTTATTAAAGAAGGATATTACTCTGTGTTTGACACTGTAGAAGAACTTTGTAAAAATGAAAAAGCAAAAGCTGTATTTAAGAAATTTTTTGGTGATATGGCAGATAGTCCAAGATTCAAGCTAATGAGTGCAGTGTTTACAATTGAGGGTATGTCTAAGCGTTCAGCATTTAATATACCTAAAGAATTGTTAGGTGTTATTAATAACGAACTGAATATTATACCAAAGGTTATTGAGAGTAAGTGTAAAGATTTAGTATAATATGTACATTGATAGATAAATAAAAAGTACATTGTATTAAAGAAGGAGAATTTATGAGCAAAATACTGGTTATGGACATTGGAGGTTCCTCTACAAAGACTGCTATTATAGAAAATGATGAGATAGTAGATAGAGATAAAATACCAACATCCACACAATCATTAGAGGAATTTGTGGATAACATTGACAAAGTTGTTAATAAAGTTAAGCCAGCAGGAATAGCAATAAGTATACCTGGGATAGTTAACTCTAAAACTGGACTTATGAAGCATGGAGGATCTTTAAGTTTTATTAAAGATTTTAATATGAAAACTTTCTTGCAAGAAAGGTATAAGGTAAAGGTAGCTATAGAAAATGACGGTAAGTGTGCTGCACTAGGGGAGCTATATAAAGGAAAGCTCCAAGGATGTGAAGATGGTGTAGTAATAGTTATTGGAACAGGGGTTGGTGGAGGAATAATAGCCAATGGAAAATTACTAAAAGGAGAGCATTTATCTGCAGGAGAGTTCTCATTTGTAAGAACCAATGATGAAGACCCAGAAAACTTCAGAAATGTTTGGGGTGCAAAGGGAAGCAGTGTAGGACTTGTTAAAAGGGTGAAGTTAGCTAAGGGAATCGAAGGTGAATTTGATGGAATTGACTTATTTAAGTTAATTGAGGAAAAGGATGAAGTTGCTTTAGAGGCTTTTAATAGCTTTTGTAAAAGTATTGCTGTACAAATAGTAAATATTCAAGTTATTTTAGACCCTAAAAAGATTGTTATTGGGGGAGGAATAAGTGCTCAAAAGATTCTAACTGAAAAGATACAAGCTATAGCAACTGAGTTAAATACAATACCAGGAATGTATACTCCTGAGATTATAGTAGAGCAAAGTGAATTAGGTAATGATGCTAATATTTATGGAGCGTATTATAATTATATACAAGAAGATTAGTAGGTTTAATTAAGGTGATGAAAGTTCATTTGAATTTTCATCACCTTTCCATTTTCATAATATGAAAATCCATTGACCTGGAGTTAACTTCAACATTTAAAATATATCTTACATGAACTCAAATTTTAATTGGATAGGAGAATGTAATGAATAATAATAATTTAAAGTTGAAAACGGCATTATTGTCCTGTTGTTTTGTTACAGCATCAATGAATGCAATAAGTGGTAATATTCCAGAAATGGCTAAGGTATTTAATACTGTTCCCTTGTATGTTGTGGAACTAATATCTACTATACCATCTTTATTTCAAATGGTTGCTATTCTTATAGGACGTTTTATGGGTAAAAAAATCGGTTATAAGAATAATGTTTTACTTGGTATTTTGTTATGTGGAGTTGGAGGTATTATTCCTATATTTATAAAAAACATTTACGTTATTTTGTTTACAAGGGGTGTATTTGGCTTTGGCGCAGGATTGATAACTTCTACTTTGATTACATTAATTGTATACTTTTTTGATGGTAAAACAAGAAGTACTATGATAGGTATGCAGGGGGGTATTGGAGGATTAGGCAGTCTTATTGCTACTTTTATTGCTGGAAGACTGCTGATATATGGATGGAATGTTTCTTTCTACACATATTTTATTGCCTTTATTATATTAGGTATTTTTGCAGCTTTTGTTCCATCTGTAAACAAAAACGAAAATGTAAAAAGAGCTAAGGATAAGATTAAGGAAGAAAATAAGATAAGTATAAATACTATGGTGAAAATATTGGGTTATGCAGGTATTATGTTTATATCAGTATCGGCAGCGACTTTATATATTATCAAATGTTCAACTCTTGTTACTACACTAGGTTATGGTAAATCTCAAGATGGAAGCACAATTATTATGTTTATTTCTGCTGGATCTTTGATTAGTGGTGCCTTATATGGAAGAATGGTTCATAGAATGAAGAAACTATCTCTACCTATATTTTATACGTCTATGGTTAGTGCATATATTATTGCAGCTGCATCAAATAACTTATCGATTACACTTATTAGTGGATTTATATTAGGTTTTGGATATATGGCTTTTGTACCTTACATTCAAGATACTGTACACAAAGAATTCAGTAATCATGGAGAGATAGCTACTAGCATAATTCTTGTGGGACAAAGCTCAGGTGCATTTTTTGCTCCATATCTAGGAAATATGATAAATATAAGTTTATCTACTATAACAGGAGTATTTTTTACTGGTGCTATAATTTATGGTGGATTAACTCTACTTGCTTTAGTACTAGCTTATAAGATACCAAAGAAAGCAATTTAATAAGATGAACATGTAGAATAAGAGCTCAGCATTCAGTTGTTGAGCTCTATTTTTATACCTGCCCAAAGGTACAATAGTTAGTTAAGTAGTAACATTATATTACTAAAAGTATAGCAAATACTTGATTATAGAAATCACTCAAAGACACTTTAGATAAGCTGGATAGGAGAAACTGTACATTTCTAGAAGAATAATATCATAGATATATAATTAAAGTTATATAAATAAGTTGAGGATATTTTAACTAGGGAGCGAAGAGTATGAGGGTAGTACTTTTTAAATTAGTAAAGCATTTACTACAAAGTTTATTAATGTTAGTTATGTGTGTGGTACTAATGTTATTGTATCTTTTTCTGTAAAGGGGGGTGAAGAGACATCCCCCTCTTTTATTACACAATCGTAAAAACTCCAATCCATGGAATTAAATATGGATTGGAGTTTTTTATATTATTTACATTCTAAATAATATCTTGGTTTACCTTGAGTTTTGTTTTTATATTCAATTGCTAATGTCGGACAACCTGAGATGCATGCCATGCAATGGGTACAGTTATTTTGCCAACTAGGTTTGTCTTCTTTCATTTCTATATTATTAAGAGGGCATAATTGAACACATTTTTTACAGCCTATACATTTTTCAGTTGTATAAAAGCCCTTTGATTTAACAAAGAATTTGTAGAAGACCGTATTTACAACACCACTTTTTAATGATGATTTTGTAGTGAGGACAGGAAAAGGTATCTCATCACGAATATCTTCTGCAATTTTAAGTATTTTGGGCATACTTTTTTGAATTATTTTATCTGCGGTAACTTTATCTGGAGCGTTGTACATAGCTATATAATTCTCAGGCATAACGATATCTGCAAATCCCTGTAAGTCAAACCCTTTTACCGTGCATAGCTGTTTTATATAACCTAGTGCATTAGATGTAGATAATCCACAGGTTAGGATAAAATATACTTTATTGCTTCCTGAAAAATCAACTGATTTTATGAAATCTTCTACCACTTTGGGGATTCTCCAGGCATAAGTAGGGCATACAAAGACAAAGGGTTTGTCTTGTGAGACAAGTTGTTTTTGGTTTCCTTGTTTCAAAAGCTTATTTATAGAAACAATATCATCTTTTGTTTTTTCTGCAAGTATTTTTGCTACATATTGACTGTTTCCAGTTCCACTAAAAAATAGAATCATACTAATCACCTCAACTTATATGATTTATAAACATGTATTGACTATTGAACATGTGTCTATTATACTTTATGATAATATTTGTCTCAATCGGCAATTTATCAATAAGTGTTTATATATGAACATTTATTGATAAATTGTACAGGAAAGGGTGCACTCATGGAAGATAGACGATCAATAAAAACGAAGCGAGCTATTCGTAATGCTTTTTTAGAACTTTTAAAAGAAAAAAGTATTAATAGAATTAGCGTTGTTGAAATATCAAAACTTGCAGATCTAGGGAGAGGAACATTCTATCTGCATTATAAGGATGTTTATGAATTAATGGAATACCTTGAGAATGAGTTAATTCATAATCTTGAGATTTTGTATGATACTTCTTACCCCTGTGGTAATTCTTCAAATATGCTAAAGTTCACGGGAACAGTAACTGATTATATGGAAGAAAATCGAGAAAGTTTTCTTATACTTACAAGAATAGAAAATGGCGGAAGGATACTTGAAAAGATAAAATGTTTTTTTAATCAAAAATTAATTTCAAGTGAGGTAGATACTATTACTGAATTAGATAAGGCAGAAGTTCTTTTTATTGTTTCTGGAGCATTTGGTATTCTAGAGGCATGGTTAAAAGAAGGGATGAAAATGCCTAGTAAATCAGTATCAGAAATGCTTAATCATGTACTTACAAAGTTTGAGTGTTAATATTTAAAGGAATATTTTTCACTTTTTGAAAATAAATCTTGTTCATTTGTATTAAAATAGAGACATAATCAAATATTATTAGATAGAAAATGAAATCTAAGGAGGATTTGTATGTCTAATTTAAAAAATAAAGATTTTCCAAAAGACTTTTTATGGGGAGCATCAACATCAGCTTATCAAGTAGAAGGTGCAAGTTTAGAATATGGAAAAGGACCATCTGTTCAAGATGTAAAAGTAATACCAGAAGGAACAGCAGATTTTAAGGTTGCTAGTGATCAATATCATCATTATAAAGAAGATATTGCATTAATGGCTGAAATGGGTTTTAAAACTTATAGATTTTCTATAGCATGGTCTCGTATAATTCCTAAGGGAGTTGGAGAAGTAAATCCACAAGGAATAGAATACTATAATAATGTAATAAACGAATGTTTAAAATATAATATAGAACCTTTAGTTACAATGTACCACTTTGACTTACCAGCAGCTCTTGATGAGAATGGTGGTTGGTCTAACCCAGATACTGCAGAAGCATTTGTGTATTTTGCAAAAGTTATGTATGAGAACTTTGGAGATAGAGTTAAGTATTGGTTAACTATAAATGAGCAAAATGTTATGATTCTTATGGGTAATGTTATAGGAACTCTTAATGTTAAAGGTATTGATAATGTCCAAAAAGCTTTATATCAACAAAATCATTATATGATGTTAGCACAAGCTAAGGCTATGATTTTATGTCATGAAATGCTTCCAAATGCTAAAATAGGTCCAGCACCAAACATATCATCAGTATATCCAAACTCAAACAAACCAGAAGATATAGCAGCTGCTAATACTTTAAGTGCTATAAGAAACTGGATGTATTTAGATATGGCTGTTTATGGAGTTTACAATGCTAGAGTATGGAGCATACTTGAAACTATGGATGCAACTCCTGAAATTCAAGAAGGGGATATGCACATCTTAAAAAGTGCTAAACCAGATTTTATAGCTTTTAATTACTATAGCACAGCAACAGCTGAATATTATCCAGTAGAGGAAGCGACAGCTGAAGGAAAGGTTGACCAACAAACAGCCTTCTCTTTACCAGGAGTATTCCGTGGAGTTAAAAATCCTAATCTTCCAAAAACAGAGTTTGGTTGGGAAATTGACCCAATTGGTTTCCGTAATACATTAAATGAAGTTTATTCACGTTACCACCTTCCAATAATAATTACAGAAAATGGTTTAGGTGCTTACGATAAATTAGAAGAAGATGGAACAATTAAAGATGATTACCGTATTAAATATTTACAAGACCATATAGAGCAAATGCAATTAGCTATTAATGATGGAGTAGATATGATGGGATATTGCCCATGGTCAGCAGTTGACTTAATATCAACTCATGAAGGTTTTGATAAGAGATATGGATTTATCTATGTAAATAGAGGAAACTTTGATCTTAAAGATTTAAAGAGAATACCTAAGAAGTCATTCTACTGGTATAAGAAGGTTATAGCTTCTAATGGAAAAGATTTAACTAATAACTAATAATATTAAAGGTGCTAAACACGTTTTAAGTGTTAGCACCTTTATTTATATGCTTTCAAATTTACTTGGTCTTATAAGTTTGCCAAGAGAGAAGGGGGATTTGCTTTTTTTATTGTTATCAAAGAGACTAGCTTTTATTATCTGATTGTTTTCGTAGGTTTTGAAGTAATATTCACAGGTTTTTGTATTCATAAAGGATATATATTTTGTAAAATCATAAGTATTTTTATCTGTTATTACGGCTCCTTTTGGAAGTGCAACGCTGTCTAATATATGAAAACATGTTGAAATTACTTCTAAAGGATTTTCTGGAATTTCTAAATGTGTTTTTTGATAAGCCGTTTTTATAAATCTTTCAGGAGAAGTATAACCTCCAGGTAACATAGATGTTCCTGATGAATGACCAAAAGGTCTTAGTATCATATTGCCCCAATATGTTTCACTAGTTTGCCTAGGTGATAGGGTTGTATAATTTCTTAAATTAGTCATATGCCATGAGAAATCAGGGCTATTTGCCAAAACCCCAATAGGATTTTCAAATATAGTTAGTCCAATCTCTGTTTTTTCTATTACAACACATTTACCGCTTCTATCAGTTGCTATCCAATGTAGAGGAGCAGCTATTTCAGTTATAGGATCTTCAAACCCCACTATAGATACGTCCCTAAGTATTTCGTAAAGTTCATCTACAGACTTTGTTCTACCTAATATATAATGAAGAAAACTCATAGAGGCTACAATGTCATTCTCTTTTTTTGTATAACGCATAGGTAAATCATAGTTAGCATAACCAGGAAAATATAATGCAGCTGCCGCAAAGCCTTTTTCATTAACTCCATCAAAAAAATCTAGAAGACCATCTACTTCTTGTCCAATTGCGATAAAGCTATAATAATCCCTAAATGTACTGGTGTTTAATATATTCTTCCAAGTATAGTTTTTAGGAACAATATAGATTTCTGGATCAATTATATAAGAGAAGTCCATGTTACGACCTAAATAGTTTTCATTCTGTTTAGAGTGTAGAGTTATTGCTGTACACATAAAACCTCCTTTCAAAAATTCGAATGCTTATAATTTAATCATATTCAATTCTAGATGATGATGTTAAAAAGAATTTTGTATCTTATACTAAATGTTTTTTGTATTTTGAAATCTCCTTTCATATTTTGAAATTAATTAAACTATGTAAAGGATATAATAATATTAATAAGATTTTATTTGAAAAATTTAAGGAGGATTAAATCATGAAAATGAAAGAAGGATTCCTATGGGGAGGAGCTACGGCTGCAAACCAATTTGAAGGTGGATGGAAAGAAGGCGGTAAAGGGCCAAGTACATCTGATATGATGACCGGGGGAACACATACAACTCCTAGACGTATTACTCCTGTTATTGAAGAAGGAACATATTATCCAAGTCATGAAGCTATAGATTTTTATCATCATTATAAAGAAGATATCAAAATGTTTGGAGAAATGGGTTTTAAAACATTCCGTATGTCCATAAACTGGACAAGAATTTTTCCTAATGGAGATGAACTTGAACCAAATGAAGAGGGATTAAAATTCTATGATAATGTTTTTGATGAATTGTTAAAGCAAGGAATAGAACCTTTAGTAACTATATCTCACTATGAAACTCCTTATGGACTTACTAAAAAGTACAATGGATGGGCTTCAAGAGAAGTAATAGATTGTTATGTTAGATATTGTGATACTATATTTAAAAGATATAAAAATAAGGTTAAATATTGGCTTACATTTAATGAAATAAACATATTAACAATGCCTATGGGAGCTTTTATGGGCGGTGGAATACTTCTTAATGGAGGCGATAATAGCGAATTATCTAATGGAATAAAGGATAATCCTAACGTAAGATTCCAAGCACTTCATCATCAATTTATTGCTAGTGCAAAGGTTGTAAAATTAGCACATGAAATAAATCCTAATTTTAAAGTAGGATGTATGATTGCCTACATGACTCTTTACCCATTTACATGTAATCCAGACGATATACTACTTGCTCAAGAAAAAGATCAGCTTCAAAATATGTTATGTGGAGATGTTCAAGTAAGAGGATATTATCCTGGCTTTGCGAAAAAGTTCTTTAAGGAAAATGGAATTAACATAAAGATGGAAGATGGAGACGATAAAATACTTAAAGAAGGTTGTGTAGATTTTTATTCATTTAGTTATTATATGTCTAACTGTGTAAGTGCTGATCCAGTTAAACAAGAAGAAGCTAAAGGTAACTTAATGGGGGGAATTAAAAATCCATACTTAAAAGCTTCTGATTGGGGATGGCAAATTGATCCTAAGGGATTAAACTGGACTTTAAATCATATTTATGATAGATATCAAATACCAGTTATGGTGGTTGAAAATGGGCTAGGTGCCGTAGACGTTGTGGAAGAAGATGGATCAATAAATGATGATTACAGAATAGAATATTTAAAAGATCATATAATTGAAATGGAAAAGGCTGTGGAAAACGGTGTTGACCTTATGGGCTATACTATGTGGGGATGTATTGACTTAGTAAGTGCATCTACAGGAGAAATGAAAAAGAGATACGGCTTTATCTATGTGGATAAAGACAATGATGGTAATGGAGATTTAGGAAGAAAACCTAAAAAATCTTTCTACTGGTATAAAAAAGTTATAGAAACAAATGGTGAAGAGTTATAAAATAATATTTTAATGTAAGCTGCAAGAATTATTACACAATGATTCTTGCAACTTTTTAGTTTAAATTTAATAATTTTATTAGTATAATAGATTATAAATCAAAATAGGGAAATACTAATTTATATAAAATTGTATTTAAAGAGTAAGATAAGTATCTTATTCTTTTTCTTTGAAATGGAGGACAAATATGTTAAATTCAACGCCGAAAAATGATGGATTTTGGATGCCGGGAGAATTTGAAGAACAAGAAAAATGTTATATGCTTTGGCCTGAAAGAGGAGATATATGGCATCATAATGCTGAAAATGCTCAAAGAACCTTTGCAGAGGTAGCAAATGCCATAGGCAGATTTCAAGAGATAGTTGTTGGTGTATCAAAAGAATATTATGATAAAGCAATAACATTATTGGATAAAAATGTACAGGTAGTAAAGATGTCTCATGACGACTCATGGGCTAGAGATGTTGGACCAACTTTTGTTAAAAATGATAAGGATGAAGTTAGAGGAGTGGACTGGAAGTTTAATGCATGGGGAGGACTTGCTGGAGGACTTTATTCTTCATGGGATAATGATGATAAGGTTGCTAAGGAAATATTAGAGTTTTCTTCAAAAGAAAGATATAGAACTGAAAACTTTATTTTAGAAGGTGGTTCCATACATGTTGATGGAGAAGGAACGCTTCTTACAACAAAGCAATGTCTACTTAATAAAAATAGAAACCCTGATCTAACACAAAGACAGATTGAAAATTACTTAATTGAGTATTTGAATGTAGAAAAGATTATATGGCTTGAAGAGGGTTTATTTAATGATGAAACTGATGGTCATATAGATAATATTTGTTGCTTTGCAAGACCAGGAGAGGTTATACTATCATGGACTGATGATGAAAAGAGTCCAAACTATAAAATTTGTAGAGACGCTTATGAAGTATTAGCTAAGGAAAAAGATGCTAAAGGTAGAAGTTTAGTAGTACATAAATTAATACTTCCACAGCCTATATATTTTACGAATGAAGAAAAAGAAGGGCTTGTGCATTTAGAAGGTACTAGAGAAATAGAATTAGATGACCCACTACCAGCTTCCTATGTTAACTTCTTAATATGTAATAAAGCTATTATAATGCCTGTTTTCAATGATGAAAAGGATGAATTAGCTATTAAAACTTTAGAAAAAATATTCCCAGAAAGAGAGATAGTGCCTGTCTATTCTAGGGAAATTATATTAGGTGGGGGAAATATCCACTGTATAACACAACAACAACCTAAATAAAGGGAGGATAAAGATGAGAAATGTGACAGTTGGAGCTACTCAGATGAAATGTACAGATGTTGTAGCGGATAACATAAGAAATGGAGAAAGATTAGTAAGAGAAGCAGTAAAAAAAGGTGCTAATATTGTACTTTTGCAAGAACTTTTTGAAAATCTATATTTTTGCCAAAAGCAAGTTGAAGATTATTTTAAGCTTGCCAAAACTCTTGAAGATAGTGATGCTGTAAATCACTTTAAAAATTTAGCTAAAGAGCTTCAAGTAGTATTACCTATAAGCTTCTTTGAAAAGAAAAACAACATGTACTATAACTCTTTAGTGGTTATAGATGCAGATGGAGAGATTTTAGGAACTTATAGAAAAACTCATATTCCAGATGGACCAGGATATAATGAAAAGTTCTATTTTTCACCAGGGGATACAGGGTTTAAAGTATTTAAAACAAAATATGGTACTATAGGTATAGGCATATGTTGGGATCAATGGTTCCCAGAAACAGCTCGTAGTTTAGCATTAATGGGAGCAGAACTTATATTTTATCCAACAGCCATAGGTTCGGAACCATCAAAACCAGAATATGACTCTAGGGATCATTGGCAAAGAGTTATGCAAGGTCATTCTGCTGCTAATATAGTTCCAGTTATAGCTTCAAATAGAATTGGAACTGAACATATACAAGATTCACAAATAACTTTTTACGGTTCATCTTTTATAACAAATGAATTTGGAGAAAAAGTTGTGGAAGCTAATAGAGAAGAGGAGACAGTTTTAACTGCAACTTTTGACTTGGATAAAATAGCTGAAGAAAGAAGCTTCTGGGGAATATTTAGGGATAGAAGACCATCTTTATACGGTACAATATCAACTAAGGACGGAAGTCTATAATATTTAGATAAATTATAGTGTATGGATACTAATATCTATACACTATATTCTTTTAGGCAGAATCTTTATTTTCATATTGTTTTAATTAATAAATGACATAAGATTAATAGTAGTAGATAAAAGCTTTTAAAATTCGTTTAATATAACAAAATAATAAAATATAATTGGTTTGCTGTACCATTGTGAATTTAGATGGAACCTATAAAATAATAGGTAAGAGGTGAATTGTGATGAAAAAAATGGATATTTTAAATCGAATGTATGAATCTGTTGCTCTTGCTATAGTTAGAGCAGAGACTATTGAAAGAGCTTGCGAGATAGCTGATGGATGTATAAAAGGCGGAGTTCCAGTTATGGAAATGAGCTTTACGCTAAATAATGCTGGAGATATTATTGAAGGTTTAGTTAAAAAGTATGGGGATGATTTGTGTGTAGGAGCAGGAACAGTTTTAGATCCTGAAACAGCTAGACATGCTATATTAAAAGGAGCCAAGTTTATTATTGCACCAAATTACTGTCCAGAGACAGCAAAGGTATGCAACAGATATCAAATTCCATATGCACCAGGATGCACTTCTCTTACTGAGGCTATTGATGCATTAAGTATGGGGGCATCTTTTGTAAAAGCTTTTCCTATTTCAGATTTTTATGGATCAAAGTTAGTTAAGGTATTTAAAACACCTATTCCGAATATGCCTATTCTAGCTAGTGGAGGAATTACTTTAGACAATCTCCATGTATGGTTAGAAAATGGAGTTGACCTTTGTGGATTTGGTGGGTTATTAACCCAAGGTACATCAGAACAAATTGCAGAAAATGCATCTAAAATTAGAGAGATAATTATGGAATATCGTAATAAGAATAACTAATAAATGAGATTTTAGAATTCCTTCTAACTATTATGTTAGGAGGAATTTTTAGTTTATATAGTTATTCTTTAAACTAGTCTTTTAGAACAAAGATATAGATTTTAACTTTGGTACTTTGAATGAAAATGAGCTCTCCTTTTTGTGGTTGTCGAACATTTATTTATAGAAAACGATTGTATTATAATAAACTCATACAAGAAAGGAGGGCTATTATGAGTATAGCTTTAACAAGAATAGACTTTAGATTAATTCATGGACAGGTAATCACTAGGTGGTTAACTCAGTGTCAAATCAATGAAATCGTTACTATAGATACTGCATTAAGCCATGACGATTTTATGCAAGATGTGTTTAAGATGGCTGCACCAAAAGGAGTAAAGATTAGAATTTTATCAGTTGAGGATGCAGTAAAAGCTCAACAAAATAGTGAGTTTGAAAAAAATAGAGTAATGGTTTTATTTAAAAGTGTACAAGAATTAGATAATGCTATAAGAGCAGGTTTAGATCTAAAGGAAGTGCAAATAGGAGGACTAGGAGGAGGAGCTGGTAGAAAAGCTGTCCATAATGCAGTTACATTAGATCAAAAAGACGCTAATACATTATTAGACCTTGAAAAAATGGGAATCAATATTTATTTTCAGACTACTCCTGATTACCCATCGGAGGCATTACAAAAGGTTATTACAAGACTTTAATTAAAAAAGAGGGGGAAAAATAAATGATTATTAAAGCTGCATTAGTAGGTTTGCTTTATTGGATTTCAATGGGAAGAGCTCAATACTTCTTCTCATATGCATTCCGTAAACCAATTATTTTAGGTGTTTTCATTGGATTAGTTTTTGGAGATGTTCAAACAGGACTTATATATGGTGCTACAATCCAATTAATGTACATGGGTGGTATTGAAGCAGGAGGAAATATTCCAAATGACTTAGGACTAGCTTCTTGTATTGCAATTCCAGCCGCAATTATTAATAACTTAGATCCAGCTGCAGCAATAGCAATTGCTGTTCCATTTGGAGTTTTAGGTGTTTTAATTAACAACCTTCGTCGTACAATTAATTCTTTTTATAATACTAAGGCCGATGCATTTGTAGAAGCAGGGGAGTATGACAAACTATCTACTTTCTCATTTTTATTACCATGGTTAACAAATGGAGTTCTTTATTTTACACCAGTGTTTATTGCTACTCTTTATGGTCCAAGCGTAATACAAGCATTTATTCAAGCAATACCAACTTGGTTTATGAACGGACTTGCAAATGCTGGAGCAATGTTACCAGCACTAGGATTTGCTTTGACATTAGTAGTTATGGGTAAGAAGCAATACATACCATTTTTCGTATTAGGTTTCTTCATACATGCTATTTCAGGATTTTCTATGCTGACAGGAGCAATTATTGCTTTATGTATAGCACTAATAGTTTCTTTATTTAAACAAAATGAGGAAGGAGAATTAATATGAGTCAAGCAGTTGAGAATACAGTAGAACAAAAAACAATAGTTACAAAAATGGATTTATTCAAAGCTTGGTGGAAATGGAATTTAGCAGTTGAAGTTCCTGTAAGTTTTGATAGAATGCAAGCATTAGCTTTTGGGTATTCATTAAATAAGATACTAAGAAAAGTTTATAAAGATGATCCAGAGGAACTTAAGGAAGCTATGAAACGTCATACATCAATGTTTAATACTAACTGTGACTGGGGAAGCCTTATTCATGGAATAGTTATTTCTCTTGAAGAGCAAAGAGCTTTAGGCAATGAAAATATTACTCCAGATATGATCCAATCATTAAAGATAGGTCTTATGGGACCATTAGCAGGAATTGGTGATAGTGTTGACCAAGGAATAGTGGCTACGATTCCACTTGCTATATTTGTTCCTATGGCACTTAATGGCTCGGTTATTGCAGCTTTTATACCAGCACTTATTTATTTAGCATGGTCATATGGATATTCATGGTTTTTAATAAATAAAGGTTATAAGTTAGGAAAAAATGCAGTTCTTGAAATTCTACATTCAGGGAAGATAAAAAAAGTTATTGATATTGCTAGTATAGTTGGTTTATTTATGATTGGGTGTTTATCTTCATCATATGTTTCATTTAAAACCATTTGGACATTTACAAGCAGTTCAGCAGCAGAAGTATCTTTACAAAGTATTTTAGATGGTATGGTTCCAAAATTATTACCATTTACTTTAGTTCTAGGAATGTATTTCTATATTACTAAAAGAGGACCAAGATACTTACGTATAATTGTTTTTACTATGATAATGGCTTTAATTTTAACATTCTTTGGAATTATATAGTTTTAGATACATAAAGCAAATTCATGACTATATATGAATTTGCTTTGTGTTTAAGCATGCATATATGACGTTAAGTTAGAAAGGTAGTGGAAGGTATGAAAGTTTTAATTACTCCTAGAGGGTTTGCCAATTATGGATTAGATAAAGTTAGATATATGGAATATAAGGGGTTAGAGGTTCATTATAATAATACTGGAAAAGCATACACAAAAGAAGAATTTTACAATTTAGCTTCCGATGCAGATGCAATTATTGTTGGGGTAGATATAATTGATAAAGAATTAATTGATAAGTGTCCCAATTTAAAGGTTGTATGTAAATTCGGAGTTGGAACGGATAACATAGATGTAGATTATGCAAAAGAAAAAGGTATTTTCGTTGGAAGAACAGTTGGATCTAATTCTAAGGCTGTTGCAGAACATGTAGTAGCATTAATGTTTGCAGATGCTAAAAATCTCTATAATACAGCTAAAGAAGTTAAAGATCACAAATGGAACAAACCTACAGGACAAGAAATCAGCGGTAAAATATTAGGTATTATTGGATTTGGAATGATTGGAAAGCACATAGCTAACTTTGCGAATGGGTTAGGCATGAAAGTATATGCCTATGATACCTTTGAAATTACAGATGAAACTGCAAAAGAGTTTAATGTGGAAAAGAAATCTTTTGAAGAAATTATTTGTGAAAGTGATTATGTATCTTTGCATGTACCTCTTTTAGAATCTACTAAGAATATGCTTTCTACGGAAGAGTTTAAGAAAATGAAGAGTAATGCTTGTTTAATTAATGCAGCAAGGGGCGGAATTGTTGATGAAGAGGCTTTATATGAAGCTTTAATTAACAAGGAAATCCGTTCAGCTTACTTTGATGTATATAGTACTGAGCCGCCTACAGAAGATGATAAATTACTTGCTTTAGATAATTTCGTCTTAACACCTCATACAGCGGCAAGAACAATAGAATCAGAAAAAAGAACTTGTGAAATGTCGACTGAAATTATACTTCAAAATTTATTAGGTTAGTTGGTGAGAGAATGTATAGTGAAATACAAGATTTTTTAACTAATATTAAAAAAGAGTTTGGTGAGAACCTAGATAACATTGATATAGAAAGTGTAAAAAAAGCTGCTGAAATAATATTAGAAAGCGAGAAGGTTGGCGGGCGTGTCCATGTTACAGGAATAGGTAAACCATCATATGTAGCTGGATATACGGCGTCTTTACTATCTAGTACAGGGACAAGTGCTTACGAATTACATGGTACAGAAGCTGTTCATGGTTCAAGTGGTCAGGTTAAGGCTGGAGATGTTGTTATCGCTATATCTAATAGTGGAGAAACTATGGAGTTAAAGTCAACTATAGAGACTCTAGCTATGAATGGAGCTCGCATTATTAGTTGTACAGGAAACGGTGCATCATGGTTAGCTAAACATTCAGAAGTGTGCTTGGTGGCGCATGTAAATATAGAAGGTGATAGCTTAAACAAACCACCACGTGCATCTATTTTATCGGAGCTATTGATTCTTCAATGTTTAAGCATAGTATTACAAAAAGAAAAAAAGTTAGATTTGGATAAGTACCTAAAATGGCATCCAGGTGGAAGTCTTGGTAAAAGTATAAGAGAAATGGAAAGAGAGTAGGAGTTTTTATGGCAAACTTAAATATTATAATTGGGACCCATGGAAGATTTGGTGAAGAAATCATTAAATCAGCAGAAATGATAGTTGGTAAAATGGAGAATGTTAGAGCTGTGTCACTATTGCCAGAAATGTCTTTTGAAGAATTTATGCAGCAAGTTAAGGGGATATTAGCTGAATTAGAAGGAGAGACAATAGCTTTAGTAGATTTATATGGAGGAACACCATGTAATGTGCTTACTGCTTTAACAAGGTCATATAATCATAATGTTATAACAGGTTTAAACTTACCTATGTTAATAGACCTCTATATTAATACATCAAATGCTGAAGAGATAGACGTGAAACAAGCAGTTGAGAATTGTATAAATAACTTAAGAGAAAGTGGAGTTCATACTAATAGTATGCTTGATTAGTTTCTACATTTTATAGATTAAAATATGTTTAAAATTTAGGAGGAAAGTTATGTTTGAAGGAATTATTACACCAATTGTTACACCATTTAATCGTGACAAAGAACAATCAATTAATTATAAAGCTACTGAGGACTTAATAAACCACTTAATAGAAAAAGGTGTTAATGGAATCTTTATTTTAGGAAGTAATGGTGAGTTTCACGTTATAGATGAAGAAGAGAAAGTTGAATTTGCTAAGAAAGTAATAGAAATAGTTAATCATAGAGTTCCTGTTTTTGTAGGAACTGGTGCATGTTCAACAAAAGAAACTATACGTTTATCTAAAAAAATGGAGGAAGTGGGTGCAGATGCCCTTTCAGTTATAAGTCCATACTTTATAAAACCTAGCGATGAAGAATTATATAATCATTTTAAGGATGTTGCTGATTCTGTAAAAATTCCAATTGTATTATATAACATTCCTAAGTTAACTGGAGGTAATATTTCAAAAGAGGTAGCTGGACGTTTAGCAGAAGTTGATAATATTAAAGCTATTAAAGATAGTAGTGGGGAACTAGAAAATTTAAAAGGATATATTGAAGCTGGTAGGGGCAAAGAGTTCAATGTATTAGTAGGGTCAGATTCTAAGATTTCACAAGGTTATAGTTTAGGAGCTACTGGAGCAATAGCAGGCACTAGCAATGTTATAACAGAAGTTTTAGTGAAGCTTGATAAGGCACTTAAAACAAATGCTGTTGATGAAGCTAAAAAATTACAAGCAGATATTGATGTTTTAAGAGATGTTTTAAAATTAGGAACAGTTCCATCAATAATGAAAAGGTCAGTAGAGCTAGCTAATATATCAGAAGTAGGACCTGCAAGAAAGCCTGTTAGAGAAGTAAATCAAGAAGTTGATGAAAAAATTAAAGAAATGCTAAGTTATTATAAATTATAGACTGTTGATTGATTCAGATTTTAATAGTGGATGTTATATTAAAATCTGAATCAGTTTAACTTACTTAGTTTGTAGGCTGGCATCATGTAGAAGATTAGAGCTAATAATGGATTATGAAAGTTCATAAAAACTAATTACTTCAATTTTATATACATGTGCTAAAATATTAATTAACCAGAATAAGAAAGGCAAAAAATATGATGTTAGTTGATATTTTTAAAGAATTTATTAATGTTGTACAGGAAAATAAAAAATACACTATAGGACTATTAAATGAAGAAGGAATAGTTGTATCTTGTAGTAGAGAAAAGTTTGTAGGAGAATGTTTTAATGTAGATAGTTCTGATATTAATAATGTGTTTTATGCAATAAGAATTAAGCGAGAAAGTTATGGATATATCTGGGTAAGAGGTGAAGATGAGAATCTTAAGATGATAAGTAGCCTTTTACTTGATTCTTTGACAACTCGTTTAATGTATGAGATAAATAATAGTTCTTTGAAGCAAAAGGTTACCAAAGACGACGAATTAATTAAGTTTCTATTAAATGAAGAGCAATTTGATTTAAATAATATTTTAGATTTAATTAATAGACTGGGAATTGATGAAAATAAAACTAGAGCTGCTATTTATATAATTAATCAAAAAGGACACAACCTAGAAGAAATTATGCGTTTGAAATTAAGAGCTGATAGCAAACAAATGATATACTCATTGCTTAATAAGAGGAGTTTACTTCTATTTAAAGACATGCCAAGTGGATTAGATAACACTGAAGCTAAAAGATTCTTTAAAAAGTATATTAGAAGTTTACAAGATTGGGGACTACAAGGCTGCTATTATATAGTAGGATCTGTCCAAGATAAATTGAAGCAGTATAGTGTAAGTTATAAAAATTGTTTATGGCTTGAAAAGAATATAAATTATGAGGTAGATGAACCAATATTTTTTACAGATTACTTATTTGAATATTTTGTTTCGAAAATTCATTTAGATGATGTAAGAAATATTTTTGATTTTTATAATGATAGAGGAAAAGGGATAGACATTGACGAATTTACTAATATTGCAAATAAATTACTTATAAATGATTACAATATTACTCAAACTGCAGATGACTTATTTTTACATAAGAATACTTTAATTTATAAACTTAAGAAGTATGAGCAAATCTTTAATATTGATATTAGGGGAGATTTTAAAGGAAAGTTCTTAATGGTATTAATTGCCAATACATTGAGAGAATATCAAAGACAGAAACAGGTTGGTGAAAAAATATGAGCACAAAAATTAAGCTTGCACGTATTGATAAAAGATTATTGCATGCCACAGTGGCTTTAAATTGGAATCAATTTCTAAATGCTAATTATGTGGTAATAGTGGATCCAAGTTATAGCAATGACCCTTTCATTATTAAAGTAATGAAGCTATGTCTTCCAGAGCCAATGAAAGTTAAAATTTTTTCTACAAAAGAACTGGTAGATTTTATAGAGAAAGATAGCAGTACAAAACGTAACTTAATGGTTATATTTAAGGATTTAGAGGTTGCTAAAGAGGCTGTAGAGGCAGGATTTAAAGTAAATGAAATTCAAATGCCTTATCCAGCAAGTCGTATAGTTATAAAGAAGCTTTCTGACTTTTTTTCTGCTAAAGAGATAAAGTATATACGCTTTATTCAGGAAAAAGGCATTAAACTTTTTTTTCAAACTTCTCCTATGGATAACAAGGAATACTCAGTATTTAGAAAAGAATAAAAATAAGGTTGATGCGTATAGGCACCAACCTTATTTTTTAGGAACATCTTTCTTTTAACTTTTCATCTAAAAGTTCTTTTGCAAGCTTAGGATTTGCTTTACCCTTTGAAGCTTTCATTATTTGTCCCATTAAGAATCCAGCAGCTTGTGGTTTTCCAGAGGAGAAGTCAGCTATGGATTGTGGATTGTTATCCAAAACTTCTATTATTAATTGTTCAAGTTCTGAGCTGTCACTTATTTGAGAAAGTCCTTTAGCTTTTACTATTTCATCTGGAGAAGCACCGGTTTTGAACATTTCTTCAAATACTTCTTTACCAACTGTTGTACTTATAGTTCCAGCTTCAATTATTTTGATAAGATCAAATAGTGCTTTAGGAGCTAAAGATATAGAAGTAATTCCTTCAGAAGAATCTCCATCAACATCTTTTAGAAGTCTTAACATATCTCCAAGTACCCAGTTAGCTACAGATTTAGGGTTAGCACCTAAGGAAACAGTTTCCTCATAGAAAGAAGAAAGAACTTTATCATCAATTATGATTCCAACCTCTTTTTCTGATAGTCCATAGCTTTTAATGAATCTTTCCTTTTTAACTCTTGGCATTTCTGGAAGAGTTGCTTTTATACTTTC
Organism: Clostridium intestinale; assembly: GCF_035905475.1. Taxonomy (NCBI): domain Bacteria; kingdom Bacillati; phylum Bacillota; class Clostridia; order Eubacteriales; family Clostridiaceae; genus Clostridium; species Clostridium intestinale. The sequence continues at coordinate 4,627,849 of NZ_CP121166.1, forward strand.
TATTTGTTCTTCCTGTATTATTATTGGAACTAGGTCTGGTTCAGGGAAGTATCTGTAATCATGAGCATCTTCTTTACTTCTCATAGGAATAGTTTTTCCTTTTCCATTATCCCATCTTCTAGTTTCTTGTTTTATTTTATATTCTTCGCCATAGGTGTAAAGCTCTCTTTGACGTTTTTCTTCTTTTTCTAATGCTTTTTGAAGTTCTTTAAAAGAGTTGATGTTTTTAATTTCAACTTTAGTGTTTAGAACATCTTCTCCAAATCTTCTTATAGAAATGTTAGCATCACATCTTATTGAACCTTGTTCCATTCTACAGTCTGATACATCAGCATATTGAAGAATGGATCTTAAAGTTCTTAAGAAAGTTACAGCTTCTTCAGGTGAACGCATATCTGGTTCAGATACTATTTCAATAAGCGGAACCCCTACACGGTTATAGTCAATTAGAGAGATGCCGTCATCATCAAGGTGAACTAGTTTACCTGCATCTTCTTCTATATGAATTCTGTTTAATCTAACTGTTTTAGTTTTTCCACCAACTTCAATATCAACATGACCACCGCTGCATATAGGTAAGTCAAATTGAGAAGTTTGGAAAGCTTTTGGAAGGTCAGGGTAGAAGTAGTTTTTTCTATCCATTTTATTTAGTTTATTAATTTTACAGTTTAATGAAGTTCCTGCTTTTATTGCGTAGTTTACCACTTCTTCATTAAGTACAGGAAGGGTTCCAGGTAATCCTAAGCATATAGGGCAAGTATTTTTATTTGGCTCTGCACCAAACTCTGTAGAGCAGGAGCAGAATATTTTAGATTTTGTTTTTAGTTCGGCATGTATTTCAAGACCTATGACTGTTTCAAAACTCATAATATATCCTTCCTTTCTTTATTGTACTGGTGCTAGAGTAGATACTTTTAGTTCTTGCTCTAAAGCATAAGCTGTTTTTAATATTTTTTCTTCACCAAAATGAGGTCCAAGTATTTGAAGTCCTATTGGTAACCCTTCCTTACTTAAAGCACAAGGAATTGAAATTGCAGGAATACCAGCAAGGTTAGCATTAACTGTGTAGATATCAGCAAGATACATTGATAATGGATCTTCAGATTTTTCCCCACATTTAAACGCAACAGTAGGAGTAGTAGGACTTAAGATTACATCATATTCATCAAAAGCTTTCTTAAACTCTTCTTTAATTTTCTTTTTTAATTTGTGAGCTCTATTATAGTAAGCATCATAGTATCCAGAAGATAAAGCGTAAGTCCCAAGCATTATTCTTCTCTTAACTTCCTTACCGAATGCTTCAGTTCTACTTTTAACCATTAAATCATCAATGTTTGAAAATTCTTCAGGTCTGTAACCATATCTTACGCCATCAAATCTAGCTAAGTTAGAACTAGCTTCAGCAGAAGAGCTTATATAGTATGCAGACAGTCCTTCTTCAGTTATAGGAAGAGACATCTCACTAACCTCAGCACCAAGATCCTTTAACACTTGTATAGATTGTTTTATTGAATCACTAATTTCTTCATCAAGACTGCTTTGGAAAAATTCTTTAGGAACTCCTATCTTCATTCCTTTAACACCATCAGCTAAAGTGCTTAAATAATCACTTTTTATTTCACCTTTATAAGAAGTTGAATCAAGAGAATCTTCTCCTTGAATAACTTCTAAAGTTAAAGCTGCATCTGTAACAGATTTAGAGAATGGTCCTATTTGATCTAAAGAAGAACCAAAAGCTATAAGACCAAATCTTGATACTATTCCATAGGTTGGTTTAAAGCCTACAACACCACAAAAAGCAGCTGGTTGTCTTATAGAGCCACCAGTATCTGATCCTAAAGAAATAGGAGATAAACCAGCAGCAACAACAGCGGCAGAACCACCAGATGAACCACCAGGAACTCTAGTTAAATCCCATGGATTTTTTGTTGTCTTAAAGGAAGAGTTTTCTGTAGAAGAACCCATAGCGAATTCATCCATATTAGTTTTACCTATTATTATTGCATCTTCTTTAAGAAGCTTTTTTATAACTGTAGCATCATAGGGAGGAACAAAGTCTCCAAGCATTTTTGATGCACAAGTAGTTAAAGTACCATCAGTACAAATATTATCTTTTATGGCTATAGGAACTCCAGCAAGTCTTCCTACAGGCTCACCAGCTGCAATTTTTTCATCAATTTCCTTAGCTCTTTCTAAAGCTTTCTCTTCACAAAGTGTTATATAAGCTTGAACCTTAGGTTCAACTTCTTTTATTCTATCAAATAGAGCTGTTACTACATCAACAGCAGTAAAGCGTCTAGCTATAATACTTTCTCTAATTTCATTTGCTTGTAATAATTCAATTTGCATTTATATTCACCACCTATTCTATAATCTTTGGAACCATTATCGCAGTATCTCTCATAGATTTTGTATTAGAGAATAACTTCTTCTTATCCTCAAATACCGCCATTTCATCTTTTCTTAGAACTGGTTTTAAATCCTCAGAAAAAATATTCAAATCAATATCACTTAAATCAAATTTGTCTATAGTTTCGAAATGAGTTAAGATGCTTTCAAATTCTCCTGCAAGCTTTTCAGCTTCTTCTTCTGTAAATTTAAGCTTAGCTAGTTTTGAGATATATTCTACATTTTCAACAGTAACTTTCATTTTTACAATCCTCCTATGGTTCTAATCTTTTTAAATCTCTTGGTAGAAGAGTAGCTTCTCTAATATTTTCTAAATCTAATATTTTTAAAGTAAGTCTTTCAAGACCTATAGCAAAACCACCGTGAGGAGGCATTCCATATTTAAAACTATCTAGATAGAAACCAAAATCCTCTGGGTTTAAACCAAACTTTCTAATGTTTGCTGCTAACATATCGTAGTCATGTATTCTTTGACCACCAGTTGTAATTTCTAGACCTTTATATATTAAATCAAAGCTTTTTGTAAGTTCAGGTCTTTCACTATCAGGCATTGCATACATAGGTCTCTTTGATACTGGGTATTCAGTAAGGAAAACAAAATCACAATCGTAAGTTTCTTTTATATATTTTGAAAGAATAACTTCTCCTTCAGCATCTATATTTCCTACTGGGGATTTCTTGTTATATTTCTCTAATAAGATCTCTTGAGCTTTAGCTAATGGCATTCTAGGAATTTCTAGCTTATCAGGAAGCTCAATTCCATACATTTGAAGTTCTTTTGGACATTTTTCTTTAAGGGTTTTAAATAAGTAGTTTAAGAAACCTTCTTCTAAGTCCATAACTTCATATTCATCTTCTATAAAGCCCATTTCAACATCTAAGCTCACGTATTCGCTTAAATGTCTCCAAGTTCCGTGAAGTTCAGCTCTATATGCATGACCTACTTCAAAAACTCTTTCAAATCCAGCTCCAACCATCATTTGCTTGTAAAACTGTGGACTTTGTGATAAAAATGCACGTTTGTTAAAGTAGTTAACAGTGAACATTTCAGATCCACCCTCAGTACTAGATGAGATTATCTTAGGTGTATGAATTTCAGAAAATCTTAAGTCCTTTAAGTAAGTTCTAAAAGCATCACCAATTTCTTCTTGAATTTTAAATACAGCTCTTGTTTTAGGTGATCTTAAACTTAAACTTCTGTAATCCAATTGTTTCTCTAATGAAGCCTTTTGTTTGTAGCTGTTTACTTCAAAAGGTAATTTATCATAAAATGCTTTTCCAATTACAGTGATTCCTTTAGATATAAGTTCTACACCACCAGGTGCCTTTTCATTTTCAACTTTATCCCCAATTGCCTCAACACTCATTTCAAGTCTTAAATCCTTAATTTCATCTTTATCAACAACTAGTTGAATTATTCCAGTTTTATCTCTTAAATGAAGAAATGTTATCTTACCAAGGTCGTGAATTTTATGAACCCACCCTTTAACTAAGACACTTTCTTCAGTTGTTTCTTTTACATCACATACATAAGTTCTTTTCATTTTCTAATAGCCTCCTATAATTTTTAATCCTTATTGCTTAGTTTAGTTATATAAACAAAAAAACCGCCTCTATACCATAAACTGGTATAGGGACGGTTAAAATTCCGCGGTGCCACCCTAGTTAGCATAGTAAATTTAGAAGCCGTAAGAATAAAAAAAACCGTCCTTATACTTACGTATAGGAACGGATTATCCGCGGTACCACCCTAAATTAGCTAATGCTCACTCATATTGATACAAAAACTCTAACTTGTTTTTATATCTAGTCATTTTAACGGTTGACTACCGGCTAAGTCTACTCTTTACATTTCGGTTAGCATCTCAAAGGTGTTCTTCGATACATACATCATACTGGGCTTTCACCAACCCCAAGCTCGCTAAGAATCAAGTTATGTATTTACTCTCCTCGTCATAGATTAAGAGTTAAATATTGTTTTCCTTATTATATTATTATATAAATAAAAAATCAATAGTATTTTTAAAAAAAGTTTAATATCTTATTTTGAAAATAATTAAATAGGGTTTATGTTATAATAATTAAAAGCAATTTACTAAGGTTTTTAGCAAGGAGTGTAGCAAATGAATGGAGTAAAACTAGCAATATTTGATATGGATGGGCTGATGTTTGATACAGAAATGCTTACCAAAAGAGCATGGATGGAAATAGGGGAAACTTATAATTATGATATAACTTTAGATTTTTTACTTGGACTTTTAGGAATGAATAAAATTTCAATATCGAATAGATTTAAAAGTATACACGGAGAAGACTTTCCATTTGATAAACTATATGTAGAACAAGGAAATGTTGTTAATAGGATAATAGAAGAAGAAGGTCTTGGAGTAAAAGAGGGACTTATAGAACTTCTTGATTTTCTAGATGAAAAAGGTATAAAGAAAGCTGTAGCAACATCTAGCAGTAGAGAAAGAGCGGAAAGATTGTTATCTATAGCTGGTATATTAGATAGATTTGATAGAGTAATATGTGGAGATGAAGTAACTAAAGGAAAACCAGATCCAGAAATATTTTTAACTGTATGCAAGAAGTTAGATGTTGAACCTAAGGAAGCTATTGTTTTCGAAGATTCGGAAAGAGGATTAGAAGCAGCAGTTGCTGGAGGTATAAAGTGTGTAATAATACCAGATTTGGTTGAGCCTTCTGAAAAACATGTAGGGTTAGCTTATGCTAAGCTTAAGAACTTATTAGAAGTTATTAATTTAAAATAACTTCTAATAAACCTCTATAAATTAGCAGTTTATAGAGGTTTTTTATAAACATATTCCAAATTAAGTATATAAAGTGCATAAAGTACATGCAATCTTTTACGAATATATGATATGTATAGTATAATATATAATATTGTATATTTTAATATGTGGAGGCCAATAATGCTTAAAAATTGTATGGAAGATATGGTTAATGATATGTTACCAGATTTATTAGAGAAATATGAAGGAATATGTACTTGTGAAAAGTGTATTCAAGATATAAAAGCAATAGCTTTAAATAATCTACAACCTTTGTATGGAGTAACTGAAAAAGGAATATTATATATAAAAGCGAATCAATTAGGAACTCAATTTAAAATAGATATTGCAAATCAACTAATAAAAGCCATAGATAAAGTATCTTTAAACATAAAGCACGTATAGAAAAACTGAAGATAGTTTTGGAGGAAGCATATTATGTACATAAATAAAACATCTTTTAAAGTAAGATATGTGGAAACAGATAAAATGGGGATTGTTCACCACTCTAACTATTATCCTTGGTTTGAGATAGGTAGAGGAGAATTTATAAAAGAAACAGACATATCATATAAGGATATGGAAGAGCAAGGAATTCTTATGCCTTTAGCTGAAAGTTATTGTAAATACATAATTCCTGCAAAATATGAGGATCTTGTTACAATAGAAACGTGGATAGAAACCCTGAGTCCAGTAAAAATTATTTTTAACTACAAAGTTATAAGAGAAGAGGATGGAGTACTTTTAGCAAAAGGGCGTACTACTCATGCTTTTGTTAATAGTGATTTTAAGATAATAAATATTAAAAAGTTAAACAACTCAATTTGGTATAAAATAAATGAATTAAAATAAATATAGTGGCCGTAACTATTATTGAATTAGTAGTTACGGTCATATTTATTTTAATGTTAAAATTTTATAACATTTATTCAGCTTTGTCATAAAATGACGAAATTTGAAATAGAGGTATATGTAAAAATAAAAGAATTAGGGGGAAGTAAAATGAAAAATTTAAACTTAGGAAGTAAAATATCAATATTTCTAGGTGGGATAATTACAATAGTTTTTGTTGCAATATTCTCATTAGTTCTTAAAAATGTATATACAACCAGTATTACGAATGCAGAAATTCTCGCTAAAGAAACTTCAAAATCATATGCTAAAGAGTTTGAAAATAGGCTTTATAATTTAAAAAATATTGCAGAAGTAGTAGATAATGCAGTGGAAAATCAGATGAAGGCAGATATTAAGGATAGAAATTTAGTAATTAATATGCAGAAAGATATATTAGCTAAATATCCAGAAATATATGGTATTACAGTTGCATTTGAGCCTAATGCTTATGATGGAAGAGATTTTTCTTATAAAAATACTGATGAATACGGGGAAGATGGTTTATTTATACCTTATGTAACAAGAGATGGAGATAAATATCATGTTGAGGCTGCATATAGTTCTGAAACTGACATGACTTGGTATAATGAGCCTAAAAAAAGTAAAAATATATTTGTTACTGAACCTACAGTATACCAGGTAAATGGTTCTCCAATATCAATGGCATCATTAGTGTTACCTATTTTAAATAGTGAAAATAATTTTATCGGTGTTATTTCAATAGATTACAAATTAGACACTTTTCAATCAATAGTTGAGAATGTTGAACTTATTGGGGGATCAGCTTCATTAATATCTAAAAATGGAATATTTATAGCAGATGGATATAATAAAGAAAATTTAATGAGAAATGCAGCTGATATTGATACATCGTGGAAGGATACAATAGATAAAACCTCAAAAGGAGAAGAATTTAATAATTACGTAATGTCATCGGAAATGGGTGAAAATATCTTAAGAGTAACTCATAAAATTAATCTTGAGGGAACTGACACTAACTGGGCGTTTGTAAGCAATATTCCTAAAGTAAATATCCTTGAAGGCTTTTATTCACAATTAAAAGCTGTAGTTATTATAGCAATTAGTTCGTTAATAATAATAATACTTTTAATATTATTAATTGTAAGGGGATCAATAAAAGAGTTAAAGAAAGTTGAAAAACAATTAGAGAATATAGCAAATGGAGATTTAAGTAAAGTATTAGATTTAGATAAGGCCTCTTCAAATAATGAGATTGCCAGAATGCTTAAATCTACAGCTAAAATGCAGGAATCATTAAAAAATATAATAAAGGGAGTAAAAGATGAATCTAATACAGTATCTAGGTCTATAAATAATGTTGAAGATAATATTAAGGAGCTCAATATACAGGTGGTGGATGTATCAGCTACAACCGAAGAGTTATCAGCTAGTATGGAGGAGACTTCAGCAAGTTCAGAAGAAATGACTGCATCAACTTCAGACATAGAACAAGAAGTAGAAAATATGTCTGAAAAAATACAAGAAGGTCTAAAATCTTCTAAAGAGATATATTCACGTGCTGAGAATTTAAAAGTTTCGGCTATTGAAGCACAAAAAAATGCAAATGATATTAAAGTTGATATTGATAAGAAATTAAAAATTGCACTAGAAAAATCAAAATCAGCAGAACAAATTAAAAACTTAACAGAGGGGATATTGCAAATTACTTCTCAAACAAATCTTTTAGCACTAAATGCTGCTATAGAAGCAGCTAGAGCAGGAGAGGTAGGTAGGGGTTTTGCTGTAGTAGCAGAAGAAATTAGAAAGCTAGCAGAATCATCTAAAGAAACAGTAATAGAAATACAAGAAATTACAAGAGTTGTATTAGAGGCTATTATTAGCTTAAGAGAAGGCGCTAATGAAGCATTGGAGTTCATAGATTTACAAGTGCTTCCAGACTACTCAAAGCAGGTTGATACTGGAGAACAATATAGTGAAGATGCAAATAGAATCGAAAATATAATTACTGATTTTAGTAATAATTCTAAGGAGCTATTAAAAGCAACTAAAAATATAGTTTCAGCTATAAATGAGGTGGCATTAGCAGCTAATGAAGGTGCTGTTGGTTCAACTAATATAGCAGATAAAACTAGTAATATAGCAAATTTAACAGAAAAGGTACTAAACGAATCAGAGGAATCAAAATTAAGTTCTCAAAAATTACTGGATATGATTTCTATATTTAAGCTATAATATTTCTATATATATTAGAATTTTAGAGGTGTTTTAAATGAATATAGAAAATGCAATTTATAGAAGAAAATCAATAAGAAAGTACAAAAACAGTAGTATTTCACAAGAAGACTTTGATTTTATCAATAAACTAATAAAAGAGGTTCCAAGATTATACCCAAAGATAGAAATGAATATTGAACTTATTAAAGATGGTAAAAAGATTCAAGATATAAGTAAGGGTATAGTAGGAAGCTATGGGAAAATAGAAGCTCCACATTATCTAGTAATTACCTCAGAGGAGAAGAATGGATACCTAGAAAATATAGGATATACACTTGAGGAAATAGTTTTAGAACTAGCTGATAAGGGGATAGGAACTTGTTGGATAGGTGGATTTATAAAGAAAAACCTATTAAAAGATGTAATGACTATAAAAGAAAATCAAAAGCCTGTAATAGTAATTTCTTTTGGTTATCCTGAAAATGAACAGGAATTAGATGTTAAAGAGTCAAACTCTTTTAAAAGAAAAAAACTTGAGGAAGTTATATATGAACCTTTTGAAGATAAATGGGTGAAAATATTTGATAAAGTTAGAGTAGCTCCATCGGCAGTTAATCTTCAACCTTGGGTATTTACTATGGAAGGTGATACTAAAATAGAGGCTTTTGCTAAAACTGGTAATTTAATCACTAAAAAACTTATGCATTTTAGCGACTTAGATGTGGGAATAGCAATAAAACATTTGGAGCTAGCATGTAAAGAGGAAAATATAAAAACTATTTATACAAAAACTTCACATGATTTAAAGGGGTTAAAGTATATTTTAACAATAGAATTAGAAAATATTTAATGAAAATAAGAGCAGAGAGATCTGTTCTTATTTTTTTCAAGGAATTTAATGGAGCATGAGAAGCGGCTTCTACAGATTCAGCAACTCTTTTGTTTAAATCTTACCAAACTCTTAAGATTTACTAACTTTAACCTTAATAGTGATTAATTTTAAGGAAAATATGGTAATGTAATAAATAAGATGAAACAAAGGGGGCAAATTATGAAGATATTTTTAAAATACGTACTAAAGAGCATGTTAGAAAAAAAAGCAAGATTCTTTCTTTTGCTAATAGCTATAGTACTTAGCACAGGATTATTTGTAGGAAGCATGGGAGCAGTAGATGCAGCTATAGACAGTTTTGTAAAACCACAGCTAGAACAACTTGAAAATAAAGATGTATATGTATCAGCTAAAGATGGAGCAATGGCCTTTGACTTAGAGGGGTTAAAGTTAGATGGATTAAAAGATATAGTACCTGAAATAAGAAGTAGTTTTATATATGATACGGATGATATGCAGACAATACAAGTAATAGGGCGTGAAGAAAAGTATATAAATAAAGATGTATTTGTAGATGGAAATGAGTTAAAAGATTTTAATGGTGAGACGTGTATAATCTCAAAAAGAGTTAGTGAAGAGTTTGATCTTAAAGTTGGAGATAAACTAAATACACTACTTAATGGAGAGAAGGTTAGCTTAGAAATCTCAAAAATTTCAGCTAATCAAGGAGTTTTTTATGGTGATACAAAAGAGAATTTTCAGATAATAGTTCCTTATAAATATTTAGCTGAAAAGTTTAATATGAAAGGTAAATATAATGTTGCATTTGCGAATAAAATAGAAGCAAACATTAAAGATTCAATAGAAAAATTTAATGATGTTAACACTAATTTTATAGCTAAAGAACTTTATAATGAAGATGCTGTAAAAAGTCAAGTTGCACAAATAAACAACATGCTTTACATGATGTTATTAGTAGTTGTATTTATGAGCAGTATTATAATATACAGTTCTTTTAAATTAACAGTAACAGAGAGAATGCCTATTATAGGAACGTTTTTAAGTCAAGGTGCAACTAGAGGGACTATAAGAAGAATATTATACTTAGAAAGTTTGTGTTATGGAGTTTTAGGAGGGGTAATAGGTAATGGGTTAGGAGTTGGAATATTATACCTAATAAATTATGTTATATCTCCCTTAAAAGAGTATGGAATATTACAACAACCTAATATAAATATTAAATATCTAATATATGGATTAGTATTTTCAATATTACTATCTGTTGCATCGGCTATAGCACCGATTATAAAGACGAATAAACTTCAAGTTAAGGAAGTTATATTAAAAACCTCAGATAGCTCAGAACAAATAGGAATAGGTAAATTTGTAGCAGGCATAGTGCTTCTACTAGGAGTGATTATTGTAAACTCACTTAAAACTAAATGGTTAATAAGTATAAGCCCGGCATTATTTATATTAGCAATAATTGCAGTAATACTAATTTATCCTAAGGTTGTAGAGTTTATATCAAAAAATATATTTTCTAAGCTTAGAGATACTAATCCTATAAATGCACTAGCATTAAATAACATGAGCACATCAAAAGTCTTACTTGGAAATATTAACTTAATGAACATAGCAATTATATCTATTATAATGATAAATTCTTTAAGTATTAGTATAAAAGACGTAGTAGTAGAAGCATATGAAAACTTAAATTATGGTATAGAAATTAATGTTCCAGAAAGGGGTACAGTAGATCTTAAGGAAAAAGTATTAGATGTACTTAAGGAAGAACCTAATGTTGTTCAAAGCTCAATACAAAGACAGCAATATGCGAGTGGAGATATTGATGGCAATAATTATTCAGTTATGGGAATAGAGCCAGATAAATATTTAGACTTTGATAATTATCTAAACTGGGATAAAGAAGAATATAAAGAATTTGAAAATGGTAGTTTAAATGATGTTGTTATAACTGAAAAGATAGCAGAAAAAGTAAAATTGAAAAAAGGCGATAGCTTTGATATGAAAGTTGGAACTACCAATAAAAGCTATAATGTTGTAGGGATTATTGATGGTAAATTATATAATGGTGGATCGGTTGTTTTTATAAATTATAAGGGTCTACCAAAAGAATATGTAGATAGTGCGTCTATACAGTTTTACTTAAATACTACAGGACGTTCAGCAGATGTAAAAGAAAATATCAACAAGAAAATCAGAGCTCTTGGAGGCAGTGTTTTAACATTTGAAGAAACAAAAGCAAGAAATGTTGAAAATAACAAACAACTTACAGATATATTGAGTATATTCTCATTTATGTCGGTTGTTATAGGAGCTTTTGGAGTTCTAAATAATATAGGAATAAGTTTTATTCAGAGGAAAAAAGATTTAGCAGTTTTAAGTTCAGTAGGTATGAGTAAATTCCAAAGAAATAGAATGCTTATAGTAGAGTCTGTTCTTACAGTATTATGGTCAATAATTATTGTAACTCCATTCTCTTATCTTGGGATGTCAATAATGAGTAAGATAAGTAAGTTATTAGGCTTTGATATGGAAGTTGTATTTAACATTAAGTTTGTACCAGTAATATTTTTAGTATCTCTGGCAATAGTTTTAATAGCTACAATACCAGTACTATTTAAAAGCAAAAAACTATCCATTATAGAAGAATTAAAATATGAGTAGGAGGAAAAGAAATGAGAGCAATAGAAGTATTTGATTTAAATAAAAATTTCAAGGTAGGGAAAGAAGAAATAAATGTTCTAAAGGATTTAAACTTTTCTGTGGATAAGGGGGAGTTTCTTTCTATAATGGGACCATCAGGTTGTGGAAAGTCCACACTTTTATATCTATTAGGAGGATTAGATAAACCTTCAAGTGGTATAGTAAATGTTAATGGAAAAGACTTAAGTAAATTAAGTGAAAAGCAAAAAAGTATAATGAAAAGAAGAGAGCTTGGATTTGTATTTCAGTTTTATAATTTAGTACCTAACCTTTCTGTAGAAGATAATATTTTACTTCCAATAATTTTAGATGGAGGAAAGATAAAAGATTATTCACGTAAGCTTACTGAAATATTAGATAGAATAGAGATGAGTCATAAGAGAAGAGTGACACCTAGGGAATTGTCTGGTGGACAACAACAAAGAGTTGCAATAGCTAGAGCATTAGTATTTGAACCAGATATAATATTAGCAGATGAACCTATAGGAAACTTAGATTCAAAGACAGGTACGGAAATAATGAGACTTTTCAAAAATATAAATAAAGACTTAGGGAAAACAATAATACAAGTTACCCATTCACAAGAATCAGCAGCTTATGGAACATCAATATTAAAATTAAGAGACGGAGAAATTGTAGTTAGAGAAGAAGTTGCATCATAGAAATTTAATTTGGCTTAACTATTTTGCTGGTAGTAATATATATAAATTCAAATAAAATTTTATAAAGTTTAATAAAAAAGCAGCATTAAGCTGCTTTTTATTCTATATAATATATTCTTATTGTTGAATACCTGAGTACATAGATACTTGAGTACCTGAGTACTCAGGTACTCAAGTATTCAACTGTTAAAATTAGATAAACTATTTTAAATCTTTTACGCCTGTTTCTAAAATTTCCATTTGCAATAAAGTTTGTTCATCAGTAATAGTTTTTTCTTTTCCATTTATAATTGCTTCGTATAAATCATCATAAACTCTTCCATAATCACCATCAACTGATTTAACTTTTTCTTCATGAGTTACGCCTTCATCATCTATATAAGTTATAGTGCCGTAGTGCTCAAGAGTATCAATACCAAAATCTTTATTATGAGGCATGTGGAATAGTTTTAAGTGTTCTTCTTGGCGGTCTTTAGTTTGTTTAACGAAGCATCCTTTTTTACCATATACAACAAAACTTGGTCTTTCTTTTAATCTAAAGTAACTAGATTTAACGGACACCTTTAAAATTCCATAATATAAATCTAAATCAAAATAATCATTCATTCTTCCAGAACCTAATAATTGTCTAGCATCATAATGAATGTCGTCAGGTTTTCCAAAATAGCTTATTACTTGATCTAAAGTATGGCAGCCATGTCCATATAAATAAGAAAAGTGAGGAATAAAATTAGTTACCGATTCAGGGACTTCAGGACGATAATAATCATAATGCATTTCAACTTCTAATAAATCTCCAAGTTTACCTTCCTCAATAACTTTTTGAACTGTTAAGAAGTCACTGTCAAAACGTCTATTTTGATACGCTTGAACAATTAGACCTTTTTCCTTTGCAAGCTCAAATATTTCTTTAGCTTGAGTTGATGTTTCCATAAAAGGTTTTTCAACTAAACAATGTTTATTATGTTCTAAAACCATTTTTGAATATTCGTAATGGCTATTGTGAAGTGTGCAGACAACTATTAATTGAATTTCTTCGTCATTTAATAGCTCATTTAAATCAGAAGTGTAGTTTACACCTTCTATCCTAGCCCAGCTTTCGTGTTTAGGGTTTCTTTGATATATTGTTTTAACTTTTATATTTTCTCTTCTCAAAACGAATGGTAGATGATATCTATTTGTACTTTTACCATTACCAATATAACCAATTGTAAGCATAATACCCTCCTTAAAATATGATATACTTAATTTTAACATAAATTTAAAAGTAAAAAGACTTGAAGTGTTATAATTAGATGAAAAATAATGTTGAGTTATGTTAATAATTATGATAATAAAGATTTTGTAGAGGTGTTTTAAGTTGATTGATAGAGGATTAGAACTGTTAGAAAGATATTTTGGATACAAGAGTTTTAGAAGAGGACAAGACGATATTATTAAAAATATTGTTGAAGCTAATGATGTATTAGCAATTATGCCAACAGGGGGAGGAAAGTCTATCTGTTATCAAATTCCTGCACTTATGCTGGAAGGAATGACAGTAGTAATTTCTCCATTGATTTCTTTAATGAAGGATCAGGTTGATACTATTAAGGAAATGGGAATAGAGGCAGCCTATATAAATAGTTCATTATCAACTAATGAATTTAAAGAAGTATTAGATGGAATAAGAAGTGATAGATTTAAAATTATATATGTTGCTCCAGAACGACTTGAATCTTATGAATTTTTATCTATACTTGGAGAGAAAAATATATCACAAGTAGCTATTGATGAAGCTCACTGTGTATCTCAATGGGGACATGATTTTAGAACAAGCTACAGAAAGATACCGTTTTTTATTAATAGTTTAAAAAATAGACCTATAATAACTGCCTTTACAGCAACAGCTACAAATGAAGTAAGGGAAGACATAATTAATATTTTATCTCTGAAGACTCCAAAAGTATTTATATCAGGTTTTGATAGAGAAAACCTTAAGATAACTATAGTAAAATCAGGTAGTAAAAAGGACTATCTTTTAGATTATATAAATAATCATAAAGAAGATTCAGGAATAATATATGCGGCTACCCGTAAAGAAGTAGATGCAGCTTATACATTACTTTTAAAAAAAGGTTTTTCTGTGGGAAGATATCATGCAGGCTTATCTGATAATGAAAGAGAAAAAAGTCAAGAGGATTTTATCTACGATAGAGTTAATATTATGGTTGCTACCAATGCTTTTGGTATGGGAATAGATAAATCTAATATTAGATATGTTATTCATTATAATATGCCTAAAAATATAGAAAGCTACTATCAAGAAATAGGTAGGGCAGGTAGAGATGGTTTAGATAGCGAATGTGTATTGTTATTTACACCTGGGGATGTACAAACGCAAAAGTATTTAATTGAAATGAGTATAGAAAATCCAGAGAGAAAAAATAATCAATATAAAATGCTTCAATATATGGTTGATATGATTCACTCTAATGATTGTTATAGAAGATTTATACTTAACTATTTTGGAGATGAGTATCCTAAGGATTGTAACAATTGTAGTAATTGTGAAAGTGAAGGAGAAATAGTAGATAGAACCTTAGATGCTCAGAAGGTTTTATCCTGCATATATAGAATGAAGAGAAGCTTTGGTTCTACAATGATTGTAGATGTACTTAGAGCATCTAAAAATAAGAAACTTCAAGAGTTTAAGTTCAATGAATTATCTACCTATGGAATAATGAAGGAGTTCTCCAAAGACGATTTGAAGAATTTCATAAACACTCTTATTTCTCATGGATATATGGATATGGTAGAGGGAACTTACCCAGTTATTAGATTAAATGATAGGTCTATAAAAGTATTAAAGGGAGAAGAACAGGTTAAATTTAAAGAAATCAAGGTGGAAAGAGTATTTAAGCTTGATGACTCATTATATGAAGAGCTTAGAACTTTAAGAAGAGAAATTTCGGAGCGAGAGGGAGTTCCTCCTTATATAATATTCCCAGATGTAACCTTAAAGGATATGTCTACAAAACACCCAGTTAATAAAGATCAAATGCTTTTAATATCTGGAGTAGGTGAGGTTAAGTATAATAAATATGGTGAGGAATTTGAAAAGTTAATACTAAAATATTTAGAGAAAAATAGAGCACTTTTAGATGATGAGGTATGTTATGTTTCAACTGATGAAAGATTATTAGAAGAACTAATAAAGGTTAGAAATGCTATTGCTAAAAAAGAGAATCAACTTCCTCAAGCTGTAATAGCCAAAAATACATTAAAAGAAATAAGTGGAAGATATCCTAGGGATACAGATAACTTAAAGGATATAACAGGTCTTGGACCTAAGAAAATAGAAAGATATTCAGAGAAAATTTTAGAAATAGTAAATAACTATGTATTAGAACATGGTATTGAAGTTAAGTGGAGAGATAAGAAAAGAAATAAGCTGATAATAGATGGCGAGCATAGAAAGTCGGATGAAATTGCCATAGATATGCTTAAGGAAGGAAAGGAACTTCAATATATTTCCCAGGAATTAGAGGTTTCAATATCTACAGTATTAGGTTATGTTACTGACTATTTAGAGTCAGGAAGAGAACTAGACTTTTACTTAGATATAAGAGGGTTATATACAGAAGAGGAGAGAGCTTTAATTATGAATGAGTGCAGAAGCTCGGGTTACAGCTCTGTAAGTTCAATAAAGAGAAAACTTCCTGATAATATAAAATATGAGAGTATAAGGGCAGTTATTTTGGATGAATACTATCTTAAAGACAAAGTTTAATGGAAGGAATGGGATTATGAATATAGATTCAAAGATACTTACGCCTAAGGTGAGTATAGCACCTATGGTAGACAGAACAGATAGACACTTTAGATATTTTGCTAGGATTATAACTAAGAAAGCTTTGTTATATACAGAGATGGTAACGGCACAAGCTATAATAAATG
The DNA here is from genome assembly GCF_035905475.1 of Clostridium intestinale. Classification (NCBI taxonomy): domain Bacteria; kingdom Bacillati; phylum Bacillota; class Clostridia; order Eubacteriales; family Clostridiaceae; genus Clostridium; species Clostridium intestinale. The sequence continues at coordinate 4,644,303 of NZ_CP121166.1, forward strand.
GGAAAAGAGATAAGTTATTAGATTTTAATCCATTTGAAAAGCCTATTTCCTTGCAGATTGCAGGTTCAACGCCAGAAGATATATATAATGCGGTTAAAATAGCTGAAGATTGGGATTATGATGAAATAAATTTAAATGCAGGCTGTCCTTCAGATAGAGTAGCAGGAAATGAGATGGGAGCATGCCTTATGGCTTATCCTGAACTTGTAAGAGATATGATTAAAGCTATGAAAGAAGCTACTAAGAAACCTGTAACCCTGAAACATAGAATAGGTATTGAAGGGAAAAATATACTGCCAGCTAGTTTTGAAAGAACTTTATTAGATAGATATGAGGATATGATTAACTTTATAGACAAGGTTGAGGAGGCTCAACCTGATAGGTATACAATACATGCAAGAATAGCTATTTTGGAGGGGTTAAGTCCTAGAGAGAATAGAGAAATACCACAATTAAGATATGAAGAGGTATATAAAGTTAAAGAAGAAAAACCTAATCTTCAAGTAGAAATTAATGGTGGAATAAAAACTATAGAAGAAATGGAAAAACATTTAAATTATGTAGATGGTGTTATGATAGGAAGAGCTGCCTATGACAATCCTATTATTCTTAGAGAAGTAGATAAATTCTTTAAAGATGGTGAGATTAATAACATATCAAGACGAGAGATAATAGAAAATTTCATTCCTTATATTGAAAACCTTGAGAAGAATGGAGAAAATCCTCATGTAGCTTTAACACATACTTTAGGATTATTTTTAGGTAAAAAAGGGTCAAAACTATGGAAGCAGATAGTTTCACCAGCTAGTTCTAAGAATGTGAAAAGATCAGAATTACTTAAAGAGGGACTAAAAAGCTTACCAGAGGAATCTCTTGATAGTAGAAGTTAAATTAGTTTTGGGAAGGTGCTTAAGTTACCTTCTTTTTTATTGCATAGGAAAGTACCTTCTTCCTATGCAATAAAAAATGCAAGGGGTGCAGGGGAGGTTTTGCTCCCCGCCTCTTAAGGAGGGTGCTCAGACACGAAGTGTCGTCGAAGGGAACCATAGGGTTCCCTAGCGAAGTGGCGCTAGCCACTTTTTTTATATTTGGTATAATTAAAGTGATAATTGTATAAAGGGGTAAATCATGGATTTGAGGGTTAAAGATATTATAACAATAGTTGATTATATAGTTTTTACAATAATACTTATTATCTTAGCATTTTTAAGTGGGAGTAATTTTTTATTACTTATAACTTATCTTCTTTTTCTTACCTGTTTCACCATAAGAACTTATTTTTGTTATGAAAAAGAGAGAGAAATTGCAAAAAACATATTATTAATTTTAGAGGTAATGATAATATGGTTTATAAATTATAGTTCTAAAAGTTTCGTAGCTATGATTTTATATTTATTTTTAGTGGACAGTATAATAGTTAATTTTAATAAAAAACAAGGATACATGTATTCAGTATTAGTGTATTTGATGAATTTTTTATCTGCAATTATTATGTTAAAAGATAAAATAAACTTGATTCCAGTATTTATATTAGTAACAATGCCCATATATATTATATTTATAATTATATTTAAGCTTATAAACTATTTATTATTTCAGAATAAGATAATAGAAGAGTCTTTGAAAGAAATTACCGTTAAAAAGATAGAAAAAGATGAGGTATATGGACACTTAAGCGAGGCTTATGAAAAAGTAGAGCTTATGACAGCTAATTCTGAGAGAAACAAAATAGCTAGGGAAATTCATGATACAGTTGGACATACTCTCACAACTGTTTTGGTTGAAATGGAAGCCTCCAGAAGGCTTATGGATAAGGATATTATTAAGGCTAAGGAAAAGTTAAGTTTAGCACAGGAACAAGTTAGAAAAGGTCTTAATGATATAAGAAGTTCTGTAAGAATATTAGAACAAGGAAAGGAAATTATGGACTTTTGGGGTTCTTTAAAGACCTTTATAGCAGAGTGCGAAATGCATTCAGATATTATTGTAAAAAGTCATATAGATAGTGATATGAATGTTTATGATAGTGGGAAAAAGGTTATTTATAGAGCGCTTCAAGAAGGATTAACTAATGGAATTCGACATGGGAAAAGTACTGCCTTTATTTTTAAGTTATTTGAGAGAGATAATTCAATTAACTTCTCTTTAGAGGATAATGGTATTGGAGCTGTAGCGTTAACTAAAGGTTTTGGACTTAGATCCATGGAGGAGCGTGTAAAAGAGCTAGGTGGACAACTTAATATATATTCAGAAGAAGGCGAGGGGTTTTCTATTTATATAAAACTGCCATTAGTTGAAGGAGGAAAAATAAATGATTAGAGTAGTTATAGTGGATGATCAAAGGTTAATGAGAGATGGATTAAAAACTATATTAGAACTTCAAGATAATATAGAGGTTATTGGCACTGCTTCTGATGGTAGAGAAGTAATTGATATATGCAGAACATGTACTCCAGACGTTATTTTAATGGATATAAGGATGCCGGGAATGAATGGGGTAGAGTCTACCAAGATAATAAAAAACAGTTATCCAGAGATTAAAATATTAGTTTTAACAACCTTTGATGATGAAGAGTATATTGTTGATGCACTAAATTATGGAGCGTCAGGGTATATGTTAAAGGATATAGATGGAGATGCCCTAATTAAAGCCATAGAAGATGCTTATGATAATAAATACATACTTCCATCCTCAATAGCATCTAAGTTGGTAAATAAGCTTATAAGCAACAATATAAGTGATAAAAAAGAAGAAAATCTAAAAGGTATATTTACGGATAGAGAACTTGAAGTTGCAAAGATGTTATCACAAGGTTTTACTAATAAACAAATAGCCTCCTCTCTCTTTATATCAGAGGGAACTGTAAAAAACAATGTAAGTAATATATATTCTAAGATACAAATATTTGATAGAACTTCAGCAGCGTTATATTTAAAGGATATATTAAAATAAATGACCACGGTAACTAGTATGTAGTGACCGTGGTTACTATTATTTATGGAGGAATTTTTATATGATATTTATAGGAAATGAAGGGAGGATTGAAATGAAACCTTTATCTGTTAGTAAATATATAAAAAATAATAAAAAGTCCTATATAACTTCAATAATAGCTATAGCTTTATCTATTATCTTAGGATATGGAGTAGAGTGTTTTATAGAGTCTATATCAGAAAGCTCATACTCATCTCAAGTGAAGCCACTAGAAAAGGCCTTTACAATAAGTAGAATTAGTGATAAAGAGATATCTTTAGAGTATGTAGATAAGTTAAAGAAAAGTGATTTTGTAGAAAAGTTAATACCTACAAACATATCTTATGTAAAATATTCTACCCAGGGAAGTGTTAGTAATGTAAGGATATTTTCTATACTTCCAGAGGATAGAGAATATTTTATGAATAAGTATGATATGACTCTTGAAAAAGGAAGCCTTCCAAAAGAGGGACAAAAAGAGATAGCTATAGATGAGAGAATAGCTAAAAATAATAATGTATCTATTGGGGATAGTTTAGGAGATAACAAAATTGTAGGGGTTTTAAGTAGTGAATATTTTTTATCTTTAAGTAGCTATGCGTCAACTTCTGATGAAGTTAGTAGATATAAAGATATTAGTAAAGATGATTTGATAAAAAATGAGATGGTGATATTTCCTAATGATGATAAAAGAGATGATTTAGATGAATTAATAAGGACATTCTCTAAAAAGGATATAAATTATAGCATATTATCAGAAGGAATGGAAAAATATCAAAGTGGCACATCATCTTCAAAACAAATACTAGATGCACTTTTTGTTCTTATCGTTATTGTTATGGTGGTTACTTTATCAAGCTCTAAATATGCGCAATTTATAAATAGAAAAATAGAGTTTGGTATATTAAATGCTTTAGGATATAGCAGAGGAATGTTGATGAAAAGAGCATTAAAGGAAGTGTTGATATTTAATTTATCTGGATTTGTAGTAGGCATTATATTAGGAGTAGCTACTAGTTTTATTGTAACAAAAGCAGCTTTTACTGATCTAGGAGCAATTGGCGTATTTATAAGTATTAAAGGTATAGTAATATCTTTACTCACACCAGCCTTTACAGCTTTATTTACATTAATACCAATTTACAGAGTTTTAGGTAGATTAGATGCTATAACCATAATTGAGGAGGGATAAAATGATTTTTAATATAGAAAATTTAAATATGATATATGATATGGAAAAAGAAGCTATGACTTATGCGGTAAAAAATATAAATTTAAGTTTGGAAAATAATAAAATGATAGGTATTATGGGACCTTCAGGAAGTGGGAAAAGTTCATTAATTTATGCAATGGCTGGATTAAAGAAACCAACTTCAGGAAAAATATCTTATGATGGACAAGACTATGAAAGCATGAGTTTGAATGCTTTAGCAAAGCTAAGAAAAAAAGAGTTTGGCTTTATATTTCAGAGACATTTTTTAATTGAATACATGAGTGTTCTTGATAATATATTAGTTCCTATAAACTCTAATTCAAAAGCTGACAAGCAAAGAGCCATAGAACTTCTAGGCAGGATGGGAATAGAGAATTTGTATAATAAAAAACCTTCAAAACTTTCAGGAGGACAAAGACAAAAGGTTGCAATTGCTAGAGCACTTATAAATAACCCTAAGGTGATTTTTGGAGATGAACTTACAGCAGCCTTAGACCATGAGAGTTCTTCTGGAGTAATGAAGATGTTAGATGAATATAAGAAAAATGCTCTTATTGTAATTGTTACACATGATAAAACTATTTTAAAGGATGCGGATGCAATAGTTAATATTTGGGATGGAAGTATAACTTCCATTGAAGAAAAAGAGAGGTGATACTATGAGACCACTTTCTCCACTAAAATATATATTAGCTAATATTAAAAAAGTTTTAATAACTATAATAACTGTGGCTATAGGTGTTTTTGTAGTATATTTTTATTCTTTAATAAGTGTAACAACAGAGGAATTAGTTGATCTGACAGGTGGTAACTTTGTAGAGAATCATAGTATAGTATATTCTAAAAGTAATGTTGAGATTCCAAAGACCATAATAGAAGATCTTAAAAGTAGTAGTAATACAAAGCTTTTAATTCCAATTAAACCTATTGAAGGTAGCCTTAGATATTCTTTAGGTTTAGGTTCTTCAAGTTTTGATATTGAAAATTTGTACAGTGAAGATATACTGGGATTGATGGACGCTCTGGATCAAAATATTGTTGAAGGAAGTATTCCTAAAGAAAATTCAAATGATATTCTAATTCATTTAAGATATGCTAAACAAAACAATCTTAAAATAGGTTCAATAATAAATGAAGATAATTCAAACTTAAATAAAGAATATAAAGTTTCGGGAATAATGGATGGAGAGAATATAATAGCCATAGTAAATACAGATAGTGAAATGAAAAGAGAAGAGGCTTTTACAAGGGGATTTATTTATAGTACTTATGATAATAGTAGCAAAGATATGAGTGCTATAAAAGAGAAGCTTCCTGTAGATATAGATGTGATAGATTATAAATATATGGAAGACAATTTTAAAGAAATGATGATAGGTATGAATTCTCTTAGTTATATAATGAGTACTTTTATAATTATAGTTTTGTGTATAACACTAGGGAATTTAAATTATATTACATTTAAAGATAGGATTAGCGAATTTTTTATAATGCATGCCATGGGATATAAAAATGTAACATTAATGACTAAATTATGGAGAGAAAATTTAATCTTGTGTTTAGTAGGATATGGATTAGGTATATTTATGTGTATTATGACAGTTAGTATATTAAATTTAACTATATTTAATCCAGTTGGAAAACCATTTTTACTGTTAAGTAAATCTGGATTTATAGCATCATTTATAATACCTTTATTTGTATCGTTATTTAGTTTAATTCCATGTTTGACTTCAAAATATAGAGATAAAACAAATATAGGTTAATAATATTTTTATAAAAAGGAGTTTATGTTAAAACTCCTTTTTATGTTTTGCGAATAGTTAATAAATACTTTATAATATTGTTTAGATAAAGTAGGAGGGGTATTTATATGAATGAAGTTATTTATCGATTGTTATTTTTGGTTAATTCTAATAAAGAAAAAGATATATATTACACAATTGCGTGGACTATGCTGAATAATATAAAAAAAGTTCCCAAATTAAATATAAATCAATTGGCAGATATGTGTTATACATCATCAGCTACAATAAGTAGATTTATCAAAAAATTAGAATATGAGAGTTTTAGTGAATTTAAAGAACAGGTGGATTTGAATTTAAAATATTATAGGCTTAAAGCTTCTTTTAATCCTAAATTTATACAAGAGAAATCATCAAACCCAGATGAACTAACAAATGACTTTTATGATTTAGTTATTAATAATTTAAAACAAACCTCTGAAAATTTAGATATAAGAAAACTAGATAAATTGGTTGAGTATATATATAGATATAAAAAGATTGCTTTTTTTGGAATGCAGTTTTCACAATATATTTCTATGGAGATACAAACCATGCTTTTGATGCTTGGTAAATTAGTAACAGCATTTGTTGATATGCAGGAACAATATCAGTATGTTGATGATATGGATGAGAATTCTCTTGCTATAATTTTAACAGTGGCTGGAAGAGTAGCTAATACAGAGCTTATTAAAAAGATAAAAAATAAGAACGCAAAACTTGTAATAATAACTCAAAATCCGAACACTCAATATATGGAAGAGGCTGATTTAGTATTGCTATATGGTAATCCAGATGTTAAAAGTATAGAATCACTAGTAGGAGGCAGATATGCACTCTTAAGCGTAATCGATATGATTTATTATAGATATGAGTCTTTATATAATCACACTAAATAAAAATAGGAGGAAATATTTTTGAGAAAAATATGTTCACTTATTCTAATTTTTTCGGTTACCGTAAACCTTTTTGTTGTTTCGTGTAATAAAAATGTAAAAGATGATAAGACGGCTAAAGTTGTTGAAGAAATTAATATAGATGAAGAGCCAGATTCTAAAGAAGTTGAAAGCAAGAAAGACGTTGATATATCAAATGAAATAAAGAACGAAGAACAAATAGAAGAACCTAGAGAAATTAATGGCTTTGTTTTATTAAAGGAAATTGATAAAGATTTTGTGATAGATTTAAGATATGCAACAGAAAACAATTTTACTAAACAAAAAGTTTATCCAAATGACATATGTGTATTAAGAAAAGATACCGCTCTAAAGTTAGTAAAGGCAAATGAAGAATTTAAAAAGCTAGGATATAGAATAAAAATTTGGGATGCGTATAGACCAGTTTATGTGCAAAGAATATTTTGGAATATAGTGAAAGACAGTAGATTTGTTGCAAATCCAGATAACGGTGGCTCAATACATAATAAAGGCTGTGCTGTTGATATTACCCTTGTTGATAAAGATGGAAAAGAATTGATCATGCCTTCTAGTTTTGATGACTTTTCAGAAAAGGCATATAGAGGCAACACTAATATGAGTGATGAGGCTAAAAGTAATATGACTATTTTAACTAACATAATGGTGCAAAGTGGGTTTAAGATTATTGATACTGAGTGGTGGCATTTTGATGATATAAACTCTGGAGATTATAATATTGAAGATGTAGATTTAAATTTATTTACTATTTAATAAGTAAAAAAGTTTCTTTATAAATTAAAGAAGCTTTTTTTATTGATTTCTTTATAAGAGTGATAAAAAAATATCATTCTTATAAAGGTATATGAATTAAAACGTAGAATTATAATTTCTATAGGGAGTATAAGGAGGAGTATTATCATGATAAGCAATAAGATAAGAAGGATGAAAATTAATTTAGAATCCTTAGGAATATATAGGAATTTACTAAAGGATTCTGTTATTGAAAAATTGTATAAACTAATTAATTATCTAGATAGGAATGAAAATACAATTAGTGAAATAATTAACTTATATAATGATTTTTATTATGAGCTGATGGAAATTAACAATGGATTTGGATTAAAACAATATATAATAAATAAGATAATATTAAGCGAAAACATATTTTCTAAGAAGGCTCAAAGAGATAACTTATGTAATATAGGATTTTCAATTAAACAAGCTGTAGTAAATGACTTAGATTCCTTAGAAAGTATAGGGGATTTTACAGCAGAATATATAAAAGAGCTATTTATAGAAGATGAAAATAATCCATATTTTGAGTTAGATAAACTACAAAATCTTGGGGAATGGGAAACGGAAGTTATAGATGATGTATATATTGAAAGTAATTTTATAGTAGATAAGTTTATGAATACTTCTCCTTGGAGTGTTTTAATTAATGATTTAGCTATAGTTTATAAAAATAATGGAATTGGTATATTTGGTGAATACAAAGGTTTCTTATGGGAAGGAAATGAGCTAAAAGGGGTACAGTCATTAGATCCCATAAGACTTGAGGAACTAGTTAATTATGAAAGAGAGAGGAAAATAATAGTAGATAATACTATTGCATTTTTGAAGGGATATAAAGCTAATAATGTTTTATTATATGGTAGTAGAGGAACTGGTAAATCATCTACAGTAAAGGCTTTATTAAATGAGTATTATACAGAGGGACTGAGGGTTATAGAAATTCCTAAACAATATATAAGTACCTTTCCTAAACTAATAGGAATCATAAAAGATATACCTCAAAAGTTTATATTGTTTATAGATGATTTAGCTTTTGGAGATAGTGAAGATACTTATACAGCCCTCAAAGCAGTTTTAGAAGGTGGATTAGAGACAAAACCTGACAATATAATAATATATGCTACATCAAATAGAAGACATTTAGTTAAAGAAAAGTTTAGTGACAGAGATGGAATGAGATTATCAGGAACTGGTGACGAAGTCCATGCTGCAGATGCAATGCAAGAAAAACTATCTTTATCAGATAGATTTGGGATAACAGTAACGTTTATATCACCAACTCAAAAGGAGTATTTAGAGATAGTAGATTCTTTGGCTAAATCTAGAGGGATAGAACCAACAGAAGAAATCCACAAAAGGGCTATCCAATGGGAAATGAGTTATAACGGAAGATCGCCAAGGACAGCGCGACAATTTGTAGATTGGCTTGAAGGAGAAATTTGTCAAAAAAGAATTGAAACTTAAATATGATGGAGTGGATAAAAGATCATACTAATATATGGTCTTTTATATTTTGTCAAAAAATATAATTAAATAATAGAAATAATTAAAATACAATTGACTAGATAGTAAGAGAATATTAAGATAAAATAAAGTAGTAGAGTAAAATTTTATATAGATATATATAAGGTAAACTCTAAAAATGAATTTTTAACTACGGCAAAATAGGCTGTAGTTTTAGTTTTGTTAATTGACTTAAGGGGGATTAAGACTTGTCAAATTTACTTTTAATAGAGGATGAGAGATATCAAGTAGAATCATTAATAAAAATTATTCAAGAGTTATCCTTAGATATAAATATTTTTCATGCTGATAGTGAAGCTAAGGGACTTGAAATATTAAATAAAGTGCCTATAGATTTTTTTTACATAGACATAGAATTAAAGGAAGGTTCGGGCATAAGCTTAGCTAATAAAATAAGGATGATAGATAAATATAAACTTGCATGGATAATATTTATCACTTCAAACTCTAGCTATATGCTAAATGCTTTTAAAAAAATTCATTGTTACGATTACATTATAAAACCAATTAAAAAAGAGAAAATACAAAATATGACAAAACTTTTACATGAAAATAGTTATGCCAAAGAAACGAATGAAACTAAATTAGATAAGCAATATGTAGTATTTGAAAGTAGAGGAGTAAGGCTTAAGTTTTATATTGATGAAATCGTGTTTATAGAAGTTAAAATAAGAACTTTAACTGTTTATACAAGATTTGGTGTATACGAGATAGACAAGTTATCCTTGAAAAAAGCTTTAGAGAAGATTAATAGTGAAGATATAGTGCAAAGTCATAGAGCCTACGCTGTTAATAAAAAATATATCAAAGAAATTAGACAGATATCTGTAACAAGTAGTGAAATATACTTTAGGGGATGCGAAGATAAAGCGTATTTGGGATCTAAATTTAAGGGAAGCTTTGAAAATATATAGAGGTTGGAGTTGGGGATTATGTTTACTAGCGCTGTTTGGAGTTTTATTTTAAGCTATATGGAATTGATAGGAATATTTATTATATGGAGTAAATTTAATTATATAAATAAAAATAATATAATTAAATACTCGTTGGTATCTTTAATTATATGTACAGTTAATAACACATTAGCATATTTTGAGTTTAAGTATATATATTTTGTGAATTATTGTTTGATAATTTTATTTGTTTCACTCATTTTCAAAAAAAAGTTGAAAACAACTCTACTTGAGTTTGTTATAGTAATAATAATTACAATGGTTCTACAATTTGTTATTTTTGGTTTCTTTACTCTTATTGGTAGTATTGTAGATAGTAACTTAATTATTAACGAAGAAACTAAGGGATTAATTATAAATGTTTCTATGTTAATTTTAATATGTATAATAAAAAGATTTATTCCTTATAATAAAATTTTTGTATCTAACATAAGCACTCAGATAATATTTTTCTATTTGATTAATGCTTTTATATATATCTTTATAATAAAAAGTGTTTGGGAATCTGATCATACTATAATAGAAAAAAATGTTGCGAAATTTGTAATTATTCTCCTTATATATATTATTGTAAATGTAGGCTTTTTAAGAGAACTTGTATTTTTAATTGAGGAGAAAAAAAATCTAGAAGCCTATAATCGATATTCTAAATTAACCATAGATTTGGTAAGAGATGTTAAAAGTAAACAACATGATTTCAAAAATCATTTAAGTACAATTTATGGAATAGTACAAGTTTCGAATGAAGAAGATTCTAGAAGTAGAATAAAAGATTATATTGAAGGATTAAATGAGTCGTTATCAAAAGAACAAAATTTAATTTCGTTAGATAATAATGTATTAGCAGGTATAATATATAGTAAACTTCAAAAAGCCGAAGAGTTAGGAATTAATTTTAAGTATTCAATAAATAGTGATATAAATCTAATACCGGTAAAGAACTATGAATTAGCTGAAATATTATTTAATTTATTGGATAATGCATTTGAAGCCGTAGCAAAACAAGATAGTAATAGATGGGTGGAGTTAAATATAGATAAAGAAAAAGAAAACTCCATTATTAATGTTAGAAATAGTGGAGCTACACTTAAAAATACCAATATAAATGAAATTTTTAAAAAAGGCTTTTCTACTAAAGGTAGCCAAAGGGGATTCGGCTTATATAATATTAAAACCATAGTAGAAAAGTATAATGGTTCTATAGAAATAACTACTCAAAATGATAGTACAGAGTTTATTTTGTTATTTAATTAATTCATCAGGTATTTCTGATTCACCAAAAAATAGGATGGAGCTATAATTAGAGGTTGATATATAAGCAACAGCTACTAAAACAGTTGATAAAATATTAAATAGTTTTCTTTTAAACTTCATAAATTCACTCCTCTCAATAAATGGCTTATTTAATAATGTAATTTTAAAAGTTATGACAAGATATATGAATAAAATAACCACCAAATATTAAAATACAGACATGAAAAGTTAAGTAAAAATGATCAAGGGATAAATTAGTACCTAACCATTTATTCTTGATGCAGGAATTAATTGAATTGCTTGCATAAAAATTGTTATAATAGCACAATTCAAATACAATGTGTATTTGAAAATTAAAAAAGAAGCACATAAAAATAATAAAGTTAGGAATGTTGAAATTAGTTTACGACTAAGAATAATTTTAGAATCATTATACATTCTCATTTTTTTACGGTATTTACTAACCTGAGGTGATTTTATGTAAATAATTATTAGACTCAATATGGATAAAATTAAATGAATGATTAAGGGTATTTGTCCAATATATTTAGGAGTTAGATAGCTTGTTATGAAAAACACTAACATAGAAAAAACTAAACAAGCTTTATATGTATAGAAATGTATGCCGCCAGAATATGCTCTAATAGGACATAAAATTATGAAAGATAATAAGAAGTATTTTTCTGTACCTAAAATGAAAAATATAATAAACATTATGATAAACTTAGAACTTTCACTTAAGATTGACTTTATAGCAAAATGTATCTTAGGTATTTCTGAGGCATTAATATCACTATTTGAACTTATATAATTTGTTAATTTTTCTGATACTAACTCGATCATTTATTTTCCCCCTAATAATATAATACATATTATATTATTAGGGATTATAATGGAATTTTCAAGAGCTTATTGTTTATACTACGATATTGCTTATAAATTAGTTTAAGTGAGTTGATATATTATGAATGGATTTAATAAAAAATTATCAGTTTAATAGAAGGAATCGGTTAACTTTTGTTGAAATAATTGTATGTTGGATATTGTTTTAAAATATAGTATTTACAATATAAATTATTTAGGGGAAGATGTTAATGGTAGAATACTTTTTAATAGGATGTATAGTTGGTGTAGTAATTGCAAGTATTTATCATAAAAGGATTAGCTTAAAGTCTTACAGAAAGACTCAGAACATAAAAAGGAATCAGAAAAGAATATTTAATTTAATTGAGAAGTCTAAAGACATAGTATATTGTTTTCAAATTTTGCCAGAATTCAAGTTCATATACTTAAGCCCATCTATAGAGAGGTTTTTAGGGGAAGGTTTAGTTAATGAATGTTATGAAAACCCTAGTAATCCTTTTGAGCTTATTCATCCAGATGATTTAAATATATTATATGACAAAATTTATGGAACTCTTGATTTTGAAAAACCCATAGTACAGAGATGGAGAAATAGAGAAGGAAAATACTTGTGGTTTGAAGAACATGCTACTCCTATATACTCAAAAGGTAAGTTGATAGCTGTTCAAGGGATAATAAGAAATATTGATGAAAAAATAAAATATCAATTAGGGTTAGAGTATAGAGTGACTCATGATATGTTAACAGGACTTTATAATAAGGATTTTTTTGAAAGCGCATGCAATAAATATGATGTAGAAATAGAATCTAAAGTGGCCATAATTATGTGTGACTTAGATAATTTGAAAACAACTAATGATGTTTATGGACATATGGAAGGAGATAACCTCATAAAAGGTGCTGGTACAATATTAAATAAATTTTCATCAACAAATTCAATAGTATCTAGAATAGGTGGAGATGAGTTTTGTATTTTACTAACAGATTTAAATGAATCTTGCGTAAAGAAAATAGTTGAAGATATAGATAGAGATATACATAAGTTCAATGAGGTTAATTCAGGTGTAGATATAAACATATCAATAGGATATTCATTTAGTCAGAAATCTTTGGGGCATATGGAGAATTTATTTAAAAAAGCTGATTCGAATATGTATAAAATTAAAAATAATAAGAAAGTAATATGAGGGGAAATAGTATTTTCCCTTTTGTTTTTTTGAAGATAGAATAATAAGAACGTCTCTCTAATATATTATTAAAGAAGATCAACAAAAACTCTTGTAATCATTTTCTATAAGTGATAGAATAAATTTAAAGAAGAGAATAAATGATTCGGCCGAGTATATGAGAGCCATCACAGTAAGTATTTAACTTATAGTGGTGGTTTTTTTGTCTTTTTTTAGGTGAAATTAAGGATTTTGGAGGGAATAAGGGATGTATGATGTAGTAGTAATAGGGGCAGGGGTTATAGGGAGTGCTATAGCTAGAGAATTATCAAGATATGAAATGAATATATGCGTTTTAGAAAAACATTCTGATGTATGTTGTGGTACATCAAAAGCTAATAGTGGAATTGTACATGCTGGTTTTGATGCTAAGACTGGAAGCTTGAAAGCTAAACTAAACGTATTAGGTAATTCTATGTATGATGAATATTCTAAAGAGTTAGACTTTCCTTTTGAAAGAAATGGATCCCTAGTATTATGCTTTAGTAAAGATGATATACATGTACTTGAAGAATTAAAAAAGCAAGGCGAAAGAAATGGAGTTCCTGAACTAGAAATAATATATGCACAAGAATTAAGGGAGAAGGAACCTAATATATCAGATACAGTAGTTGCAGCATTAGTAGCACCTACAGGTGGAATAGTAGATCCATTTAAAATGACTATAGCATTGGCTGAGAATGCTAATGTTAATGGCGTTGAATTTAAGTTTAATAGTAAAGTCGAATCAATAGAAAAGATTGATGATAATTATAAAGTCATAACTAAAGATGTAATATATGAATCTAAAATAGTTATAAATGCTACTGGTGTATATAGTGATTACTTTAATAATATGATTAGTGAGAAGAAATTAAAAGTTACAGCAAGAAGAGGCGAATACTGTCTTTTTGACAAAATTGCAGGAAACGTAGTTTCGCACACAATATTTCAATTACCTAGTAAGTTAGGGAAAGGAATATTAGTTACTAGGACAATTGATGGAAACTTATTAGTTGGGCCTAATGCTATAGATTCTGAGGATAAAGACGATGTTAGAACAACAAGAGAAGGTCTTGAAGATATAATGTTTAAGGCAACTAAAAGTATAAATAACATACCTAAAAGTGCTGTTATAACTTCTTTTACAGGATTAAGATCAGTAGAGGAGCATGATGACTTTGTAATAGGAGAAGCAGCTGATTCAAAGGGATTTATAAATGTGGCTGGAATTCAGTCGCCTGGATTATCTTCAGCCCCAGCTATTGGATTATTGGTAAAGGATATAGTAGTGGATAGATTAAATCCTAATGAGAAGGCTGATTTTAATGGCAAAAGAAAAGATATAGTGAAGTTTAGTGAATTATCTAATGAAGAAAGAAATAAACTTATAAAAAATAGACCGGAATATGGAAATATAATATGCAGATGTGAGCTTGTAACTGAAGGTGAAATAATAGATGCAATAAGAAGACCGTTAGGAGCAACAAATCTTGATGGAATAAAGAGAAGAACTAGAGCCGGGGCAGGTAGATGTCAAGCTGGATTTTGTACCTCTCGTACAGTTGAAATATTATCAAGGGAACTTAATATACCACAAACAGACGTAACTAAATTTGGTGAAGATTCTTATATTCTTGTAGGTAAGAATAAAGAGAATATTTAAGGGAGGTGCAGTTATGAGAAAGCATGATGTAGTAATAATAGGTGGAGGTCCTGCAGGACTAGCTGCTGCAATTTCAGCAAGAGAAAATGGTATAGATGATATTATAATCTTAGAAAGAGATAACAAACTTGGAGGAATATTAAATCAATGCATACACAATGGCTTTGGACTTCATACGTTTAAAGAGGAGTTAACAGGACCCGAATATGCAGATAGATTTGTAGAAAAAGTTAAAGAGTTACAAATTCCGTTTGAATTAAACACAATGGTAATTGATATAAATAAGGATAAAATAATTACAGCTATAAGCAAAAATGGAGTTTTAGAAATAGAAGCAAAATCTATAATCCTTGCTATGGGATGTAGAGAAAGACCAAGAGGAGCATTAAATATACCAGGAAATAGATGCTCAGGAGTGTTTACAGCTGGAACAGCTCAAAGATTTGTAAATATTGAAGGTTATATGCCAGGAAAAGAAGTTGTTATTTTAGGTTCAGGTGATATAGGGCTAATTATGGCAAGAAGGATGACTTTAGAAGGCGCTAAAGTTAAAATGGTAGTAGAATTAATGCCTTATTCTGGTGGATTAAAGAGAAATATCGTTCAGTGTTTAGATGATTTTGATATTCCGCTAAAATTAAGCCACACAATAATAGATATAAAAGGCGAAGGTAGATTAGAAGGGGTTACAGTTGCTCAAGTAGATGAAAATAGGAATATTGTTGAAGGAACTGAAGAGTATGTAAGTTGTGACACCTTATTACTTTCTGTTGGATTGATACCAGAAAATGATGTATCAAAGGGTATAGGGGTTGAAATGTCAAATGTTACATCAGGTCCAATTGTAAACGAAAGTTTAGAAACTAATATTGAGGGTGTATTTGCTTGTGGTAATGTTTTACATGTGCATGATCTTGTAGACTATGTAACCCAGGAATCCAACAATGCAGGAAAATGTGCTGCGCAATATATTAATGGAAAAAATAAAAGTGAAAATTCAATTAAGATAAAAGGAATAGAGGGAGTTAGATATACAGTTCCAAGTTATGTAAATGATGAAAATGTAGAAAAGGAAGTTATGGTAAGATTTAGGGTTGGAAGTGTATTTAAAAATGAGTTTATTAGTGTGTATTTTGATAATGAAAGAGTAATGCATATTAAGAAAAGAATCTTAACTCCAGGTGAAATGGAAAGTGTGAAGTTATCTAAAACTTTATTAACTAAGTATCCTAATTGTGAAAATATAACAATAAAGGTTGAAAAGGAGTAGTTTATATGGAAAATAGAGAATTAACTTGTATATGCTGCCCATTAGGATGTGTATTAGAAGTAACTTTAGATGTAAAAGAAGTAAAGAGTGTTACAGGAAATAGTTGTAATAGGGGATCAGAGTATGGAGTGAAAGAATGTACAAATCCCACTAGAATAGTTACGTCAGTAATAGAAGTAGAAAATGGTGATATACCCATGGTTCCAGTTAAAACAGAACATGACATACCAAAGGATAAAATTCAGGAATGTATAAGGGATATCAAGGGTATAACGGTACAGGCACCTGTGGCTATAGGAGATATAATAGTTAGAAATGTAGCTAATACATCTATAAATATTATTGCAACAAGAAATGTAGCTAAAGTGTAAATAAGATGATATCATTAAAAGGTAATGTTTAATAATTCCAGTGGAGGTATTGATGAATAATTTAGGAGAAATTCTTATAGAGAATCCTGTTGTTGCAGCAATTAGAAATGAAGAGGATTTGGACAAGGTTATTGAAAGTGATGTAAAAATTGTATTTGTCCTCTTTGGAAGTATAGTTAATATATCACAAATATGCAGACAATTAAAAGAGCATAATAAGATAGTATTTGTTCATATAGATTTAGTAGAAGGACTAAAAGGGGACTCTAAAGGAATAGAATATGTAAAAAAAATTGCAGAACCTTATGGGATTATTAGTACAAAACCAACTAACATAAAATATGCTAAGAATCTAGGACTAAATACAATACAAAGAATTTTTATAATTGATTCACTATCATTAGAGACAGGCATAAAAAATATAAAAACAGTACAACCAGATGCCGTTGAGGTTATGCCAGGAGTGGCAAGTAAGATAATAAAATCAATGGAGAAAAAAATACACCTTCCCATAATTGCAGGGGGATTAATTCAAACAAAAAAAGATATAATTGAATCAATAGGAGCCGGAGCTGTAGCTGTATCAACAACTAAGAGAAATTTATGGGAATTAAATGAATAATTATTAAGAAATGAAATGGATTATGGATTATAAGTAATGGTAAATAATATGGGGAATTTGCCATTACCTTGTAATAAAAAAGAAAACGGTTACTAAGGGAGGTAATTAAATGGCAAAGTATGTAATGGCACTAGATCAAGGAACTACAAGTTCAAGAAGTATTATTTTTAATGAAGCAGGGGCGATAGTAAATGTTGCACAAAAAGAATTTACTCAAATATATCCTGAAGCAGGTTGGGTAGAACATGATCCTAAAGAAATATGGTCTACACAAATAGGGGTTGCTGCTGAGGCTATGGCAGGATTAGGAATATCATCTACAGATATTGCAGCAATTGGTATAACAAATCAAAGAGAGACTACTGTAGTATGGAATAAGAATACTGGAGAACCTGTATATAACGCAATAGTATGGCAATGTAGAAGAACTTCTAATATGTGTGATGAACTTAAATCTAAGGGATTTGACAAACCTATAAAAGCAAAAACTGGACTTATACTTGATGCCTACTTCTCAGCTACTAAAATAAAATGGATACTAGATAATGTTGAGGGTGCTAGAGAAGAAGCTGAAAAAGGCAATTTATTATTTGGAACTATTGATACATGGCTTATATGGAATTTAACAAAAGGACAAGTTCATGTAACCGATTATACTAATGCTTCAAGAACTATGTTATTTAATATACACGAATTAAAATGGGATGAAGAAATACTAGAAGAATTAAATATACCTGTAAGTATGCTTCCAGAAGTAAAACCATCCAGCGCTATTTATGGATATACAGCTAATGGATTACTAGGAGGAGAAATTCCAATAGCAGGTGCTGCGGGAGACCAACAAGCTGCATTATTTGGGCAATGTTGCCATAATCCTGGGGATGCAAAAAATACTTATGGTACAGGATGCTTCCTTCTTATGAATACAGGAGAAAAAGCAGTAGAATCTAAAAATGGACTTCTTACAACTATAGCTTGGGGAGTTGATGGAAAGGTCGAATATGCACTAGAAGGTAGTGTATTTGTGGCAGGAGCTGCTATTCAATGGTTAAGAGATGAATTGAGAATGCTTAAGACTTCAGCTGACTCAGAAGAATATGCTAACGCTGTTGAAGATACAAATGGAGTTTATATGGTACCTGCATTTGTAGGCTTAGGAGCACCTTATTGGGATCAATATGCAAGAGGAACAATTGTTGGATTAACAAGAGGAACAAAGAAAGAACATTTTGTTAGAGCTACATTAGAATCTTTAGCATATCAAACTTATGATGTATTAAAGGCTATGGAACAAGATTCAGGAATAGAACTTCATACACTTAAAGTTGATGGAGGAGCATGTGCTAACAATTTCTTAATGCAATTCCAATCAGATATATTAGGGGTTCAAGTTGATAGACCTGAGGTTATAGAAACTACAGCATTAGGAGCTGCATACTTAGCAGGTTTAGCAGTAGGATACTGGGAAAATAAAACTCATATATGCGACAACTGGGCAATATCAAAATCATTTGAGCCTTCAATGGAAGATAATAAAATAGAAAAACTTCTAAGTGGATGGCATGAAGCAGTAAAAAGATCACAAGCATGGGAAAAATAAAATAGAATATGAGGGGGATATACCATGTCTATATATTTAGCGGAGATTATCGGAACTGCAATTTTAATACTTTTAGGAGATGGCGTAGTAGCCAATGTTGTATTAGGAAAAACTAAGGGAAATAACAGTGGACTTATAGTTATAGCTACTGCATGGGCTTTAGCTGTTGCTATACCAGCATTTATATTTGGAGGAATATCAGGAGCACATTTTAATCCTGCACTTACAATAGGTTTGGCAGTTATAGGAAAGTTTCCTTGGGAACAAGTACCTGGTTATATAATATCTCAATTTATAGGTGCATTTATAGGGGCCTGTTTAGTATATGTAATGTATAAGCAACACTTCGACGCTACTGAAGATAAAGATTCAAAATTAGGTGTATTTTGTACAGGGCCTGCAATAAGAGGAACAGGATATAATTTCATATCTGAATTTATAGGAACTTTCATACTTGTTTTTGGAATTCTTGGATTAGGAACAGTGGCAATGGCAGATGGACTTGGAACAGTGGCAGTAGGTATGTTAATATTTGTAATAGGTCTTTCGTTAGGAGGAACCACAGGATATGCTATAAACCCTGCTAGAGACTTAGGACCAAGAATAGCTCATGCATTACTACCAATTAAAGATAAAAGAGATTCTGATTGGGCATATGCATGGATACCAGTAGTAGCACCTATATTAGGAGCTGTGGTAGCAGCAATAACATTTAATGGAATATTTTAAATAGGTAATTAAGAAAGTGCTTTAGGGCACTTTCTTTTATGTTGAATATTTTTATTTCCATATGTTAACACTATAATCGATTGTTGAAAATATAAGTGGAGGTTAACTATGAAAAAGTTATTAAAGTGTTCACTACTAGTGTTTTTATCATTAATAGTTATTGCTGGATGCACTGGGAAAAAGATTAAAGAAGAAAAAGGAAGAGAAAGTGATGAAGTAATATCGAATCCTAAAGTTGATAATGAAGACGAAGATACTTTTAAAATATATGATGTCGATAATAATACATATGAGTTAGTAGAACCTTATGATTTTTCTGTAAAGGCTAACGAATCCCTAAATAAAAAAGTAGATATGGTAATTAAGGAAATAATGGATAGATGGTTTATAGGCTTAGAGTATAAAATTTTTATTACAAAAGAAGATAACAAGCAGATAGCAGTAATAGACTTAGTTGATAAAGGGATAGACACACCTAATGGATGGTATTCAAAATTTCAAGGTAGTACAGGAGGAACAATAAATTCAAAAAGATTAATTAATAATATTATTCAAAAAGACTATAAGGGAGAATGGGTACAGGGAGTAAAAGTTCTTTACAATGGTCAGAAAGCTGAATTTGAGCATGCACCAGAACTTGGGAAGACGATATATGATTGGATTTAGTGATATACAGTTAACCATGTTGAGTGTATAATTAAGCAAGAGGTGATTAATTTAATGTACACACTTAAATTTGATGAAAAAATATATGAGTTAACAGAGAATAATTGTGAAGATTTCATAATGGATGAAGAGTACAAAATAGAAGGCGTATCAGTCAAGAGTATACTAAACTTATTAAATGAGGCTGAAAACATAAGTTTTGATAGAGAATACTACAGTGAATATTGCAGTAGTTGCAAAGACGAAGATATTGTTAAAAGTAAATTCTATGAATATTTAGGGTATTCTTTTTATATATTTACTAAAGATAGCAAGTATGTTGAAAGTAATATATCAAAATCATATAAAGATAGTTCTTTTGGCAGACTTTATAGAAGTAATGTTGTAGATAATAGTTTTATAGTGAATATTATATTCTGTGAAAAGTGCAACAAATATACTATAGAAATTGAACAATGTGATATGTAAAACTACCTTATTGGTAGTTTTTATTTTATTATGGAATAATTTATGATGTATAATAATATTAAAATGTTATTTAAGGAGATTAATATAATGGCTCAAGGTAAAACTAATGCTATGAGAATCTTAGATTCAAATAATATTGATTATGGTATATTAAATTATGATAATAAAGATGGAAAAATAGATGGAGTATCAGTAGCAAATAAAATTAATAGAAACGTAGATGTGGTCTATAAAACCTTAGTTACTAAAGGTGTGTCAAAAGAGATATATGTCTTTGTTATTCCCGTAACTGAGGAGCTTGACCTAAAGAAGGCTGCAAAAACAACAGATGAAAAAAAGATTGAAATGCTTGAGGTTAAAGACATAAATAAATATACTGGATATATCAGAGGTGGGTGTTCACCTATTGGTATGAAGAAGAAATACAAGACATTTATTGATAATAGCTGCAATAATATAGATAGTATAATAGTAAGTGGAGGAAAGATAGGAGTTCAAATTGAGTTAAAAACAAATGGGTTGATTAAGGTGACGGATGGAGTAGTAGTTGATCTTAAGAAATAATAAAGGAGATTATTTATGAGAAGAAAAGAGAAAGAGAATTACAGAGGGTGTCTACTAGGAGGAGCGATAGGAGATTCGCTAGGGTTTCAAGTTGAATTTATGACTATAGAAGAAATAAGAGAAGCTTACGGAGAAAATGGAGTTGAAAATTTAAAACTTGGAATGATGAAAAATGCTGAGATAAGTGATGATACTCAGATGTCATTATTTACAGCAGAAGGAGTACTCCGTTCGAAAGTGAAAATGAACAAGGCAGATGAGGAAAATTTTGAAGAGATTCTTTATCATGCATACATAAGATGGCTATCAACTCAAGAAAGACTTCATAAAATAATGGATAAATATCTTGTAAACAGTTGGGTACTTAGGAGAGGGTGGTTTCATGCATTAAAGGAGCCAGAAGAAACATGCTTAGAGGTATTAAGAGAAGAGAAAAGAGGAAGTATAGAGAACGCGGTAAATGATAGCAAATATTCAGGTGGAGTTGTTAGGGTAGCTCCAATAGGATTAAGCTATCCTAAGCAAGAAGCATTTGATAAAGCGTGTAAGTGTGCGGCTATTACTCATGGACATCCATCTGGATATTTATCAGCGGGTGTTTTTGCATTTATTATTGCAGAAATTATAGAAGGAAGTAACTTGATTAGTGCTGTTGAAAATTCAGTAGATGTTTTAAAGACATATAGTAGACATGAGGAATGTGAAAATATAATAATTAGAGCTTTAGAGCTAGCAAACTCTGATAAATCACCGATAGATTGTATTAATGAATTAGGTGAAGGTTGGTATGCAGAAGAAATTTTAGCAAGAGCTATATATGCATCTATAAAATATAGTGATAATTATAAGAAGGCAGTATTAATATCCGTAAATAATAGTGGAGATAGTGATAGTATAGCGTCTATAACAGGAAATATATTAGGTGCTTATTTGGGAGTTGATGCTATACCAAAAGAGTATATAGATAGTATAGAATTGCATGATACAATAGTTTCTATTGCTGATGACTTACTAATAGGATATGAAGACAGTGAAAAATGGATAATAAAATACCCAGCACATTAAATAGTGTACAATTAAATGAAAATGTATTACAATACTATTAAATAATAATAGATATTAATTAGGTGATTATATGGAGAAAATTATAAAGAAGATTAACTTATCTAAAGAAGGCCATAAACCAAAGTTAATGGCAAAAGATTTTATAAAGTATATAGGACCAGGACTTTTAGTAACTGTTGGTTTTATAGACCCTGGTAACTGGGCATCCAATCTTGCAGCAGGTTCAGATTATGGATATAAATTATTGTGGATGGTAACTTTGTCTACAATTATGTTAATAGCACTACAACATAATGCAGCTCACTTAGGGATAGTAACAGGATTATGTATATCTGAAGCAATAACAAAATTTATAAAGCCTAAGGTAGCAAGGCCAATATTATGGTCTGCGGTTTTAGCTTCTATAGCTACAGCTATGGCAGAACTGTTAGGGGCAGCTATAGCTTTAAATATGCTATTTAAAATACCTATTAAAATAGGAAGTATAATATCTCTTGTAGTAGTTTTATGGATGTTATATACAAGCTCTTATAAAAGATTAGAGAAAGTTATAATAGGATTTGTATCAATAATAGGGTTGGCATTTATAGTTGAGTTGTTTATGGTTAATGTAAATTGGTCATCAGCCGTGCAAGGATGGTTTACACCATCTTTTCCTGAAAATTCAATGCCTATAATTATGAGTGTATTGGGTGCTGTAGTTATGCCTCATAATTTATTTTTACATTCAGAAATAATACAAAGTAGGCAATGGAATCTAAAAGATAAAGATGTTATGGAAAAACAACTAAAATATGAGTTCTTAGACACTTTAGTATCTATGACAATAGGATGGGCAATAAACAGTGCAATGATTTTAGTTGCTGTTGTATTTTTTACAAATAATATTAAGATTAGTGAGTTAAGTGAAGCGCACCTAATGCTCCAACCTATTTTAGGGAACTGGGCATCTTTAATATTTGCAATTGCTCTACTTTTTGCAGGAATATCTTCAAGTGTAACAGCTGGAATGGCAGGAGGGAGTATTTTTGCAGGGATGTTCAATGAACCTTATGATATGGAGGATAGACATACTAAGATAGGGGTGTCTATAACTTTAGTTATTGCAGCGATAATAATATTTTTTATTTCAAATCCATTTAAAGGGTTGGTTTATTCTCAAATGTTATTAAGTATACAATTACCATGGACAGTGTTTACTCAAGTTTACCTAACTTCTTCAAAAAAAGTTATGGGAGAATATAAAAATAAAGGTCTTGAAAGCATATTTTTATGGGTTGTCGGAATAATAGTTGGTATTTTAAATATAATGCTTTTAGTTAGTTCAATATTTTAAATTATAGTTAAGTGAAATTAAATAATTTTTAGTCAAAAGAATCTCGAAAATAGAGATTCTTTTTTTATTGACACTATCGTATATACTGTATATAATGTATATATACAGTATATACGATATATACAGAAGCGAAAAGAGGTGAAGCCTTTGAATATAATTATATCAAACAGTTCTAATTTACCTATATATCAACAAATAATGAATCAAATTAAGGATTCTATTTTAAGAGGAGAGGTTAGTTCTGGTGAAGCTGTTCCATCTATAAGAGAACTAGCTAGAGAACTACGAATAAGTGTTATAACAACTAAGCGAGCATATGATGATTTAGAAAAGGAAGGGTTTTTAACCTCTGTTGCGGGAAAAGGATTTTTTGTTACTTCTCAAAATAAGGAAATTTTAAAAGAAACAAAACTTAGAACAGTTGAAGAAAAATTAATGGATGCTATTAATACAGCTAACTTATTAGGAATAACTAAAAAGGAACTTGAAGAAATATTTCAATTATTAATTAAGGAGGAATAGTAAATGAGTTATGTATTAGAGATAAATAACTTAAGGAAAACTTATAAAGGTTTTTCTTTGAAAGATATTAATATAAAGCTGGAACAAGGTTATATAACTGGTTTTATAGGAGCTAATGGTGCAGGTAAATCTACAACTATAAAATCTATATTGAATTTAATAAACAGGGATTCAGGGGATGTAAAAATATTTAATAAAGATAATAAAACTAATGATAAGGAATTAAAAAATAAGATTGGTGTAGTTTTAGATGAAGGATATTTTTATGAAGAATTAACACTAAAAGAGATGAAAAATATAATAGCCCCTATGTATTCTAACTGGGACGAGAATCAATTTAATAATTATATTAGAAGATTTAATCTTCCTATAGATAGAAAGATATCAAAGTTATCAAAGGGAATGAGAATGAAATACTCTATAGCTATAGCACTATCACATAATGCAGAGCTTTTTATAATGGATGAACCAACATCCGGGTTGGACCCTATAGTAAGAGAGGAGCTTTTAGAGATATTATCAGATATTATTCAAGAGGAGAATAAAACTATATTTTTTTCAACTCATATAACTTCTGATTTAGATAAGATAGCAGATTATTTAATAATTATAAATGATGGTAAAATTCTGTTACAAGGAGCAAAGGATGAAATAATAGAGGCACATAGATTAGTAAAAGGAGATAAAAATCTATTAACTCTGGAAAATAGAAAAGATTTTGTAGCTATTAAAGAAAATTCTTATGGTTTTGAAGCATTAACGAAAGAAGCAAGTAAACTATCAAGAACCTATGGGGATAAATTAGTTATGGAAAAGCCTAATATTGAAGAGCTTATGCTTTATTATATAAGGAGTGATAAAAATGGGAATTATTAATTTGATGAAGAAAGATATATTAGTATGTAAGAAATATTATTTATTTTCTATAATATACGTTATTATATTTGCAGGACTTTTTAGTGAACATGGAACAATCTCATTTATTATGTGTGCTATAGGAATACATTATGTGATTAGTAACACTGGGATGGCCTTTGATGATAAATATAAAGCAGATATAATGATGAATATATTACCTGTTTCAAGAAAAGATATAGTTTTAGTTAGGTATTTAAATGTTTTTATAAACGTAATTTATGTCACAGTGCTATACTATATAGCGGTTTTTATAACATCTTTTAAACCAATACTTGGAGTTCAAATAATGCCGATAGATTTTATAACTTTTTTAACAGGATTATTATCTATATGCTTATTTACTGGTATAGAAACACCTTTATATTATAAACTTGGATACCAAAAAACTAGATTCTTTGGGCTTATAGTGTATTTTAGTTTTTTCGGAGTAGCAAGTTATTTAGTAAATAATATAAATATAAGCGAAAAAACAATTAATTTTATGACTAGTTCTAGTGAGCTAATAAAAGGTATACTACTATTTCTAATAACCATTCTTATTTCTTATGTATCATATATAATATCAACCAATATATATAGAAAAAAGGATTTCTAATATATAGACAAAATACCAATTAAATCGTTAACATATCTGTTATTTTATCATTATCTAATGTTAATAGTAGTTAACCAACGTTGTACAACTATACTATTTAATATAGACTCTTATTATAATAGTAAATGTAGTAGGGGGTAACGGATGAAGATATTAGCAAGTGATTTAGATGGAACTTTATTTAGAGAACAGGAAATAGCCAAAAATGATATATCAGCTCTAAAGAAGTTAAAGGATAATGGTCACAAGTTTATTATTTCTACAGGAAGAAACTTGCGTGGAGTAAAGGAAATTTTTAAAGACTATAAGGATGTAGATGCGGATTATTTGGTACTTTGTAATGGAGCTTTAGTATTGGATGGTAATTTTGAAGTTGTATACAATAAAAGAATAGATTCAGTTACTGCAACAAATATAATTAAAGATTTTATTGATGATGAAAATATTTGTTTTGTTTTAGATAACGGAATAGATACTTGTTTAATTAAGGACAAGTATATTCGTGAACAAGAATTTAATTTAGAATCATTTGCTACAAAAATATTTAGTAAAGAAGAAATTATTAATTTAAATACTGATTATCAAATAATTAGTTTGTATCCTAGAAGTAAATCCATCGGGGAATCAGAAGAGATTAAGAAGAAAATACTTGATAAATATGGAGATAATGTAGAGGTATTTAGAAATCAATATTATTTAGATGTGGTACCAAAAGGTTGTTCTAAAGGAAGAGGTCTTAAAAAAGTCATTGATGGAAAAGAATTAAAAGTTGATAATTTATATACAATAGGAGATTCCTTTAATGATATATCAATGTTTGAGATAACTAATAATAGCTATACTTTTAATTACGCAGAAGAAAAAATAAAAGAAATAGCTAAAAATCATGTTAATCATGTCCATGAATGCATTGATGAGATATTAGGAGCTTAATATAAAAGATTGTCTTTTAACACTAAGGCAATCTTTTTATTAAATAAAGTATTTCAGAATACTTTATTTTTAGTGCTAATGTTATAATTAAGAAGATAAAAAATTAAGATGTTAGGAGGAAAGAGATGTTTTTACATGAATTAAATAAAGAAGAGTCTATAGCATTTATAAATCTAGTTAAAGAGTTTGCAAATATAGATGAAATATTTGCAAATGAAGAAAAAAATTTAATAGATGATTATATTAAAGAACTATCTTTAGAAGAGTGTAGTTTTGATAAACTTACCCTCGAAGAGATAGAAAAAACTTTAAGAGGCTCAAGTGATAGGGTTAAAAAGATAATTTATTTTGAATTAGTTGGACTAGCTCTAGTAGATGGAGAGTATGAACATAAAGAAAAGGTATTTTTAAATAATCTTGCGTATTCATTTAATATAGGATTAGCAAGAAGACTTGAATTTATGGATTTTTTTAGGCATGTAAAAAGTATTTATGACTTCACTGTAGTAGACTATAATAATAAAATTGAATTATTAAAAGAACATGCTGAGAAAATTTTGGCTTAAAATAAGATGCTGTAGTTGTTATATGGAATTTATTTACTACAGCATCTTTTTTATTTTTTCTTTTTTTTAACTTTCTTTTTTGCAACTGAAAAACCAAAAGACCCTAAAGACTTTTTAGGTAATGGATAATATTCTCCATGACAATAAGAGATTAAATTAGCTTCTTCAAAATGAATTTTCCCTTTTTCATCAATAATGGATTCATCTACATGAGAACCAAGGACATCTGCAATGAATACATCATGAGTACCAAGAGACATGATTTCTCTAACTCTACACTCAATATTTACAGGACATTCTTTTATGTATGGGACATTTATGTTAGTAGACTCACCTAAATTAAAATTCATTTCTTTAATTTTATCCACAGTTTTACCTGATTTAACACCACAATAATCTACAGCTTTAACCATAGAAGAGGTTGGGAGATTAACTACAAACTCCATAGTTTCTTTAATATATTCATAAGACAATCTTTCAGGTCTTACAGAGATTGAAAGTACTGGGGGTTTTGTGCATAAAGTTCCAGTCCAGCCTACAGTAAATACATTTTCATCTCCGTTTTTATTTCTAGAAGTGATTAGTACCACTGGTACTGGATTTAATATAACACTACCTTTAAAACTCCTTTTATCCATGAATGACCTCCTAATATAACTATTTACGGCTCATAATTATAGCATTAGAATATTAATATAACAAGTTAATTATAAGGAGAAAAAATGAATATACAAATCTTTGGAACTAAAAAATGTTTTGACACTAAAAAAGCAGAGAGGTATTTTAAAGAAAGGAAGATAAAATACCAATTTATTGATCTAACTGAAAAAGCTATAAGTAAGGGTGAACTACAAAATATAAGAAAGTCGCTAACACTAAACGCTTTAATTAATATAAAGTCTAAAGAATACGAAAAATCAAATCTGAAAAACATTAGAGGCGATGAGGTTAAAGAAGAAATATTGTTAAAGAATCCTAAGCTATTTGTAACTCCTGTTGTTAGGAATGGGAAAGAAGCTACAGTAGGATATGAACCTGAAGTTTGGAAACAGTGGGAATAAAAAATAGATAGAAATAAAATTTCTATCTATTTTTTATTATTGAACATATGCTATGTGAAGAAATTCCTTCACCTTTTCCAGTAAAACCTAGTCCTTCTTCTGTTGTAGCTTTAATATTTAAATCCTCAATGGATATATTTAAAGCTTCAGCAATATTATCTATCATACTAGGTATATATGGAGAAAGTTTAGGTTTTTGTGCTATTATTGTTGAATCAATATTATTAATAATGTATCCCTTTTCATTCAAAAGCTTACCTACATACTTAAGTAATTCTATTGATGATGCACCTTTATATCTTTCATCAGTATCAGGAAAATGTCTTCCTATATCACCTAGAGCAGCAGCACCTAATAATGAATCCATGATGGCATGAATCAATACATCGGCATCAGAATGACCTAATAATCCTTTTTCAAAAGGGATTTGAACTCCCCCTAATATAAGTTTTCTATTTTCTACTAATGCATGAACATCATATCCAAGTCCAACTCTCATTTTATCACCTCAAATTTTTATTATATTTTAGCATAAGCTAAGACATAATTTAAGAGGTTAAAAGAAATTAATTAGAGAATCTTTTTAAATGGATAAACAACGTTATCATAGGAATCCTTACTATTAGACGATGTAAAGATTTTCTTAATCCTATAAAAAATTTTTTTAAATAGCATTAACTTGTTAGAGGTAGCGGGTTGTTGATGTTTTGTAAAATCCACATAAATAACTTTGCCGTTCATATTAATCACCTCTTAATACAAAATCTTATATTTATATTATACCAAATTTAGCATAAACATATTAGGCATTTGTAAAAGTTTTTATGAATAATTAAGTAATAAAAAATTTTATATACTATGCTATAATATAGTATATGAATATGTATAGAACAATGGGAGGAATCTATGAAAAATAAAATAAGAAATATAGTAGGTGTAGTTTTAATACTAGTAGGCGTTATAATTATTGCTTGGGTAGGAAATGAAAAATATATCGCTTACAAAGAACAGCAAAAATTGAAGTTAGCCTTTGACGAGGTTTTAAATCAATCTTATGAAGAAGGTACAAGTGTAACTAATGAAAGTGGTATTAGTGAAGTAACTATTCCTCCTATGGGACTGTTAAAAATACCTAAAATAAATGTGGAAACGGCTGTTGTAGAAGGTGTAGAATTATCAACACTAAGATATGCAATAGGACATTTTCCAGAAACCGCAAAAGCAGGGGAGAAGGGAAACTTTGCTTTGGCAGCGCACAATGATAGATTTTTTAAAGATGTTGATGAACTAGTAAAAGGTGATGAAATAATAATAAAGACAAAAGAGAATGAGTATGTCTATGAAGTTAATGATAGTTTTATAGTAGAGCCAGAACAAGTATCTGTATTAGATGCCACAAAGGATAGTACTATAACACTAGTGACTTGTACACCAGGAGGTAAAAAAAGACTTATAATTAAAGGTGTGCTAAAAGTATAGGCTAAATTAAGGTATATGGAGTTGATAATATGGATGCTTTAATAACAAAGCTTAGGTATAGATTTTTTAATGGAAGTAAAATTAGGATGGTTAATCCTGATGAGGATAAAATAAGAGGTAAGGAAGTATTCTTATTTATTAGGGAGCTAGCATTATATAAAGTTAAATTGAGTAGATTGGTTAATAGTAACCAAAAGGAAGCGAGTAAAAATCTTTGTTTAAATATAGCGTATTATATTATTGAGAGCCCTGATACTTATGATTTACTTAGAAAAAAGAGGGAGTTACCTATAAGTAATATATGCAGAGAAACAGGAGTCTCAAGAACATTTGTTGAGCTATGGGGTGATTTTATAATAGCTTATACTTTAATATTAGCCAATCCTAATTATAGATTTATTCAAGAATACATAAATATAGTTGAGTATGATAAACAAGGAATAGTACAAGCTGAAGGTGATAAAAAGTTACATAAAGGGATAATACTTAGAAAAGAAAGAAAAAACTCAATTATATTAACATGTGATGGAAGTTTTATAAAGATAAAAACAAATGAAAGTGTTAAACTAGGTGAAGAAAAAGAAGGTAATGAAAGTAAAAGCATAAAGCATTATAGAAAACAGATAGCAATCATATTAACAATTATAATTGCTTTGTCTGGAGTGCTTTATTATAAATATAATAAGATTACATCTATAATAATTATTAATACGACATCATTAATCAAAGTTGAAATTAACTCCTTTAATAAGGTGGTATATAGTTATTCCCCTACAGAAAAAGGGGCTGACCTCTTAGATGAAGCAAAGGTTGAGAATACTGATTTAGATGATGCGCTAAAAAAGATCTTAGCATTAGCCTATGAAAAAAAGATGCTTGTAAGTAATTCAGTCACAATTTTTGTAAATCAGCAAGCAATCTCTTATGATAGCATAAAAGAAACTGAAAAGTACTTAATAGAAAAAAATATTGATACTTCAATAAATAATGTTGGATATGAACATAAGGTTAGGAAGGATAAAGACGATCATGAATCTGAGAAAAGCGAAGAGCAACAAAAAACTAGCACAGAGAAAAAGTGATAGTAATGTAAACTCAAATAATATAATAAAACATAGTGAAAAAAGTGAAGACATTAGAATAAATAAATACATATCAGATTCAGGATTTACATCAAGAAGAGAAGCTGACAAATTAATAGAGCAAGGAAAAGTTTTTATAGATGGATTTAAAGCAACTACGGGAACTAAAGTGAAAAAGGGACAGCAGGTTAAGGTTAATAACATATTAATAGGAGAAAACCTAAAAAAGGTCTATATAGCATTAAATAAACCAGTAGGTATTACCTGCACGACTGAATCAAAAATCAAAGGAAATATTGTGGACTTTGTAGGTCATAAAGAAAGAATATTCCCTATAGGTAGATTAGATAAGGATTCACAAGGATTGATTTTTCTAACTAATGATGGAGATATAGTAAATAAGATATTAAGAGCAGGAAACAACCATGAAAAAGAGTATATTGTTACTGTAGATAAGCCTATTAACAAAGAGTTTATAGCTAGAATGGGCTCTGGAATAAAGATACTAGGAACTATTACGAAAGAATGTTTTGTACAAAAAGAAAGTGACTATGTATTTAGAATAATACTTACTCAGGGATTAAACAGGCAGATAAGACGAATGTGTGAGGCTTTAGGATATAAAGTTAGGAAATTAGAAAGAGTAAGAATAATGAATGTGGAATTAAAAGATTTAAAAATAGGTCAGTGGAGATATTTGTCTGATGAAGAATTAAAAGAGATAAACAATCTAATATCTGGTTCAATAAAATCTATATAAGATAAGGCTGGTTTCCCAGCCTTATTTGTTTTTAAATATATCGTAAAGAATAGTTCCATCAGCTTCAGGAAGAGAGCCTCCTAAAATGTGAGCTAAAGTTGGTCCTTCAGATGTAAGATTCATAGGGCCTATAGAATGATTTTTCTTTATAGAAGGTCCTTTTAACATAAAAACAGTTTGGTAATCTTTGATTTTTGGATCATAACCATGAGTGGCCTTGTGGTATTTATCGCTAACTGCCTCAATAACATCTCCATCAATATCATTTATAAAATAGTAACCTCTCTTAGCCTCTAACATAAAATCACAATGATTATCTGCACCACGTAAGGAAGCTTCTTCTTCAGATAGTATAGCCTTTATACAATTATTATTTTCAGAAGAGAACTTCTTTAATAAATTAAATACAAAATCCTTTTTTAATTTATTTTTAATATAAATATAAGCAGAACCATCACAATAGTTGCAATAAGCAATGTAATCTTCTATTAAACCTTTGCTGTTTACACATATAAGTGAATTGTCTATAAATAACTTGTTAAGCTTTATTACATAATCCGCATCTAAAAAGCTATGGTCTCCTAAGACCACTAAAGTAGTCTCATCATACATATTAAGCTTCTCTAGAGAACCTATAATCCTACCTAACCTATCGTCATGTCTTTTCAAAGCATCATAAGCCTCCTTAGATGAATAACCGTAATTATGACGATTAGTATCTAGATCAGTAAAATGAACCATCATAAAATCAGTTTTTCTGCTTTCAAGAAGATATAAAAAAGATTCAAGCACAAAATCATCAAGATTAGGTTGTTTAAGTCCATCTCTTATATGTCCAAACTTGTTATTAATATCAAATTGAAAATACTTGCTCCCATTTAATAAAGAAACCAGTATCTGATTTTGCCAAGGTCTAGTTGGAAAAACTTCAGGTACATTATAATCAATATCAGCTTTTCCAGTAACAGGCCACAAGAAAGTAGAGGTTTTCATTCCTTTTTCTTTTGCTACTTCGTATAAAGTTTTACCTTTTATATATTTCCTTTGCCAGTACCAATCTGAATTGGTTGGAAATTTAGGTTGAACCAAGATATTATTTATTATTCCATGATTAATAGGATTTTTACCAGTAGAAATAGTTGTGTGTGCTGGATAAGTTAATGATGGATAAACAGATTCCACATCATTAGAGTAAGAACCTTCATTTATAATTCTTGAGAAGCTCGGAAAACCTCTCATTAATTCAAAATCTTTTTTATCTATTGCATCAAAGGAAATTATAATCATATATTTTGATTGCATAAAATCACTCCTAGAATATATTTACATATATAATTATATCAAATATATTCCAATTTTTTTATTAAAATCATTTTAAATTTTCAAAAAAATAACCACTCAAAATTAACATAAATAATTTGAGTGGTTATTTTTATTTT
Source organism: Clostridium intestinale (assembly GCF_035905475.1). Classification (NCBI taxonomy): domain Bacteria; kingdom Bacillati; phylum Bacillota; class Clostridia; order Eubacteriales; family Clostridiaceae; genus Clostridium; species Clostridium intestinale. The sequence continues at coordinate 4,677,498 of NZ_CP121166.1, forward strand.
TTATTTATAGATAAATCACCAGAAGTAGAGTTAAATCTAATTTTTGAATTAGAATTGTTATTTGATCCAAATTCATTAGATATAGATCCACTTAAAGTTTCAGTAGTTAATGCAAAAGATGCGCTAGAAGGAATTGTTAAGTTTGTATATCCTGAAACAGTAGAAAATTTATAATCATTATTAAAGCTATTAAAATCTACATTTATATCTCCAGAAACTGTTTTACAATTTATATTTCCAGAAAAGTTTTGAGCATATACACTACCAGATATATTTTCAATAGTAGATGTTTCAGTAGTAACATTATTAAAAGAAATATTGCCTGAAGTAGAACTGGAATTAATACTTTTTGTATTAATATTCATTAATTCCAAATCACCTGAAATAGTTTTAATATCTATAGAATTAAAACTATTATTATTAATATTGATATAAGAAGATGTAGAGGATATATTTAAGTTCTTATTGTAGTTATTTGGTATAAAAACTTTAATAGACATATCTCCTGAATTAAATAAATTAGAAAGTAGATTTACACTATTAGAAAATGAAAAAGTTACTTGATTTCCTGAAATAGTTTTTTCAAGCTTAAAGTCTTGAATAGAATTATTAGTACTTACATTTCCAATAGCACTTACTGAAACCTCGTTTTTATCCCAAGTTTCAATAGTTATGTTCCCTGTAACGAAATTTAAGTTTACAGAATCTATTCCATCTAAAGAATTTGATTCAGTTGAATCTACACCATAGGTATAAGTGTTTCTATTAAAAAAGGAATTTATGTTTATATTTAATTTGCTTAAATCATTAAAGCTTATATTTGATGAGAGTAAACTAATAATTACGCCTGTATAACTTATTATACATATGATTATTAAAATTATAGAAAAGCTAAATAAGCTAAGTTTTTTCTTCATAGCTAAGTCACCTCCTAATTAAACAAATTTTTCATGAATGCAAAAAACTTCTTTGTAAGATACCATAAAAATTTAAAAATTTGAATTATTATTATAAAAGATAGAATTGTAAGAGAAATATTCCCTATTAAAAAGAAAATAGTAGATGCCATAGGAATTTGATCTAGAACACTTCCAAGCATATCCTTTAAGTGACCAGTATTTAATAGTTTTGCAAAAAATAATAGAACACTACTAAAGGTTAAAGCTAATGAAAATATAATTCCAGAAAATAAGGCTGCAATTGTTGCAAAAACAGCACCTATTATTCCGGGAGAAAGAATTAAAACTACAATAATAAGAAAAATAGTCAATAAAATTGATTTATCAGATTTTTTATTTCTTACAGATTCATAATTATTGTAAGAATTATTAGTATAGTTTTTATAATCACTATCTGGCTCCTTTATTTCAGATTTAAAACTAGGAGTATATTCAACCTCATTTTCCTCAGGAGTATTATGAGAGTTTCCATTATATTTTTCGATTATTTCATAGGGACTACCTAACTCTTGTATTATCTCATGATCACTTTTCCCACTTGAAATCCCTATATCGAAATGTTCTTCATACTGAGAAATTATATCGTCTCTTTGCTCTTTAGGCATTTGTATAAGACCATTTGTTAATATATTTATAAATTCACTTTTTATCAAATTCGTTCCCTCCTTTTTGTTTATCGTATATCTGAATTGTATGATTTTAATAAGTGGAATTCAAGACGTTTTGAGTTACATTAAGGAAATCTTAAGAAGGCAATAAGAATTATTAAAGAAGTACATAAAATAATAAGTTTAAAAAAATGAATATTTTTTGTTGACATCGATTTAAAGAGATGTTATTATGAATAAGTCGCCAAGTGGTGACGATGTTATTTGAAAATTAAACAGAGGAAACTTAAGAAGTTTTGAATAAAACTTACACAACGAAAGTTGTGAGTAAGTAATTGTAACAAGTGTAAAACTTGAAGCAACTACTTAAAGTCAACGTAATTCTTAGAGTAAGATTAAACTAAAATTTGTGCACTTAATTATTTAAGCGTCACTTAAATTGAGAGTTTGATCCTGGCTCAGGACGAACGCTGGCGGCGTGCTTAACACATGCAAGTCGAGCGAGGAAATTGCTTCGGTAATTTCCTAGCGGCGGACGGGTGAGTAACACGTGGGCAACCTGCCTGATAGAGGGGGATAGCCTCCCGAAAGGGAGATTAATACCGCATAAAGTCAAATGAAGGCATCTTCAAATGACCAAAGGAGTAATCCGCTATCAGATGGGCCCGCGGCGCATTAGCTAGTTGGTGAGGTAACGGCTCACCAAGGCGACGATGCGTAGCCGACCTGAGAGGGTGATCGGCCACATTGGGACTGAGACACGGCCCAGACTCCTACGGGAGGCAGCAGTGGGGAATATTGCACAATGGGGGAAACCCTGATGCAGCAACGCCGCGTGAGTGATGAAGGCCTTCGGGTTGTAAAGCTCTGTCTTCAGGGACGATAATGACGGTACCTGAGGAGGAAGCCACGGCTAACTACGTGCCAGCAGCCGCGGTAATACGTAGGTGGCAAGCGTTGTCCGGATTTACTGGGCGTAAAGGGAGCGTAGGCGGATACTTAAGTGGGATGTGAAATACCTGGGCTTAACTTGGGTGCTGCATTCCAAACTGGGTGTCTAGAGTGTTGGAGAGGAAAGTGGAATTCCTAGTGTAGCGGTGAAATGCGTAGAGATTAGGAAGAACACCAGTGGCGAAGGCGACTTTCTGGACAATAACTGACGCTGAGGCTCGAAAGCGTGGGGAGCAAACAGGATTAGATACCCTGGTAGTCCACGCCGTAAACGATGGGTACTAGGTGTAGGGGGTATCGACTCCCCCTGTGCCGCCGTTAACACAATAAGTACCCCGCCTGGGGAGTACGGTCGCAAGATTAAAACTCAAAGGAATTGACGGGGGCCCGCACAAGCAGCGGAGCATGTGGTTTAATTCGAAGCAACGCGAAGAACCTTACCTAGACTTGACATCTCCTGAATTACTCTTAATCGAGGAAGTTCTCCCTTCGGGGAGGACAGGAAGACAGGTGGTGCATGGTTGTCGTCAGCTCGTGTCGTGAGATGTTGGGTTAAGTCCCGCAACGAGCGCAACCCTTATTGTTAGTTGCTACCATTTAGTTGAGCACTCTAGCAAGACTGCCGTGGTTAACGCGGAGGAAGGTGGGGATGACGTCAAATCATCATGCCCCTTATGTCTAGGGCTACACACGTGCTACAATGGCGAGTACAAAGAGACGCAAAGCCGCGAGGTGGAGCAAAACTTATAAAACTCGTCTCAGTTCGGATTGCAGGCTGAAACTCGCCTGCATGAAGCTGGAGTTGCTAGTAATCGCGAATCAGAATGTCGCGGTGAATACGTTCCCGGGCCTTGTACACACCGCCCGTCACACCATGAGAGTTGGCAATACCCGAAGTCCGTAGCCTAACCTTTTAGGAGGGCGCGGCCGAAGGTAGGGTCAGCGATTGGGGTGAAGTCGTAACAAGGTAGCCGTAGGAGAACCTGCGGCTGGATCACCTCCTTTCTATGGAGAAATTACTTAAAACTACAACTTAGTAGAATTTAAGTATAAAATTCAGTCAATATAATTGACAAAGATTTACGTTTTCCTCTGTTTAATTTTGAGATAATGTTAAAGGTTACTAGATTTATCTAGTAACCTTTTTTGTCGTATTTTTTAATAGAAGTCTAATTAGTTGGTGAAAGGAATTTAATAAAGGCTGAGAAATGCTTTCTACAGTGTAGAAGTTAAAAGGAATTTGATGGAGCTTGAGGAGAAGCTCCTACAGTGCAGAAGTTAAAAGGAATTTGATGAGACTTGAGGAGAAGTCTCTACAGTGCAGAAGTGCAGAACATCAGAAGATCAGAAAATCAGAAGTGCAGAACATCAGAAAATCAGAAATATAGAAACTCTTTTAGATTTGGAGCCATAGTATATAGAGAAGAAGATGTGGGAGGATGGTTATGGGTAAGAAGAAAGCTATTAAAGAAGTGATTGGGAATGATGATGATGATATTTTAAGTGAATCACATTGGTATGATACTGATGAAGTTGAAGGTGTGGTTATAGAGGAATTCTTTTTTGATAATAGTGAAAAGGAGTTAAAAGAGTTTGAGAAGAAGGTTCCTCAACCTGTAGAAGAAAAAGTTAATAGTAATTCCAAGGTTTCTAAAGAAGAAGTAAAGAAGAAAGTTATTATTAACAGTCTAAATATATCTACAGAAAATGAAGCATATGATGTTACTAAAAATGTTAGACTTAGAAAATCAACGGTTAATATGGTTACTGAGATGAGAATGATGCATCCAAATGTGAATATCAGAATTAGCAGAATTATAGATGATTCTATAAGATGTTATTATGGAATTATAAAGGAGCAGGGTGGGTTTACTATAGAAGAAAAAGACAACTTAGTAAGTTTAGCTAGAGATTTTAAAGCAGAAGCAAAGATATCAAATAATTTTTACGAAGAAAGAGAAAATTTTCCCTTTGATGATAGAGTGAATAACTATGCTGGTATTGGAGATTTAAAGTTAGATTTAATAAAAGAGTATTTTAGATCTTCAGAAAATGAGCTATATTGGCAGGTTGGAAAACAGCCTATAGAAAATTTGTTAGGTGAGATGAATGTACTAGAAACCTTTAATGAGGAAGTGAAGGTCAAAAATATAGGTTTATTAATGTTTAGTGATACTCCTGAAAGATTTTTTCCAAGTTGTCAAATTGAGGTTGTAAATTTTAATGATGTTTCTGAAGGAACAAATTTCTCAGAGCAAATCTTTACGGGATCAATATATACTCAGTTGTTGGGAGTGCTAATTTATATTAGAAATTCAGTTATAAAGGAAAAGGTTATTAAATTAAATGAGGAAGGCAATGAACTAAAGATGTTTAATTATCCAGATGAAGCTATTAAAGAAGCTTTAGTTAATGCTGTGTACCATAGAGATTACTTGGATAATAATCCTATAGAAGTTAGAATAGAGAAAGAAGAGATAGCTATAATAAGTTATCCAGGAGCAGATAAATCAATAAAGATTCAGGATATTAATAAAGGAAAAGTTATAGCTAGAAGATATAGAAATAGGAGGTTAGGAGAATTCCTTAAAGCTATGAAGTTTGCAGATGGAAGAGCAACGGGTTTATCTAAGATCATTGAGTGTATGGAAAAGAACAATTCACCTAAACCTATATTTGAAACTGATGAAGAGAGAACTTACTTTTTAGTTAGATTACCTATAAATTCTTGTTTCTTGGAGGGGAGGGCCCAAGACAGGGTGCAAGATGAGGCCCAAGATAGATTTAAAGAGCTCTATAAAAATGATACTGAAAAGAGAATACTTGAATTATTAGATGAGAAGGAGATGTCTAAGAAGGAAATAATTGAAGCATTAGGATATGGAATTATAAATGGTAATTTAAAAAGAGCAATTAATAGATTATTAAAAGTTAATATTATAACTTATACATTACCCAATAGACCTAATAGCAGATACCAAAAGTATAAACTTTTAAAGTAGAATACTAGAAGCAAAAATTAAGAGAAAATATACAAAAAAAGTTAATAGATAGCTTTTGAAGAAAATATACAAAAAAATCTCTAAAAAATTTAAAAAGGATATTGACAATTAGTAAGTATATTTATATAATACTATTTGTCGCCAAGATAGAGGCGATAAGTTCTTTGAAAATTGCACATAAGTGAGAATCTAAATCTTTGATTTAGAAATTCGAACTTACTCTTTAGAGTAAGTAAGTAAAGTAATATATTTAAAGCCAGTTGGCAAAAATGATCAATATTCTTTATGGAATGACGATTTATTCAGTTAAAAGTTACAGTTGGATAATTAATTATTATCTTAAGTAGCTTAAACTGAGAAAATTATTTATCAATAGTTTCAGAATCAAATCTGTATATTGATAAGAAAATCGTTAGGAACGAACAGTACGCGAAGCCTAGAAACGAGGAGCAGAGTTTGCTTAGCAAATGAGCACCGCAGTGACGACGGCGACAAAGTAATGTGAAGTTCATCACGATTTTATTTTAAGGTCAAGATATAAAGGGCGTATGGTGAATGCCTTGGCATCGGGAGCCGAAGAAGGACGCGATAAGCTGCGAAAAGCTCTGGGTAGGCGCAAATAGCCTGTGATCCAGAGATGTCCGAATGAGGAAACTCACATGGGAAACCCCATGTATCCATAAGTGAATACATAGCTTATGGAGGGTAAACTCAGGGAACTGAAACATCTAAGTACCTGAAGGAAGAGAAAGAAAAATCGATTTCCTAAGTAGCGGCGAGCGAAAGGGAAAGAGCCCAAACCAGAAATTTATTTCTGGGGTTGCGGACAGAACATAAAAGCTAAATTACGTTAATCGAAGAGAACTGGAAAGTTCCACCGCATAAGGTAATAGTCCTGTAGATGAAAACGCGAAATAGTAAGTTCTGATCCAGAGTACCACGAGACACGTGAAACCTTGTGGGAAGCAGGGAGGACCACCTCCCAAGGCTAAATACTACCCGATGACCGATAGTGAAGAAGTACCGTGAGGGAAAGGTGAAAAGAACCCCGGGAGGGGAGTGAAATAGAACCTGAAACCGTATGCCCACAACCGGTCATAGCACTTTATATGTGTGATGACGTGCTTTTTGTAGAACGAGCCAACGAGTCACGATATGTAGCGAGGTTAAGTACTTAAGGTACGGAGCCGAAGGGAAACCGAGTCTTAATAGGGCACAAAGTTGCATGTCGTGGACCCGAAACCGGGTGACCTATCCATGGCCAGGTTGAAGCGAGAGTAAAATCTCGTGGAGGACCGAACCACGTTGGTGTTGAAAAACCATGGGATGAGCTGTGGATAGCGGAGAAATTCCAATCGAACTCGGAGATAGCTGGTTCTCCTCGAAATAGCTTTAGGGCTAGCGTCGAATATGAGTAATGGAGGTAGAGCACTGAATGGGCTAGGGGGCATATCGCTTACCGAACCTTATCAAACTCCGAATGCCATATACTATTAGTTCGGCAGTCAGACTGCGAATGATAAGATCCGTAGTCAAAAGGGAAACAGCCCAGATCGTCAGCTAAGGTCCCAAAGTGTAAGTTAAGTGGAAAAGGATGTGGGATTTCGAAGACAACTAGGATGTTGGCTTAGAAGCAGCCACTCATTAAAAGAGTGCGTAATAGCTCACTAGTCGAGAGATCCTGCGCCGAAGATGTTCGGGGCTCAAACTTACCACCGAAGCTACGGGCTTACAGTAATGTAAGCGGTAGAGGAGCGTCGTAAACGGGCAGAAGTCGTACCGAAAGGAGCGGTGGACTGTTTACGAGTGAGAATGTTGGCATTAGTAGCGAGATGTGAGTGAGAATCTCACAGGCCGAAAACCTAAGGTTTCCTCAGGAAGGCTCGTCCGCTGAGGGTTAGTCGGGACCTAAGCCGAGGCCGAAAGGCGTAGGTGATGGACAATAGGTTGATATTCCTATACCACTACCATCGTTATTACCGA